>NZ_AFOZ01000001.1 GCF_000217915.1 Shewanella sp. HN-41 | reverse complement strand
AAGGGAGGCGAGGAAAATGGTTGCAGAGTCGGTGGCGATATATAATCGCAAACGGCCGCATCTGGCCTTAAAAATACAAAACGCCCGATGAAGTACATCAGGCGTTTTAAAGGAAATAAGTGTCAACTTATTTCAGGACTAGACAAAATGAGATGCTAACAGCTCTTACCGAGGCGCAGTTCATAGCCTAAAACTTCTGCATGCACGGCACCAGCAACAAACATTTGCGCCGCCGTTCGCCCCTTCTGCTCTGAGTATTGGTAGACGGTCGTTAACGGCGGATTTGAACGTGTGCCTTCATCTATGCCATCAAAGCCCACGACTCGCACATCTTCGGGAACCTTCAGCCCCATGGCCTGCGCCTCACCGAGTACACTCAAGGCAATTAAGTCACTCATGCATAGAAATACATTCGGGCGCGGAGTCGAGTTCAGTGCCTCTTTTGCCGCTATCGCCGCATAATCGGCATTGCTCTCGGGGATATTCCAAATCCTATCCTGCCCTAGTACAACGCCAGCTTCTTCAATCGCTTGCAAATAACCCTGCAATCGTTGGTGGGCAATAGACATATCTATCTCGAGCAAATTCAAGTCATACACGCGGCAAGTTAAGTGGGTATCGAGCAAACGTAACCCCAAAATGGCCACATTGTCCGCGGGTGAATGCAATGCCAGTTTCGCCACTTCATAGGCGGCTAACTTATTGTCTATGCTCACAGAAGCATTGCGGTGGATATCAAAATCGACTGTGACGACCTTCTTTTTAACCCGCTTTAACTGCTCGGCCAACAGCGCATTGCGCGGGCGACCATAACAAATAAAACCATCCACAAAGTCGGCCACCGCATTTACGCTGTCTGAGCTGCCCGAAAACAGTAGCAAATTGAGCTTTTCTTGCTCCAAGACGGACGCGACACCCTTCATAAATTTACTGGCGACGGGATCGGACACCATATATTCCACACTGTCCGACAGTACCAAGGCGACTGTATCAAACTTGCCCTTGCGTAAGGATTGAGCCGCTTTATTTGGCCCAAAATAGCCGAGCTTAGTGCAAGCCGCTAAAATTTCGTTGCGACGTTTTTCCGATAATTGGTCGGGACGATTAAACGCGTTAGAAACTGTGGCATTAGAGACACCCAACTCGTTGGCTATGCTCTTTAGGGTCCAGTGTTTTGTTGTTGTCATGCTTATATCCTGGATATCGAATAGGGCCACAAAAATACGGCTCAGCGCAAATAGTACACGACTTAAATTCGTCGCGCATTCCAATACTTAGACGCCCAATAACTATTGAGCAAGCTTGAAATTTTCACCCCTTGGCTAGTGGAAACATGGAGAAAATTATCGTCTCCCACATAGATACCGACATGGTGCGTGCTCCAACCCGTTTTGAAAAACACTAAGTCGCCCTTACGCAATTGGTTGCGGGACACGGGCTTCCCTAGGGCTTGTTGTTCCTCAACCGTACGCGGTAGAGTCATGCCCAGCATTTTTTGGTAAGCGACCGATACAAAGGCTGAGCAATCGATCCCTTTTTTAGTGCCGCCGCCCAAACGATAGGGCACGCCGCGCCACTCGGAATGCAGTTCGGCGATATTGCCATCGTTCCACACGGAGATGGGTTCAACTTGCTTTAGCACAGGCTTAGGTTCTGGCGCGCTAGCACAAGCGCCAAGACCTAAGGCTAAGATAACTATCAGTAATCTCTTCATAAACGTCACACTCATCAAGGGCTGGTTTTACATTAACGTAATTTGACGTTTTTATCAGGTAAATTTGGTGCGGATAGAGCACAAAAACGACACAATAGTCCTCCTAAATAATTGCGCCTAATTATACCCAGAACGCGTCTCCTATGTGTTGAGAGCCACCCTGTTCCTATCTATCAAATAATTTACAATTCTGAACTATTATTTAGCCTAAAAGCTAAAAATTTGAAATTGGTTACATGATTTATATTTAAAATTGATCGTTATGCATCAATTCATTACAATTTCCCCCATAAATATAAGGATGTTACGTTTGCACTTCTTTATATTTTGACTAGTTGATAAATGGATTTAGCCAACCATTAATAGAACAAAATTTGTTCACCCATATTAGATGGTTAATCCAACTTGATTATTTTCTTCAATTAAAATCTGTTCTATCCCACATAAAACTGGGCAAATCGAACCTTAATATAAGGATTATATTGTGTTCAAAAATACAGCAAAATGCTTCGCTATTCTATCTGTGTTATTACTTTCAGGTTGTGCACAAATCTTAACCGCGGAACAATCAGCCCCTGAGATCAATTTCAGCACAACCGAAAAACCACTCACTATTGCGGTTATTGATAAGCGTGAATACGTAGTAAATAATGATAAAAAGCCAGCATTTGAAGGACTAATCAGAAGTGCTTTAGGTATTCCTTACTCTTATAATACCCCCACAAATGAAGCCATGTCTGTCTATTTAACAAACAGGCTCTTAGCGGGATTTGGTAAAAGAGGGATTAAAGCCGAATCGGTTGAAACCTCACCGAATATGAGTATAGACAGCACAGTCACTCAAGTGAGCAAGAATGGTAGTAAATCAATTATTTTTGTATTACATGAATGGAAATATGACTACCACACCTTATCTGATAATTCTTGGTACAACCTTGACCTGATGATTCTCGATGAAAATGGCAATCAGAAGCTTGTTAAAAACTTTACGGGTGAAAATGATATCCCCGGTGGTGCAATAGTAAACGAAATGCAGCTTATTTATAAACAACGCTTCGAAACAATATTTAAAGATCCTGAAGTCATTCAAGCATTAAATTTATAGATTTGGTTTGAGGTTTAATAAAAATCCGAAGCTATTTGACTTCGGATTTTTTGTTTAATGGTTAGCTAAAGAGAAAAGCTGAGTTTGTCTCTACGCCGGTTCTGCAGTCATGCTCACTAAGCACGGGATAGAAGTCGCGTCATCCATATCAATAAGAAATCTATGCGGCCTGACAACATGCCCACGGGAATGCCAAACCGAGGGCCAAATAGAATATCACCAGAAACATACACGCCGGCTCAGTGCATATTCACGTTTAGATTGGGTTAACTAAATTTATCCAAGGGCGATTCGAATAACCCAGTTACACCTGGCCATACCCTGCATCAATTTGCAAAATCCACCGGAATACACGAAGCTAAAACCTTCGACGCGAATGCAATAGGATCTAAACCCTTTTTGCATCCCAGACTAACACTCTGAGTGTCCTAGCAAAGGAATAGGGAGCGAATATGAGCGAACAACAAGCACAGTTTTATGGTGGCCCGAAGGAATGCCCCATTGAAAATGGCCGCATTCAAGTCCAACGTATTGCCCCAAAAATCAGTGATGTCGGCGGTATTCCCGTGGCACGGGCAATACCACAAAAAGAGCGTCGTCTTATCGGCCCTTGGTGCTTCCTCGACCATATTGGCCCAGTCACCGACGGCCCACTGATGAATGTCGGCCCGCATCCGCACATTGGCCTACAAACCTTTACTTGGATGCTCGAAGGCGAAATCATGCACAGGGACAGCCTAGGTAGCGCCCAAGTGATCCGCCCAAAACAAGTTAATTTAATGACGGCTGGATATGGCATAGCCCATACCGAAGAGTCAGTCCCGGGCCATCCCACTATGCACGCGGCGCAGCTATGGATTGCCCTGCCGCTGGAGCACAAAGATGCCACTCCGAGATTCGATCATTATCCCGAGTTACCGACCTGGCGCGAGACGGGCGTCGACTTCACCCTACTAATTGGCAGTTGGCAGCATAAGCAGGCACCCACATTGCACTTTTCACCCATTGTTGCCATGGATTTATTTGCCGCAGAAGACACAGAGCTAACCCTACACCTCAACCCTAGCTTCGAATATGGGCTTATGCCGCTCGAAGGCAAATTCCAAATCGAGGACGCAAGCTTCGATAATAACGATCTCGCTTATCTGGGGATGTTGCGTGAAACCGTCACGGTAAAACTCGCAGCAGCTTGTCGCATATTGCTGATTGGCGGCGCACCACTGGCTGATCCTGTCAGTATTTGGTGGAACTTTGTCGGCCATAGCAAAGCAGAAATCGCCAAAGCCCAAGCCGATTGGGAAGCCGAAGATAAGCGCTTTGATACTGTCCCCGGCTATGTTGGCAAACGTTTAATATCGCCGCCAATCCCTTGGTGATCGACTGTATTCTTAGCGAGTTGCTAGCGAGAACGGTTACATAAAAGATCCCTAAAATAAAGAGTGCGTTAGCATCAATCCGCTAACGCCTCCCATTTGGCTTCGCGTATAAGACGATATGCTGAGCCAAATGTTTCCTGCCATATTCAGGTAAACGCCCCCATATCAACATCCGCAGATTTAAGATAAGCCTCTCACTCGATTATAAATTTTACGACTTTTTTACGCGCTATCTAAAAATGCCTTTGTTAGAGTAACGCTAATTTCGGCAAGGCTCTATTCATTCCATGACATTTGCAAAGACAGTTTCAATAGCCCAATACTGGCGCTCGCAGCCCACTTTTTTTACTGGCACAGTGTTGGTGACAGCCATTTTTAGCAGTTTTTTCATTGATCACTTTTTAGGCTCAACGATTGCTGTACTACTGATTTTGCAGCTTGCAGTGGTACTTATAGCGTTGCAATGTAACGCTAACTTCGCCTATTTCTCCGCCGTGTACGAGGCTGCCAGTTACAACTTTTTATTCACCACGCCACGCTATTCGCTACAGATGTTCAATCTTGAGGATATTCTTAACTTAGTCGTGTTTCTCATCGTGGCCCTCACCACCAGCAAATTGGCTGAACACTATCGTCGTCAGCAAGATGAGCTTAAACAGGCAAACTTAAGAAACAGTATTTTGCTCTCTGTCTCCCATGATTTACGTACACCGCTCGCCACCATTATTGGCACTCTAACCACCTTGAAAGAATACCAGTCCAAGCTAAGTGAATCGCAAAAAGATGAGCTTATAGATAGTGCAGCAACCGAGAGCCACCGCCTACACCAATATATTGAAAACCTATTACAGGCCACTAAGCTACAGCACGGCGCCCTGAAATTCAGTTTGGATGAGGACTCCATCACCCATGTATTACATCAGGCTATTGCTCGCGTCCCCACTACCCAACCTCGGATTGTCGTCGAGAGCCAACCCAACCTTCCCACGGTGATGATCAGCAGTTCATTGATTGAACAGGCTATTTTTAATATACTGGACAATGCACTGCGTTACTCACCCCAAGATAAAAAGATCACGGTTAAAGTATATCGACACGAAGAGATGCTGCGGCTGGATATCCAAGATCGGGGGTGTGGCATAGTACCCGCAGGGAAGCCGTTTTTGATCTCTTTTATAGCCAACATCCCTCTACGGATGGCGGGGCTGGCCTAGGGCTCGCCGTCGCTAAAGGCATCATTACCGCCCATGGCGGCCAGATCAGTGCCGAACCCGTGGCAAAGGGCAGCCTTATCCGCATTGCTCTACCGATTAACAAGGTCGAGAAATAAATGCCATACAAAATCTTGGTCGTGGATGATGAAGCCCAAATCCACACTTTTATGCGGATCTCCCTAGAAGCTGAAGGCTTTGAATATATTGGCGCATTATCCATTGCATCGGCTTTAGCACAATATAAATCACAGCAACCACACCTACTCGTACTCGACCTTGGCCTCCCCGATGGCGATGGTATTGAGCTACTGCAAACCCTGCGTCCGAAGGACAAAATTCCCGTATTAGTCTTAAGCGCCCGCGATCAAGAGGAAGAAAAAATCCGCCTATTGGAAGCTGGCGCCAATGACTATCTTAGTAAGCCCTTTGGGATCAGAGAGTTAATTGCCCGCATTAAGGTCTTACTCCGCGATCTCGTGGACGAGCCCATGGCAACGGATTTACTCCACTTTGGCCCACTTAAACTGCAAAAAAGTACCCACCAGCTATGGCTAGAACAGCAAGAAATTGCCCTAACCAAAAAAGAATTCGCCTTGATGGAAACCTTAATGTCCCACCCGGGCAAACTAGTCACACAAACCGAATTACTGCGCAATATCTGGGGTAAAACCCATCAGGAAGATAGCCATTATTTGCGGATCTTAGTGAGCCAGTTACGTAAAAAACTCAATGATAGCAACGAGCAGCAACTGATTAAGACAGAAGCTGGTTTAGGCTACCGCTTAACAAGCACACATCACGACTAAGCGTTTTGATACCACCAAACAAACATAAAGGACATGGATATGGCGCATTTTACGGTCATTGGTTTAGGGCGATTTGGCGTCGCCGCCAGCCTTGAATTGATCCACCTAGGCCACACAGTAACGGGCGTCGATAGCGACCCGAAAATGGTTGAAAAATATGTTGAAAGCCTAACCGAAGCCGTGATTTGCGACTGCTCAGACGAAACCGCACTGCGGGAGCTTGACCTCGCGAACAGTGAAGCCGTGCTTGTCGCCATTGGTGAAGATATGCAGTCAAGTTTACTGTGTACTTTGGCGCTTAAAAATCTCGGTGTAGAAATCATTTGGGTCAAAGCCAGCACTAAGGCACACCACACTATCGTCTCTAAACTCGGTGTCGCTCGTATCATTCACCCGGAAGAAGAAATGGGTATTCGTGTCGCCCAGTCACTTAACTATCCCATGGTAAATAACTTTCTCGCCATTGGTGATGGGCTTTATATTGTTGAAATTCATATTAAACCCCACCTAGATCAAACCACAGTATCCCAACTACTGGGTTCGGTGCAGGATGGCACACAAGACGACTTAACCAATATAAAGCGCAATCCTAAGGGCAAAGTCGCCGCCGTGATGGTTAAGCGTGATGTGGCAGTATTTAGCCGGATCGATGGCAGCTTTGTACTACAGACCCATGACGCTTTGCTGCTTTGTGGCAGCCGCAGCGAGCTTAAATATCTCGCCCCAAGGTTGGTGTAAGGTGGTTCAATGGCATCCCTCCATTATGGCAGTCGAGCATAACCCCAGATCCGATAGAAAACTGTTTGGCGCCCCACCTTTTATTCTAAGCGTCAGCTTTGCACTGCTAATCATCCTAGGCACTAGCTTACTCAAACTGCCAATAGCGACCGAATCTTCTATCACTTGGTTGCAAAGCCTGTTTACTGCCACCTCAGCGGTAACAGTAACCGGACTTGTGGTGGTCGACACTGGGACGGTATTTACCCCATTCGGACAAATCGTCATCGCCCTGTTAATTCAACTCGGCGGGCTTGGGTTGATGACCTTTGCCATTGTGACTCTAATTGCCCTTGGCGGTAAGATTGGCTTTCTACAGCAAACAGTGGCGAAAGAGGCATTTAATCAAACAGATACTTCAACATTAGTCTCGACCGCCAAAGCCGTATTGCTGTTTTCATTGCTAGTCGAAGCCATGGGCATGCTGATTTTATCTGTCTATTGGAGCGACGAGCTGGGTTGGAAAATCAGTATATTCCACGGTTTTTTCTATACCATTAGCGCCTTTAATAACGCAGGTTTTGCCCTCAGTGCCGACAGCCTAATGCCCTATGTGGCCGATCCCGTAGTTAACCTGACCATCACAGGTTTGTTTATCATTGGCGGTTTAGGGTTCTCGGTATGGATAGATCTTCGCCGCAATAAACGTTGGTCAAAACTCAGCGTTTACAGCCGCATGATGATCATAGGCACTATCATAATCAACGCCGTGGCCGTGATTGCGATTTATCTGATTGAGAACAACAATCCCAACACCTTGGCACCCTTAAGCGAATTCGGCAAATGGTTGGCCTCATGGTTTCAGGCAGTCACACCGCGTACCGCCGGCTTTAATACATTAGCCATAGACCAACTCGAAGACGGCACGACACTGCTTATGCTGGTATTGATGTTTATCGGTGGCGGCTCATTAAGCACCGCCAGCGGGATTAAGGTGGTCACTTTTATGGTGCTGATTTTGGCAACCTATGGCTACCTACGCCGCGACGAAGCAGTTTATGTGTTTAAGCGGGAAATCCCCAAAGACACTATTAGCAAAGCCTTGGCACTCACCATGATCTCCATCGGCGTCACTTGGCTGGCCATCTTCGCACTGGTATTAAGCGAAACAGCACCCTTAATCGATATCATCTTCGAGGCCATATCTGCACTGGGCACAGTTGGTTTATCCCGCGGATTAACCGGCAATTTATCGAATGCAGGCCAAGGGATTATCATCTTTATGATGTTTATGGGCCGCCTAGGCCCTCTGATGCTGGCCTACTTTCTTGCTAATCCAAGGGTGACAAAACTGCGCTACGTAGAAACCAAACTGGCGATTGGTTAAGTAGATTGGTGGATGGCAGGCACTACGATCAAGTTGGCTCTGAATCAGTTCTCTAGAGATTTGATTCATTCGATGGGGAAAAAACCGCCCCAGAATAGCCGCAAACGAGGGATTGGGACGGGTTTTAGCGGTTAGCGTGAATCAGTCTGGTGTAGAGAGATTCACTGGCTCACTTTGGGACAAAAGCGAGCTAGGGAATTGTCCAAAATCGTTTCTATCAGATTAGAAAAAGTATTTTGAAACCTTAAATACTTTGTTAACTCTGCAGTCTACTTAAGTGTCTAACATATCCCACTCATCACCTAGCACCCAACGTAATGCGGATAGCTTTCCATTAATCATTCCCCACTCGAAGTCTGACCAAGGACCTGTATCCTCGTAAATATCTTCGACTTTTTGAGCTGCTCTTATTGCTCCATCGAGGATATGCTCGTGGATCACATCATTTCCATAGCGTTCAGTACCTTCTGGAACTACCTCGATTTCTCCATGCTCTATTTTCCACATTCGGTTCTGATGACGGTTATACCAAACTTTGTCTACTAACTCGTCCATTACATCAAGGATTTCACGTAAACCTCTAGTCTCCTCGGTATAGTCATACTCAAACTTAAGACCTGCTAAAATATCTTCGTTGATCGCATTTATTGCTGATATCAAATTGTTGAAGTAACAGACGTTTTCTTCACTAAATATTCTGTCAAAGTCTGCATGAGGCTTTCTATGATCTTTGGCGGAAAAGTCATTGTGATTATGAGTGATAAAATAACTGCTATCACTTGATTCTATACCCAGTGAAAACTCATGAAATTGCTCAATAATTACTGCGTCAGCTACAGAGTTTTTACTGATATGGAATGGAGCTTTTTTATCTAAACCTCTTTGAACTGCTGCAATTTTTGAACGCTCACTAATACCAATTCGTTCAGCCGACTCTATTAGCTTTTCTACTCTGTGAATTGTGGTGTAGTTCGCATCGGTCAAAAGAGGAAGTCGAGCATGAATATCATTTAATACCTCAATAGTTTGCTCCTGATTCTCGCCTGCAAACTCTCTTACAACATCTTTAACTTGTTTGAACTCTTGAGAAAGACGTCTTGCAGTCTTATTTGCAACATCTTCTTTATTTCTTTCGTACTCTTCAGCGACTAGATCTGTTACAACTAATTTTGCCATGCCTGCTGCAACCAGTTCCTCCAATGCTGAAACTAAAGGAAGATCTTGCTTTTTCGTTGAAATATCGAGAAGAACACAAGTATCAAGAAATAAATAAAACATAATACCTCAAATATGATGAATTTCCGCTGTTAAAGTATCTTGTTACACTGCAAGATCACTGATCTCAATATCGCCATAAATATTGTGTTTTGCAACGCGCAATTTTAGGTGAGACAAGTTTTCATTTTTCCTTACCAGCTCAGTGATAGTTGATTTATCAAATTCACTCATACTGTAACCAAAAATGATAGATTCAAAGGCATCAAACGGTATTCGTTTGAGATTGATTTCAGAGTAACTTTGAAGCATAAGGGAGAGTTCATTAGGTAATTCAACTCCAAATTCTGGTTGTCTAACTGGTCCTTTTTTTTCGTCACAGAATATTAGAGGGCATACAATTCGAGTTTCATCTTCAGAAGACCATTGTTTGGCTTTCGAATATAGCAGCCGTTCCGATAAATCAACTACATCAATACCATTTCGACTAAATGATTGCATAACTCCTAATGGATTACCTAGATTCGCAACATGGAAGTTCTTTAACGGAGCACCATTCATTCTTATCATACCTTTATAATATGTAAGAGAAGCTCTTTTATCTGGAGTATAACTAACATCTTTCGGGGGAAATTGGTTGAAAAACGCATGGCTCTCATTGAAAGTAACAGCTAGTCCCTTACCTTCACTAGCATAATGTGTCCACATAAGTTCATTTGTATCAGACTTTGACAGGGATAAAACCCCTAACTGGCAGCTTAATGCCTCAACTAAAAATGAGTTGACTCTTTCAACTGCTTGAGTAAGTTGCTCCCGATCATAATCTTCCATTGAGTTGAAGCCTTCTTGAGCTAGCATATGCGGGAAATGGTCTCCAAATCGAGAGCCACACGGTTTTAGGAAGAAGTTTTCTAATTCTTCATTTGATGGGACATAGGAAGGATCGGTTTGCATTTTATCATGTTCTTTTTTTGCCCATACATAATCCGCTGGTGAAAATTCATTAAAATATGGCCATAGCCTTGCCTCACTTCCTTTATCATTAAGGTATTTAGGCTGAGTCATACGAAATAAACCGTTTGATATAAATTCTACTCGTGGTGACCAACGATTAGTTCCATTATCGAAAACCAAACCATAATACTTTACAAGCATTAATACTCTCCAGTCGTGTAAACCTACCTGTGCGCCACCTTATCCACACATAATGCGCTATATTTCATGCGCTTGCAATTTACAACCAGTCCGTCATTTGAATCAAAAATTATGTATTAGAATGCAGTAAAGCCATTTATTTCGACAGAAAATCCCTACACACCTTCAGATAACTTTTTATAAGGCAAAGTCACATTAACAGGTGGTGAATGAGTATTTGCTCTAAATTATTTTGGGGCAATAGCTTTTTAGCTGAATGAACAGCCAGAGGGGTAGTTAAGATTGGCATTGTTGCACCAGTGACCTTCTAAAACATGGATGTTTTAGTAGAGCCCTCAGGGACGAGTTAATGGCGTGTCACTGGGGAAGCAATGACAATTAATGCGTAATGCGCATAACTCAACTGTCTTGCTTTGGGGCAAAGATTTGTTAGCCCAAAGCTCATGAAAAATGATCGCGTTCACGCGTGAACCAGACTAGGTAAATCTGATTCATCGATTTTTAAGTCATCAAGAGTTTTATATTAAAAATAGGGATGGGCAGGCATATCATTTATCCAAGGTAGATAGGGCGAGTTGATCTACTTGGTCAGGTGCGAATAATGTAGTGGTACTGAATTTAGAAAAAACGAAGACATTTTTAACCTGTTAAATCAATACAATGGATTAAGAAAACTCAACCCAAAGATTGTCTTTACTGAGTACAAATAGCCTTTGTTTTAATTTTATCACTCTTATTGTTGGCTAGGGCCAACCCCCGATCCCATTGGAAATTCAATCAGCCGAGCCAGCCACTGACATTCATGACTTCGGTGGAGGGCTCGAGTGGGATATCTAAACTCTTTTGGCTATTAATAATTTGCAGGCAATGATCTATATACGGCAAAATCACAACGCCAGCATTTAGGGCAAGGTCAGATGACCCATCTCACATTCGCATACAGCTTGACCAATAAGCCAACCCTGTGAAAGGATGGAAACGCTTCAAATTATATTCTGCATAAATAGGGAGTTAGGGTGCGAGTTAACTTTTTAATCATAGTGCTAACCTTGCTCAGTATCCCCCAGCTAGCTTTAGCTACACCCGATCCCTTAACAAAACTCAATATACAAGCAACCACAGGCGCAGCGGCGGGCTATGTGCCAGATCGGGCCTGTAGCACTTGCCATATGAATCTTTACCAGTCTTACCAATCTGTGGGGATGGCGCGTTCTTTTACACTCCCAGCCAATGCTAAACCGATAGAGAAATTTGGCGAGGAATTTTACCACGCCGCTTCTGAGCGTTATTACCGTATAGATAAACATGACGATAAACTCACTTTTTATCGCTATCAAAAAGACCTCAATGGCAAGCCCATCAATACCTTTACGACCCCCATTGACTGGGTGCTAGGGTCGGGGAATCGCGCCCGCAGTTACCTATATCGTACTGAGCTAGGGGAGTTATTTATGCTACCGCTGGGATGGTATTCCCAAACAAATGAATGGGGTATGTCACCCGGATTTGAAAATAAAACCCATTATGGTGTGCAGCGGCAGGTAAGAAGAGAGTGTCTCTTTTGCCACAATGCCTTTCCAGAAGTCGCGGTGGCCAGTGACAATCATTTAGCACCTCATCTTTTTCCATTGGAACTCCCCCAAGGCACTGGCTGTCAACGCTGCCATGGCCCAGGCGCAGATCATATCCGCGCAGCCCTGAATGTGCGTCCTAGCCAAGAGATACAAGCCAAGATAATTAACCCCCGCAGGCTGCCAGCAGAAGAAAGAGATTCGGTCTGTTTTCAATGCCATATGTTACCCGCGGTTAGCATAGTGGGCGCGAGGAAGTTCGATCGCAGTGACTATTCCTTCCGGCCCGGTCAGAAACTCTCCGAATATTTAGTCCATGTCGAAACGACCGAGGCCGATACTCGCTCCGAAGATAAATTTGAAATCAATCATCATGGTTATCGCTTCTGGCAAAGCCAATGCTACCAAAAAAGTGCGGGACAGTTGGCCTGTATTAGTTGCCATGATCCCCATATCAAACCGGAATCGATGAGTTTCCGTAAGACGGTCTCGGCCAAGTGCCTTAACTGCCATCAACAAGCATCCCAATTACATAAGCAAGCTATTGATACTGAAGGTGACTGTGTTACTTGCCATATGCCAACACGACGCACCCAAGATGTCATTAAAGTCACAATGACGGATCATCGTATTGCCAAAGGTCCCTTTGATCTCAAGGAATTACAGCGGGAGAGGCACCGCACAGAGCCAGTGATCACAGAGCTAAACATCTTACCCTGGGGAACACCTCCTAAGAATGATGAAGCCAAAATTTATCGAGCCACGGCCACACTCAGGTCACTGACCACCCAAGATGCCACCAGCGCACTTAAAAACTTGCTCATCAAAAATCAATTACCTTTACTGGTACCCTATGTCGATTTATTGAATTCTGAGCTCAAATTACATCGATATGAGGGCGCCGAAAACACTGTAAGCTATCTTCTACGACAGGGTATTAAGGATCCTGCCGTATTGACCCGTTTAGGCATAATGCAACTCGGACAAGGCAAATTAAAGGAAGCTATTTCCACCTTAGAGGGATCCCTCAGCATTGAAGCTACGCCAGAAACCTATTACAACTTAGGGTTAGCAGCCTTCAAATTAGACGATAGGCCTAAAGCACTGGCCAGTATAGAAGCCGCAATTGCGATGCGGCCAAATATGCACTCGGCATGGTTTTATAAAGGACAATTGCTGACTCTTATGCATCAACCTCTCGATGCGATTGCAGCCTTCAAACGATCTCTGCAAATTTCCCCAAACTACACTAAAGCCTATGAGTCATTAATCCCTCTGCTACGGGAGACAGGGCAATTTGCGGAGGCGACGCGTTATCTCGATATAGGATTGCGCTCGGCAGATCAACCACAGTCGCTGCGGTTGTTAGCTCCTACCCCAGAAACATCCGCGACAAAGATAGAACAACAATGAGGATATGACCTGTAACTTGAGGACGAGTGACAGGGGTTGACGATCAACAGCTATGAGTCGTTAACTAATAAATCCTGAGTGTACTAAAGGGTATAGTAATCAATTACAGAGCCTAGACACTGAGTGTTTATGTTTTAAGTTTATCACTCTTATGGGCGACACCGCTTGCCCAACGGCAACGCCGGATGCCGCCTAACCCGTCGCTAACATCCATCAACTCGCCGATAAAAAACAGTCCTAGAACCTTAATGGCTCCCATGGTCTTGGAGGGCAACTCATGGCTATCGACGTCGCCTTGCGTCACTTCGGCAGTACCATAGCCTTCGGTGCCATTTATCAATACCGTCCAGCGATGGAGATCGTCGACCCGTTTTGCACGTTCGACGAGTACCAGTTTGTATCACTTCAGAGCTTCTGTTTTAAGCTACCTACGGCCACTCCCGAGCATGAAGTTCTCACCGTTAAAGAGATCGCTGTAGGTGACTGCGGGTCTGTTTTTAAGACGCACCGATATTGCATCTGCTGAACGGCTCCTTGCAGCAGCAACGGCTCAGATTGGAGTAGAGACGGCAAATCGTGAAGCTGCACGTCTTGCTCGACTTCGGTGTTTAAAAGGTGAGGGCAGCTATCTGGATGAACTAGAAGTTGAACAGCCAGACTTGGCAAGTAGGCGGGCACTCACTGTCGCTCGCACCAACCAACGGCTTGCTATTATTAGCATTTACAAGGCTCTGGGCGGAGGATGGGAAATTTGTACACAGGTGGATATGGACTGTAATGGGACAAACGGTATGCCTAATCTGCACGTCGTAAAATAAGTCAGTTACAGATATTGACCCTCCCGTTACGGGAGGTTTTAAGCTTGTCTCTAACAAAAACGTTAAGGAGCTGTTCAATGGTTTCCATTACCCAACAAGGTGCGAATCCATCCCAAACCACATTGACGCGTCTGAGCCTGCCGGTTGAAGGCATGACTTGTGCTTCGTGCGTCGGTCGGGTCGAGCGTGCACTCCAAGTCGTTCCCAACGTGCATACCGCCTCCGTTAATCTCGCCACCGAACGGGCCGATATTATCTTTAGCGGTATGGCCGATCCACAGGCGGCCGTGCACGCCATAGAGAGTGCAGGTTATGCGGTTCGCGAAGATAACACCGAACTGGCGATTGAAGATATGACCTGCGCCTCATGCGTAGGCAGGGTCGAGAAGGCACTCACAAAAATCCCCGGGGTGCTCGAAGCCAATGTCAATCTGGCAACCGAGCGGGCGCGGGTGCGCCATCTGGCAGGAGTCGTATCCGCAGCTGAGCTTGAGGCCGCGGTGGAACAAGCGGGTTACAAAGCCCACCGCTTGTCCGCCGAAGGACCGAATGAAAGCGAACAGGACACAGATCGTCGTGATAGTGAAGCGCAAGCGCTACAGCGTTCGATGTTGATTGCGACCATTCTCACCTTGCCAGTATTTGCCCTTGAAATGGGCTCGCACCTTATCCCTGCCATGCACCATTGGGTAATGGAGGTCTTGGATCAGCAGACGAACTGGTATGTGCAGTTCGCGTTTACCACTATGGTCCTTTTCGGCCCTGGCCTACGCTTCTTCCAAAAAGGCATTCCGGCGTTGCTGCGTGGTGCACCAGACATGAACTCGCTAGTCTCTGTCGGCACCGCGGCGGCTTACGGTTATTCGCTGGTCGCGACGTTTATTCCCGAGGTACTGCCGCAGGGCACAGCCAACGTCTATTTCGAAGCCGCAGCGGTGATTGTTACCTTAATCCTGCTGGGGCGCACCTTGGAGGCGCGCGCTAAGGGGCGAACCTCGCAGGCGATCAAACGGTTGGTCGGCCTGCAGGCGAAAACCGCGCGCGTGGAGCGCAACGGAGAAATGCTGGAAGTAGCACTTGATCAAGTGACGATTGGCGACATTGTATTCGTCCGTCCGGGGGAGAAGGTTCCGGTCGACGGCGAGGTGATTGAAGGCAACTCGTACGTTGACGAGAGCATGATCAGCGGCGAACCGATACCCGTGTCCAAAGGCGTGGGCGCCGAAGTCATTGGCGGCACGCTCAACAAGACAGGCGCGTTCAGTTTCCGTGTGACCAAAGTGGGGGCCAACACCGTCCTCGCGCAGATTATTCGCCTGGTGGAAGAAGCACAGGGCTCCAAGCTGCCGATTCAAGCACTGGTGGACAAGGTCACTATGTGGTTTGTCCCAGCAGTGATGGCTGCGGCCACTGTGACCTTCCTAGTCTGGCTGATTTTTGGCCCGACGCCGGCGCTGACATTTGCGTTGGTCAACGCGGTAGCGGTGCTCATTATTGCCTGTCCATGTGCCATGGGCCTGGCCACGCCGACCTCGATCATGGTCGGCACGGGCCGCGCGGCTGAGCTCGGGGTACTCTTTCGCAAGGGCGAGGCGTTGCAGACGCTACGCGATGTGACGATTATCGCCCTCGATAAGACTGGCACGCTGACCAAGGGTCAACCTGAGTTAACCGACCTCGTTCCCGCCGATGGCTTTGAATACGATGAAGTATTGGCGCTTGTCGCGGCGGTGGAGTCACGTTCCGAACATCCGATTGCCGAAGCGATTGTCAGCGCAGCAAAACAGAAGGGGATTACGCTCGCACCAATTGATGCCTTTGACGCCACCCCGGGCTTTGGCGTGACGGCGAAGGTCGCCGCTCGCACCGTCTCTGTGGGGGCCGACCGGTTCATGGCACAGCTGGGCCTTGATGTAACAGGCTTCAAGTCAACCGCCCAGCGTCTCGGCGAGCAAGGTAAAAGTCCTCTCTATGCGGCGATTGACGGCCGCCTAGCGGCAGTGATCGCGGTTGCCGACCCAATCAAGGAGACTACACCCGAAGCGATCAGAGCGCTGCATATGCAGGGGCTCAGGGTTGCGATGATTACCGGTGACAATGCGTCCACTGCGATGGCAATCGCCAAGCAATTGGGCATCGATGAGGTGGCGGCCGAAGTGCTGCCCGACGGTAAGGTTGCGGCGGTGAAGAAGTTTCGCAGCAATGGTGCGAAGGTTGCCTTTGTGGGTGACGGGATCAACGACGCACCGGCGCTCGCCGAAGCAGACATAGGGCTTGCCATTGGCACCGGCACCGATGTGGCAATCGAAGCCGCTGACGTGGTGCTGATGTCGGGCGACTTGCGTGGTGTGCCGAACGCCATCGCCCTCAGCCAAGCGACGATCCGCAACATCAAGCAAAACCTGTTCTGGGCCTTCGCTTACAACGCGTTGTTGATACCGGTTGCGGCTGGCGCACTGTACCCAGTGAACGGCACGCTGCTTTCACCGATTTTCGCCGCGGCGGCGATGGCACTATCCAGTATCTTTGTGCTCGGCAACGCACTGCGGCTCAAGCGTTTTCGGGCACCGATGGCGCTTGATAATAGCACCGAGACACAGTGAGTTTAGGAGGGAATAATGATGAATATCGGTCAAGCGGTGAAAACTGCAGAATTGTGTTCACAGGCTAAACATAGGTTGCCTAGGTTTGGGGTCGATACATCCGCCTCATCACGCGCTTCTCGGCCTCGCGTTGACCCTGTCGAGGCCAACCGGCTTCGATGGTCCCTTTCTCGAAGATGCTAAACGCGGGATAGTAATTTAGTCATTGAAGTTGATGTAAAAATATCACTAAAAAGTGTTTGACCTTGTCACACGGTTAAACATCATATTAGTCAGACACAGTAACAAACTAGGAGATTAAGATGCTGCGTTTCTATATTCCCAACATGACCTGTGGCGGCTGCGCTAAGTCCGTCACCAAAACACTGCTAAGTGTCGACCCACAAGCTCGTATCGAAACTGACCCATCCACACATGAAGTTAGGGTCGATAGCACCTTGGACGAGAACGCGTTCCTCACAGCGCTGACTGAGGCTGGATATCCGGACAAACAATGACACTAAATAGCCACAGCTTTAGATAAATATTGCTATTTCCTGCCGAGTGATTTCAATGCTCGGCTTTTCAGGATAAACACATACGTCACTCGCTTTGCTATGAGATCAACGGCTACAGATCTGCCCCAAGAAAGGTAACGGGTTACTCAACTTGAACTAAGAATTAACCCTTTTTACTTTTGCTTGAAGGGAGTTAGCAAGGACTCTTTATCGCCCCCAAAGGCGGGATATTTGTTATCCCAAAGTGGCACTATAAAAATACACCTCAAGAGAAGGTCGATTGATGTTTATATCGATATCAGCATTTAGTAGAAAATGCTTTTGGAAGAATCAAACACTATCGAGCGATATCAACAATATATGACAAGCTAGCAAGGAATTACGCCAGTATGGCTTCACTGGCGTTGACGTTAATGTGGCTACCTATGTATTGCTGGGCAACATTTGTATCGCAAAGATCAACAAGCCCTAGATAGCCTGCAATCTACATTTAATGACTCTTATGTAAGCGAGAGGCTAGACCGCTTGCCCTGCGGCGACGCCGGATGCCCAAGCCCATTGAAAGTTAAACCCACCTAACCAACCACTGACGTCCATGACTTCACCGATAAAATAGAGTCCTGCAACTTTACTGGCTTCCATGGTTTTGGATGACAACTCATGACTATCGACGCCGCCTAAGGTGACTTCGGCGGTACGGTAGCCTTCGGTGCCATTCATTAGTACTGTCCAGCGGTGGAGATCATCGACCAGTTTAGCGCGCTCTGCATGCACCAATTGATTTAAGGCTTTGTTTAATAAAACCTCATCGAATAGCACTTCTACCAGCCGCTTAGGTAACCACTGGCTTAAGGTATTACGCAGACTCTGTTTGGGATGTGCGGCCAGTTGTTGCTCTAAGGCCTGTGCGGCATCCATATTAGGTAATAGATTGATTTCTATGGTTTCGCCCGCTTTCCAGTAGTTGGAAATCTGTAAAATAGCGGGGCCAGATAAGCCGCGATGGGTAAATAGCAGCGCTTCGCTAAAGGCTGTGCCATCTTTGGCAGTGATGCGGCTCGGTACAGCAATGCCTGACAGAGGTTCGAAGCGGATTTTGTCTTCACTGTGCCAAGTAAAAGGCACTAGCCCCGCGTGGGTTGGCAATACCTTAAGGCCAAACTGCTCGGCCAGTTGATAACCGTAAGGCGTGGCGCCCAGCTTTGGCATGGATAAACCACCCGTGGCGATAACCAAGGAGTCACAGCTTAACTCGCCATTAGAGGTTTTAAGCTCAAAGCGCCCTGCTTCATTTTTGCTAACGGCCAGAATATCGGTGCGCAGTTTGATCGTCACGCCCGCCCATTCACATTCGGTCAGCAGCATAGTGACTATCTCTTTGGCCGAGTCATTACAGAACAGTTGGCCGTGATCGCGTTCGTGGTATTCAATACCGTGGCGTTCGACCAGTTCAATAAATTGCTGTGAGGGATAACGCGCCAGTGCCGATTTAACAAAATGCGGATTACCACAGATAAAGTTAGCGGGCTCGACTTTCAAGTTGGTGAAGTTACAACGCCCGCCGCCGCTGATGAGGATTTTACGCCCCGCTTGCTTAGCATTATCGAGTACGAGTACATCACGGCCTCGGTAACCCGCGGTCGCTGCACACATCAATCCCGCGGCGCCGGCTCCGATAATAATGACATCATGATGTTTCACGCTCTTACTCCACACAGATAAATTGATTACGCTGTTGCCCATTCAATACAAATCCATAAGCCTTCAAAGGCTTGCTAGCAGCTTAGGGTTAATATTTGCATTGGGGCACAAATCCCCTCTTTCACCATCTGACCTCCAGGGATGGAGGAAATGCCCGCCTGATGTAGGGAACATCAAGGACCATGGCGATCGGGGATACTTCTTGCACCAGAAGTCCATGTATAAAAAAGGGCGCTATTTTAGCACCCTTTGTTTTATTCGGCATTACAGCTTGATATCAGACCCGCGCAGTTATTGTGCTGGCGTTTCTGATTTCTTTTCTCTGCTGAGCAACTCTTTGGCTGCATCGACCGGAGCCTTACCTTGGTACAAGACTTGGTAGATTTGCTCTGTGATCGGCATTTCGACCCCGAGGCGTTTCGCAAGGGTAAACACTTCTTTGGTATTGCGATAACCTTCAACCACTTGGCCGATTTCAGCCTGTGCGGTATCCACATCACAGCCTTTACCTAAGGCTAAACCGAAACGACGGTTACGGGATTGGTTGTCAGTACAGGTCAGCACGAGATCGCCTAACCCCGCCATTCCCATAAAGGTGGCCGCATTGGCCCCTAAGGCTTCGCCTAAACGCGTCAACTCGACTAGACCACGGGTGATTAAGGCCGTTCTAGCATTGGCACCAAAGCCGATACCGTCGGACATGCCCGCGCCAATGGCGATCACGTTCTTTACCGCGCCGCCAAGTTGCAGTCCGGTAAAGTCATCATTGGCGTAAACCCGTAGACGTTTAGGACTGTGCAGCAACTCGACGAGATCGTTGGTGAACTGAGGACAAGTCCCCGCGACCGAAATGGCTGTAGGTAAACCCATGGCTAATTCTTTCGCAAAGGTTGGCCCAGATAACACCGCCAGTGGATATTGCTCACCTAATACATCACGGGCCACATCTTGCAGTAGACGCCCCGTTTCAGGCTCGAGCCCTTTAGTTGCCCAGACGATGCGCGCATCACTACGGAGTAACGGTTTAGCTTGCTCAAGCACAGTACCAAACACATGGCTTGGCACCACCACTAACACATTGTTACTGGCCGCTAAGGCTTTGGCTAAATCGGCTTCGATCTGTAAACAATCTGGGAATGCAATGCCAGGCAAAAATGCTTGGTTGCACTTGTCTTGCGCGAGCGTTTGCATGTGGACAGGATCGTGTCCCCATAACAAGGTCTTATGACCATTGCTGGCTAAAGAGATGGCAAGGGCGGTGCCATATGAGCCCGCCCCTAATACCGTGATGTCGGCAGAGTTTTTCATGTAATTAAGCGTTTGCTTCTTCGGCTGCTGGAGCAGCTGCAGCGGCTTGACGTTGTTGCACGTATTGGGCAAACAACGCATCGAAGTTCACTGGTGCTAGGTTCAGTTGTGGGAAAGTACCACGACCAACTAAGCTACCCACAGCTTCACGGGCATATGGGAACAGGATGTTAGGGCAGTATGCGCCTAATGAATGTGCCAATTGTGGCTCAGTTAAACCAACGATAGAGAAAATACCCGCTTGTTGGACTTCACATAGGAAAGCGGTATCGCCACCATTTTGTGCAGTCACAGTCAGAGACAGTACGACTTCGTATACGTCATCGGCTAATTTAGCGCTGCGCGTGTCTAAATCTAACTTCACTTCTGGATTCCATTCTTTTTGGAATACCGCAGGGCTGTTAGGCGTTTCAAAAGAAACATCTTTAGTGTAAACACGTTGAATGTTGAATTGTGGGGCTTGTTGTTCGTTGTTTGCTACTTCAGCCATAATTTCCTACCTATCCTATCAATGTTGTGCCAGCTTTTCGTTGAAGGCTGACTTATATGTCTATTTAGCTTGGGCTTTGGGGCTAGAGGCCTGTATCAATCCCAGTACCATCCCAATCTTTAACCCTAGAGTGTACTTTCTAACGAGTCTAAAAACTTAATCTAAGCCCTTAGCGACCGCAGGATCAGTATGCCAAACAATGATGACTCTATTGCTGCATCGTCGAGAGGACTGTTGCAGCACAAATCATAACTGCCGCCGACAACTTATCTTTTGCTTTTTGAAACAGGCATATTCGCTGCCTGCCATTCACCCATACCACCTTTTAAGTTATACAGATTCTCAAAACCCTGTTTGCTTAAAAGCTGAGCCGCTTGAGACGAGGTCATGCCAGCATTGCATACAAGTATAATGGGACTGGCTTTAAACTTTTCAAGGGCTGAAGTTTGATTATTTTTGATATCCGCCAGTGTAACGTTAAGCGCATCAACAATGTGACCCTTACGGAACTCATCGCTTGAACGCACATCAACCACTTTTGCGTCCTGTCTGTTCACCATAATGGTTAATTCTTGGTGAGTAATATTTTTGATTTTTAGATAGACTCGATTTGATCACGCTGATCACAAGCACTACCAATAATCCCACCCAAGCCAGACTTAACATAGAGTGAGCTTTAAAAAATTCGATATATTCTTGCATGATTACAGCCCGTATAAATGGCGAAAATTCGATAAGGGCACAGAGTATACCCATTGCCTTGGCAGATTGCAGCAGTTTAGTCACAGTTCGAGAACACAGTTTAAGCCCAGCCGTATCGGCGTTCTCTCTATGCTCACATAATCCGATGAATTAGTGATTCGATAACCTTAATCTAGGTAAAGCGCTTTTTCGTACCCCGCTTACGTAGTAATATTTAACCAATTTCAGATTTCTATCGCTTCTTTAAAACTTAAAGGTAACACCATGACGACAACTAAACGTCCAATCGCGTTGTTGATCCTCGATGGCTGGGGCTACCGTGAAAATACGCATATGAATGCCATTTTCCACGCTAAGACTCCGGTACTCGACCGCCTCAATGACCAATATGCCCACGGTTTGATTTCTGGTTCTGGTTTAGATGTAGGTTTGCCCGATGGCCAGATGGGTAACTCTGAAGTAGGCCATATCAATCTAGGCTCCGGCCGTATCGTGTATCAAGAACTCACTCGTATCAGTAAAGCGATTAGCGACCATGAGTTTGAGACAAACCCAGCCCTATGCGATGCCGTTGACTCAGCAATTAAAGCCAATGGCGCTGTGCACATTATGGGTCTGCTTTCTCCCGGTGGTGTTCACAGCCACGAAGAACATATCGAAGCCATGTGCCGTATGGCCGTGGCACGCGGTGCGACTCGGGTTTATTTACACGCTTTCCTCGATGGCCGCGATACTCCCCCACGCAGCGCTAAGGGCAGCTTAAGCCATTTTGATGATCTGTTTACTACATTAGGCCATGGCCGCGTGGCATCGATTATCGGCCGTTACTTCGCGATGGACAGGGATAATCGTTGGGACCGCGTATCTCAAGCCTATGATCTGATCACCCAGGGCAAAGCAAAGTTCCAATACGGCAATGCAGTCACCGCATTGGAAGCCGCCTATGCGCGCGATGAAAACGACGAGTTTGTGTCTTCATCGGCAATCACAGATGCAGACGGCCAAGTCACGACCTTGCAAGATGGCGATGCGCTGATATTTATGAATTTCCGCGCCGACCGTGCCCGCCAGATCACCCGCAGCTTTATCAACCCTGACTTTGACGGTTTCGAACGTGCTGTCGTGCCTAAGATACACTTTGTCACCCTAACGGAATATGCGGCAGATATTAAGGCTCCTATAGCCTATCCATCTGAAAACCTAGTGAATACTCTAGGTGAAGTGTTGCAGAAACAAGGCCGTACTCAACTGCGGATCTCTGAAACTGAAAAGTACGCCCATGTGACCTTCTTCTTCAACGGCGGTAAGGAAGATCCATTCGAGGGTGAAGATCGCATCCTAATTAACTCACCTAAAGTGGCGACTTACGATTTACAGCCAGAGATGAGTTCGACCGAACTGACCGACAAACTCGTGGCTGCGATTGAATCGACCAAGTACGATGTGATCATCTGTAACTACCCCAATGGCGATATGGTTGGCCACACGGGTAATTTCGATGCCGCCGTTAAAGCCTGTGAGGCTGTCGATGCCTGTATCGGCCGCGTGGTTGAAGCGCTGGCTAAAGTCGGTGGGGAATGTATTATTACCGCTGACCACGGCAACGCAGAACAAATGACCGACGAAACCACAGGCCAAGCCCATACGGCCCACACCAGTGAACTCGTCCCCTTTGTATTTGTGGGCCGAGATGCAAGTATCGATGTCGGTGGCAAACTGAGCGATATCGCACCTACGATTCTGCATCTGTTGGGTGAAGCCATTCCCGCAGAGATGACGGGTAAGCCATTAATCCATATTAAAGAGTAATTGTTACCTAGTGAGCACTCGACTCCTTGTTAAAGCCAGCATTCTTGCTGGCTTTATGATGTTATCTTTCTCGGCTAACGCTTCTGATTTGGAGAAGCGTCAGTCCGAGTTGAAATCAATCCAAGCGCAAATAAATAAACAACAAAGCGCGCTTAAAAACACCAGTAAGCAACGGGAAAAATTACTGTCATTGCTACGTAGCGATGAAGAGGCGATTGCGACGGCCGCCAAAAAAGTCAACAACACCAAAAACAGCCTAGCGCAGATTGATACTAAGCTCGCCGAACTCAAACAACGCCAAGAAGAGTTAGAAACTCTCAAGGTGAGCCAACAAAAGACGCTCTCTAAACAACTGTCGAGCGCCTATTTAGCGGGTAATCACGATTACACTAAGATGATGCTAAACCAGCAAAGCCCCGCCACCATTGAGCGCATGCTGGCTTATTATCAATATCTAAACAAAGCACGGATGAAGTCAATCAACGAATTAAAACAGACTCTCACCGAGCTTGATGAAATTAAAATCTCACAAACCAGCAAGCAGCAACAACTCACTAAGCTGATCGCCGAGCAACAAGTGCAATCTAAGCGCTTGAGCCAAGAACAAAACCAACGTCAACAGACCCTTAATGAATTGCAGCGCACACTCAACACTAAAGGCGCCGAACTTGAACAACTGCAAATTGAAGAGGCGAGCTTAAAGCGGGTTGTCGAACAGGCCCTGCGGGCAATGAAAGACAATCCCTCAATGGAAGGTTTTGGTAAGCAAAGCGGTAAGCTTAAATGGCCGACAAAAGGTCGAGTCAGCGCCAGCTTTGGTAGCCCACGTTCAGGCCAAGTGATGTGGAAAGGTACAATGCTATCTGCACCCGAAGGGCAAAATATTCGTGCCGTTTCCGGTGGAAAGGTGATCTACGCCGACTGGTTGCGAGGGTTTGGTATGGTAATGGTGATCGACCACGGAAAAGGCTATATGAGTCTCTATGGTCACGCACAGGCCTTACTGAAAAGCCCAGGTGATATGGTCAAAAGCGGCGAAGCGATTGCTTTAGTCGGACGTTCGGGTGGACAGACCGAGCCTGGCCTATACTTTGAAATAAGGTATAAGGGGCAAGCCGTCGATCCAGCGAAATACTGTCGCTAACATGGCCGTCCCAACAGCAACAGGGGACGGCTATGAAACACATGATCCGCTATATCGCCTGCGTTGGATTCGGCCTAACCTTAGGCCTTTCCATCAGCCTCTCCAGCCAAGAGAATACTAAATCCTACCGCAGCGGCTTTGACTACCCTTTACTTCAGGATGTGCTGGAAACCGTAGAAACCTATTATGTTAAAACCGTTTCCAAGGAAGAATTAGTCCAAGCGGCCATCAAAGGGATTTTTGAGCATTTAGATCCCTACTCTAGCTTCCTAAACCATCAAGATTTGCTTGATTTAAAAGACGCTAACCGAGGGGAATATTTTGGTTTCGGCTTTGAAGTCGCCAGCGATAAAGATCGGATCAGCGTGATAGCCCCCTTTGCTAATTCTCCCGCTGAACAGGCGGGCATTCAAGCCGGTGACACTGTTATCAAACTGAATAATAAGCCCGCAACAAAAACCAATCTTGCTGATATTCTTAATGAAATCAAGCAACATAGCCTGAACAAACAGAGCATCAGCCTCACACTAAAACACCACAACGACAGCACCGAGTTTGAGGTGTCACTCACGCCAAGTACCATCACAATCCAATCGGTTACGAGTAAATTACTGCAAGGCAATATAGGCTATATCAGACTCAGTAGCTTTCAAGAGAACTCCACCACAGATATGATTCGTTCGCTTAACCAATGGCAAGCTATTCCCCTAAACGGGCTTATTCTCGATCTGCGAAACAACCCAGGAGGGTTACTCGATCAAGCCATCAAAATTGCCGATCTCTTTCTCGCCAAGGGACGTATTGTTTCGACTAGTGGGCGATTTTTCGATGCCAATTCGGATTATTACGCCTCGCCACAAACCATGCTTACTAATGTGCCTATGCTAGTACTGATCAATAAAGGCTCGGCTTCTGCATCCGAAGTGCTCGCCGCAGCACTGCAGGAAAATGGCCGCGCTAAACTCTTAGGTGAAACCAGCTTTGGTAAAGGTACAGTCCAAAGCCTAATCCCGATCCTCAACGATGGTAATGCGATTAAGCTAACCATCGCTCAATACAACACCCCAAAAGGAGAAAACATTCACGATATCGGTATCGAGCCTGACATAAAAATTACTAAGCCAGCTGGCTCCAACGAAGAGAATACGGCTATAATCGATGCCCTCTCTGCGCGTGAAGACGTTGCCCAAGACCATATAGTCACTTCGGCTATTACTTGGATACAACACCATGACTAATAAGAAGAAACTGTGCGCTTATTTTACTGTTTGGCCTTCTTAGCCCTATCTATTACCCCGTGTTATGCAGCACAAATTGCGCTGATTATTGATGACATAGGTTACCGTCACACGGATGAAGCAGTACTCGCCCTGCCTAGCACTGTGACGCTATCCGTATTGCCGCACACACCACTCAGCAAAAAGCTGGCAAAGGCAGGGCATGCAAAAGGCCATGAGATAATGCTTCATCTCCCCATGCAAGCACTCAACGGTAAAGCATTAGGTCCTGGCGGATTAACAAACTCGATGAACGAAGCGCAAATCCGCGCCAATGTGTTAGATGCAATAGCGAGCGTACCCTTTGCTAAGGGTGTGAATAATCATATGGGCAGTTTACTGACTCAATTGGATGATCCCATGCTCTGGGTCATGGAGAGTCTGAAACAGAAGCAATTGTATTTTGTCGACAGCATGACGACGCAGTTTACTCGGGCGAGGGATAAAGCAGAGCAGCTAGGGATTCCAACATTAAAACGCCAACTCTTTCTCGATAATAACCTGAGTGAATCAGCCTTAGAAAAACAATTTAATCTCATGATAGAACAAGCGCATATTCAAGGAAATCTTGTTGCAATAGCCCATCCTTATCCAGAAACAATCCGCTTCTTAAAGGCTAATCTAGCGCGTCTCAAGGCAGAAGAAATTGAGTTGGTGCCCACGTCAAGACTACTCCCTATCGACTTAGTCCATAGGGAACGTACTAATCTAGCTGTAAGACTGAAATAGACATATCGGGCAGCAAGGAAAGCAGCTCATTGCGATTACTGACGATATCCTGCAAGCTATATTGATCGAGCACATTTAAATAAGCTGCAACCGCCTCTGCTAACACCCCCTTCAACTGACACGCGGGGGTAAATCGACAGTAAGGTTTGCTGCAATCTATCGGTGCCAATGAGTTTTCTAACGCACGGATCAGTTGCCCAAGATTAATCTCACTCGCAGATTTACCTAGGCGAAAACCGCCCATCTTACCGCGAATGGTTTCTAGATAACCCAGTTTTCCTAAATGGTGCACAATTTTAGACACATGATTTGGTGATAAATCAAATACCTGGGTTATTTCAGCAATTCGGAATAATGTTTTTCTGTCCGGCTGAACAGCCAAATACATGAGCGTGCGAACACCAAAATCGGTATAGCGTGTTAACTGCATAATTCACCTGTCAGCGAAAAACTCAATGAGACGTCTGAGATTCAAGGTTGCTAATCAACCAAAGCGCCTCTTCATTTGAATGACCACATACATCCTCAGATGCATCAAAATCACTACAAACATCGGGACGATCCGGAGAGCCGAAAATCAAACATAAATTATCGTCGCTCAACTGCACACAGCGTTCACCTGCGGCTTTACCATTTGGCATTCCAGGTATTTCACTGCTAATTGATGGTGCAATACAGCAAGCACCACACCCTAGACGACAATTCATTTTATTACTCACAAATATAACTGGCATTATACAGTTTAATCCATCAGAGATCAGTGCCAAGGGTCAATACTGCCAAGTCGCGCACAAGTGCGATTGAATGAGAACCAAAGGAATTGCATCAATGAATATGCGTAAACTTTTTAAAAATTGAGCAAGCTCGCCATTTTAGACTTAAAAATACACAACGAAAAAAGCCCCATCTTTCGATGAGGCTTTCGTCTTG
>NZ_AFOZ01000002.1 GCF_000217915.1 Shewanella sp. HN-41 | reverse complement strand
CTCACTGTGATGCTAAAGCTTTGCTCGGCCGTTAAGCCATCCGTGTCCGTCACTCGCAGTATCACTGCATGCGCACCCACATCGACGTTACTTGGTGTACCACTTAAGACTCCACTCGCCGCATTGAAGCTTAACCAATTCGGTTTAGTCACCGCGCTTAAGGTCAACACATCACCCACATCGCTGTCACTCGCCACAAAGCTGTAGCTGTATGCCGCATCTTGGATGGCGGCGGTTAAGGCAGTTGAGCTAATCGTCGGCGCATCGTTAACGTTGCTCACTGTGATATTGAAAGCGGGTAGACTCGCACTAAGCACTCCGTCACTCACACTGATCACTATTGCCGTCGTTACCCCAACATCAGCATTCGTTGGTGTACCGCTTAGTTCCCCTGTTGTTGTATTAAAGCTTGCCCACGAAGGTCGATTTGTAATGTCAAAGACTAAGCTATTACCGTCCGCGTCTGCGGCGGTGGGCATAAAGTTATAGAGCATACCTTGAGCCACACTGGTCGCAGGAGTCCCTAAAATAGTGGGAGCACTATTCACCACAACATTGAAAGTCCGCGAGCTAGTATTACCTGCAACGTCTTCGAACGTCAGGGTGATAGTACTGGTCCCCGAACCTAGTGCAGTCACAGCCACACTTCTGTCGACATCGCTTCCTGCCAATACAACATCCGCAAGTGGAACCACAGTGGTATCAGAACTCGCTGGCGTCACCAAGATATCCGTCGCAGCAGTTACATCATCGGCAATAGTAAAGGCGAGCGTAGATGTGCTCTCGCCAGGTTGAATGTTTTGATGATCAATTGCTGAGGAAGTGGGCGCACTCGTATCAATGGTCACAGAGAGGGCGCTCGATGCGACACTGCTATTTCCTGCAATATCAGTGGCAACAGCTGTGATGCTATGGGTTCCAGAGTTCATGCTCGTCGCGTTGACACTCCAGTGACCACTCCCATCCGCATTGACTGTGCCAAGCACACCATCAAGATGGCTGCTAATAACAACACTGGCGCCAACCTCTGCAGTGCCCATCAACACGAGCGTCGTATTCTTGGTGATGTCATCCGCTGAACTCACCCCTGAATCACTTGCCGCATCGAGATCCGGCGCAGACGGTGCCACAGGTATCGTTGAGTCTTGAGTGATAGTGGGAACATTCTGAGGCGTGGAAACATTACTCGCTGCATCGCTGGCGATCACGACAAAATTATTATCACTGTCCGTCGATAATCCGGCGCTCAGGGTCCAAGCACCCACCACCACAATAGTGTCATCCAACACGGTCGCATTATCGGCAACGCCATCATTGTTCACATCGGCATAGAGGCTGATTGTCACTCCCTCTTCAGCGTGCGTACCGCTGATCAATGTCGTTGCCTGATTGGTACTGATGGCGCCAGCAGGCGTAGTAACCACAGGATCGACCGGGGCTGTCGTATCGACAATCACATTGACACTGTTCCACTGGCCGTAACTTAAGTCGGCATCGTTGCTGCCCGCATCTCGCATAGTGTCGCCATTAAGCGCTATGCCATTGGCATTGACAATTAAACCACTCGCCCCCGTATTATCACCCGCTTGGACCGTATATCGATAGGTCAGCACACCGCTGGTAGCTGATACGAATACCGCTTGGCGAGCCACACCATCGATATCGAGCGACAGCGTAGAAAGTGTGCCAGAAACCGCCACATCCTCGGTCAGTGTGAGAGTAATATCGATAACGCTGCCGACGCCATAGTGCCCATCGTTAACATTAACTACATTCACCACTGGAATTGCAGCATCCTTCGATATGGTATCGGTCACTGCGGGGCTAGAAACATTACCCGCCGCATCGGTCAAGGTCAGGCTCACAGTCAGAGTACCATCCCCTAAGCCACTCACATCTATATTGGTGATCTGCTGGGATACACTCGCCACCGCAATATTGCCTGTGACAGGTGTGCCTGAACTGCCGGTAATAGTGTAATTTGCGGTGGTTCCCACCTCGGCACTCGCTAAGGTCAGGCTAATTGCACTTTGATTTGCCTGGGTAACCGATGCCTGGTCAAAACTGACTCCCGCAACAGTTGGAGCATCCGTATCAACCGAGTGCGCAGTGCCTGCACTATAGGTTCCGAGTGCATTACCCGCATCATCGACTATATCACTCGCGGTGTGACCCACCTTCAGACTACCCGTACCCGATATGCCATTAACAGTGACGGCGACACCCGTTCCAGAGCTAGCAGAAACGCTCGAAATAGTGCCAGATGCTGTGCCCGTGCTCGCCAGAGCAAAATCATCCGTCGTCAGACTATTCACTGATTCGCTAAAGGCGAGATTAAATATCACGCTGGCATCCGCGGCCGCGCCCCCCCCTGCGGGAGCTGAGCTAGTTATCGAGGGAATTTGTGTATCGAGCGTAAGCACGAGTGCCGTCGACACCGCACCTGTATTGCCCGAAGCATCGGTTGCAGTAGCCGTGATGTTATGCGCCGAATTACTGGTTAATAGCGGCGTGGTAAACGACCAATTTCCAGCACCATCTGCCGTTGTTGTACCCAATGCGCCATCGACGCTGCTCGAGAGCGTCACAGTGCTATTCGCCTCGGCGCTACCTGTGAGTGTCGGAGTGGTATCACTGGTTAAATTATCTGTGCTGCTGATCCCAGAATCGGAAGCCGTGGCAAGATCGAGCCCCGAAGGAGCTAAAGGTGCATCGCGATCGGCAGTATGGCTTGCACCACCAGTATAAGCTGCGGTATAGCCATTGGTTCCATTACCGTTACCGGAAGCATCTTGGATATTGGAATTCGCCTTGACATCGAGTCTCAGGCTACCAGTGCCGCTCACAGTATTCACAGTCACATCAACACTGTTTCCGGATGCCGCAGAAACGCTGGCAATACTGCCACTTGCCGAGCCTGTTGCCGTGAGTACAAAATCATCGGTAGATAGATTGCTCGCTACCTCATCAAAACTCACAGTAAATACTAGACTAGCCGCATTCGCTGCGGGCGATCCCGTCACGATAATCCCAGAAACAACGGGCGGTGTAACATCGGCAACGGTAAAGTTCCAATCGGTTTTATTGCTAATCCCAGCGTAAAGGTTACCCGCCAAGTCGGTAATAGCCCCATTGGCGATTTGAATGTAATAACTGGTATTTTCAACTAGGTTAGCGGCTGGATTAATAGTCAACACATCAGCCGTTATCGTTAACTGTCCCGCAGGTGAACCCACATCAATCGTCGCTACGGCCACATCGTCGGTGTTGTAAATAACGATATTACCGCTACCGAGTTGAATATTTTCATTCATGGTCAGCACAAAATTGGCACCGACTGTCACCCCAATATCACCATCTAGGGGGTTAAAACTCTGTACTGTTGGTGTAGCTGTATCCACGAGAATGGCGGTAGTTGAGCCAACCGAGTTCAGCGTAAGCACTAAATTATTACCCGCGCCGTCAAGCAGGGCTCCTCCGTTGGCATCAATGCTAGATGCCAAGCCAATACCATCGGTATCGTTATCACCAACCTGCACTGTGTAATTAAAGACTAAATTTGCAGTTCCAGAGCCACTGATATATGGGGCATAACGGGTTGTTCCACCAATAGTCAAGACGATACGCGGTATACCACCGCCCGTATTAACAGTCACATTCTCAGTGCCGCTCACCGTAAAACTCAAGGTTTCTCCAACCACATAAGTATCATCAGCAGGGACAGCAACGCTACTCACAGTAGGCGCTATCGCATCCACTAATATGGCCGAGGTACTACCGACTGCATTTAAGGCTGAGTTCAAGCTATTACCGGAGCTCTCTTTTAAGCTTCCACCATTAGTTTCTATCGCCCCTGCGATCACTATTCCATCGGTATCGAGATCGCCACTTTGCACTGTATAGCGGAAAGTCAATGCGCTGCTGCCAGTACCGGAAATGTAACTGGCATATACAGTGGATGCACCGAGCGTCAATGCAATACTCGGCGTGCCACCAACAGTACTTACAGTAATAGCCTCACTGGTATTGACGGTAAAATCGAGGAATTGCCCTGTAATATACGTGGCATTGGCCGGAACGCTGACACTGGTTACGGTTGGCACCACACTATCCACAACGGCATTGCTGCTATCGGCCTGGGTTTTGGTATTACCTGCATTATCCGTCGCCGTGACTGACACATTACGATTGTTGGTATTAATAGCACCCACGACTAGGGTATAAGTCGCCGTCCAAGTACCGCTGTTATTGGTTGCCGCGACAGCACCACCACCAAACTGACTGAAGTCAGCCGTCACAGCACTGATGGTATCGCTGTTATTGTCACCGATAGCGCTATTGTCCCAGCTGGCAGTGACTGTATCACCAGCAATATAAGCGCCAGCAGTACCAGTACCGCCGGAAATGCCGATATAAACATCGGACACAATTGGTGCAACGTTATCCACTGTTGCGTTGCTGGTGTCTGCGGCTGTTGTACTGTTACCCGCATTGTCTATCGCAGTTAGGCTGATATTGCGGTTTGTGGCATCAAGAACGCCTGAGGTAACAATGTAGGTTGCAGTCCAAGTACCGCTACTATTGCTCGCCGCCACCGCAGCACCGCCACCAAATGCAGAAAAGTCCACCGTAGCACTGCTAATCATATCCGTGTTGTTATCGCCACCCACGGTATTATTCCAACTGGCGGTTACTGTATCGCCAATTTTATAGGCACCTGCGGTACCAGTTGCACCACTGATACTGAGATGACTATCCGTGACGACTGGCGCAATGTTATCCACAACGGCATTGGTAGTGTCAGCAGTAGTAGTGTCCCCTTGGGCATTGGTTGCGGTCACGCTGACATTACGGCTGGACGCATCAATCGCACCTGAGGTGATAGTATAAGTTGCCGTCCAGGTTCCACTGCTATCCGTTGCCGCCACTGCGGCGCCACCACCAAATTGCGAGAAATCGACAGTCACCCCAGTGATATCGGCATTATTATTGCCGCCAGCGGTATTGTTCCAAGTCGCGGTAACTGTATCGCCAATTTTATAAGTCCCACCAGTACCACTAGCACCTGAAATACTAATATTCCCATCGGTCACTGTCGGTGTGGTCGACGCCGTTAATTGACTGCTATCGGCCGTGGTTAAACCACCGGAAGATGCACGCAAATTGAAGGTTTCACTACCCGCGCCAGCGTTGGTGTAGGTAATTTGCATACCCGTAAAAGTAGATGCACCATTGCTGGGAGTAATAGACACTGTGGCGCCATTACCATCGGTATCGCCCGTCGCCGCTATCGTCGCACTGCCCGCACCGTTAACTTCAGCCAAGGTAATGCCAGTCGTGTAACCCGTGTCCACAATGCTGTTTGCATCGCGTGCCGACACAATTGGCACAGTAGAGAAAGCCGTGTTCTGACCGCTAATAACGCTAGTAGGTGCAGGTTGGGTATCGAATACCAATTGAGTAGCGACTACATCTGAGGTTACAGAATTAGCATCAACAGTCGGTAAATTTGAACCAACACCATCTTGGTCATTCGCGGTCAGGGTGAATGCTTGTTGATCGGCGGTGGCGGTATACGTCAGGTTGGTAAATGTCGCCACACCAGCGACAGCCGCCTGAGTATTGTTGGTTAAGCTGCCCGCACTGGCCTCGGTCAAGGTAAGATTTTCAGCGAAGTCCACATCGGTATTACCGAATGCATCACGCGCCCTAACTACTGGCTGGGTAGTTAATGCTGCGCCGGAAACAGAACCCGCTGGCTGGGTGGTGAAGACTAGTTGGCTAGCCACAACGTCAATAGTTGTGCCACTGCCATTGGTAACTGGTGAGGTTGCGCCCATCTGCGTACCAGCACTACCAACCGTGAGGTTGCTATCGCCATCCACACTCAAAATAATAGTGCGATCTTCTGTGAGCGTCGTATTGTCGTTGTAGTAGGCATTCACCGTGTAGGTTTCATTGCCGCCGTTAGCAACGGAAATACTCAGGCCAGAGAAGGTAATAGTATCTGTACCAGCGTTATAAGTGCCGGTCACATTGCTGGCATCCGGCCCGTTCAGGCGCCAAGTAATTTTGCCACGCTCGGCATCGGTACTGGTACCACTAACATTGACAACAATTTGCGATACTGTTGTTGCTAAACTGTCAGAAGTTCCACCATCGGTGATGGTGAAGTCAAAAACACCCACAGCTTCACCGACCGTATCAATGGTGGTGGCAAGACCTATAGGCTCAGTAACACCGCCTGCGGCGGTGAGGGTGGCGTCTGAGTCTGCAGGAGGAGTATCAATTGCATTCATGACTGTGAAGCTACGAAACTCAAAGTTCTCCGGCCCATCATTTGCAGCAACACAAGCACTAGCGCAATCAAAAAATAATTTGAACCCTTTTAGTTTAACACCAGAAAAATTCCCTAACTGCCCAGCTCCAAAGGTGAAGGTTTGAGCACCTGCACTTCCGTTAACGGTAGAGGAGGTAACCGTTCCACCACTCTGCAAGTAACCTATAATACGCAGATTCGTAAATTCACTAGAGTAGCCAGCGTACTCGGCTCCTGTTAATCCAGTTAGCTCAAATGCAGTGGTATTGGTACCATCAGCGCGCAAATAAAAATAATGATTAGTGGTAGTCGCACCACCATGCATGTAAGCAAAATTGCCAATGCCACTACCTAGATTTTGAGCGACGCCATCACCACTCTTAGCTGCTAATGTGAAATGGGTAGTGCTGGGCTGTGTGAGCAGTTTAGTTACCTGTCCATTCCAACCTACAAAACCATAAGTGTTATTTGCAGCTGGCGTCAGCACACCCGAAAAATCTGCTAGGGCTTTTTCTGAAAACGCCAAGGTCGATTCAATATTTCCGCGCTTAACTTCCAAATCCCAGTCACCCTGTAATTCAGAATTACCGGTTAAATTATTGGAGGCAGCAACATCCAAACCGGTGTTATTGCTGATGATATCCAGCAGCGCTTCACCGGTTTCATTCGCGGCTAAATCGCAGCCGTAAAATAACAGATCCCCACCTTCACGCACCGCGCCTTTTAGCGCGGCAAACGCATGAACTTCTTGCTGGATTGTTTCCGGTGTGATGCGTGAATTACCGAGCAAAATAGCACCCGCTTGTGCGTGGGAAACCACATGAATAGCCGCGAGATTTTTGTGTCCATCAAGTGCATTAATTAATTGCGGTAATCCTGCGACAGAAGAATCTAACTCCACCAATTGCACGCCCGGTTTAAGCCCGCGACGCAATACCGATTTATCTGCCTCGGTCACGGCACCATCGACAATCACAAGCTCACGCACCGGATGTGCACTCTGGATATCCAGTTGATCGCCAGATAAATCAACTAGATCCTTTGGTAGAGAGGTGTTTGAACGCAATAATAGTTCGGTCGATGCACTTATCGATGCACTCAAGTAGGATCGCTGATAACTCGGCGCCGCGATTGCACCAGCACCATAGAGTCCGAGTGGTAATAACAGCGAGGAAAGCCCACTAAGCAGTGTGTGTCTCATGATAAGTGATTCCCTTCATTTGTTGCATTAGGTGCTACAGGTTTTCTTACTTGCCATATTTTTACTTGCAATAATATTGGCGGCTGTACCTGTCTGGTCTTGCCAAAAGTCCATTTCTTGATATTTCATAAATAAGTCAGGCGGTAAAATACTGCGCCGACTTTTGTATTCCACTTTCTGTTTAACGCGATGCAAACCTTTAACGCCGAGATTGTGGTCAAACTCATTTTCAGCATAGTCGACATGATTAAAATCATGCTCAAACAAAGGCTCATCAATAAAGCGATAGATTAATTCCAATGTACGTGCTGGATGCTGAGTAAGCAGATCGTAATCCACTAATAACAAGCGATCAGAAAACTCGCCGTAATAGGCTTCCTTTAGCGCCGTCCATGCACTTCCAACCGCACCACCAGCATTGATTAATGAGTCGCAGCGGCTATAAACCGTCTGACGCGAAGCCGCGTTAAACATGCGGCTATAGTCAAATGGGTTTTTACGGTAAATCACCTCAAAACTATCCATAATCCAAGCCGGATTACGCACACAGCAAATCACCTTAAAATCATCAACCAACTCTACCAATTGGTGTAAACGGGCAGTCCAGTGACGGTTGGTGTCAAAAATCACCGGATGGCTTTTATCTTGGTAATAAGCATCTATTAATGCCCGACAAATGACCTTACGTTTATGTTCATCGAAAAATGAATAGGACTCACTACCCGCCCCCATTTGTTCGAGGGCGCCATTCACTAACCCAGCCACAGGGCTACTCATGGCCGCATGAAAGTGTGGGTTTTGCCTCAATATACCTGCGAGCAGTGTCGAGCCTGCACGCGGTAAACCTGAAATAAAATGTAATTTTGGGGGCATCAATGTGGCTTACTAATTAAAAAATATTTATTAAAAAACTTCCCGACAAAAATGCCGGAGATCATTCACCAATTAATTGCGCGCCGGAAATACACCATAAAGGGCAATACAATAATTCAATGCCAGAAATGGCTGACGGTTTTCATGGGGCTGACCATCACCGCTTATACCTAAAGTCGGTGGTGCCATAGCAGTATTTAACGTACCGGGTGCTGCCTGCATATAGTTGACTATGCCACCACTACGTCCATCCTTCGCCAGATAAGTATTCGCTGCGGGAGAAGACAAAGAGCCCAGATTATTCAAACCGGTCAGCGTGTGATTGTGTGCAGGCATTTCAGTGGAGATCAGCGTCACGCCATTATCGCCAAACTGTTCACCCCAATCCCAGGTTCTCAGTCCGGGCCCCTGACCTACGCCCGTAACGACCTGCCCCTGCAAATTAGGCAATTGGAACGTGGTTGTACCATTGCCGCCGTAGGTTGTACCAATAATCGAAAATAGTGCGGTATTGCTTGCGATTGACAATATCTGGCCATTACACAGCGCCCAATTCCGGGGAGCGAAGCTGAATGGCAACAAACGGATTTCACCAATAAATGGATCCATAATTTCGCTCCTTAATTACGCGATGGGAAAATGCCTTCAACACACATGATGTAATTTATCGCTGTGGTAGGCATGATGTTATTGTGTGGTTGTGTTCCCCCGGAGGCTTGCACACTGAGTGCATTCATAACTTGGGGATCGGCACCGGTCGTCGGCAAAGGTGTATAAATATTATCGGTATTACTGTGAGCAAAGACATTACCCGCAGGGCTGGATGATGTGGAGGAACTTGCTGTGCTCGCCGAAAAACTATGGCTGTGTGAAGGTATTTGCGGCGTTAACAAGGTCACAGATTCAACACCCAATTGCTGGCCAATAATGCGAGAAGTAAGGCCAGGGCCATTTCCCTGCCCAACCGGCAGCCGGCCGCGTAAATCAGGCATCTGGAAAGTAGTGACTCCATCACCACCGTATGTCGTTCCAATCAGTGCGAAAAGCGTAGTCTGCTCGCTAATACTCAATAGCTGACCAGCGCACAACATCCAGCCTCTAGGTGCAAAGTTACCCGCAAATAAACGGATATCACCCATATAAGCATCCATAGTGATTCTCCTCTAGTTACGTGAAGGGTAAATGCCTTGAGTGGCAATGCAATAATTCATCACCAGTGAAGGCTGGCAATTCTGATGGGGTTGGTTACCGCCGGTACTGGATACCGTTGCAGGATCCAAAGCTTGTAAACTTGCAGCAGGCCCATACAAATTGACAGCACCTGCGGCGTTCTTGGCGGCGGCAATATTATTGCCGGCAAACAACGTGGTATCGCCCGCCGTAGAACTGGCCATCACCAAGTGATTGTGTGCAGGAAGGTTGTTGGGTACTAGGGTTACATTTTCTGCACCCGCCTTGCTACCCTGTGGCAAACCCGCAGCAACATTCGGGTGAACCGGTACGCGACCACGTAAATCAGGCAACGCAAAGGTATTTACACCGTCGCCACCGTAGGTCGTACCCAATAATGAAAAAAGCGCTTGATTGGTATTGATTGGCAATAATTGCCCGGCACACAAAACCCAATATTTAGGTGCCCATTCGTAGGGGAGAAGCTTAATTTCTCCAAGAAAATTATCAGACATCCATGACTCCTTAATAAAAGCACACCTGTCCAAACATCATCAGGTTGATTACACACGCTTTCCTCTCCCCGAAACAACGCTACCTATGGTGATGGCCACGATAGCCATTCTTGAGTAGGTGATATTTCAAAAGGTAAGAAACCCAAGCGAAGATATAACTGTTTCGCACGCATATTTTGTCGATCAACGCTTAGGCTCACACTCGCCTCTTTTGCTTGGGCATAGGCTTTTACCGAACCCAAAATGACGGAACCATAACCATAGCCACGAAATTGCGGCGCTATGACAAAGTCGACGATATGGACACCATTAGCAGATGGATTAAGTGTGATTTTGCCAATAGGAATTGATTGATATTCAATGATTAGAGTCACAGCTTGGGGATGTTGGGCAGCATAACCCGCTTGCTGTAAGCGGTATTGTTGCTGCACTAACAGCTCTCGTTGCTGTGGGGAAAGCGGTAATAGAGACAGTTCCGTCCTTGCAGAACAAAATAGTGCAAATACAAAAGCATCGTCATTTTTATACGCGTAACGCAATGAATAGGCTTTAGGTAATACTATGTCTTCTACCATCAAATACATTCCCTGTAATAATTAACTCTGACAGCGCTGTATAGTTCATTAATTCGCCGTGGCAGCTCGGGGTTAACGAGCAAAACTCGACAAATCGAATGACAGGTTTAAAGCGTGGCTCAGGGGAATGTGTTCGCAGAATAAAACGGCTAACTGCTTGAAAGTACATGATTGCATTTTCCATCCCTAGAATAAAAACGTAACTTTCTGATATTTTTTTAAATATACACAGCTGGTTAAAGCTAGTTTACGTTACTCTAAAATACAAGAAGCATGTTAATTTTCAGCTTCAAATCGATTAAGGTTTGACCAGTTGCAATCGCTGTAGATCTGTTCTTTTTGCTTAACCGTAAAAAAACGTTGCTTAGATTGGGAATCCGCCATAAAGGGTTGCGTGGCTGTTTTAGCGTGTATTAACTGGCATTGTTCGACTTGGATGCACTCTTCTTGAGAGAGATCCAACGAAAACCAGTTTGCGATTTTATTCGCTATCGCGGGTAAGAGCTCCCGATAATCCACGGCCATCACTTGGCTACGCTGACTCATCTCTAAGCCATAATCCAATAACAAGCGTAATACCTTGCATTGATACTCCAGTATCGACTCCTCCTCTGGTATTGATAATTCACTGAACAAAGGTCGAGACGGTTGTCGCACCATATGATATCCAGCAGACTTTTGCTGTGAGGCTAAGATCTCGACGGGGTCTCTAAGTAGTAATAACACGGGAACTTGAGGATAAAGTGATAGGATCAACGGCCAAAATTGCAAATCCCACGCATTCCATTTAATCAACAAATGCTGTTCAGGATGAAACAACTGACCTTGGGTATTAATACAAAATGTTAAAGCCGCACGTCTTTGCATATCAGATAGACTCCCGTCCAGTAACACTTGAGTCAGCAAAGGCGATTCAGATAACACCCTGCATTTAGATAACCCCGTAAAACTGCGCGACACTAAGGTAGAGCCACAGCGGGAAAGGTGAAATATAAATCCGCTAGGCTGCACTTGTTCTACCATTCCTGAAAGATTTGGTACTGGTAAGAGAGCGGTTTTAGGTTTGATCAAGGCGGACAATAACTGACCCCGCACGGCAGAAATATGTTCCGAGTAGAAAGGATGAGTCGGTTTTTCTGCGGCGGACATCCACTCTAATACTCTGCGTTTAGGGTCATAGTCTGCTGGCGCCCAAAACTGGCATAACAGGGAAAAATCAGCAGTTAAAGTTTGCCGATTCCCTGCCCACAAAATCGCCAACAACGCCTCGTCACCATAGTCTGGCAAACACCAGAATCGCCGCAAATAGCGGCAAAACCCAACCATAGTCGTCGCCTTGCCAAGCGCTATCAAGGCTGCGGAATTATGTACTAACGACCAATAGCGTTGTTCTGGGTTCATAGGGGATACATGTTAATGTACTGCACCATGCGCGGCAGTTTGGCCCGATTGGGGCTCGCACCGTGGGGCAAAGTATGGTGCCAAATGATTAAATCGCCGGCATTTGCGGCTATGAATTTAATCGGCCACTCGTGCCAATCCTGTTGCTGTAGCTCGATATCAGACTTGTTCTGGCTACGCAGCCACGCCTCTATCTTGAGATGAAATCCGGGGACGCAACAGAATGCACCTTGGTCTGCACTAGTGTCGGTCAGGTAAATTAATCCTTGGGTACCAAACTCGACGGGAAGTTGTAATGGCATATCCCAATGCATACCGGGCCCAGGGAAATGCCATGCAGAAGTTTCGGGAGGGTTAAAGCTAACTCTATCGGTTGTCATCACCAGATCGGTTCGCTGCCATAATTGCTCAAATACTTGACGGATTACAGGCGTCCGACGATTCCCATCGAGCGTGGGATGACGAAATAGCTGCAGCATAATTTTCTGCATAAATTCATGGGATTGATACCAAGTCGCAGGATCCTGTTCATTCGCACCTAACTGTTGCCAAATCAGGGCCCGAGTCGCGGCGCATTGTTCTGCCGATAGGGCCTTTGGGATCACTAAGTAGCCTTCACGCAGCCAAAAGTCGAGCTGGGCATCGCTGAGTACTTTACGTGGGTGCGATAGGCTCACTTGGGTTGGCGCAGTCCCTTGGGATAAGTCATGCAAGTGTCGATTAATGCCGTCAATATCTGCGGCAGTGAGTTTAGTTACCTGTCGAATAGCATTGATAAATTCTTGTTGGTTATCATATTGGTAGAGCACTTTCATTCCAGGCTCTAATCCTATACCACAGAGATCGAGCAAGGCTTTGTCTAAACACCATTCGTTAACGCGTTCACTGAATGGCTCCCCGCGTTTGCGTAGCTGTACCTTTTGCCAGAGCCGCTGCAGATGATAAATGCCTATGCAGCTTAGATCGTCACTCCCCACCAGTGCCGTTTTTGACGCCTGATACTCGAATTTAAAGTCAGGATACTCACCCTGTTGGTAACAAAAGCTAATTCGACTCAAAGGTTTAAGCCAAAGTGATTGTTTATATTGGGGCAGAGTCAATTGGGACTGATTTTCAGCTAAGCCATGCGACCCATATACTCGAACTTGGGTAGTGAGCTTAAGGGTAACCGCTTGGGGATGGAAGTCGGGCAACGGTAAACTGCCCGTCAAGATACTAAGATCACCCTGCTCGAGACGGCGGGCATTGGGTAAATCGAGGCAGAATAATGGCCCTAAATAGGTAAGATCCTTGCCCTTAATATCGAGCCATGCGTCCAGTTCAATCGACTCGGGGATTAAACCGCCGCCTTCCTTGAGATAAGCCTGTAGATGACTAAAGATTTGCACCTGAGGTTCCTGCTGTAACAGGTGCTTCATGGTTTCCGAGATAATGAGATCAAAGGTTTGCTGCGGTTCGGGTTGCCAAAGGGTTGCGTCGGCACAGACAAACGCCGCCACACGATCGGCTAACTGAAAATGTTTAATCAGCTTGGCAACTTTATCTAACGAGGCTTGGTGAATGTCGAGTAAGGTCACTTGAATTTGACGCGCAGAAAATAGCGGCAACAAAGGCAATAGCAACCAGGCAAATGGCCCGGTACCCGCATATAAAATCTGTACCGCACACCGTGGATTTAGCGCTAACTTATCCTGAATCGCTTGATAAATACCCTGAATAAACACCCGCCCGCGTTCGGGATCTTCGGCACACTGGGCCGCAGTCGTGAGCGATACCGCCTTACCAAAAGCTGTAGTACTCGCCTCTGTATCCACAAAATACTCGGGATGTAATTCAATTTCTGCCATGGCACATAATTGCGCCAGCATAGGCTCGATAAGCCGTTTAGCCTCCCCAGCCGTAGAGGCCTGTAATAACGCGTTGGCGAAGTGAATTAACGTTTCAATCTCTGCACTCAGTCCTGATTCAAGCTCTGATTTTTGCGGCATAGAGCCATTCCCTTAGCCAAGTATTCACTTCACAATCAATCACTAAATTGATGCGCGCTTCCTGTCCTTTATTCTCGACCCAATGGACTTGGTCGGCATTGATATACCAAAGCTCTCCGGCCAGCATAGGTACACGCTTACCATCCACATAAAAATTTAAGGCATCATTGGTTTGCAGAGGTAAGTGCAATCTTGCTTCGCCCTGCGCTAAACAGAGCCCTATATCTCTATGGGGTTTGATCTCTGCGCCCGGATACAATCGCATCAAACGTACCGATTTAATCGGGCAAGTTAATGACTGAAGTAAACTGAGTAAGATGGGGCTCGAATCTAGGCAAGGTAAGTTCTGCCAATGTTCGCCAGCAGTAATGGCAAAGGCTTGCAAGATAGGATGTGCGGCTTGATACTCGGCGGCGCAGCGCAAAGGTAGTACATCCCACCCCCCTTGGTGTCCTTCGCTATAATCACTATGATTCACATGGGGTAACCAATTTTGCCGCAGCAAGGCCGCTAGCTCTTGCTGTAAACTAAGGGGGTCTGAAACTTGATCTAATAGGGCAAAAGAACAGATATCCATATCCAAGTGTCTTATTTTTAGGCAAAAAATCGAATTAACCAAGCCTAGCACAAAGTGTTCAGCATACAAGATGTACTGATTTAAATCCCTGTAGACACTCAGTTTGCTCTGCTTAACAACACAGGAAATACCCATGTTTGATTGGAAGACGATTGATACTGTACTGCTCGATATGGATGGTACCCTGCTCGATTTACACTTCGACAACCATTTTTGGCTGAGCCTAGTGCCACAGGAGTTGGGCAGACAGAGGGGAATAAGTCACGACCAAGCACAGCAATTGGTGGTCGATGCCTATGGTAAAGTGGCGGGTACGCTCGATTGGTATTGTCTCGACTATTGGCAGACGCAGCTTCAGCTCGACATTATGGGCCTGCACCGTACCTTGGTTGACCGTATCCAGTTACGCCAAGATAGTATGCCCTTTCTCGATGCCCTCGCTGCGGCGGGTAAAAAACGGATTTTAGTGACTAACGCCCACCCCAAAAGTCTGGCACTAAAACTTGAACACACTGAACTAGCGACAGGCTTAGATGCGATGATCTCCAGCCATGAGACAGGTTATCCCAAGGAGCACCCGCAATTTTGGCAGACCCTGTTTGAAAAATTTGCCTTAGATCCAAACCGTTGCCTCTTTATCGATGATAGCGAGCCAATTCTGAATGCGGCGCGCCTCGCAGGGGTGGCCCATCAGTTGGGGATCACTAACCCAGACAGCCAAAAGCCACTCAAAGCCTTTAATGATTTTCCCGCGATTAACGATTACCACTTGCTCTTGGATGATCTTCGCCGCTAGTACCGGTGCTCGCCCATAAAAAAGGCACCATAGGGTGCCTTTCTGATAAACAGAGGCTTAGAGCCCAGGAATTCGCCCTTGATATACCACAGGGAAATAGCCATCACTACCGCGTTTACCTAGCATACTTAAGGAGTTACGCATATCTTCAGGTTGCTCGGCCGTTTCTTTAATCTTAGCGGCAACCTTAAGCATATTGCCTTCATCTAACTGCAGAGTACCGGCAATCCCTAGCTGGTTTTTGCTCTCATCGGTGGCGAGCTGCGCTTTACCATCAACGCAGCTTAGGCCAAGTTCGATATTGCCCAGGGGGTAATCGCCAAATTGGTTCTTCACATTAGTTTGATTTAAAAACAGTTTACCCGTTAACTGCTCACACCAAGGCTTACCCTGTTCTAGGGTTTCAACCAGCAGGCTGACCTCACCTTGAATTTCGGTTTTAAAGGGCAGCTTGGCGTTGCCAATCAAGAAACTATCGGGTGCTTCGAAGCGTAAACCTTGGGCGTTAACCCCGCCCATTGACCAAGTGATTAAGCCTTTAGCACTCACGGGGGTAGCGCGGCTACCGACTTGGATATCGATACTCACTTTGCCTAACAATAATGCCCATGGGCTGAGTTCCCATCGCACTTGCTCAAGTTGCCTTTGCTGTAAATTTAAACTCTCAATATTGCCGGACCAAATACTGCCACTCACCCCTGACACTTTCACGTTTGCAGGTAATGGTGCTAGGCTCAGCGCTATGTTGGCCGGGAATAATGCCACTAAAAATACTAAATAAATCAGTACGCCTATGATGATTTTCTTTATCAAACTCACAACTACACCTTATCTATTGCGCTAATTGGATGCGTCTCACTTTGACATAACCTGGCGCGTCGGCCTCCGCCAAATCGACACTCTCAAGGGACAGGCCCTTTTTCTGCACTAGCTCACCGAGATAACCGAGCAAGGCATCGAATGGTACATCATCCATCCACACTTGGATCTTATCACCCTGGGGTTGCATGCGAGTGATCACTAACCCATAGTTGCCCGCAGTTTGGTTAACGACTGAACTTAAACTGCCCGTCGTGGTAGGCTTGGCTCCACCTTGTTTAAGCCCTGCGATTTTATTGGCCGTTTGTTTTACATAGTTTAAGGTCTGTTGCTGTGCACTAAGATTGCGCAGCGCATCGGCCTCAGCTTGAGTTATGGGTGCCCAAATGCCCCAGTAGAGCACGCCAACCAGTAAAAATACGCCACCAAAACCCACTAACTGTTGCTCACGGGATGCAAGCCCTTGCCACCAAGTCCGCAAATTATCCATCTTATTTGCTCCTCAAAGTTAAGGTGCTGGTGACTTGATCTTCACCGCTATTCATAGTGCCGCCATCCATTTGGAAACGACGGCCGACAATCTCTTTAAACTTTTCAATTTGCGCGTAGTCCTTGGCGGTAACTTGCATACGGATTTCGTTGCGCGCGCTCTCAAATCTTAAGCTATTAGGTTTAAGTTCAGGTACTTGCTTAAAGGCATCCTGCAAACCATCGAGCATAGCAAAAAACTCGGCGCCGCTACCTTGCCCCTGCAACGAGCGCAACTGGCTTTCCATCTGCGAACGCAGGTTCACTATCCGAGAGTTTCCAGGCACGACTTGTTGATAAATCGACTCACTCTGAGCTTTAAGATCGGCAATCTGACCGTTCACTTGATAGATGGTCAGCCCTTTATTCACTAAGGCCAACAGACAAGCAACGGCAAGCACTATCGCGGCGTTTTTCCACTGGAGCAGCTGCTTACTGTACTCGCGCTTTGGCGTGTAAACGCCGCTCAGTAAGTTCACTGGCGCATGTAAAATGCCACGGGCGAGCACTAACATAGGCAGATCTAAGGGTTGAGGTTTAAGTTCGACACCTTCGAGGGCCATCTCGGTATAACTCGCCACTGAGACTTCTTGCTCTTTATCGACGAGTTGTTTCATCGCCACTGGCAACCAAGGCAGAGGCAAGCTTTGCCCCGTGCCGAGGCCCGTTCTCAGCAGCAGTTCATTACCATAATTCATTGCCGCCCATTGGCATTCCTGCAATGGCAAGGCTAAACAATCGGGAACGATACGTTTGACCTTTAACCCCGCTTCGGTCAAACAATTCAGCCAAGTTTGCATCTGCTCGTGGGCGACCGCGATCACACTTAATGCATCGCCACTGCGCGGCCCAACGGTAAAATGCATAGCGTCCACATCATCCGCTATGGATTCTTCCAACATAAAAGGCAGTGCCTTTAGGGCTTGGCGTTGGCCTTTTTCGGGCAGATTCACACTGGTTAATGTCATTGCCGATGCAGGCACAAGCACATCGATGGGACGATTTCCCGCCCGCTCGGTTAAGGTTGATAAACCTTGGGCGTTGGCAAGCTCGCCAGAGGCGATAATCTCTTGTTCTTGTTCGGACCATACTAACCAAGAGCAAGCCTGCTCTGCGGTTCTGCCTAAGCGAATAAATAGCCGTTCACTCACAGTTTTTCTCCACCAGCTTCAACCTTAAAGGTTGAGCGTGTTTGCTATTATTTTTGTCCACCAAACTGACGGGTGAGCACATCCATTTTGTTGCCGCCGCCCTTTTTGAGCACGCTCTCCATCCTAAAAATGGCGTTATCGACTTTCGCCCCCGAGGCCAACAGAAAATATTGGCTTTCAGTGACAAAACTCGACTTCATCGCATCTTCCCACTTGATCGAGCCCATGGAGGAGGATTCGTAAAAATCATCGATCTTGGCAAAACCGTCACCGGGGCGCTGGTTGATAATGCTTTCAGCCTCGCCGACGGAAATCTGATTATCTAGCATGCCCGCCAGTAGCGCAGCCTGCTCGACCTCTAGGGTGTTCACATTCAGCAGTTGTCTATCATTGCCCGGAATAACACAAATATAGGGCAATAATTTCAGATAAATATCTTGGGTATAACCTATCACCGCCCTTAACTCGCTGCGGTGGTTCATCAGGGTATTCGCCGCGCGATAAGGCACATTTCGCGCTTCGTACTCGGCATCTTCGGCGCCATAGGGGCTAGCCACTGTATCTTCATCGATATAATCTTTCAGGGTTTGAGTAAGATGATCCGCCGTAAAATCATCCATCCCTAAACTCACTAATAATGCCTTATATTGTTTAGCCGCTAGGGGCAGCTTCGGCTGGCCGTTTTCCACTTCTTTAGTGGTGGCCGACAGGGCATTTAAGTTAAAACAGGCACGCATATCGGTGATCTTACCGGCAATTTCACCATATTCAGCCGGAAAAACCACATCGGCCATGGCCCAATATTGCTGCCTGTGCACCCGCCCCTCGGAGTCATCTAAGTCCTGCTTAAGGATCTTCTTCGCCAGTTCTTCGGCGGAAATCGCATACCAATAGGCCTGATCGTACTGGGCTAAATTTAAGGTTCGGCGCATAGACAACTGATTGCGACTGGTAATATTAGTGGCGACAATCACCACCAAGGCGACGATCAGTAGCACTACAATCAGCGCGACTCCGCGCTGTTTAGACCGAGACTGGATTCTCATTCGCGGCCCTCTGCATCGGGCTCACCATCTTCAGGATCGCCGGAACCATTGCCTGAGCCGTCGCCAGTGCCATCACCGTTATTGTTCCCATCGCCACCATTCTCTTTATTGTCTTCGGCGTTATCGTCCTTTTTGTCCTCTTCATTGGACTTCTCTGGCGCGGCGGCACCAAGGGGCAGCATAAACTTACGCTGAATTTTGCCTAGACCTTCGATTTCAATTTCCATCGCAATGGCTTTAGGTAGCTTAGTCGCCTCGACTTTGCGCTCCCATTTATCTCCCATAAAAAAGGAGTATTCCACCGATAACACTTTGTCGATAATCACAGTTTTAAGCGGCTCGGCGCCAAATTCGGGTTCTGGATAGGGAAAATACCAACGCTCCAATCGTCCTTCCCGCACGACATAGGCCACCGACTGCACACTACCGCGGGGCAATAAGCCATCGGGATTGAGCCAGCCTAAACGATAGAACACTAAGGCCTCGGACTCTGACTCTAAAATATCATTGCCAGTCTGGAAGACAGTATTACCGCGGCCACCTTCAAGCAATCTGGGCGTACGCGCTACCATCTGGCCGAGGTCGCGCTCTATCGCGCCAAAGCCTTGTTGTAAAGCCTTTAACCGAACCGAGAAGTTTTTGGTCACTTCATCGTTAGTCAATACTGTGCTTAATACTGCATTGGCGGCTAAACCTATCATGGCAAAAATCGCAATCGCGATCAGCATTTCAAGCAGGGTAAAACCCGCGTGAGCCTTAGTTTGTTTTAAGGACATAACTGCTCACTTGTGCTGCAATACGCTGATAACGCTCATCTTCACTGACGCTAATGCGGATCATCCGAAAGTTATCATCCGTGGTTTTCACGACTTCTTTACGCCAATACCACTCCTTGCCTGCGAGTTCGACTCGGCCCTCTTTTCTGCCCACATCGGGGAACTGCGGCTCGAGTCTGGCGTCCACCATCTGATTATCTGCCACCCATTGTGCCAAGGTGCGCGACTCCAGAATCGGCATGTTTGCCATCTGTTCACCCAAACTTTTCGTGATGGAGACCGCCGCGATAGAAAACACCGCCAGCGCAACGATCACCTCGAGTAGGGTCATTCCCTTAACGTACTTCATCGGGCCGTCCTAGGGTTAAGCGGCCAAGCGCATCACCAACAACCAACACATCGATCTCGCCATGGTCTGTCTTAGCAATAAAACTGAGTTCAAAGGCACTCATTTCACCACTCGGCAACAACAGGATCTGTGGCTCGGGGTGTTTCTTCTTATCCTCGGCCGAGGGCTCTATCAGCGGCTCTTCGAACCAAGATTCGTCACTTTCATCCTCTTGCACTAAGGGCAAGCCATCGAGCACCAGATTGAGGGTTACGCCAGCATCCATCTGTTTTTCAGACAGTATTCTGTCTTTCTCCAGCGGGTGCCATTTACTGTCTTTATAATACACAAACTGGTAGCTGTTTTTTTCAACCACGATACCGACGAAATAGCCGCTCAATACCGTTTCATCGAGCACTAATTCGGTGGCGGCAATAAACTGCTGCGCCGTTCTGTCTAGCGCCTGTTGTGGCCCAGAATTCCCAATAGACATAGTCACCGCGGCAGCGGCGAGTCCCATCAGCAGGATCACCAGCATCACCTCCATTAAGGTGAAGCCGGCGTGACGCAGCTTTAACATCCTATTGGAAGTTCTGTAGGTTCCAGTTACCGATATCATCCTCGGTACCTGGTTGGCCATCTGGCCCTGCACTGAAAATATCGAGCTTGCTGTTTTCACCTGGGCTCAACAGCAGATAGTTATTGCGCCATGGATCCTGTGGCAAACGTTTTACATAACCTTCTTCACGGTAATTACGCGGTTCTGGTGAAATCGTTGGCTTTTGCACTAGGGCTTCTAAACCCTGTTCGGTCGTTGGATAAACACCATTATCTAACTTGAACATATCTAAGGCATTTTCAAGGGCGACAATGTCAGATACGGCTTTCTGTTGATCGGCTTTATCTTTGTTACCCATCAAGTTTGGTACCACCATAGAGGCTAAAATACCCAGGATAACGATCACCACCATCACTTCGAGTAAGGTAAAACCTTGGTGTTTCTTATTCATTTGCATCTATTACTTCTCCTAAAAAATCGGTGCCATTACAGCGCGTCCATGGCCCATCCATCTAAAACATTAACCGCTAATCAAATTGTTCAGCGCCAATATAGGTTGCAAAATTGCCATCACGATAAAGAGTACAACCCCCGCCATGCTCACCACCAACATAGGTTCGAATACACCAAGGGCAATAGCCACATTTCCCTCAAATTCCCTATCTTGGTTGTCTGCGGCCCGCTCTAACATCTGTTCTAGCTGGCCACTCTTCTCTCCCGAGGCAATCATATATAACATCATTGCTGGAAACAGCTTAGTGTTAGTCAACGCGGCCCCTAGGCTAGTTCCCTCTCGAACCCGTGCCGTTGCATCATCCACGGCCGCACGCACCCTGACATTCTGTAATACTTCGCTGGCGATACGCATGCCATCGAGCAAAGGTACCGAGCTGGCAGACAGGATACTTAAGGTGCGGGCAAAGCGCGCGGTATTTAAGCCTTTACTGACTCGGCCAATGACGGGCATGCTCAACAAAAAAACTGTGGTATTTCATCCTAAATGCCGCCGATTTCAACATCCGCTGAAACATAACGAACAGCATCACAACCGCCAGCACCAAAAACAGGCCATAATTTTGCACAAAGTCCGAGGCAGCAATCAAGAAGCGGGTCGTGGCGGGCAGTTCGGCGCCCATATGCTCGAATTGTCCCACCACCTTGGGCACCACGGCCGCAAGCAATACCGAAATAACCCCGATAGCCACGAGCGTTAACACTATGGGATAAATCATCGCCTGCTGCAGCTTAGACTTGAGTTGTTGGCGGCGTTCGGTGTAATCGGCGAGTCGATTGAGCACGACTTCTAAGTGGCCGGATTTTTCACCCGAGGCCACCATGGCGCGGTATAAATCATCAAAAATATGCGGAAATTCTGCGAGGGAGTCCGCCAGGCTATAACCCTCAACGACCCTAGAGCGCACCGCCATAATCATGCTCGCCAGACGGTCCTTTTCACACTGTTGTCCGACCGCTTTGAGGGATTCCTCAATGGGCAAACCGGCAGCAACTAAAGTGGCAATCTGACGGGTGATCAGTGCAAGTTCAGCGACCGAGATCCCCCGCTTAAAGAGAGCAAAACCACTGCTCTTGGCTTTAGCTTCTTTCTCGGTGACGGGGAGGATTTCCAATGGCATCATGCGCTGATCGCGCAATTGACTACGGGCGTGTCTGGCAGTATCCGCCTCTATCACGCCCTTAAGTTGCTTTCCCTTGACGTCTAGCGCCTTATATTCGAATGCTGGCATAGCTTACTCCTCGCGGGTCACCCTGAGCACTTCTTCGAGAGTGGTGATGCCTAAGAGCACTTTACTCATGCCATCGTGGCGAATACTCGGCACAAACTGACGAATATATTTCTCGATCGCTAACTCACCGCGCCCACCGTGGATAAGCTCGCGCACATTATCATCCACCAGCAGTAACTCGTGAATACCTGTACGACCGCGATAACCGCTGCTACCACAGGACTTACAACCGTTAGCGCGGTAAATATGGCGTTCATCGGTTGCACTTATCCCGAGTAATTCACGCTCACGTTCGTCGGGAATGTGCTCTGTCTTACATTTTGGACAGAGAGTGCGGATCAAGCGCTGGGCCAAGACGCCGAGTAAGCTCGAAGACACGAGGAATGGCTCGACACCCATATCCTGCAGACGGGTGATAGCGCCAGAGGCGGTGTTAGTGTGCAGAGTCGAGATAACCATATGCCCCGTCAGTGATGCCTGCACCGCAATTTGGGCGGTTTCAAGGTCACGGATCTCACCTATCATCACCACATCGGGGTCTTGACGCAGAATCGCCCGCAGACCACGGGCGAAGGTCATGTCCGCCTTAGTATTGACTTGGGTTTGACCTATGCCCTCTAATTCATATTCGATAGGATCTTCAACGGTTAAGATGTTGGTATCTTTCGAATTAATTTCGGTAAGGCCCGCATATAGCGTCGTACTCTTACCCGAGCCCGTTGGGCCAGTGACTAGGATAATGCCGTGGGGGCGACGAATAAGCTCATCGAACTTCACGCGGATACTATCCGTCATACCTAATTGTTTTAAATCGAGATTGCCCGCATTTTTATCGAGTAGACGCAGCACTACCCGCTCACCGTGGCTCGATGGCATAGTCGATACCCGCACATCCACCGCACGACCCGCGATTCGCAGGGAAATACGGCCGTCCTGGGGCACGCGCTTCTCGGCAATATCGAGGCGCGCCATCACTTTGATACGTGACACTAACAGTGATGACAGCTTACGGTTTGGCTTGAGCACTTCCTTGAGCACACCGTCAACACGAAAACGCACCACCAGTTGCTTCTCGTAGGTTTCGATATGGATATCCGAGGCTTCTTCTTTAATGGCTTCAGATAGCAAGGCATTGATAAGCTTGATAATAGGGGCGTCATCATCGCCCTCGAGCAGATCTTCGGTTTGTGGCAGCTCTTCGGCAAGGGTGAATAGATCCATCTCGTTGCCAATATCTTCCATCAGTTGCTGAGCTTCTGAGGAATTGGCCTGATAGGCCTGAGTTAACTTAACCTCAAATTTACCCGCCTCAAGTTGCACTAAGGGTAAATCCACCCCCGAATAGCGCCGTGCTTCGAGCATGGCTGTCAGAGGGGTTTTTGCCGTATAAAACAAGCTCAGTTCGCCATTATCACCGTAGGCTAAAATCACCTCATGGCGATGGGCGAAGGCGAAGGGTAAGCGCTCTTTACTGGTGGAGCGAAATACCTCATCACCTTCGGCTTCAAGACCTAGCTCATTAGACACTAGGCTTAAATCCTCGACTTGGGATACTTGTATCTCACTCATGGGTTTCATCTTTATTTTTGTTTTCATCCAGCGTCTTGAGGGTAGAGTCCGTTTTACGCATTTGAGTTTCTAACCCTTTGCCTTCTTTGTAACGCTCTAAAATGTCGTTCACTTCCGGTGGCACGTACTCAGACTGGTTCCACTCATCTAATACCGGCACTTTAGTCTCTGGCATTAGATTGACGCCACGCTCCTGCTGCTCAAGCTGCAAGGCTCTGAAATAGTTATATTTGCGACCAGCGATCCCTTCCATAGTCATACCATCACGGATAATGGTTGGCTTAATGAAGATCATCAGGTTTTTCTTGGTCTTCTTACTGGAAGAAGATTTGAATAAATGACCGAGCACGGGAATATCGCCGAGGAAAGGCACTTTCTGCACACTTTCTTGCACTTCTTCGTTGATCAGACCACCGAGCACCACAATTTGACCCGAATCGGCCATCACTGTGGTCGTTAAACGACGGGTAGCGAAGGAAATATCCACGCCCGTGTTGCCATTAACCCCAGAGACTTCCTGTTCGATGGCCAGTTTAACCGCGTTGCCTTCGTTAATTTGAGGCACCACTTTGAGTTTCACCCCAACCTCTTTACGCTCAACGGTTTGGAATGGGTTACTGTTGGTTGAGCTGGCGGTTGAACCCGTCAGGATAGGCACTTCGTCACCGACGATAAACGAGGCTTCTTGGTTATCTAAGGTAGTGATCGAAGGCGTTGCCAGTACGTTTGAGTTGGTATCGCTCGACACGGCCTGAATAAGTGCACCAAAGTCCCCCATGGCCACACCCCAAGCCATACCATTTACTTTACCTAGGGCTTGGGCAAGCAGAGTTACATCGCCTTTAGTAGAAGGGTTTTTACCTATGACTTCACCCGTGCTTGGGTTGGTAATATAGGTGCCTTCCTTATCCTGTGCCTGCCATACGCCAGCGCCAATTTCACCTATGGTTGGGCCTAAGTTATTAAACTGAGTGCCACCACCAGCTTTAGCGGCCCATTGCACGCCAAAGCCAACGTTATCCCCCTCTGCCACTTCCACGATAATGGCTTCGACTAATACTTGGGCACGGCGAATATCGAGCTGATTGATCACACTCTCTATGGTGCGCATTTGATCTGGCTCGGCGCTGATCACCAGAGCATTGGTATCGGTATGCGCCATAATATTGATTTCATTACGACGTTTTCCACCAGCAGCCTGGGCGCTCGGATCTTTGTCACCCTCAAGCTTCTGGGCAAAACCCGTTAGCACTTCGACGAGATCTTCCGCCTTGGCATAGCGTAAATAACGCACCTTGGTATTGCCTGTGCTAGCCTGCTCGGCATCGAGGCGGTGGATAAGCTCAACCACACGCTGACGGCTCTTTTCATCGCCACTCACTACCACGGCGTTAATGCGCTCATCCGCGACCACTTTGGGCGCTTGGCCGGGTAATTGCGCTTGGTTCGCCGTTGCGCGGTAAAGGGTATCGATAATCCGCACCATCTCACCGGCGGAGGCGAACTCTAACGGCACCACTTGTACCGAGGTATCACCCTGTTTATCTACGCGGCGGATAATTTCCACTAATTTGTTGACCACAGCGGCACGACCAGAGAGCATCAACACGTTTGAAGGGTCGTAGTTAACCACGTTGCCGCCACCGGCGTTATCGTTTAACTGGCGCAGCAACGGCGCGAGTTGCTTCGCCTCTGTGTTATACAGTGCCACAATACGGGTCACCATTTCATCCCCAAGGCCGGGGTCGTTGTCGTTGGCAACACGGATAGCGGCAGTTTTGGCGTCTTTGTCCTTGATGACCTTAATGACGTTATTTTCCATCTCGACTATGGCATAGCCGTAGACCTGTAGGACGTTGAGGAAAAATTGATAATACTGCTCATCGTTCAGTAGGTCGTAACTGCGTACGTTAATTTTGCCGCGGATCGTTGGGTCAACAATAATGGTCTTATTCAGATTTTTACCAACGATGTTGATAAATTCTTGGATATCGGTGCCTTTAAAGTTGGCCGCATATTGTTCGGACCAAACAAATTGGGAGGTGAACATGGCGGCGCCTGCCACAACTCCGGCAATCAGCTTGCGTCGAATCCTTTTGTTATTCATTCTTTTTCTTTCCTCTAACGCGTGTTATTGCGGCAAACTAAACATGATTTCAATCAATTGCCCTTCCCGCTCAACCATAATGGAAACTTCAGTTAGCTCAGGTAATTGGCTCATCATTTCTAATGCCTGACTCATCACAGTCAGGTCATATCCATTAATCGATTTGGCTAAGTCATTGGCTTTAAAGCCCGCTTGCTTAAATAAATTGGCATCTTTACCGGGGTTCAAACGATAACCCACCACATTCTCGCCCTGTTTTACCGGAGAAATGGCGATGTAATCGGTAATTTTACTGGGGTCGGCCAATAGCTCGCTGCGGGAGTCGGCCAGTTCTTGGGAAATTTCGGCATTTTTACGCTGATCGACACGGCTAGCGACTTCACCCTTATCACCCTTGGCTTTTTGTAACTGCTGATTGGCGGGACTTTGACTGGTATAAACCAGACCGTCGAGCATCAAGGTCTCATAGCGGCCTGCGTTGGTGATGATAATGCGGTCGGCGTAGACTTCTTTGAGTGAGGCGGAGGTGCCTTTAATCTTATCGCCAAGGCTGTAGGTTTCTTGACTACCGCTAGATTCGATAATCGCGAGGCCCTTTTGATCCGCCGTCGAAGCTACCACACCCGTCAACTGGATAGACAGGGTTGTCTTAGGTGCATCGGTCACGGTTTCAACGACCTCAGCCTTAGGTTGGTCGGACTTAGGCGCGGCAGTGCCGAAGAGTCCCAATTGCTGTAAAGCGACGAGATCGACTTGCCCAGCCCCTTTTCCAGTCGTAATGGCCGTGGGGGACCAAGCACTTGGGGATGCGGTTGTCGGAACGAGTTTCCATGTAATTTGCGCAGCTAACAGTAAACTCACCACTAAACCTAGCCAGAAAACAAACTGACTCAATGGCTTATGTGGAATACCGACGGCTTTCGCGATAACTTTATCTAATAAATCCATATTTATGTGGACCCTCAATACAGGTCTCTATTCTGATTAGGTAATAATAATGCCCGCCACATGCTAACCTAGGCTGCATGTGGCAACAACCCCATAACAGTATTGCAATTGGCGAAAATTGCCCAATTATGCTAACTTTGCCCGCCTTAAAAGGGTGTGAAGCACGCCTCTCTTTAACATAATAGAAATGCGGCTCACGCATTTTATTGCCCGGCATGTGAACTCATCGATCTTTTATCTTGGAGACACTATGACGCAAAGTCCTAGCGACAACACCAGTGTTCGACTCGACAAATGGCTGTGGGCCGCGCGTTTCTATAAAACCCGTGCCATTGCCAAGGAAATGATCAATGGTGGCAAAGTACATTACAACGGCGCGCGCGCCAAATCTAGTAAGAATGCCGAGATAGGTGCCGTCCTTAAGATACGTCAGGGATATGACGACAAAGAGATCGTCATAAAAAAATTATCAGAATTGCGCCAAAGTGCGTCAATTGCGCAAGAATTGTACGAAGAAACGGCAAGCAGTGTGGCAAAACGCGCGGTAAACGCCGAAGCTCGACGATTGAACATACTCAATAATCCTGCGCCAGACCATAAACCGGATAAGAAGCAACGACGCCAGCTCATTCGATTTAAAGACTTCTAGGCTTGAAAAGTTACTCAATAGTGAGACACAAGATGAACCAAGATATTTTACACCGCTACCTGTTCGACAATGCCGATGTGCGTGGTGAGCTGGTACAACTGCAAGACAGCTATCAACATGTGATAGGCTCACATGCTTATCCCCCGGTGCTACAGGTTTTGCTCGGCGAGTTGATGGCCGCGACCTCATTGTTAACCGCCACCTTAAAGTTCAGTGGGGATATCAGTGTTCAGTTACAGGGGAATGGCCCAGTGTCACTGGCGGTGATCAACGGAAATAACCTGCAACAACTCCGTGGTGTGGCACGCTGGGATGGCGAGTTAGCCGATGATGCCAACCTTGCCGACCTCTTTGGTGACGGTTATATGGTGATCACCCTAACCCCAGATGAAGGCGAGCGCTATCAAGGGGTTGTAGCATTAGACAAGCCCACATTGGCCGCCTGTGTTGAGGAATACTTCAATCAATCTGAGCAGTTACCTACCTCACTCTGGTTATTTGCCAATGGCCAACAAGCGGCAGGGATGTTCCTGCAAATTCTGCCAAGCCAAGCGGATCATCACCATGACTTCGAGCATTTGAGCCAGTTAACCTCGACCATCAAGGCCGAAGAGTTATTTACTCTAGATGCGCAGGACGTGTTACACCGTTTATATCATCAGGAAGAAGTGCGCCTCTTCGATCCCATTGAAGTGAGCTTTAAATGTACTTGTTCACGGGAGCGCAGCGCCGCGGCAATCAAGACTCTCGAACGCGCCGAAATTGAAGCCATTCTGGCCGAAGATGGCAAAGTCGCTATGGGTTGTGAGTACTGCAACGCAAACTATGTGTTCGACGGCATAGATATAGCGGTGATATTCGCCAACGGTCAATCGGCAGATACTCAGCAATAATCAATAGATTACTAAAAAATGGGCACATTTTTGTGCCCATTTTTTATTCCACAGCAATCTAGTGCTATCGTCGATGTGACAGTATGCGATGAGTTAAACATGGTTGAAACTGTCCACTTAGACACCTTGCCATTCCTGTTGCTGGCTTAGATAGCAATTGACTCAATCCAATCAATATGTGGAGTGATAAAACGCTATACACCAAATACGCAAAAAACTGGCCGAGCATCAAGTTAAGATCAATGCATGCCCTCAGGCTGCCGCTTATTTGGATGCCTGCACCTATATGGCTGAAGAGGATTTTGGCTAAGAATACTTGGACTTAGAGATAGCTATTCGCCAAGTAGACAGTTTGAAGTCGCCACCTAACATATCGCCAAATTTGGTAGTCAGCACACCGAGGTGATTTGCACCGACAATGAACTCACCGCCGCATGCTTTCAACGTGCGGTCGATGCTTCTGTGGTAATGGTCAATGCTTCTTCGCGCTTCTCCGACGGCAGCGAACTCGGCCTCGGTGCGGAAATCGGCATCGCCACCTCTAAGCTACATGCCTACGGCCCAATGGGACTCGAATCCTTAACCACTGAAAAATACCTAGTTTCAGGCACAGGGCAGATTAGGGCTTAGCGATTAGGCTAGAGGATGTGATTATCTAAATAATAAAGCCCCAAAGTATTCTACCTTGGGGCTTTCTGTTAGATAAAAATACTTATATTTTCTACAAGTTGTTGATATAAATTCACTCTTCAACTAAATAAGTAATTTTTTATTATGTCATACACAGCATTTGTTGATAAACCAATTAATACTGTACCTACAATACCAGCTATCGCCCAAGCTGCAGAATGTTTATTTCTATCAGCATATTCTTTGATAGCTTTATTATCACCTTTATTTATTTTCAAATATGACAATGACAAGTAACTATCTATTGACATCTCAATCCTACTCAAGAATAGACCAGACAACATACCTACCATCAAAAAAACAACTGAGTAAACAATTAAAAATTGTATTAAAAATGAGTTTGTCACTTCTATTGAATCATCACGAAAAGATGATGTCATAAAAAACGCCAACAATACGTAAATTATTAACTTTCCAAATATAGATAAAAGGTGAGACCATTTCTTTACCGTACTAATATACTTCAAACTTTTCGATTCATCACAACCTTTTATCCATTCATCAAACATAGCAGTAAAGTGCCTAGCTTTGACATAATCACCATATAAGATAGTAATCTTAGCAGTTTGCGTAACTAAACTAGTTATCAATGCCTTAGATAAAAATGGAGGAGCCTCACTTTCAATTTGCTTTAACTCTGAAACCCTAGAGCGAACCTGAGCTATGACTCGATAATTTTCAAATTCGCCAGTTTCATTATCTAGAATGACAAATTTATAGTCTAAAGATATTTGTGCTGTTGGGTTAGGACTTGTAATATTGTGTCTTTTAAAATCTTCAAATGAGTTAAATTTAGCGGCTTCACCTTCATTATGAAACACTGCAACCCTGATAACAATGCTATTTCTAATAGGACGGAGTGACTTTATTGATTGAAGAGTTTTATCATGCAACTCTTCTATATCAGAAAATTCAACAAGAATATTATTCGTATAGGACTTAGAGATCTCCTCACTTTTTGCATTGACTCTTTGATGTAGTTTAAAATAAGAATCAAGCTGAGCATCCTCAGCTGTAATTATTTTTTTATCTTCTCCATCGTCCAAAATCTCAACTATTTCACCCATGTAATCTCCTCCTTACAATACTGTTTTATTTTTTAATTACATAACTAAAGTCAATTTTTAACTAAGCCCCATCACACTGTGATTTACCCGCTTGATAACAGCTGGGTTGCCGTGGGCAGACGGCGCCGCGGGAGCAGATGAGTCTGGCATCGTTTTTAATCCCGCGTTCAATCCAATTGATATTCAATATCTTAGCTACACTTACTAAGTCACTCTTAATATGCTTAGGAATCGCGACTGAGCCACCGCCTGAGACGCAGGCGGCTTTTAAATCATGGGCGATTGAGAGTGCATCTTTACCTTGGGCTTCAATGGCCGGATTAAGGTCGATACCGGCGCAGAGCACATGGGGATTGCCCGCCGAGTCTTCGACCTTAATCGACTCGCAGCAGTAAATCCGTGGCTCATTGCCCACATTTAAAATTGAAATCTGCGCCGAGGTGCCGACCGTTGGCTCGCTGATCATCCTAAAGACCGCCCAGTGCTGACAGGGGTCTTCCACTAACCGCATATTGCCCCAAGGCAGGGGAATACCATTGCCACGGTAAACCGCCTTGAGTTTGCCCGGCGCATAGGCATCGAAATAATGCCAATGGGGATAAGGCGATACGACCGTCATGCGCCGCATGGCGACCGAGGCCGACACTTGTAGTTGTTTATGCACCTCAATTTCATAGCCATGGCGATCGAGTAATTGTCGATAGGGCACTTTAGGGCATAACAAGGCCCCCGCAAAAAAGCTCGATTCAAAATCGCGCCATGCATGCAAAATATCCTGTGCGTTTAGGGTATTGGACTGCATGGTCACTTCTTCATCCATCTCCAATTTACGGCCAGAGATCATCACACTCTTAAGCCCATCTTTGTTGTGCAATACACAATGGCCGATATGGGCGGCGAGATCGTACTTAAGCCGGCTGGGGCGATTTTTAAGCATTTTATTGACATAAATCGTGCTGGGTGGCTCGAAGAAAGAGGTAACTAGCTGATGCGAACTGACGCCACGTTCGTCGATAACTTCCTGTGGCGTACTATCAATCCATTTGATTTTTAAGCCTATGCCCTTGGCGATATCCAGCATATCCTCGAGGGACAAAGGCATACGTTTAAGCCCGACTTCCTCGGCGGCACGTTCAAGATCGGGAAAATGGTTTTGATGGTGTTCCTGATGGGCGCGGATCAACAAATGGGCAAACTGCCGACCCGAGATCCCGGTCTGCGATAACATTTCAGGAATCGCAATTTGTAAAATATCATTGGAAAACAAAAAACTGGGCTCTAGCGCCATACCGCTGATCCCACCACGGCGCCCCTTGTCCGGCGTGATAGCACTCTCCTCGGGCACATCATCTAAAAACCAGTCGACCTCTTTTTGGAACACGGCGGCGATCACCGCCAACATCTCGGCACTGGGCACCCGTTTTCCGCGCTCGATCATCGACAAATATGACACAGAGGGCGCACTGCCCGCATCGACTCGGATGCAGCGCGCCGATAAATCTTCCATGGTTAAATTATTACGTTTCCGTAGGTTACGTATTTTTGTTCCGAGGAAGTGTGATTTTCTCATCAAGCTCTGGTCATTGCGCATTTTGTAAAATTCACATTGTAAAATTTTTATTGTGAAATTGTAGTCAAAAAAGACTAGACTACAAATCAAGCAATCAAGGAAGGGTAATCCACCTGACGCTTAACCATTAACTCTGTCGGACCCGCTAAGTTGAAGACTGAGGTTAAACAATCAAACGTGAAATCAGGGCCCTAATTTTTTAAATCGGAAAGTGTAGAGGAACGAGCGATGAATATGCCAATGATCAAGAGCAACCAGATCCAACCGAATCTAAATAGTCTCATCGCAGAAGAAGTGCTAGCCGTGGCCCAAGTGAATGTCGCCGAGCACGAGAAAATCGCCAAGGCGAAACAGTTCCTCGACAGAGCCTTTCCACTCAACTCGGGTTCACACCAAGATGTCAGCAGCTATGTGGTTTACTATCAACACCTATTGGCCTTCTTTGCCGATGGTAGCCACAGTGGTTTACGCCAACCAAAACAGTTTGTGGCCTTTAACGGCACCAAAGACTCCCCCAACGCCATAGTGTTGCAGGATCAAGGTTGCCATGTAGAACTCAGTTTCGACCGCAGCGGCATGATAGGTACGAGGGATCTGGCCAATCTGGAAGATGTCCAAATCGAAGCGCCAACATCGATAGAAACAACGGAAGCACGTTCTAGCACTTCTCGCCATTGGCTCAGCTTGCTGCATGCAGGCATGCCAAGTGCTAACGATACCCAAGATAAACAATTTACCGCAAAGGATGGTGGGGATTACAGTTTGAAAACTATAGTGAATTTATAATCTATCGAGGAGATTAACAGGTTTAAGTTAATCTCCTTCCCTTCTCTGTTGCCATTTATCCAGTTCCCAACGCTCCATAACAGTAAATAAAATTGACTAACAAATTAAGTTAAATTGATTTTATTGAAGTAAACAGTCACAGCTATAATGCCCCTCACTCAGCCTCCAAGATCCAGCCCTATTAATAGCCATGTTGTATCTGTCGCTTAATATGAAGATCTGTAATTGGAACGATAAACCCTAATCGCTCGAGCCTAAGGTGTTATGAATTTGTCGTCGACATTAACGCAACAGAATAAACATCAGCGTATTATCTTCATTTGCGCGGCCCTGTTGTGCCTCGCGCCCTTTATCTCGTCCCCCATGGCGCTAGTGCTCGGCTTCACCTTAGCCAGCCTTGGCTGGGTACCAACCGAATGGAATATTGCCGCCCTCACCAAAAAACTCCTGTCTTATTCGATTATTGGCTTGGGGTTTGGCATTAACTTAAACGCGGCGATTGAAGCGAGCACCCACAACTTCGGCCTAATTGTTGGCTCAATATTTTTCACCCTGAGCTTAGGGTTTGCGCTCACCCGCGCCCTGAAATTTGATCATGTTACTGGTCACTTGATTGCCTCCGGCACTGCTATTTGTGGTGGCAGCGCCATTGCCGCTGTGGCTCCGGCCATCAATGCGCGTAACGATCAAACCGCCACGGCATTGGCCTGTGTGTTTGTGCTGAACTCAGTCGCACTGTTTTTATTCCCAGCTCTTGGCCACTTGCTCAATATGAGCCAATACGATTTTGGTGTGTGGAGTGCCATTGCCATCCACGATACTTCATCGGTTGTCGGCGCGGCTTCGGCCTATGGTGATGAAGCCTTAAAAACCGCAACCACCATTAAACTCGCCCGCGCCCTGTGGATCATCCCGATAGCGCTGATCAGCGCTATGCTGTTTGGTGGCGATAAGCGCAAACTTAACCTGCCGTATTTTATCGGTTTTTATTGTTTAGCCATTGCTGTAGCCCATTGGTTGCCACAATTCAATGCCATGTATGACATCCTATTTATGGTGTCAAAACGCGCCCTAGTGCTGTGTTTGTTTTTGATTGGTGCGGGAATTACAGTGCAGAAAATGCGGGCGAGTGGCCCCAAACCGCTGTTGCTCGGGGTGATGCTGTGGGCAGCAATAGGAACAATATCGTTAGTGTATATTCTGTATTTTCAATAACTAAGGTTTAGATTTACTCGGTGCTTGGTTTGATCCGCCAGGCCCAGCAAAGGACGCCTACAAAGGCAGAGAATTCGATCAACGAGCGCACTAATCCGCTGGTTTGCGTCGAAGCGATCAAGGCAATCAGGGAAAACACGATAATCAGCCAATTCTTCAATTGCATCTTCCTGCAAACTTAGGGGATGCTCATTATTGTTTAGAACTAAAAATACAGCAAATATCGATTTTCAATAACAAATAGCTATAACAGCTAAGCCTATGCCTTAGTCATTAAGCCGCCTGATGGCTTGATCCCGCTTCGTTCGCAGCAAGATCTTGATTATGCTCTTGAATAAAGTCTTCCATAAACCAAGCACAAAAAGTGTGGCGTCCATCGACTGCCGCTTTGCCATAAATAGTCGATGCCTGTTGTCTGACGGTTTTTTCTTTGGTCTGGCGAACTTCGGCAATTTCTTTAAAACTTAAGCCCTTAAGCAGTAAAAATGCCACTTGCTGCTCACTCCTAGTAAAGCCCCAAGTCTCGAATTGGTGCGACACAGCTTGGCTGTATTCTTGTCTAGCGGAGCGCATTTGCGTCGACATATTGTCGATTTTCCTATCCGCATGTTCTAGGCGTTTAGCTAGTGCTTTGACCTCGCGGGAACGGCGGATAAGATCATAACTTAAGTACATGGCACCAATAGCGGTAAGCACTAACAGCACGGCTTCCTGGGCAATATGCCATTGGGCAATACCCAACTGAATGTCGGATAAGATGTCAAAAAGCTTAAAGCACATGATCACGGCCAGCAGACCAATAATGACAAGATCCTTCATTTAAAACTCCTAAATAAAAGTGAAATCAACCAATTATTTTATGGGACATATGTACCATAGGCAGTTTTATGATACATGTCCCCCACGACTTTCGCCCACCAATCCCTACACTGACAGCACTCTTTAATACCATAGAATCGTCCTATGTCTGTCAGTACGTCTTGTATCAAGTTATGTCTGTTGGCGACCTTAGTCAGCAGCAGTTTCCTGTGCCATGCCGCGAATTCCGAGCTATCCCAAGCACTCTCCACTAGCCAAGCTAGATTACATTCTTTATCTCAATCGGGCGGCCAGTTACCGCAATCACAAATGAGCTTAAGCAGCTCATCTTGGCTCAATGGCCTGCCGAGCATTAGCCTGAGTCACTTAGGTAGCCTAGATAATGGTAACAGCTACGAGCAGGAACTCTCACTCAATTTGCCAATAAAATCCCCTGCCTTGCACAGCAGCGATAAGCAAATTAAACAACTCACCCAAGGCATTCAGGTGCAACAAGTCGCGCTGCAGGGCCTGTATTTATCGGGATTATTGCGCCAAAGCCTGTGGGAACATCGTCTGGCCGCAGTAAAACTGGCCCAATTAGATCGCAAGAGCCAATTACTCGACAAGCTCCATAGCCAGCAGAAGCAACTCACAGATGCGGGCGAGCTGCCGATTGCCCATACACTCTTGCTAGAACGCGAACGGGTGGATATTGCACTGGAGCGGGTCGACCTTAATCAGCAGCAGGCGGAGGCGCTTGCCCTCTATCAACAGCTGACCGGACAAGAGCAAATACCCCAGGATATCGCCGAAACCGCGCGGCCGCTTTCTGCCAGTACTCAACACAATAACGTGCTAGCGCAGCATCCATTATGGCAATTATTAAGCCTGCAGAAGCAGCAACAGCTGCTGCTCATCCAGAGCCAGCAGGCGGGGGATAAAGACCCTTGGACAGTCTCACTCACGGCCAAAAATACCGCCGATAACCAAATCGATGATCAACAACTTGGCATCGCCGTTTCTGTGCCACTGACCTTAGGTTCGGCCCTATCGCAAACCGAATTATCCCAATGGCAACAAGCCAGTACCGAGCACACACTCAACCTCGACCGTACTTATATCGAGCTGAAAACTCAGCTTAAAAAGCTAGAGCAACAGCAACAAAATCTGCTCGACCAACAGACATTGCTAACCCAAGCCTTACACCTTAGCCGCACCATCACAGAGGAGCTGGCTAAGGTCAAAGACCAAAATCAAGTTAGCTACGAAGTCTGGCTGCGCCGCTATATGGATGCACTCGATACCGAATCCCGCTTGGCACTGAACCAAGTCGCGCAGCAACAACTGCACTCCCAACAACTGCAAGCCCTAGGAATTTTATTATGATGGTCAAGTACGGCGCATGCCTGTTCTGTTTATCCGCCAGTGTTGCCACCTTAGTGCAGGCTGAATCCTTAACGATTAGCTCCCTCGGCAATTTAGACCTGAGTTATGTGCAGCCACAGAAAGTCGCCAGCTATGAGGGCAGCCCGTTGCCCGCACAGGTTGCAATCCTTCCCGGTAACGATTATTGGATCAGCACGCCGGAGAATATCCAACAGATCAGCTTCCTCGTCGGCCAAGGCCAGCTCGTCACTAAGGGCCAAGCGATAGTCAAACTGACAGGGCCAGAAGTGTTCCACTACCTCGCCCAAGTCGAAGCCGCAGGCAACTTGTATCAACTGGCAAAGAGCCGTTATGAGCGCAATAAACCCTTATTAAACAATGGTAGTATCAGCGCCGAAAAATGGCGCGAGATCAGCCAAGACTACTTCAGCACTCACCTCGAATACGAGCACATGCAGCATTTTATGGAGCTAGTCAAAAGCACAGATGCCGCCACAGATTCCCTAGTGGTAGGCACGCCAGTGGCGGGGATCGTCAAACTCAACCAAGTGAATGGACCCTATATGGCGGGCTCGCAGCTATTTTCACTGGTGCCCAGCGACAGCATTCGCGTCAACGTCAGCGTGCCTATGAGCCAGTCACATTCGCTCTCGGCGGTAAACATCAATCAATGCCATATCGCCATTGAGTCCATGTCGGCCATCGCCGAAGGTGCCTTTGTGACCGCTTGGTCATCACCCGTGCCGCAGGACTGTAACTTACTGTTAGGACAACAGATCACTGTGATACCTGAGTATCAAAAGGCGGTGTATTTATTGCCTAAAAATAGTGTTTTTAGTTGGGAGCAAACCAGCCAAGTCTTCACTAAAACCGCCGACACACTCACCTCGATTACGATCGATATTCTCGGTTCAACCCCCGAGCAATATATTGTTGAAAGCGATCAAGATCTGAGCCAAATCCAAGTGTTATCCCAGTCGGTTGCCGCAGTCAAAGGCATAATGCTTGGCCTAGGAGGCGAATAAGATGTTGACCTCTGTCATCCGCTTTTCGCTCACGCAACGCCTATTTGTGCTGATTGTGGCGCTGATGGTCATGTTAGCGGGAGCGCGAGCCTGGTTTTCCATTCCCTTGGATGCCTTTCCCAATATCTCACCCACCCAAGTAAAGATTATCCTCAAGGCACCCGGCATGACGCCGGAGGAAATTGAAGCACAAATTACCGTACCGATTGAAACCGAACTGTTAGGGATTCCCCATCAATCGATTCTGCGCTCGACCACTAAATACGCCATCAGCGATATCACCCTCGATTTTGACGAAGGCACGGATATCTATTGGGCGCGCCAACAGGTGAGCGAGCGCCTTAGTGCCGTGTGGGACAGTTTCCCAGAAGGTGTGACGGGCGGCGTGGCACCAATGAGTACGCCGCTCAGCGAAATTTTTATGTTTTCACTCGAAAATCCCAATCTATCGCTGATGGAAAGGCGTCAATTACTCGAATGGGAAATCCGCCCACTGTTACGCACCGTTGCGGGTGTCGCCGATGTGAATATCCTCGGTGGTTATGCTAAAAGCTTTAGTGTGACTCCTAAACCTGCGGCCATGGCGGCTGCAGGCGTGAGCTTTGCGGCGCTGCAACAGGCGATCGTTGAGAATAATCACAACGAAGGTGCGGGTAAACTCACCATTGGCACAGATACCATCATAGTGCGCTCTGAAGGTCGCATCGATGATATCGACGAACTCAAACAATTAGTGATCAAGGCCGATGATGCCAGAGTGTATCGACTGCAGGATTTAGCCGATATTCAAATTGGCCACTTAGCCCGTTATGGCGCTGTCACGAAAGATGGCAACGAAACCGCCGAAGCCTTGATCATCGCCCTAAAAGACGCTAATACCGCACAAGTGGTCAAAAACATTAAGGAAAAACTCGAGCAAATCAGCCTAACCTTGCCAGAAGGCAGCCAGATAAACACCTTTTACGACCGCGCGAATCTGATCAATACCGCGATAGAGACTATCTCCAATGCCTTATTCGAAGCCGTAGTGCTCGTCATCATCTTGCTGGCGCTATTTTTAGGTAATGTGCGCGCCGCATTAGTCGTATCACTCTCGCTGCCACTCGCCGCGTTGATGACATTTTTGATGATGGATTACTTCAATCTTTCTGCGAACTTAATGAGCCTAGGCGGGCTAGTTATCGCCATAGGCATGTTAGTGGATTCATCCGTGGTCGTGGTCGAAAACATGGTGAATCTTATCGCCACTAAGCAGAGATTACCGCGGCTGCATTTGATTTTTCGTGCGACTAAAGACGTTGCTATCCCCGTGGTGTCGGGCACAGTGATCGTCATGATAGTGTTCTCGCCCTTACTGACCTTAAGCGGGCTCGAAGGCAAACTCTTTACCCCAGTTGCGGTCACTATCGTGTTTGCCATGCTGTCGGCGCTGGTGTTGTCGTTAACTGTTATTCCGGTTATTGCCTCTTACCTCGTCAACGAGAAGGCCGCCAAGGAACCTAAGGCGATTGAAAAGCTTAAACAGCTTTATCTGGGCAGCCTTAAGGGGGCTTTTAGTCATCAAAAACGCTTTATGGTGATCGCCTTTAGTTTGCTTATCGTCAGCTTAGGCTTGTTCGGGTTAGTGGGAAAAACCTTTATGCCGACCTTAGATGAGGGCGACATTATCCTGCAGTTGGAGAAGTCTCCGTCGATTTCGCTCGAGGCTTCGATTGCCATCGACAAGCAAATTCAGCAAACCTTGCTCGCTAAAGTACCTGAAATAAGGCAGATGGTGGCGCGTACTGGCGCGGATGAAATCGGCTTAGATCCCATGGGACTCAATGAAACCGATGTGTTCTTAGAACTTTTGCCCCGCAGCGAATGGCGCTTTGCAAATAAAGAAGCGCTTATCGATGCGATCCGCACAGTGTTATTGGACTATCCCGGCGTTAATTTTAACTTTACTCAACCGATACAAATGCGCGTGTCTGAAATGCTCACCGGCAGCATTGGCGATGTGGCGATCAAGGTCTTTGGTAACGATATCGACACCTTAGGCCAGCTCACTGGCCAGATCCAACAGCTGGTTAATGCCACCAGCGGCAGCGTCGATGTGAAAATGGCGATGATCGAAGGCAGCCCTTTTATCAATCTCACCTTAGATAACGAGCTCGCCCGCGGCTTTGGCATGAGCACCATAGAGTTTGCTCGCTACCTAAAGAGCCAGCTCGAAGGCGTGATAGTGACCGAAGTGTTACAGGGTAAGAAACGCACGCCCGTGCTGATAACTAACAATCAGAGCCACTTAAGCAATATCAATGAACTTAAAAATCAGCTATTGGTGATGCCAGATCACTCCTTAAAACGCCTGAGTGATGTCGCCACCTTAAGCTATAAGCAAGGTCCCATTCTTATCGAACGTGAGCAAGGGAATCGCTTTTCAGTGATCACCACTAACGTACAGGGGCGCGATATCGTGAGTTTTGTAGAAGAGCTCAACGCAAAAATCGTGCAGGAAATTAAACTCCCGAGCGGCTATAGCGTGAGTTTTGGTGGCGAGTTTGAAAACCAACAGCGGGCCACCAGCAATTTACTACTAGTGATCCCAATAGCTATCGCACTGATCACTTTGATTTTATTCACGACATTTGGCTCGCTTGCCAAAGCGGGCTTAATCCTCGCCAACGTTCCCTTCGCGATGATGGGCGGGATCGTTAGTCTGTATTTATCGGGGGAATATTTGTCAGTGCCCGCCTCGGTTGGCTTTATCGCCCTGCTCGGGGTTGCCGTGCTCAATGGCGTGGTGATGGTCAGCTATTACGAACAAACCAAGCACATGTTCAGCAACCTGCACGAACGGGTGGAACAGGGTGCCGCGCGGCGTTTACGCCCTATTTTGATGACGGCGACGACGGCCATGTTTGGCCTGATCCCGCTGGTATTTGCCTCGGGTCCTGGGGCAGAAATTCAAAAACCCTTAGCGATTGTGGTGATTGGCGGTCTGCTCACTTCAACTATTACCACACTGTATTTACTGCCAATTCTGTATTTTTGGCTGGAGAAGCGTAAATGAGCACAGAACAACTGTTAGTCCTGATCGCCCAAAATGATATTAAGGACGACATAGTCGATACCTTGATAGAGCTGGAGTTTCTGTCGGGTTTTAGCCTAGGGAATATTTGTGGTTTTAGCCGCGAACACAGCCATTTTAATATCAAGGAACAAGTGGAAGGTTATCGGGAGTTTTGCAAATTCGAGATCATGCACCCCGCTGCGCAGCAAGCGGCGCTGCTCGCCGCACTGGCTTTGGTCTGCAAACATAATCCCTGTCGCTATTGGATTATGCCCATCTACCAAAATGGTACTCTGTCCTAACTCGCTACGCGGTTAAATCTCGGCATCCCGACCTTATCGCTAAGGTCGGGATACCTTATAAACTCGCTACAAAATTGGCGTTGGACGACGCACTAAAAAACCACTCAAAATCGATAAAATGCAGTAAGCGGTGAAGAAGTAAAAACCGTTTTCAAATTGCGCTTGGGTTTGCAACATTTCCCCCATACCACCTGAGGCGTTCCCTGCCATAAAGGTGATGATCAGCGCCACCACGAACACGTCGGCCATCGACCACTTAGCGAGTACGTTGACGAAGGCATTAATCCTCAGTTTCAGGCCAATAGAGCTAACACATTGCTGTGCCAGCATTAAACTCAATTTCAAGGCAGGCACCACCACACTGAATAACATGATTAAGCCCGCGACGAGTCCATTTCCTGAGTGATAAAGTTCGGTTACCGTCCCCCAAATACTGCGGGTCTTCTGCAGCACTTCGACTTCGCCCTTAAGGCTATTGAGCCCAAGTAAGCCACTGACCATACTCAGCATACCGCGAGCACTGTCGCGCCCCGAGTCTTCATCGAAATGTTGGGCAACTTGCTCTATGCCCTGCTCGGTCAGCTTGGCCTTATCGATACTGCCGCTGATACTCAAAATAGGTTGAGTCACCCCAGGGATTAATAAAGCCAAAGATAAAAGAATGATAAAAATAGGAAATAGGGATTTCATTGCACAGTTCATCGCATTGCCAGACCGGAGAAGACAGTCAGTTTACGGTTTTTAGCGCAGGCTCTGCAATCGTTCACACCAGCCATCCATTCAGATGACTGGCGTTAGGGACAGAATTTGAGGATTAATAGAAAGGCGTTGGATCGATATCCAATGAACCTGGTGATATGCCACGCTCGATATACAGCTCAGATTTTAATAAATCTACCATAGCGACATCGGTGTAACGTTTTACTTTTAAAGAATAAAAACACTTCACGATCGGATGCAGTGCATCTCTGTCCTTCGAAGCCCAGACAATACCAATTCGGCCGTCCGATAATTCAACTAAGGAGCCCACAGGGTAAATACCGATACAACGAATAAACTCGTAGACCAATTGTTGATCTAAGTGAAATGGCGTCAAACTGAGTAAAATTCTAAAGGCGGCGGCTGGACTCATGGCCTCTTTGTAACAACGTGTCGCCGTCAAGGCATCGAAGATATCGACGATGCAGCTCATGCGACCATGGAGGGGAATTTCATCACCCTTCAGCCCCTTTGGGTAACCGCGACCATCTAACTTTTCGTGGTGCATTAAGCAGATATCTTTACTGATCTGTGACAACCCATTAGTTTCTCTAATAATTTCAATCGCATACACTTGATGAAGCTTCATATGCTCAAATTCTTCCGGTGTCAGTTTGCCCGGTTTGTGCAGCACTTTATTGTCGACTTTAATCTTGCCAATATCATGCAAAATACCACCTACAGCCATATCCTGCAGCATAGCACGGTCAAGATTTAGATATTTACCGAAGGTGACTAGCAAAAAGGCGACATTCACTGAATGTTCGAGTAGATAGGCATCTTTTGAACGGAGCGCAGACATACACTTAAGCGCATCTGCATCTAACATGACAGACTCTATCATGCTATCGGCTAACGCTTCGAAGGGCGTAACTTCGATGGCTTTGCCTTCGAAGGTTTCGGATAACACTTTACGAATAAGATCCTTCGCTTCGGTGAGAATAATTTGGGCTTGCTCTTGTTGCTTCTCACGGGTCATTAGGTTTTTTTGTTGCCTGCAGAGGCATCATTACTAGTTTTCTTCCCAAAAACACAGTGATCCGCCGAGCGCCCCGTATCGACCCAAACGAATTTGATACCACTTCTAGCAAGTTTTAAAATCGCATCCTTGTGCTTTATTTGCCCAGCATTGGCAATAGCAAGTTGACCCTTATCACTTTTATCTATAGCACTGACAAACATGCCTAATGTCAATTGCGACACTGGCAATTTGATAAGGTCAACTGATTCAGTTGGCTCACTCATATCTGCAACCCCAAGGATAACTAACTTAATAGGAAACCATAATTGAACCAAACAACATCAGAGCAGTTAAGCGTGTCTTACTCTTGGTAGTATAGAACAGTCCATTGGCATTCTATGCTGAGGATGGCAAAATCACCATACACGGTGTTACAAGCCGAGAAGAACATCTAGCTGCCAAGTCAAAAGAGGAGCTATCGCACAAAATTTTGCTAATCATCTAATAATGCTGCTTTTTTAGTAGTAGGCATTCAAAACTCTCGACCAGCCAGCGCCGATACTGACAGTTGTAACAGGAGCGAAGCTCGTCATCAACTTGCTCATCTTCATCATCGGGGACAAAACCTGTGCACCGCTGTGCTACTCGCCTCGCCGCTGAATACTGACCCAATCCCGTCCGGAAAATCCAGCGACTATCGATGAATTTAAATGCTTTTTCGGCCAATATAGGATCCATTTAAACCTCAATCTAATATGCCTGTAATGCTCGCTTACCCGCATTACGCCATGTTTGGGCTTCTCTATCGACTAACAGTACAAACTGATGCCCAAGGTAAACGGCTTTCACTTTACCCTTAAGCAAGACTCGATCATCCGCCGCGAGAAGATGCCGCTCTGTGCTCATCACAGCATCGAGCCCCGTCTGCTCGAGGATATCGGCAACACTGAGTTCGAGTGCAACATCTTCAAACTGGCCAAGCTTAATTTGTCCTTTTACCCGGCCATCGCTACCCATCAAACGCAGCCCTAATCCCGCTAGCGCACCAATAACACCTTGGCCTGTGCCGCCATGTTCAGTTAACTGGATATTAAGTTGTTCGGCTAATTCATAGGCTGCAAGCTTAGTGAGCACCTCGGTTTTTGCTCTACGACCAAAATCCATTAGGGCCGTTGCATCGTATTGGGATCCTAAATCGAGTATGGCGAGGCCAGGATCAGCCTTAGGCGCCGACTCAGCAATTAAATGGGCAACGGCATATTGGTGGATCTCGGCCCGAGTCAATGGCGAACGCAGTGCAAAACACATGGCACTATTATGGGATGTGTAAGGAATATCGGGGTGCACAAATAATTGGTGCCGCGTCACGAAGGAAGCCTTACCGCCCGAAATATTCGCGAGGAGGAGCGCGATTTCCTCGGCAATTTCCCCCGTGCCCTTAGTGCCAATATCATCGGTATCGTCGATACAAATCAGCCAATTTTTCATCTGAATTCCTAGGGTTCTAAAATTTGTCTCTGTGCAACAGGTCGTGGGCCTTTAGTCGAGTCAGTACGGGCGGCACAAGCAAGGCACCCAAGGTGGCGAAGAATCCGCCTTTTAATACGCTCATACCCCATTGAATCACCACGATATCCAGCGCCATGCCCGCCAACATATTAGTCAGCGCCACTTTACCCGCCCAGGCGATGCAACCCGCAATGCCTAAGATCACGCAGCGCCAATGCAGGCTCATAGTGAGAGGCAAGAGTAAGGCAACGAGATCCATCGCTATGGCGGGTAAAACAAACTTTAACAGAATCATAGGCCCGCCTTTTCCGACTCCCAAAGCCATAGCCACAAGGCCAGCAATGGCGCCACAGGCCGTCATGCCACCGAAGCGCCCCAACACCCCGTAGCAAATCAGATAAAAAAAGCTTATTAAAAACATACTGTGCCCAGATATACCGAGTTTTAGCCTTAACATGCCAGTTAATGCCACCAGCAAGGTGGCGCAGAAACCAACAAAGAGCGAGTCTTGTAGGCTAAGGGGAAGCTTTTTAGTCATTGTTGTCCCTCGGTGAGTGCCAATGGGTTGGGTGTGGGTTCAAGCCAAAATGACGACTCTGCGCCGCAATAGCCATTTGACGAGATAATTTAAGTAATTGGATCAAAACGGGAAACAACACGCAATACACCAATTCGGACCAATTTTTAGGGTTACGCAACGCCTTGGAGGTAATATGTGCCCCGCGCAGACATTGGATGTGATATATCTCGCGGATCTCATCGGCCATATAGGGCAATAAACTTAAGGAAGCCGCGACCACAAAGGCCCACTTGGTCGGTAAAAACACACTTAACACTTCGCCAATGCGCTCGGGGGCCGCCGTAATACAAAGCCACCAACCGGGAATGGTGGCCAGAACAATACGTGCAACCACTACGGCGCCTTGAGCTAAATGCGCTATGCCATAGAAGATTAAGTACAGACTCAGGGTGATGCACAGTTGCACTAAACTTAGCTTTAGCACTCCCAAAATACTGCCACGACGCAGCAAACCGTGGATAACTAAGAGCCCATTAAGCCCTGCGAGTGGCAGGAGTAAATATGTCGGTAATACAAAAGCACAGGCCGAGAGCACACAGGCGAATAGCAATGACAAACTGCAGATGATAGTTTCACGCCGTTCGTGACTCCAATGCCCCCGTGTTCGCCGGCGCAAACGGCGACAGCTAACCCACATAACGTGCCTCCATCCCCACAGGGTCTTCCGCCAATTGGCCATTACGTAGGCTAAGTTGCCGTGACACAGCCCTATGCTCAATGTGTCTATGGCTAGTGAGTAAGATAGCAGTACCCTGAGCACTGAGACGCTGCAGCAAATGCCATACTTTGCCGTGGTAATACTTGTCCATTCCCGCTAAAGGATCATCAAGTAGCAACACTTTAGGGCATAAACAGGCTAATGAGGCTAAGGCAATCAAGTGCTGTTGGCCGTAGGATAATTTATGGGGCGACAATTCAGCTAAGTCGGATAACTGCAACTCGTCCAACATCTGCGCCGCGCGCTCTTTGGGGAGTGCAAACCGCTTAAGACTGAACTGCATTTCGGCTAGCACGCTGGTCTCGAATAATTGTCGACTCGGCCTTTGCATCAGCAACCCCAGTTCGGCGCCATAGATCCCAAGCTTAGGTCTTCGCCCTAGCACTTTGAGGGGTAATCGCTGCCTTAAACACAACACGCCAGCGATGGTTTTTAATAGGCTGGTTTTGCCTGAGCCATTATCCCCCACTAAGGCCACGACTTCACCCGCCCGTAGTTGAAATCCCCGTGGACAAGCAAAGAGCACTGGACTGCCATCGAAACCAAAATCGAAGGCCTCGGCACTGACGAGCACTTTACCTAAGTGATTAAACTGACTGTGCCACACGGGCGTCTCAACTGGCGGCGTATCCTTCACTGTATAAATGCCCTCGGATAGCTTGCCCGTCTCTAACTGCCAGTAATATTGAATAATTTCGGAGAAGGCGGAGGCATTATGCTCGACCAACACCAGCGCCATCCCTTCTTGGATAAGATTGCGCAGTACGCTTAAAAGCTCGCTTACGCCGTGATCGTCTAGTTGCGCCCAAGGCTCATCGAGTAACAGTAAATGGGGCTCACACACCAGTTGGGCGGCAATCATTAGCCGATATTTCTGACCGAGTGACAGCGTATTCACTGGGGTATCGAGGCGCAAATACAACCCCACCCGTCGCAATGCAAGCTGCACCTTAGGTAGCATTTTCTCTGTGGGAATGCTGAGATTTTCCAGCGCAAAGGCAACCTCAGCCCCCACGGTCTGCCTAATGAGTTGAATTTGCGGGTCCTGCATCACCAGCCCCGTCACTAGCTTAGGCTTACGCCAGATTTCACCTTCATGGGGGCGATTTAACACCCCCGCCAGTAGGTTTAACAGACTCGACTTCCCAGACCCCGTAGGCCCGCTCACACAGTGGCATTGGCCGGGGCCAATCCTTAAGTTGACCTCCTGCAGTACAGCCGGCAACTGGCTACCATAGTTGAAGCTAACGCCTTTTAGCTCTAGGAGTGTCATCTTAAATCTGCCAATTCACACCGATAAAGATCTGGCGTCCCGCCTGTGGCAACGCTTCACTCTGGTAGTAATTTTCATCAAGCAGGTTAGTTGCTCGTAGATAAACATCTAATTTGTCATGGATTAATGGCTGTACCAGATTCATATCGACTAAGGTGTAGTTGTCCAGAGACTGTTGTTGATATTGTGTCTGGCCGTTAACCTTCACTTGAGTCGCATAGACTTGATCCAAAATACGCTCCACATTCAAATGAATTTGAGTTTCGAAGGGAAACTCGTAACTCATCTGCCAGCGTAATTGATGGCGAGGGCGGTATTGCAGCGCATCTAAGGTATCGTCACCGTCCATCTCTTCCGAGTCTAGGAAGCTGTAGGAGAGGCTCAGATCTAAATGTTCAATGGCGTGATTATTAATTTGAAAATCAATTCCTTTGAACTTATAGCGCCCCATATTTTGATAAACACCATCGATATCCTTAGCGATATAATTTTCCGCATCCGTGTAGTAACCATAAACAGAAAAGTCCGTGCCCTCGGGCAGATCCTGCTCTAAGCCCAACTCCAAATGTTTAGATTCTTCGGCCTCTAAATCGCTATTACCAGAGAGTTGTGAATACAAGTTCACCATAGAGGGGAAGCGTACCTTACGTGCAACACTCAAACTCAGGCGCGAATCTGGCAGCAACTGCCAATAGCTAGAGGCCATGGCCGAATAGTTATCATCCGTGCCATCACTGGCATCGAGTGAATGATAAGCACCGCCTAAGGTAAAGCCGTATTGATGCTCAGACCGATATTGATATTCAGCCGCCGCTGTATATAACCATGCGGAATCATTTAACTTTTCGGCGCCGCTGGTTCCACTGCCACTTCCGCTGCCAGAGCCCGTACCGCCACCAGTTCCACCACCAGAGCCACTTCCACCGCCGCTACCGCCACCAGAGCCCGTACCTGAGCCACTATTACTGCCTGTATCTGGTGTATAAGTAGTGACTGTCGACTTCCAACGTTGCTCTTCTGCAATCACCGAGGTGGTCAACAAGCCTGCTGCATGTAAATCCGTGATTAATTGTAGATTAATACCTTGGACTACCGAGCGGCCATCTTGGGACTGAGTCACCGCCTGATAGGTTTCGTCGGCATAGGAGGATTCTAAGGTATCGCTTTGGTTGTGATAACCAAATCCACGCAGCGTAAAAGTGTCATCAAACCGATGTGCCAAACCTAACTGGGCAGTATGTGAGTCATAGTCATCGGTACGTTCATATTTCATCTTGCCACTGCCAGTACCGTCACGGGCGGGTTTACCCCATTCACCGCTGCGCAACGCCATATTTGCAATCAACTGCGTCTTATCGGATAACCAGTAGCTGCCTTGAGCATAGAAGTTAGTGACTTCTTTATCCGAGTTCACTCGCAGCTCCCCATCTTGAGATGGCGTAGGTTCAAAATCACTCGACATTGGGAAGCCGTCCGTCTGCTGGCGGCTGACACTGACTAACCCCTGCCAATCATCTCCTGCACCCGCGGCACTCATATCACCATTGAAGGTATTATCCTTACCCGCCTCCAAACGCCCGGAAAGCGCAGGAGCCATATCGCCTTGCTTGGTAATAATATTGATCACCCCGCCCGCACCACTCGGACCATAGAGTACCGACGTCGGCCCCACAGAAACCTCCACCGAGGCGATTTGACTGGTAGGGATCACACTCGGGTCGAATTGCCCATCATCGGCGCTACCCATAGGCACACCATTGACTAAAAGAGTGACATGGCGAGTTTTAAAACCACGAATATCGACTCTCGGAGTGCCGTCTCCCCCCACGCGAATGTACACACCAGGCACATTCTTTAAGACTTGATCTAAGGTCTGTGCTCCCGTTGCGCGGATTTCCTCCTCACTAATGCTCCAGTGGGTTGTCGCCATTTCACTGGCTTCCTCGCCGTCACCGTGAACGACGATCACTTCACCGATATTGAGTAGCGGATCTCGGGAAATATCATCGGCTTGAGCCACAAAACTAAGACCAATAGCCAAGGCTAAAGACGACACGCTAAAGAGGGTATTCGTGGTAATCATGTTATTGTTGTCACATAGAAAATGTAAGATGTGTCGCTTATTGTGGGCTGTGGCTATTCTGTCTCAACCAAAAAACTGTCAAAAACCAACCCAGATCGACTAATTGAAACAAAAGGGGAAAGCCTATACACAGTTAAGAGACAAAATGTCCATCAATGGATCGCTCACCGACAAAAAGACCCACTTAAGTCACATTTTTTATCATCACAAAATGAGACTATGGCAAAAGTCACAGGCCTGCGGCTTACATCTTGACACCCAAGGCCACGGCCTTTAATTTGAGCGAAAGATTCTTATTTACGAACGGATACCGAAAAGATTCAAAGTACTGTAAAAAGAATGTATTCACTTAATCAAAAAACCACTGGTGTCCATAGGCACTGAGCCTTCATTCATTATCTTTGGAGTTTTATTTGCCCGTCCATGCCCTGTCTGAAGACCTCAAGAGTCTCATCGACAAACTCATTCAATTAAAGCGGGTTCCTCCCACTGAACCGATAGTACAGCTATCCCAACCAACTGTATCTATGCCTTTAATTTCATGGCTGGCATCCCAGACCCAATACCCCAGAATCTACTGGCATGGGCGCGATCGAATTGAAGAAGTAGCGACCATAGGCGCTTGTAAAGACTTTAAATTTGAAACCGGTGTCGATGATCAGCAACTGGTGCAGGCTTACCAAGCACAACGCGCGCTCTCGACCAATCAGGACATTCGCTACTATGGCGGCGTGGCCTTCGATCGCAGCATAGAATCTTGGCCCGAGTTCGGTAATAGCCGTTTTGTGCTGCCTCGTATCGAGTTTAGGCGCAGCGGGGCTCAATACAGTTTGAGGATCAACCTCAATTTTGCCGATAACGATCCCCACTCGGAAATAGATAAGGCGATCGCGGCCATCGAAGCCGTTTTGCCCGCGAGACCCTTAGCCCCCCCAAACAAACTCGCATTATTGGGGCGTAGCGATAGACCCGACTTTCAGCGCTGGAAGACATTAGTCGAGCAAGTGGTCGATCCCAAATTTAACCAAGACACCCCAAAAGTGGTGCTATCCCGATTAACACAGCTCGAGGTCAATGAGCGGGTTGACCCTTGGATGGTGCTCGCCTGTTGGCAGGGACGTAATCCCAATAGTTTCCAATTTGGTTTTCAATTTAGCCCAGATAGCACCTTTATCTCTTGCTCACCCGAGCGTTTATTCCGCCGCCGCCAACAGGAGCTGTTTACCGAGGCTTTAGCGGGTACGACAGTGCGAGGGTTAAATCAGGAGGAGGATATTGCCCTGGCGAATGCCCTACTCGAAGACAATAAAAATAGTGTCGAAAACCAGTTAGTACGCAGCCATATAGTGAATATGCTCACGCCTCTGAGCCATTATGTGGGCGCAGAGGAATCGGCCACTATCTTTAAACTGACCCATATTCAACATTTACACCGCGCTATTCGGGCCGAACTAAAGGCGGGGGTAAATGATTTTCAGCTCCTGCAGGCACTACACCCCACACCCGCAGTTGGGGGCTTACCTCGGCATTCGGCGATGAACTTCATTCGTCAGCGCGAAGGTTATATGCGCGGTTGGTATGCTGGGGCCTGTGGTTATTTCAATAAGTACGAGAGTGAGTTTTCGGTAGCAATTCGCAGTGCCCTCATCGAGCCCGGTCGAATTAATCTATTTGCCGGTGCGGGAATTATTGCAGGTTCAGATCCACAGGCCGAGTGGCAAGAGCTGGAGAATAAACTCGCGACGATTATGTCGATTCTGATCGAACTGTAACTTCTAGTACTATCGCTTCTAGAGCTACCGTTAATGCGGTTTTAATAGCCATTCGCCTTTGTCTCATTAAAGAGCCGCTCTTGTTCACCCGAGTCAATTAAGCGCCTATGGACTATATCAAAATGCTGTTTCAACATGCGGCCTTTTTCGGTATTAGCAAAGGCAAAAAAACTTTCCGTCTTTAGTACGCCTTGAATAATTACAAAATTTTGCTGGTCTTTTAGCTTAGGGACTAGAGATAGAATATCCTTCCGATAGTCCAGCACGGCATCGATACGACCCGCATTTAAGCTATTAAGCATAGTGAGCATATCACTGCTTTCTTCATAGTACATGGGTACGGGTGTCAGCATATTGTAGCGATAGGCCAACATGGCCCGCACTTTCTTATGGGATAAACTCTCAATCCCCACCCAATTGTCGGCAATGGCAGGAGTCACTGCGGCATCAATAGAATCGATCTCGACCGCATTCTCACTCAAAAGACTCTTTTTAATATCCCCCTTATACACGCTGAGTATCATATCGACTCGATTGTTTTCAATAAGATAAAGCGTGCGCGCAAAGGGAATAAACTGCACATTGAGCTGCCATTCTGGCGCCGGAAAAACGCGGTTGAGAATATCGAAGTAGTATCCGGTTTCATCGGGATTAGCGAAGCCCTCCCATGTCGCTGTCACTAGGTTAATAACAACAGGACTGGTGGGCGCCGCCGAAGTAAAAAAACTCAATAAACACAAGCAAAATACAGTAAGGAATGATCTCATCGCGCCCCTCCTTCGATGTATTAGAAGTGTAGGATAGTTTCTATATCTGTGTTGTGTAATATACCTAAAGCATAGAGCGCCTCCGCCACATCGCTAGGAATCGGTTGGGTATATAACGTTAGCTTGCATCTTAAGGGGCAGTCATTATAATGGCGGCCCTCCGATTGCAGTGTACTGGGATCGGTCCATAGGCGAGTCAATATAATAAAATGATCATTAGCGGGTTCCCTCACCCCGCCCTACACAACTAAAAAGGCCACAGAATGTTAATGTTAACCACAGCGCAGCTCCGCCGCGCCCTACTCCTATTAGTAGGATTCCACATACTGATTATTTGCGTCAGCAACTACTTAGTACAACTACCATTTCAGCTATTTGGTTACCACACCACTTGGGGCGCATTCAGCTTTCCATTTGTGTATTTAGCCACAGATCTCACGGTACGTATTTTCGGCCAAACGGCTGCCCGTAGCATTATCCTTAAGGCCATGGTGCCTGCACTGATGATTTCCTACGTAATGGGTGTGCTGTTTCACCAAGGCAGCTTCCAAGGCGCAGATTCACTTGCGCAGTGGAATACTTTTGTGTTCCGCATCGCCTTTGCAAGTTTTGCCGCCTACTTGATTGGCCAACTGATGGATATCACAGTCTTCGCCCGCCTGCGGGCCAGCCGCTCTTGGTGGGTCGCACCTGCTGCATCCACCATAGTGGGTAATTTAGTCGATACCTTAGTTTTCTTTAGCGTCGCGTTTTATGCCTCGTCCGACAGCTTTATGGCCGCCAATTGGCCTGAGATTGCCAGTGTCGATTACGGTTTTAAGTTACTCGTGAGCTTAGGTCTTTTCCTTCCTGCCTACGGTGTTTTGCTAAAAGTCTTACAAGACAAGATTTTGCAAACCAGCCCGCAAAAAATAGTTTCCTGATTAACTCAACTGGCCAGACCTGTTATAATTTAGCCAGTTTATCCTCGGCCCCATTGCATATCGCAGTCCAATGGGGTCGATTTTCATGAGAGAAAATTATGTATTCTATTGAAATCAAAGCGCTGACAGCACTGACCCCCGAGCTAACCGAGCAACTCGCTGCACTTAGCCAGCAGATCCCAGAACTCGATCGCCCACTAACTGGCCAAGTCCTAGCGGAGCGGCTGACAGACAAAACATGCTTGATTCTATTAGCCTATGTTGAGGGTGAACTCGCGGGTTTTAAGCTGGGATACGGACAAGATGAAACCCATTTTTACAGTTGGTTAGGGGGAGTTGCCAGCGACTTTAGGCGTTTAGGGCTGGCGCAGAGTCTGCTGGAATATCAAGAGACTTGGGCCCATCGCCAAGGTTATCGCCATATTCAAGTTAAGACGATGAACCGTTTTCCTGCGATGCTTAATTTATTGATCAGTAACCAGTATTTGATTACTGAACTCAAAACCGACCCCAAAAACCTTATCGACCATAAACTGCATTTAAGCAAGACTATCTAAGGGTTAAGGGAGACCAGTACCACTCTATTGTAAAGATTTGCATTTTTTCATTAAATAACTTGCAAACACAATTGAGAATGATTATCGTTAACGTGCGTTCCAAAACTCATCTTTAACACCGATGACTGGTAATCTGAAGTGGTTAAAGTGCTCCTGAGTTTGCAAGCACGACATTGCTCACACACTCTTTTGTGGCCGGATTCATCATCCGGCTTTTTTTTTGCCTTAAATTTATCTAAATCTCGGTAGAACAACCTGAAAAATGTAAGCCCTCGTAGGGATTATTTTGCTGTTCCTCCTTAGCTTCATGGTACAAACCTATCGTAAAGATAGAGCCTTTGCCTAATATGGAACTCACTTCGATAGTGCCGCCAATTCGCTTAATAATACCGTAGCTAAGGGAAAGCCCTAGGCCAGTGCCATCTTTGCGTGTGGTGTAAAATGGGTCGAAAATCCGCCCAAGTTGTTCAGGTGCAATCCCAGAACCTTCATCCTCTACTTCGATTTTGACGCCAATCGGCATATCCTGCTGCAGCCAGTCATAGGTCCGCACCCAAATTCGGCCCTTGCCATCCATAGCATGTGCCGCGTTCACCACTAGATTAATCAAGACCTGCAGTAATTGCGGCCGATTAACCTGCACAGGACAAGTGGCATTAAGTTCAGTGATAAGCACAACTTCTTGTTTTTTAATTGAATGTCGCACTAACACTGACATTTCTTCGATAATAGGCGTAATAGGGTGCATCTCTAGAGGCGCATTGAATTCACCTGGGCGGCTGTATTGCAATAAGCTGCGGATAATAGTGCTTATCCGTCCAACTTGCTGAATAACGAGATCTATTTCTTCTTTTACTACTTCGGCATTGTCGCCAAGTTCGTAGCGTAGTAGTTCCATATTGCCGAGAATAACGGCGGTCGGATTGTTAATTTCATGGGCGATGCCCGCCGTCAATTCACCTAGGGCGGTGAGCTTCTCGTTGGTGACTAGCTGCTGACGGGTCTCGTTGAGTAGCGCCACGTTCCGTTGCAGCTCTAGGGTCTTATCCTGCAAGCTGCGGGTTCGCTCTTCAACTTTCATTTCAAGTTGCTCTGCCGCCGCTTGGATCTGTGCATTACGCCGCTGCAACAGATCGAGCATACTATCGAACTGCTCCGCTAAGTTAGATAGCTCGTTATCCCTATCTAACCCTAGGGCGCCAATACGAATATTACGGCCAGACTGCACCGCCTGTACCACGTGGTGAATACGTTCTATCGGTTGCAGCAGGCTGTAAGCACCACGGTAAACCAGTAGGCCAGATACCAGCAGCACTAACATCAAAATCGTACCTAACTCAATAATATTAAGTAGATAATTATGGATAAAAGGCGACTCAGAAAAACCCGTATAGATCATGCCTACCCGTTCACCCCGAATATCCTCTAAGGGCGCATAGGCAGAGATAAACCAATCGTTAAACACAAACGCTCTATCGACCCATAAGTCCCCCTGCACTAATACTTTTTCACGCACTTCCTCAGACACTAAACTCCCCAACGCGCGCCCTTGGGTCTCAGTGCCCGTTGGATAAAAGTGCAGCGGTACGTTGGTTGAAACACGAATATTGTCTAAGAAAATCGTGACTGTGCCGATCGAACGCTCGGGCAGCGTCCCTTTGTCGTATACCAGATCACGAATATGATCGACAATCCGAGTATCGCGGTTAAATAAAATGCCGCCGTCGAGATACCAAGCCACTTTCCCCTCGGCATCCGGCACGGGTAACAGGCTACGACTGAGTAAGCCTCGCTCTTCCACTGCCTTGCTCGGATTCTGCGCTCTTAATGTCGCCACAATGGGAATACTGGCCGTGGCTACTAACTCAGGATCAATGCGGGATAAACGTTCTGGCGATAACACCATCAGCCCAGAGTAAGGCAATAAGCCTCCCATCTTGGGCAATATCAACCGTAGATCGGGATCCGCAGCCGCTTCATCGACACTGACTAAACGCAAATAATCGAGATTGAGCAGCATTTTCTGCTCGTGAAGGAAGGTATCAATACTCGCCCTATGGCCCAAGTCTCCCCCTAAGATAGGTCGGAAGTCATTCTGAAAGGTCCACGACGTCATCACCCGCTCGAGCTGTTTTTCTTGGCGGACTTGCACTTGCTGCAGGGTGTTTTCGGCCACGGCGAGATCGGCCTTTACCTTCATAAACAGCTGTTTGCCTGTATAGCTGATATTCCAGTAGATAGTGATAAACACTAAACTCACTAAGGTCAGCAGAATAGGCAGTAAAGTCAGGATTAATATGCGATAGCGCACTTTGGCCTGCATTTGCTGCCAACTGACACCAAAAAAGTGAGTAAAAAATGACACCCTAGGACTCCTGTTCGCCGCTAAAGTCAAACCATTCTTTATATTTGCGATCTAAGGTCTTGCGGGATACGCCTAGATCACGCGCGGCGGCCGACTTATTGCCATAGTGCAGATCCACCACACTAGTAACATGGTGTTTTTCAACCTCTTTCAATGGCCAATCTAGGGGGTAACCCTGGGAAGGTAAGGACTCGCTCTTAATCTGTTGTTTCCAATATTCCGCCGGAGGCTTGCCGAGTAAAATACAGCGCTCAATCATATTTCGCAGCTCACGGATATTTCCTGGCCACTCATGCTGTTGTAACTTCACCATATCTTCATGGCTCCACACGACTTCCCTCACACCCAATTCGGCGGCCAATTGCCGAGTAAAATGATGGGTCAATTCCACCACATCCTCAGGACGCTCGCGCAAGGGAGGAATTAAAATATCGAGCACATTCAAACGATAATATAGATCACGGCGGAAATTTCCGGCTTCGACCTCCTCGACAAGTGTACGGTTAGTCGCGGCAATCACGCGGACATCAATATTGACCTCCTTCTCGCTGCCCACGGGACGAATCGCTTTCTGCTCCAACACTCTGAGTAGAGCCGTTTGCATTTTCAGGGGCATCTCACCAATTTCATCGAGGAAAATCGTGCCACCGGAGGCAAAACTAAATAACCCTTCACGATTGCCTTTCGCCCCCGTAAAGGCCCCCGCCGTATGGCCAAATAACTCGCTCTCGAGTAACTCAGGGGCGATGGAGCCACAATTGACGGGCACAAATGGCCCCTGACGGCCACTGAGTAGATGCAGTTGTCTTGCAACCAATTCTTTACCCGTACCCGATTCGCCTTGGATTAGCACTACGGCATTGGTTGGCGCCACCCGCTCGATAACATGTTTGACCGATTTCATGGCCTCACTGCTGCCAATAATGGTCGAGGAATAACCAATAGAGACCTCGCGGCGCAGCATCAGATTTTCACGCTTAAGCAAGCGGCGCTCGATACAACGGTCGACCGCCGACATCATCTGCTCAAGATGGAAAGGCTTCATGATAAAGTCAGAAGCCCCGGCACGAAGCGCAGTAATAGCCACTTCCATATCGGCATAACCCGTCATAAAAATAATATCCGAACGACGGCCCTGCTCATCTAGGGCTTCGTGCCATTCGATCCCAGAACGGCCCGGTAGGCGAATATCGACAATCAACAGGTCGAAGTGGCACCGGCTACGCAACTGCTCCGCATCTTCAATACTGCCCGCGGTTTCAACTAAGGCGAATTTCTTTGAAAGTGCCTTATTTAAAAAACTACGCATCCCGGGCTCATCGTCGACGATAAGCACTGAAACGGCCGAAGGAAGAGGCTTGAGGTTATTATCTATCTGGCTCATAGTGGTCACTTCTGGACATTTTGACTCAATTGCGACCAATTCTAGCATTGAAACTCGGTTAATAGGTCACTATGAACCATGAGAAGCGTGTGCTGAGACAATTTGTCTGCCGACTATTTGTTGAGCCTGAGATCAAGCTCACAGTTTAGATCTGCCTGTGAAGGAAAAACGGCAATTATCGGCTTGGCATCTAAATTGCTTTCAATCGAACGCATTACAATTTACCCCCCCTCCGCTCAATAGGCATTTGAGCCGGAAATCTATTTTTTTTGCCAAGGAGTATCCATGCTAAACATGAAATCCCATATGAAGTCACTACTGGGCCTGGTTATTGCTGCCAGCATGCTCACAGTATTACCCGCTCAAGCTACTGAAGTCATTAAGCTAGCGACCACCACAAGTACCGACAACTCAGGTTTGTTAAAAGAACTCCTGCCTAAGTTCGAGAGCGAATCGGGTTATAAAGTCCAAGTTATCGCAACGGGTACAGGTAAGGCGCTGAAACTGGGTGAGCAAGGTGATGTGGATCTAGTGATGACCCACGCCCCAAGTGCCGAGGCAAAATTTGTTGCCAATGGTTTTGGTGTTGAACCCCGTGGCATTATGGAAAACGATTTTGTTGTCTTAGGCCCTAAAAACGATCCAGCTAAACTGCGCGACAGTAAAACCGCCGAAGAAGCCTTTGCGAAAATAGCCCAATCAGGCTTACCTTTCGTCTCTCGTGGTGATAACTCTGGCACTCACATCAAAGAGTTAGAAGTATGGAAAGCCGCTGGCGTGACTCCCGATTTTAAAGGCTATACCTCGGTAGGCCAAGGCATGGGTAAAACCCTGCTGATGGCAAATGAGTTACAAGGTTATACCCTATCGGATCGTGGTACATTTGTGGCTTACAAGACTAAGCTGGATCTGGGCGTAGATTTCGATGGTGGAAAAACCCTAGCGAACCCATACCAAGTTATCCTTATCAACCCTGCGAAATACCCAGATCTGAACCACAAGGGTGCTAAAGCGTTCAGCGATTGGTTAATCAGCAAGGAAGGCCAAAGCATGATCAACAACTTCAAAGTTGAAGGCGAGCAACTGTTCAAGGCAACCTATAGCGAATGAACGACGGCTGGCTAGCACTGTTACAGCAGGCGTTGAGCCTGCTGTTTTCACTGGACCCAGACGTTTGGTCCATCATATCTGTCTCGTTTTCAGTTTCTTTCGCGGCGCTACTGATCACCTTAGTCCCCTCAATGGTACTCGGCTTTGTGCTGGCCTTTGCACCCTTTCGCGGCAAATGGTTAGTCACTAACCTAGTCCAAACTCTGCAATCTATCCCCACTGTGGTAATAGGTTTGCTGGTGTATCTACTCCTGACCCGCAATGGTCCACTGGGTGATTTAAAGTGGTTATTCACTCAAGAAGGCATGATCCTAGGGCAGATGTTGATCTGCGCGCCAGTGCTGATCGCCATGAGCCAAGCCGCCTTTACCAGCGTCGATCGCAGGGCATGGGAAACCTCACGCACCTTAGGCGCCTCATGGGGACGAGCCGTATGGACAGTATGCCGCGAGCTACGAATGCCCCTACTCTTGGCCATTGTCGCCGCATTTAGCCGGATTCTGACCGAAGTAGGTTGTTCTATGATGGTTGGTGGCAATATTTTAAACGTGACCCGTAATATCCCCACCGCCATCGCGCTGGAAACCAGCAAAGGTGATTTTGCTCAAGCTATCGCCCTTGGACTCGTGCTGCTCATCTTGGCCTTGATCCTTAACTTTGCTTTGGGTAGTTTACGTGGCAAAGCCATGCCAAGGAGCCATTAACCTATGACTCAGGTAAAACTCACCGCCCGAGACTTGGAAGTGTCATTTGGCTCGCGCCGACTTTTTCAAGCTAAGTTGCTCGAATTACATCAAGGAGATGTAATTTATCTTCAAGGTGATAATGGGTCGGGTAAATCCACCCTAATGAAAATTCTGGCGGGGTTAATGCAACCCACCAAGGGGAATATCGAGGCCGTTGGCTTTGCTACTGACGCGTGGTGGCAGCATAATCCTCTGCTAGGTAAAGCTGTTTACCTACATCAGCACCCTTATTTGTTCGATGGCACAGTAGAGTACAATCTTAACTATGGCCTCAGTTTCAACGCTGAAGCTAAGGCCAAGGCGAAACAGCGCACAGCGCAAGCCATCGAAATGGCTCAACTAGGTTCGCTATTACACGCCAGTGCCAGCAATCTATCCGGCGGCGAAAGGCAACGCCTCGCCATTGCACGAGCCTGGATACTGCAACCTAAACTATTGATGCTCGATGAACCGACCTCCAATATGGACAAGGATTCCCAAGCACTGGTGTTGCAGATGATCCAACAATTAAAACAAGAAGGCACAGGCATGCTGCTCAGTAGTCACCAAAATTGCGCTTTAACCGCCATCTGCAAGCAACAATGGTACATAGAGGGTGAGCGAGTGCTAATCTCACCTCAGTCCATACACACAGCTCCAATCGAGGGATCTTTATATGCCGTTGCACATTGATGCTGTAATTCTCGCCGGTGGCATGGCACGCCGTATGGGCGGGGACGATAAAGGTTTAGTCGAATTAAATGGCAAGACCATGATTGAACACACGATTGACAGGATAAAACCTCAGGTTAAGGAGATCCTGATCAACGCAAATCGCAACCAGATACGGTATGCTGAGTTTGGTTTTAAGGTGATAAGCGATGAGCATAGTGGTTTTCTCGGCCCCCTCGCGGGCATGGTTACCGCTATGGGCCAGACCGAGGCAGACTATTTATTAGTCGTCCCCTGTGACTGCCCACTACTACCATTGGATCTTGTGCCACGGATGTTGGCAGCGATTAAGACGGAAGATGCAGAGATCGCCGTCGCCAGTGACGGTGAATATGAACAACCCGTCGTCTTACTGTTAAAACCTAGCTTACGTGACTCGATGAAAGCCTTTCTCGAGGCGGGTGAGCGTAAAGTAGACTTTTGGTATGCCAAGCATCACTTTGTCGTTGAATCTTTCGCCGACCAGGCCAACGCCTTTGTGAATGTGAATACGCCGGAACAAAAACAACGACTGGCGGCGGAAATAATCAAAAGCTAAAGCCCCCATAACCCAGATTAGAGGTGCAAATGAGTAACCCCTTTGTCAATCCGCTCGCTATTCCCGTTCTCGGATTTTGTGCCTACAGTGGCACGGGGAAAACCACCTTACTCAAGCAATTGATCCCCGAATTGAACCAACGTGGCCTGCGCTTAGCCGTTATTAAACATGCCCACCATAATTTCGATGTGGATATTCCCGGCAAAGACAGTTACGAAATGCGTAAGGCTGGCGCGCGGCAAATGCTGGTTGCTTCCCATGTACGTTGGGCACTGATGACGGAAGATGCACGCGATGGCGACCCTGAGTTAGTCCATTTGCTCAAGCAAATCGAAGCCGACAAAGTCGATATCGTCCTCGTCGAAGGTTTTAAGAAACTCGCATTACCTAAGATTGAATTGCACCGCGCCGCCCACGGCAAACCTTTTATCTACACCCAAGATGACAATATTCTTGCCATCGCCTGCTGCGATGACACTGAGCTTCCAAGCGAGCTGCGCCGACTCGATCTGAACAATGTCAACCAAATTGCCGACTTTGTGATGGAATATGCCCACAACTGGCAAGCACCCAATATCAATCTGCCGATCCACACTGTGGATGCCTGCACCATAGGCAACGATAAAAACCTCACCGTGAGCCAAGGGTTAGCACAGATTTTATCCCATGTGTCCCCCGTAGCAGAGGTTGAAGTGCTTGACTTAGACGCCTTAGATAATCGCGTGCTCGCCAGTGACAGCATTTCACCCATCGACGTGCCACAGCAGACTAACTCGGCAATGGACGGCTATGCCTTCGCCTATCAAGAGCCAATGCCAGAGAGTTTCACTTTAGTCGGTGAGGTCTTAGCCGGACATCAATATTCGGGCACTCTTAAGGCGGGCGAGACGGTTCGAATTATGACGGGCGCGCCAGTACCCGCAGGCGCCGACACTGTGCAGCCCCGAGAACTTGCCAAGGAAGTCGACGGTAATGTTAGCTTCGACGGTCGTATTCTGGCGGGTCAACATGTACGTCTCGCGGGGGAGGATATCGCCAAGGGGCAAGTCGCCCTCGAAAAAGCCACCCGCCTAGGCGCCGCGGAGCAAGGTTTGCTCGCATCCCTTGGTCTCAACAGTGTCAGTGTCTATCGCCGCCCCACGGTTGCCGTGTTTTCTACGGGCGATGAGGTGAGCCAACCCGGCGATGAGCTTAAGGCTAACTGCATCTATGATTCAAATCGCTTTACTATCAAGGCGATGGCAAAGCGTTTAGGCTGTGATGTCATAGATTTAGGCATTATCGAAGATTCTGAGGCCGCCCTCGAAGCCACCCTTGCACAGGCAGCGACCCAGGCCGATGTGGTGATTAGCTCAGGCGGAGTATCCGTTGGTGATGCCGATTACATTAAGACTGTGCTCGCCCGCCTCGGTAATATCGATTTCTGGCGGATCAATATGCGTCCAGGCCGCCCGCTCGCCTTTGGTAAAATTGGGGAGACACTGTTCTTCGGTCTGCCGGGCAATCCCGTGGCCGTTATGGTGTCTTTCCTGCAATTTGTGCAACCAGCGCTGCGTAAATTAGGTGGTGAACTCAATTGGCAAGCGCCATTATTTCCAGCCATCACTGATGAAACCTTGCGAAGCCGCCAGGGTCGCACCGAGTTTATTCGCGGTATTTATCACCTAGGCAAAGACGGACGCCTACACGTGAGCAGCACAGGCAACCAAGGTTCAGGCATGTTAAGTTCCATGGTCAAAGGGAATTGCCTTATCATTATTGGCGATGAGGCTGAAGTGGTGAATACAGGCGAAACCGTATTTATTCAACCCTTTGCCGATTTGCTTTAGGAGCCGGTGAGCACCTATGGGTTTACTAGTGGATCCCTTTGGCCGCCGGGTCGAATACTTAAGGCTTTCGGTCACCGACCGCTGCGACTTTCGCTGTGTCTATTGCATGACCGAAGATCCCTGTTTTCTGCCAAGGGAGCAAGTGCTGCACCTCGAGGAGTTAGCTTGGATTGCCCAAGCCTTTACCGAGCTAGGCGTGACTAAAATCCGCCTAACGGGGGGCGAGCCCTTAGTGCGCACCGATTGCGATCGGCTTGTCAGTCTGCTCGGCAAACTTCCTGGACTTAAGGATTTGTCCATGACGACTAATGGCTCGAGGCTGACCAAGTTTGCTAAACCTATATTCGATGCGGGATTAACACGCCTCAATATCAGCCTGGACACCTTAAATCCCACACTTTTTACTCAATTAACCCGCAACGGTAAGCTCGAGCGAGTTATCGAAGGCATCGATGCCGCCATTGCCGCAGGCTTTGAGCGTATTAAGATAAATGCCGTTATTTTAAAACAGCAAAATGATAATGAAGTCATTGATCTAGTGGATTTTTGCCGCGAGCGCAGCTTAGATATCGCCTTTATCGAAGAAATGCCCCTCGGCGAAATCGATGAACGTAAGCGCGCCCGCCACTGCAGCAGTGATGAAGTAAAAGCCATCATAGAAGCACGCTATCCACTCACACTCTCGGATAAGCGCACCGGTGGCCCAGCGCGTTATTACACTATGGCCAATAGCCCAATCCATATCGGTTTTATCTCGCCCCATAGCCACAACTTTTGCCATGAGTGCAACAGGGTCAGAGTCACAGTCGAAGGCCAATTGCTACTCTGTTTGGGTAATGAGCATGCCGTTGATCTTAAAAGCATAGTGCGTAAGTTCCCAGGGGATATTGAGAGGCTTAAAGCCGCCATTCTCACGGGCATTAACCTTAAGCCCAAACAACATGAGTTCAATCATAACGCAGTACAAATCCTACGTTTTATGAATGCAACGGGCGGCTAACCTCTGAGTTGAAAGCGCTCGCAGGGCTAGCATCTCACTTTGGGCGTGATAAACTCGGGTATTATCCCTTACTCGTTGTCGCGCATTATCATGGCCCTAACTCGTAAACAGTGGAATAACATCATCATTTTAGCCTGCATCTTTATGATTGCAGTGCTTACTTTTATGGATAGAAAAACCCATAATATCCCCAGTGATGCACAGCGCCTGTTTGACGACAATGCCCCGCTGGCACAGTTGCAACTCGATGGCTTGTGGCTACATAAGCAAGCCGCACAATGGGAGTGCGATACTAAAGTACTCAACTGTGATGAATGGGCAAATGCGTGGCAAACGGTACTGGTATCTCCTTTAGCGATAGCGCCACAACTTACAGATAAACCACAGGAATTAGTGATTCAGATTGCGGACATTCCCCATTCACAGCTGTGGCTTTATTTCCCCATTGAGGGCGCCCTAAAATCCCCCGCAGCCAATTGGTACCAAGTTCCCCCTAGTTTACGTGCCAAACTACAACCTATCATCGATGCCAAACCCGCGGCTTAATGCGGTCCATTCGACTTAAGATAAGAAAGAATCCATGCCGGAATTACCAGAAGTTGAAGTCACCCGTCAGGGTATTGCCCCCTTCCTTGTCGAGCAAACCGTGGTTGATCTTGTGATCCGCAATGGCTCGCTGCGCTGGCCAGTGCCAGCAATCGCCAAACAAATTATCGGCCAAGTCATACGCCAAGTGCGCCGCCGGGCCAAGTACCTGTTAATCGACACCGATGCGGGCACTAGCATAGTGCATTTAGGCATGTCGGGCAGTTTACGAATTCTGCCCCATGACACCCCAGTGGAAAAGCATGACCATATCGACTTAGTGCTTGCCAACGGCCGAATACTACGCTTTAACGACCCGCGACGTTTTGGCGCTTGGCTCTGGTGCGAACTTCCAGAAGAAGCCCATCCATTACTCGCAAAACTCGGACCGGAACCTTTAACCAATGCGTTTAATGTCAATCAATTAGCCGCAGCATTAGCGGGCAAGAAAAAGGCCATTAAGCTTTGTTTGATGGATAATCACATCGTCGTCGGAGTGGGCAATATTTATGCTAACGAAGCCCTCTTTGCCGCTGGCATTCATCCAGAGGCACAGGCGGGTAATATCGATATTGAGCGGTTAACTTTGCTGGTTACCGAGGTTAAGCAAATCCTCGCCCATGCCATTAAACAGGGCGGCACTACGCTAAAAGACTTCACCAACGCCGATGGTAAACCCGGCTACTTCGCCCAAAAACTCCATGTTTACGGCCGCGGCGGTGAAACCTGCACTCAGTGCGGCAATCTACTCAGCGAAATCCGTTTAGGTCAGCGCACCACCGTCTTTTGTGGTATTTGCCAGACACGCTAATCGCCGTAAAAATGCCTGCAATTGCAGGCATTTTTATATGATTTTGTATTAGTTACTCTTTTAACCAGCGCCCAGGATGATCGGTAAAGTAGCGGTATTCCCGCGTTGGTGAGACACACTCTGGTGTCATGTCCGAGGCCGAGAGCAAAATCCACTCATCACGGTGGGCAATCCCCATGCTCTTACCGCCTTTGATATCGAAACAACTCAGCTCAGCACCGCTAGGCACTAACACATAACGCTGTTTGTTCTCCTGCATCCATTGCCAGGCGTTGCGCTCTTGTTCTTCTACCGGCGCGAGATAACTAAAGTGCGTCACGCTCATGGGCGAGAACAAAATAAACTGCTCTTTAAAGTTTACTAGACCTAACTCGGCATCTTCACCTATCACTTCGGCGGTGTGCAGCATCAAGCTTCTTGGGGTGCGCATCTCATCGAGCATCGAATAACCCCAAGTACTCACCAGCACCCAACCTAAGGCAGAGACAATACCCACCTTCACGAGGACAAACTGTTTGCGAGCAAGCCAAAGTAACAAAAACCAGAGTAAACCAAGCAAAATAAAGAGATAGCCAATACCAGTCAGATCATCGGTATAGTCGGCAAGGGCTTTAACTAATGCAGGATGATGAATAAATGCCAGCACGCCAGCAACTAACACAAGCGCGCCTAAGAACCACAGCACACCTGTGACCAGTTTTTCAAACCAAGCTTTCGGTGAAACACCCGTTAATACCGCCGATGCAACTAAAGCCAACATTGGTAATGCGGGCAGAATATACACGTTGCGCTTACCCGGGCTGATGCTAAAAAACAGCACCACAAGTCCCACCCAAATCAGCAGAATCGCAATAGTGGGATCGGCCTTAACCTTTTGTACCCATTGCTTCCAATAGGCGACCACCAGCAGAGAAATCGGGAACCACATCCACGGAATAACACTTAAGATAAAGAAATACCAAGGCTTAATATGATGCCAAGCATTGACGTAACGCTCGCCCGTCTGCTTAAACAAAATATTGTTTTGGTAAGCGACAAGCTCAGGCGTGCCATGGGCTTGCACCGTCATCACCATAGGCACTAACCAACAGGCGATCACGGCGAGCATAGCCAAAGGCCCCGCGAGGCAGAGCCAAGTTAAGCGGCCCTCGAAACGGGTTTTATCTTTGATGGCATAAATCCCAATCGGAATGAGCAACAATAAGGGTAAAAAGCCAACCCCCTTAGTGATCACCCCAAGCCCCATAAACCCCCAACCAATAAAATACCAGCGCCACTGGGGGCCGAGCATAAAATGGCGTATCAGGCCATAGCATCCCACGGTTATCCAACACATCACCATGGCATCTATCTGAGCATTTTTAACCTGCATTAAAAACTGCGGCACAATCAAGAGTAGCAATGCGGCATTGCGGCCTACGCGCACATTCCATAGTTTTGCACCAAGATCGTAAACGAGGAATATGGTCAATAGCCCGCACAGGGCATTGGGTAATAAGAAGGCGAACTTAAGGGAACCCGTCAGTTGGTAAAATAGGGCGATGGCCCACATAAATACGGGGGGTTTATCGGGATAATATTCACCACCTCGAGTAGGAAATAACCACTGTCCCGATGCCACCATTTCCCGCGCGACCTCAACAAACCGTGGCTCATCGGCGGGCCAAGGAGAACGAAAACCTATGCCAACCAGTAAGATAAGCAAACTCATCAACAGCAGCGGCCAGAGTACTTGGTAATAATCTTCGCTATTGAAACGACGATTCAATGCATCCATTCCTAATCCCTATTTAGTTTTCCAATTCATCCACCTGCTTGCGCAGGCTCGAACGGTAAAGGTAAGCGCCGATAAGACTCGAGATAATAAACAACCCGATGCTGATCCCCAGTTGGTTATGATCAGACAAGCCAATGCCTGCGCCCGCAAAACTGAAGATCAGCATCTGTGGCAAATAACCTAATACGCTGCCCAGCATAAATCCCCCAGCAGGAACGTGGGTTGCCCCCGCGAACAGATTAGTGAGTAAATTACTGCCAACGGGCAACAGACGGATCATCAAGACTTTCAACCAAGTTTTGTTGATGATCAGGGCCTCAAACTTTTGGAGACGATTACCAAAACGGCGTTGCAAACTGCTGCGGATAGTCAATCTCGCGGTATAAAACGCCAGCACACAGCCGAGTAAAGCAGCCAAGGTGGAAAATAAACCGCCATAGAGACCGCCGAGGGCAAAGCCAAATACAAAGGCAATCACCTGCCTTGGCCCTCCCACAGCAGTAAACAAGCCGCCCACCACCAGCAACACCGCCAGCGCATAGACCCCTTGGGCAGCAATAAAAATGCGCCACCCAGTTGCTATCGGTTAAATGCTCAAACATCCCCTTCTGGACGGCAAACATCAACACCAGCAGGATGCAGACGATAAAAATCGCCTTATAGAATCGCTTCATTGTCAGTCACGCCAGCTTGCTTGACTGCGAGCAACCTTAGCGATTTTTGCCCTGCGACCGAGCCACATCACGCCCATAATGTCGACAATCCCAACCCAGACCCGATTCCAAGCGGTATATTTGGAAACGCCCACTTGGCGATCCCTATGATTAACTACAGAAATAAAAATCTCTCCACCCATACGGCGCACTAATGCAGGAATGTATCTATGCATATGATCGAAATAAGGCAAACGCAGGAAGGTTTCGCGGGGGAAGAGTTTAAGGCCGCAGCCAGTATCTGGCACACCATCGTGCAAGAGCGCATCACGAACCTTATTGGCGAAGCGAGATTGAAATCGCTTCCATGCCGTATCTTTACGGTTCTTACGGTAGCCTGCGATACAAAAATGTTCGGCATGGATTTGCGGCAATTGTGCCAACATGGCGGGAATATCCGCGGGGTCATTTTGTCCATCGGCATCTAAGGTGACGATATATTTACCGCGAGCATGTAAGACACCGGTGGAAATCGCGGTGCTTTGCCCCGTACTGCGCTCATGGCGAATCGCTTTAGCATCGCATTGCTGCTCAGTGGCGGTGCGCATCACTTCGCCAAAGGTATCGTCTTGACTACCATCATCGACAACAAGAATTTCAAACTCAGTCACACCTTTGAGAGCATGGCATATCTCTTCCATCAGAGGACCAATATTACCTACCTCATCTTTAGCGGGGATCACGATAGAAATCAATTCAAGGCTCCAAAACTTTAACACCATCAATACGGTATCATATGATTATTGCAAAATAAAAATCTGTCTTGATCGAGTGTTATTTGAATCAAACAGAATGCAAGCCGGGTATTGTAAACTAGGAAAATATTCTAGAAGAAGACTGAATTTGGAACTGTCACTTTCATTAGATTGTACTTTTTTGCAATAAGACTATGTTAATTTACTAAGAACAAAAGGTATGTCACCGGAGCTATCTATGAATATCGTTGTTGTGGGTATGGGTTACGTTGGCCTATCAAATGCTGTCCTGTTAGCCCAGCAAAATCGAGTCACCGCCATCGACGTATCGCCGGAACGTGTCGCACAAGTTAACGCACATAGGTCAACCGTTGTCGATGAACAAATCGAAGATTACCTGAAAAACAAACCGCTGAATTTAACGGCAACCACACAGAATGTGGCCTTTCAATCGGCCGACTTTGTAATTGTTGCCACCCCAACGGACTATGATCCCCAGACTAATTACTTTAATACCCAGTCGGTTGAAAATGTCGCTAGGGATGTCCTAGCCGCAAATCCGAATACGACTGTCATCATTAAATCGACCGTCCCCGTTGGCTTTACTGCGACCCTAAGACAAAAACTCAACAGTGATAATATACTGTTTTCCCCTGAGTTTTTACGAGAGGGCAAGGCACTGTATGACAATCTTTATCCCTCACGCATTATTGTAGGGGAACGTTCACCCCGCGCCCAAGCCTTTGCCGATCTCTTAGCCAAAGCGGCAATCAAGCAAGATATTCCTATTTTGCTCACCGACAGCACAGAGGCCGAAGCGATAAAGTTGTTTGCCAATACGTTTCTCGCTATGCGAGTCGCTTACTTTAATGAACTCGATACCTACGCCCAGAGCCGAGGCTTAAACACGCGCCAAATTATCGAGGGGGTGAGCCTCGATCCCCGTATCGGAAACTATTACAACAATCCCTCCTTCGGTTATGGTGGATACTGCCTACCGAAAGACACTAAACAGTTGCTGGCAAACTACAATGATGTGCCCAATAATCTCATCAGCGCCATCGTCGACTCGAACACCACTCGCAAAGACTTTATTGCCGATGCGATTATCCGCAAGCACCCCAAATGCGTCGGTATATACCGTTTGATCATGAAAGCCGACTCAGATAACTTCCGGGCCTCCGCCGTGCAAGGCGTGATGAAGCGTATCAAGGCCAAAGGTATCGAAGTCGTAGTCTATGAGCCTGTACTCAAGGAAGATGAGTTTTTTAAATCGAGAGTGATTCGAGATTTAAATGAATTTAAAGCCATGTGTGATGTGATCGTCTCCAATCGAATGGTTGATGAACTCAACGATGTTGCAGACAAAGTCTATACCCGAGATCTGTTCCATCAGGATTAATGCTCAGCCATTGAGCCGACAGTAAAAGGTTTAACATGAAATACTTAGTCACAGGTGCCGCAGGTTTTATTGGCGCCAAAGTCAGTGAACGTCTATGTGCCCTCGGCCACGACGTTATCGGCATTGATAATCTTAATGACTACTACGATGTAGGACTCAAACAGGCCCGTCTTGCGCCCTTACAAATCTTGGATAATTTCCGTTTTATCAAACTGGATCTCGCCGACAGAGAAGGTATTGCCGCCCTGTTTGCCCAACATGGTTTTCAACGGGTGATTCATTTGGCAGCCCAAGCGGGTGTGCGTTACTCACTCGACAATCCCTTGGCCTACGCCGATAGCAACCTAGTGGGGCATCTGACGATTTTAGAAGGCTGCCGCCATCACCAAATTGAGCATCTCGTCTATGCTTCTTCTTCGTCTGTGTATGGGTTAAATCAGAAGATGCCCTTCTCCACCGAAGACAGCATAGATCATCCAATCTCCCTCTATGCCGCAACGAAAAAAGCCAATGAGTTAATGTCCCACACTTACTCACATTTATATCAGTTGCCCACCACTGGACTGCGTTTTTTCACCGTCTATGGCCCCTGGGGGCGCCCGGATATGGCGTTATTTAAATTCACTAAAGCCATACTCGCAGGTGAAGTTATCGATGTGTATAACCATGGCGACCTTAGCCGTGATTTTACCTATATTGATGATATTGTTGAGGGAATAATTAGAGTCCAGGACAAGCCACCTCGCCCAACGCCAGGCTGGACAGTGGAAACAGGCTCACCCGCCACCAGCAGTGCTCCTTACCGTGTCTTTAACATAGGCAACGGTAGCCCAGTGCAATTACTCGATTTTATTACTGCACTCGAACATGCACTCGGGATAGAGGCCAAGAAGAATTTCTTGTCAATGCAGCCCGGCGATGTGCACTCGACTTGGGCGGATACCAGTGATCTGTTTAAGGCGGTGGGATATAAACCCCAAGTGGATATCAATACAGGGGTGACAAGGTTTGTGAATTGGTACCGCGAGTTTTACCCGCAGTAACCTCGTTTAAGACATAAAAAAGGCCTGCTAATATGCAGGCCTTTGTTTATAAAAAAATCTAAAAACGATATTCGAAACTGCTAAAGAGAGTGGCATTGGTATCGTTTTCTTGAATATCAAACTCCGATCTGGACACAGTTCCCCCTAAACTCCACATACCCTTCCATACGGGCATGCGGTAGGACAGTTCTAACATCAACAAATCTTCCTTCGGTGGCTGCGGCGCCCAAGTGGTCGCCACATTGGTGCCGTCTTTATTCAACTTGGCATAACGCAACAGTGAGGTAAAACCACGGCTGTTATGGAACTGGCCAACCAAACCAAACACAAAGACTTGCGCATCGCTATCATAGGTCGAGCCTAAGGATCTGCCGTAGTACCGCGCCCCACTCAGGTAAACAGGGTCCTCATAGAAGCAATTCGCCTTGCCACCACACTCCACAAAGGTATCCGAGTATTCCATAAACAGCTTGAACTGTTTACCCGAAGTACCGAAATGGGTATCTATACCCCAGAGTGAACCGCAATCGCTGCCATTCTCACAGCTGTGCTCTAGGTACAAACCAACGGGAATATCCTGCCAAGTGTCCGCATAGCGTAAATCGATGCTTTGTGTCCTATGGCCCGCGTCACGGCGTTGATCGGCAAGGCAAGAATCCGCACCGTCGATACATACCTCATTGCCTGCCACTGAATCCCTCCAGGAATCGAAGTCGCAATTTTGCCCTTCACCGCAAAAGAGCGTCGACCAAGATAAGCCAATTTCTAACTGCTGGATCGGTTTTGCGGTAAAGCGCATATCCCATTCCGCCGTTTTAGGCACGGCGCGCTCATTTTCAGCCATGCTAAAACCAGTTTTGAAGGTCCAAGGCCCAATCCAAGATAACCATGGCGTTTCAAAGGCGGCGGCATTATTGCGACTCAGCAACAGTGACTGCATTGGACGCGCATTATTAGAGCGATGCAATGCCGAATCGGATCCTGGGCCCCACCACTGCTCAACCGTACCTAAGGTGGCAATCCAGTTCCCCATGATCACCGCAAAATAAGACTCGTCGAGACGGAAATTTTTGTTATCTTGCGGATCGTACGTCTCGGCGACTGTGGCTTTATAGGCCACGCGTGAGCCTAGGTATTCGTAAGAACCTTTGACCTCACCCTTCTCACGGTAGTCAGAACCATAGTGCTGAAACCTTGCCGGATCCGTTGCCGCCGACACTTTTACTCTGGTATTGCCACGATTCTCGACCGCATTGTGGTAATAGAAGTTAACGCGGGCAAAGGCTTGCACTAATGCAGGCGAAAGAAGTTCTGGCTCGACGTTCGCTAAATCGCCACCGATTCCCGACCACATCAAGGGGAAAGTATTCACAGGCACGGTGATAACACCCGCATCGGCCAATGCTTGAATATCGGCTCGAAGATAAATATCCGAGGCATCCACCCAAGGCGCAGCGGCGAGTGTAGAGCAAAAAAATAAGCCTGAGACAACGCTAGTAGCGAGGATAGTGGGGGAAAAAAAAGCCTTCATAACATCCTTTTAATTATCATCGCGAGGTCACAATACCTCAAAATTAACATAGAAATACCACAGAAAATCATCAGCTTTGCAGGTTCTACGCCTTAACGAGTTTAAGCTTTGCCGCTAATGCCATGGCCACCTCAGGGTGAACAAATTGGCTCACATCGCCACCATGTAAGGCGACTTCCTTTACTAAGGTCGAAGAAATAAAGGAGTTCTCCTCGGCGGGAGTTAAAAACACACTTTCAAGCTCTGGACTCAATCTGCGATTCATATTCGCCAATTGGAACTCGTATTCGAAATCAGACACCGCCCGCAGGCCACGCACCAACACACTGGCCCTTTGTTCCTTCGCAAAATCCACCAACAAGCCAGAAAACCCGACCACTTCTACATTATCCAAATGGGCGGTGACACGATTCACCAGTTCAACGCGCTCCTCGAGGGTAAATCTAGGTTGCTTTGATGGATTGGCCGCAATACCAATGACCACATGCTTGAATAACTTAGCCGCACGCTCAATCAAATCGGCATGGCCATTAGTAATGGGATCGAAGGTCCCTGGATAAACTGCTCTTGTGTGCACTTTGCTGACCCAACTTATATGGATGCCATAAAACATTGCCCGCCAGTCTACTCGTTTTAGCCAAGCGAGTGAATAATCACGGCCAAAACCGCTTTAAATACCCATAAAAAACTAAAAAAATGGCAAGAATACTTGGGATTAAGCCCATGTAAAGGTCCGAACTGATATAATGCAACCACTTAGCATAGGGGATGACATCACCCTAAATGGCACCCCGTCTTTACTTGAGGTTGTAGCTTAAACAACTTTATTAAAAGCAAAGGCTTACAGAGCAACACAATTAGAGCATTCCTATGAAAAAAATCGCGATTTTTTTGCCATAACTTTTTCTCCAACGGCACAGTAAAAATTGCCTTATCCCAGGCAGAAGTGCTGCAGGAAGCCGGACAAGACGTTCACTTATTTGTGTTTCACAAAGAAGGCGATTTTATCCCCCCTAAAGATGTAACCATTCACTATCTATTTGAAGCAGGTCAAAAAACCTCGTTAGATGAACAAAGGTCACGCCTCAAGGCTAAAGTGAACGAGGTTGAGAAAACGGGTAAATTTTCACTATTTTTAAGCAACTCGACCGACTGTGATGTGGTTGTTTCCGGTTGCCATTTTGAACCTTGTTACTACTTCTGCCACTGTGCGTTAAAGCAAGAATTATTGATGGAGCTAAAACGCGGTCCAGTGCATTTTTGGCGACGCTGGAAAAAAGCCAAGGCTCTGATCGGCAAAAAAATTATCACCGTCTCTAATGGTATTGCCGATGAACTAAGAGCCACCTCATGGCTAAAACCCCAGAGTGTGCAAACCATATACAACCCATTTCGCCTCGCAGAAATCCAAAACAAGGCTCAAGAGGTCATCGCTGAAATTCCCAACGAGCCTTTTATGATCCATGTTGGTCGAGTCACTCGCCAGAAGCGCCATGATATTCTCTTCAAAGCTTTGCGGGACATGCCAACGGCGCCTAAATTAGTCCTACTGTGCAATAGACCAAACAAGGCACGAAAATTAGCTAAAAAATATGGTGTTGAACACCGTATCATCACCCCTGGATTTCAACACAACCCCTATGCCTGGATTGCCAAAGCCGAGTTGATGTTGCTGAGCTCTGATTTTGAAGGCTTACCGACAGTTGTCATTGAATCATTAGTCTGCGGCACGCCAGTCGTGAGCACAGATTGCCCCCATGGTCCCAATGAAATTCTCACAGGCCATTTAGCCAAATATTTAGTACCAGTGCGTCAGCCTGCATTATTAGCACAAAAGGCGCTCGAGTGTCTGGCATCTCCACCTTCACTTGAGGATCTTGAAATTCTCAAAGCCGTTGATAGTAAATATATTGCACAGCAATATTTGAAATTAACTGAATAAAAGTACTCGCTAATAAAATCGTTGCCTAAAGAAAGCTTGTTAGAGAGTCATTTTTGATAGGTATTCATATAAATTAAAATACTTAAAGAAAAAGTAACATATGCATCAACTACAATCTAGAAATTATATATCCATAGAAAGTTTATCATTTTTGTGTTTTTAACTGTCCACTTGGATTAGAATCCATTCATCGTCTTATTTTATAATATCTAGTCTATGAATTTAGTTAGAAAAGTGCAGTTACATCAGATGCAAATGGTATCAGAACTGCAAAAAATATTCCGCGAAGAGAATCTTACCTATTTTGCTATCGGAGGCACAGCCCTTGGTGCAGTTAGACATGAAGGATTTATCCCTTGGGACGATGATATAGATATTGCGATGCCTAGAGCTGATTATGAAAGATTCTTACAACTTCAAAATAAATTGCCTTCACACCTATTTATACAGCATTTTTATACTGAAAAAGAATATCCTTTATATTTTGCAAAAATAAGAGATAAAAATACATTATTTATAGAAAACTCAAAGAAGAATAAAAATATAAACCATGGGATTTTTATAGATATATTTCCTTGGGATAATATAAGTAAACCGAATAATGATAAAAATGAAATAAAAAGTCTTTCACACAAATTCCGCAGAATATCCATGACAAAATATAAGGAGGAAAATTTTTTACGCAAATTTAAAACTTATTTTTATCGCTGGTTTTATAAGGAGTATTGTCAAGATACTCTTTTTAAAAAAATTGATATGCTATATAAAAAGCACAATGATGTAGACACAGGTAAAATAGGCAATGTCACATTTAATGATACTATATACCTCACGGATCTTTATCCTCTACAAATGCTCAAATTTGAATCAATTGAATTGCCGTGTCCAAAAAACGTAGAGAGATACCTTACTGAAAAATATGGTGATTACATGACAATCCCCAAAGAGAGTGAACGAATTAATCATAACCCGATACAAATAGAGTTTAATATTCATCGAGAGAATAATAATGGGTAATAGGGTAATTACATTTGGAACATTTGATGTGTTCCATGTTGGGCATGTTAATATTTTAGAAAAATGTTCCCAATTAGGCTCTGAACTAATCGTTGGCGTATCGAGTGATGCCTTGAATTTTAAAAAGAAAAATCGCTATCCAGTTTACGATGAATACAGCCGCTTGAAAATTATTAAATCGTTAAAATTTGTTAACGAGGTTTTCATTGAAGAGTCTTTGGAACAAAAGCGTCACTACATTAATTATTATCGGGCCAATATTCTAGCAATGGGTGATGATTGGGAAGGTCGTTTTGATGATTTAAGGGATATCTGTGAAGTCACCTACTTCCCTAGAACACCATCAATATCAACAACTGAAATCATTGAAATTGCGAGAAAACTATAAATACTACTTTCCGATCCCATGTGCTCAATCTGAGATAAATCCTACGGGTTTTAGATCAAAATAGCCAAAGCCGAACATGCAAATCATTCGGCTCGGATGGCATTATCCATACTGCTCTAGGGTTAAAACAGCTTCCAATAACCTAGCTTACGGCGCATTTTAAAGTGTCGCAGTAGGTTCAATGGCTTAGGTTTAAGCCAAGCGGTTCCTTTATCAATCAAGGCATCGGTGGCCGCGAGTACGCGTTGGCTAGACTGGCCATCTCCAGTAGGATGAATTTGATTACAGTAATCATGGATATGCGCCATTAAATCATCGGGGCGGCTGAGGGCTCTGGCTAATGCAGGCTCAATATCTTCGACTCGGCTAATATCGATTAAATGCGCCTTCGGCGACTGATTTTTAAAGGTCACAACCGGCTTACGCTGCATTAAAAACATCAACAGGATCGATGAGGTATCGCACAGCATCACATCCCCCGCCTGCAATAGTGGGATCACATTATCGGTTTCAACAAACTGTAAATTCTCGTTTTCCAGCGCCTTGTACTGCTCAACAATCCTAGGATTCATCTTTGGATGGAATTGTACCAACCAGCGCCATTGGCTCTTTTGCGACAGGGCTTTTATCTGCTCAAATACCGCTGGCGCACAGGTCAAGCTGGGGGAAAATGTCGAGCAAAAGAGTACGACGGGCCTTGGGTCATCCTGCTTAATATAGGGATTATCTTTATTCTCAAGAAAGAGGGGATCTAACGCAGGCCAGCCCGTTTCGGTGACGGTAAAAGTACCGAACTTTTTCTCTAGCTCAAGGAAAGGCAGAGTCGTCGCAGGGCCTTGAGTGCAATATAGATCAAAGCAATCGCGGATCTCGAAGTGATCTTCACGGCCCTTATGATTCATTTTCCCCGCATTAAAGCCATGGAATACACCGACTTTTACCCCAGGGATAAAACTGGGTACGACATTACCAGGGACAAATACTGCATCGGGTTTCCATGCCTTAACGGCGTCGATACTCAGTAAGCGCAGCTCATCGGCCTTTAGAAACTTAGGATCGACCTCCTTCCCCTCTAGAAACCAGCAGACTTCATCGCCTCTATCCAAAATAACTTGCTGGATTGGTCTTAACATCGCATAGGAATAGTTCTGTGCTATGTATAACAAATAACGTCTTTTGCTTGATTTGCACGCTTCCACCGCTTTCTCCTCGGGTAAATTATTTCGCTAGCGCTAAATATTGCTCGGCAATCGCAGTGGCATCCACCTTAGCTAAAATCTCAACATTTTCGAGGGATGGCGGCTGTGCAACGACGGCGTCAATCATCTTGGCCAAGGCAGCTGGATTGCGGCGAGGCACAAGATAGGGAGCCAGATTTCCAGTCAGAATCTCACTCGGCCCATGGGGACAATCGGTACTCACGACTGGGGTTCCGCAGGCTAATGACTCAATCAAGACTGTCGGCAAGCCTTCAAAATCAGAGCTGAGCACGAGCGCCTTAGCGCGTTTTATCCAAGGGAAGGGATTACTCTGAAACCCCGGAATGATTAAGCGTTTCTCAATGCCGTACTTTTTCGCCACTTTTATCGCTTTTTTGTGGTTATGGCACAAAAGCACAACAGGCAGCTGATTTTGTGTGAGCTTAAGGGCTTCAAACAACACATCATGGCGCTTCTGCTTGGCAAAACGGCCGACATGAATGAGGTATTCTCCCTGAGGAATTTGCGGATTATCTTGCTGCGACTGAGCACTAATTTCATTAAATTCAAAGGGATTATAAATAGTTTGCATGGATGCAGGGTGCAAACGACCTTTCTCTTTAATCTCTTTTGCTATGCCGTTAGACACGGTAATTAAATGCTGGCCATTGAGGGATTTTTTGGCCCTTAGCTTTTTAAAATAGGCGAAGGGGCCCAACTTAAACTGGCGACTCAACTCTTCTTCAACCGATGAATGGACGATCACATAGAGTGGCGACACCCCTGTTTTAGTCATCATCAAATTAGTTTTATCCAGATTCGAGAGGAACAAATCGAATTTGCCCACTTGGGACTCAATTTCTCCAATTTTCGCCCGCAGTTTGTTCACCGAAGCCGTTAATCGTCCAAAGTGGTCGAAATCTTTATCCTTAGGGACGAAACATTGATGGACAGGTAAATTATCCGGTGTTTCATAGTAACGGTTATCTTCCATGACTAAGAAATGCGGCTCATGCCCTAAGTGAATAAATTGCTTAGCTAAGGTAATCATGACCTTTTCGGCTCCGCCACCCGCTAAACTGTCGATGGCAATGGCTATCCGCATGACTTGTCTCCTAACATAATCTAAAAACGCACGACAAATACGGTACAGTTAAATACCTAAGACCTAATCTAACAAGCCTTAACTGAGCGTCTGCTGAACTGCCAGATCAAACTTCTCAATCACGGCTTCAACGCTAATTAATGCCATAAGATGCTCTCCCTTAGCGCGAGTTCCCCACTTTACCTCGCCGCTATGCTGGGATCTTATCGCCTCATCGTAGACGCTCACCACATATTGCCGCGATAGATAGGGCCCGGTGCGACCGGGGTTGGAATGGGCATATAAGCCAATGACAGGAGTGCCCTGAGTAACGGCCATATGTGCGGGTCCCGTATCGGGCGCTAACACTAAGCTCGCGCGTTTTAGCAGGGCCAGTAATTGTGTCAAACTGGTCTTACCCACTAAATTATCTATCTTAGCGGGACAAGCCTGCAAAATTTGCTCGGCTAAATCCTTCTCAAGCTGAGTTGGGCCACCACAGAGCATCACCCTAAACCCCTGAGCAATTGCATGATTGGCGACGGCGGCATAACGCTCGGGCAACCAGTTGCGCTCAGCCTTACTGGCGGCGGCACAAATGATAAAGACTTTGTCATTATCTTTAATCTGCGTCAGGGCAAATTCAGTATCCGCAACGGGGACGGGAATATGCCACTGTGGAGTGAGATCTTTAACTCCAATCGCCTTGGCAAATCCCATAAAGCCATCGAGTACATGGGGATTGGTTAAGGGCTCAACCCTACGATTAGTGACCAGCCACTGGCCTTCTTTAGCACGGGCACGATCGAAACCTATGCGTACTTTTGCCGAAATGGCTAGGGATGCCAAAGTTGCGCGTAGGGCAACCTGCATATGTAGCAGCACGTCAAAATGTCGGCCCAGTAACGCCTTACGCAAGTTAAAATAGCTGCGCCATCCCTGAGATTTATCGAAAATAACAAACTCAATGCCGGGTAAGTGCTTCAATAATTGATACTCAAGCTTGCCTATCACCCAAGTGATTTTTAGCTCGGGATATTGCCGCTGAATCGCCTGCACCATAGCCACGGCATGACAGACGTCACCGATAGCCGATAGCCGCAGCAAACAAAGGGAATTCATGCTATTGGGATTTAAACTCATTGGGATTGAAGCTCATAGCTTTAAGGTTATTTGGCGCAAGCTAAGGATCTTAATGTAGAATGGCCCGAGGTGCCACGCTTAAGTCAACAAATCTCCGATGAATGCTCAGATACAGATCATAAAAACCGCCCAAGGCCATATGGCACTTTGCCAAGATACGCCAACAACGATCACTCCGACTTGGTTCTCAGTGGATTTTTGGCGCGCTAAAGAGGCTGTCGTCGGTTCATCCAAGGGCCGCTACACTACCTGGTTTGTAGCATCTGGCGTTAGCCATTGGGTATTACGCCACTATTGGCGCGGCGGCTTAATGGAGAAATTCAGTAAAGACGCCTACTTTTATACTGGCCTCGAAAACACCCGCGCCATGGCTGAGTTACGCTTATTAGACATTTTGTATCGTGAAGATTTTGCCGTACCTAAACCCATAGCCGCCAACATAGTGCGCGACGGGTTATTTTACCGCGCCGATATTATTATCGAGCGAGTCAAAGGCGCCGAAGATTTAGTCGCTAAACTCAGTAAAGGGGCAATGAGCACGGCGCAATGGCAGGCATTGGGCGCTGCTATTGCTCAATTCCACTGGCGTGGCGTCTACCATGCCGATCTCAATGCCAAAAATATTCTGCTCCAGTCTGCTCAAACTGAACAAGTGACGCCGGAGCGCTTTTATCTTATCGATTTCGATCGGGGTGAATTAAAAACACCGAACCCACAATGGCAAAAAGCCAATCTAGACAGACTGTTACGTTCCTTCCATAAAGAACAAGGCAAGCTGCCAAGCCTTGCCTTTAACCTTGATAACTGGTCATCGTTGATGCAGGGCTACCAAGCAGCGATGACAAGCATTTGATTTACCAACCGAATTAAACCTTTATTAGGGATTGTACTAGGGCAAATTGCCGCTGCAAGGCACCACGATTCGCCTCCACCACGGCAAGGCCTGCATTCGCTGCTTTCTGGCGTTGTGAAGGGTTTTCAAAGTATTGGATAAGGTTTATCCCCAATTCTTGCGCCGAACTCACAATCCGCAGGCCACCCGCGTCAGCCAGCATTTGGGTAATTTGAGCAAAGTCCCAATGGTTCGGCCCCACCATGACTGGCACGCCCATGGCCACAGGCTCTAAGGGATTGTGACCACCGTTGTTGATCAAGGTACCGCCCACAAAGGCTTGATCCGCAGCACCATAAAAGGTGAGAAGTTCACCCATGGTATCGCCCACCAGCACTTGGGTCTTAGCCGTCACGGGATGATTTTCACTGCGGCGAACAGATTCAAAGCCTTGATCTACAACCGCTTGAGCAACAGCATTAAACTGTTCAGGGTGGCGCGGCGCGATGATCAATAAGGCGTCGGGCCATTGGGCTAATAATTGCCTATGGGCTGTGAGCATAGCGTCAAATTCACCCGGGTGTACGCTGCCAGCGACCCAAACCGGTGATGTTTCGCGTTCCCAAATCTGACGCAGCAACTTAGCATTGGTTAAACGCTCGGGCGTAATACTGAGATCGAACTTCAAGCTTCCACAGACTGTTACCCTATCCGGTGACACGCCTAATTCGATAAAGCGCTGCGCTTCAACTTGTGTCTGCGCCGCTATGATATCGAGTCGTTGTAGCATCGGCTGGCTGAGCTTTGGGCGCTTAGCATATTGCGCCGCCGATTTAGCCGACAAGCGAGCATTGGCCAACATCAAACGCACACCACGTTTGGCTGTAATCGCTACCAAGTTAGGCCACAGCTCGGTCTCCATGATGATGCACCATTTAGGGGATAACTGCTGTAAGAACCGATTCACACACCAAGGCAGATCGAAGGGCAAATAGCAGTGCTGTACTCTGTCACCAAAGGCTTTGTGCACCTCAGCCGATCCCGTGGGGCTGCTGGTTGTGACAGTAATACTCAATTCCGGATGGGATTGCTGAATTAAGCGAATAAGCGGGATCGCCGCGAGCGTTTCCCCCATAGACACTGAGTGGATCAGCAAATCCGTCGATTTAAGTCCCGTTAAGCCAAAACGCTCCCCCCAACGGCCAAGATAATCGGGACTTTTGATAGCACGAAAGGCTAAATAAACGATTAGCAAGGGAGAAAATAAATATAAGATCGCGCTATAGAGAAAACGATTCATGAAAAACGTGCTTATGGGTTTTGCCTGATGAATAGCGGCAATGTTAGCATAATAGCCATCACATTGAATTTTTGTTCGTTCATCAAATCAAACATTCGGTACGATTTAATTTAGGGATAATTTACCAGCAGTATGGCGGTCGTTGGTTAGCTTTCTCAATTACACTCGCAATTTGGATAACTTATGAAAACCCGCGACAAAATCATCTATGCCAGCCTGGAGCTGTTCAATGAGCACGGCGAACGAAATATCACGACTAATCATATTGCCGCCCACTTAAATATGAGTCCCGGGAATCTTTATTATCACTTCCGCAATAAAGAAGACATTATTCGCTCCATTTTCAGCCTCTATGAAAATCACCTCGAATCAGGGTTCCAACCCTACGAAGGCAAGCAGGTGAATGTGGAACTGTTAATAGGCTACTTCGATGCGATGTTTTATACCCTATGGCAATTTCGCTTTATGTACGCCAATCTTGCCGATATCCTCGCCCGTGATGAAGAGTTAAAAAAACGCTATCTACATGCCCAGCAACAGGTTTTGACCCATTCGAGCCAAGTGCTGCATCAGCTCAAACAGGATGGTTTTTTAAACGTCGATACCGATAAAATCACCCCGCTCGCGGACACCATCAAGATGCTCGTCAGCTTTTGGATTGGCTATCAGCTCACCCAGTCGAGCACCTCGACCATCACTAAAGCGACCCTCTACGAAGGTGTGTTAAGGGTACTGATGATTTTCAAAGCCTATGCGACACCGACTTCAGTCGCGACTTTTACACGCCTAGAGCAGCATTACCACGACTTAGCCAACCAAGATCCCATCTAAATATCCCCGAATCCCTATACGGGAAGCCCGCATTAGGTACTAGACTTAAGTCCAGTCATAGCACTGGTGCGGGCGGCCAAATTCATTGGAATTATCCTTTGCCAGCGAGGTAACAAGCTTATCAATAAGCCACTCGGAAAGGTCAACAGTGGTATTTTCGAATGACGATTAATTGATGTTGCACATTAGTTTTTATAATGTAAAAACAGTTTTACCCCTAAACTAATTTATCTGGCTAAGCTGCATGAAAAAAAGGCTGTAGGCCAATTAGGTTTAGAGTTAGAATGCCGCCACTCCCAGAATCAGAATAAAGTTAACTAAGGAGATATCAGGTGGCCTCTACCTCATTCTACGCACAGATTAATCAACAGCTTGCAGATATTAAAGCCGAAGGCTTATACAAAAGCGAACGCGTTATTGCCTCACCGCAACAGACAGCCATTCAAGTTAATCACCAAGAAGTTATTAACTTTTGCGCGAACAATTATTTAGGCCTAGCGAACCATCCTGAACTGATCAAAGCCGCCCAGCAAGGTTTAGAGAGCCACGGCTTTGGTATGGCATCGGTACGGTTTATCTGTGGCACCCAAGATATCCATAAAAAGCTAGAGTCTAGCCTGAGTGAATTCCTCGGCATGGAAGACACTATTCTGTATTCCTCATGTTTCGATGCCAATGCGGGTCTGTTTGAAACCCTGTTAGATGCCGAAGATGCGATCATCTCCGACGCCTTAAACCATGCCTCTATCATCGACGGCGTGCGTTTATGTAAGGCTAAACGCTTCCGTTACGCCAACAACGATATGGCGGATTTAGAGACGCAACTTATCGCAGCGAAAGAAGCTGGCGCGCGTAACATCCTGATCGCCACCGACGGCGTATTCTCCATGGACGGCGTAATCGCCAACCTTAAAGGCGTGTGTGATTTAGCCGATAAATACGGTGCACTCGTGATGGTAGACGACTCACACGCCGTGGGTTTTGTTGGCCAAAATGGTCGCGGTTCACACGAACACTGTGGCGTGATGGGCCGTGTCGATATTATCACCGGCACCTTAGGCAAAGCCCTAGGCGGCGCTTCGGGCGGTTTCACTTCAGGTAAAAAAGAAGTCATCGACTGGTTACGTCAACGCTCTCGCCCTTACCTATTCTCTAACTCATTAGCGCCTTCGATTGTAACGGCCTCTATCCATGTATTAGAGATGCTCAAATCGGGCCAAGCACTGCGCGAAGCGGTATGGGAAAACAGCCGTTATTTCCGCGAAAAGATGTCAGCGGCAGGCTTTACCTTAGGCGGCGCCGACCATGCGATTATCCCGGTGATGATTGGCGATGCCAAACTGGCGAGCGATTTTGCTAACCGTTTATTAGACGAACATGTCTACGTGATTGGCTTCTCCTTCCCTGTCGTGCCAAAGGGGCAAGCCCGTATCCGTACGCAAATGTCGGCGGCCCACACCCGTGAGCAACTCGACAAAGCGATTGAAGCCTTTACCCGTATCGCTAAAGAAATGGCGATTATTTAGGACCCTACAAAATGAAAGCACTAAGCAAGTTAAAAGCCGAAAAAGGCATTTGGTTAGTCGATGCGCCTAAGCCTGAAATGGGCCATAACGATCTGCTGATCAAGATTAAAAAGACCGCCATTTGCGGCACCGATATGCACATCTACAACTGGGACGAATGGTCACAAAAAACCATTCCTGTGCCTATGGTTGTTGGTCACGAGTATGTGGGCGAAGTGGTTGATATTGGTCAAGAAGTTCGCGGTTTTAACATTGGTGACCGCGTTTCTGGCGAAGGCCATATCACCTGTGGTCACTGCCGTAACTGTCGCGCAGGCCGCACCCATTTATGCCGTAATACTTCAGGTGTGGGCGTAAACCGCGAAGGCTCATTTGCCGAATATTTGGTTATCCCAGCCTTTAACGCCTTCAAAATTCCCGATGATATCAGCGATGATTTAGCCTCTATCTTCGACCCATTCGGTAACGCAGTACACACCGCACTGTCATTCGACTTAGTGGGCGAAGACGTATTAATCACTGGCGCGGGCCCTATCGGTATTATGGCTGCGGCCGTATGTCGCCATGTTGGCGCCCGCCATGTGGTCATTACCGACGTTAACGAATACCGCTTAGAGTTGGCTCGCAAGATGGGTGCGACTCGCGCAGTCAACGTGGCCAAAGAAAACCTGAAAGACGTGATGAAAGAGCTCGGCATGACCGAAGGTTTCGACGTCGGTCTAGAAATGTCAGGCGTGCCATCGGCCTTCCACGCCATGTTAGATACCATGAACCACGGCGGTAAAATTGCTATGCTCGGTATTCCGGGTGGCGAAATGGCCATCGACTGGAGCAAAGTGATCTTCAAGGGTCTGGTCATTAAAGGCATTTATGGCCGTGAAATGTTCGAAACTTGGTACAAGATGGCGAGCTTGATCCAATCGGGGTTAGATATTTCCCCAATCATCACCCACCACTACAAGATTGATGATTTCCAACAGGGCTTCGAGGCAATGGGCTCGGGTCAATCGGGTAAAGTCATCCTTAGCTGGGACTAATTATCTAGAAGATATACGTCACTCCTATCACGGGGCTGTACACTCACAGCCCCTTGTTGCACACTTATCTCATCGCTTACCATTTCTCAGCAATTTCAGGTTCTATTATGTCTTCCTTTAAACATCTAAGCGTTAATCAATTAGTGCAAATGACCGAGTCAAAGCCAGTACAAATCGTCGACATCCGCGATGGCAATAGCTTTAGCAACGGCCACATTGACGGCGCATTCAATTTGAATAACGAGAATCTAGCGCAATTTATTAGCCAAGCCGATATGGATAGACCACTGGTTGTGGTTTGTTACCACGGCATCAGCAGCCAAAATGCGGCGCAGTATCTCTGTGAGCAAGGCTTTGATGATGTCTACAGCCTAGATGGCGGCTTTAGTGCCTGGCATGGGGCGAATGCATGATTGAAATAGGCCGACTCCCAAACAGCAGAGCCGCACAGGCATTTGTCGATTACCTTAAGGGTGAGCATATTGACTGCCAAATTGAGCCACAGATGCAAGGAGTCGCCATTCTAGTTGTCCACGACAAAGATATAGAGCGAGCCCGCAAAGAGTTTGCTCACTTTATTGCCCATCCCTACGATAGCAAGTACCTACAGGCCTCGTGGGAACACGGCGATACTCATACTAAGCTCGATTATGGCGCACCGTCATTACAGCTTTTTACCCAATTTATTACTGGTGCGGGACCAATCACCTTAATCATATTTGCACTCTGTAGCATTATTTTTGCGGCGATGAATTTAGGATTTGCGAACCAAACCTACGAAGCTCTGTCCTATTTTGGTGCTGTACCTAATGCAGATTTCAGCCAGTTCTGGCGCGTTTTTACCCCGAGCCTGCTGCACTTTTCGGCCATGCATATCATCTTCAATTTACTCTGGTGGTGGTATTTGGGTGGAAAAATCGAGACACGTATAGGCACTGCGCCACTGTTAATCCTCCTACTGGTCGCGGGTACTTTGCCCAATATCGTCCAATACTATGTTAGCGGCCCCAACTTTGGCGGGCTATCGGGGGTAGTGTATGCGGTTGCTGGTTACACTTGGGTGATGGGGATCCGCAAACCCGCAGCGGGGATAGGTTTACCGCCATCCTATATGGGATTTATGCTGATTTGGTTAGTGTTAGGTTTTACCGACGTGCTGGGAATTTCGGTAGCAAACGGCGCCCATATCGGTGGCCTCATTATCGGCTTAGCCCAAGGTCTGTTCGATAGCCGTAAAGTGACACACTAAGCGCATCAGCGCTTGACCAAGATAACCACATAAAGCGTTATCTTGGTCCTATTCCGATACCACTTACTTTGTCAATTCCAGCACTTTGGCGACCAGCTTCTCGATACCTGAATATGCCTCAGCAATATTCCCCGCCAGCATGTATGCGGGTGTGCTGACTATCTTGTTTGCTTCATCTATTACAATATCGTGCACTGTTGCAGCTTGATGAACGCCGCCCATCAGATTAAATGCCGCGACAGTATCAACGTCATTGCCAATTGTGCCCTTTGCTCCGTGTCCATATAAGCGCGGGATCATCATAGGTGCAATACAGATAAAACCAACGGGTTTTCTCGCCAAAATAAACTCGTTGATAAAATCAGCGACTAAGGGGTTTACCTCACACTCGCTGCCATTAGTGGCGAAATTACACAGATTTTTCGCCGCCCCGAAACCTCCGGGAATGATCAAGGCATCAAATTCACCCACATCCAGCTCGGTGGTCGCTTTGATTTCTCCCCGGGCAATGCGTGCCGACTCCACCAATACATTACGCTGTGTCGCCTTCTCAATCTCACCAGAAAAATGATTAACGACATGCATCTGCTGAATATCGGGGGCAAAACACTGGTAGCTAGCGCCCGCCTTTGACAAGGACAATAAGGTTAAAACCGATTCATGGATCTCTGTTCCATCGAAAACACCGCACCCACTGAGTAACACTGCGATTTTTTTCATTAAAAATATCCTTCTTATGCCATTTGATTTTAACAAACCATAAACAAATTGGTTGATCTGATTAAAAATCGTGCTAACTTAATTCGTCGAATCTGACGGACGATGAAAATTAAGCCAGCCTTAGATGTATTTTACGGAGTCAATAAAAAATCCACAAATCAGGAAGATTTTTCAAGAAACAGTATTGAACTCACAAAAATATTTTATAAATATAAAAATCAACAACTTAAAAATATCGCACTAAGCCGTAAACAACGCCATTATTCACAGTTGACTTTTTCACTCACAGACTTATCCACAGGCTGAGAGTCAATTTGCCGTGGCTGAAATAGTGCATCTGTGGCATGCTAACCGCCATCTAAGTCATCGATAAACGAAAATTACCTATGCCGACTATTGCCAATAACCCACTTGTCCTTGTGGATGGATCTTCTTATTTGTACCGCGCCTATTATGCGCCTCCTCATCTGACAAACTCAAAGGGCGAAGCAACGGGAGCCGTTTATGGCGTAGTCAATATGCTCCGTAGTCTATTGACGCGTTACCAGCCCAGCCACATCGCCGTGGTATTCGACGCCAAAGGCAAGACTTTCCGTAATGACTTATACGACGAATATAAGGCACATCGCCCCCCGATGCCCGATGATCTGCGTTCACAAATCGAGCCCTTATATCGCATTATTCACGCCTTAGGATTACCGCTTATCTCTATTCCGGGTGTTGAAGCCGACGATGTGATAGGTACCATCGCCCGCCAAGCAAGCCTCGAAAAACGCTCGGTATTGATCAGTACTGGCGATAAAGATATGGCGCAGCTCGTGGATGACAATATCACGCTGATCAATACCATGACAGATACCATCATGGGGCCAAAAGAAGTCACTGAAAAATTTGGCGTCGGCCCTGAGCGTATTATCGATCTTTTGGCATTAATGGGAGATAAGGCCGATAACATCCCCGGCTTACCCGGTGTCGGTGAAAAAACCGCCTTAGCAATGTTGACGGGTGCAGGCAGTGTTAACAACTTATTAGCCGAACCCGAAAAAGTCTCCGAATTGGGCTTTAGGGGCGCAAAAACCATGGCGGCGAAGATCATTGAAAATGCCGACATGCTCAAACTTTCCTATGAACTCGCCACCATCAAAACCGATGTTGAACTCGAGCAAGACTGGCATGAACTCACGGTTAAACCCGCAGACAGAGATGAGCTGATCCAATGTTATGGTGAAATGGAGTTCAAACGCTGGCTAGCGGAAGTATTAGATAATAAATCAATCACCAAAACCACAGCCACCAAAGTTGAAACAGAGGAAACATCCACCTCATCCGGAACGCTTGAAACCCAATACGATTGTGTTCTAACTGAAGCAGAATTAGACACTTGGATTGCTAAGCTTAAGCTAGCCGACTTAGTGGCGGTGGATACCGAGACCACCAGCTTAGATTATATGGCGGCTGAGCTCGTCGGAATGTCATTTGCAGTCGAAGCGGGAAAAGCGGTCTACTTACCTTTGGCCCATGATTATGTTGGAGCCCCCACTCAAATCGATAAAACCGTCGCATTAGCAAAGCTTCGCCCCATTCTTGAGGATGCAAACCTTAAAAAAGTCGGCCAAAACCTTAAGTACGATATGAGTATCCTTGCCAATGCAGGCATTAAACTACAGGGGGTCGCATTCGATACTATGCTCGAATCCTATGTGTTTAACTCGGTCGCTTCGCGCCATGATATGGATGGCCTTGCACTCAAATACTTAGGCCATAAAAACATTGGCTTCGAAGATATTGCAGGCAAAGGTGCTAAGCAACTCACCTTCAATCAAATTCCGCTGGAAAATGCCGCGCCCTACGCCGCCGAAGATGCCGATATCACCCTGCGTTTGCATCAGCACCTCTGGCCAAGGCTTGAGAAAGAAGCCGAGTTGGCCTCCGTTTTCACTGAAATTGAATTACCGCTTATCCAAGTACTCTCGGACATAGAGCGCCAGGGCGTATTAATTGATAGCATGTTACTCGGACAACAGAGTGAAGAGTTAGCGCGTAAAATCGATGAACTAGAGTCTAAAGCCTATGATATTGCAGGCGAGAAATTCAATTTAAGTTCACCGAAACAATTGCAAGTGCTGTTTTTTGAAAAACTGGGCTATCCAATCACGAAAAAGACCCCAAAGGGGGCACCATCGACGGCAGAAGAAGTGCTCGTCGAATTGGCATTAGACTATCCACTCCCCAAAGTCATTCTCGAACATCGAAGTCTGACTAAATTAAAGAGTACCTATACGGATAAACTGCCACTGATGGTCAATGCCAAAACTGGCCGCGTGCACACCAGTTACCATCAAGCCAATGCCGCCACAGGGCGTTTATCCTCGAGCGAGCCTAATCTGCAAAATATCCCTATTCGTACGGAAGAAGGACGCCGTATTCGCCAAGCCTTTATCGCACCACAAGGTCGCAAAATATTAGCAGCCGACTACTCGCAAATTGAACTCAGGATCATGGCACATTTATCCCAGGATGCTGGTTTACTCAAAGCCTTTGCCGAAGGCAAAGATATTCACAGAGCGACGGCTGCGGAAGTGTTTGGTACCGACTTTGACGATGTGACAACCGAGCAACGCCGCCGCGCTAAAGCGGTCAATTTCGGCTTAATCTACGGTATGTCAGCCTTTGGTTTGGCGCGTCAGCTTGATATCCCTCGTCATGAGGCCCAAACCTATATCGACACTTACTTTGCCCGCTACCCGGGCGTCTTAAAATATATGGAGGAAACCCGCGCAGGTGCCGCCGACTTAGGTTATGTATCGACGCTGTTTGGGCGCCGTCTCTACCTACCCGAAATTCGTGACCGAAATGCGATGCGCCGCCAGGCCGCCGAACGAGCCGCGATTAACGCACCAATGCAAGGCACGGCTGCCGACATCATCAAGAAAGCCATGATCAGCATTGCCAATTGGATAAAAACAGAAACCCAAGGCGAAATCGCGATGATCATGCAAGTGCATGACGAATTGGTATTCGAAGTAGACGCAGATAAGGCTGAGGCTCTCAAGCTGAGAGTTTGTGAACTTATGGCTCAAGCGGCCAATCTCGATGTCGAGTTACTGGCTGAGGCGGGTATTGGTGATAACTGGGATCAGGCTCACTAGTCCCTCGATATCCCCATAAAACAACCAATCTGATTGAACAGAAGATAAAGCTAGCCTGAACCACTTTTTGAGTTCAGGTTAGTTCACTCAATAGCAGCTCCGAATTGTCAATCGCAGTGTCTCCCTCAGAGGAGTTTCTGGCGAGATCAAACGCTGACGCGCCTGCATGCCATCTCCTGTGGTATAGAATAATATTTAGCGTCCTATAAGCTAGCATCTTAGTCAGCAGCGCTATGCATAACTCACAGCAACACAATCATCCCCTCAATACATTTAGCGGCTCCTAATTACGCTTCAATCGCAAATGCGCTCAAGTCGTGCTGTATATGTTCAAAAGTGCCAAAACTGCTGTTCTCTCAGGCGTACATTAGAACATTTAGCTGAATTTAGAGTAAAAACATTAAATCTTGAGTATTGATCTCTTTCGTATATAAATTTCTAATTATTCCGCTAAATCAGCCGATTAAGCGTTTTAAATGAAATTTTTAGATCAATTTGAGATGTTTTTTCACTCAAAACCTGAGATCAAGCGCACACAATTACATCATTTTTGAAAAAACTGTTTTCCATTTAAAGATAAATAGCGTATTATGCTCTGCGTAGGGTACAGAGGTTAAGATGTTCTATCTTTCAGACCTTTATTTCACTTATAGTGATGAGCCAAATTCTGGCGCCTCAGCAACTTGTTTGCTGAGGCTTTTTTTTTGCTCTTTTTTTGGCAAATATATTTTAGAGTATTTACTTTAATAAAAAGTAAATCCAATGTATGCTGTCTGCATTGAGAACCGTTAAAGGTATTTAATGGTGCTTGAGTCTTGTTGAATTTAGCTTCTCCCCAAAAGAGCTAATATTTTTGGCCGATACATAGTTATCGGCTATTTTTTTGCCTGAAATTTATGATGGTGAGAGCTAGATAACATTGGGGAAAGATTGGACAAGAGTAGAGATGCACATACACAGCTAAACCTAAGTTTTAGGCTGTATATGCTGTCAATTCAACTATTCTGCACTATCTGCAGCATCTAATGCGTCGGTCAGCCACTGTGGATGACACCATTCATTTAGTATGCTTAATACTTTAGGTTTTCCAGTTCCTTTGAGTGATGAAAACGGTTCAACTTGGACCCAATCCCCAAAATCAGTTAAGGCTTTACGGACTTCATTTACGGTTTTCATCTTAGCGCTTTGTGCTAACTTGTCAGACTTGGTCAACAGTGCCAACACAGGTATCTCGCTCGCTACCGCCCACTCTATCATCTGCATATCCAGATCTTTGAGCGGGTGACGGATATCCATCAACACAACTACACCACTTAAGCAGGCACGCTTCTGTAAATATTCTCCAAGCGCTTGTTGCCATTTATTTTTCATCGCCAATGGCACCTGTGCAAAACCATAACCCGGCAGGTCCACTAAACGACGCTGTGCATCTAACTCAAATACGTTAATAAGCTGAGTTCGACCTGGGGTTTTGCTGGTTCTTGCTAAGTTTTTTTGCTCAGTTAATGCATTGAGTGCACTTGATTTTCCGGCGTTTGAGCGACCAGCAAAAGCAATCTCAACTCCAACATCACCGGGCAGATATTGATCCAAATGTGCAATGTCGGGTGCACTAATTAAAAACTTCGCCCTGCGAAAATCTATATGAGATTCAGTCACTATTTACTCCAAAATATTTTCTGCGCAATACCATAATTAATGAAGAATTGCTTACTTTTCCACGTTTTCGTGTAAAATATTACCCCGATCACATTAAACATATTTTACCACGCTTGCGGGTCACCCTAGTAAGCTCAGGATAATAATCTTAACCAGAAGTTGGAACGCCATGAAAAAGTTAGCTCTTGCGCTGTCTGTTGTAGTTGCCGCCATATCTTCACCTGCGATTGCAGAAGGTAATGCTGAAGCGGGAAAAACTAAAATTATCGTTTGCTCTGCCTGCCATGGTATGGACGGTAACAGTATGATCGATATGTACCCTAAGCTTGCGGGCCAACACGCCACCTACCTACAAAAGCAACTACATGACTTCCGTAGCGCTGCGCAAACAGGTGGTAAAGATGGCCGTATGGATCCTATCATGGGTGGCATGTCGATTGCTCTAAGCGATCAGGATATTCTCGATATTACCGCATATTTCTCCAGCCAAGCCTTACAAGTCGCAGATGTGAAAGAAGTGCCAGAGCTTGGTCCCAAGTTATACAAAGGTGGGGATGTTTCGCGCGGCATTACAGCCTGTATGGCTTGTCATGGTCCTGATGGTAAAGGTGCTGAGCTTGCCGGCTTCCCCGCTTTAGCTGGTCAACACGCTAACTATATCAAAATCCAACTGACTAAGTTCCGTGATGCAGGCCGTAATAATGATCTCAACGGCATGATGCAAGATGTCGCTAAAAAGTTAAGCGACAGCGATATTGACGCTCTTTCTAAATATCTGTCTAGCCTGAAATAAGGCTAAGCAGTGTAGTCCAATCTCTTTAGTCAAAGAGATTTTGTGAGCACCAGACCCGCAAGGATGATTTATGTTATAAATCGTCCTTGCGATCACCTCCCCCTAATACACTCTGCCAGCCCGCTTCGAGTCATACTTACCCGCAAGAAAGTATCATTAGCCTAGTTGCCCAACCTCTAACATTTTTCAAAGCATCAAAAGCCATTCCATGAATTACCGCATGCAAATATCGGCTCAACGAAGAAAAACCTAAAAAACTCCCCTATTGTTTTCACTGGAAAGACGGCATTGTCATTGGCTTTGGGCCCATCATGTTTACGTTAACGTAAACTGGCAAAGATTCCTGCTTGACATAGATCACAGATTTAGGGTTTAATAAGCCCCGTACCGAGATAAACCCATCTGTTTGTACAAAAAGATTAATAATAACTTGCAGATTTCGGTATAATTAACATTCAAGATATAAGAATAAATATATTCAATAACAATAATATAATTAAGACCACTCTCTAATAATAATAAGAGTCGTGATTTCGTGTTGAAGTCCAGGTCAGTACATTTTTGTAAGGGATGGCCGATAACGCCAATTTGCACTAAGCAAAACGCCTTACACTCAGGGTAACTTGCCCCATCAGGACACAGTTTGAATGATTCAAATTGTAGCAAAGGAAGCTAATAAGCTTAGGATGCACTGGCTGGAAGCTTGTTATCACTGGAAGGTACTTAAGCAACATGGATGGTTAACTGAACGTCAATGATGACGCTGCTAAACAAGATGTGTCTTGAGACCATCTACGGAAACTGTGGTCAGGATGGCGACAGAAAATAAATTAAGTGTCTGGAAGACCGATAACTAAAATGTTGCAGGGAAAGCAGTAAAAAAAGAAGGATACTGACCGGGAAAGTCACATAGCAAGTACGGATACTTGGAATCAGGATAAGGTGCTAGATGCACCCTTTGTAAGGCGGCAGTTTAACTGCCGCCTTTTTCTTTGTTGTCATTTGTAACCCACTGCTGTTTCGAAAATGTGCACTAACCCAATATAATTGATACAATCAACACCTTAATAATCTTTCTAGCTGACTCAATGCGCAAATGCCCCCTTTGTCATAACAGCCAAACTTACATACTCCTTCAGGATAAAAAGCGGAGTTTTTATGTTTGTATGACTTGTGGATTAACCTTTGCCGATGCGAGTAGTCATCTTCCCCCTGCAGCAGAAAAACAAAGATATGGCCGCTCTAGGGTCGCATCTAAACAGCGGCAATTATCACAATTTATTTTGCCATTACTAGAACAGCTTCAATATCAGCAAGCAGGCAGTTTATTGGGACTCAATTTTGGGCGTATACTCGATCAGACGAGTCTGACCACTATCGAATCAGCGGGACACACCCTAAAACAATACGACCCTTTTTTTGCGCCGGATCATGACACCCTAAAACAAGAATATGATTTTATCTGTTGCTACCGAGTGTTTGAGCATTTTCAGTACCCGATCAAAGAATGGAATCTACTCACTCGTTTACTCCGACCCGGCGGCTGGTTAGCGATCAGCACACCTTTATTAGTTGATTTGGAAGGTTTTGCTAAGTGGCACTATAAAAACAACCTTACCCATGTGAGTTTCTATCAAAGACAAACCTTTGAGCACTTAGCTCAAAATAGCCATTTTGAACTATTATTTGCCGCGAAAGACCTCGTTTTGATGCAAAAAACATCATAATCTGGTATAACACCCGACCTAATTTAGCACCTTGTAGATGGGGTGATTCCATCTCTGCAAGGCCACACGTTGTAAACAATTGAGAAAACCATGTCTCGTAGCAAGAAAACACGCAAGGGCGGCGAGAACAGCCCGAAGTTACAGCCAAGAGTGAAGAAGCAAGATCGCGCTGTAGCCACAGGCAAACGTAAAGAAACGGGCAATAAATCTGGCAGTCGTCATAACGAAGGCCTTATCTTGGCCCAAGCGCCCCAGCAAAATGCAACGCAAAAGAAGGATCCTCGCCATGGCAGTAAAAAGCCTATTGCTTTAGCGATTCCTGCGGCAGTGGTAACAGATAAAGCCGCTCAGCCAAAAGTGAAACAAGCTAAGCTGACTGACGAGCAGAAACTGCTGAAATTGGAAGAAGATCCAAGACTAAATCAGCTGTTAGATATGCTTGAAGAAGGCCGTGATCTCAACGATGTTGACCAAAAATGGTTAGATCAACAACTGAATAAGATTGAGGCTCTGATGGTTAAGTTAGGTATCAGCGATGATATGAATGATGACTCACCTTCATCACCTGCTAAGTCTTTGTCTGACGATGAGTTGTTCGACAAGTTCGAATCAGGCGCTGACTTATTAAAAGATTATCAAGACAAGTTCTAACCTCTCAGTGCTAAGGCATAGGGGGTCTCAGTTGGCAAGCTGTGCTCCTTATGTCGTTCATATAAGGAGTCTTTGTGTCTACAGCCATTATCATTCTCGGTTTTTTATCATAGTGGCACTCAGCAGCTACGCCACTTACCTACTCTTAAAGTTGCAACGGCAAAAACAACGTCAGCAGGCAGCACTTGCGGAACGCGAAGCCATAGCAAGCGCGAAACGCGCCCAAGTTTTAGATGATATTCGCTATATCGCTACAGCTATGATTGAAGACCGCTGTGAAATCTCCGAAGGCGTGGTCAGAATTGGGCGATTATTTGAAATTTTATCCCTGAGTGAACGGGTCGCACCTGAGTTTCCTGCATTATTCCAACACTTTGAGCTAATTAAAGATCATCCTATTATGGAGGCCCGTCAAGCCTTACCTAAACAGGAAAGGATGAGATTAGACTTGATCAGAATGAAGTCAGAAGCCACATTAGAGCAAGACATTAGCAATGATGCGAAAAAACTGTCGGCTTACCAACCCAAAGCAATGCATTGAACAAACGGATTTCGATACTTCAAGATCACTTATACAGTGGTTTTGAAGTCTTCCCGATAAAGCTCATACCCATCTTACGCTCCTCCCCCCGTGAGCCTGCGCACAAAACCACCACATATCGACAGACAAGCGTACTTTTTTGATAGATATTGCGTAACTTCTAAAAAGACAGACGTCATTTTTACAACCTAGATCAAGGTTATTTACCAAAGAACCTTGCATACTTCGCTTGTTGCTAATTTACCCTCGGAGGACACGCCTTGAAGCAGCCCACTCAGATTAGCTGGGATCAATCGATGATCGAAAAATATAACTACAGCGGTCCCCGTTATACGTCTTACCCAACGGCGCTGGAGTTCGATGATTCATTCACAGAACAAAACCTGTTAACGGCGATTGAAAACAGCAAGAGTGACAAACTATCGCTGTACATTCATATCCCCTTCTGCGCTAAACTTTGCTATTACTGTGGCTGTAATAAAGTCATCACCCGCCACCAACACAAAGCCGATCAGTATATTGAATATTTAAGCCAAGAAATTATTAAACGCGCACCGCTATTTAAGCATTACAGTGTGACCCAAATGCATTGGGGTGGGGGTACACCTACCTTCTTAAATCCAGAGCAAATTCTTAAACTTACCGCTTTAATTAAGGCCAATTTTAACTTTGCGGAAGAAGGAGAATACTCGATTGAAGTCGATCCCCGCGAGATTGAGCTTTCAATGCTCGACACTTTGAAAGAAGCGGGCTTTAACCGGATATCCATCGGCGTACAAGATTTCAATAAAGAAGTGCAAATAGCCGTAAACCGTGAGCAAGATGAACAGTTCATCTTCGACTTGATGGCCAAAGCGAAAGCCATGGGTTTTGTGTCTACCAACATAGATCTAATCTATGGCTTGCCACACCAAACACCAGAAACCTTTGCAGCAACTATGCAACGTGTTTTAGATTTATCGCCTGACCGTCTGTCGGTATTTAACTATGCTCACTTACCTGCGCGCTTTGCCGCTCAACGTAAGATCAAAGATGAGCATTTACCTTCGCCTAAACAAAAGCTTGAGATGTTGCACCAAACTATCGAGACCTTAACTGGCGCAGGTTATCAGTACATTGGTATGGACCACTTCGCTAAGCCTGACGATGAGCTCGCTAAGTTACAACGCGAAGGCAAACTGCACCGCAACTTCCAAGGTTATACCACCCAAGAAGAATGCGACCTGCTCGGTCTTGGGGTATCGTCAATCAGTCAAATCGGTGATTGCTATGCCCAAAATCAAAAAGACATCCGTCCCTACTATGAAGCCATCGACAAAGACGGACATGCGCTGTGGAAAGGTTGCAGCCTAAATCGTGACGATGAAATTCGCCGTGTTGTGATCAAACAACTGATCTGTCACTTCGATTTAGATATGGCAAAAATGGACGAAAAACTCGGGATTAAGTTTGAAGAATACTTCGCCGAAGATTTAAAACTACTGCAAACCTTTATCAATGATAAATTAGTCGAAGTGGCCGACAGAAAGATCACCATCAGCCCTACGGGCCGCCTGTTGATCCGCAATATCTGTATGTGCTTCGACCTTTACTATCGCCAAAAAGCACGTCAGCAGCAGTTCTCCCGCGTGATCTAAAACGACTATCGCAGCACTCGCGAACGTTCATAAAAAAATCCGACTCTAGAGTCGGATTTTTTATCGGTGGCTATTTTTAGTAACGACTCAGAGCTTATACCAATCGTATTAAATATCTGTTCATTCAGCGGGAGTTCAACGCGCTTTAGATAAGACGAAGGCTTAAAGGCATAGTGGTGCTCTGTCGAAAGCCTTAAACGCAGTATAAAGCGTGTTGCCATGTATTTAACATCGGCCGCCCTTTGGGAGCCACACAGGCATCCCACTCCCGTGTTGCATTGACTTAAAAGGGAATAACCATTTCTGCGTCAATGCGCCTCGGATTGAAATGCCTGTGAGGCTCTGAACTGATTAGATATTTAAATGTGATTGGTATTACTTATGCCTTAGCGGCATACAGCGCCTTGCGTTCGCTCTCTGATAAAAATGCCATTTCCACCCCGTTGCGTTGCACTTGAGCCAGCTCGGCGTCACTTAAACCTAGTTCAGACTTAGCAATACGATACTCATGTTTAATATCAATCGCACTGACGCCCGGGTCATCGGTGTTAAGGCTTATCAATACACCTGCATCCATAAAGGTTCTAAAGGGATGTTCAGCGTACGAAGACACTGTCGAAGTGTGCAAGTTACTGGTTGGGCAAGATTCGATACCGATACGGTGTTTAGCAAGATATTCCATCAGCTTAGGATCGTGAATCGCATTAACACCATGGCCAATACGTGTCGCACCTAGTTCTTGAATCGCTTGCCACATACTTTGTGAGCCCGCGGCTTCACCGGCATGAACGGTAATTGCTAAACCAGCATCACGCACACGTTTAAAGTGATCATTAAATAACTCGCCAGGGAAACCCAATTCATCACCGGCTAAGTCCATAGCCACTAGATGTTGTTTATGGGCGAGTAACCCATCGAGCTCTTGAGTACAAGCCGCTTGACCGAATGAACGTGACATAATGCCAATCAAATTGATCTTCACGTTATAGTCTTTTAAACCCGCTTTAACGCCGTCGATAACCGCCTCGACTACGCCTTCAATCGGTAACTTATGGTTCATCGCCATATAATAAGGACTAAAACGTAATTCGGCGTAGTCTAAGCCCGACAATGCCGCATCGGCGACGTTTTCATAGGCTACGCGTTTAACCGCATCCAAATCTGCGAGTACGGCAACCATCCAATCGAGCTTCTTTAAGAAGGCGACTAAGCTAGTTTCTTTCCCCTGAATTTGCACAAACGGTGCAAGCGTTGCTAAAGAATCGGCAGGTAGCGCAATGCCGTGTTGGTGTCCTAGCTCCCAAATGGTGTTCACCCGCACGTTACCGTCTAAGTGACGATGCAGATCCACCAAGGGAATGGATGTATCAATCATAATTAACCCCTATTTGAACTACCCAGCCAATGCTTTTGTTATTTGGTCGCGGGCGGACCCTAAGTTTAACACGCATTTTTAGGGGCATTTATGAGTCAAAGGTATTTAAATTCACATTCAGTCACAATTCCGCTTAATATCCATACGAGAATCTGCCTAAGTCCTCAGGCATAATGACTTCAATAACAACGAAAATATCAGAGAATGATCATGCATAAATTCTTAACCCCTAGCCTCTTGATTTGTGCTTTAAGCGCCTGTAGCGCCGGCTCTCCTCAGATACAAAACCCCGCATCAGCGTCAAATGCCATCACAACATCCCAATCTCAAACCAGCCCTATCTCGCCCGCACTACAAGCCATTATTGACCAAAGCTGGCAATTACAGCTCAGTGCTAGCCCTGAGATGGCCTATAGCATGGGTGACAAGAGTGCAGCAGGAAAGCTTCAAGATCTTTCACCCGAAGCCTTAACCAAACTCAATCAAGGCCAGATTGCGGTTTTAACCCAATTGAAAGCGCTCGAACGCAGCCGACTGAGTAAAGAAGATAGGATTAACGCTCAGATACTCGAAGATCAGATCCAAAACGATGTAGATCTCTATAAATACAAAGATTATTACCTGCCAATCACGGCTGAAAGCGGCTTCCACGCCTATATTTCATCGATTGCACAGGCTCGCTTTAACACCCTAGAAGACTATCAAAATTACATCGGCAAGCTAAAAGCCTTACCAACTTACTTTGCCCAGCAGACCCATTGGTTAAAACAAGGTTTAGCCGAGGGAATAACGCCGCCTAAAGCCACGCTAACTGGCTTTGAAAACAGTATCAGTGCCTATATAGTTCCCGTTGAAAAAAGCAGTTATTTCAAGCCATTTACTCAATACCCAAGCTATTTTACTGCAGCGCAGAAAGCCCAATTAACACAAGAAGGCCGAGCCTTGGTCTCAAAAAATGTCTTGCCTGCATATCAGAGTTTTTATGATTTTATGACACGGGAATATATGCCAAACGCGAGGGAAAACATTGCCGCCAGCAGTCTGCCCTCAGGGAAAGCGTTTTATGAAAATCGTGTTCGTTACTACACCACACTCAATATGACATCGACGCAGGTGCATGAACTGGGTTTAAAAGAAGTGAAACGCATCCGCCAAGAGATGGAGCAAGTCATCGCATCCGTTGGCTTTAAAGGCAATTTTGCCGACTTTTTACATTTCCTACGCACCGATCCTCAGTTCTACACCACCAGTGCAGATCAGTTACTCAAAGAAGCCGCATTTATAGCTAAAAAAGCCGATGCCATGCTCCCAAGATATTTTGGTAAACTGCCTCGCCAACCCTATGGAATCGCCCCCGTTCCCGCTGAAATCGCACCTAAATATACTTCTGGTCGCTATTCGGGATCTAACCGTGATGACGAACCCGGTTATTATTGGGTTAACACCTATGCCCTAGATAAACGACCGCTTTACGAATTAGAAGCCTTAACTTTGCATGAAGCAGTCCCAGGACATCACCTGCAAATATCACTCAACTCTGAGCTAACGTCACTCCCCGATTTCCGCCGTTATGGCTATATCTCTGCCTTTGGTGAAGGCTGGGGTTTGTATAGTGAATATTTAGGGCTAGAAGCCGGATTCTACCAAGATCCCTACAGCAACTTTGGCCGTCTCACCTATGAGATGTGGCGTGCAGCTAGGCTAGTGGTTGACACTGGCATGCATGCCCAAGGATGGAGTCGGGAGCAGGCAATCGACTTTATGGCCAGTAATACCGCCTTATCATTACACAATGTCACCACTGAAATTGACCGCTATATCACTTGGCCAGGGCAAGCATTGTCCTACAAAATTGGTGAATTAACGATTAAGCGATTAAGAGCAAAAGCGCAGCAGGAGCTCGGGGACAAATTTGATATTCGCGCCTTCCACGATGCCGTGCTTGAAAATGGTTCCGTCCCTATGCGGATACTCGAAGAGCAGATAGATGGCTTTATAGCAACTCAAAAAGCCAAGCCATAAAACTAACAGCATAGGAGTCTACATTTTCAGACTCCTATGGTTCTCTGTTACACTCTAGCAAACCTTTTTTGCCAAGATATGTGCGACTGCGTATGAGCCAAGCTACCCCTGCATTTTCAACCGAACACGATTTAAATACCTCAGAGCAGCAAGCCTTCTGGCAAACCGTAGTGCAAAGAACATTAACAGCAGCCGATGGCATCACTTTGGCTTATATGGTGGCATTACATCCCAAAGCACACGCCAGCATAGTCCTTAGCAGTGGCCGGGTAGAATCCTATTTAAAGTATCAAGAACTGGTATTTGACTTATACCAACAGGGTTACTCTGTTTATGCCCTAGATCACCGCGGCCAAGGGCTATCTGCTCGCATGACAATCAATCCACACATGGGCCACGTACGCAGATTCAATGATTATATCGATGACTTTGCGCTGTTCATGCACAAAATCGTACTAAAACAAGCAGCACAACCTCTGTTTCTACTCGGACATTCAATGGGGGGGGCGATTGGTACTTTATATTTAAAACAGCATCCCGATATTTTCACTGCAGCAGCATTTTCTGCGCCTATGTACGGTATTAAACTGCCAATGCCAAAGGGGTTTGTTCGCTGGTTAGCAAGCAGGTTAGACACCAGCCTTAATGGTGGTGAACCTAACTTTGTGCTCAGTGGGCAAAATTACAAAGCCGTGCCTTTTAAAGGAAATGACTTAACCCACAGTCAGACAAGATACCAAGCCTATAGGGAATTATATGATGCGGCTCCTAAACTCCAACTCGGCTCGCCGACCAATCACTGGCTAACAGAGTCTTTAGATGCGGCGGATTCCTGCGTATTGGCCACGGCACATATCCGCACGCCTATACTGATCCTGCAAGCCAGCGAAGATAAAATTGTTGATAATGCAGCACAAAATCTTGCCGTCAGCACTCACTGTCAATTAAAAATAATTGCGGGTGCTGCCCATGAGATTTTTATGGAAAAAGACGTCTATCGAAATCAGGCCTTAAATTATGCGCTCGACTTCTTTAAATGCTACGTAATAAAGGACGAGGACAAACAAGCTGTTTAAAATCAGCGAAATTGAGTGGTCGGCTAAAACAATAGCCTTGATAAGCATGGCAACCAAGGGCAGCAAAAGCATGTTGCTGCTTAACCGATTCAATCCCTTTAGCCACTAGTTGTATCTCAAATGCCTGTACCGACTGAATTAAAGCACTTTGCCACCGCGATGAGGCCATAGCCGCGCAGTTGATATCTAGTTTCACTTCACTTATTGGGTATTTCATTAGACAACTTAAAGCGCTTTGACCCACACCAAAGCTATCTAAGACAATCGGCACACCAGCCGCGAACAATTTACCAATGCGTTCACTCACAAAGGTCTCTTGCATCAAGAATGTAGTTTCAGTGAGCTCAATTCCCAATTGATTCACATCAAGGGCATAAGTACTAACCAACTCCAATAAATGCTCGATAAAACCAACTTGGCAAAATGATAATGAGCTAATGTTGACTGTCATCCGAGGCAACTGTAGGCCTTGGGTTTTCGCTTGCTGCAATAACTGACTGGCCCGTCTAAAGACACTCAGATCTAAGTCAGCAATTAAACCACTACGCTCAGCGAGAAGGATAAATTCGGAGGGTGAGATGACATCACCATTGGGCAGATACCAACGGGATAATATTTCCGCAGAAATAATATCCCCATTAACATCAACAACTGGCTGGAACATCAATGACAACTTATCTTGCTCTATCGAAGTCTTCAGCTCTTGCTGCAGGAGTTCATCACGACTTTGACGTTTATCTAAACCCGTATGATAGAAAGCACAACCCGCTTGCTCCTGTAGCTTGGCTGTTTGCTTAGCAAGTTTTGCGCGATGTAACACGATTGAAGGCTCTAAGGTTTCAACACTATCGAGCAAATAAATCCCTACATTGGCATTCAGTTCGAAATGATGTTCTGCATAATGGAAAGGGCGGGCTATAATTTGCCTTAGTTCTGTCGCCAAAGCCAAGCCACGGCGCCCCGCCATTTCTGCATCGATACCCAACTCTTTTGCCAACAGCGCAAAACGTCCAGCCTCTAAATGACCAACTATAATGTTCTCAGCAAAATAGCTCGATAACCGTGCGCCAAGCTGGGCAAATAACCGCTCAAGCTCATGTGGCGTAAGAGAATCACTCACCCCGGAGCACTCAACCTCAACAAAGAAAAAACCGCCCCAATTGCCCGAGCTATTTCTTTGAATAAGAAATTGAGACAAATGCTCCATAAATGTAGCAGGTAGCATTCGATGCCCCGCAACAGAGTTTTCAACTAGCAGGGCAATTGCAGCATGGTTCTTCTCACTCTCAGAGACATCAACATGAATACCTATCATGCGTGTTGGACGCCCCTGATGATCCCAATCGACTAGCATGCCGCGATCGAGTACCCACACATAATGACCATCCCTGTGCTTAAGTCGATGAACACTCTCAAACTCTTTACTCTTACCACTAAGATATTCCTGCAAGTTATCTAAAACCGCTCGCCGGTCCGCAGGGTGTAACCGCGTCTCCCAAATCTGGAAAGAACCCTCAAGCTCATCCGGCTCATAACCAATTATCTCTTTCCAGCGATCGGAGAGAAACACCTGGCCAGTACCTATATCCCAATCCCAAATACCATTGCGTGACCCCTCCACTGCAAATAGCCAACGCAGTTCGCTGTCATTCAATTGCTTAACTGCACGCTCTAAACGTTCATGAACCAGTTGCAGGCTAGATTGAAGGGATAATACCTCCGCAGAACTCCAAGGAATTTGAGTCAAAAATGTTGGTGTACCGACTTGTTTAGCGGTATCACTTAAAATCTTAAGTGGACGAATCAATAGGTAATAAAGAATTAACGTAAAACCTATCAATAACAAACCACCGAGCCCCCAGACACGGATAAAACGTTGCTGTAATTTGGCAGAAGCTTCAGAAACTAAGGGGGCAAGATCGGATTCAAGATAGATCAACTCAATAGCACCAGGGTATTGAGGTACTACCGGATAATAAGCTTGAATACTTAACCGTTCGAGGTTCACGGATATCTGCTGCAGGGAGGATTGCACAACGGCATGATGTTTGACTACATCGTAGCCATCAATCACTTGGATGGCATTACTATCACGCCAAACCGTATGGTTAGCGAAACGAATTCGACTATCCGCATCGACTAAAATATACACCATAGTACTCATATCCAGCGCAGCCAAGGAGACTTCCTGCTCGATACGCTCCACATCCTGTAAAGCCTGTGCCGATTGCACAACCGTCTGCATTCTGAATAGTTGTTGCTTAATCTGATTCACCTGACGCTCGACAAGTTCACCACGAACTTCATCGCTCTCATACAGATACTCACCAACGACTAACACTAAATAAAGTGTCAGCATGCACAGTGGGATCAATACCGCGAGAGAAAGTTTACGAAGCATAGGTGCCCGACAACCTTTAACAAAATGATGAATAGCCCTGTATGCTAACGGGAAAACAGCTACTAAGCAAAAGGACTTAATTGAAACCTATAGCAATCTTCAACAAAATTTTGAAATTCAGGTCAAACATCTGTGTGCAATGGAATAAAAATAACGGATTTGCAAGCAATTGGAATTCAAATTTAAAAACATCAAATGCAAAAAAGCCAGCTTATTCAGCTGGCTTCGTTACTGCTCTTTTCAGAGCTTATTAGGCGCTTGGCGATGACCTACT
>NZ_AFOZ01000003.1 GCF_000217915.1 Shewanella sp. HN-41 | reverse complement strand
GCTCGCTAACCGATGAACTGCTTGGCTTTCTTTGCTTAACTTGCGTTTCGCTGTCTGCCGTGTCAGTGGATGCGCATTATAGGCAGCGAAACTTTTTGTGCAAGGGCTTTTTATTGATTAGCAAACTGTACGCCGACATTTTAGACATCATGTTCAATTTTTGTCTGTTTATGCCTATTTTTAAGATTATAAAATGGATATTTACCTAATAATTGATAATTCACGCTCAATTTTTCGGCAGTACTCTAGTGTAAAAGTAAATAATTCATTACCATATGGCTTGCTGTTAACAGTTATTTATCATTTTCTATTTCACCAGAGAGCATTCATATGCAAAAGTCATTTCTTATTGTCTTGATTATCGCCGTCCTTGGCGCCGTAGCGCTATCTCAGTTCGCATCGACATTACCTGCTTATATCGCTTTTGTTGCTGGCGTTATCATTACTACTCTTGTTTTTAAATTTGCACCTGAGACTTCGTCAGCACAAAGTTCAGATGAACAATATGTTGGCCCAACGATGACACTCTATGTAGGCAATCTGCCATATCGAGTTCATGAAGGCGAAGTCAAAGTATTATTTGGGGAGTTTGGTCCAGTCAATTCTGTGCGTTTGGTACGTGACCGTAAAACTGGACGTCGTAAAGGTTTTGGGTTTGTTGAGATGTCAGAGTCGGGCGCCCAAAAAGCCATGGTTAAACTTAACGATTATAACTTCCAAGAAAGGACATTAAAGGTAAGAGAAGCTAAAACCCAAGATTCTGAAGGTGCTGAACGCACAGGCACCGACGAGTAATTTCTCCACCTAACTATTTATTAGTTGCTTATGTTATTAGTTGCTTGTGGTGATTCGCTCGATAGTTGAAAAACCACAACCAACTAATGTTGTCGCTAGTCCCTCGCTAATTTCTGCTTTGGTGTAATAGGCCCGCATCGTTAGCTTTCCTGTTGTATTTTGATTCTCGTTGTTGCGACTAGCTGGGGCTAAAAGCGACACCACTCTTTTTGCAATCGCTTCTCCTGAATCAAGGAGAGTCACATTGGATCCAAGCACTTGCTGTAGTTCACTGCGGATCATGGGGAAATGTGTGCATCCCAAAACGAGTACATCTATATTGGCTGCCACTACAGGTGCTAATAAGTCTGTGAGCCTGTGCATATCCAAGGCACCTGTGGCCACTTTTTGTTCTGCCATCCAGACTAACTCTGAACAACCAAAAAGCTCAACATGGCAATCATCGGCAAATTGGCCGATTAGTTCATGGGTGTAATGCCGCTTGACTGTACCAGGTGTGGCTAATAACCCAATTCGTTTACTTTTTGAAATGAGTGCCGCGGGTTTAATGGCCGGAACGACACCTACGACGGGAATGTTGAGCTTTGCCCGTAGGGCGGGTAATACAACTGTGCTCGCCGTGTTGCAGGCAACCACCACAATTGCTGCATTGGTACGAGTGACTAACTCCACGATTAAAGTGACACATCCCGCAACCAACTCTTGTTCATCAAGTTCTCCGTAGGGCAACCTGGCATTATCGAACAGATAGCAATAGTGGCTCTCTGGGAGTAATTTGCGGATTTCTGCCAGCACTGATAAGCCACCAATCCCAGAATCAAATACTAATATAGTTTGCGACAAGTTAGTCTCCAGTTTGACACTGTGCATAGGCTACTAAAAGAGTGGATAGATTTAATGATGAGGACAGCCCAGCGCGTGAATTTTCCCACAGCTTTGCCAAAATCGCAAAAGCAAGATACTGGACATTCGTGCCACCTAGTATAATATTTGCGCCCCAATTTACAGCCACGGTGAATCGACAATGAATTTAGCAGCAATGGACCCTCAGACCTATGATACACAGTTAGAAGCTAAGCGTATCAAGCTAGAACAAGCCTTTGCCCAATTTGAAACACCGAGTGTTGAAGTTTTCGCCTCTGAGCCAGCCCATTATCGTATGCGCGCCGAGTTTCGCGTATGGCATGAAGGTGATGATTTATACTATTACATGTTTGATAAAGTGCTGAACGAAAAAGTCCGTTGCGACCAATATCTGCCAGCAAGTGCACTTATCAATCAAATGATGTCGGCATTGATTGCACAGTTGAAATCCAATCACAGCCTGCGCCACAAATTATTCCAAGTCGATTTTCTGTCGACCCTAAGCGGCGAAATTTTAGTATCCCTGCTCTATCACAGACAACTTGATGCTCAATGGCACGCCGAAGCCAGTGCATTGAAAGCCATATTAAGCCAACAGTTTAAGGTCAATATTATCGGCCGTGCCCGTAAACAGAAAATCGACTTAGACCGAGACTTCGTTGTTGAATCCTTAGAAGTGAATGGCAGCACTTTTCTATATAAACAAATCGAAAATAGCTTTACCCAGCCTAATGCAAAAGTGGCGATAAAAATGTTGGAATGGGCTATTGATGTTACCCAAGACAGTCAAGGCGATCTGTTAGAGCTTTATTGTGGTAACGGTAATTTTTCCATTGCACTAGCGCAAAACTTTAATCGCGTGCTCGCCACTGAACTTGCCAAACCATCCGTGGATGCGGCGCAGTACAACATTGAAGCCAATGGCATTGAAAATCTACAGATTATCCGCATGTCGGCCGAGGATTTTAGTGATGCTATGGCGAAAAAACGTAGCTTTAGACGCCTAGAAGGAATCGATCTCGATAGTTATGAGTGCAATACCATTTTTGTCGATCCACCACGGGCGGGAATAGATCTAGGGACCTTGGCGTTGGTACAAGGTTACGAGCGAATTTTATATATTTCCTGTAATCCGGAGACCTTAAAGGACAATCTAGAACAACTGTGCACAACCCATAAGGTCACGCGCTTTGCCCTATTTGATCAGTTCCCATACACCGACCACATGGAAACAGGTGTACTGCTTGAACGTCGTTAGACATAACTTTCTCACATAAAAACAAAGGAGCCTGTGGCTCCTTTGTTTTTCAGCCCAATCGAATCCAAACTAACGATGCTCAACCTTATGCTGTAAAGCCTCGGCGCCCTTAGCGACCATACGCAATTGCATGACCAGTTGATCGGCAAGCACTTTTCGATCGGCACGCTTCATATCCAGTGCCGATGCACCAGCATTAAATACTAAGGTCACTAATGCCTCGGCCTGCGCTCTCGCCAACATAGGTGTACGCCCTGCGGAGGCCTCAGTGTAATGCGCTAATTCAGAGATAAAATGCTCAATCTCACGGGCCACAGCCGCGCGGAAAGCTGCCGAGGTACCCGAGCGTTCATGCAATAATATTCGGAAAACGTTAGGGTTAGAGTCAAGCACTTCCATAAAAGTGTCGACGGATATACGGATCACACTGCCACCCGCTTCGGCTCGCTGACGCCCCTTACGCATCATTTGCCTTAGGGTGAGCCCCCCCTCATCCACCATAGTCAGACCGAGTTCGTTCATATCCTTAAAATGACGATAGAAGGATGTCGGGGCGATATTGGCTTCCCTTGCCACTTCCCGCAAACTCAGACTCGAGAAACTGCGCTCAGCACTCAACTGATTAAAAGCAGCATCGACCAATGCCCGACGAGTTTTCTCTTTTTGCTGTGCACGAATACCCATTCTCAAATCCGCTAACTGAATGTAATAGCGCGATAATACCGCTTTTGAGCATTAAACACAGCCCCATCGACCTTGACCAAACAATATTGCTAGGCTAAATTAGCTTACAGTTGTACGCTCAAATGCGGATATTGGAAACCTATAATGAAAAAACCCCCTATCATCTGGCTTAATGTCAGTTTGTTTGCCGTGACCTTCCTCAGCGCGGTCATACTTGTTCCTTGGCGCGGTATCCTTCACGGCTATGGCGCCAGCGAGTGGATAGCCTTTATTGTGTTAGCCTTTGCCAGTGGTTTATCCATCACGGCGGGTTATCACAGACTCTGGTCACACAAAGCCTACAAAGCTCATCCTGCAATCCGCTTTCTTTATGCCCTTGGTGGCGCTTTAGCATTACAAAATAGCGCGTTACATTGGGCGTCTGATCATCGAGTTCACCATAAGCATGTCGACGATAACGACAAAGACCCCTACTCGGCTAAAATGGGTTTTTGGTACAGCCATATAGGTTGGATGTTGCGTGAATATCAGGCGCAGCGTTACCACGATTATCAGAACGTGCGCGATTTACAGAATGATCGCATTGTCATGTGGCAGCACAAACATTATTTAGCACTTGTACTGTTGATGAACATTGGTTTACCCGCGTTTTTGGGTTGGCTCAATGGCGACATAGTCTCAATGCTGTTAATGGCGGGTCTATTGCGCTTAGTGGTCGTGCACCACTGCACTTTCTTTATTAATTCACTCGCCCATGTTTGGGGTAGCCAACCCTACACGGATAAAAATACTGCACGGGATAATGGTTTCCTTGCTATGTTGACCTACGGTGAGGGCTACCATAATTTCCATCACATCTTTGAAAACGATTACCGTAACGGTATTAAATGGTGGCACTACGATCCAACTAAATGGTTGATCAAGGCCCTGTCATGGGCGGGACTAGCCAAAGATTTGCGCACTAGCCCGCAGGAACGCATCGAAAGTGCGCGTCTACAGATGCAACTATTACATGCCAAAAACAAAGTGATCCACTTGCCTAATGCCGATGAAATTATTGAAAAAATTCAAATTGAGTATGAGCTGATGAAGGAACATTTGCTTGACTATTATCAAGCGAAGAAGACCTTATTAGAAGCAAAACGCAAGCAACTAGTCGACCAACAATTGCTTCTGCAGGTTGAAGAACTCAAATCCCGCTTTTTAATCCAACAGAAGAACTGGAAAAGCTTAACGGCGAGTTATAGCTAAACCACAATTCTGCGTGAAAGTCTTACGGCCACCTTGCATGGTGGCCATATCTGATTATGATGATGCCTCAATCAATTTTTACAGGATGTTGAGCTCATGTCTGCTCCTTCGCTAACACTCTTAGAAAACATAAAACTCACAGAATACAGCCATGGCGCTGGTTGCGGCTGCAAAATATCTCCAAAAGTGTTGACGACCATTCTTGCTTCACAGCTGCCTGTATTTACCGATCCTAACCTGTTGGTCGGCAATCAAAGCCGTGATGATGCGGCCGTTTATAAGCTCAATGATGAAATCGGTATTATCAGTACCACCGACTTTTTTTATGCCCATAGTAGATGACCCCTTTACCTTTGGCCGTATCGCCGCCACCAATGCCATTAGCGATATCTATGCAATGGGTGGCACCCCTATGATGGCCATTGCGATTCTGGGCTGGCCGATTAACAAACTCCCGGCAGAAATCGCCCAGCAAGTCATCGATGGTGGCCGCCAAGCCTGTATGGAGGCAGGGATCATGCTAGCAGGTGGCCATAGTATCGATGCGCCAGAGCCTATTTTTGGTTTAGCCGTGACGGGACAAATAGCGTTAAGTGATTTAAAACAGAATGATACCGCCAAGGCAGGCGACCGTCTGTATCTGACTAAGCCGATTGGTGTTGGCATTTTAACCACGGCGCAAAAACAGAAAAAACTCAAAGATGAAGATAGCCTGATTGCGGTCAATGCTATGTGCCAACTGAATACTATAGGTGCCGCTATCTCAAAAATTCATGGTGTTAACGCCCTGACAGATGTCACAGGATTTGGCCTTGCGGGACACTTACTCGAAATGTGTCAAGGCGCGAAGCTTGCGGCGAAACTCACATTCGATGCGGTTCCACTATTACCCCGAGCTTTAGATTACTTAGCCTTAGGTTGTATTCCCGGTGGCACACAGCGTAATTTTGACAGCTACGGCGAACACTTACCCCCATTAACCGATCACCAAAAAGCCATTTTATGCGACCCCCAAACCAGTGGTGGACTATTAGTCGCCGTGTCTAAGGACGCCGAAGCTGAACTTGTTGCCCTGTTGGAAGCGAATCACATTCCTCCCATCTGTATCGGTACCCTTGAGGAACCCATATCCAAAGCTGGCGTGGTTTTGTGTTAATGCAAGCTATGATAGTGCCCACGTCACAGTACCGTGAAATATTCCTAAACCAACATCCACTGATGGATGTTAGGGCGCCCATTGAGTTCAGCCGTGGCGCCTTTCCAAGCTCGACGAACCTACCCTTGATGCTCGACAGTGAAAGGGAAAAAGTCGGTACTTGCTATAAACAATTTGGCCAGCAAGCCGCGATTGAATTAGGTCATTCCCTAGTGCATGGCCCAATCAAGCAGCAAAGAATCGAGGCTTGGTCACATTATTTCAACGCCAACCCTAATGCCTATCTTTATTGTTTCCGTGGTGGTCTACGCTCACAACTTACTCAGCAATGGCTAAAAGATGCTGGTCTAGAGGTACCTTATATTCAAGGTGGTTATAAAGCCATGCGCCAATATTTAATTGGTGTGATTGAAACAACCCCTAGCTTGCAACCTTTGCTGAGCTTGAGTGGCATGACGGGTTGCGGTAAAACAGATTTTCTCCTACAACGCAAAGAAGCGGTGGATCTAGAAGGTATCGCCAACCATAGGGGATCCAGTTTTGGCAAGAATATTGACCCACAGCCAACACAAATCAACTTTGAAAATCAACTTGCTATCGCATTACTTCACCATCAAGCCAGTGATGCAGCATGTCTGCTACTCGAAGATGAGAGCTTCCTGATCGGCCGTTCAGCACTGCCACAGACCTTTTACACCGCGATGCAAACCGCCGATGTTCTAGTATTAGAGGAGGCGGACGACATCAGACTGCAACGGTTACTCAATGAGTATGTGCACAAAATGCATAGTGGATTCTGTGATCGCTTAGGCGCCGAAGCGGGATTCGCCGCCTTTAGCCAGTATCTGTTACAGAGTTTAGTGAGTATTCGTAAACGCTTAGGTGGCAAACAGCATCAAGAACTACAAGATATGATGCAGCGGGCATTAACCCAGCAACTCCACCAAAATGACACTTCACTGCATTTAGCATGGATAGCAGTGCTGCTGCACAAATATTACGACCCAATGTACCAATACCAGTTACAAAAGAAATCCGAACGGATCCTCTTTAAAGGTACACATCAGGCCATGCATGAATGGTTGGATAGCTATAAGAGTGATAGAAAAGCCGCACAATAACTGTGCGGCTAGTACTCTAAAAATTAATTTGCAAAAATAGTAATGGCTTCATAGTTATAATTATCGAATTTAGCCGAGCGAATATTACCCGTGCTACGGCTCGATTTACTGAGCTCAGCACGGAAATCATATAACCCAGTCATACCTTCATAGCCCCATACATATAAACTCATCATAGGGTTTGTTATTCCATCAAATGCTGTTTGTAAGTGTATGGGTAAATCTAAATCTGGAATTGACCCCTTCAATGATGCCGAAATAGCCCAATTCGCATAACCATCTTGTCCTATTGTGATTTGTATCGCTTGCATATGGTCATTGCTAAAACTGTAGTCATAATTTGCACTACCGCCATTATTAATAGTAGTGATTAAACGTGTCGTTTCATCCAGCATTTGGTTTTCATTTAGCGGTAAATTTAAGCTCAAAGTTTTTGACGTATCAGTAACAGCCCTACGTGTTGATGCCGAATAATTTATGTAACCAGCCTCATTTGCACCAAGGGTAATCCACTGTGATGCGTAGACTAAATTACGGTCAAAAAGCATGGGAAATAATTGCACTTCTTTCGTCGGCCATTCTACCCTGTTTTGGCGACCAAATTCAGTTTCAGAATAACTCCGTAACGAATAGTCATTGGTATTCACATCAACATTTAACAAGGTCCCTTCATGATTCGTACCATCAAATTCACTACTCGATATAGGTATTGCTTGCGATAAATCGAGTGTATTTATATCTATGCTCCCAGCATAAGCTGTAACACCACTTTGGTTAGGAACCAACACCATATTCACTGGTGTAAACTTATTATCCTGCTTACATAAGCGTAATGAAGTATTGTTAGATTGTGAGTTCAAAAATGAGTTATTAACATATAGCTGGTAATCACTATATACCGCTTCAATTTCATTAAGATCAAAATTGACATCACTACAATCACATTGGCTATTTAAATTTTCATCTGTGAAAGCGTAAATGCCATAGTCACCAGCTTTAGCGGCTAAATCCGTACGGATACTCCAAGTCGATTGACCATTACGAAATTCTTTTGCTGCAACCGTTAAATGTGATGCTTCGTTTGTCCATGGTACATCTACATGCCCTTGCCCATCACTCTTATAAGTGCCGAGAATACTGCCGTCTTGTCGGTGAATAATAACATCAGCACCTGCCATTTTTTCTTTTACATTGCAAAGAGGTGTGACGCTCTGCACATCCATCACCAACCTAGCTGTTGTTGTGCCCGAATCACCAGAATCCCCACCACTTGAATCACTCGAACCGCCGCATCCACCAAGCAGCAACACTAGCGCACTGATATAACATCCTTTTCCCATGACCAAACTCCAAAGTATATAAGTTATTATTTTGTAAATTTTTAAGACGTACCAATTACAACATAGCTTCATTTCGTTCAACAAGTAGGTTTGCAACTTGATGACGCAGATTTTCACGATTAGCGGAAACGTCCACGATAGGAACGGCAATATCAACCGACACCTTTGACCAAAAACGCTTTGGCATAGTCGTTAGTGCATGTCCGTCCTTATGGCTAAAGTAAGATCCCCACAATCCGTGCAGCGCCATCGGGATCACAGGGACGGGATCTCTGGCGAGGATTTTATCGATACCGGGACGGAATTCACCTAATTCACCGTCGGGGGTTAAGCGTCCTTCAGGAAAGATACACACTAATTCGTCATTCATCAGCGCTTCGTGGATGGTCTCAAACGCTTGGTTATAGGTGGTTTCACTTTGTTTAGGGGAACAGATAGGGATCACCCCTGCGTGACGGAATAAATATTTCAGCAGAGGGATCTCGCTAATAGATTTATCCATCACAAAACGAATAGGTCGTGTCGATGCCCCCATAATAATCAATGCATCCACATAACTCACATGGTTACAAACAATGATACCAGCCCCTTCTTTAGGAATTTTCTCGCGGCCAGTGACTGTCACTCGATACATGACATGGCTAAGTAAGTAACTGATAAATCGCTGGGTAAATTCTGGCACTTGCGAATACACATACAAGGCGACCACAAAGTTCATCAGCGCGAGCAGTAAAAATAGCTGTGGAATACTCCAGCCTGCCACGCCGAGCAGCAGCATAGACAATAACGCCGAAGCGACCATAAAGAGCGAGTTCATAATATTATTGGCAGCAATGGCCTGGGCACATTCGCCCTTGGTCGCTCGGGATTGAATGAAGGCATATAAAGGCACGATAAAGAGACCACCGCTGACACCGATCATAAAGAAATCCAACATCACTCGATAATGCTGCGTCCCGGCAATAAAGCTTGTTACCCCATAAACCAAACTGGCATCGACAGGCGCCGGTGGGATAGCCCAAAGTAAGTCCACCCCAAATAGCGTTAATCCCAGCACTCCAAAGGGCAGTAGCCCTAACTCCACATGGCCAAAGGAGAAACGCTCGCAAACAAAGGAGCCCACGGCAATGCCGATAGAAAACAACCCCAGCAATAAGGACACCACAGTCGCACCTGAATGCAAGTGCAGCTTGGCAAAGTTAGGGAATTGCGTCAGATAGGTTGCACCTAAAAACCAAAACCAACTGATTGCCAGAATCGCCATCCAAATTGAAGGGGTCTGACGGGCCTTTTTAAGGCTACGCCAAGTGCCCGATAAGGGCCTAAAGCGTATTTTTTCGATGACTCCCTGCGGCGGTAATGCGGGGATGGCTCGGCTAGATAAATACCCAGCTAATGCCAGTACGGCAACGGTAATGGCCGACCATAGGGTTGCATTGTTTCCCGAAACAAGAATGCCTGCACTCAGTGTACCCACTAAAATCGAGAGAAAGGTGCCCATTTCAACCCAAGCATTACCTGTCACTAACTCATCTTCTTTTAAGGCTTGGGGCAGTAGGGAATACTTAACAGGGCCAAAGTAGGCAGACTGGCTCCCCGTTAAAAAAAGCAGTAATAACATCATCATATAATTTTCGCTGACAATAGCGAGGGCAGCACTAAACATGATGATGACTTCAAGCAGTTTTAAGCGGCGGATAAGTTTTGCCTTGTCCATATTATCGGCGACGACACCCGCATGGGCCGAAAACAGAAAAAACGGCAGAATAAACACCCCAGCGGCTAGATTGACAAACATATCGACACTGATAGGCAACTCTTTGACTTGGCTAAAGGTCACTAACAGCAACAATACATTCTTATAGATATTGTCATTCAGTGCACCGAGGCACTGAGTCGCAAAATAAGGCAAAAAGCGTTTTGTTAATAGCATGATAGCTCCCTCTGGTAACCCATTCCCTGTAAATAAGCCTGCACATGGCTTTCGAGTAAATCCCGTAGTGATAGCTGTTGGACAAAGAGTTTATTATCCAGTGATAACATTGTCAGTCCATGGATCCCCCCCCACAGCACGCGGCTCATGCTCAAATGGCGCTCCGTTGTCATCTCGGGGAATAACTGCACCACTTCATGCTCAATGAGTGAAAACAATCTCGCAATCCATTGTCCTTGGGATTCTGGCAACGGCTCGGAATCGAGCAATTGCAACTCAAACACTAGCTTGAAACATTGGCGCTGCTCGTGGGCGAACAAACTATACTCCCACGCCATTGCAATGATTTTACCTACACCACTAGCAACACTGACCGCTGACAGTCGCCCGTGCAAGGCACGCAGCGTCGCCTCCGAAACAGCCAAAAGCAAATAGTTATAACTACCAAAGATATTAATTAAGGTACTGGGCACATAACCAATTTGGCTGGCTACTTTACGCAAACTTAGCCCGACAACACCCTGCTCTGTCAGCAACTCAGTTGCCGCTTGTATTGCCATAGCGCGAATTTCATCATGGCTATGTTCTTTACGTCTCGCCATCAATTTCACTCCCTGTTAGATAGCAAGAGACTAACAGCGGTACAAATAAAAAACAATGTTCAAAATAAGATTATTTTGCGTACAGCAATGGGTAAATAATGTGGGATGTTATTGAAGGTGATGGATAAAGACAGGCACCACAATCCCGATTCACTCAGCAAGCAGAACGGGTCGATGAGATAAAACAATCAAAACCGCATAAAAAACGGCGTGTTTAGTAGCACGCCGCAGACTATGTTAATTCACAGGTGACTTGTTATTTGGAGGATAACTTTTGCTTCAAAGATGAGAATGAGCTCTAGGGCTTGCTATAAGTCATCACCACTCTATCTGCACCAGCACCAAAATAATCCGCTTCAAATACGGAATCGACAAAACCTAAGTGTCGATATAAACCGTGGGCAGGATTGGTCGGGTCAACCGTTAGGCACACCCGGCGCACAGGGGTGGGCAGCTGGACCAAACATTGCTGTATCAAACCTTTACCGACTCCTTGGCCACGTGAATGTTCGCTCACTGCGACGGATAAAATCCACATACATTCGGGATCGCCGCTCTGGGCGCAGAGCAAATAACCTTGCACACTGTTATCTTTATCCACAGCAACTAAAAATTGCTCTGGCCAACAATCAAATCCCTGGCGGAAGAAAAAATCGGGATAACTATGTTCGCCAAAGATAGCCTGCTCGAGTTGAAAAACGGCGGCTAACTCTGACTTCAATACTGGACGAATCGACTGCATTTAAAAATTATTCACCAATTAAGATCTTATCCCACTCTAAATTCGGAGCACCCACTACGATAAAATTCGGATTTTCTAGGGTGTCTCGCTCGTTGTAGGTCAAGGGTTGCAACTCAGTGTCCATTAGCTGACCACCCGCTTCCTCGACAATAATTTGCGCAGCTCCCGTATCCCACTCACCCGTTGGTCCGACGCGCACATAACAATCGGCACGCCCTTCGGCAACCAGACAACTCTTCAATGCCGCACCGCCCATCACCACCAGCTCACAATGTTTAGGGTGATTAAAGAGCGTTAATACCGATTGTGGATCCTGACGGCGACTCACAGCCAATCTTAGGGAGACTTTTTCACGGTGCTGAATTTGCCGACTACTGATCCGCACTTCCTGCTTATCGGTACGTTTATAGGCGCCTAACCCCGCGATAGCGTAGTAACACACCTGCGTCATTGGCACGTACACCACCCCCATAACAGGACGGTTATGCTCCACCAGCGCGATGATCACCGAAAAATCGCCACTACCCGCAATAAACTCCCCCGTACCATCGAGTGGATCGACTAACCAATAGCGTTTCCACCCTTCACGCACACTCAGGGGAATGTCGGCAGCCTCTTCAGATAGGATAGGAATATCGGGCGTCAACGCGGCTAAACGTTCACAAATCAGCTTATTCGCCGCTAAATCAGCCGAGGTGACAGGGGTATTATCAGACTTAGTCTCTCGCTCAAAATTACCCTTAAGGTAAATCTCACGGATAGTGCGCCCCGCATCCGTTGCTATCGCAATCACCTCGTCGATTAACTCTTCTGGCTTCATAACCACTCCAATCGCAAACTTCGCGAATGATTTACAAGCACTCAGTTGTTGAACGCTTTAACGAAAAAATTATTTATTTTGTAGGTGTTTTTGCGCTAAAAACAATGCACTCACACTACGGGATTCGGAAAAATCGGCATTATCGAGTAACGCTTCCCAATCGACTAATTCCCAAGGCACCACTTCAATCGGTTCAGGTTCATCCCCTTCGAGGCGGCTTTTATATAGATCTTCGGCAAGGAAAATCTGCATCTTACTGGAAAAATAACCGGGGGCGAGGCTAAGTTCTTTAAGCAAGGTAAGCTTATTGGCACCAAAGCCGATTTCCTCCTGCAACTCACGGTTAGCGGCTTCAATGGCAAGTTCCCCTGGATCTATGAGCCCTTTCGGAAAGCCTAGCTCATAATTATCTGTTCCTGCAGCATATTCTTTCGCCAGTAGCATTTTACCTTGATGAATAGGCACTATCATCACAGCTCCACGACTGCCACCTTTCATACGTTCGTACTGACGTTCAACACCGTTAGAAAACTTAAGATGTACTTGCTCGATTTGGAATAATCGACTCCTAGCGACAACTTCGGTATGTAAGATTTCCGGCTTTTTCTGCCGCTGCGACATAACTGCCTCTGGATAAAAATAGCGATAAACTAAATAGGATAAGTGACAATCTTACTATCCTGTCTTTAATCTACAACCTGAATTTATGGTGTGTGACAAAAGATAAGCGGCATTTTTTTGTGATATAACTCACAAACCAAGCCAAACCTAAGTGAATGGCCTTATCCTTTTTCTAAAAAAATGGGGGATTTTTGATAACCCAAAAGGGCAAAGGCCAGTTCCCAATCACACATTAAGATCAAAAAACAGGCAAAACCCTTTTATTTTGCGATGCAGTTTAGAACTGATAGCGTAAATTAAACTGGTAACTTAGGAAGTCATTCGGCGCTATATCCACATACTGATAGCCAAGCCCCACTGACCAAGCATCGCTGAGTTGATAGCTAAAGCGCAGGCCAGCATACCAATCTGTGCCATCCAAATCCGTCTTTAGGGTTGTGTTTCCCATAGTACTGCTGATATCCGCTTGCCAATGGAACAATCCGACTGGCACTTCAAATCGCCAGCCTTCATGCTGTAGCAGGGTGAAGCGCAGCCCTAACATCACACCGTCTGCAAGTACCGGAGTCACAGCCTTCACCAACTCGTGGTACTGCTCTGGTGTTAAGCTCGATCCTTCAATCCTTACGCTTCCTTCACCAAAGTCGGCATAACCTAATTCCACCGCCACCGTGGGTGTCCATTGATACCCAAGACTCACACCAAAAGCCGTATCACTGTTATCTATCGAGGTAACGACTCCCGCTCCCACCTGCGGCTGCAGATCTTGCATGCCGTTATCGGTCTGGGCCTGCCCGATAAATACCTCCACATACCAGTCGGAGGCATTGGCCTGCTGGATTGAACTTAGTAGCAACAACGCTCCCAGCGCTAATTTCTGCCATTCCCTACGACGCATAAAACCACCCACAAGGATCAAAGCTAATGCCCATAGAGCCATGCTACCTCCCCCCGATTGATTATCTATGACAACTTCTTGATACGCCTTCACAGTGATAAGCACTTGCCCACTAGCTTCACCACCCAAACCATCACTGACTTGATAAGTCACTGTATCCACTCCATCAAATCCGGTTTTAGGGATGTAACGCAGTTTGTTTGACTCAACAGACACAGTCCCTTGCTGTGCACTAGCGCCCGCAAGAGTTAACACATTGCCGTCAGCATCTGTGTCATTAGCCAACACATCGAGCAATAGGCTAGTTCTGTCATCGGTTGCAGCACTGTCGTTTACTGCAATTGGCGCCGTATTGCCGTTCACAATCACAGTCAACTCGCTGCTAGCAGTGCCTCCTTTGCCATCGGTTATGCTGTATATCAGCACATCGGTACCGATAAAATCGGTTGCTGGCACATAACTAACTTGCTGATTATCAAGCACAGTTACTGTGCCGAACTCACTGATAACTTGAGTGACAATTAAACTATCACCATCACTATCCGTATCATTGCCAAGCACATTGATATCTAGACTCTGATTCCATGGGATGGAAGCCGCATCCGGATTTGCCACGGGTAAATGGTTACCATTGAGCATCACCGACACCCCACTTGGGTCAACAATAGTGCGGTTTGCCACACCATCATCATCGTTAGGGCCGCCATCCTCAACGGTTAACTGTACGCACCAGTGGCCCTCGGTTAATCCCGGCGTCCAACGGCTATCCCCAGGTGGTGGACAGAAACCACGTTCACCCTCAGCACTCGCAACATTATTACGTTCATCGATGACAAAGTCCTGCCAACCCTTTGTTGTTTGGAACTTACGATAAACCGCATTCGCAGGGATGGGAGCGCGTTGTGGCAACACTAAGCTATAACTTTGACCTTGTTGCGGCAGCCCAGTCGCAATGAAGTCGAAAATCCCCCCCACATTCGCAGCGACAGTATCCTCAGCCACGGCATTGGGCAGTAGCTGCATACCACTCTGCCCTTGTCTTAGGGCAATACTGCCCAGACGTAAACAGACGCCCGCTTGCCCCTCCGCCAAGAAATACACAGGTTCGAGTTCACCCTCAGGCATAACACTACAATCGCCATTAGCGTCCAGATAATCTGGAATACCGTCACGATCCGTATCGGTGAACCCTTCCTGATCGTCAGGGATTAAATCATCGTCGGTATCTGCGCCAGTCAACACAGGTAAACTTGGACGCACGACGATATACACTTTTTCAGTCGTAGATCGCACTGGTAGGCCATCATCGGTAGCTGTCAGGCTCACGGGATAAATGCCCGGCTGCACGGCAACAGGTGAGAAGAACATGCCCGCATCGTCGGATTGCAAGCTCAGGGAGTCACTATCCCAAGATAGGGTTAAGTTATCTTGCATATTCGCATCCGTCACTTGGGCATGAATATGTACCTCACCGCCATTTTGCGTCACGATAAGCTGGTTCGTCCCAGCCTGAGTGACCTCTAAACTCACTTTAGGGGCAATATTCGCCTCAGTGATCCACACCTGAATCTGTTTCTTGCTGCCCAGATTCAAGCCTGAATCAAGGGTGATAATTACATCCTCATCCCCTTCGGCCACACCATCCTCCGTGGTGCTAAAGCGGATCTGTGCCATTTGTCCTGAGGCAATCTCTAGCACACCATCGACCAGATCATGGTCGGCATTCCCCGCCGAGCCCGATACTGTATAAGGGATGGATAGAGGATAGTTGGGCGCCTCACCATTGAGGTGTACGCTGACCACGACCTCGTTACCTTCGCCGACAATTTGGTCCTTACTCAGCGAGATCAAGGGATTGACCTTCACCTTCTGCGCCTTGATCGCTTTATTACCGTCACGGTCCACTGCTTGCCAGTATGCTAAATAACTGCCTGGTGCGAAGAACAGACTCTTATTTACCAGAGAAACTGGCAATGGATGTCCATCTCCGTCGACCGCTTTAGCAAAGCCCAGCTTCACCCGCGTAAACAGCCCTGTGGCATTCACCTCGACATCATCAGGCAAAGTGATCACAGGCTGATTTTCAGACTCAGATCCTTCAATCAACACATTGACTTTGGCTGTCGCACGCCCCTGATTGCCATCGCTAATGGTATAACGCAGCGCCACTGGGCCCACATAAGCTTCGGGTGCTGTAAATGTCAGCCCCTCGTCGCCAATTTGAACGCTGCCGATATCCGCCGCGACGCCATCAATCGTCAGCAGATCACCATCCACATCCATATCGTTCGTCAGTACCGACAGGGAATAAGTATCGTTAGCGGTACTCGTTAACGTAAAGCTGTCATCTACCGCTTGTGGATCATCATTCACCGGAGTGACCGTTATCGTCACTGTGCCGGGCTCTGAACTCAATTCCGCATCCTTGGCGATAAAATTAATCAGATCCGTGCCATTGAAATCCTTCTCAGGGGTATACAACCAAACGGAGCCGTGCTGCTCTAAAGTGCCAGATCCTGGCTGAGCGACCACTTCATAGGTTAGCGGATCACTATCTGCATCCTCAGCGGCCAAAGTGATCATTATTGAGCTATCTTCCTCTAGCATCACTGTCGAACCTATCGCAACGGGTGCATCGTTAACGTTACTCACTGTGATGCTAAAGCTTTGCTCGGCCGTTAAGCCATCCGTGTCCGTCACTCGCAGTATCACTGCATGCGCACCCACATCGGCGTTACCTGGTGTACCACTTAAGACTCCACTCACCGCATTAAAACTTAACCAATTCGGTTTAGTCACCGCGCTTAAGGTCAACACATCACCCACATCGCTGTCACTCGCCGCAAAGCTGTAGCTGTATGCCGCATCTTGGGTCGCAGAGGTTAAGGCAGTTGAGCTAATCGTCGGTGCATCGTTAACGTTGCTCACTGTGATGCTAAAGCTTTGCTCGGCCGTTAAGCCATCCGTGTCCGTCACTCGCAGTATCACTGCATGCGCACCCACATCGGCGTTACTTGGTGTACCACTTAAGACTCCACTCACCGCATTAAACTAACCATTCGTATCAC
>NZ_AFOZ01000004.1 GCF_000217915.1 Shewanella sp. HN-41 | reverse complement strand
TAATACGTTCAAATTTAGCTTTAGCCATGGTATTGCCTCAATCCAAGAGTCTTGGTGATGAAAACTTACATATAGAAAAAATCCGATGCATAGAAATGACATCGAACCGATTATGTTAGGTATAGGAGCTTAGTTTAGAAAGGCTGGTGCTGATAGGCAGATTCGAACTGCCGACCTCACCCTTACCAAGGGTGTGCTCTACCAACTGAGCCATATCAGCATACAAATTTGGAGCGGGCAGCGGGAATCGAACCCGCGTTATCAGCTTGGAAGGCTGGAGTAATACCATTATACGATGCCCGCGCAACCTAACTAAGGCTACCTAACTACCTTGAAAAAATGGTGGAGGGAGAAGGATTCGAACCTTCGAAGGCGGAGCCGTCAGATTTACAGTCTGATCCCTTTGGCCACTCGGGAACCCCTCCAGTAAAATGGTGCCGGCACCAAGAGTCGAACTCGGGACCTACTGATTACAAGTCAGTTGCTCTACCAACTGAGCTATGCCGGCAAATCATTTCGGAACGGGATATTAGGTAAATGTGCCCCTGAGTGCAAGCAAAAAACACCTATTTGTTCAAAAAAAGCAACCAAACGATGTTTTTTTACACGTTCATGCCATTTAGTAATCAATTAAACATCGAATACAACCCTGTAGGAGTGAAACAAGGCCCTAATCGTTGATTTAGTATTGTCGCCAATAAAGTCATGGTGTACTGTGCCTTTCCTAAGCCGAGGAAAGCCAATGACATCTATAAATCCAATTCAAAAAGCACTCTATCTTGCCTTTGAACGAGCCCAGTGGTCCGAGTTAAGGGATTCCGTCCCCTTAACACTGAGTGAACAAGATTTGGAAAATCTTCGGGGGATTAATGAGAAGGTTTCACTCTCTGAAGTCACAGATATTTATCTTCCCCTGAGCCGGTTACTCAATTTAATCGTTAAGGCAAAACAGCAACGCGGTTTAGTCCTTGATGAATTCCTTGGTCAACAACCCTCTCCGAGTCCTTACATTATTAGTATTGCTGGAAGTGTGGCCGTAGGGAAAAGCACTACGGCGCGTATCCTGCAGGCATTGTTACAGCATTGGCCTGAACATCCTAAAGTCGATTTAGTGACAACCGATGGCTTTCTGTATCCCCTAGCCGATCTAAAACGCAAAGGGTTACTCCAGCGCAAGGGTTTCCCTGAAAGTTACGACATGAAAATGTTGGTGGAGTTTATTTCAGCCGTAAAATCTGGCCAGGCACATGTTAAAGCCCCTATTTATTCCCACGTAACCTACGACAGGATCCGCAATCAGCACCAGACTGTCTCACAGCCCGATGTATTGATCCTCGAAGGACTCAATGTATTGCAGACGGGTTTAGACTCACCAGTGGATACTCGCAGGCCATTCGTTTCCGATTTTGTTGATTTTTCTATTTATGTCGATGCAGAGGAAACACTTTTAAAGCAATGGTATAAAGAGCGCTTTTTACAATTTCGTAAAGGCGCTTTTAGCGATGAAAAATCCTACTTTCATCACTATGCAAGCCTAAGTGATGAAGAAGCAAACAGCATTGCAGCCAACATTTGGGACACCATCAATGGCCCCAACTTACAGCTCAATATTCAACCCACCCGAGAAAGGGCACATTTGATCCTACAGAAAGGTCAGGATCACCTTATGTCACATGTACTGATGCGTAAATAACGCGCTAAGATTGGCGCGCCCTTAGGCTAATCTCACCGCCGATGAAAGCTTGAATACCATCGGCAGTTTCGAGCAATACAGCACCCTGCTCATCGACACCACGACAAATACCGTCAACATGATTTTCCCCCATCAGCAAACGGATCTCTTTGCCATAGAATAAATCAGCTTCCTGCCAACGCGCCTTAAATGCAGCCAAACCTTCACGTTCAAATAACTGTATATCTCGCTTAAGCTGCTTTTGCAGGGCAATAACCAGATCGGTTTTATCCGGCATAGCTGCTAAGGTCGATAAGTCACTCCAAGGTTGATCAATTCCCTTCGCTTGCTCTTCCGACATTGCCATGTTGACGCCGATACCAATAATTAGCTGACACTCACTATCGGCTTGTCCCGACATTTCAATCAAAATCCCCGCTAGCTTCTTATGATTGAGATAAATATCATTAGGCCATTTAACCCCAATATTTTCAACGCCATAGGATTTAAGCACTTCAACTAAGGTACAAGCTACAACCAGACTTAACCCCATAGCCTGTGCCATGCCCTGTGGGAATGACCAAAATTGAGAGAAATACAAATGATGCCCATAGGGGGATACCCAAGAGCGTCCCCTTCGACCGCGCCCGGCGGCTTGATATTCGGCCACACACACATCACCACGCTTTAGTTCACTTGTGTGGCTCAACATAAAAGCGTTGGTACTTGGGATTTCATCAAAATAAAAGCATCTGTCTTCAATAGATTGCACCAAACGTGCCGGATCAATCAAAGAAATAGTATGGGCAAGTTTATAGCCTCGACCTTTAACACTATAGATAGATACCCCATAGGTTTCTAACACATCAATATGTTTGCTAACGGCAGCGCGAGATATGCCGAGTTTCAGGGCCAATTCTTCACCAGAGACAAACTGCTCACTCGATAATAATCTTAGGATCTCACGCTTTCTTAACCAGTTATCAGTCATCTAAATGGCCCTCTCCTATTAATCCAATCACCCTTGGTTCAGCTTCAAGCGTGACACCAAAGACAGCCTCCACTCGCTCAATTACATGCAATGCAAGACGACAAATATCCTGCCCAGTTGCGCCACCGCGATTAACCAACACCAACGCCTGCTTATCGTGCACTGCCACCTTGCCTAAGACGAATCCCTTTAACCCAGCCTGCTCTATAAGCCACCCAGCAGCAAGCTTCACATCGCCATTAGTCTGTGCATAGCCGACTACCGATGGGAAACGCAAAGCCAGCTCTAGATAGGTAGCGGCACTGATAATGGGATTCTTAAAGAAGCTTCCCGCATTACCTAACACCATAGGATCGGGTAGTTTTTCACGCCTAACTTGGCAAACTCGTTCAAATATATCCCAAGCAGTGACAGTCAATGAGTCGAATGACTGAAGAGGCCCATAGGCCAGTTTCGGCTGCCAGTCTTTTGCTAAACGTATTCCTACAGCTGTAATAACCGCACAATTACGTAATGCCCCCTTAAAGATGGATTCGCGATAAGCAAACTGGCACTCATTAGCCGTTAAACGGATAAATTCTCCCGATTCTAAATCGAGATACTCAACCCAATCGCAAACATCACATAGCTCTACCCCATAAGCACCGATATTTTGAATAGGCGCAGCACCAACTGTACCGGGGATCAGGGCTAAATTCTCAAGCCCAGGCATATTCCTATCTAAGGTAAACTCAACCAGTTCATGCCAGTTCTCTCCCGCCTCAACCTCAAGATAAAAAAAACTTTCATCTTGGCTGAGCTTAATCCCTTTAGACAAAATCCTAACGACAGTGCCATGGAAATCATCAGTAAACACTACGTTACTACCACCACCTAATACCAACATAGGTTCTTGTCGCTGCCAAATAGGCAAACAAATGTCTTTAATTGCCGCTTTCGAATCGGCTGCAACCAGCTCTTTGCATGACTGAGCTAAACCAAAGGTATTAAATGATTTAAGGCTATGAGTGAACAACATGTGTTTGATCAATAGTGGCAAAAACCACATTGTAACCGCTTAGAGTCGGCTTTGCAGCCTAAGAGGAATATATACAAATGAAAAACTGCAATTGCAATTTGAGGAATAAAATGACACAAAGTCCTAAAAACAGATGCAAAAAAGCCAGCTTATTCAGCTGGCTTCGTCACTGCTCTTTTCAGAGCTTATTAGGCGCTTGGCGATGACCTACTCTCACATGGGGAGACCCCACACTACCATCGGCGCGATTGCGTTTCACTTCTGAGTTCGGGAT
>NZ_AFOZ01000005.1 GCF_000217915.1 Shewanella sp. HN-41 | reverse complement strand
ATAAAAAGGAAGCCTAGGCTTCCTTTTTCAGCATTGTCTCTAAGCTCGCGATTAAGCGAAAATCTTAGCTACAACACCAGCGCCTACTGTACGGCCACCTTCACGGATTGCGAAGCGTAAACCTTCGTCCATCGCGATTGGGCAGATCAGTGTCACTTTCATCTTGATGTTGTCGCCTGGCATTACCATCTCTACGCCTTCTGGCAGTTCGATAGTACCGGTTACGTCAGTTGTACGGAAGTAGAACTGTGGACGGTAGCCTTTGAAGAATGGAGTGTGACGTCCACCTTCTTCTTTTGACAGCACGTATACTTCTGATTCAAAAGTAGTGTGTGGGTTGATTGAACCTGGCTTCGCTAATACTTGACCACGTTCTACGTCATCACGCTTAGTACCACGTAACAAAATACCACAGTTCTCACCTGCACGACCTTCGTCAAGCAGTTTACGGAACATTTCTACACCGGTACATGTTGTTTTAGTCGTAGCGCGAACACCAACGATTTCAACTTCGTCGCCTACGCGAACAATACCACGCTCAACACGACCTGTAACTACTGTACCACGGCCAGAGATTGAGAATACGTCTTCGATTGGCAGTAGGAACGGCTTATCGATGTCACGTTGTGGTTCTGGAATGTAAGAATCCAGTGCCGCGGCTAATTCAATGATCTTCGCTTCCCACTCTGGCTCGCCTTCTAGCGCTTTCAGAGCTGAACCTTGGATTACTGGTAAGTCATCACCTGGGAAATCGTATTCTGATAACAGTTCACGAACTTCCATCTCTACTAGTCTCTAACAGTTCTTCGTCATCTACCATGTCACATTTGTTCATGAACACGATGATGTACGGTACGCCTACTTGGCGAGACAGCAGAATGTGCTCACGAGTTTGTGGCATTGGACCGTCTGTTGAAGCTACTACTAGGATCGCGCCGTCCATCTGTGCAGCACCAGTGATCATGTTTTTAACATAGTCAGCGTGGCCTGGGCAGTCTACGTGAGCGTAGTGGCGTGAAGGCGTGTCATATTCGATGTGAGAGGTATTGATGGTAATACCGCGCTCACGCTCTTCTGGAGCGTTATCGATTTGAGAGAAGTCTTTAGCTTCGCCACCGTAGGTCTTAGCCAGTACGTGAGAGATAGCTGCAGTCAGAGTGGTTTTACCATGGTCAACGTGACCAATGGTGCCCACGTTTACGATGAGGCTTAATACGTTCAAATTTAGCTTTTGCCACGATATATTCCTTTCTTTTCAGAATAGTCCAGTCAAAGCTGGACCATATAACATTTATGTCGTAACTGGAAATTAGCTACGAGATTCAATAATCGCTTTCGCAATGTTTTGCGGTGCATCAGAGTACTTCAAGAACTCCATAGAGTACGAAGCACGCCCCTGAGTTGCAGAGCGCAAATCAGTCGCATAACCAAACATTTCAGAAAGAGGCACTACAGCATGGACTATTTTGATGCCACCAAAGCCATCATCCATACCTTCAATCAAAACCACGACGACGGTTTAAATCACCAACCACGTCACCCATGTAGTTCTCAGGGGTAGTTACTTCTACTTTCATGCAAGGCTCGAGCAACACAGGTTTCGCCTCAAGCGCACCCTTTTTGAAGCCCATAGAACCCGCAATTTTGAACGCCATTTCATTCGAGTCCACATCATGATATGAACCATCGAACAGAGTGACCTTCACGTCCAACACAGGGAAGCCAGCGAGTACGCCGTTCTTCATCTGTTCTTGGATACCTTTATCAACCGCAGGAATGAATTCACGAGGAACCACACCCCCTACAATCGCATTGATAAATTCGTAACCAGCGCCTTCTTCATTAGGCTCTAGTTTTAACCAAACATGGCCGAATTGTCCACGACCACCTGATTGGCGTACAAATTTACCTTCCGCTTCAACTGATCCACGAATGGTCTCACGGTAGGCCACTTGTGGCTTACCTACGTTACATTCGACACCAAATTCACGACGCATACGGTCGACGATGATGTCTAAGTGTAACTCACCCATTCCTGAAATCAGAGTTTGTGATGATTCTTCGTCAGTTTCAACCCGGAATGATGGATCTTCCGCTGCAAGCTTTTGCAGCGCGATACCCATCTTATCTTGGTCAGCTTTAGACTTAGGCTCAACGGCAATGGTAATTACTGGCTCAGGGAACTCCATACGTTCCAAGATCACTTTATGATCGTTATCACAAAGCGTATCACCCGTAGTCACCTCTTTTAAGCCAATAGCCGCGGCAATATCACCAGCACGAACTTCTTTCAGTTCAGTTCGATCGTTCGCGTGCATTTGCACGATACGGCCGATACGTTCACGTTTCTGTTTAACAGAGTTGTAAACGCCAGAACCCGATTCGAGTACGCCTGAGTACACACGGATAAAGGTTAGAGTGCCTACGAATGGATCTGTAGCAATCTTAAATGCCAATGCAGCAAAGGGCGCATTGTCATCTGATGGGCGCTCTACTTCTTGCTCATTGTCGTCGATGCCCTTGATTGGAGGCACATCAACGGGAGCTGGCAAGAATTCCACTACCGCATCGAGTACCGCTTGAACGCCCTTGTTCTTAAATGCAGAACCACAGGTCGCTAAAACGATTTCATTATTTATAGTACGTTGACGCAGCGCTTTTTTGATCTCGTCTTCTGATAGCGTACCTTCTTCAAGGTATTTATCCATCAGTTCGTCCGAGGCCTCGGCGGCAGCTTCAATCAGATACTCATGCATTTCAGCAGCTTTGGCCGCTAAATGCGCTGGGATCTCTTCATAAGTAAAAGTCATCCCCTGGTCTGCTTCATTCCAGTTGATGGCTTTCATCTTGATTAAATCGATCACGCCAGTGAAGTTTTCTTCTGAACCGATATTCAATTGGATCGGTACACAAGTGGCCCCTAGGCGAGTTCTGATTTGTTTCACTACACGTTCAAAGTCCGCACCTGCACGGTCCATCTTGTTAACAAATACCAGGCGTGGAACGCGGTATTTATCAGCTTGACGCCATACGGTTTCCGATTGGGGTTCAACACCAGAAGAACCACAAAAAACCACCACAGCGCCGTCAAGAACGCGCAAAGAACGTTCAACTTCAATAGTAAAGTCAACGTGACCAGGGGTATCGATGATATTGATGCGGTGTTCAGTGAATTGAGCATCCATACCACGCCAGAAGGTTGTTACAGCGGCAGAGGTAATAGTAATACCACGCTCTTGCTCTTGAACCATCCAGTCAGTGGTCGCGGCGCCGTCATGCACCTCACCGATTTTATGAGACAAACCGGTATAGAACAGAACACGTTCTGTTGTGGTGGTTTTACCTGCATCCACATGAGCACAAATACCGATATTACGATAACGCTCAATTGGGGTTATACGAGCCACGATTATACCCTCTCCACCAAGACGGTTGTCTTGGCAATATCAACAACAATGGTGTGGGCCTAAGCCCACACCATCAGATTACCAACGGTAATGAGCAAAGGCCTTGTTAGCTTCAGCCATGCGGTGCACGTCTTCACGCTTCTTAACAGCAGTACCTTTGTTTTCAGACGCATCTAGCATTTCACCTGCTAGACGTAAAGCCATAGATTTTTCACCACGCTTACGGGCAGCTTCAACTAACCAGCGCATCGCCAGTGCGTTACGACGCACAGGACGAACTTCACATGGTACCTGGTACGTAGAACCACCAACGCGACGAGATTTAACTTCGACGGATGGGCGAACGTTGTCCAGGGCTGCTTCAAGGATAACTAAATGGTTTTCGCTTTTCTTTTCAGCGATAACGTCTAGTGCCTTGTAAATGATTTTTTCTGCAGTCGACTTTTTGCCGTCTTGCATAATGACGTTGATGAACTTAGCCAGCAACTCACTGTGAAACTTTGGATCTGGTAGGATTTTACGTTGTCCTACAACGCGACGTCTTGGCATAACAATTCTCCGTATGCTTCAGGGATTTCCAAAACTGGAATTCTCAAAATAAACTAGCTTGGCCTTACTTAACGGATACGTTAAGACTTAGGACGCTTTGCACCGTACTTAGAACGACTTTGACGACGTGAACTCACGCCAGCACAGTCTAGTGCGCCACGAACAGTGTGATAGCGAACACCTGGTAAGTCTTTAACACGACCACCACGGATTAAGATCACGCTGTGTTCCTGCAGGTTGTGGCCTTCACCGCCGATGTACGAAGTTACTTCGAAACCGTTAGTTAGACGCACACGAGCTACTTTACGTAGTGCAGAGTTAGGTTTTTTAGGGGTAGTAGTGTACACACGTGTACAAACACCACGCTTCTGTGGGCACGCATTCAACGCAGGCACGTTAGTCTTGTCGACTTTTGGCGCGCGTGGCTTACGTACCAACTGGTTTACAGTTGCCATGTATAGCTCCGAGTCAGTTGAATCAAACTCAACGATAAGGTGTGAAAAATCTATATCCCACAATGGTGGGACGCGGAATTTTAGAAAGGTAATGCCGGACTGTCAAGAAATAGCCAACTTTTGCGGCATTTTACAAGAAAAAAGGCGCCATAGGCGCCTTTTTGTTACAAACTGATTACTTAATCTTGGCTACCAGCCAAGTTTAACAGATCAGCGAGGTTCTGCTCGGCTTCACTTGCAGTGATCTTATTCACTACAACTGGCTCGTCTTTCTTAGCACGGGCATCATTACGGGTCTTATGATAAGCATAACCAGTACCGGCTGGGATCAGACGGCCTACGATCACGTTTTCTTTCAGACCACGCAGTTGATCGCTCTTACCACCTACGGCGGCTTCGGTCAGTACACGTGTCGTTTCTTGGAACGATGCTGCAGAGATAAACGATTCTGTTGCCAGAGACGCTTTAGTGATACCCAGCAGTTCACGTTCGAAGGTCGCAGGCACTTTACCTTGAGCAATAAGTTCGCGGTTAGCGATCTTCACGCGTGACACTTCAGCTTGTTCCCCTTCGAGGAACTCAGTGTCGCCCGAGGAAGTGATCAAGCACTTACGCAGCATTTGACGGATGATCACTTCGATATGCTTATCGTTGATCTTCACGCCCTGCAGACGGTAAACATCCTGCACTTCGTTCACAATGTAGTTAGCTACGTTGTGGATGCCACGCAGACGCAGAATGTCATGCGCCGCTTCTGGACCGTCGGCAATAACTTCACCACGTTCGACTTTTTCACCTTCGAACACGTTTAAGTTACGCCATTTCGGGATCATCTCTTCGTATTGATCGCCACCATCGGCAGGTGTAATTACCAGACGACGCTTGCCTTTGGTCTCTTTACCAAACGAGATGGTACCAGAGATTTCAGCCAGAATTGCAGGCTCTTTTGGTTTACGCGCTTCGAACAAGTCAGCAACGCGTGGCAGACCACCGGTGATGTCGCGTGTCTTAGACGATTCCTGCGGAATACGTGCTAACGCGTCACCCACGTTGATTTGCGCGTTGTCGTCAAGGTTAACGATCGCACTGCCGGGTAAGAAGTACTGTGCTGGAACTTCAGTACCTGGGATCATCAGATCACTACCGTCGGCGCCAAGCAGGCGGATCATTGGGCGCATTTCTTTGCCCGCTGTACCACGCTGACCTACGTCTAGGATCACGATCGATGATAGACCTGTCAGTTCGTCTGTTTGACGTGTCATAGTGACACCGTCAATCATGTCCACGAACTTGATGCTACCCGCTACTTCAGAAATGATTGGGTGAGTATGTGGGTCCCAGTTAGCGATGATATCGCCCGCTTCAACCGCTGCATCTTCCAACTTCTCAAGCACAGTACCGTATGGCACTTTGTAACGCTCTTTCTCACGACCCAGCTCATCGATGACGGCCAGCTCAGAAGAACGAGAAACGATAACCAGTTTGCCGTCGCTGTTGGTAACATGCTTAGCATTATGCAGTTTCAATGAACCCGAGTTTTTCACTTGGACGTTGTTTTCTGCAGAAGCACGCGATGCCGCACCACCGATGTGGAAGGTACGCATCGTTAACTGTGTACCTGGTTCACCGATGGATTGTGCTGCCACAACACCAATGGCTTCACCGTGGTTGATGATATGGCCACGGGCCAAGTCACGACCATAACAGGCTGCACATACACCGAAATCGGTATCACAGGTAATAACCGAACGTACAATCACTTCGTCGATTGAGTGTTCTTCTAACTTGTCACACCATGCTTCATCGAGCAGGGTGTTACGTGGTGCCAGAATATCTTCTGTACCGGGGAAGAATACATCTTGAGCAACCACACGACCCAGCACGCGTTCACGTAATGGCTCAACTACGTCACCACCTTCGATCAGCGGCTTCATTGTCAGACCTTCGTGGGTACCACAATCGTCTTCGATGACCACTAAATCTTGGGCAACGTCAACCAGACGACGCGTCAGATAACCCGAGTTCGCTGTCTTCAATGCGGTATCGGCTAGACCTTTACGCGCACCGTGAGTAGAAATAAAGTACTGGAGTACGTTCAGACCCTCACGGAAGTTAGCGGTAATTGGCGTTTCGATGATTGAGCCGTCAGGCTTAGCCATCAGACCACGCATACCCGCCAACTGACGGATCTGTGCGGCACTACCACGAGCACCCGAGTCGGCCATCATATAGATGCTGTTAAACGAGGCTTGTTTCTCTTCAACGCCATCACGGTTAATCACTGTCTCAGTTGACAGGTTTTCCATCATAGCTTTAGAAACTTTTTCGTTGGCACTTGCCCAGATATCGATAACTTTGTTGTAACGCTCACCCGCAGTTACTAGACCAGATTGGAACTGCTCTTGAATTTCAAGAACTTCCGCTTCAGCGTCGGCAACTAAGGTGTACTTCTCAGCTGGGATCACCATGTCGTCGATACCGACAGATGCACCAGAGATAGTCGCGAAACGGAAACCGGTATACATCAATTGGTCAGCGAAGATAACAGTATCTTTCAGACCTAATTGACGGTAACAAGTGTTCAGTAGCTTAGAGATCTGCTTCTTGCCCATGTTCTGGTTAACCAGATCAAACGACAAACCTGCTGGCAGAATAAGTGACAGCAGAGCACGACCCACAGTCGTATCAACGATACGGCGTTGTTCGCTGCGCTCACCATTGTCACCAATAATGGTTTCAGTGATACGCACTTTCACGCGGGCATGCAGTTCAGCAGCGCCAGTTGCATAAGCTTTTTCAACTTCAGCAACGGACATAAATGCCATACCTTCACCACGGCCGTTGATACGCTCACGGCTGGTGTAGTACAGACCCAATACCACGTCTTGAGACGGAGTGATTACAGGCTCGCCGTTCGCTGGTGACAGGATGTTGTTGGTAGACATCATCAGGGCACGGGCTTCAAGCTGCGCTTCCAGTGTTAACGGTACGTGTACCGCCATTTGGTCACCGTCGAAGTCGGCGTTGTATGCCGCACAAACGAGTGGGTGTAACTGGATTGCTTTACCTTCAATCAGCACGGGTTCGAACGCTTGGATACCCAGTCTGTGCAGTGTTGGTGCACGGTTGAGCATCACTGGATGTTCGCGGATCACTTCGTCCAGAACGTCCCAAACTTCCGCCACTTCACGCTCTACCATCTTCTTAGCCGCTTTGATGGTTGTCGCTAAGCCACGACCTTCCAGCTTGCCATAGATGAATGGCTTGAACAGTTCCAATGCCATCTTCTTAGGAAGACCACATTGGTGCAGACGTAAAGTAGGACCTACGGTAATTACCGAACGACCAGAGTAGTCGACGCGCTTACCTAACAAGTTCTGACGGAAACGACCTTGCTTACCTTTGATCATATCGGCCAAAGATTTCAGAGGGCGTTTGTTAGAACCGGTGATAGCACGACCACGACGACCGTTATCTAATAGCGCATCAACAGACTCTTGTAGCATACGCTTTTCGTTGCGTACGATAATGTCTGGCGCAGCTAAATCTAACAGACGCTTCAAACGGTTGTTACGGTTGATCACGCGGCGATACAGATCGTTCAGATCTGAAGTCGCGAAGCGGCCGCCATCGAGCGGTACCAGCGGACGTAAGTCAGGAGGTAACACAGGCAGTACTTTTAAGATCATCCACTCAGGCTTGTTGCCTGAAGTGTAGAATGCTTCCATCAGCTTAAGACGTTTAGTCACTTTTTTGCGACGAGTCTCAGAGTTGATTGAAGGTAATTCTTCACGCATTTGTTCGATTTCTTTCGCTAAATCGATAGCACGTAACAGTTCAAGCACTGCTTCGGCACCCATTTTAGCTTCGAATTCGTCACCGTATTCTTCTAATGCATCCAGATAAGTTTCTTCTGTCAGCATTTGGCCACGTTCAAGGCTGGTCATGCCAGGCTCGATCACGACGAAAGATTCAAAATACAGTACGCGCTCGATATCACGCAGCGTCATATCCAGCATTAAGCCGATACGGGACGGCAGTGATTTTAAGAACCAAATGTGGGCAACTGGGCTAGCCAGTTCGATGTGACCCATACGCTCACGACGTACTTTAGTTTGGGTGACTTCAACACCACACTTTTCACAAATAACACCACGGTGCTTCAAACGTTTGTACTTACCGCACAAACATTCGTAATCTTTGACTGGGCCAAAGATACGCGCACAGAACAGACCTTCACGCTCAGGCTTGAAGGTACGGTAGTTGATGGTTTCTGGCTTCTTAACTTCACCAAAAGACCAAGAACGGATCAGATCAGGCGATGCCAGACCAATTTTGATGCCGTTAAATTCTTCAGTCTTGCTTTGCTGTTTCAGAAACTTTAATAAGTCTTTCACGTTTCTCTCCTGAAGGAGTTAAACCGGGTGCACCGCTCACACGGTGCACCATTCTGTTGCCAAACGCGGCTACTGCCTGCGCTTATTCCTGATCCAACTCGATATTAATACCGAGTGAACGGATCTCCTTCAGTAATACGTTGAAGGACTCTGGCATGCCAGGTTGCATCTGATGGTTACCGTCAACGATGTTCTTATACATCTGAGTACGACCGTTAACGTCATCCGATTTCACGGTGAGCATTTCTTGAAGCGTATAAGCGGCACCGTATGCTTCCAGTGCCCACACTTCCATCTCCCCGAAACGCTGACCACCGAACTGAGCTTTACCGCCCAGAGGCTGTTGAGTCACTAAGCTGTACGAGCCGGTAGAACGGGCGTGCATCTTGTCATCAACTAAGTGGTTCAGTTTGAGCATGTACATGTAACCTACTGTTACTTGACGCTCAAATTCGTTACCGGTACGACCATCATACAACTTCAGCTGGCCAGAGGTTGGCAAGCCTGCAAGCTCAAGCATCTGCTTGATCTCTTTCTCTTTAGCACCGTCGAATGCAGGAGTCGCAATCGGGATACCGCCTTTCAGGTTTTGGGCAAGACGCATCACTTCATCATCGGTGAATGAATCGATATCGACGCGCTGCTGCACTTCGTCACCTAACTCATACACTTGCTTGATGTAACCACGTACTTCAGCCAGCTCGCGCTGTTCTTCAAGCATTGCAGTGATCTTGTTACCAATCCCTTTAGCCGCGGCGCCCATATGGACTTCAAGTACCTGACCAATGTTCATACGTGATGGAACGCCTAACGGGTTCAATACGATGTCTACTGGGTTACCTTGTTCGTCATATGGCATATCTTCGATTGGGCAAATCTTAGAGATAACACCCTTGTTACCATGACGACCCGCCATCTTGTCACCAGGTTGAATCGTACGCTTAACCGCTAAGTAAACCTTAACGATCTTCAGTACGCCTGGCGCCAAGTCATCACCTTGGGTGATCTTGCGACGCTTGATTTCAAACTTCTTATCAAAGTCTGCTTTCAGCTCTTCATGCTGTTCAGCTAATTGCTCAAGTTCAGTTTGTTTTGCTTCATCGTCAATGACTTGAACCAATACATCCTTACGTGGCATAGCTGCGATTTGTGTTTCTGTGAAACCCGCACCTAATAATAGGTTGCGTGCACGGCTCAATACACCTTCTTCAAGGATCTTGAACTCTTCGCCTAAGTCTTTACGCGCTTGGGCGATGTGCATTTCTTCGATTTCAACAGCACGTTTATCTTTTTCAACGCCGTCACGGGTAAATACCTGAACGTCGATGATAGTGCCCTTAACAGAGTTAGGTACACGCAGTGAGCTGTCTTTCACATCAGACGCTTTCTCACCGAAGATAGCACGGAGTAACTTCTCTTCTGGTGTCAGCTGTGTTTCGCCTTTTGGCGTTACTTTGCCGACCAGAATATCGCCGCCCTTCACTTCTGCACCGATGTAAACGATACCTGACTCGTCGAGTTTCGACAGGGCAGATTCGCCTACGTTTGGAATGTCAGCGGTGATTTCTTCACTACCCAGCTTAGTATCACGAGCGATACAAGACAGCTCTTGAATGTGGATAGTAGTGAAACGGTCTTCCTGCGCTACACGCTCAGAAATTAAGATCGAGTCTTCGAAGTTGTAACCGTTCCAAGGCATAAACGCGATACGCATGTTCTGGCCAAGGGCTAAGTCACCTAAGTCAGTAGACGGACCGTCTGCTAACACGTCACCACGAACCACTGGCTCACCAACGGCACAACAAGGGCGTTGGTTAATACAAGTGTTTTGGTTAGAACGGGTGTATTTAGTCAGGTTATAAATGTCGATACCAGCTTCGCCTGGGCGTAGCTCATCTTCATTGACTTTAACAACGATGCGGCTCGCATCGACATAATCGATCACGCCGCCACGCTTAGCTGACACCACAACACCTGAGTCGACAGCCAGCGTACGTTCAATACCAGTACCTACTAACGGCTTTTCAGAGCGCAGAGTTGGTACCGCTTGACGTTGCATGTTCGCACCCATCAATGCACGGTTAGCGTCGTCGTGTTCTAAGAACGGGATCAGTGACGCAGCAACAGAAATAATCTGTTGTGGCGATACGTCCATGTATTGAATGTCAGATGCGCGCATAAAGGTAGATTCACCTTTGTGACGGCAAGCAATCTGTTCTTCAACCATGCGGCCTTGTGAGTCAACTTCGATGTTCGCCTGTGCAATCACATAGCGACCTTCTTCGATTGCCGACAAGTATTCCACTTCGTCAGTGATCACACCGTCTACCACTTTGCGGTATGGTGTTTCTAGGAAGCCGTAGGAGTTAGTACGGGCAAAGCTTGCTAATGAGTTGATTAGACCAATGTTTGGACCCTCAGGGGTCTCAATTGGACATAAACGACCATAGTGCGTTGGATGTACGTCGCGGACTTCGAAGCCTGCACGTTCACGGGTCAAACCACCTGGGCCAAGGGCAGAAATACGACGCTTATGCGTTACTTCTGACAGCGGGTTGTTTTGGTCCATGAATTGTGACAGCTGAGAAGAACCGAAGAACTCTTTCACTGCAGCAGAAATTGGCTTAGCGTTGATTAAATCCTGTGGCATCAGCTCGTTCAGATCGCCTAAAGATAGACGTTCACGCACGGCGCGCTCAACACGGACTAAACCTACGCGGAATTGGTTTTCAGCCATTTCACCGACGCTACGAATACGACGGTTGCCTAAGTGATCGATATCGTCAACTTCGTCGAAACCGTTACGGATATGAATGATGTTCTTCATTACCGCGACGATGTCTTCTTTAGACAATACACCGTTACCTTCGTCATCGGGAATACTCAGACGACGGTTGAACTTCATACGACCGACTTTAGACAGGTCATAACGTTCTTCGCTGAAGAACAAGTTCTGGAATAAGGCTTCGGCTGCATCTTTGGTTGGTGGCTCGCCAGGACGCATCATGCGATAGATCTCAACCAGCGCTTCTAAGCGGTTAGTGGTTGAATCGATACGCAGCGTATCTGAAATATAAGCACCGTGATCTAGCTCGTTAATATATAACGTGCTGATATCTTTAATGCCAGCCAGTGATAATTTCGCCAGATCTTCTAGGCTGATTTCACTGTTGGCAGACACTAACACTTCACCCGTGTCCGGATCGATATAATCTTGAGCAGCATATTTGCCCACGATATATTCAACTGGCACTTCGAGTTCAGTGGTATTGGTTTTTTCTAACTGGCGAATATGGCGCGCAGTAATACGGCGACCCGCTTCAACCAATACAGAACCCTCGGCATCCTTAATGTCATAGCTGGCAGTTTCGCCGCGTAAACGCTCAGGAACCAACGCCATCACTAACGTATCTTTCTTGATCTTGAACTCAACGCGTTCGAAGAACAGATCGAGGATCTCTTGAGTTGAATATTCTAATGCGCGCAGAATGATAGTCGCAGGTAATTTACGGCGACGGTCGATACGTACGAAAAGCGCATCTTTAGGATCGAATTCAAAGTCAAGCCATGAACCACGGTAAGGAATAATTCGCGCGTTATACAGCACCTTACCTGATGAGTGGGTTTTACCACGGTCATGATCGAAGAACACGCCTGGGCTGCGGTGTAATTGAGATACGATTACACGCTCAGTACCGTTGATAACGAAAGTACCGTTATCCGTCATCAATGGGATATCACCCATATAGACTTCTTGTTCTTTAATATCCTTTACAGTGCCCGCCGCTGCTTCACGGTCATACAACACCATGCGTAATTTAACGCGTAGTGGTGCTGAATACGTAACACCGCGGATCTGACACTCTTTCACATCAAAAACAGGCTCGCCAAGCTTATAGCTGACGTATTGCAGTTCTGAATTACCAGAAAAGCTCTTGATGGGAAAAACGCTACGGAAGGCGGCTTCAAGACCGCGCTCACCGGTAGGATCTTGATCGGTGAACTTCTTAAAAGAGTCTAACTGAATAGACAAAAGGTAAGGAATATCCAACACCTGTGGACGCTTACCAAAGTCTTTGCGAATACGCTTCTTTTCAGAATAGGAGTAAACCATGGGTTTCCTCTGCTTACGAGATGTGACCAAGACTGAATCAATAACTTATGTCATTACATTCAGCACGTTTGCCCATCACCGTTGATGGCAAGAACCTAACCAGTAATCTCTGCTAGGGACTGCAAAATCTGGCGACAAACGGTGAAAAAAAATCGCCGGCGCATATAGCGCAAAAAAGGCCGACGGTTAAAAAACCGCCAGCCTCCACCCAAGTGGCTTGGGTGAGCAAGCTAAATAATAGCTTACTTGATTTCTACTGAAGCACCAGCTTCAACTAGTTCTTTCTTCAGAGCTTCAGCTTCTTCTTTAGAAACGCCTTCTTTAACTGCTACTGGAGCAGCTTCAGACATAGCTTTAGCTTCTTTCAGGCCTAAACCAGTTGCGCCACGGATGGCTTTAATTACTGCAACTTTGTTGTCGCCGTGTGCAGTCAGAATTACGTTGAATTCTGTTTGCTCTTCAACAGCAGCAGCAGCTTCGCCACCACCAGAAACAACAGCAGCAGCGGCAGAAACGCCGAACTTCTCTTCCATTGCTTCGATCAGTTCAACAACTTCCATTACAGACATAGCTGCAAAGGCTTCTAAGATTTGGTCTTTAGTGATAGACATAACAAATGTTTCCTATTGTTCTGAATTCAATTTCATTAAGCAGCCAGCTTGAAATTAAGCGGCTTCTTGTTTTTGATCGCGCAGGGCGGCCAGTGTACGAACGAACTTGCCAGCAGATGCTTCTTTCATAGTCATCATTAACTGAGCTAGTGCTTCTTCGTATGTTGGCAGTTTCGCCAAACGATCAATGTCAGCTGCAGGGATGAAATTCCCTTCAAAGGCTGCGCCTTTAACTTCGAAGTTAGCTTGCTCTTTAGCAAAGTCTTTTAACAGACGAGCTGCAGCACCTGGGTGCTCGTTAGAGAAAGCAATCAAAGTTGGGCCAGTGAACGTCTCTGCTAGGCACTCAAAAGCTGTACCTTCAACAGCACGTTTAGCTAGCGTGTTACGTACTACACGTACATAAACACCAGCTTCACGCGCTTTTTTACGCAGACCGGTCATAGCACCTACAGTTACACCGCGTGAATCGGCGGCTACTGCAGATAGCGCACCTTTGGCAGCTTCGTTGACTTCAGCAACAATCGCTTTTTTGTCTTCGAGTCTTAATGCCATTGGCTTTACTCCTGGATTCTACCTAGGGTATTCCCTAGTATTTACCATACTAAATACTTATGTATTTAGTGACTTACGGTGCAGATTATCCAGTAAAAAAATTTAGCTGGGGCCTGACACCGTCTACGCAGGAAATTAAGTAAACCGTTAAAGTAAACACCTGCGGTCTTGGACGGAAGCCTAATTTTTAACACCCCAAAAAGGGCATAAAACAGGCTTCAACCCACAAAGTGCGCGCATTATAGACTAATGCGCGTACCTTGTAAAATTAGTTAGCTGTATCGAGAGTCGCTTGGTCGACAGCAACACCTGCACCCATAGTGGTGGAGATGCTCACTTTCTTCACGTATACACCTTTTGCAACTGCAGGCTTAGCCTTTTTCAGTGCAGTGATTAACGCTTCCAAGTTTTCTTTCAATTGAGCTGGTGTGAAATCCACTTTACCGATAGTAGTGTGGATAATACCATTCTTGTCGTTACGGTAACGAACTTGACCAGCCTTGGCATTCTTAACAGCTTCAGCAACGTTTGGCGTTACTGTACCTGTTTTAGGGTTAGGCATTAAACCACGTGGGCCTAAGATTTGACCTAACATACCAACAACGCGCATTGCATCTGGAGATGCGATAACTACGTCAAAGTTCATTTCACCGGCTTTGATTTTCTCAGCCAGATCATCCATACCAACTAGCTCAGCGCCAGCTGCTTTAGCAGCTTCAGCATTTGCACCTTGTGTAAATACTGCAACGCGAACGTCACGACCAGTACCGTGTGGCAACACTGTTGCACCACGAACGTTTTGGTCAGATTTACGTGGGTCGATACCCAAGTTAACTGCTACGTCTACGCTTTCAACGAATTTTGCAGTTGCTAATTCTTTTAACAGAGCAACAGCTTCGTTGATATCGTAGCTTTTAGTGCCGTCAACTTTCTCGCGAATTACGCGCATGCGTTTAGTTAGCTTTGCCATTATATTAATCCTCTACAACCAAACCCATTGAACGCGCAGTACCTTCGATTGAGCGAGTCATCGCTTCAATGTCAGCACCAGTCATATCGGCAGCTTTAGTTTCAGCAATTTCCTGAATCTTAGCGCGAGCGATAGTTCCAACTTTCTGAGTGTTAGGACGTGGAGAACCTGATTTCAGGCCTGCAGCAGTCTTCAGTAAGTAAGACGCTGGCGGAGTCTTAGTTTCAAAAGTGAATGAACGGTCACTGTAAACAGTGATCACGACTGGAATAGGCATGCCTTTTTCCATTTTTTCTGTACGGGCGTTAAACGCTTTACAGAATTCCATGATGTTCACACCTTTTTGACCCAAAGCTGGACCAACTGGTGGTGAAGGGTTCGCAGAACCTGATTTTACTTGCAGCTTAATATAAGCATCAATCTTCTTTGCCATCTGACATTTCCTCAGTTTGGGTTCAAACGCGCATCAGCGACATGCCGACATGCTCCCCCGAAAACAACGGGTGCGGATTATATAGAAATCCGCACCCGTTGCCAAACGGATTTTGTAGTTTATTTAATCAGCCTTTTTCGACCTGACTAAAATCGAGCTCAACCGGTGTCGAACGACCAAAGATCATTACCGACACTTTCACGCGGCTCTTATCATAGTCCACCTCTTCAACGGTACCGTTAAAGTCAGCAAATGGACCATCACACACGCGGACCACTTCACCGGGTTCAAAGATAGTTCTGTGAGTTGGTGAAGCCGTAGTTTCTTGTAAGCGACGCAGGATAGCTTCCGCTTCTTTATCTGAAATTGGGGCAGGACGATCAGAGGTTCCGCCAATAAAGCCTAAAACACGCGGGATGCTTTTGACTAAATGCCAGCTGTCATCGTTCATTTCCATCTGCACTAACACATAGCCAGGGAAAAACTTACGTTCACTCTTACGACGCTGACCTGCACGCATTTCAATAACTTCTTCAGTCGGAACTAATACTTCACCAAAGTATTGCTCCATGCCGTGCATCTTAATGTATTCAATCAGTGACTTACAAACTCGGCCTTCATAGCCAGAGAATGCCTGCACTACATACCATCTTTTTTTAGCTTCTTTAGCTTCAGTCATTCGAGGTGCCTATACGCCAGTGATAAAATTGACAATTCGCATTAACACAGCATCCATACCCCAAAGAACCAGAGCTAAGATACCTGTTGCAGCAAGGACAATAAAAGTGGTGTTAAGCGCTTCTTGACGCGTTGGCCATACAACCTTACGCACTTCAATTTGCGACTCACGAGCGAAAGCCAAGGCTTTTTTACCCTTTTCTGTCTGTAGCGCAATAAAACCAGCAATAGCGAATGCAACGATAACGCCAAGCGCGCGTATGACGGCACTCGTTTCGCTATACATTTGATTGCCAATAACAGCAGCGGCCAGCAAAATGATCGCTAAACCCCACTTCACGATATCCAGAGAATTGTTCTGGTTTTCAGTATTTGTTGTCATCGGTTATTCCGTTACTCAATACGGCCTGAGCTTGAGCACAATAATTAGGGACATAGGACCCAGTTACAATACGCTTTTTGATACTCTGCATTTCCGAACACCCCTAGAAACGCAATCGCATAAGCTCAGGGTCAAAAATCGGCCATAGATTGTATTCTTATTCGACTTTGTAAGCAAGGATGCGCAGTCGATGCAAGCCACAAAACCTAGCAAATAATCGACTTAA
>NZ_AFOZ01000006.1 GCF_000217915.1 Shewanella sp. HN-41 | reverse complement strand
TTCAACTTCTTGCTGCGATTGAATTAAGTGCCATTCTCAACAGAGAGTAACCTACTCAATTCAACCTCACTCGTCAGCTTGCTTTCGCCGTCTGTCGTGTCAGTGGATGCGCATTATAGGCAGCTAAACTTTTTGTGCAAGGGCTTTTTAATGAAAAAAGATCGCATGGCGATCTTTTAAACGATGGTGATTCTTTTACGTGCAGAATGCCGATTAATTGGGCTTTTCACGGCCTTTATCAATAAAACCTTGGATTAATGAGATAGCTTTTGTGTCATCCCAATCTACAAAAGATCGCACAAATGCAATGAGCTGACCGTTTTGATCGAGAATAAAAGTCGCAGGGATAGTATCTAATGGAAAGACCTGCCCGAGATTTTGCTCAGGATCGTAATAAGAGTTAAATTCAGTCATCCCTAATGAGGTTAAAAACGATTGCACCTGTTGTTTGCCTTCGGCATCAATGGATATTGGCAGCAGCGCAAAGTCTTCCGATTTAAACTTAGCCGCCAATCTCTCAATGGCAGGTAGCTCTCTGACGCAGGGTGGACACCAAGTTGCCCACATGTTAACCATGATGACTTTACCTTTGTAGTGGCTGAAGTCGATGGCTTTGCCATCGACATCATTAAAGGCTACGGGTTTGATAGGGAATGTCTTAGGCAACACATTGATCAGATCGACCGTTGACTCTACTGGTTTCGTTGACTGTTGCATGCCTGGGTACGCCTGGGCACCACCAGCAAAGGCGACAGACAGACTCGCTAGGATTGCAACTAAGGCAAATGACTTCATTTGTTATCACGCTTGAGTAACACATCCAACGCCTTTTGGTCTTCGACGCTGATTTCCTGTGGAGCATTGCCACCGATACGTTGCTTACGAATAAAGACAAAACCAATGAGTAGGCCTAATAGCAATAGGGCAACTGGACCTAACCAGAGAATATAGGTCTTAGTCTCCATTTTGGGTTTATAGAGTACAAACTCACCATAGCGACTGGTCATAAACTCGATGATTTCATCATCTCCTTTACCTTCGTCTACCATCTTGAAGACTTCAAGACGCAGATCGCGCGCAACCGGTGAGTTTGAGTCGATCAAGTTTTGGTTTTGACACTGTGGGCAGCGCAGCTCATGGGCCAAAGACAAACCACGTTTTTGATTTTCAGGTGTTTTGAATTCGTAAGTATCAACTGGTGTTGCCATGATGGCGGTCGTCATACTGAACAGCAGTACTAGACCACCCATAATTTTTATCAGCGTTTTCATGATGCGCCATCCTTCACTGCTTCAGCTTGTAATTGTTGGATCATTGGATAGAGGGTTTCGCTCCATACACGCTGGTCGATTGGACCTGCATAGCGATAGCGAATAATACCATTATGATCAACCACAAAACTTTCAGGTGCACCGTAAACGCCAAGATCTAATCCTAAACGACCATCTTTATCATAAATATTGACGTTATAGGGATCTCCCTGACGCCGTAACTCTTCCAATGCGGGAACACGTTCATCACGATAGTTAATCCCGTATATTGGCAGAAGATTTTTACGTTTTAACATCACTAAGAAAGGATGCTCATATTTACAAGATGGACACCAAGTCGCCCACACATTGAGTAATGACACTTTACCTTTCAATTGTTCATTCGTAATGATCTCAGCTGGTGTTTCAAGGCGTTCCAGTTGGAAAGCCGGAATAGGCTTTCCTTCCAGTGCCGAATCCAATTGCTGTGGATTCAGAAATAAGCCTTTATATAGAAACACCCCCATGGCGAGAAATATGACCAATGGGATAAACAGAACCAACTTCTTCATACATTCCTCAACTATTGAGCCGTTGCCAATTTCACTTTGCCAGCTTGCGGCTTAACAACCTCAGTGACTTTTGAGCGATACCGTTTGTCTGATGCAGCAAAGAAACCACCGATCATCATAAAAATGGCTCCGAACCATAACCAACGAACGAAGGGCTTGTAGTTTAAACGTACTGCAAACTCAGTGCTGCTGATAGGATCACCCATAGTCACATACAAATCACGGAATAGACCCCAATCGATGCCAGCTTCAGTCATATCCATAGTACGGACATTGTACTGGCGACGATCTGGCTTGAGTAACGTTAGCAGTTTATCGCCTTTGTAGATCTCTATCTGACCTTGCTGTGCGGTGTAATTAGGACCGACAACATTCTTAGTTTCAAGATATTTAAAGGTATAACCCGCTAACTCTTGGCTGATACCCGGGCCCATACGAACACTTTTCTCAATCGAGTAATTGGACACCATAGTGGCACCAATCACTGAAACCGCAATGCCTAAGTGCGCGAGGATCATGCCAAGTTGACTGCGCCCCATACGAGCCATGCTAACATCGCCCTCTTTGGGTTTAACAATGTTATAAGCCGCTCTTGCTGTCGCCAGAACAATCCAGGTAGCGGCAGCGATACCACAGGCCACCCACGCATTAAAGGCACCATCAATAATGAATGGCATCACAACGCCAATTGCAATTGAAATGAGTGCTGGCAGTAGTAACTGACGTTTCAACTCACCCGCTTTGGACTTTTTCCAACGAATGATTGGACCTACTCCCATAAAGGCAAACAGCACCAGTACGATAGGCACAAACACCGCGTTGAAGTATGGAGGTCCAACAGAGATCTTACCCATGCCTAACGCATCGATCAGCAGTGGGTATAAAGTTCCTAACAATACTGTACCTGCAGCCACTGTCAGTAACACGTTACAAACGAGTAGCATCGTTTCTTTAGATTTCAGTTCGAAACGGGCTGGACTGCTCATTTCGCTTGCACGGAAGGCAAACAAAGTAAGCGAACCACCGATGGCTAAACCGAGTAACAATAGAATAAACATGCCGCGGCTTGGATCGGCTGCGAATGAGTGCACTGAGGTCAACACCCCAGAACGAACAATAAAGGTACCGAGTAAACTTAAAGAGAATGCGAAGATAGACAGCAATACAGTCCAGTTACGGAAAGCACCGCGTTTCTCGGTCACAATCAAAGAATGAACCAGCGCAGTACCGACTAACCAAGGCATAAAGGAGGCATTTTCAACTGGATCCCAGAACCACCAGCCGCCCCAACCTAGTTCGTAATATGCCCACCAAGAACCTAATGCAATGCCACCCGTCAAGAAAATCCAAGCGGCTAATGTCCAAGGACGTGACCAACGAGCCCAAGCAGAATCTAAACGACCACTCATTAAGGCTGCAATGGCAAAGGCAAAACTCACCGAGAAACCCACATAACCTAAGTACAGCATAGGTGGATGGAAGATTAATCCCACATCCTGCAGCATAGGGTTTAAGTCACGCCCCTCTGCTGGCATAGGAAACAAACGTTCAAATGGGCTCGATGTGAGCAGCATAAATAAGCTAAAGCCAATCACAATCAGTGCTAACACCGCCAGTACTCGGGCAGTGAACACTTCTTCTAAGCCTTTACTAAATAAGGCTACCGATGCTGCCCAGGTCGACAGGGCGAACACCCAAAATAGTAGTGACCCTTCGTGACCGCCCCATACGGCCGCAACCTTAAAGAAGATAGGTAACTGAGAATTTGAGTGATGCGCAACATAGGCGACAGAGAAATCATCGACAGCAAAGCTATAACCAAGCGATATCACAGATAAAGTGATAAAGAAGAACATTCCATACGTTAACGGCCAGGCATATCTCACTAAATATTGATCTTTACGGGCAACACCTATTAGGGGAACGCTGATTAATAAGAAGGCAAATGCCACCCCTATTATCAACGAAAAGTGTCCAAGTTCTGGGATCATGGGTTTTCCTCAGTCTCTAATAATATGTTGATTTAGAAAGATTCTAGACCAACGCACAACATGCTGTTCACACAAACGCACGAAATTTTGCTCATTTTAGTATTTGCTATTGTTCCTGTCTGCCTCTTTCGTACAAAACTGGGTGACTTGTCTCATTCTCAATTTTTGAGGTAAATAAAAGTCATACAAGGCCTACAGTTCTGGATGTGACAGATAGATGAGCCTTAAGTTTCATACAAATTTGACAAGAAGGATCAATTTGTGAACCAGTGCCCAACTATAAGCTTTCAGCGTTGTGAATACCTTATATTACTGTTCAATGAATAATCTTTACGTATAATCTTGCTTCCAAGCCGGCGGTAACACCGCTTTTATGCAAACTAAAGTGAATATAGAAACAATGACGACATTTTGGATTTTTATTGCGCTTGTTGTGTTGGTCAGCCTAACGCTGATCTGGATCCCGCATTTCAGACAGCAAAAGTTGTTACGCACTGAAGAAGCCGGCGTGCGCAAACAAACTAACCTTGAATTGTTCAATGAACGTCTGGCGACTCTCGAAAAAGAGCTTAGCGAAGAATTACTAGATCAAGCCGAATTCGATGCTTTAAAGAAAGAACTGGAAATCAGCTTGCTGCAAGATATCAAACAAGCGGGTGATGATTCCCTAATAAATCAAATCAAACCCAAAACCATTCTCTGGCCATCGATCATGTCGGTATGCTTGATTGTCATCTCGGGTTACCTCTACCAACATTTAGGTGCCTTCCAAAACATCGGTAATATCCAACCCGCCAATCCCCATGCAGGCATGGATGCGGCGCAAATTATGGCACAACGCGTACAAATGATGGAAACTCAGATTCAAGCAGAACCTGAGAACAGCCAAGCCTGGTTTAGCCTAGGTCACGCCTATGTTTCTGTAAATCAATTCGATAAGGCCATTGCCGCATTCGATAAAGTCATGGAATTAGTGGGCAAACACGCGGAATTGTTAGGCCCCAAAGCCACCGCGATGTACTACAAGGCTGGCCAGCAAATGACGCCACAAATTCAAGCACTGATCGAGGAATCCTTAGCAATGGATCCACAGGATCCGTCAACCCTTCTTCTCGTGGGTATGGATGCTTTTTTCACGGCAGATTACAAAAAAGCGATCACCTCGTGGCAAACCATTCTCGACAGTGACCGTACTGATGTTGATCGCGCGGCATTGATGGAAGCTATCGAAACCGCCAATTTGCGGATGCAAGCTGAAACTACGGGAATGCCCAACGATGACACACACAAACCAGCTAAGGTCACGAACAAATCAGTGAGTATTGCTATCTCAATTTCCCCCGAACTTGCCGCCAAGGCCAGCCCTGAAGATACTATATTTGTATTTGCACGTGCCACCGAAGGTCCAAAGATCCCTCTAGCGGCCACTAAAGTCAGCGCAAAATCTTTACCAGTGACGGTCACTTTAGATGACAGCACAGGTATGGGGGGTGATGTAAAGCTCAGTCAAGCCGCTAATGTGGAAGTCATTGCGGTATTATCTAAGCATGGCAATATCAAACCTCAAGCGGGCGATATTCAAGGTAAAATCAGCAAAGTTGCTGTGGGTGAAAGTGCCAGTCTCATTCTGGATACTCAAGTGCAATAATACGCACCCATAATTTAAGCGACCAGCTTATTGCAGATATAAAAAAACCGGCTCGCGCCGGTTTTTTTAAACACAGAGAAAATTACTGAGCTTTAGACATAAATTCGATAGCTGCTTTGTAATCGTCATCAGTACAATCAGTACACATACCACCTGGTGGCATAGCATTTAGACCGGTTTTAACACTGTGCAGTAGAGTATCAATACCCTTAGCTAAGCGTGGTTCCCATTCTGCAGCGTTATGCGCTTTTGGAGCACCAGCAACACCCATGCTGTGGCATACGGTACATGCCTTGTTGAAAATAGCTTCAGCTTCTTGAGCTGACACGTTGACTGACATAGTCAAAGCAGCGACTGCAGTCATTGCTAACAGTTTTTTCATGTTCAATGTTCCTAATGCAAATACGTACAAAGCTCGACGCTGCCCTTCGAGGCAGACTCATTATAGCGGACTAAGATTACTACAAACTTCAATAAATCTCATCTTTTTGTGATTAGAATCTCAGCGTAAATCTTATCAGGCGACAAGCGTGACAAATTCGTTAATATATTAGCAAGTCGTAAAAAAGTTCGATAAATATTGCGGTTATTGGAACCACATCAAATTGCTGACAACTAGTACAAAGCAAGAGTAAACCCCCAATAACGTTTGTGTTAGAATCACTTGTGTTTCCTTCCGGCTTGAGATAGAGGGTTCAGTGACAAATATAACTTCAGTAAACACACTGGTATCAGCGAGCAAGCTGACATGTATCCGCGAAGAACGTATCCTGTTTGATGAATTAAGTTTCGAAATTAATGCTGGTGATATAGTCCAAATAGAAGGACCCAATGGCGCAGGCAAAACCAGCTTACTACGCATTCTGGCAGGCCTTTCTCGCCCCTATGCCGGACAAACCTTTTACATAAATGAAGATATCAACAGTTGCCGCGATGAGTACAATGAAGACTTGCTGTATTTAGGTCATCTTGCCGGAGTAAAGTGCGAATTAACTGCCGAAGAAAACCTTAATTTCAATTTAAGAATCAGTGGCTATGATGATTTTGATACAGCTTCAATTTTAGCCAAAGTCAACTTAACTGGCTTTGAAGAAGCGCTTGCAGGGCATTTGTCTGCTGGCCAGCATCGCAGAACTGCCTTAGCACGGCTCTGGCACAACAACAGTAGAATTTGGATCCTCGATGAACCCTTTACTGCTATCGATAAAAAAGGTGTTGAAGAACTGGAACAGTTATTTATCCAACATGCGGATAATGGTGGCTGCGTGATCCTCACGACTCACCAAGATATGGGCATTATCAAAGATGATAGGCTGCGTAAAATTCGTCTAGATTATCGCTTCGTATAAGGTTAAGTATAATGAAAAGAGGCATCAGTTTTACTCAGGCATTTTTTACCTTGCTACAGCGGGATCTTAAAATTGCCATCCGTCACCGTGGTGATATTTTTAATCCTTTATTATTCTTTGTAATGGTCGTGACCTTATTTCCTTTGGGCATTGGGCCAGAACCACAGATGTTAGCCCGTGTTGCACCAGGGATCATTTGGGTCGCGGCATTGCTCGCATCCATGCTCTCACTTGAACGTTTATTCAAAGCTGACTTTAGTGATGGCAGCTTAGAGCAAATGCTGTTGAGTCCACAGCCCTTATCGATTCTCGTACTCGCTAAAGTACTCGCCCATTGGATACTCACCGGCGTACCGTTGATCATCATAGCGCCACTACTCGCAGTACTTCTCAATCTCGATAGCAACAGTTACGGCGCTCTCATTGCAACACTCGCCCTCGGGACACCGGTTCTTTCGCTACTTGGCGCTATTGGTGTAGCGTTAACGGTCGGCTTACGCAAAGGTGGTGTACTACTCAGCTTGCTTATTTTGCCTCTGTATATTCCAGTGCTGATTTTCGCTACCAGTGCTATAGATGCGGCAGGAATGAATTTACCCTATGATGGTCAGCTCGCTATAATTGGCGCTATGTTGATCGGTTCGTTAACCTTGGCACCTTTTGCAATTGGTGCATCTCTGCGAGTGAGTACTAACTAAAATGTGGAAATGGTTACACCCTTACGCGGATCCTGAACGCGCATATAAATTATCAGGAACCTTATTTCCTTGGTTTGCTACTTTAGCCTGTCTTTTTATTACCGTAGGCACAGTCTGGGGATTGCTATTTGCCCCGACCGATTACCAACAGGGTGATAGCTACCGCATTATCTTTATCCATGTTCCAGCGGCCTCTATGTCGATGGCAGCTTATATGGGCATGGCGACAGCCGCCTTTATTGGCCTTGTCTGGCAGGTCAAGCTTGCTGACTGGGCAGCAGCTTCCATCGCCCCTATTGGCGCAGTCATTACCTTTATTGCGCTCTTCACTGGTGCGGCTTGGGGTAAACCTATGTGGGGCACTTGGTGGGTATGGGATGCACGCCTAACCTCTGAGTTGGTACTGCTTTTCCTCTATTTAGGTGTGATCTCGCTTTATGCTTCTTTTGAAGACAAAGTACTTGCGGCACGTGCGGCGGGGATTTTAGCGATCGTAGGGGTCATTAATATCCCAATTATTAAATATTCCGTTGAGTGGTGGAGCTCATTACATCAACCATCGACAATTAAAATTACCTCTAAATCGACCATGTCGACTGAAATGTTGTATCCACTTTTAATCAATATTTTAGGTTTCGGCCTTATGATAGGTGCCATCACTATCGTGAGGTTTAAAGCAGAGATTTTAGCAAGAAATGGCATGCGCCCTTGGGTGCGTGAACTTGCGAAGGCTGAGGAGGTCAAATAATGCAGTTCGATTCAATCAGTGATTTTTTCAATATGGGCGGCTATGCATTCTATGTCTGGCTATCCTACGGTGTGACCTTCGTCTGCTTGTCTACACTCATCATTACGAGTACGCGTCAAAAGCGTAAAGTCTTGATTGAGATTGCCAAGAAAATGAACCGAGAAGAGCGCCTTAAAGAAACTAGGAGTACCAAATCGTGAACCCAAGACGCAAAAAGAGACTGACGCTAGCTGTAGCATTAATCGGTGGTGTTGCCGCGATTGCTTCGCTTTTACTGTATGCGCTGAACTCCAACCTCAACCTGTTCTATACACCCTCTGAGATTGTTCACGGTAAAACTGACACAGGAGTGAAACCCGAAGTAGGACAACGCATTCGTGTGGGTGGCATGGTGACTGTCGGCTCAATGGTACGCGACCCAAATAGTCTGCATGTACAATTCGCAGTACACGACTCATTGGGTGGTGAAATCCTCGTGACCTATGATGACCTATTGCCCGATCTATTCCGTGAAGGACAGGGCATTGTCGCCCAAGGCGTGTTAGGAGAGGATGGCAAACTCGCGGCAACTGAAGTGTTAGCTAAGCATGATGAGAACTATATGCCGCCTGAAGTTGCCGAGGCCATGGGTCAAAAACACGAAAAACTCGACTACAGCCAGCAAAAAACGCCGGCGCCCAAGTAATTAATTCAATCTCCAAAAGCCTCTTCGTGAGGCTTTTTTTATCCCTAAATTTCAACGGCAAAAGCTGAACTATAATAAAAGCAGTTTCCCTAAAGAAAACTGTACATGGTCTCTCTAACGTCCTTAATCAACCGATGTCTGCTAATACTTCTGCTCGTATTATGTAGCAACCTTTCTAACGCCTATGCGGCGAAAGTGGTTGTCATTGAAAGTTACCATCAGGGTTATCAGTGGGACAAACAATACTATCAGGCTATTCTTGATAACCTCACTCCACAACATGAAGTGAGCTATTTTGAAATGGATACAAAGCGCAAGCCCAAGAGTCAACATGCGGAACGAGCAGATAAGGCTTGGCAGTTCATCGAACAACAAAAACCGCAGCTTGTCATCCTCGCTGATGATAATGCCGTTAATTTCCTGCATCAACGATTAGATACCAGTCAGATCCCAGTGGTCTATCTCGGGGTTAATATGAACCCAAGAGAGTACCATCTAAATCAACATAAACTTTTCACTGGGGTACTTGAAAGACCTTTGCTTAAACGCTCGTTAATTCTTATCCACCGTCTCTTACCACAAGCACAGCATAGAAAAATATTGGTGATGTTCGATCAAGGGAATACATCAAAACTTGCCGCCGATTATATCAGTAAACAACAGTCGAGCATGTTGAGCGATATTGAGGTCAGCATTGTACAACTGAATCGCCTAGAGGAATGGCAACAACAAGTATTGTCGGCCAAAGAACAAGGCTATAACGCCATTGTTGTAGCTCTCTACCAGACGGTAAGAGATGCCGACAATCGTTCCGTCGACGCTGAACAACTGCTTAAATGGATTGCTGAAAATACACCGGTGCCTAATTTTGGCTTTTGGGGATTCAGTGTCTCCGCCGAGGGTAACATTGGTGGCTACGTGCTGGATGGCTATCATCACGGAACCATAGCAGCGAAAATGGCAGCTAAGATCCTTGCGGGCGAAAAACCAGAAAATATTTTTCCGGTAACGGATGATCTTGGAACCTTCATGTTCAGTCGACAAGGGGTTGAAAAATGGCAGCTAAATCTACCTAAAGAAATAGAAAAACAAACTTTATGGGTGGACTGAAAGTAAATGAAAGAAATAAAAAAACCGGGCAATAGCCCGGTTTTTTAAATGTGTAACCTTAATTATTCAGCAGCTTCAACATCAACAGCTTGAGCAGCTTCTGGGCGACCAACTAGCTCGATGTAAGCCATAGGGGCTTTATCACCAGCACGTAAACCGCACTTAAGGATACGGGTATAGCCACCAGGACGTTCCTGGTAACGTGGACCCAACTCAGTAAATAACTTACCTACGACTTCAGCGTCGCGAGTACGTGCAAACGCTAAACGACGGTTTGCAACGCTGTCACTCTTAGCAAGTGTTATCAGAGGCTCAACTACGCGACGCAGTTCTTTCGCTTTAGCTACGGTTGTCTTGATGATCTCATGACGAACCAGTGAGCTTGCCATGTTACGGAACATAGCTTGGCGGTGGCTGCTGTTGCGGTTAAGTTGACGACCACTCTTACGATGGCGCATGACCTAATCCTTATAACCTAAATCTGTACAAACCTGAGACTTATAGGTCGTCTGCTAAACTAGCTGGAGGCCAGTTTTCCAAACGCATACCTAACGACAGTCCGCGAGAAGCCAAAACGTCCTTAATTTCAGTAAGAGATTTCTTACCTAGGTTAGGTGTCTTAAGCAGCTCAACTTCAGTACGCTGTACCAGATCTCCGATGTAATGAATCGCTTCGGCTTTCAAGCAGTTAGCCGAACGTACAGTTAGCTCTAAATCGTCGACAGGACGCAACAGAATCGGATCGAACTCCGGTTTCTCTTCTTTCAATTCTGGCTCAGTCACGTCACGCAGCTCAACAAACGCATCTAGCTGTTCGGCTAAGATGGTTGCAGAACGACGGATAGCTTCCTCAGGATCGATAGTACCGTTAGTGGTCATATCGATAACGAGTTTATCCAAGTCAGTACGCTGTTCAACACGAGCTGCTTCTACATTGTAGGCAATACGTGCGACTGGCGAGAAAGAAGCATCAACCAGCAAACGGCCGATTGGGCGATCATCGTCTTCGGTCTGTGCACGAGCAGATGCTGGCACATAACCACGACCACGCTCAACGCGAATACGCATGCTGATATCATTGTTACCCGTCAAATGACAGATAACATGATCAGGATTCACGATAGTGACATCACCATCATGCGTGATATCTGCTGCGATGACAGGGCCTGCGCCGGACTTGCTCAACGTAAGCATAGCCTCGTCTTTACCCTCGATAGTCACTGCTAACCCTTTCAGGTTTAACAAGATCTCAAGGATATCTTCTTGTACGCCTTCCTTACTGCTGTATTCGTGCAGTACACCGTCAATCTCGACTTCGGTAACCGCGCAGCCGGGCATAGACGACAATAGGATGCGACGCAACGCGTTACCTAAAGTGTGGCCGAAACCACGCTCAAGCGGTTCCAGTGTCACCTTGGCACGTGTTGAGTTAACCTGCTCGATATCAACGAGACGCGGTTTAAGAAATTCTGTAACAGAACCCTGCATTGTGTCCTCTCTTGTTTGTTAGCCTTACTTAGAGTAAAGCTCGACGATCAGCTGTTCGTTAATTTCCGCAGACAAATCGCTACGTTCTGGAACGCGCTTGAAAGCACCTTCCATTTTCGCGTTGTCGACTTCAACCCATGTAGGCTTCTCGCGTTGAGCTGCCACTTCTAAAGCCGCTTTGATACGAGCTTGAGTGCGTGACTTCTCGCGGATGCTCACAACATCATTCGCAGACACTTTGAATGACGGAATGTTAACAACACGACCGTTAACCATAATTGATTTATGGCTTACTAGCTGACGTGATTCTGCACGAGTCGCACCGAAGCCCATACGATAAACAACGTTATCTAAACGGGTTTCTAAAAGTTGCAACAGGTTTTCACCAGTGTTGCCTTTCAGACGTGCAGCATCTTTGTAGTAGTTACGGAATTGTTTTTCTAACACACCGTAAATACGACGAACTTTTTGTTTTTCGCGTAACTGTAAGCCGTACTCTGACAGACGTGGCTTACGAGCGCCATGCTGTCCAGGTGCAGATTCCAGTTTACACTTTGAATCGATTGCTCTCACACCGCTTTTTAAGAAAAGGTCTGTACCTTCTCGGCGGCTGAGCTTGAGCTTGGGACCCAAGTATCTTGCCATGATCTTTCTCCAACTATCCTAATGAAACGGCGTTATACACGACGCTTTTTAGGAGGACGACAACCATTATGAGGGATCGGCGTCACATCGGTAATGTTGGTAATTTTATAACCAACAGCGTTCAGCGCACGAATGGCTGACTCACGACCTGGACCTGGACCCTTCACAAACACTTCAAGGTTTTTTAAACCGTAGTCTTGAGCAGCAGCACCTGCACGCTCAGCAGCCACCTGTGCAGCAAATGGAGTAGATTTACGTGAACCACGGAAACCTGAACCACCTGAAGTAGCCCATGACAACGCATTACCTTGACGATCTGTAATGGTGACAATAGTGTTGTTGAAAGAAGCATGGATATGAGCCATGCCATCTGCAACCTGTTTACGTACGCGCTTACGCGGAGAACGTGACGGAACTTTAGCCATTGCTTTACCTTCCCGTTACTTTCTAATTGGTTTACGTGGACCTTTACGCGTACGCGCATTGGTCTTAGTACGTTGCCCACGAAGAGGCAGGCTACGACGATGGCGGAGACCACGATAACAACCAAGATCCATAAGACGCTTGATGTTCATTGAAATCTCACGACGTAAGTCACCTTCTACTAAGTATTTGGCAACTTCTTCGCGTAGTGTATCTATTTGAGCTTCGCTCAATTCCTTGATCTTAGCAGTTTCAGCGATTGCTGTAGCCGCGCAGATTGCTCTTGCGCGAGTACGGCCGATGCCGAAAATTGCAGTCAATGCGATGACTGTATGCTTTTGATCAGGAATGTTAATGCCAGCGATACGGGCCACTATGCACTCCTTAAGTTAAAGGCCAACTGCGAAAAGCCCGAAAGGATACTCGACAGCTGACAGATTTGCAAACAATATTTTGTTCAGCCCAAAATTGGGCTGAACAAATTTTCTTAATTAGCCTTGACGCTGTTTGTGTTTTGGTTCAACACAGATAACGCGTACAACGCCACTACGCTTGACGATCTTGCAGTTACGGCAGATCTTCTTCACGGAAGCTCGAACTTTCATTTCATCACTCCGTAAAGCTAATTAGCGACCAAAGCGATCTAAATTCGCTTTGTTTACTAGGTTAGCTTTCTTCATCACAGACTCATACTGATGAGACATCATATGGGTCTGAACCTGAGCCATGAAGTCCATGATCACAACTACCATAATGAGTAGTGAAGTACCGCCAAAATAGAACTGTACTTTCCATGCGATTAACATGAACTCCGGAATTAAGCAGATAAAGGTAATGTATAACGCGCCTGCTAATGTCAAACGGGTCATTACTTTATCAATGTAACGCGAAGTCTGTTCTCCAGGACGGATCCCAGGGATGAATGCACCACTCTTCTTCAGGTTATCAGCTGTCTCACGTGGGTTAAACACCAACGCAGTATAGAAGAAACAGAAGAAAATAATTGCTGTTGCATATAATAATGAGTAAAGCGGTTGTCCAGGTGACACAGCCAATGAAAAATCACTCAACCATGACATGGATTCATTTTGACCGAACCACTGAGCCAGTGTTCCAGGGAACAAAATGATGCTTGACGCAAAAATTGGGGGAATTACACCCGCCATGTTTATCTTCAAAGGTAAATGTGTGCTCTGCGCAGCGAACACCTTGCGGCCCTGCTGACGCTTAGCGTAGTTAACGACGATACGACGTTGACCACGTTCTACAAATACGACGAAGTAAGTCACAGCAAATACAATTACCGCGAGCAACAACAATACTAACACATTCAAGTCACCTTGACGCGCCTGCTCAGCCGTTTGGCCGATAGCGGAAGGTAATCCAGCAACAATACCTGCGAAAATCAGAATCGAGATACCGTTACCTATACCACGTTCGGTAATCTGCTCACCTAGCCACATCAGGAACATAGTTCCAGTAACTAAGCTGACAACCGCAACAAAGTAAAATCCAAATCCAATGTTGACCACAAGGCCTGGCACTAAGTTTGGTAACCCGGTTGCAATACCGACCGACTGGAATGTACCCAGCACTAAGGTGCCCCATCTAGTATATTGACTGATTTTTTTACGTCCAGACTCGCCTTCTTTTTTCAATTCAGCGAGTGCGGGATGCACAACAGTCAATAACTGCATAATGATAGATGCCGAAATATACGGCATGATACCCAATGCAAAGATAGAAGCACGCTCAAGGGCACCACCCGAGAACATGTTAAACATGCCAAGGATGGTTCCACTTTGCTGAGCAAACAGCTCTGCTAATACAGCTGCGTCAATACCAGGAATTGGCACAAACGAACCGGCTCTAAAGACGATAATCGCACCAATCACGAACAGGAGGCGAGCTTTCAACTCAGAAAGTCCACCTTTCGCGCTTTTTAAATCAAGTCCTGGTTTTGCCATCGACGTATTATTCCTCGATCTTACCGCCAGCAGCTTCAATCGCTGCACGTGCACCTTTGGTTACCTTCAGACCTTTAACAGTCACAGGGCGCTCAATGGTACCTGAAAGAACAATTTTCGCAAACTGGATGTTGCGAGTAATAACGTTCGCATCTTTCAGAGCGTTTAAGTCGATAACATCACCGTTAACTTTAGCCAGTTCGAGTACACGAACTTCAGCTGTTACCATAGCGCGACGCGAGGTAAAACCAAATTTAGGTAAACGGATCTTCAGTGGCATTTGACCACCCTCGAAGCCAGGGCGTACACCGCCACCAGAACGAGATTTTTGGCCTTTATGACCACGACCCGCTGTTTTACCTAAGCCTGAACCCATACCACGGCCTACGCGCTTTGGTGCATGCTTAGAGCCTGCAGCTGGAGATAGAGTATTTAAACGCATCTATTAATCCTCCACCTTAACCATGTAGTAGACCTTGTTGATCATACCGCGAACAGAAGGAGTATCTTCTAATTCAACAGTGTGACCAATGCGACGCAGACCAAGACCTGTTAAGGTTGCACGGTGTTTTGGTAAACGACCGATAGCACTTTTAGTCTGAGTAACTTTTACAGTTTTAGTTGCCATGGTGCATTACCCCCGAATTTCGTCAACATTCAGGCCACGCTTAGCTGCGATTTGCGAAGGTGACTTCATGTGCACCAATGCATCGACAGTCGCGCGAACGATGTTGATCGGGTTAGTAGAACCGTATGCTTTTGACAGAACGTTATGCACGCCTGCTACTTCCAATACGGCACGCATTGCGCCACCGGCGATAATACCGGTACCCTGTGATGCTGGTTGCATGTATACACGAGAACCAGTATGACGACCTTTAACTGGATGATGCAGAGTACCTGCATTCAACTCCACGGTCACCATGTTACGACGGGCTTTTTCCATAGCTTTTTGAATTGCTGCTGGAACTTCGCGCGCTTTACCATAGCCATAGCCGACCTTACCATTACCGTCACCCACTACTGTTAGTGCTGTGAAGCTAAAGATACGACCGCCCTTAACTACTTTAGAAACACGATTAACTGCAATCAATTTCTCTTGCAGATCGTCTTTTTGCTGAGCTTCTAATTTAGCCATTTTTATAACCCCTTAGAACTGGAGGCCAGCTTCACGAGCAGCATCTGCTAGAGCAGCTACACGACCGTGATACTTGAAACCAGAACGATCAAACGCAACAGAAGTTACGCCTTTTTCGATCGCGCGCTCAGCAACAAACTTACCTACTGCTTTAGCCGCGTCTACGTTACCGGTACTCTTCAGTTGCTCTTTAACCGCTTTTTCCACGGTCGAAGCAGCTGCCACCACCTGAGCTTCAGGATTGATCACCTGAGCATAAATGTGACGCGGTGTACGATGTACAACCAGACGGTTCACGCCCAGCTCTTGGATCTTCTTACGAGCGCGAATAGCGCGACGTAAGCGAGATGTTTTCTTATCCATATCGCGTTACCTACTTCTTCTTAGCCTCTTTACGGCGTACTTCTTCGTCGTCATAGCGAACACCCTTGCCTTTGTATGGCTCTGGTGGACGATATCCGCGAATCTCAGCAGCGACTTGGCCAATTAACTGTTTATCAACGCCACGTAGGACGATGTCAGTTTGGCTAGGGCACTCTGCAGTAACGCCTGCGGGCAGTTTGTGTACTAACGGATGAGAGAAACCTAAAGTCAGGTCAATATCAGCACCGACGAGTTTCGCACGGTAACCAACGCCAACTAACTTTAACTTACGCTCAAAACCTTGAGATACACCAACAACCATGTTGTTTACTAATGCACGAGTTGTACCAGCCTGTGCCCAAGCGTTAACTACGCCTTCAACAGGGAGGAACTTAACTACGCCAGCTTCAATAACAACATTGACCGCATTGTTGATCACTCGAGTCAGACTACCTTTCGCGCCTTTGACGGTCAGGGTCTGTTCGTTTAAGGTCACCTCTACGCCAGCTGGAATAGATACTGGTGCTTTTGCTACACGAGACATTCCTAGCTCCTTATGCTACGTAGCAGATAACCTCGCCACCCATGCCTGCAAGGCGGGCGGCACGATCAGTCATCAAGCCTTTAGAAGTGGACACAATTGCGACACCCAGTCCGCCCATCACCTTTGGAAGTTCGTTTTTACCTTTGTAAATACGAAGACCAGGACGACTTACGCGCTGGATAGTCTCAACGACTGGTTGGCCTTGGAAGTACTTTAAAGTAATTTCCAGTTCAGGCTTGGCTTCATCTGCTACGGCGTAATCAGCGATGTAACCTTCTTCTTTAAGCAGTTTCGCGATAGCGACTTTCAACTTAGCAGAAGGCATCTTCACAGATACTTTGTTAGCAGCTTGGCCGTTACGAATACGGGTTAACATATCCGCAATAGGATCTTGCATGCTCATATTAGCTTACTCCGTGACAAGTGCTTACCAGCTAGCCTTACGTAGGCCAGGAACTTCACCACGCATGGTTGCTTCACGTAACTTGATACGGCTTAAGCCGAACTTACGTAGGAAACCATGTGGGCGACCAGTTTGATTACAACGATTGCGTTGACGCGCAGCGCTGGAATCACGTGGTAGAGCTTGCAACTTTAATACTGCATCCCAACGATCTTCGTCAGAAGAAGTTGGACTGACAATAATAGCTTTAAGAGCGGCGCGCTTTTCAGCGAACTTAGCTACGAGCTGTGCACGTTTAACTTCACGTGCTTTCATTGATGATTTTGCCATTACGCTACCCTTATTTCTTGAATGGGAAGTTAAAAGCGTCTAACAAAGCACGACCTTCTTCGTCAGTCTTCGCAGAAGTAGTGATAACAATATCCATACCGCGAATTTTATCGATTTTATCATAATCGATCTCTGGGAAAATGATCTGCTCACGCACGCCCATTGCGTAGTTACCACGGCCGTCAAACGCTTTAGCGCTTAAGCCACGGAAGTCACGAATACGTGGGATTGCGATATCGACTAAACGCTCTAAGAATTCCCACATACGCTCACCGCGCAGGGTCACTTTACAGCCAATAGGGTAGCCTTCACGGATTTTAAAACCAGCAACTGATTTACGAGCAACAGTCACTACTGGTTTTTGACCAGCGATCGCAGTCATATCACGGACAGCATGTTCCATGATTTTCTTGTCTGCAACAGCTTCGCCAACACCCATATTCAGGGTGATTTTCTCAATCCGAGGGACTTGCATGACACTGGTATAACCGAACTTTTTAGCAAGTTCAGCGACAACAGTCTCTTGGTATTTATCATGCAGTTTCGCCATCGTTTACTCCAATTACTTAACGAGTTCACTGGTCGATTTGAAGAAACGAACTTTTTTGCCGTCTTCAAAGCGGAAACCAACGCGATCAGCTTTGCCAGTGGCAGAGTTGAAAATCGCTACATTTGATGCTTGTATCGGTGCTTCTTTCTCAACAATACCGCCAGCTACGCCCAATTGTGGGTTTGGCTTTTGGTGTTTTTTGACAAGATTGATGCCTTCAACAATTAATTTACCAGTAGGTAGGACTTGAGAAACTTTAGCACGTTTACCCTTGTCTTTACCTGCCAATACAATCACTTCGTCTTCACGACGGATTTTAGCTGCCATTTTGAAGCTCCTTACAGTACTTCTGGTGCCAGCGAGACAATTTTCATGAATTGTTCATTACGCAATTCACGTGTCACTGGTCCAAAGATACGAGTGCCAATCGGCTGCAGGTTGTTGTTCAAAAGAACCGCTGCATTCCGATCGAAGCGAATGACAGAACCGTCTGGACGACGTACGCCTTTCTTAGTACGGACTACCACCGCGTTATACACATCACCTTTCTTCGCTTTAGCGCGAGGAATCGCTTCTTTTACAGAAACTTTGATAATGTCGCCGATACCGGCATAACGACGATGAGAGCCACCCAAGACCTTAATACACTGAACTCTGCGTGCGCCGCTGTTACATGCGACGTCAAGAGTCGATTGCATTTGGATCATTTTAAGTGCTCCGCTATCGTTACTACACAATTCCCACTATGGGACTATAAACGCCAATTTCTGCTATTAATTTAGTCAAAAATGGCGCGCAAATATAACACCATAAAAGTGGAAAGTATAGTATTAAAAAACAAACGGCCCCAAATACTGGAGCCGTTTACCTAAATACCTAATTATCTTAGGCCTTTGATACTACTTCAACCAGGGTCCAAGATTTAGTCTTAGACAAAGGACGGCATTCGCGAATTGCGACTACGTCACCTTCATTGCACTGATTAGTTTCGTCATGTGCATGGATCTTAGTCGTACGCTTAATGTATTTCCCATAGATTGGGTGTTTCACTTGGCGTTCGATAGCAACAGTAATAGATTTGTCCATTTTGTTGCTAGTGACACGACCCTGCAAAGTACGGATTTTATCAGACATTATGCACCCGCCTTAGAAGTAATAATGGTCTTAACGCGCGCAATATTACGGCGCACTAATTTCAGTTGATGAGTCTGAGTCAACTGACCAGTGGCGTGTTGCATACGCAGGTTGAACTGCTCACGCAGCAGACCAAGTAGTTCAGCGTTCAGTTCTTCAACGCTCTTTTCTCTTAGTTCGCTCGCTTTCATTACATCACCGTCTTAGTTACGAAGGTAGTCTTAATTGGAAGCTTGGCGGCAGCTAAAGCAAACGCTTCACGAGCGATCACTTCAGAAACACCATTCATCTCATAAAGAACCTTACCAGGTTGAATCTGACATACCCAGTATTCAACGTTACCTTTACCTTTACCCATACGCACTTCAAGAGGCTTAGAGGTAATCGGCTTGTCCGGGAAAACTCGAATCCAAATTTGTCCCTGACGCTTAATGTGACGTGTCATGGCACGACGTGCAGATTCGATCTGACGTGCAGTTAAACGGCCACGGCCGACTGCTTTCAGACCAAAAGTACCAAAGCTAACTTCGGTACCGTTCGCTAGACCGCGGTTACGGCCTTTGAACATCTTGCGAAACTTCATACGTTTAGGTTGCAGCATTGCCGGCTCTCCTATTTACCACGAGGCTTGCGCTTAGGTTGCTGCTGTTTCGGCTCTTCAATCTGTGGCAGCATTCCGTCCAGAACTTCACCTTTGAAGATCCAAACTTTAACACCAATCACACCGTATTGAGTGTGACTTTCAGATGTAGAATAGTCGATATCAGCACGCAAAGTATGTAAAGGTACACGACCTTCACGATACCACTCAGAGCGCGCAATCTCAGCACCGCCTAGACGGCCACTAACTTCAACTTTGATACCTTGAGCACCAATACGCATTGCGTTTTGTACCGCGCGCTTCATAGCACGACGGAACATCACACGACGCTCTAATTGCTGTGCAATAGAGTCAGCAACTAATTTGGCATCTAGCTCAGGTTTACGGATCTCAGCGATGTTAATTTGAGCAGGAGTGCCAGCAAGTTTTGAAACTGCAGCACGCAATACTTCAACGTCTTCACCTTTCTTACCAATCACAACGCCTGGACGGGCAGTGTGAATCGTAACGCGGATGCTTTTCGCTGGACGTTCGATAACAATCTTAGATACTGACGCAGCTTGTAGCTTCTCTACAAGAAACTTACGCACTTCCCAGTCGCTGTTCAGATTATTGGCATAATCTGACTTATCTGCGTACCAGGTAGAGATCCAAGGCTTGGTGATACCCAGACGGATACCATTAGGATGTACTTTCTGTCCCATTGCTCTCTCCTAGCGATCTGATACAACCACAGTAATGTGGCTGGTACGCTTCATGATACGATCAGCGCGGCCTTTAGCACGTGGCATGATACGCTTCATAGTTGGACCCTCGTCAACAAAGACGGCTCCTACTTTTAGCTCATCAATATCCGCACCTTCGTTGTGTTCGGCGTTTGCGATAGCTGAGTCAAGTACTTTTTTAACCAGTACGGCGGCTTTTTTCGGGCTGAAAGTCAAAATTTCGAGTGCCTTAGCAACAGGCAAACCACGAATTTGATCGGCAACCAGACGGGCCTTCTGCGCAGACGTACGGGCAAAACGATGTTTAGCTAAAACTTCCATCTTATTCCTCCCGTATTAACGCTTCTTCGCTTTCTTATCAGCAGCATGGCCGCGATAAGTGCGAGTTGGTGAGAATTCACCAAGTTTGTGGCCGATCATTTCGTCAGTTACGAACACAGGAACGTGCTGACGACCATTATGGACAGCGATGGTCAAACCAATCATATTTGGAATGATCATAGAGCGACGTGACCAAGTCTTAATAGGCTTTTTGTCACCGGCTTCCATCGCTTTCTCTACCTTCTTCAGCAAGTGCAGGTCAATGAAGGGACCTTTCTTGAGAGAACGTGGCATGGCGAATCCTCTTACTATTTATTACGACGACGTACGATGTACTTGTCAGTGCGCTTGTTACTACGAGTCTTATAACCCTTAGTTGGCACACCCCATGGAGTCACTGGGTGACGACCACCAGAAGTACGGCCTTCACCACCACCGTGTGGATGGTCTACTGGGTTCATTGCAACACCGCGAACTGTTGGGCGAATGCCTCTCCAGCGCTTAGCACCTGCTTTACCTAACTGGCGTAGCATATGTTCGGCATTACCAACTTCACCAAATGTTGCGCGGCAATCAACTGGCACTTTACGCATTTCGCCAGAGCGAAGACGTAGAGTGGCATATGCGCCATCACGAGCAACAACTTGTACATAAGCACCCGCTGAACGCGCGATCTGAGCACCTTTACCAGGCTTCATTTCTACAGCGTGCACAACAGAACCTACAGGAATGTTGCGCAGTGGCATTGCGTTACCGGTTTTGATTTCGGCTTCAACACCAGACTGGATCTTGTCGCCAGCTTGCATGCCTTTAGCAGCAAGAATATAACGACGCTCACCATCCGCATACAGTACTAGAGCGATGTGCGCAGTACGGTTTGGATCGTATTCCAGACGCTCAATCTTTGCAGGGATACCGTCTTTATCGCGTTTGAAGTCGATTAAACGGTAATGCTGCTTGTGACCACCACCAACGTGACGGACAGTGATACGGCCAGTATTGTTACGGCCACCACTTTTAGATTTTTTCGCCAACAGGCCAGCAAAGGGTTTACCCTTATGCAGGTCAGTGTTCACCACTTTAACAACGTGGCGACGACCTGGAGAGGTTGGCTTACACTTAATAACTGCCATGATAATTCTCCTTTGCTTACTCAGCGCCGCCGACGAAATCAATGTCAGCACCAGCAGCTAGAGTCACATAGGCTTTTTTCCAATCGCTACGACGACCAGTACGGCCACCAGTGCGTTTAGTTTTGCCTTTGCTCACTAAAGTGCGAACTGAATCAACTTCAACTTCAAATAGCTTAGCAACAGCAGCTTTAATTTCAGCTTTAGTTGCATCGATAGCTACGCGGAAAACAACAGTGTTGTGCTTCTCAGCATTCACAGTGCTCTTTTCAGAGATATGTGGAGCGAGAATAACTTTTAGCAAACGTTCTTCGCGGATCATCATGCTAGCATCTCCTCGATTTGCTTCACTGCGTCAGCAGTCACAAGCACAGTGTTGAACGCGATCAGACTAACTGGGTCTAGACCCGCTACGTCACGAACGTCAACCTTGTACAGGTTACGAGCTGCTAAGAATAAGTTCTCATCAACTTCTGCAGTTACAATCAGAACGTCTTCTAAGTTCATTGCTTTCAATTTAGCTTTCAGCTCTTTAGTTTTAGGAGCTTCAACACCGAAAGATTCAACAACAACCAGACGCTCTTGACGTACCAATTCAGACAGAATGCTTTTCAGCGCGCCGCGGTACATCTTTTTGTTAACTTTTTGGCTATGATCTTGGGTTTTAGCAGCGAATGTTACGCCACCGCCACGCCAGATTGGGCCCTTGACACTACCAGCGCGAGCGCGGCCAGTGCCTTTTTGGCGCCATGGCTTTTTGCCAGAGCCAGTTACTTCCGCACGAGTCTTTTGGCCACGAGTGCCTTGACGCGCGTTTGCAGCGTACGCTACAACTACCTGATGAACCAGTGCCTCGTTAAAGTCACGGCCGAAGGTAGTTTCGGAAACTTCAAGAGCGCTTTGTGCGTCTTTCAATACCAATTCCATTACTATCTCCTCAGACCTTAAGCTTTAACTGCAGGCTTGATGATCAGGTCGCCATTAGTTGCGCCCGGAACAGCACCTTTAACCAGTAGCAGGTTACGCTCAACATCTACACGAACAACTTCTAGATTTTGAGTAGTAACACGCTCGGCACCCATGTGGCCTGACATTTTTTTGCCTTTAAATACGCGACCAGGCGTTTGGTTCTGACCAATAGAACCGTTCGAACGGTGCGACAAAGAGTTACCGTGAGTCATATCTTGAGTACGGAAGTTCCAACGCTTAACGCCGCCTTGGAAACCTTTACCTTTTGATTGACCAGTAACATCAACTTTCGCTACATCAGCGAAAATATCAACATTTAGCTCAGCACCAACTTCAATGCCCTCGCCTTCACCGTCTGCCAGACGCACTTCCCACAAACCACGACCGGCTTCAACACCGCTCTTGGCAAAGTGACCTGCTTCTGGTTTAGTGATGCGATTGGCTTTTTTGGTACCAGTAGTAACTTGAAGTGCGCGGTAGCCGTCAGTTTCTAAAGTTTTCACTTGAGTAACACGGTTGCCAGCAACTTCAATTACTGTAACAGGTATTGAAACACCATCTTCAGTGAAGATGCGAGTCATACCAACTTTACGACCAATAAGACCGATAGCCATCTCTCAAACCTCTTCTAAGGATCTCAATTAACCCAAGCTAATCTGTACGTCGACACCAGCCGCAAGATCTAAACGCATTAACGCGTCTACAGTCTTTTCAGTTGGCTCTACGATGTCAACCAGGCGCTTGTGAGTACGTAATTCGTACTGGTCACGAGCATCTTTATTAACGTGCGGAGAGATCAAAACGGTATAACGCTCTTTGCGCGTAGGTAGTGGAATAGGACCACGTACCTGGGCGCCAGTACGCTTAGCAGTTTCAACGATTTCCGCTGTAGACTGATCAATTAAACGATGATCAAATCCTTTCAAGCGGATACGGATTCTTTGGTTCTGCATTGACCAGAGCTCCTAAAATGGACACATAAAAAATCACCCTCTAGCTTCTTCCTTACTGGAAAAGCAGAGCGAGATGATTTAACCGTTCGACTCCCAATCGGAGCCGCTATGATAATGATTAACTTAATTGACTAATCATTTATATTCGTCGACCTAGGTCAACGAGGGGGCCATTATACCCATCTAAATTTAGATATCAAGCCCACTGTGTAAATAGTCATCAAAAAGACTATTCAACTTCAGAGTGGCGAGCATTTTACACAAAATTTAAAATAACGCCAGCCCCAATAA
>NZ_AFOZ01000007.1 GCF_000217915.1 Shewanella sp. HN-41 | reverse complement strand
TTTTTATTGGGTTAAATAAGCGAGTTAGCGGGCTTTTTTTAGCCGCTATCGCCAGCTTGATTTGTGGCAATGCAGTACCACCAAGCACATCGCGTTTCGCTAAACAGGCTTCAATGGTGAGGTTGGGATAAACATCATCTTCAATGATGGCAGCAAAGGTTTTTAACTCAGCCAAGGAGAAATCCTCCAGCGGAATTTGCTTCGCAATTGCGGCAACAACCACTTCACCCACAACATGGTGCGCCTCACGGAAAGGCATACCCTTAGAAACTAGATAATCGGCCAGCTCAGTTGAGTTTGCATAACCCTGCTGCGCGGCTAACAGCGCATTAGGACGATTCACCACTAAACCGGATAACACCAGAGCCGCCATATCCAAGCAGATTGCCCAACTGTCTACGACATCAAACAGGCCTTCTTTATCTTCCTGCATGTCCTTGTTGTACGCTAAAGGCAAGGCCTTCATGGTGGTAAGAATGCCCACTAAACTGCCATAAACCCGGCCCGTTTTACCACGGATAAGCTCTAATGCATCAGGATTTTTCTTCTGTGGCATCAGGGATGACCCAGAGGTCACTTCATCACTCAGGGAAATAAAGTTCGCTTCGCCCGAGTTAAAGAAAATCAAATCTTCGGCCATGCGGCTTAAATGCATCATGCTGATCGATGCCGTTGAGCAGAGTTCTACCACATGATCTCTATCTGACACACTATCTAAGCTATTGAGTGTCGGCGAGGCAAAATTCAGCGCTGCGGCCAGAGCGTGCCTATCCATTTTATAGGCTGTACCTGCAAGGGCGCCTGAACCTAATGGGCAGGTGTTAGCACGAGTTAACGCATCGGATAAACGACTGATATCACGTTCAGTCATTTCCACATAGGCTAAGCACCAGTGGCCAAATGTCACAGGTTGAGCGCGCTGCAAGTGAGTATAACCTGGCATTACCGCATCAAATTCACGTTCAGCCAAAGCCAGCAATTCAGCATGTAGGCTTTGAAGGCGTGCGAGTAATGCTTTGCCTTCAGATTGACACCAAAGTTTTAAATCGGTGGCGACTTGATCGTTACGGCTGCGGCCAGTGTGCAATTTTTTACCAAGATCGCCGACTTTAGCGATCAGCGCCGACTCCACGAAACTGTGAATATCTTCGGCGCCCGAGGCGAGAATAATGGCTGGATCGCCCTTCACTTCCACCAGCAGCTCATTAAGCGCTTTTTTCAAGTCGCTGCATTCGGTTGTTGTGATAATTCCAACGCTAGCAATCGCATCCGCCCAAGCAATGGAGCCGACCACATCCTGTTCGAACAGACGATAATCCACGGGTAGCGAATCGTTGAATAATTTGAATAGCGCACTCGTTTCGCCCTGAAATCTTCCACCCCATAAAGCCATGCTATATCCCCTTGCTCACTGCTAATTTGAAATCGACTAAATCTGCATCAACACCTTAAAACAAAAAAAGGGCGCTAGGCGCCCTTTTAAACGACCTATTACTTAGGCTTAACATCATTAGCGTTAAGTGCGCGAATGCGGCTCGCTAATGAGTACAAGCGGATAAAGCCTTCTGCATGTTTTTGATCGTACACTTGATCTTCACCGAAGGTGGCAAATGCTTCGGAGTACAAGCTATTGGGTGAACGTTTTTTCACCGCTGTCGCTTGGCCTTTGTAGAGCTTAACGACCACTTCACCATTAACAGACTCAGCCAATGACTCAGATGCCGCCAGCAGCGACTTGCACAGTGGTGTAAACCAACGGCCGTCATACACTAAATGCGCCATTTGTGCGCCAACCTGCTCACGCCAGTTACGGCTGGTCTTGTCGAGTACGAGTTCTTCAATCGCACGCAGCGCAGCGAACATCACAGTGCCGCCCGGGGTTTCGTAACAGCCACGAGACTTCATACCCACCAAGCGGTTTTCGGTGATGTCGATACGACCCACACCGTGCGGGGCTGCAATGGCATTCAGCTTCATCAGCACAGCATAGGGTGTTAATGCCTCACCGTTCACCTTAGTCACACGGCCATATTCTACTTCTAGCGACACATATTCAGGCTTGTTCGGTGCATCTTCAGGATCCGCCGTCAGTGTCCATACACCTTTGCTTGGCTCGTTCCATGGATCTTCTAACTCACCGCCTTCATGGGAAATATGGAAAGCGTTGGCATCACGGCTATAGATTTTAGTCGCTGACGCTGACGTCTTGATATTGCGCTCGGCAAGATAGGCCAACAGATCTTCACGGCTCTGCATGGTCCACTCACGCCATGGTGCAATCACTTTTAAATCAGGTGCTAATGCGGCGAAACAACCTTCGAAACGTACTTGGTCGTTACCTTTACCAGTACAACCGTGACACAGAGCATCGGCGCCGACTTTACGGGCGACTTCAACCTGCGCTTTGGCAATGATAGGACGCGCCATTGACGTACCGAGTAAATAAGTGCCTTCGTAAATCGCACCGCTCGCAATCGTTGGGTAAATATATTCTTTAACGAATTCTTCTTTCAGATCGACGATATGACATTCGGATGCACCCGAAGCTAAGGCTTTTTCGGTCAAGCCAATGAGCTCTTCTTCGCCTTGGCCGACATCGGCGCAGAATGCGATGATTTCGCAGTTATCGTAGTTTTCTTTTAACCAAGGAATAATGGCCGAGGTATCTAGACCACCTGAATAGGCTAAAACCACTTTTTTCACGCCAGTATTTTTGTTCTCGATAGACATCTTAAATTCCTATGACTCGTTTCTCTTAAGGAGAAAACAGGCTGCTAAACAGGGTTAATTTAACTAAATAAGGTTACCAGTACCGCATTTTGGGCATGCATCCGATTTTCGGCTTGTTGCAGAATTAAGGAGCCTGCACCGTCCATCACTTCATCTGTTACTTCTACACCACGGTGGGCGGGTAAACAATGCATAAAGAAGTTAGCACCCGCTTTCACCATCAAGGCGTTGTTTACTTGGTATGGGGCAAACTTCGCTTTGATATCCGACAGCGGCGTTGGATCACCCATTGAAATCCAAGTATCAGTATAGATAGCATCATGACCTTCAATCGCATCAATATCAGACGTTAGCACTATCTTAGCGCCATATCGCTTGGCGAGTTCTTGTACTTCCGCCACAACGTAGCCATCAGGAAAGTGACCCGCAGGGCAGATCACTGTCATGGTGGCACCGAGAATAGCCGCGCAATACATCAGCGAGTTAGTGACATTATTACCGTCACCAACATAAGCCAACTTAGCTTTGCTAACATCCTCATACTGCTCGGCGAGTGTTAAAAAGTCGGCTAATGCTTGGCAAGGATGATAAAGATCCGACAGCGCATTTATCACGGGCACAGTGCCAAATTGAGCTAATTGTTCAATGGTCGTATGGGAATAGGTTCTCGCCACAATCGCATCGGCCCAACAGGACAGGTTAGAAGCAAAGTCAGCAACCGATTCCCGTTGACCTAACGCACCATTTTGTTGGTCTAGGTATAAACAGTGGCCACCGAGCTTATTAATACCGATATCGAAGCTAACGCGTGTTCTGAGCGAGGGCTTTTCAAATAACATCACCACACTCTTGCCATCCAGCGCATGGCGATACTCAGCCGGATTGGCTTTGATCGTTTTTGCCAAGGCAATCAGATCGAGTAACTGCTGCTGGGTTAAGTCTTTTATCGATAGTAAATGCTTCATAACCTACTCCACTTATGGTTGGATTTGTGTTCCTACGGCTTCACCTTTTGCTAATGCGATTAATTGGCTTGCATCACGCCACGAGGCAACTTGAACCGCCTGCCCCATCCACTGCGCTACTTCGAGCGCAGCTTCAACTTTGACCTTCATTCCCTTTTCGATCACACCTTGTTTAACAAGGTCTGCTATCTGCTTGCCATTTAAACTGTGAATAAGTTGGCCTTTGCCATCGAGTACGCCGGACACATCCGACAACAACACTAACTTGCCGCCCACTAACTTGGCTAATGCCGTCGCCGCTTGGTCGGCATTGACGTTAAGCATTTGACCATCGTCCATCATGGCGATAGAACTACAAATAGGCATCCAACCTTGCTCGAGGATAAACTTAAGATAAGTGCCATCTTTTGGCGTGACTTCACCCACAAGTCCTAAACGCTCATCTTTAATCTTAGCCGACACAGTGTTGCCATCGGCGAGGCTCATGCCCACACTCACGATGCCAGCCTTAGTCGCTGCGCCTTGAAGGATCTTATTCGAAGTGCCCGCCAATGCACCGGCAATAATCGGCATTTGCTCAGGCGGAGTCACCCGTAAACCTTCTAACTTGACGGTTTCCATACCATTAGCCGCTAACTGCTCGTCCACCAAACAGCCGCCGCCATGCACCATCAACACCTGCTGACCATTGGCTAACATAGCCGCAGCCGTATCCATTAACCGCGCCATCCCCATTTCACACTGCAGCAGCGCGCCACCGACTTTAAGAACTAATACTGAGTTGTTTGTAGACATCTTGACGACTCTCTTAAATAAGGATGAACAATTAAAGGTTAAAATGAATCTTTATGCATTGCAGCGCTTGGCTGGCAGCACCTTTCATCAAATTATCGATGGCACTGGCCACTACTAAGTAACCGCTAGTCTCATCAAACTTCCAACCTAAGTGGCAGTTGGGTGTCAGCACCACATCGTCCACTTTCGGGAACTGATTGTGCTTCACTGTGACCAATGGCGCCTTGTCATACACGCTATAGGCCGCGGCCACATCGGCAGTCGTTGTGCCTGGTTTTAGCTGCACGGTAATGGTCGCTAAAATGCCACGCTTAAAGTTGCCAAGGTGCGGCGTAAATATCACTTCTTGGCCAAGCTGAGTGGCGATCTCGGGTTGATGTCTGTGGCCTAATACGCCATAGGGCGTCAGGCTCACTTCACAAAAACTGGTGTGTAACTGCGCCTTACGGCCCGCACCTGTTACGCCGCTCACCGCATTGATCACCGGATAAGCCGATGTGAGTAAATTAGCGAGTGGTTTTAAGGCTGTAAGTGATGCGGTTGGGTAACAACCTGGCACGGCAATCATCTTAGTTGCAGCGATTTCTTTAGCATTCCATTCGGCAAGACCATATACGGCTTTGGCTAAAACCTCTGGATATTCATGCTCAAAACCATACCACTTAGGATATTGCGCCACATCGCTGAAACGATAAGCACCGCTTAAATCGAATACCGCTAAACCTTGCGCATAAAACCAAGCCGCTAAATGCAGGCTCACCGAGTGCTCAGTCGCTAGCACCACCGCATCGGCTTCGGCAACGATTTTTGCCTTAGCCTCATCGGTTAAGGGGGAGAGAGATAGAGAAATATGGCTATAAACAGGATACAAATCTGCTAAAGGTTTACCTTTATCTAAACTGTTTTCAGAAACATACAGCCCCTGAATTGTCAGATCTGCTTCCGCATGGATTAAAGCGGTGAGTTGTGCGCCTGTGTAACCACTGGCACCGATAATGGCGATGTTTTTCATATGTATTTTTTATAAACCGAATCAAAGAAACTTAAAGAATAGATGAATAGCGTACACGCAGCAGCGTATCTCTATGATGACAAGACTATCGTCGCAGGAAATTATAATGGGTTGTTCTTTTATTCACTGTCAGGTTAATGCTTTGCATCATGGTATTTACTCTACAGGTCACGAAGGGTGACTCATCTCAACTGCTGGCTAGACTACCACAAACATCTACTTATGCAATATATGTGAATATATATTTTTAATTTATTTTCATTTATCCTAGACAGTACCGGAAATTAGCTCGCCATCATTTTTCAGCTAACTCGTTAATAATGCAGCTATCTAGGCTTAAATTAGTCCTTTTTATTAACAGCTAAGATACATAATCGCAAAAGTAAAAATGATGCACTTCATATTCACTTACGCTAATCATCACAAAAAATTGCGTTAGTTCGCATATATACTGAATATTCTTCAACAATTATTTGGATTGATTGCATATAAGATAAGTCGGTCGTATAAGTTATAAGTTCTGCTGTTGACCATTGCCCTAAGTGATAGGTATTGTGCTAGCGGACTAAATGCAAAGCGGATTTTTATGTTTTTCTATTCGGAGTAACTATGGTGGTAACCAAGGCAGACAATATGATCGATATGTATGCGTCATTAAGATCGAACGTGAGTATGTTAGGACAAATCCTTGGCGATACTATGCGCACCCACCTCGGCGATTCTTTTCTGGAGAAGGTTGAGCAGATCCGTAAACTGGCCAAAGATTCACGCCGTGGTGACGAAGCAGCTAGAGAACAAATGCTGGAGCTCCTAACGGCCCTGCCAGATGAAGAGTTAGTCCCGTTCGCTAAGGCTTTCAACCAATTCCTAAATCTCGCCAATTTATCAGAGCAATTCCACACCATTAGCCGTAACTGTGACGAACTGGTTTGTGTCCCCGATCCCGTAGAACAACTGCTTGGCCGTATGCTCAATAGCCGCATAGACCAAACTAAGATGTTGGATTGCTTAAAAACATTAGACATAGATCTCGTGCTCACGGCCCATCCAACGGAAATATCCCGTCGCACCCTGATCCAAAAATATGCCGCCATTGTGGACTGCCTTGCCGAGCAAGAAAACGATCAACTGTCGGATAGAGAACGTCAGCAAATCAATTTACGCCTTCGCCAATTAATCGCCCAAATTTGGCACACCAATGAGATCCGCCGCGAACGCCCTACGCCTGTGGATGAGGCTCGCTGGGGGTTATCCACCATTGAAGAATCCCTCTGGCATGCGGTGCCTGATTTCCTAAGACAGCTTAACGATCAGGTACAGGAGCGCACTGGCCAGCAATTGCCTATCGATATAGCACCAGTACGATTCTCAAGCTGGATGGGCGGTGATCGCGACGGCAACCCCTTTGTCACCGCCAAAGTCACCCAAGAAGTACTCGATCGCAATCGCCATGCCGCCGCCAGATTGTTTTTAAAAGATATAGTCCTGCTCGTAGGCGAACTGTCGATGGAAGAAGCCAATGATGAATTAAAGGCTTACACCAACAATAGCTGTGAACCCTATCGTCTAGTACTACGCTCACTTCGCCAAAAATTACGCGATACCATAGATTACTTAAACGCTCGTATCGAAGGGCATAATCCTGAAGTCGATAAGTCGAGCCTGATTTGGCAAGAAAGCGATCTCAAAGCGCCACTAGAAATGCTCTATAAGAGTTTGACCGACTGCGGCATGCGTTTAATTGCCAATGGTTTGCTTTTGGATATCCTGCGTCGTCTCGCCTGTTTTGGCATTCATATGCTCAGACTCGATATTCGCCAAGACGCGAATCGTCATAGCGATGTGCTAGCCGAGTTAACTCGTTACCTCGGTATGGGCGATTTTAATCACTGGGATGAAACTGAGAAGCAAGCCTTCCTATTACGCGAACTCAGCAACCGTCGTCCATTGATCCCGAGCAACTGGCAGCCCTCTGCCGATGTGGCCGAAGTGCTCAGTACTTGCCGTTTAATCGCTAAACATCCCGCTAGGGCCCTAGGCTCCTATGTGATCTCAATGGCGAGTAAGCCCTCGGATGTATTAACCGTGTTACTGTTACTCAAAGAGACAGGTTGCTCACACCCTATGCGCGTGGTGCCACTGTTTGAAACCTTAAGTGACTTAAATAACGCCGCCGAGTGTATTACTGCATTACTCGATATTGACTGGTATCGAGGCTACACCAAGGGCATGCAAGAGGTCATGATCGGTTACTCCGACTCAGCCAAAGATGCTGGCGTTATGGCTGCCGCCTGGGCACAGTATCGGGCGCAGGAGCAATTAGTCACAGTTTGTAAGCAAGCGGGTGTCAAACTCACCTTGTTCCATGGCCGTGGTGGCAGTATTGGTCGCGGGGGCGGTCCTGCGCATAAAGCCATTCTGTCACAACCGCCAGGTTCAGTGGATGGCCGTATTCGAGTGACCGAGCAGGGTGAAATGATCCGTTTTAAATTTGGCCTACCCAAACTCGCGGTTCAAAGCTTAGCCTTGTATACCTCTGCCGTATTGGAAGCCACTTTATTACCTCCGCCAGAACCGAAACAGCAATGGCGTGACTGCATGGAACGTATCGCGCAGGAGTCCGTCAGCGCTTACCGTGGCATAGTGCGTGATGAACCTGATTTTGTGGCATATTTCCGCGCAGCAACGCCAGAAGTTGAGCTGGGTAAACTGCCACTTGGCAGTCGCCCAGCCAAACGACGTGTCGATGGTGGCATAGAAAGCCTACGGGCAATTCCGTGGATCTTTGCTTGGTCGCAAAACCGTTTGATGTTACCCGCATGGCTCGGCGCAGGTGAAGCGTTACAAGCCGCCAGCGAGCGTGGCGAGATGGGTTTACTTCAGGATATGGAGCGGGAATGGCCTTTCTTCAGCACTCGAATTTCAATGTTGGAAATGGTCTATGCTAAGGCGGAACCTAATTTGGCCCGCTACTATGAAACCTGCTTAGTACCGAAAGACTTGCATCACTTAGGCGAAACCCTGCGCCAACGCTTAGATCTCGGCATTAAAGTCGTGCTCGCACTCACAAAATCGGATAGTTTAATGGCGCATACACCTTGGAATCGCGAGTCGGTTAAATTGCGAAATCCCTATATCGATCCATTAAACTTCTTACAAACCGAGTTATTAGCGCGGACACGTAAGGAAACCACCGAAACACCCGCCTCCGAACATGTACAGTTAGCACTGATGCTAACCATTGCAGGTGTCGCTGCGGGCATGAGAAACACAGGTTAATGAACAAAATTACCCGCACAATCTGCTTAGGGATCACTGTACTGCTTGGCGGCTGCGTCACCCAGTACAGTATCAGCGAGCGCGAAATGGAGCAGTACCTCAGTAAAGAAATTCACTTTGAGGTTAAGCAAGGCAATCAATTCGTTGGTGCAGAAGTGCGCATTAACGACATCAGTGTCAGGCTAGGAGAAAAACCTGACACTATGAGCGTGAGTGCCGCAACTCAAGTGTCAATTAAGAATCCAATCTTGCCACTAAGCGCAAAATTGACAACTACCTTTGAAGCCAAGCCCTGGTATGACAGCGCGACCCACAGCGTCTATCTACGCCAGCTCGAATTAGTCAAAGTGGAGTCAACACCAAAGGATATCGAAAAAGCGATTAGCAGCGCCACACCACAGGTGATGAGCTATTTGAGGCTATTTTTAGAGAACCAAGCCGTCTATGTGCTCGATACAAAAGATAGCAACCAAGCCTTAATGGCAAAAATGACCGAAAGCATTCAAGTTGCCCCCGGTAAATTAGTGCTTAAGTTCACTAAATAACTGATCCTTTGTGGATTATCCGCCATAAAAAATGCTCCCTCGGGAGCATTTTTGTTAATAGATTTAGACTGGCGGAAACCAATAAATCTTTAAGCTTGTAAAAGAGCTTGTAAAAGAGCTTGTAAAAAGAGTTACTTGCTGAATCGCCCAATCGACTGATAATCGACAATCACGGCTTCAGCTAAAAGCTCACGTCTTAACATATCGTAGGCGACCGCCGCACTTAAACTACGCACCAGATCCCGCGAACGTCGTGGTAGCTTAATCATCTGGCTATAAACACCGCCGCGAGTCGCTAAAGCGATCGCCACAGTGCCAACTGGTTTATCTTCTGTGCCACCATCGGGCCCCGCAATGCCACTGGTTGCCAGCGCATAGTCACTGTCTAAAATTTGCCTTGCCCCCTTAGCCATTTCTTCCACAGTCGCAATGGAGACAGCACCATGATCATCTAAGGTTGAAGGATTAACACCTAACACGCGCACTTTAGATTCATTGCTGTAGGTCACTAATCCGTGCTGTAAGTAAGATGAACTGCCTGGGAAATCGACCAACTGACTGGTAATCATGCCGCCAGTACAGGACTCGGCAACGCTTAAGGTCAAGCCTGAGTTAAGTAGCTTATAATGAATTTCTTCGGCAAGAGTGGCTTTATCTTCTGCGACAACCGCAGTACCCAGCACCATTTTGATGTGTCCAGCAACGCGAGGTAATACCGCAATCGCCTTCTCGCCACGGGCGAAAATCTTAATCTCAATATGCGGCATAGAAGAACGGTAACCGATAGTAATCCCCTCCGGCAGCTCAAGTGGTTCTAACTTATCCGCCAGAGCCGACTCGCCTTGGCCTATGGTCAATAGCTTCTTCAAAGCAACCTTGGAATCAAGATTAAACTCTTCGCGGATAAAAGGCACAAACTGTTCTGTAACCATGTGCTTAAGCTCAAAAGGCACGCCTGGTGTAAAGAATAACCAAGCGCGATTAAGCTTAACTCTAAAGCCACAGGCGGTACCCACAGGGTTATCTACCATCACAGCAGATTCGGGCAACATAGCTTGCTTGAGATTGCTTAAAGGCATCTCACGATTATTGCGGGTAAACCAGTTCTCTAAACGCTCACGCCACTCAGCATTTTCGACCAATGACTCACCCTTCGCCTTTGCCATAGCTAAAGCAGACATATCATCACTCGTAGGCCCTAATCCCCCATTCACTAAGATCACATCCGCATGCAAGCTACGTTCTTGGAAAACCGCAATCAGATCCTCGAGGCGATCGCCAACAGTCACTCGACGCTGGATCTCGACACCATGCTCCATCATAGTACTGGCAAACCAAGCGGCATTAGTATCAACAATCTGGCCCGATAACACCTCTTCCCCAGTACAAATCATCTCTAACTTCATCTCAGATCCTTATCTACCCCCAACAAATTAAAACATAAGGTAAGTAACCGCTTAACTAATAGCAATAGCTAGGCTCGATCCAGAGCTAAGATCGCTGTAGCGACCATTGTCAGGATAACGATGGAAATAGCAGGCACAGGGAAGAATTTTTCATCGCGTGAAGAAATAATGAGGGGAAACGTACAAATTGGAGGAAATCTAGATTGAATTTAACAAATGACAGATGCAAAAAAGCCAGCTTATTCAGCTGGCTTCGTCACTGCTCTTTTCAGAGCTTATTAGGCGCTTGGCGATGACCTACTCTCACATG
>NZ_AFOZ01000008.1 GCF_000217915.1 Shewanella sp. HN-41 | reverse complement strand
ACTGAACTCGCCTTTTTCGACTTGGTCGACCACAGCCAATTTAAAAGCGAGGGAATAATCCCGTTGAGTTCGTTTGGTTGTTGATTTCATTACACTCTCCAAATAAAGATTGAAAAGTGTCAACGCTATTTAGGACGGGTCACTAGCTCAACAAAAGCCGCAGTTAACAGTGCGGCTTTTTTATTATCTAAGATTTTTTACTGCCAATATTTTACCTAAGCTTTTACTCAAAGCCTGTGTGCGTTGCCGCAGCATTTCCCGCAACAATAAGACGACTGGCGTGACATGCTCCCGCCCAGGGCACACTAAGTACAAATTGACCGACTCGCCGCGATATTCGGGCAATAAGGGCACTAAACGCCCTGCCATAATATCCTCTGCCAAATCTAAGCTCGACTTAAACACCAGCCCCTTTCCCGCTACCGCCCAGCGGCGCGCAATTTCAGCATCATTGGCACTACGATTCCCCGTGACGCGGACTTTGCATTCCTGGCCATCACGCTCAAATTGCCATTGGTCGTGAGTTCTATCATCTAACTTATAAAACAAGCAATTATGCTGTGTCAGCTGCTCTAAGGTTTCGGGCTTGCCAAACTTGGCAAGGTATTCTGGCGATGCACATAGCACTCTGTCGGCACTGCAAATCGGAAAGGCAACTTGATTAGAATCAAGCGGCTTACCATAACGTACTGCCACATCAATTTTATCGTGGTAAAAACTGCTGATATTGTCGCCCAAATGCAAACGTACTTGCAGTTGCGGAAAATCCAGTAAGAAATCATCGAGCCAAGGGACGAATAAGTTTCGCCCAAAGTCAGATGAAACCGACAAGCTTAAGGTGCCAGAGACCTTGCCTTTGTCGCTGGCGATCGCCTGCTCTCCGAGCGCGAGATCACTTAAGGCGCGGCGGCAATGGATAAGGTAGCGCTCACCTTGGGCGGTTAACCTAAGGCTGCGAGTTGTGCGCACAAATAGGCTGGTATCAAGCTGTTTTTCAAGGCGTTTAATCGCGGCGCTGGCCGACGCTGCCGAGAGTTCCAATTCGGCCGCAGCGGCCGAAATACTGCCGCAATCGGCAACCCGAACAAATAATGCAAGATCATTGAGCAGCATGATTATCAAATTTCCTTTGAAAAAATTACAAACTTTACCCCGTTTATCTAAAGGTTAATATTTCACACAATGGCACTCAATGACAAGTGACTGACACGAGTCGCCAGTGAGGAATGATTATGAGAGCCATAGGTTACCAAACAGCAGGTGCAATCAATGCACATAATGCATTAGAAAACATCATATTAGCCAAACCCATCCCAACAGGTTTTGATCTTTTAGTCGAAGTTAAAGCGATATCGGTTAACCCCGTCGACACTAAGATCCGCGCATCCAGCTCAGCGCCCGCAGGGGAATATAAAATCCTCGGTTGGGATGCCGTCGGCGTTGTTAAAGCCATTGGGGATAAAGCCAGCCTATTTAATGTGGGCGATGAAGTTTGGTATGCCGGCGATATTAGCCGCAGTGGCAGCTATGCCGAATACCAGTTAGTCGATGAGCGCATCGTTGGCCATAAACCTCAAACCTTAAGCAATGCCCAAGCCGCGGCCTTGCCCTTAACCAGTATTACGGCATGGGAATTATTGTTTGATCGCTTAGGTCTACCACAGGATGGTTCTGCCACCGATGCACGCATTTTAATTATTGGCGCCGCCGGCGGTGTGGGTTCAATCATCACCCAACTGGCGGTCAAATTGACTGGTGCAGAGGTTATCGGCACCGCATCACGGCCAGAATCTGCAACTTGGGTGCAAAGCTTAGGTGCAGATTCTGTCATCAATCATAACCACCCCCTCTCACAAGAACTGGCTAAACTCGATATTGCCGATGTCACCCATGTGATTAGCCTGACTCAAACCGATAAGCACTATGACGAAATCGTAAAAGTGCTCAGACCGCAAGGTAAACTGGCACTGATTGACGATCCCGTAGAACCGTTAGATGTGATGAAACTGAAACGTAAAAGCCTGTCGTTACATTGGGAGCTCATGTTTACCCGCAGCCTTTATCAAACCGAAGATATGATTGCCCAGCATCATCTACTCAATCGCATCGCCGAGTTTATCGATACTGGCACAGTAAAAAGCACCTTTGGTGAGCATTACGGCACGATCAATGCGCAAAATTTACTTAAAGCCCATGCTCAAATTGAGTCGGGTAAAGCGATTGGTAAAATTGTGCTAGAGGGATTTAGCCAATGAAAATCACGGTTTTTGCGCAAATCAAAGCGCATTCAGGTCAGAGTGATGCGCTCTTTAACATCCTCAAACAACTGGTGAGTGACACCCACACCGAGGCCGGTTGTGTTGAGTATACGCTGCATCGTTCTTTAGATAATGCAAATCACTTTTGGATGTATGAAGTGTGGCAATCACAAGCGGCGCTTGATGCACATATGGCAAGCCATCACTTTAATGCCTTTGTCGTCGCCTCCGAAGCGTTAGTGGAAAAAGTCGAGATCCATAAGAGTTATGCTTGCTAACGTCATTAACAAAAAAGCGCCAAACTTGGCGCTTTTTATTTTAAAATCAAAGCAATAAAATTAATTAAACCAATGTCATTGCCATTTTTCGGCGCAGATAGGCGATTTGTTGCATATGCGGTAAATCCTTAGGACAGTTGTCTTGGCAGCCGAGTAAGGTCATACAGCCAAATACCCCATCCTGATTGCCTATTACATGGTAAAAATCCTCAGCAGTGCGGGCATCACGGCTATCCATCTCGAAACGGGCAATTTTCATCATGCCCACTGCGCCGACAAAGGTTTCACGCATTTGTTTAGTCGCACAGGCCGAAACGCACACGCCACATTCGACACAGCGCTCTAATTCATATAAACGTGCAGCCTCCTCAGGCTCCATTGGATCTTCAAGGCGATGCACATTGATATCATTAGATTTTGGGTGCAGCCACAGCTTTAAGCGTTCGGCAAGCTCACGCATAAACTTACCCGTGTTAACCGATAAATCGCCAATCAACTCAAAACCTGGCAGCGGCATTAGGGTAATTTCACCCTTAGGATATTTGGCGGTTAAGGTACGACAAGCTAAGGTGGGGAAACCGTTGATCACCATAGCGCAACTACCGCAAATACCGGCGCGGCAAACAAAATCAAACTGTAGGGAAGTATCTTGCTCCTCCCTGAGTTTATTCAGGGCGATAAATACCGTCATCCCAGGGGTTTCAGTTAACTGATAACGCACCATTTTAGGTTTATCGTTTGGCTCCTGCGGATCATAACGAAAGATATTAAAGGTGAGCGTGCGACCTTGGCTCATTATGATTTTTCTCCTAACGCATTGGCTGATGGGCTTTTTAAAGTATCACTTAACCGTTCGTTCTTAGGTTGCAGGCTCGGTGGCAACTCGAATGGCATGAGAGCCTGTTGCCGCTGATAGCGATCCGCATCCTCACCTAGCTCGGCTAAAATGTCAGCAATTTGCTGTTCACGCTTTTCGGTATCGGGATGCACTATGGCGTTGTTGATACCATAACCGCGGTAACCCGGCGGTAGTTCCATTTTCATCACATCCAGCGCTTCGTAATTCAGCACGGGTTCGAGGGCATCGGCATCGGGCCAACTCGCTAGGGTGCGATTTAACCAATCGCGGTCATTTCGCTGCGGATAATCCTCACGGGCATGGGCGCCGCGGCTCTCGGTACGCGCCGCTGCGCCACAGGCTACGGTTAACGCGACTTTGAGCATACGCTTGACCCGCAGGGCTTCGACTAATTCGGGATTGGCATGGCGTTTTTTACATTTGAGCCCAAGTTTGCGCGAACGCTCCAACAACACTTTAAGCTCGGCCACAGCCTTATCAAGCTCTGGGCCATTACGGAAAATACCCACATAGTCCATCATAATGCGCTGCATTTCACGCTTGAGTTCGAAGGGATTCTCCACCCCATTGCCTTCGACCAAAGTGTCGATTTCACCTTGAACTTGCTGCATAAATTGCTCGGCAAGTTGCGTATTGATCTCGAGGCTATTGTTCTCACAAAAATCGGCGACATACTTACCGATAATCATGCCGCCAACCACAGTTTCGGCCAACGAATTACCACCTAGACGATTAAAGCCATGCATATCCCAGCAGGCAGCCTCGCCTACGCTGAACAAGCCTTTAAGCTGTGGACTTTCACCCGTGGCATTAGTGCGAATACCGCCCATGGAGTAATGCTGGGTTGGGCGCACAGGGATCCAGTCTTTAGCGGGATCGATCCCGAGGAAATTTTCACAAATTTCCTGTACTTCCCTTAAGTTAGTTTCAATATGCTTACGGCCCAGCAAGGTAATATCCAGCCACAGATGTGGCCCATAGGGGCTATCGACGCCCTTACCTTTACGTATATGTTCAGTCATACGGCGTGATACCACATCCCGCGACGCTAGCTCTTTCTTTTCAGGTTCATAGTCCGGCATAAAACGATAGCCATCTTTATCTCGCAGTAAACCACCGTCACCACGGCAGCCTTCGGTGGTTAAAATCCCCACGGGCACTATCGCCGTTGGATGGAATTGCACGGCTTCCATATTACCTAAGGTTGCGACGCCCGTTTCTAGCGCTAGGGCTTGACCTATACCTTCACAGATAATCGCATTGGTCGAAACCTCGTAAATACGGCCATAGCCGCCCGTGGCAATCGTTGTAGACTTAGCCACATAGGCACGTAGCTCACCGCTAATAAGACAACGGGCGATAACCCCATGACAACGTTTGCCATCGTGAATAATCGCCAGGGCTTCGACGCGCTCATGCACTGGGATATCCATGGAAATCGCTTTGTTATCCATTGCATAAAGCAGTGAGTGCCCAGTACCGTCGGCGGTGTAACAAGTACGCCACTTTTTAGTGCCACCAAAATCACGGGCATTGATTAGCCCGTGCGCTTCTTGCGCCTCATGGAGAGTCACCTTTTGCGCGTTGACTATCACTTCCCTTGGGCCAGCCGTCACCCTTGACCAAGGCACGCCCCAATTGGCCAACTCACGCACGGCCTTAGGTGCGCAGTGGGCAAACATCCGCGCGACCTCTTGATCGCAGCCCCAGTCGGAGCCTTTCACTGTGTCTTGAAAATGCACGTCTTCATCGTCACCCATCCCCTTAACGGCATTACCTAAGCTCGCCTGCATTCCCCCTTGAGCGGCAGCCGAATGTGAGCGTTTGGCCGGAATAAGCGATAAAACTAAGGTATCGAGCCCACGCTCTTTGGAGGCAATCGCCACCCTTAAGCCTGCCAGCCCCGCACCAACCACTAATGAATCGGTATAAATCAGTTTCACGCCTGCTCCTTGATGGGATCTGCTGTTATTGTCGGGTTTATTCTCATATCATGCTTGCCACAACGTATTGTTATTAATTGGTTTTTAACTTGCATGGGGTAAAAATGCCAACAGTGAAGCTATCCCCACAATGATAAATAGTACGCTGACTATGGTCTTAATTTTTCTCAGTCGGCTACGGCTATTAAGATCCCGCGCCGCCCCCCACTTAAGCGCCACACGGTAAATGCCAATGGCCGCATGTAACTCCACAGTGAGTAATAGCGGCAGATACACCATCCACACGCCCTGGTTCCAAATACGATCGGCGCTACCCTGTGGGCCTATAGTTTCGGGGGCGGAACCGATGAGCCATAAATGCACAGGCAGTAGCAATAAAATCGCCACCCCAGTGATAGCTTGCCAGCGCCATAGACGTGTATCGCCATGGTTGATCACTTGCATTTGTTGCTGCAGGGCCCTTTGCTGACGCAAACTCATCGGCAGTTTCTGTAGTGCCACCAGCACATGTACTAGTGCCAAAGCCGCAATGCCTATGGCAATACAAGTCACGACCCAAGGATAACCATGGCCATCAGCGGAAAGAAAACTCAGCTCCATAGTGCGTGCCACCCAACTCATGGCATCACTTCCCAATAAAATCGATGACACAAGCACTAAATGCGTCCATAAAAACACCGCGAGAATGACCCCCGATAAACTCTGGCTTAAATCCAGCCACGCACTCCATTTTTTTATATTTAGTTTAATCGCCATCGCTCTTGCCTCGCGCCGTTGACCTTATCGAGCCAATCTCATAAGTCCCGCTACTAAAAATTAATATCGCTCACAAATCCACCCAAAAAACTGAGTTAGATCAAATAGGAGACGAATAATTAATCGAATGCTTAAATATTAGCAGCGAAACAAAATCCTGCTGCGGTTAGTTGAACAACTCACCCCAGACGCAGCAGTTTCGGGTTGCAATTAGTGAGGTACAAAGGGTTGTACTGGAATACTCAGCTCGCTACCAATAAATATATAAGAAACAAGGCTAGCGGCTCCGAGGCAGAGTAAGTAAATGATCAACACCTTAGCGAGCTTACGTAGACCAGAGCGGTTTAGGGTCAAGCCCCACTTTACCGCCACGCGGTACAAACCAATCATGGCGTGTATCACCACAGCAGGCAGCAATAACGCGTATAGCAACCAAGCGTTATCGTGATAAACCCGTTCGGCCGATAAATGTGGACCAATTTCGGGATTCAAAATCATGGTAAAGAGATGTACTGGCACGAGGAAAAATAGAATAAAGCCAGTGATAAGTTGCCAAAACCATGCATGGGTATCTTTATGCTTAATCCCCCCAAGATGTGAGCGCAGCGCCCGCCATTGCCCGAGCTGGGCGGGAAAACGCCTTAGTGCCACGGCGGCATGCACTATCACCACCAATAACATAAACACTGAAAACACTTTAGTGACTATCGGGAAACCGTGTCCAGAGCTGCTGAACATGCCACCTTCAAGCAACTGCACCACACGATAAAAAGCCTCTTTACCCAGCAGAATGCTCGACTCAAAATGCATATGCAGTAATAGGAAACAACCGAGTAAAATACCCGTTGCACTCTGCAGTCTATCCGCCTTAGCCGACCAAGGGTGGCCTAGCGAGGTTGTGCTCACCCTAGTGTGAACGCGCGTTACGCTTGTCATCTTGCATCTACCTTTGTGGTTTATCGTTGGCACCTCTTGGCAAGCTACACCATAGCAGTAACCAAAATCACCGTTCAGTGTCACAGATTTAAAGCGTGAGCTAACTCACTAAGCAGAGTGGAACTCTTAGAAGATGATCACAAAAAAACCAGTATAACAAAACAAAGGTAAAACCAATTAACCAATATATTTCATAGTGTTAAGATTAAAAATAAAACTGACAATTCGCTTTTTAACCATAATGTATTAAGCAAGCTAACACTATGACAAGGCGGAATAGATCCCCACGCGCATGATAGCAATGCCATGAATAAATCGATGCGAGAGCCAGCATAACGCGGGTTAAATTCCCGCACAGTCCTGCATTTTCAGATAGTTTGGGTATATACCCAAGCTACCTCAAGATTCGAGTTTCAGAGCGTCTAGGGTGCTTCAACTCAAGGCGCATCAATGAAAGAATGTCGGCTACCTTTTGAATTGATGCAACACGGAAGTGGAGTGCCCTAGGCGCTCCGTCCCGGCGGGTTTTAACGCACTTTATACTGCGTTGGTTATTTTTAACTTAGCCCGCTAGGTCTGCAAATAACCGCCTTGCCTAAAGTGCGTTAAATTCCCGCTGAATCCTGCATCTTGAGGTGGTTTGGGTATACAATACCGCGATTATTGTTAACCCTTAGCCACAGGATACTCCCATGCCTTGGATCCAACTTCGTATAAACACCAATAGCGACGATGCTGAAACCATCAGCGACCTGCTTATGGAAGAAGGTTCAGTCTCTATCACCCTTGAAGATGGTAAAGACACCCCCATTTTTGAACCTAAACTGGGCGAAACTCCACTGTGGCGCGATACCGTAGTCGTGGCATTATTCGATGCCGAAACTGACCTAACCCCCACCATAGAAATGCTGAAAACCTTGCCATTTTTAGGCGAAAATTTCAGCCATAAGATTGAACAAATCGAAGATAAAGACTGGGTACGCGAATGGATGGATAACTTCCACCCCATCCAATTTGGCGAGCGTCTATGGATCTGCCCAAGCTGGCGCGAAATCCCAGATCCAACCGCAGTCAACGTGATCTTAGATCCGGGTCTTGCCTTCGGCACTGGCACTCACCCGACAACGGCACTGTGTTTAGAGTGGCTAGATAGCCTAGATCTTAGCAACGAAGAAGTGATCGATTTTGGTTGTGGCTCGGGCATCTTAGCCGTGGCCGCACTGAAGTTGGGCGCGAAAAAAGTCACGGGTATCGATATCGACTATCAAGCCATCGATGCCTCACGAGCCAATGCAGAACGCAACAGTGTCGCCGACAAACTCGACTTATATTTGCCCGAAGATCAACCCGCCAATCTCAAGGCCGACGTACTGGTCGCCAATATTCTTGCTGGCCCACTGCGCGAACTCGCACCACTCATTGCCGAACGGGTGAAAACTGGCGGCAAATTAGCCCTTTCTGGCCTACTCAAAGAGCAAGCACAAGAAATATCTGACTTCTACAGCCAATGGTTCGATATGGACGAAGCGGCTCACAAAGAAGATTGGAGCCGCTTGACAGGCAAGCGTAAATAACGCTAAAGGGTGGCGTAACATGCGCCACTGCTGGCTTAGGCCAATTTTTGTCGATGACTTCTCAACACTTAAAAGTCAAGAAAAAAAATTGCGCCTAGGTCATTTATTGACCTTTTCACGGCCAACAAAAAGGGCTACTATAGCGCCCCTTTGAAGAGCTAAGGTGAAACGGTAAATGCAGATTGGACCCTATCAACTGAAGAATCAGCTGATCGTGGCACCAATGGCAGGTGTCACCGATCAAGCCTTCCGTAATCTCTGTCTTCGATTTGGCGCAGCCCTAGCGGTGTCAGAGATGCTTTCGTCCAACCCAGAGGTTTGGGATACCGACAAAAGCCGCCAGCGCATGACGCATTCTGGCGAGGAAGGAATACGCTCAGTGCAAATAGCAGGGGCAGATCCAGAGTTAATGGCACAGGCCGCCCAGTTCAACGTTGAACAAGGTGCCCATATCATTGACATCAACATGGGATGCCCGGCAAAAAAAGTGAATAAAAAGCTGGCTGGCTCAGCACTGATGCAAAACCCGCCGCTGGTAAAAGAGATTTTACAAGCCGTGGTCGCCGCAGTGAACGTGCCTGTCACGTTAAAGATTCGCACTGGCTGGGAGCCAGAACACAGGAATGGTGTTCAAATCGCCCAGATTGCCGAGGATTGTGGCATCGCCTCGCTCGCCGTTCACGGCCGCACGAGACAATGTATGTACCGAGGCTTTGCCGAGTACGACACAATTAAAGCAATCAAACAGAATGTCTCGATTCCTGTTGTCGCCAATGGGGATATCGACAGTCCGGAAAAGGCCCGCTTCGTGCTGGACTATACCGGTGCCGATGCTCTGATGATAGGACGGGGTGCTCAAGGACGACCTTGGATTTTCAGAGAAATCCAGCACTACTTGGACACGGGTAATAAGCTAGCGCCCATTGAGATTGCCCAGCAGCGTGAAGTCATGCTGGAACATCTCACCAAATTGTATGATTTATATGGTGAATATAAGGGTATCCGTTTCGCCAGAAAACATATGGGATGGTACCTAGACCAAGAAGCTCAGCGCCAATTTAGGGCTGACTTTAATTTGCTGGAAACCGCTGCAGAACAGTATTCCCTCGTGGAATGTTATTTTGATGAATTAGTACAGAATTAATAAAGAGCAGAATAGAATGTTTGATCAGACAACTAACACAGAAGTTCACCAGCTTACCGTTGGCAAAATCGAAACCGCAAACGGCACTATCAAGCCCCAGTTATTACGTGACGCCGTAAAGCGTGCCGTAACTAACTTCTTCGCACAGTTGGACGGTCAGGAAGCACAAGAAGTGTATGAAATGGTGCTAAGTGAAGTTGAAGCGCCTCTGCTAGACATCATCATGCAACACACTCGCGGCAACCAAACCCGCGCAGCAAACATGCTAGGTATCAACCGTGGTACCCTGCGTAAAAAATTGAAAAAATACGGCATGAACTGATATTGAATCAGTAACATATTGTATTTAAAGAGAAGGCCAGTCATATCGACTGGCCTTTTTGCTTTTAGTTACACACCGAGTTAAACACCAACAAAAGTCATCGCCTTAAAGTGCATGAGAAAAACTCGCCATAGCAGCCTTGGTTACATGCCTATTCGGGGGTAGATGCGGACATCACTTGAACTTGCTGCCAACCATCCCGTTGCAGAGACACAGGGAAGCGCTTAGCACTTTCAATATCAAACCAAAGCAGCGCCATAATCTTCATGCAGTTCTAAGGTAAAACGCTTGGGCGCGTTAATGTGATGCTTGATGGTGAACGAATGCCCAACATAGGAAAGAAACGGCTTAAATAGCTTGGCTTCTAGCCTTTGTTTACTTTCTATGTAGCGTCTTGAACATGAAGGCATACGAAAAACCTCCAAAAAGAAAACACTAAACTATTCCCCCTATTGATAGGGGTATCTAATCGCGCACCATAATGGCAGCATCTTAAGCCTTACACTGCTACGGTTTTTCACAGCATTGATCATTCCCATCCGCCCTACTCCCTTAGGGATATTTCACCCAATGAACTGTGACTTCCTTTGCAAATCCCGACTGTTTTAGTCGGGATTTATTGCCTCAATTTAAAGATGCAAATAATATGTTTGTAAATTTATTGTCTGCTTTGGAGTGTTGTTATGTCGTCTGCCCATCTGTCATCAGAGCTAAACTTGCAGGAAGAATCATCGGTATTACCACAGTGGTTAGATAGGAAAGTGGGAGAACTCGTGGCCGAGGATTTTCGCCGTGCCCATATTTTTAGCCAATTTGGAATTGATTTTTGTTGTGGTGGTGGCAAACCACTATCCGTTGCCTGCGAGCGAGCCGAGGTCGATCCTATTAAGGTCATAGCTGCGCTAGAAGAGGCTGCACTCGTGGGTAGCAGAGAAGATGAGTTGAATCAATTACCCCTAGGGCAACTGATTGATTATATCGAAACCACCCACCACCAATATGTACGGGCAAAAGCTCCATTACTGATTGAGTATTCTGAAAAAATGGTGCGTGCACATGGTGAGCACTATGCCGAAATCATTCCCTTTGCCGGTTGGGTTAGAGCCTTAATCGAAGAGCTAATGCCCCACCTAATGAAGGAAGAAAAAATCCTATTCCCGGCGATCCGCGCACTCACTCAAGGTGAGCAGCTTGAAAGCTGTTTTGGCCATATAGGCAATCCGATTAACGCTATGCAGCATGAGCATGAAGAAGCGGGACAGATCCTGCAAAAACTGCATGAATTAACGAATGATTTTACCCCGCCAGAATATGCCTGCACCACATGGCGCGTCTGTTATGCCACCCTAGTGGAATTTGAAGCAGACCTGCATAGACATATCCATTTAGAGAACAACATCCTCTTCCCTAAAGCGCTCAATCTCGCCTAGGGCTAAGTGCTTATCTTGTCATAGACGCTAAAGCAAAGGCCAAGTCTGGCCTTTGTGGCTTTTGCATGCTACAAAAAGTCATGTGTCACTGACGGATATGCAGCCATGACATTTCAATCCTTTGCGCTCGATGATATTACCGATCTACATGAATCGGCCCAGGTGGAATTTAAGCTCGCTGGCGGCCGCGATGGTCAAGGCCAATTACCCGAGGATATTTGGGCAACCTACAGCTCCTTTGCCAATACCTTAGGCGGTGAGATCATTCTCGGAGTACGGGAAATGCGCGGGCATTTCACTATCGAAGGCATTCCCAATCCCCTACCTGTACTGCAAGAGTTTTGGGAGATACTCGACGATCCGATCCAGATTAGTCACAATATTCTCGCCATTTCAGATGTGCAACTAATTCAAATAATGAATAAAAAGCTGATCAGGATCCGTGTCCCACTCGCACCAGAACACTTAAAGCCTATCTTTATTGGTGATAATGCCTACACAGGCACTTATTTTCGATTGGGGGATGCCGACATGCATGCAAGCCGTCGACAAGTGAGTCAATTACTGCGCCGCGCCCGTTACTGCAATAAACAGCTCAAGGCGCGCTAACCTTTTACTGACACAAATTAAAATCCAGCTAACAAATAACCGCCCACGGTGGCGATTGCCACACCAGAAATACGCATTAGCTTGCGCTGCCCCGTTAGGCGCTGCATCCCAAGGCCAATCATAACCCCGCCTAAATGGATGACCGCTGTCCCGCATAAAAATCCCAATGCGTATAGTACAGGGCTCGCTAATTCCGGCATTTCTGCACCGTGGGCATGGCCATGGAATATGGCAAACACCCCAACAAATACCATGGCAAATAGCAGAGGAAGCTGGCGGTCAAAGGCGATGGCAAGCCCGAGTAACAATACAGATAGGGCGATGCCGATTTCGACAAAGGGCACGGGAATAGCGTACAACCCTAAGATCCCACCCACCAACATAAAGGCGACAAACGCTAACGGAACCGTCCAGATAGCACGACCACCGAGTTGGGTGCTGAGCATCCCCACACTTAACATGGCGAGCAGATGGTCAAACCCTAACACCGGGTGGTTAAAGCCCGACATAAAGCCACCACCAGAATGGATCTCATGGGCCGAAGCTGGCGCGATAAACAGGAGTGAGAGTAGAGCAAATAAACTTAAGCGCGCCATAGCAAGCTCCTTGATAAACAGTTGAGAGTCATAGACATACTAACTAAGACTCTACTGCAAATCCGAGCGATAAACGATGATCTTTATCATCCTTAGAGTGATAACAGCATGATGCTAAACCCAAAACGCTGGCAAACAAATCCGTCGTTCAGGATCACAAAATATCGCTGAGTGAACCTAGGGCTGCAATCTCCATATGGGGTAAAAGCGCCGCTATCGGCAATGACTCAACTTGGCCAAAACTGGGGTTCAGCCACACCGACTGACAGCCAGCCAAACGCGCGCCCCGCACATCGGCATTTAGACTATCGCCAACGTGCAACAGTTGTTCAGGATAGATGTCTAGGCGAGTACAGGCGAGATCAAACATATCCTTAGCAGGTTTCATACGCACACCGTTTCCAGGGTGCAGGACAAACTCTAACGTATCGCCGAGACCAATACGCCCAGCATCCACATTGCCATTCGTAATACCGACCAATCTAAAACGTTGCGATAAGCGCCTAAGTAGTGAGAGTACTTCGCTTGATACTTGAAAATGGCTACGATGAAAGTAAAAACACGCTAGCCCTTCTGCAGCACCGCGCTCGGCCTCACTCTCACTATAACCAAGTTGCAGTAACCCTTGGCGTAACGTCGCCACCCTTGCCGCCGTCGTATCATGGGCTAATTCGGGCATTTGCTGCAAAAGTAACAGTTTTAGCCGTCGCCAATCCTGGGGCTGCCATGCAGCCGTGAGTGGAAAGGATTGATGTAAAAACTGAGTTAACTCGGCTTCTGCATTCAGAATATAGGGTTGGTTGTTGTACAGGGTATCGTCGAGATCGAAACTGATCGCGTGGATATTTTGGGGTCTAAGGTAACAACGCATTATTTATCCTGTTGTTTTTTCGCTCTAGGATGGGCGCTATCATACACCTTAGCTAAGTGTTGGAAATCTAAACTGGTATAAATTTGCGTGGTCGCAAGGTTAGCATGCCCCAATAATTCCTGAACTGCCCGCAAATCGGCACTCGCTTCTAACATGTGAGTGGCAAAGGAATGGCGTAGTTTATGGGGATGCACTCGCACCGACAGTGCCTGCTCTTGGCCCCATTTTGTCATCCGAGCCTGAATGCTACGGTGGGATAAACGCCGGCCTTTTTCAGTCACAAACAAGGCGTTATCTTCACAGGGGATTTGCCTTCGACAGTTGAGCCAAGCCTCCAACGCCTTGATGGCGTAACTGCCTACTGGCACAATTCGCTCTTTATTGCCTTTACCTAATACCCGCACTTCCCTTAGTTCATAATGCACACTGGTTAAATCGAGTGCCGCTAGCTCGGCCAAACGTAAGCCACTGGAATAAAATAACTCCATTATGGCTTTATCCCGCAGACTCAAGGGATCTGTACCTTCAATTTCCAGTAAATGGGTTAGGGAGTCGACATCGATATTCTTCGGCAGCGGTTTAGCCTGTTTAGGTGCACTTAAGCCTTTGGCAGGATTAAGCGCTATCACACCTTCGCGCAGCAGAAACTCCCCCCATTGCTTAATCGCAGACAAACATAATGACAGGGAGCGCGGGCTTAAACCCTTACGGTGCAATTTGGCGAGCACTTGTTGCCAGTGCTCACGCGCCACATTGAGCAGATCAATACCATCCGGCAGTAATCCATTGGTGCGGTGTAACTCGTAGAGATAATTGCGCACGGTATGATCTGATAACTGCCGCTCCGAATGTAAGTAACGTTCAAAGGATTGCAGGTATTTCGCACTGAGATCCGACACCTTGGGAGCCGACATATCGTTCGCTTGTACACTCATATCGGCTCCTTATAGGCAGGGAATAAGCATTATCTCGGTAACAATCAAAGCTTAGCTAACATATACGCCAGCAAGCGCCGTAACTGTTCCAACAGCATGTTATCCATGTCGGGGTGAAAATGGGTCGCATCTTGGCTGGCGATGGCAAAGATAACGGGAACCTCGGCTAGCTTGACTAAGGCAACGGACCCCACTTCGGCGCCAAATAAGCGTTTAGCCTCCTGTTGTGTCACGCGGCCAAAATAGTGACCTTTACGCAAGCGTTGCTCCCAAATCGCTTTCATATCAAGGTCAACATCGAGCACACTAATAAGACGCACATGGGTAAAATGAAACTGGTCCTTCAAACTGTCGGCTAAAACCTCTTTAAGCGACACTAGATCGGCACAATTGAGTAACTTAAAAGAAAGCTCGGTGTTGAACAGATAAATTTTCTCGTTACGCGCCGCCATAGCCAACAGGCTAGTAATTTCTTCCTCGAGCTGGCTCACTCGCTGGCGCAACAACTCCTGCCGCCTCTCAACCAGAGAAATCGCGCCACGTTCCAGATGGGGTAAACGCATCGCTAACAACAGCTCGGGATAACGATTAAAAAAGTCTGGATTATCGAGCAGATACTCGCGGATGATTAGCTCATCGAAAGGTGCATCTGTCTGTGGCATAAGGGGCTCTGTCATAACTGAATTTGTCCATCGTAAACATGTTGCGCGGGTCCAGTCATCCACAGGGGTTTGCCCTCGCCTTCCCAATTGATGATTAAGGTACCACCGGGTAAATCCACCCGCACTTGTGGATCCAGTTTCCCTTGAACCTGCCCGACAACCACTGCGGCACAGGCTCCCGTACCACAGGCTAAGGTTTCGGCCGCGCCGCGCTCATACACCCGCAGTTTGATATGGCCCGAGTTTACTACTTGCATAAACCCGACATTCACCCCACGGGGAAAACGTTCATGCTTGGTTAGCAGAGCACCTATTTCGGCAACGTTAGCATTGGCAACATCTTCCACATCGAGCACACAGTGGGGATTACCCATGGAGGCCGCACCACATAAAAAAGGTTTGTTGGGGAGTTTGCAGCAGGTAGGTTTTCTCAGCCTTCTTGGCTTTAAAGGGAATTTGGCTGGGTTCGAGAATAGGCACGCCCATATTGACGGTCACAGTGCCATCACGCTCCAAACGCAGTGTCATTTTACCCGATGAGGTGCTAACACGAATTTTATTCTTGTTCGTCAGCCCCTTATTACGAACAAAACGGGCGAAGCAACGGGCGCCATTACCGCAATTCTCGACTTCCCCGCCATCGGCATTGAAGATGCGATAGTGAAAATCTAAATCGGGATCATAGGGCGGTTCGACCAAGAGCAACTGGTCAAAACCGATACCGAAGTTACGGTCGGCTAAACGGCGGATCTGCTCAGGCGAAAAGAACACGTTCTGCGTGATCCCATCGACCACCATAAAATCGTTGCCCAGTCCGTGCATCTTAGTGAATTGGATCAAGATACTTATCCTTTAAGCCTAGACGCCGCTCATTAAATATGAAACCAAGCGCCTGAATCAATATAATTTTCTAGTTTACGGCAGGAGTTGCTCACCTTGCCAGAGTTGAGGCAGTTTTTCTCGCTCGCGCACTAGATAAGCCTTATCGCCATCGACCATCACTTCCGCGGCCCGTGGACGGGTATTGTAGTTGGAGGCCATAGCAAAACCGTAGGCACCACTCGAGCGTACCGCCAGTAAATCCCCCGCCGCTACCGCTAGCTGGCGGTCTTTGCCGAGGAAGTCACCAGTCTCACACACCGGGCCAACAATATCAAAGGCATAGGTTTGCTCATTCCTTGGATTAACGGGAATAATATTTTGCCATGCGCTGTAGAGTGCTGGGCGGATTAAGTCGTTCATCGCGCCATCGACAATCGCAAAACGCTTGTCGCTGTTCTCTTTAAGATAAAGCACCTCTGTGACAAAAATCCCCGCGTTAGCCGCAATGGCGCGACCCGGTTCGAAGATTAGCTTGAGCTTGCGGTCACCTAAACGCTCCAGTAGCGCGGCGGCATACACATCGGGATGCGGTGGTGTTTCAGCATCATAGGTGACACCCAAACCACCACCCACATCGAAATGCTCAATCACTATGCCTTGCTCGGCTAAACGATCGATCAGTGCCAACATCCGATCCATTGCATCGAGGAAAGGTTGAATTTCAGTCAGTTGCGAGCCGATATGACAATCGACCCCCTTTACCTGTAAATGTGGCAGGGCATGGGCACGGGCGAATACGGTTTCAGCCTCGTCCATCGCAATACCGAATTTATTTTCTTTAAGGCCGGTCGAAATATAGGGATGGGTTCCCGCATCCACATCGGGATTGACTCGCAGGGACACTGGCGCCACTTTGCCTAAACGACCAGCAACCTGGTTTAAAAGCTCAAGCTCGGCACTCGACTCAACGTTAAAGCAGTAAATCCCTAGGTTGAGCGCCTGTTCCATTTCGGCGACGGTTTTACCCACACCCGAGAACACCACTTTATCGGGGGAGCCACCCGCTTCAATCACCCGCGCTAGTTCACCGCCCGAAACAATATCAAAACCACTACCTAAACGAGCCAAGACGTTCAGCACGGCTAAATTCGAGTTGGCTTTAACCGCATAACAAATCAAATGTGGATGATCTGCAACGGCATTGTCGAAGGCATGCCAATGGCGTTCGAGCGTTGCACGGGAATAGATATACAGTGGCGTGCCATAAGTCTGGGCTAAATCGTTCACTCTACAGCCTTCAGCATGCAGGGTATTATTGTGGTAGAGAAAGTGATCCAATGTCCGGTTCCTTACTGCGCTTTGTTATCGTGTTGATTATTCTAATTAATGGTAATTATTGTCTTTTTTCTACTTCGATGGCTTTAATTTCAGTGTTAATCTTTTCGGCCTCAGGCACAGTTTTAGGCGCTTCAGCTTTTGTCGCTTGGCTCGCCTCAACGGAAGGTGATTTATATAATGGCCCCTTTTGGCCGCATGCCGTAATGAATAGGCTACCAAGCATTAGCAATAAAAACAGTCTCATTTTTCTCAACATCTGTGCATCTGGTGACTAATGGCCTTATAATCGCACCCATCTTGACGAAAGCAAAGGACAGAAATGCATGGCCATGACAGATACAGAATTTCACCAGCTCGCCGATGACATGTTCCAAGCCATAGAGAATGCCATCGAGACTGCGATTGATGAGCAAGATGCCGACGTCGACATCGATGCCAGCGGTAACGTACTGCAATTAGAATTTGTGGATGGCTCTAAGATTGTGATCAATAAACAAGAACCTTTGCATGAGATCTGGGTAGCCACTCGTTTTGGTGGATATCATTTCGGTTTTGTCGATGGGAAATGGCTAGATGGGCGCAATGGTGGTGAATTTATGCCATTTGTGCAAGAGTCTATCCAGCGTCAAGGCGGTATTAAGCTTAGCTTTTAATCCCCTTGCAGCGCAAAATAAATAGGGGAGCTAGGGCTCCCCTATTTATGTCAATATCTGGTTTTCAAGAACAGTGATTCGCAAAAAATACTATTAGAACTCAGCATCTTGATCCGCATTGTCAATCCCAAAGGGGGTGACAGTTAACTCGCCCGCCACTCGCACCAGATGGAAAAACTGCGGAATATTAAATCGCGCCCGGGAAGCATAATGTTCACCAAACACATAATGATGGCTGACTTTATTCACTAACTCGGCCATGTTCGATCCCGCCTGTACATAGTGGCTCAATTGATTTTCCTCATCGAGAATAAATACATCCAAGTTATCGACCCGTTGGCGTAGAAAATATTGAATCGCCCCTTTCGCCGCATAGTTCTGCACCACTTTAGGCATACTCGAAAAAGGATCATCCCCCAGTTCTGGCCGTGGTAGTTGCACTAAGTGACTGCGGGACAGCTGTTGATAGAAAGATTTAGCATCGCTTAAATCTTGATACGCCATCCCCAGTGGATTGAAGAAAATGCCATAGCGGGTATGACTTATCTGCAGCGGCTGCACTAAAGTGCTGGATTGCTGCGCCTGCTGGCATAAACGCATTGTTTGCATGAGCAGGTTTTTTACCGCTAATTTAAGTTGGGGCCGCAACTTTTGCGAGCAACTGATCACATCCATATCTACGGGCAAAGTTGCACGCCTTAACCCCGGCGTTACAAAGGCTAAGGCTTGTAATACCGCGGTTTCACCTTCAAAGCGATGACATTGCCACTCACCCCAACTATTCAGGCATATCGCATCTAAGGCGCCGAGCATATTCTCCTTCTTACGCCCAAGGGAAAATACGTTAGCGTTCATCATATCGACCATCATCTCCTGCCCACGCCATTCGGTGGTGGGATCACTGTCTAAGTTGAGCACGAAGATCAGTTTTCTGAAATGCCAAGGCTGACATAGGTCCAGTTTGGACACTCGCCAATCGTGGTCGATAAAATTCAATAGTCGCTTAGATGCCTCGGTGAGCCGTTTAGACTGCACCTTGCTCCGTCCGAACTCATACCATGTAGTGTTTGGAGTAGAAACTCCATTTAAGCAGGCCCAAATCATTAACGCCGAAGGTGTTTTACCTTTGCATATGGCAGATTCACCCAACAAGTTTTGGGGCTTTGGTTCTTGTCTATAAAGATAATATTGGTTCTCACGGCTGCTTGATACCATAGTAAGATCCGATTCGGCAACGGAACGACTCCAGAGTAAGTTCAGCTTAGAGATTTGATCTTCATCTTGACTAAAATAGGTGTGCAATTTGCGGGTGAGCATACCCAGCTCTTCGACACGCAACCCCTCGTTCAGCTCGTGGGTAGATGCAAATCGTAATAGGGTTTGATAGCTCGCCAATAGTAACTCATTCAATTGATCGTTAAACCAATTGAGTTGACCGCTATGCCAATGCTCACAGTCGTCTAAGGTGCGGATCAAACTGTCGGGCCATTGCCAATCCTGGACTAGCTTTTGTAATTTGGCGTAACGCCAGTCTTTACCCTGATCTGACCGACTTAAAAAAACCCCGCATTTTAAATAAAAGCAGCGGCGCGCAATCTCGAGACGGCGGGTATCATTTTGCTGCAACAGGTAGGCTTCAATCACTTCATAGATTGAGTAATAAGCATCATTAGCGGTTGAAAAATCCCCCTCGAGCGTTTTTTGCCATAGACGATCGCAGAGCAATTGAGAATGGGGATATTCACTGGCATACGCCTCGAGTAACAATACTTTGATCAAGGCTTTGTGTGGTTTATTTAGGCCTTTATAGAGTTGCCATAACGAGGCGCCAAAATACTCGCTTGCGGGTAATTCATGCACATCACCAAGATACAAGAGGTTCGGGTTTAAGTTAGCATTAGGCCACCAAGCAACGGTTTTACCCGCTAAGCGAATTTGACTACGATAAAACTCCTCCAGCAACAGCCAATGCTGCGCGCTACCACTGTGCTCGTGGGCCATGGAAGATTGACACCCATTACGCCCCTTACCGCCACTAAACTGCTGCGAATGAACTAAGTAAAAGTTCACCTCAAACTGATACTCGGCAAACCACGCAGTTAATCGACTGGTTTTAGTGCGAATTAAGGCTAAATCCCTATCGCATAAATCGACACTATAGACCAACCAAACATCGACATCACTCTTGGTATTTTGGCCACAGCTGGCTGTACTTCCCATGGCATAAACGCCTTCAAAGGTACACACATCAGGCTCTTGGGTCATCAATGGCAGCTTGAGAACATCACAGGCATGCGACTCGAGCACACCAGCTGAATACTCCTTAATACCACAGGGCGTATCGGGAGCATGATACCCAGGATACTGAATGCTGTTCTGGTGGATCAGGAAGGGAATTAAGTGGAATAAATGCTTTTGTAACGGCGACAACAAAGCTAAGGCCCGCGCGATGCGAACCTTATTAAGTCTTTCTGCAATATCAGGAAATAGGCCTTGCTGATCCATCCTAGAACACAACGCTTAAATACTTATGAGAAATGTGCTCATGTTAACACTTTTGCAAACCCGAGCAACTAAATGTGAAGCCTGTCACACTTTATGGCTATTTAGAATACCGCCAACTTCAAAGAATCGATATAGCTTCCTTACATAAAGCAATAGCCAATGTTAGCATTGGCGCAACTAAGATCTTTGATGGAAACTAGGCATGTCTGAGAACCGCATACGTATCGCAACCCGCAAGAGTCCGCTAGCCATGTGGCAAGCTGAATTTGTTAAAGCCGAATTAGAACGCATTCACCCAGGTATTGTGGTGGAATTGCTGCCAATGAGCACGAAGGGCGACGTGATTTTAGATACGCCGCTAGCCAAAGTGGGTGGCAAGGGGCTATTTGTTAAAGAACTCGAAGTGGCCATGCTAGAAGACCAAGCCGATATCGCAGTGCACTCAATGAAAGACGTGCCCGTCGACTTCCCTGAAGGCTTAGGTCTTGAGGTGATTTGCGAGCGTGAAGATCCCCGCGATGCCTTTGTGTCAAATTTATATAAATCGATCAGTGAATTACCATTAGGTGCAACTGTGGGCACCTCAAGCCTACGACGTCAATGCCAACTGCGCGCATCACGCCCCGACCTCATAATCAAAGATTTACGCGGTAACGTGGGTACGCGTTTAGCTAAGCTCGATAACGGCGAATATGATGCCATTATTCTGGCCGCAGCAGGCTTAATCCGCCTGAAATTGTCTGAGCGTATTGCCAGCTTTATTTCTGCCGAAGAATCCTTACCCGCCAACGGCCAAGGCGCTGTGGGTATCGAGTGTCGCACTAACGATGAACGCGTTAAAGCGCTACTGGCACCATTAGAACATTTAGAAACACGCTACCGCGTGATCGCCGAGCGCGCGATGAACACTCGCCTCGAAGGCGGCTGCCAAGTGCCAATTGGTGCCTTTGCCGAAATTAACGGTGATGAGATGACACTGCGCGGCCTAGTCGGTAACCCCGATGGCAGTGAAATCATCGAAGGCGTGATCACAGGTCCAAAGACCGAAGCCACGCAACTCGGTGTTGCCCTTGCTGAAGAACTGCTCAGCAAAGGCGCCAAAAGCATCCTCGACGCCGTTTACGCTAAAGCCTAAGTCAATGAAAGTCTTACTGACGCGCCCCGAGGGGCGCAATCAGTCCATGGTCGATGCCTTGAATGAGCAAGGCATTAGCCATTGGGTCACCCCTCTGCTGTGTGTCGAAGCAACACCTCCAATCGCAATGAATACCCCGCATCCCTTGGCACACACCGATATGATCATCTGCATCAGCGCCAATGCGGTGACTTTTGCCGATGATGCCTTAACAACCCCGAATTCTCGAATCAAAGGTTGGCCCCAAGTTCAATACTTCGCCGTTGGGCATGCAACTTGGGAAGCATTAGATCAGCTCGGTATTTCAGCCCTCGAAGCCCCAGATGATTGTCAGCAGACCGAAGGTCTACTCACTCTCGCGCCGCTGCAAGAGATCAAAGGTAAGCAGATTACTATCATACGTGGTGTCGGTGGCCGTGAAACCTTAGCCGAACAACTAGCTGAGCGTGGCGCAACTGTGCGCTATTGGGAAGTGTATCAACGAGCCTGCCCGCCACTCGATGGACAACAGCTAGCTCTGCAATGGCAAGCCTTCGGGATAGATACTATTGTGGTGACCAGCGGTGAAGTGCTGGATAACCTGATTAATTTAGTGCCAAAAGAGTTATTTGCATGGCTGCGCTCATGTCATATCATAGTCCCAAGTAACCGAGTAGAAGCTCAAGCTCACGCCTTTGGTATAACCCAAGTCACCAATGCCAATGCCGCCAACAGCAAAGCCGTGCTAAACGCCCTTAAACTCTAAGCGCTATTTAGCCCGATTTTACTCGAATTTCGGCAGTAGCATGTTTTCAAGGACTGTTAAATGGATAACAACAAGCACGACGCAAAGAGCTCAGAATTACAGGCCACCTCTATTATAGCGTCACCGGAAACGACCGATGACATGTCCGCAACATCAGCGTCATCCACAGAATCCCAAACAGCTAAAGCCACGCCGTCAACCGCGCCGAGCCCAACACTAGCCGCCAATAGAAGCTCCTGGGCGATTCGCTTTGGGGTTTTATTAGCGCTCGGCTTAACCGTTTGTACCCTTGGTGGCGGTTTTGTACTGTATCAGCAGCTACAACAGCAACTACTCGCTCAGGATGCGAAAAATATCGCCCTGCAGGATCAATTACAACAAGCGCTATTGCAGCCAAACCAACGTATTGGCCAGCTTGAACAGCAACAACTGAATGATGCTAAGACTTACCAAGAATTAACAAGACTTACAGAAGACCAAAATCAACTGCAGGACAGAATCAATAAACTTGCCCAGCGCAGCCCAACCCATTGGATGGCCTCAGAAGCCGAATATCTCGTGAATATGGCGGGCCGTAAACTGTGGTTAGAGAAAGATCCCCGCACCGCCACCGATCTATTAAAGTCAGCGGATGAAACCATCGCAGCGATGAACAATCCAGCTTTGCTGCCTATTCGTAAGGCATTAGCAAAAGACATCGCCGCCACGGCCAGCATTAAAACTACGGATATTGATGGCAGTGTGTTAGCACTCGACGCTCTTGTTGAACAACTCGATAAATTGCCGCTTAATCGCGCCGATGCAGAAGCCGATGCCGCAGAAGATACAACTATTACTGGCAATTTGAATGATTGGCAGAACAATCTGGGCAAAACGTGGAAAGCGTTAACCCAAGACTTTATTACCATACGCCACAGAACCGCCGATGCACCTGCATTACTCGCACCGGAGCAACAGTGGTATTTAGTGGAAAATATTCGCCATAAACTACTGCAATCCCAACTTGCACTATATCGCTATGACAGAGCCGCTTATCACCAATCACTAATGATGGCGCGAAAATGGATCCAAACCCACTTCGATACTCAAGATCATAAGACAATTGAAGCTATCGCCGAAATCGATAGGTTAGCGACCTTAGAACTTGATCCTATTACCCTGAAATCCTTTGCCGCAAAACCTCTGCTACTACAGCTTACAAGCTATGGTGAGCTGACTTCATCAGAGGATGCGCCACTATGATCAAGATATTAATTTTATTAGGAATTGTGCTAATAGGGCTCTGTATCAGCCCTTGGCTGGTTGGCAATACAGGTTATGTGTATATCGCGGCGGGTGACTATCAGATAGAGACCAGTTTAGTCTTTGGGATCATAGCATTAATTGTATTTTATGCTGTGTTCCAAGTACTAGAATGGTTAGTAATTACCGCCATTAATCTGATGCTACGCAGTCGTTTTATCCCTTACCATTGGCGCCGCCGCTCAGCAAAAAAACATACCTTAATGGGTGCACTCGCTTTGGCTGAAGAAGATTGGCCAGCAGCGGAACGTGCCATGATAAAAGGAGCAGATAACGGCGAACTCCCCGCACTTAACTTACTGGCAGCTGCTCGTGCGGCTCAGTATCAAAATAAAATAGCCGAGCGAAATCAGTATCTTGATCGTGCAGCTATGCACCCCCTTGCCGCAAACGCCGTCGCAACCACCCGCACCCGATACCTCTTAAAGCAAGGGGAATTAACCCTAGCCCGCGCAGAGCTGGATAAACTATCACCGACAAGTAAGAGTAAAGTGCCAGTACTCAAACTCGCCCTAGAGCTATATAGCGCGCAAGAGGATTGGGATGCACTCAAGCTATTGCTGCCTATCTTAAGGAAACGTCAAATCCTAGATGATAGCCGCTTAAATGAACTCGATTTAGCAACCAACAGTGCCTTGCTTAAGGCCGCTGCCATTAAAGGTGAAGAGGCCTTAGAACAGTGCTGGCAATGGTTATCGCGCAGCGAACGCAATCAGTCTGAGTATCTAGCGATTTATACCATGGGTTTGTGCCGCTTTAATCGCAAAGATCAGGCTCTGAAACTACTCTCGAAAAAGTTACGGACATCTCCCGAGTCAGCAGTTTTGGCAGTAATTCCTGAAATCGCGACAGCCCAAGATACAGAGATCCGTAAACAGTTACTCAAACATGAAGTCACCCATGAGAATAATGCGGACTACCAGATGTGCTTAGCTAAGCTATATCAGCAAACACGCGACATGAAAGAAGCCAAAACTTGTTGGCAAAATGTGTGTAGGCTCGAACCCACAAAAGCCTCTTGGTTAGCGCTCGCTCGCATTCAAGAACAATTAGGCGAACAAGGTAACGCCAATCAAAGTTATCGCCAAGCGGTTAATGTGTAGTTCTATAACATCAGCCAATATAACGCCGTGATGTGTGTAAGCAGATTACGGCGTCATCACTATCGAGTGCTTTCCCTCCCTGAGTGAGATATTCCGTGTCCGCAATTTTTACTTCTCTATAAATTTAATCTATAGGCCAAGATTATTTTGTTATAAATATGTTTCCATATAGAGATCATATACACTAAATAAGGTTAATTTTATCAATTAAGGTACTACATCTAGTTAGTCCCTCAAAAAATGTCAATTTCACGTCCCGTACCCGATAAAATCCAGTCATAGCAAGCAATATAGTAAGCAAGGTTGATGCGTCAAAAAATTGACTTAACACATTTCCCCAGCTAAAATTTCACCAATTGTATCGCAATTCAACATATTTGTTGAATTTGTGCGTCTTCGGATTAACACAGTTGGGCTGTTGGGAGCTTATTATGGGATCGGTCATTACATCAAAAAACGGTATGCTCAAGCTTGTTAAAGGGCAAATCAGTGTCGAAGTTAATGGTACAAATCAACCCGCTAAGGATGGCGAGCTACTCCCGAAAGGCGCAGTTCTCCATATCGGGGAAAACGCGACATACGAGATAACTTTTGATGATGGCACTAAGCTATCTAATGAGGTTGCCCCGAACGCAACAGCCGCAGCCGCCCCCAACACGGCAAGTGAAGCCGCCTTAGATGAGATCCAAGCATTACAAGATCTTATAGCATCTGGTGAAGACCCAACCCAAAACTTACCAGAAACCGCAGCAGGTAATGCCCCAGCCAGCGATGGAAATTCCGGTTATGTGTCACTAGCCCGTGATGGTTCAGAAGCACTCGCAACGTCTGGTTATTCAACTGCAGGTCAACCGCTGACTGATGCAGCTACTCCGACACCAGAACAAACAATTGCAACAGACTCACCTTCTATATTGGCTAATGACACAAACACTGTTGCGGAAGACACCATTGCCACAGGTAATGTGCTCGATAACGACAGTGATATCGATACCCTGTTGAGTGTTGTAAGCTTTGAGATCGATGGAACCTCCTTTGCAGCAGGCACTCAAGTGACCTTAGAGGGCGGGATCCTAGTCCTCAATGCCGATGGTTCTTACAGCTTCACCCCTAATGAAAACTGGAATGGTCAAGTTCCTGTCATTACTTACACGACAAACACAGGCTCAACCGCCACCCTGACCATCAATGTCACCCCAGTGGAAGCCCCCTCCGTACTAGTAAACGACAGCAATACTGTCGAAGAAGACACTGTAGCATCTGGTAATGTGCTCGATAACGATAGCGATGTGGATTCGATCTTAAGCGTTGTCAGTTTCAGCATTGATGGCACTAACTATACGGCTGGAACCACTGTCACCCTCGAAGGTGGCAGCTTAATTCTTAATGCCGATGGCTCTTACAGCTTTACCCCTAATGAAAACTGGAATGGTCAAGTTCCTGTCATTACTTACACTACAAACACAGGCTCAACCGCTACGTTAACGATTGACGTCACCCCAGTGAACGATGACTTCACCGACGCCAACGAAGTGCGCAGCATTGTCGAAGACAGCCCAGAAGTGACCGGTAACGTGATTGATGGCGTCAGTGTTGACGGCCCCTTGAGCGTGGTCAGCTTCACCATTGCCGGGGATGCCAC
>NZ_AFOZ01000009.1 GCF_000217915.1 Shewanella sp. HN-41 | reverse complement strand
AGTCTGAAATTGGAGCGACATATCGGGTTCGAACCGATGACCTATACCTTGGCAAGGTATCGCTCTACCAACTGAGCTAATGTCGCCTTTCGCATCGCTGCCACATTCGCCTTCAACATTAACAAAGGTATCGTCTCTCTGCCTTTGCCAACTGAGCTAATGTCGCTTTTAACCTAAATGACCGTCCATCTCTGTCCGCATCAAAAAGTTGAGGCCGCATTATATGAAAAATTCATGCGGCTGCAACCCCTTCTTGCAGATTTATCTGCTGATCGGTCAAATTTTAAATACTTTGCTGCGGTAATACTGTAATTCTGCGATCGATTCTTGAATATCTTGGAGTGCTTGGTGGGTACCTTCCTTCTTAAAACCCGCCATAGTCTCAGGGCTCCAACGTCTCACTAGCTCTTTTACCGTACTAACATCAAGGTTGCGATAATGGAAGTAATCCTCCAATTCACGCATATAACGATTTAAGAAGCGTCGATCTTGGCCAACACTGTTGCCACACATAGGTGAAGCACCTTTGGGCACATATTGCTCTAAAAAAGCAATCGTCTTGGCAACGGCTTGCGCTTCGTTATCTTGGCTAGCACGCACACGTTCAATCAGCCCAGACGCTCCGTGGTGCTTTTGATTCCAATCATCCATGACCGCCAGTACTTCATCCGACTGATGAATGGCGATCACAGGGCCTTGGCCTATGATATTGAGTTCTTGGTCCGTTACTAATGTGGCAATTTCAATGATCCTGTCTACATCGGGCTCAAGTCCCGTCATCTCCAGGTCAATCCAAATGAGATTATTTGCATCTGCCGCCATAAATCTGCCTTATTGTGTCAGTTAGCCTAAATTCAGGCATTTTTATTCAAGAGCGTGTATCATACTGCTTTTTTCCAACACAAAAAATCACCTAATTGACGAAGACGAATCAGTGAGTAAAAAGAAACCCCTAAGCCAAGGTCAATTACGCCGTATGCGTGCCAATCACGAGAAACGACTCAATCGTGACAACGGCGAAAAAAACACGCCAGAGTTACAGGATAGTTCACTCGGAGCCGAACAGAGCGGTACAGTAATTTCCCGTTTTGGCCAACATGCAGACATCGAAACCGAAGACGGCCAGATAGTCCGCTGTAATATTCGCCGAACCATTAATAGTTTAGTCACTGGCGACAAGGTCGTTGTGCGCTTAGCCATTGAGAGTCAAGCCAACAGCGGTATTGCGGGTATCGTTGAAGCCGTTCACCCGCGACGCTCTTCGCTGACACGCCCAGATTTATACGATGGCGTTAAGATTATTGCTTCCAATATCGATCAAATTTTAATCGTTTCATCAGTATTGCCCAGTTTTACCACCCAAATTATCGATCGCTACCTAGTGGCCGCCGAAGACACTGATATTCCGCCTATTATCATTTTGAATAAAATTGACTTGCTCAACCCCGATGAAGCCCAGGTAATAGATGAAGCGCTACAGCGCTATAAAGATATTGGCTATCCGGTTTATAAGGTCAGCAGCAAGTTAGGCGAAGGTATCGATACCATTAAAGGATTACTTAAGGATAAAGTCAGCGTATTTGCTGGTCAGTCTGGCGTAGGGAAATCCTCTATAATCAATGCTCTATTACCAGATGCCGATCTATTAGTAGGTGATGTTTCCGATAACTCGGGTTTAGGTCAGCACACGACTACCACGGCCAAACTATTGCATTTGCCCAGCGGTGGCGATTTGATTGACTCCCCCGGTGTACGGGAATTTGCCCTGTGGCACTTACCCGCACAGCGTGTAGGCTGGTGCTTTATCGAATTCCGCGACTTTTTAGGTGGCTGTAAATTTCGCGACTGCAAACACGGTGATGACCCGGGTTGTGCATTAAAAGCCGCAGTGAATGAAGGTAAAATTAGTGAAGATCGCTTCAACAATTACCATCGCATTATTGCCAGCCTCGATGAACAACGCCATGCGCGGCATTTCCGCGCTGCGGCGGATGAATAACAACGTATTGGTGAAAAACAACGGTCTCAGCACAGATTGAGCGGTAAGGAAAGGAATTAAAATTGGATAAAGTCAAAATTGCCCTGCAGTACATGCTGCCAAAACACCTATTATCACGCTTAGTGGGTAAGCTCGCCGCAGCACAAGCAGGCGCCTTGACCACGGCCGCCATTAAATGGTTTATCAAACAATATAAAATTGATATGAGCGAAGCGGCCCAGAGCGAACCAGAGGCTTACAAAAGCTTCAATGACTTCTTTACCCGTGCTTTAAAAGCGGGTATTCGCCCCGTCAACCAAGATCCCCAAATTATGGTGCATCCCGTTGACGGCGCTGTGAGTCAATTGGGCCCAATCAAAGATGGTCGCATTTTCCAGGCTAAGGGCCATCACTACTCTTCGCTCACCTTACTGGGGGATCAAGCCAATGATGCCAAGCGTTTCGAAGGCGGTGATTTCGCGACTATCTATTTGGCACCTAAGGATTACCATCGTATCCACATGCCGATTAAAGGCACTTTATCGAAAATGACCTATGTGCCTGGCGAGCTATTTTCGGTCAATCCATTAACCGCCAAACACGTTCCCGGCCTCTTTGCCCGTAACGAACGTGTTGTGGCAATTTTTGAAACCGAGCGAGGACCTCTGGCCATGGTATTAGTCGGCGCGACTATCGTTGCCAGCATTGAAACCGTCTGGGCAGGCACCATCACACCACCTACGGGTAAGCAAGTGTTCACTTGGGAATACCCAACGCAGGGACCCGATGCCATCACCTTAGATAAGGGCGATGAAATGGGCCGCTTTAAATTGGGCAGTACTGTGGTGATGTTATTTGCTGAAGATGCGATTGATACCTTTGCAGAAGGGGTTGAAGCGGAAGCCGTTACGCGTATGGGTCAAGCCTTCGCTAACCTGAAAGACGTTAAGCAAGCGGATTAAGCTTTCTTGAGTTCTACTAAACCTTCGGGATTAATTGAATTACATTTGGCTGTGCTGTTATTTGGCGGCACGGCTTTGTTTTCTAAATTAATCCCACTCAGTGCCCTCGACATCACCTTCCTACGCTGTATCGTGGCCGCTACTGTGTTAGGTTTGCTGGTCAAACTCAGGCATAAACGGTTAACGCTGGCCAGCAAGCAAGATTATCTGGTCGCTATCGGTTTAGGCGTTATTGTGAGCCTACATTGGGTCACCTACTTTGCCGCGATGCAGCTCTCCTCCGTTGCCATAGGTATGATTGCCTTTTTTACCTATCCGGTGATGACAGTCATTGCCGAGCCCCTGTTAACGGGGCATAAAATCAAACTACTCGATATTGCGAGCGGCGTACTAGTGCTCATTGGGGTAATTTTATTGATCCCGGAGGCCAATCTTGGCAATGATACCACCCTAGGAATCGCTATCGGCATTCTCTCGGCCATGCTATTTACCGCCCGGAATTTGCTCCAAAAACGCTACTTTACTCAATACTCTGGCCCCCATGCGATGTTTTACCAGACCTTAGTGGCTGTGATTTTTTTGTCGCCTTGGCATGAGGCCGACCTTAACAGCATTCCATTGAACGTCTGGGGATTAATCATCTTGCTTGGCGTGGCATTTACCGCGGCACCCCACGCATTGTTTACCTCGGCACTTCGGCATTTAAGTGCAAAAACCGTCGGGCTAGTCTCCTGTTTACAACCCTTTTATGGTGCCATGCTGGCGCTGGTGATTTTGGGTGAAGAATTGAGTCTCACAACCTTGGTTGGCGGTACGATAATCGTTGCCACGGCAATTTTTGAAACCCACCAGTCACACCAATCACAGCGGCAAAAAAAGAAGGTGTGAAACATACCAATCTCAGCCTAAGTTGGCTAAGATGAGTGCGTCATTTTCCCCGGGTTATTTTTAGTCGATATGTCACGTATTTTATTGTTCATTATTGCTTTTTTCTCTTTTTACACCTTAGCCAATTCGCCCTTGCAATTGGATAAGCGTCTTGGTTTAAACAACCAAAATCAGCAACAGGCCATTAGCATTGATGAACAAATTGCCGAGCTAAAAAGCAACATCAATAGACTGGCGGCTAATGCAGCCAGTTTCCAACAGACACAGCTGGATTTTGAAAAACACAAAAACCATATAAACCAAGGGTTCAAAGAGGCTTCAAGACAGCTATCTCTAAATAAAGGCACAGATCTCAGCCAACAGGCATCGATGGCCTATCTACGCTTGTCGGAATTAAAGGAAAGCGAGTCCGCCTTAGGCAATCAAGTCAATGAGTTATTACAACGCCATAATGTTTTACCCTCTGTGATTGCGACGGCAAGGCAGAATGTGCTGCAAAGCAAGAAGTCTGAGCTTGCCCCCTTAGATACTCCAACGGGGGAATTGCAGCAAACCCAACGGATCTTCTTAGAACAGAGCCTAACAACCAATGAAGCGGAACTTGCCAGTAGCCAAAAACGTATCGAACTAACCCAGTTACAATTGCAGTTAGTACGACAGCAATTGATCCAACAGGAAGCCTTGATTGAAACCATCAACAAGGCGATGAATAAACAGCGCCAACAGCAAACCGATGCAACCTTAGCCAAAAATCTGGTTGCGACGGATAAGGCCGTCGATCCTGTCACGCGCAATATTATCGATACCAACCAGATCTATGGCCAAAAACTGCAAACCTTAACCTTGCAAATCAACAATGTGATTGAGCAGCAGGAACAAGCTGAGATCCAATATCAGTCCCAAGCTAAGCAATTGGCGAATATCCAAGAACAAATTACTTGGGTAAAAATGAATTCCGCCTTCGGCGAACGCTTCTTGCAAATGTTGCAATCACTGCCTAAGCCACCCAACCACGAAAAACTTCAAACGCTTATCGCCGATGCGCGATTAGACAGATATCACCTAGAACAGCAACAAGCACTCAACGAACAGGAATTAGAGCAGTCAAGTCTCTACACTGATACGCAAATTAAGCTGCTTAATTCCCAGCAAGTGTTGCTGACGCAGTTAATGCAAGGTTACGATCAATACCTGAGTGAACTTGGCAAACTTAAAGTAAATTATCAACAACTTAGCCAACAAAATCTCACCCTTAAAAATACCCTTAACGAACATTTATTCTGGGTGCCTAATGCTGCCAGTATTAATAAATTATGGCTGACAGACGTCCAGCGCAGCACCCTATGGTTAGTGCAACAAGCACAGTGGGGGCAACTGGATAAAGCCTGGCAAGAGCAGAACGACTATTGGTCATGGTGGATAATTCTGTTGGTGCTATGTCTCGTCATCCAAGATCTCGTTACACCTAAATTTAATCGGCTAGTCACCCATTACGCCACTTATGTCGGTAACGTGACCCAAGATAAGTTCATTTACACCCTAAAAGCGCTTATCAGCAGTATTGGTTATGCCTTGATAAAACCTTTGCCTGTGGTCATTGCCGGGTGGATTTTCTACCAATCCGACCGCAACTTCGTGCAAGCCGTGGGCATGGGGATTTTAGCCATTGGCCTAGTTTATTTATTGTATCGTTTGATTTTTATCTTGGCCCTCGATAAGGGGGTTTTGGTTGGACACTTTAAGCGCCCCTCGAAACTCATCCAAGCAGGCCAATTTAGGCTAAAGCACTTTGTATTAGTGGTGAGTCCCCTACTGGGATTAATGGGGTTTACCGAAGTATTAGACGCCTCTCTGGTGCGTAACAGCATAGGCCGAGGAGCATTTATCCTCTTTTGTATTGTCTTGTTTTTACTCTACAAAGACATTCTCATCCTTAGCCGCCAAAATATCGATAGTCAAAAGGATGGTAAGAATAAGAAGCTGCTCCAAAAAATGCTCTGGGCGCTATTGATTTCGGTGCCGCTGCTCAGTGCCGTGCTCGCTTTCAGAGGTTACTACTTTACCGCCTTCCAGATGTTGTTACAGTTACAGCTTTCCTTGATATTAGGCCTAGGTTTTTTACTGTTATACCAACTCATTAAACGTTGGATGTTGATAGAACGTCGGCGTATCGCCTTCGATCGTGCTAAGGCCAAACGTGCCGAACGCTTAGCACAACGGGAAAAAGGGGAAACACACCATTTCTCGAATGATGGGCTCGACACCTACGAAGAACCCGTTGTCGACCTCGAAACTATTTCGAGCCAGTCCCTAGGGTTAGTACGCTCTCTGTTGCTACTCGCATTTTTAGCCAGCCTAATTGGCCTTTGGACACAAACCCACACGGCGCTGTTTTCCTTCCTCGATGGCATTACTCTGTGGACCACTAACACTAGCATTAATGGTTTAGAACAACAGTTACCTATCACAATGAAATCCCTGATGTTTGGATTAATTATCGTGGGGTTCTCATTGATGATAGCGACCAATCTTCCCGGATTATTAGAGCTGATGATCCTTCAACGGCTCGATCTGACGCCCGGCACAGGCTTTGCGATTACCACGGTCAGCCGCTATTTAGTGGTTTTTTTAGGTTTATTGATTGGCTTTTCAAATCTGGGAATGGAATGGTCCAAACTGCAGTGGTTAATTGCCGCGCTATCACTCGGTTTAGGTTTCGGCCTACAGGAGATTTTTGCCAACTTTATCTCGGGTCTAATTATCCTGTTCGAAAAACCCGTGCGTATTGGCGATACGGTCACTATCCGCGATCTCACCGGTACTGTGAGTAAAATTCAAATTCGCGCCACGACTATTATCGACTGGGATAGAAAGGAAATTATTATTCCCAATAAAGCCTTCATCACCGAACAACTGATCAACTGGTCTTTGTCAGATCCTATTACGCGGGTCATTGTTTATGTGTCGGTGGCGCGGGATTCTGATCCAGCCAAAGTCGAGGCAACCCTCTACCAAGCGGTGCGGGAATGTGAGGATGCATTGGCGACTCCAGAGCCTGAGGTCTGGTTTGCAGGTTTTGGTAAGCATACCCAAGATTACGAGGTGCGTGCCTATGCCAAAGATATGTCGGCTCGCTGGCCACTACGCCACGATCTCCATAAACGCATCACTAAAAAGCTCAAAGAAAACAATTTAGAACTCGCCTATCCGCAGATGGAAATCCATATCAAAAATGGCCAGAGTCGCGATCAGGTCGGCATAATTCGAAATTAACAGGGTTATAGAACATGCTTATTTTTGCTCACCGCGGCGCCAGCGGTTACGAGGCTGAAAATACCTTAGCAGCCATGACTAAAGCACTGCAGTTAGGCGTCCAAGCTATCGAGCTTGACGTCCATAATGTCGAGGGCGAGCTGGTTGTATTCCATGACAGACGGCTCGATCACAAAAGCTCAGGCACCGGCGTGATCCACTTAATCGATCACTCCTACCTTAAAAGCATTAATGTGAAGGGAGAGCCCATCCCAACTCTCTGGCAAGTGCTTGAATTGGTCGCGGGTCGCTGCATTGTCAATATTGAATTGAAAGGCATAAATACCGTTGCACCTTTGCTCGAATTATATCCTAAGGCATTAAATGAACTCGGTTTTACTCCTGAGCAATTACTGCTTTCCTCCTTTAACCACCCCTATCTACAGGCAGTAAAGCAAGCATTACCTAGGGCCTTAGTCGCACCACTGCTTGCCAGCATTCCCTTAGATGGCGCGGCGGTAGTCAGTGAACTTGCGGCTTATTCATTGCATTTAGATATCAGTTTTATCAGTCAAGCCCTAGTGGATGATGCCCACCACAGGGGAGCTAAAGTGTATGTCTATACTGTCGATCATCAAGATGATATCCATGCACTTAAGCAAATGGGGGTCGATGGTATTTTTAGCAATTATCCCGATCGGGCCATGAAAGTACTCACCCAAACCAGCAGCACAAATTACCAAGGCTACTTTGAGTAAATGAGATCACGTATCGAATCTATCGTGACGAGCCGAGTATCGCTAAGCAGGCCCTCTGCATGGTGAGCATCGCATAGCGATACGCTACGAACGTGAGCCATGGAGGGCGAACGGGCTTTTTTATATGGATGCATTTGGTGCGGTGGAGCCCTCAGGGAAGAGTTACTGGCGTGCCTGCGTGCGATGCCCTGCGATGCAGCATAATGGGGATCAGTTATCTAGAGTGATTAGGCTTGGTTATTTCGCTGCGCCCAATAGCCGATAAAAATAAACATGGCCACAATGAGTAAAAACATCCAATGGGATGGCATAGCCACGATTTGCCTTGCCACCCAAGGGATGACTCTGACAATCAATAGACCATAACCGAAGGCATTTACAATAATAAAAACAACGGTCCGTAACACAAAGGAATGCCCCAAAAGATGGCGCCTGATCATGCGGTTTATATCGGCCGAAAACACTAAAATCAGGCACACCAACATAGCGGTGGCAATCTCAAATGCCCAAGGACGAAGCATATTCCCCAAGTGTGCAATAATCGCAACTAACTGTTCAAACATAATACTCAACCTGAAAAGGTGCCATGCAGCCTCAAATATTGGCTACCAGCACATTGAAAAATAACAATAACCAAGCATAAAGGGAGACGCCATGGGGCACAAGTTACTCTTGCTCACTAAGACAAATGAACAGTATCGTCAGCTGATTGAGGCACAGAACCTAGCGGGTCTGGTGTTACTCAGTGATGATCCCGCCAATATCGCCAATGCCGACATCTGGCTCGCTGAACCTAAACTCGCCGCACCTTTACTGCCCCATGCCAAAAAACTGCAATGGCTACAGTCCAGCTTTGCGGGTATAGATGCCCTGATCAGTCCAAGGGGAAGAAAAGACTACCAACTCACTAACATAAAAGGTATTTTTGGACCACTAATGAGTGAATACCTCTTTGGTTATTTGCTTGTACATATCCGTGGGCACCATTTTTACCGGCAGCAACAGCTGCAAAAAAACTGGCAGGTTCAGCCCCAAATGCGCCATTCGACATTACAGGGAATGCAGCTCCTTTTACTCGGTACAGGTTCTATTGCACAGCAGGTTGCACAAACGGCAAAACATTTTGGGATGCATGTGACGGGAATAAACCGCAGTGGTCAAGCCGTTGCAGGGTTTGATCAGATTGAAGTCATAGCAAGATTAGAGCAAGCCATAGGCGATGCCGATGTTGTGGTCAATTTGCTGCCCAGTACCCCAGAAACTCGCAATATTCTAAATGCACATAGGCTGTCAATGCTTAAGGAAGATGCCATCCTGATGAATGTGGGCCGTGGTGATGCATTAGATCTCGATGCGCTCAATGCACAGCTTATCTCCCATCCGTTACAGCAAGCGATATTAGATGTGTTCCAACAAGAACCTTTACCTGCAAGCCACCCTATTTGGGACAGACCAAACGCTGTGATCACACCACACATTTCGGCGCCAAGCCATCCCGAGCAAATAGTTCATATTTTCAGCGATAACTACTATAGATTCATCAAGGGCGAGCCCTTGTTATCCCAAATTGACTTTACAAGGGGTTACTAAATCGCACTTGTAACAGCATCGCTTATCTGCCCAAGGAAGACCTGCCCGCAAGAGTTCATTAGCGATACCGTATGATAGGACATACTAGGCCCAAGGTTTAGGGCATAGAGGTATCGCCTTCATACGGAAGCTGTGGCTCATTAAACCTTAAAACTCCGCTTAAGGAATTGACCCACTAATACCGAATGGGAATCCATTTCGCGGATCACATCGTCATTGAGCTTCACCATCTCACTGCCCAGCTTATGACTAGAATGAGTAAACTGCGATACATTTACCACATTACGATTCATTTCATTAGCCACACTCGATTGTTCTTCCACCGCGCTGGCAATGTGATGGGTCATATCGGTGATGGTGGCAATCGCCTCGCGGATCGTACGCAGGGCAGAGCCAGCCATATCCGCAGTTGAAATACATTGGGAAGCCGCATTGACTCCCTGTTGCATGCTCAGAACTGCCTTGTTTGTACCCTGTTGCAACAGATTAATCATATTCTGGATTTCCTTAGTTGCATCGTGAGTACGCTGTGCCAACGCCCTGACTTCATCGGCAACGACGGCAAAACCTCGTCCTTGTTCTCCGGCCCTCGCCGCTTCAATCGCGGCATTTAATGCGAGTAAATTGGTTTGCCCAGCAATGCTTTGGATCACATCGAGCACTTTTCCTATCTCTGTGCTATGAGCTTCGAGTTCAGTAATTACCAGGGAGGTTTCCTGTAACTGTGTCGCCATAGCTTGAATCGCACTAATAGTGCTCGACACCGTTTTATCACCATTGACTGTCTGTGCTGACGCCATTTGCGATGCACTCGCCGCATCGGCACAATTGGATGACATATCCCCTAGGGTCGCAGTCATTTCCTGCATCGCCGTAGCGACTTGCTCTATCTCGGAGAGTTGTGATTGGCTGGTATTCTGAATATCTTTCCCCTTGGCCGCAGATATTTTTGCCTGTTGAGTGACGTTATTACAGGAGTCAGCTGCGCGTCCAAGAATGGATTTAAGTTCTGAGTTTTGCATTTGCAACGCTAGATCTATAGCGCCAAGATCATCACTGTTGCCGCTATAAATATGCGCCATTAAGGGATTATCATAGATGCGCTTCGCCTTTGTAACTAAGGCATTATAGCGACCAAGTATTAAGTTACCGCCAACCAACAAGATCAACATGCTAATCGCTAAGGCGATAAAGCCGATTAACCCAACTTGCAGAGCCAGATACAGCATGGGTAACATCGCCAAAAAGACTAAAAACAGCATTTTTGTCGGCATGTTCAACGTTCGTTTTAACGCATTAACGCTACCCGTTTTCTTCAATTCAACATAGGCTGACTCAGCTCGCTTAACCTGTTCACGACTAGGTTTAGTACGGACCGATTGAAACTCCACCACCTGACCATTAACTGAAATTGGCGAAACATAGGCATCAACCCAATAGTGATCACCATTGGCACAGCGGTTTTTTACAATTCCCTTCCATGGTTCGCCTCTTTTGATGCATTTCCAAAGATCTTCAAACGCTTGGGGAGGCATATCCGGATGACGCACCATGTTATGGGGTTGGCCTAACATAGCATCGAGTTCATAACCAGCAACGGTGCAAAACGAGGTATTCGCGTAAGTAATATGGCTTTGGGTATCTGTTGTCGACAGTAAAATCCAATCCGCCGGATAGTCATATTCGCGCTGCGTAATAGGTAAATTAGCTCTCATGATAACCTTATGTGTTTATTATGTAATTTTACAATTAACCATCCATGAGTCGTCCATACCTAGAGCCTTGTTCCTGATGATTTACACCTTAAATTAGCACTTCATTATTAAGATGCATGAAACAGAGAATAGCCTAAAAAATGTGCGCCGCGTACCAAAATAAGCAAGTCATAAACTAAAACAACAACTATTATTGCATTTGATAAGTGTTTTCATTTAGAATTAGCGCAATTCAGATTGGAGACGAAAAAATGTACGTTTGTCTTTGCCATGCCATCACTGACACGCAAATTAAAAATGCCGTAAGCCAGGGCGATAGCTCACTCGCTGACGTTAAGAAGCGCTTAGGTGTAGCCAATCAGTGTGGTAAATGCGCCAGAATGGCCGTGCAGATCATTCAAAATCAATTAGAGCTTGAGCCGAATTATTACGAGGTTGCTTAAGCCCTGTAGCGAACGTTCGGCCTGTACATATCGGCCCACAGCCCCAAACTTCCCCTTGAGATCCCTCTAACCAAAAGACAAGCTTTTCGCCTTTATTGCCTATGGCGCATTTGTGAGTGCGAGCAAGACTGTATATCTACAACTCGTTTTTGATGGTGCATCCCATTCAGTGTCTCCCCATTCAGTGATAATCCAACAAAATGGGATGCGGACAGAGACAACATTTTTGCTATTTGCGTTTTAAAAGGTAAGCGGCCTCATTCAACCAAGGTACTTCTTTCTTTATAAATCGAGGGTTATCGGCGAGAACATCTTGGCAATCCACCCCTTGGATTTCAAAATCACCACTTAAATATGTCTCAACCCAAGTCGGTGATACCGCAAATGGTGGGCCACTTAATGTCTCCTGCGGATAATCTAAGGTCACTAGCAAGCCTAGGCTACCACTGGGTAATAAGCTCGCTAGCTGCTTGGCATATTGGGCTCGCATACTTTCGGGCCAAGCGATCAATGCCGCACGATCATAAAATGCCATCACATCTTGCGTAAGCGCGTTCGGTAAAGTGAAGATATCGCCTTGGTATAAACTGATCTGCTCGGTTTGATAGTGCTGGTGCTCACCCACTGCCGTTTTTGTCACCTCGAGCTGGTTATCACTGAAAAATTGCTGTACGGCTAGCTCATTCAATTCACAACCTATCACTTGATGACCCTGTTCGGCCAAAAAGCACATATCCAATGACTTACCACACAGGGGAACAAAGACTTTAGCATCGGCGGGCAATGCAAGCTTCTGCCAATATTTAACGAGGAAGGGATTGATATCCTGTTGATGAAAACCTATTTGCTGCTGATGCCACTTGTCATGCCAAAAACTGGGTTCCATAAATATGTCTCAAATCACTAAAGTTACCCTTACTCTAATGACATTTACCTATGGATGCAAAAATCTGATATAACAAGTTAATCATAGGGATGCAAAGACTCACTTACTGATCTAACGCTGCCTGAACTTTACGAAGCCAAACACAATTATCACACTGACATTGACGGCGAGATAAGTGATGTGGACTCAAGGAGGAGTCAATAAAATCCACCGCAATCAACAATTGCTGTTTCAATTCGGTAATGGATTTTTGTTCTACCGCAACGAGCTCATCGTTCTGGTTCATCCAAATGCATTCCATGCCCTGGTGACAAGTTAAACACTGCTCATCACTGTCATTGAAAAATACCGCGTGGGGACAATGGGTCACCTCCATTGACTGTAGGATTCGTTTACGCGGATATTCTAATAATTCAATCAATAACGCTTTATATTGGGCGGGCATATGCCCTCCTTCAAATACATTTTGCCTGCGGGTTATTTATCCCATCCACTGTCCCAAAGATTACCTATAGTTCACCCAATTTAACTTGATATAAGTCAAAGTCAGCGACGAAATGATGGGATAGGTAAACCGACAATCGCGCCAACTCTTAGCGTTATGCGTAAACTGGCAAAAATAAATCCCCCCATATTTGATTATTTCCCCCGCTTACTGGTTAAATGAACAAAACAAGGAGTACGATTTTGCAAACACCCCAGCTACAGCATTTTTACATTTCTGAAGAGCAATCCATCTATTTGCTTAAGGCCAATGATGCCCGCAAGCACAAAGCTTGGATCCGCCTCTGTAAACAACAGCTGAGTAAACTGGGTTATACCGATATCGAATTTATCGGCAAGGGAGCCTATGGCTTCGTTTTTGCGGGAGTCAATCTTGCAGGCGATGCCCATGTATTTAAATTTTCGCGGATTAATCTACCGCAACATATTCAAGATAGGCTCGAAGAAGAAGCCTTTATGCTCTCCTTGCTCAAGCATCCCAATGTTCCCGCCGCCATCAAATTTGAGCGGGTCGGAAAGCAAGGGATCCTAGTGATGGAACGCGCTAAGGGGGAAGATCTTGAGCAACTTTGCCGCCGTTTGGGTGCACTGCCCACGGCCATGGTGATGAGTATTGCCCGGCAACTGGCCGATATACTGTATTACCTACGCACGGGTAAACCATTGGTTCATGGCGATATAAAGCCTTCAAACTTAGTCTATGATACCCAAAGCCAACACTTGTCATTGATCGATTGGGGCTCGGCGGTATTCGCCCAGCGCGACGAATATAACAAACCCGTCGAAGATAATGTCATGGCACTGATGTCGAGCGATCAGCAGCATACTAATGCCCGTATGGGGGACGTGTATTTTATTGGGGAAGAACAGCTAAATGGCGCCCTCTCAAGCCCACGTTTCGATGAACAAGGGGTTGCTGCAACCTTGTATGCCCTCGCCTCAGGGCAAGCGAGCCGTTTCGGCGCACAGGTCATTCCCCCCACCAGCATAGGTTTACCCATTGAGCTTGCCCGCACCCTAGAAGGCATGCTCAGTAGCGATGCCAAGCAACGTAACATTGCGGGGGATTACTTTTTAAAAAGCATGCGTCACAGCCACAGGTTACACCTACCCGAACTGCCTAAACCTGAACTGCAGAGCGAGATCCCCGTCTGGGTGCAATCCCGCGAGAAGGATGTTGAAACTGTGAGTTACAGTTCACGAAAATCCTTTTTAAAAGAACATAATGCCCAAGATCCGATCGCGAAGATGGATGATATTCAGCTCGAAAAATACTATCGCAACTTCCTCGCGGGTATGGGCGATACCGAAAAAGGCTTTATTGCGGCCGTAGGTCGGTTAGGCCAATATCCGATAGTGGGAGGGCTGGCAATTCATTGGCAGGAAACAGGCGTCTATATAGACTCAAACCTTGCCATCTACGATGCCAAACAAAAAAGTGCCTTGATTATTGCGGTGAATAATATGGTTACGCTGGCACGGGGCATTAAACGTATCGGGGTTTTTAAGGCCTGTTTCTTTAACGCGAGGGACACACTGCATATTGAGCGCGAAAACACTCACGAACCTTTTGCCGCCAGTGCCGATTTACAACTGCCCTTTGAAGTCGGCGATGTGCCCACACTCGAGGATAAGTCACGGTTGCATTCCTACTTTGAAGACGGTAAAGATCCCGATGAAAACCTCGAATTACCGAGCGAAATCATGGAGGAACTGGCACGGATCAACCAAATCCACCACACGGGTTGCATTATTTTTGAGGCACTGCCGAATCACTTAAAGATCCACAGTTATTTGAAATTGCTGAACCCCCGTAAACAGGCGGCGTTTCGCGCCAGTCTCGATCGAATCTTGCATCATGTCGGCAAAATTCAAGGCCACGGCGTATCTGGCTTTATGAAATTACCCTACAAAAACACTCGCCGTTTTAATCACTTAGAGCGTAAGGCCGACAATTTTTACCCCAAAAATCCAAAAGAAATAGGCGTTTAGTCGTTTCTATTTCAACTACGCCTATTTCACGTATTTTATTTCCTGGCTAGATAGGCGACCCCGGAGGTAGGGTAAGGGGCTGAGCAATCAGCCTTGCCTTAGGATCCACGAGCCCAGCACTAAGCCCTTGCAGCAGCCAAGTGTAATGGGCAGCCCGCGTTACATTGGCCCGATTCGCCTTCGCTTTTAATTGCTTAATCACAAATTGAGCGCGATCGTTAATCGTGGCTTTGACCTCCGGTGACGTCTCGGAATAGTGCAGAGTCGCAAGCAGTTCATCAATCACCACTGCATTAACCCGCATCCACACACCTTCAACCAGCCCAAGTTTATCCTCTTGATATAAAGTGGCGGCAAATAACTTATCGAGCAAAACTGTCACGGATAACTGCTCATTATCCGCCATCGACGCTTGGCTCACACGATTCAAACGCTTAGGCATCAATAACAGGCTAATGGTATGACGACTAAAGACTTCCGCCATACCTAAGGGATCCGTTTGCACACCTAAACCTGAGTCAAAGGATTCCCGTGATGCCTGATAATTCCCCGCCCTGGGTACTAAGGTATCGAGCAAAGGCTGAGGCAAGGCTAAACGGGTCGCATCTAAGGTGTTCAGTAATGCATCTAACCCTGTGAGCTGTAACTGCGGCGCAATATAGCTCCAGCGACTCCCTTCACCAATGGATTGATAGTTATAGTCGGTTCCACCGATAAACTTAGCAACGGCATCGATCTGATAGCGGGTAAGTAAGTAAATCGGAGCAAAAGCATCGGTCAATTGCCCTAGAGGCTCACCGGCTAATAACGCCGTACTGGAGAAACCTTCAATCGCCTTAGTGCGGATCCTATCGAGCTGTGTTAACTGGGCAATAGGATCATCACCGCTATCCCACAAACTCGCATAGGCATGGCTACCATCCTTTTGACGGGAATCGGCCTCGCCTATATAGCGTAATCCCTTCCTTGCAACCTCAGCAAGCAGCTGAGTTTGAAGAGTTTTCTGAGCATTTTCATCCCCTTCATCGCTGTAACCATAGGCGATCGTAAAATTATCCCAAGGTCCAACACTTGTGGTATAGGGCGCTGAAATATCAATATCATTGCCCTTTAGTTGGATTTTAGGATGGGGGTAATCCATCACTGAGGCATCCTGATTGGTGGAGGCGGCAAAGTTATGATCTAACCCTAAGGTATGGCCCACTTCATGGGCAGCAAGTTGACGAATCCGGGCTAAAGACAACTCGGTTGCGGCTTTTTCGGCCGCCGCTCTATCTTGCCAGCCAGCGGTGAGCCCCTTTGCAATCAAATAATCCTGACGCACACGCAAACTTCCAAGGGTGACATGGCCCTTAATGATTTCACCGGTGCGCGGATCGGTCAGCGCGGCACCATAGGACCAACCCCGTGTAGCCCTGTGCACCCATTGGATCATGTTGTAGCGTATATCCTGGGGATCGGCATCTAAGGGGAGTAGTTCGACTTTAAAGCCATCGATAAAACCCGCTTGGGAAAAAGCGCTCTCCCACCAACGCGCACCATCGAGCAGCGCCGAGCGGATCGGCTCTGGAACTCCTGGATCGAGGTAATAGGTAATAGGCTTAACCACTTTACTCGGCGCCGGGCCGGAATTAATCTTCTGTAAACGATGGCGCAGGATAAAACGCTGCACTAAAGGTTGGTCAAAGGGCGTGGCATAGTCGCGGTATTCATCGGATAAATAGCCACTCATAGGGTGATAGGTCCGAGGCTGATAGCCATCGTCGGGAAGCTCAACGAAGGAATAGCGCACACGCACCGACACTAGGGATCCATCGGGGGTGACCTTGGCGACCTCTGCCCCCACGGTATCGCCTTTGAAAGTCAACTGCACATCGACATCGGCATTCTTAGCGAAGGATTTCACTCTTGCAGGTAAGAGACTCGAACGACTCAAATCGAGGCGATAATTTCCCTGTGCCGTGCGTTGTAATGTGGCAGCGACTCCATGTAAGTCATTGAGCACCAGATCGTTAATCGCCACCAGATCCGGCTTACCTTCAAGCACTTTACCCTGCCATAGGACGGAGTCGGCAAACGCCTCCTCAACCGCCCTTTTCTCGGCGGGATCCTCGGTGTTGGCGCGATACTGGGTATTGAGTTGCTTCAACTGCACATAGGGACCTTGGCGCTCAAACTGTACCATTCGAGTTTGCCCAAGTTGACCACGGTCGAGACCAATGTCGTTCGATCCGACCCCTTCGGGTAAGCTAGTCACCAATAGGAAAGGCTGATTAAGGCGGTTGACCTCAAGGTATAATTCTCCCTGAGACTCGTCGTAATAGAGATTAAGAAATCCTTTCGCCTCTTGACTCTGCTTAATGATCTTGGCGCTAGGCACGGTAGCGGCGACAGTCTCGGTAGGAAATCCTAATAGCGCTATGGATAAGGCTAAGGTTAAACATTGGGGTTTCATCTTTCCTCCTATTCGGCTGGCGGCATTATTAACTCTAGAGACCACTGGCAATCCCAATACTCTATCGCGCAAATAACGCGGAGCCATCAATGGCCCCGAGCTCAGATTAACTGTGTTGATGTTTGTGTTTGATCCAGTGGTTTAAGGTTTCAAATAATTCATTGAGCACTATGGGTTTAGTAATATGGGCATTCATACCCGCCGCTAAACTCTTTTCCCTGTCACCCGACATGGCGTGGGCGGTCATAGCAATAATAGGCAGCTCGTCGGCACTATAACGCTCCCGCAGCGCCCTTGCCGCCGTTAAGCCATCCATTACTGGCATTTGAATGTCCATCAATACCGCATCGAATGGGCGCGAATCGATAATATCTAGGGCAATTTGGCCGTTATCCGCCAGCACCACTTCATAGCCCGCACTTTTTAACAGTTCGGTCGCCACTTGCTGGTTGATAAAGTTATCCTCCACCAATAACACTAATCCCGTGTGCTCGCCTGCTTCAGACTCGATTTCAGCCATAGGTTGAACCATGTTTAATCTAGGTTCATCGGCGAAGGCCGCGATGATTTCATCGAACAGACTCGATGCCTTAAAGGGCTTTTGCAGCACGGCAAACACATTGGCACTATCTACCTCATACTGCAAGGGTTCTGCCGCGTAGGCCGTCATCATAATAATGATGGGTCGCTTAGGGATACGCCCCTCGGCCACCATAGTATCTATGGCGCTAATCACATCACCGCCGTCCATTTCAGGCATCATCCAATCGAGTAGCAATAAATCGATGGGATCCCGTGACAGCTTATACAAGGCCTCGGCACCACTGGCGGCGGTGTCGACTTCAAAGTGGAAATCCCGCATCACAGCGGAATAAATTTGCAGGGCAGTCGGGTTGTCATCGACCACTAAGGTACGAAGATTATTGAGTTTTTCAGGTACGACTAGCGGCTCAACCTTCGCTTCTTCGGCAATTTCAAAGCTGATGGTAAAGCTGAAGGTACTGCCAATCCCAAGCTCGCTCTGTACCTGCATCTTGCCGCCCATCATAGACACGAGATGCTTACTGATCGACAGGCCTAAACCTGTACCACCATACTTACGGGTCGTCGAACCGTCGGCCTGTGCAAAGGCGTCAAACAGTTTCTCCTGCTGATCTTTGCTAATACCAATGCCTGTATCACGTACCCAGAATTTCAGGGTAATGCGGTGATCGCGCTCGCCGACATCTTCACAACCCAGTTCGATTTCGCCCGATTGGGTGAATTTCACCGCATTCGATAACAGGTTAATCAGCACTTGGCCCAAACGCAGTGGATCGCCCTTAAGAATGAGTCCCGCCGTCACTGGGGCATACAAGAGTAACTCGACGCCCTGCTCCTGTGCCTTAAGCGCATTGAGATCGAGTGCATGATCGAGCACTTTATCCAGTGGGAATGGCACCCGCTCAAGTTCTAGTTTACCCGCTTCAATCTTAGAGAAGTCGAGGATATCGTTAATAATCCGTAGCAGTGATTGCGCCGAGAATCCCGCCTTTTCAAGATAGTCCTTTTGCTGCGCCGTTAACGGGGTGCGCTGGGCTAGCTGCAACATACCAATAATGGCGTTCATCGGGGTGCGTATTTCATGGCTCATATTCGCCAAGAATTCGCTCTTATAAAGGTTGGCTAGCTCGGCGTCTTGTTTGGCCTCAAGCAATGCCACCTCGTTACTCTTCTGACGGGTAATATCTTTATGTGTCCCCAACATCCGCTTAGGTTGACCATCGGCGGTAAACTCGACCACCCGGCCGCGGGAAAGCACCCAATGATAACTGCCATTTTTACCCAGTATACGAAACTCTATTTCATAGGCATCGACGGGATTTTGCAGGTATTGATTACGGTATTCCTCCACCCGAATACGATCATCCGGATGGGTTAAGTGATCAATTGCCGACAATAGGGCTGGGAATTCATTGGTTTTATACCCCAACATAGAATAATAAGCGGGGTTACAGATGATCTGTTCCGAATCGAGATACCAGTCCCATAGGCCATCTTCCACCGCGTCCATGGCTAAGTGATAGCGCTCCTCGGAGAGCCGTAACTGCTCGGCGGATTCGTATTCCCGCGTCACATCACGCCATACGGCAATCAAGCCCTGCAGCTCGCCGCGGCGGTTATAAAATGGCAGTTTTAAGGTATCGAGCAACACGGGCTTACCCGCCAGTTCAACCTTTTCCTGATAGCGTAGAGGTGTTCGATCCTTGAGCACCTGCTCATCCTCGGCGCGAATACGTATGCCCATTTCAGGCGAAGTTAAATCCTCCGAAGAAAGACCTATCATCTCACTCTCGGTATAACCCAGCATGCGCTCCGCCGCCTTGTTACAACCTAAGTAGTTACTTTCTTTATCTTTAAAGACAATCGCCTCGGGGATTGAATCGAGTAAGGATCGCAGCAATGCATATTCACGTTCACGCCGCTCAGTAGTGTCTTTTAAACGTTCGGTACGCCGCGCCACTAACTTATCGAGCCGCTTATTTTGCTCGGCCAGATGGTGGGTATATTGTTTGTTTTCCTCGAAGATCCGACTGACCAATAGGAACCAAGGTTCCCAGCCATGGGTAATTTTCTCCGGTGGCTTACGGGGCTCTTGGGAGCAGCCCTCAAGGTGTGATAACAGCCGCGATGCAGGGCTCACGAAGGAGCGGCGAGTCTGCCAATGCACTATGGTCACCAGCACAGAGAGTGCGATGACGACCAAAATAAAGGTCAGCTGTAATTTTTCCCACGAGTCTTGGAATAGATCGTCCTCATCCTGTAAATACAGCAAACGCCAAGGTGCATTATGCAGAGCAACCGAGTGGATATAGTAGCCGTTGCGGATAATGCCTTCGTGGGCATCGAACAATTCAGACTCGGGCAAAGAATGCAATTCGGAGGGAATACGTTGACTGATGTGATAGACACGATTGATGTCGGAACTATCGAAGTCACTGTGGGATAAAATATTGTTCTGCTGATCGAGCAAGATCACAGTACCCGGCATCTTAAAATAGACCCGAATTTGCCGCGCCAACGAGGCCAAGGTCATATCTAAGTTGATTGACCCCATAAATTCATCCTCAAGGTAAACGGGCACACCTAAGGTCGTCAGCAGCCCATTGCCCGTGGAGTCCACATAGGCCTCACTCCAGAATACACTGCGCTGTGGGTTCATCGCCGGGGTGGCATACTGGAATTGTTTCTTATTGAGCAGCTCATCTCGAAAGCGTTGTTCGTCATTGGTCCAGGGGAAATAGGACATGATCTTTTGTCTGGAAAGATAGTAAATCGCCGAGGCCTTGGGGGCCGCTTCTTTGGCGACAGGGAAAGACAAAGAGAGTTCAAACAACATCTCCAGCTCTTGATAAAACTTGTCACTACGACCATCGAGGGACCCCGCCCCAGTGATCCTCCCCATGTTGGTAAAAGGTTTGCCACCCTTAGCGTAGCTAGGTTCTAAGGTAAAATACTGGCCGCTCTCGTTAAATTTGCCATATTGAGGCAAGCGCTCTTTACGGACTAACTCACCTAAACGTAAATGATCGACGGCAACGTCCCGTAGACTCTTTACCGCACGAATACTCGACTCGAGTAACAAGTCGATTTGCAGCACATGGCGCTCAACCTGTTCCTCACGCTGCTCCATTTGTTGGGTTTTCTGACGATCGAAAAACATCCATGCGGTTAATAACGACATGACAATAACGCCAATGTACGTATAAAAAACGGCACGGTTGTAATTCTTCTGGATCGGCGATTTTAGTTGGAGATCCGGCTCACTCGATTTCATCCACTACCCTTGCTTGCAGCGCTTGATTTTAGCCATCGGCGGCAAAAACTATTGGGCTAATATACTAGCAGGAAGAAACCACCAATCACATCAAATAATTATCGGTCGAATGCCGCCCATGCCCATGATAAGTCGATTAAAAAAGAAAAGTTGAGCGAAAAACAAAGGCCTCAAAGATGAGACCTTTTGTTACAGGCTTACCGATAGACTTATAAGTGCTCTTCGGCGTATTCGGCGAGGCGCGAACGCACGACACCGTTGAGGTACAGATTTGCACTGCCTTCAAAGTCTTTAAAACGTTCGACTATATAGGTCAGCCCCGAAGTAACGGCAGTCAGATAATTAGAGTCGATCTGTGCTAAGTTACCGCAACAAATCAGTTTTGTCCCCTCGCCCATACGGGTGATCATGGTTTTGATCTGCGAGGCGGTGAGGTTTTGGCACTCATCCAATAGGACGACGGAATTTTGGATCGAGCGCCCGCGCATAAAGTTGATCGACTTAAACTGGATATTTGCCTTCTCCATAATGTAGTTCAAACTGCCCGTGGGATTCACATCATTCTTATGCAGCACTTCTAAGGTGTCGGTAATAGCCGCCAGCCAGGGCATCATTTTCTCTTCTTCGGTGCCAGGTAGGAAACCAATAGATTCGGCGATCTCTGGGGTATTACGGGTCACAATCACCTTATCGTAGCGGTTACGCTCAACCACCAGTTCTAGGGCGGCCGCCATAGCGAGCAAGGTTTTACCGCAACCGGCAGGTCCAGTTAAGATCACCAGATCGATATCGGGATCGAGCAATGCTTGCAGCGCCATTCCCTGGTAAACATTCTTAGGCTTAACCCCCCACGCCTCGAGGTTTTTCATCCGTTCACGGCCTAAATCGAGAATATGCAGATGGGTGCTGCTACGTTCGGTAACTCGACCACAGAAATCCGACTCAGTATCGATAAGATATTGGTTAATATAAAATTGATCGTTATCTAAGTCTTTAATTGGCACTTCATGGATTGTATGTCTGCCGTGGCGTTCGGTAGACACTTTGTTTAAATGCTCCCAGAAATTCCCCTCAAACTGATAAAAACCTTTGCTGAGGAAGCGAATATCATCAATCAATTGGTCGGTGCGATAATCCTCAACCAGTTGAATGCCAGCGCCTTTGGCCTTGAGACGCATATTGATATCTTTGGTGACTAAGACTACGGTGCGTGGATGGTGGAGGTTCTGTAGATGGAGTGCCGTGTTGATAATGCGGTTGTCGTTGCCATCCCCCGGCAGGGCGCCTAAGGTAAAATCGACGAGGTGATCGGGGAAGATTGAGAGCGATCCTATCGCATCGGCATGTCCCTCTCGGCTGGGCAAAGGTACGCCGTTGATAATCTGCTCCGGAGTGGTATCACCACCTAAGGTATCTTCAAGTGCCCTGATGGCGACCCTAGCATCCCGACTCACATCACTCTTTCGATCTTTTATCTGGTCTAACTCTTCGAGCACTGTCATCGGAATGACTACATCGTGCTCCTTAAACGAATAGATCGCCAAAGGTTCATGTAATAACACATTGGTATCCAGTACAAACAACTTTCTGTCGTCTTGTTCCATGGCGCCTCCAGAGTGCTTCATTAAAGTTTAAACACACTTTTGAGTCTCAATAAAAGTAACACGGCTCCTATTACTGGTTGAGCATATGGCAAAAAATGATGATAAGGTTCAAGTCGATAGCACTTTACTCATACTGAAACCTTAAGTTGATATTGGCACTAAACTCAGTAGATAACAATACATCGGCCCTGTTTACCTCACAGACTCGAGGCAGTGTATCGCCCCGAATATGACACTAGCATGACAATGCTGTTATAACCCATTCAACAATTTCTTAGTCGTTCAATTTGTAATCTACCACTTGGAGAATTAGGCTCTAACGGGTGAGAGGGCGATTTAAATATCCCTAGTATTGGTATAACATACGCGCCCTTTGTTAGAGTCCGCCTAGAAATGAGAATTTAAGATGCCGTTCGCCTTAGGTCAACGTTGGATAAGTGATACCGAGTCAGAGCTTGGTTTAGGAACTGTGGTTCAAGTAGAAGGCCGTATGGTCACTGTATTATTCCCTGCCACGGGTGAGAACCGCATGTTCTCCCGAGCAGAAGCCCCTCTGACGCGCGTCATCTATAATCCCGGCGATACGGTTGAAAGCCACGAAGGCTGGAGCCTTGCGGTCAGTGAATTGACCGAGAAAGATGGCATAGTGATCTACCACGGCGCTCACAGTGAGACAGGCGAGCAAGTTACCCTGCGTGAAACCCTGCTAAACCACAATATTCGCTTCAATAAACCCCAAGACCGTTTATTCGCCGGTCAAATTGACCGTCTCGACCGTTTTGGCGTGCGTTATCAATGCCAAATGCTGCGCCATAAGCTCGCGACCTCTGATTTACTGGGCTTACAAGGTCCGCGCGTGGGGCTTATCCCGCATCAAATGTGGATTGCCCATGAAGTCGGCCGCCGTTATGCGCCGCGGGTACTGCTGGCCGATGAAGTGGGCTTAGGTAAAACCATTGAAGCGGGTCTGATTATTCACCAACAACTGCTGACCGGCCGCGCCGAACGTATTCTGATTATCGTGCCCGATACTCTGCGCCATCAGTGGTTAGTGGAAATGCTGCGCCGTTTTAACCTGCGCTTCTCTGTATTTGATGAGGACCGCTGCGTCGAGGCCTATGCCGACCACGACAACCCATTCTATACCGAACAATTAGTCATATGTTCACTCGAATTACTGCGTAAGAAAAAGCGCCTCGATCAAGCCCTCGATGCCGACTGGGATCTATTAGTCGTCGATGAGGCCCACCATTTAGAATGGACCGAAGAGGCCCCAAGCCGCGCCTATCAAGTGGTTGAAGCCTTAAGTGAAGTTGTCCCCGGCGTCTTGCTGTTAACCGCAACGCCGGATCAACTGGGCCATGAGAGTCACTTCGCCCGCTTACGCCTGCTCGATCCGGATCGATTCTACGATTACGATGCCTTCTTAACCGAAGAACACAGCTACAAAGAAGTGGCACTTGCCGCCGAAGCCTTAGCGGGCGAGGCAAAATTGCCCGATGCGGCCATCAACAGCTTGACCGAATTGCTCAGCGAGAAAGATATAGCGCCGAGTATTCGTTTAATCCAAGCCGATGGTATCGACAGCGGGGCACAGCAGGCCGCCCGCAGTGAATTGCTGCAGGAGTTACTCGACCGCCACGGTACTGGCCGCGTGCTTTACCGTAACAGCCGCGCCTCGGTAAAAGGGTTTCCACAGCGATTCTTTAATCCGCATCCCCAGACCATGCCAGAACAATACCTCACCGCCATGCGCGTGAGCGGTATGATGGGCGGCCATAAAACCTTAGAAGCTAAAGCAGCCCAAGCCCTGAGCCCTGAAAAGTTATATCAAGAATTTGAAGATAACAGTGCCAGTTGGTGGCGCTTCGATCCCCGAGTGGATTGGTTAATCGAATTCTTAAAGTCACACCGCAGCAAAAAGGTGCTGATCATTGCCAGCGGTGCTGAAACCGCACTGAGCCTAGAAGAAGCCCTACGCACCCGTGAAGGTATTCAAACAACCGTATTCCACGAAGGTATGTCGATTATCGAGCGCGATAAAGCCGGCGCTTACTTTGCCCAAGAGGAAGGTGGCGCCCAGGCGTTAATCTGCTCTGAAATCGGCTCTGAAGGACGTAACTTCCAGTTTGCCAGCCACTTAGTACTGTTCGATCTACCGCTAAACCCCGATCTATTGGAGCAGCGTATCGGTCGTTTAGATCGTATCGGCCAGAAAAATGATATCCAAATTCACTTACCTTACCTGGTAGATACCGCCCAAGAACGTCTAATGCAGTGGTATCACCAAGGGCTAAATGCCTTTGAACTGACCTGCCCAAGCGGCCATGTGCTTTACAGTGAATTTGCCGAAGATCTGTTAAACGTGCTTGTGGGTGACAATAGTGACGAGCTGACCAATCTGCTCAACCATACCCAAACCCGCTATAAAGAACTCAAGCATGCCATGGAGCAAGGCCGCGATAAGCTGCTGGAAATCAACTCCCACGGCGGCGAGAAGGCAAAGGCCATTGTCGAACGTTTAGCCCAGAGTGATCAGGATACTCAGCTGATAGGTTCGGTAATACGTTTATGGGATATCATCGGCGTAGATCAAGAAGATAAGGGTGAGAACGCGATCATTCTGCGCCCGAGTGAACACATGATGTTCCCAACCTACCCTGGCTTGCCAGAAGATGGCGTGACAGTGACCTTTGACCGTGACACTGCGCTATCGCGCGATGATATTGCGCTGATCACCCAAGAGCATCCGTTAGTACAAACGGGCTTAGATTTGATCACAGGCTCAGAAACTGGCACCACTAGCGTGGCGATTCTCAAGAACAAGGCGCTGCCAGCGGGCACCTTATTCTTAGAACTCATCTACATGGCCGATGCTTCGGCACCCAAATCGAGCCAGTTATACCGTTACTTGCCGCCGACACCCGTGCGCATCTTGCTGGATAAAAATGGCAATGACTTATCCGCTAAGGTGGATTACGCCAGTTTTGATAAACAACTGAGCGCAGTGAATCGCCATATTGGCAGTAAGTTGGTCACCGCATCACAGCCAATCCTGCACCCGTTATTTGCTAAGGGTGAGGAATATGCCCAGCTCGCTGTGGATGATCTCATTACTCAGGCCCGCGAGAAAATGACCACACAATTAACGGGCGAGTTAGATCGTTTAGAATCCCTTAAGGCGGTTAACCCCAATATCCGTGAGGAAGAGTTAACCTACCTGCGCAATCAAATGCAGGAACTCACTAACTACCTCGATGATACTCAGCTACAACTCGATGCGATTCGGATGGTACTCGTGAGTCACGTATAACACGGATCGCGCCTTCGATGTTCTGCAAAACGCCCAGCCAATAGACTGGGCGTTTTGCTAACTAAAAGATTATACTCAGCCTAAGTGAATTTATAAGACTACACAGGTGGTTATCTATTCTATGGCGCGCATCTTCCCTATTTTATTTGGCCTTTCCTTCAGCCTAATCACTTTACCCTGCCTGAGTGCAGAGCCAGAGACTGAACCAGAGACAAAACCTGCGACGCCCACTGAAACGCCAGCCCTTAAGCCCAAAAGAAACTATTTACCCAATCAAGAAGTCAAACAAATCACCATAGACAACCAACCCTTTGAGCTATTAGTTCGCCCATGGGAGGGCAAAAAAAAACTGGGTGCCAGCATTATTTTACCCGCCACCAATGGCACGGCAGATTCGCCAGGACTAATGGCCTTTGTGCGGCGCAATATTAATCCCGCGGGTTGGGCGAGTTTGAGCCTCACGCCCCCCACTGAGCCACCGGCACCAAACTTTGCCACCGCAGCAGAGGAAGTCGCCTCCCCAGGAGCGGCACAACTCAGCACGCCATCCAATAAACCCAGCCCCAAAAATCCTCCCTGAAAACAGCCGTAAACATTTGCTCGAACAGGAGGACTTTCTCATTAAAAGCCTGTCTCAGTTAGAGACAGTTGGGGCCGATTATCCCGGCAAAAGAGTGTTAATTACCGCCGACCAAAGTGCCGAGTTATTAATCAGCCTTTTAAGTCAAAAGAAAATTGCCAACCCCGATGTACTGATAGTGATCAACCCCTACAGTGAGGATGAAGAACGCAATCAAGCCTTGGCCGAAAAACTGGCCAAACTCACTATGCCCATTCTGGATATTCAATCGCCGGATGGCCACCCAGCATCACTCAGCACCGCAGAGCAACGCAGGAGCTTGGCCGTGACCTTAGAGACGCCAAACTACCGTCAATCCCAACTGCTGCTTAATTTGGATAATGAGAGCGCATGGCAGAATTGCTTAAATACCATCAAAGGCTTCGCCGCCCGTATGAGCACAGATTATTAAATGGCCTGTGATTTATGGTGGTAACTTAAAAATTATTTCACAAGAAGTGCCCCTACAGACTCGACGAGATCTGATGTAAAAGGATGTACAAATGTCGCGATCACATGGTCAATAATGTTCCAGACATCACAGTACATTCCCCATCTCCCTATGGGTCAGATGTGAATGGGCGACCATATCGCCAAGGGACACTGGTGCAACAATGCCAATCTTAACTATCCCTTACACAATTCATTCAGCTAAAAAGCTATTTCCCCAAAGCAAGACAGTTGAGTTATGCGCATTAATTACGCATTAATTGTCATTGCTTCCCCAGTGACACGCCATTAACTCGTCCCTGAGGGCTCTAC
>NZ_AFOZ01000010.1 GCF_000217915.1 Shewanella sp. HN-41 | reverse complement strand
TCATTACGGTTAAAACTACAGCGAAAACAAACGCTCATATGGTGATGCTGTCGGGATTAAACTAACAAATAGGCTGGAACAATCGAGGATGAGTAGGAATGCTAAATCTGCTGAAATGCAAAATGGCTATATTTTTGTTGGAAGTTAAGAAAACTGCATAAGGGAATCGAAGAGGAAAATTGGAGCGACGTGATTTTAATCAGGAGCAGTGCGAATCTATGACCTATACCTTGAAAAAGAAGGTATCGCAATCACAACTGAACTTAATATCGCATAACTTTGTATTTAATGATTTGATAAATCACTAAATTTGTATTTGGAGCGACATATCGGGTTCGAACCGATGACCTATACCTTGAAAAAGAAAGGTATCGCCATATCAAAATCACAACTGATCTAATGTCAATTGAGTAATGTGATAGTGGAATATTTAGGAAATTGGAGCGACATATCGGGTTCGAACCGATGACCTATACCTTGGCAAGGTATCGCTCTACCAACTGAGCTAATGTCGCATAATCTGTATTAATGACTTGGTAAATCATTAAGTTTAATTTGGAGCGACATATCGGGTTCGAACCGATGACCTATACCTTGGCAAGGTATCGCTCTACCAACTGAGCTAATGTCGCATAATTATCGCTGTCACATCCGCTTTCAACATTCACAAAGGTATCGTCTTTCACCT
>NZ_AFOZ01000011.1 GCF_000217915.1 Shewanella sp. HN-41 | reverse complement strand
AGCACTGTTGATACGCAGACCAGAAGATAAACGCTCCATTGAAGTAGCTAACGCGCCACTTGAAGAATTCAAATTTTTCTGAGCTTTTAATGATGTGACGTTAGTGTTGACTGTAATGGCCATGATGCGATTCCTCTTTATTCCTGGCTAAATCTACTTACCTGCCTCGTTAAGCCAGGCCGGTCATATTGGTTACTATCTATATAACGGCCACACTTTTTTTATCTTTAGATAATTTTTTAAATACATTTAAATTTAATTTTAAGTAGTTATTTTTAAATGAAATTTAATCTATCCCCAAAGAGAGTATAAAAGATCTGTGTAAGTGGCATTCATCCATGTATTTGAAAGGAATAAAGAATGCCAGTATCAGACCAACTTATCGATCAGTTATTAGCTAATTATAAATTCCCTGAAGACCTGCTTGGTGAGCAAGGTATCCTTAAGCAGTTGGCTAAAAAGCTTGCTGAGCGTGCTCTTGAAGCAGAGATGGAGCAGTATCTTGGCTATGCCAAACATGATGCGGTCGGCAAAAATACTGGCAACTCCCGTAATGGTAAAAGTCGTAAATCAGTACGCACTATTCACGGCGACATTGAGCTTGAAACGCCGCGTGACCGTAATGCCTAAGCTCATCAATAAAGGCGAGAAACAGCTCGGTGGCTTTGATGAACGCATCGTGTAGCTCTACGCCAGAGGCATGTCTACCCGTGATATCCAAGCCCACTTTGAAGAAGCCTATGGTGTTGAAGTCTCGCCAACCTTTATCTCACAGATAGCCAATGCCGTACTGGACGAGGTTAAAACCTAGCAGCAGCCATTAGACTGGTATACCCAATAGTGTATCTGGACTGTTTGGTCGTGCGTAGCCGAGATTCCGGCAGCATTCAGAACAAATCCGTCTACCTTGCCCTTGGCGTGAATACGGACGGTGAAAAAGAGCTATTGGGCTTATGGATAGCACAGACCGAAGGTGCCAAATTCTGGTTGTCGGTAATGAACGAGCTTAAAAACTGCGGTGTAGAAGATACCTTCATTGTCTGTGTCGATGGCTTCAAGGGTTTCCCGAATGCGATTGAAGCGGTTTCCCCTAAAACGCAGGTACAGCTGTGCATCGTGCATCAAATCCGCAACAGCCTGCGCTTCGTCAGATGGAAAGAGCGTAAAGCCGTTGCAGCAGACCTTAAAACTATTTATGGCGCAGCCACTTTGCAACAAGCCGAACTGGCCCTAGAGCAGTTCGTCGAGACTTAGGATAACAAGCATCCAAGTATCAGCAAATCTTGGCGCGAAAACTGGACAAGGCTCAACGTGTTCTTCGACTATCCACCGGAAATCCGCAAGGTGATTTACACCAGATTGCTAAAAAGTGGACAATGCCACTACGAAATTGGAAGCCTGCCATGATGCGGTTTATGAGAATGTACGGCGTTCGAGTATCGTTAAGATAAACAGCCACTTACATAAAAGATTTTATAGTCTCTTAATTTTGTTATATCTACAAAGCCGTTTTCAATCTTTTTCTCCTGATAGGATTTTCGCCAAGCGTTTTTCTATGCATCTGTTTTCACCAAAAAACCTGTGACTTCTGATAACTTCTCAGCCAATTCTAATGCTTCTTCACTTGGGATCTGACGGATCACGTCTCCAGAATCAATATCAATCACACTAACAACATTCACTCCTGAATTATCATCAACTTTAAACGCTAACCCCTTTCGCATCAATGACATCATATCGGATAACCCAGTTGCAACTTGTTCAAGTTTTTCCTGCGAAACCGTTTTTTCAGCAACTGGCGACGTATCAACCTGTTCAACGGGCTCAATGAACGACTTATTTTCAGTTTCAACACCTTGCAATGATGGCTTCAATACTGCTGCACCACCTGTATCAAGCCTAGCACCTGCTGTGGACGAACTTACTAAATTAATATCCATAGCCCTATATCTCCTCAAGAGACCCATTTTATC
>NZ_AFOZ01000012.1 GCF_000217915.1 Shewanella sp. HN-41 | reverse complement strand
AAAGCCATTGAGGCGAAAGACATCACGGGATTAACCGTGACCAAGGCGTGTCGCTATTTGGGGATGTCGCGCCAAGCTTACTATCAGCAAGGCGCTCGCCAGCAGAGGCAAGCTCTGCATGATTCAAGCGTGCTGCACTTTGTCCGCCATGCACGTCTGAGCCAGCCGCGCATCGGTTGTCGAAAGCTGAAATACTTGATGGCGCAACACGCCTTGTCGATAGGTCGAGATAAGCTGTTTACCCTGCTGCGCGTGCATCGGCTATTGGTTGCAACCAAGCGTGCATATCATCGCACCACGAACAGTCATCATCGGTTTCGTTGCCATCCTAATTTACTGAAATCAGGGTATAAAGCGACCAAGCCGGAGCAGTTATGGGTGGCAGATATCACCTACTTACCGACGCAACGCGGTGAAAGTTACCTGAGTTTGATAACGGATGCCTACTCACGCAAAATCGTGGGCTTCCATGTGGCAGATAATATGCGCACGGCGTCGGTGAAACAGGCGTTTACACAAGCACTTAAGCAGCGGCGTGGAGCAGAAGCGTTAATTCATCATTCGGACAGGGGCTCGCAGTACTGCTCGGATGAATATCAGCAACTGCATCGACAATATGGTGTCCGATGTTCAATGACCGATGGTTATGACTGCTATCAAAATGCCCTCGCAGAGCGGGTTAACGGCATCCTCAAAAACGAGTATTTACTGAGCCAACCCAAGGATTTAAGGGAGGCGAGGAAAATGGTTGCAGAGTCGGTGGCGATATATAATCGCAAACGGCCGCATCTGGCCTTAAAATACAAAACGCCCGATGAAGTACATCAGGCGTTTTAAAGGAAATAAGTGTCAACTTATTTCAGGACTAGACACTTGCTCTTATACCAATCCCATTAAACTTAGGCGCGCTTGTTTCGATACGCCAAGAACAATAGGACTATCCCTACGGCTAAGAAAGGTAGGCTGAGAAGTTGCCCCGCACTTAAGATAGTTTCAGCATAGGCCGCTTGGCTGACTTTAATCGATTCAATCGCAATGCGCGCACTAAATACCGACACCAGAAACAGGCCAAAGATTGCGCCATGCTTTTGTTTAACTTGAGTAAAACTATAAATGGCATACAGGCCAATAAAGATAGCTAAGTAGGCAAAAGCCTCATAGAGCTGCGCCGGATGCCTTGGCAGCATATCAACACGGGCAAAAATGATCCCCCACGGCTGGGTGGTTGGCTCACCTAAAATTTCCGAATTGGCAAAGTTGGCCATACGCACAAAAAAGCCAAAAATGGCCGTGGCAATCGCCAACCGATCCAATAGAAACAGGAAAGGGAGTTTCACTTTACGCTGATAGTAGTAAAGCGCCAGAATCGCCCCTAAACCGCCACCATGGCTGGCTAGTCCGCCTTCCCAAATCGCCAAAATCTTAAGCGGATGGGAGAAGTAATAGCCGGGATCGTAAAAAATACAATGGGCCAGTCTGGCGCCAACAATGATGCCAACCACACAATAAATCAATAGATTATCAAGGGATTCAAGGTCGAGCCCCTCCTTGATATAAATCCGCTTCATCACCTGAAAACCAGCGGTGATAGCCACGGCAAACAAGACTCCATACCAATGTATTTTGAGGCCCATAAACGAGACCAATACAGGATCGAGTTCCCACACTAAGTGTTCCAAATTCAATTACTCCATAACACTTGGTACATAGAGGTACACTAAAAGGCCTGTTTTACGTGGTTAAATGCCAATAGACAAGCCCCATTTAGCCACGGCGCCTAATCATTCAACAGCGTCGGGCGAAGGTTAACGCAACAACTGTAAATGCAACCGCTGTTAACACATCTGTAGCTAACATCAGTGCATTAAGTTTAATCACGCTCACTTTTACTCAGGCGCAGAATAATATCCCTATGCAGGGGATATTGCGCTAATAAATGTTCTTGGCTAAATAACTCAAAGTCATCGAAGGTAAAACCGGGCGATACCATACAACCTACCAGTGAAAACCCTGGCTGATTCATGGCCGAACCGAAAATACAGCCCTTAGGCACTAAAAATTGTGGCCGCTCGCCCGCAGCCAAATCTAAGCCTAATTGCGCCGTTGTCAGCTCTCCCTCGGGGGAAATCATATAGATAGTCAACGATTGGCCCGCATGGAAATACCACATCTCGTCGGCCGTGAGTCGATGAAAATGTGACACTTCGCCCGTTCGCAGTAAAAAATAAATGCTGCTCCAGAGGGCACGAGTCGAGTCGTGCTGCATAGCGGAGCGGTAGGAAGATCGATAATAGCCCCCCTCGATATGCTGCTCTAATTCTAAAAGCGTAATAAAATCATCGGCTGTGTGCATACTAAAAACCTAAATAGAAATAACATCCTAGGAACGAGTTCCTCAGTGTACTCGAAACTCAACCATTAAAAAGCGAACCCTTAGGTCCGCTTTTAGTGCAATATTTCAGTAAAATCACTGCGTTAGTTTACAGTTTTGCCCTTCGAGCCTGATGCAGTTTCTTATAGCTTTCAATTAACCTTAGGTGTGGCTCAATCCCTTCGAGCTGCATGCTGGTCTTAGTTAAACCGCTGAAACGCACTTTGCCAGTAACGCTGCCGACCACTTGTTCCATCACTTCCTCGCCAAACATGCGGGTAAAGTTATGGCTAAAGTCTTCGAGCGCTAAGTCTTCATCAAGCGTGACTTCCAGCACCGCACTCATCGCTTGGTAGAACAGGTTGCGCTTCACGGTATTGTCGTTAAATTGCAGGAACTCACCGACCAGTTCGAGTGCCTCTTCCTGTTCGCCAAGCGCTAGATAAATCAGGATCTTAAGTTCGATAATGGTCAACTTACCCCAAACGGTGTTTTCATCGAAGACGATGCCAATCAGGGTGCGAATATCGGTGTAGTTATCGAGCTGACTCTCCTCTAAACGATTCACTAAACTGACCAATTGCTTGGTGCTTAAGGAATGCAGATTCAGAATATCTTCACGGTAAGCCAGTGCCTTGTTGGTGTTATCCCAAATCAAGTCTTCAACTGGATAAACCTCTGAGTAATCAGGGACTAAAATTCGGCAAGCCGAAGCATCTAGGTCAGTAAACTCGGCGATATACGCCTCTTTACCTAGGTCCTCTAAGATACCAAATAACCGATCCGCTTCCTCTTCGTTGGTGCCCGAAAAATCCCATTCGCAGAACTCATAGTCATGCTTGCTGCTAAAGAAGCGCCAGGAGATCACCCCCGTTGAGTCGATAAAGTGCTCGACAAAGTTTTCAGGCTCACTCACCGCCATGCTGTTAAAGGTCGGTTTTGGCACATCGTTTAAGCCTTCGAAGCTGCGGCCCTGTAGCAACTCGGTTAAGCTGCGCTCCAGTGCCACTTCAAAGCTTGGGTGGGCACCGAATGAAGCGAATACACCGCCGGTTTTGGGGTTCATTAGGGTCACACACATCACAGGGAACTGGCCGCCGAGGGAGGCATCCTTCACTACCACAGGGAAGCCCTGCTCCTCTAAGCCTTTAATGCCAGCAAGAATACTGGGGTATTTTTCTAACACTGCCATTGGCACGTCTGGCAGCACAATTTCCTGCTCGATAATTTGGCGTTTAACCGCGCGCTCGAAAATTTCCGATAAGCATTGTACATGGGCTTCGTTAAGGTTATTCCCCGCGCTCATGCCATTGCTTAAGAATAGGTTTTCAATCAGGTTCGATGGAAAATACACAGTCTCGCCATCGGATTTACGCTTGTATGGAATCGCACAGATACCACGGTCGATATTGCCCGAGTTAGTGTCGATCAAATGCGAGCCGCATAGCTCCTCATCGGGGTTGTAAATCTCGAGGCAGTAGTCATCTAACAGGCCCGCTGGCAAAGCGTCATCTTCCTCTAACGCAAACCATTTTTCATTGGGATAATGCACAAATTCGCTATTGGCGATTTCAGTACCAAAGAATTGATCGTTATAGAAAAAGTTGTTATTTAACCGCTCGATAAACTCACCGAGGGCCGAGCACAACGCGCTCTCTTTAGTCGCGCCTTTACCATTGGTGAAACACATGGGCGATGCGGCGTCGCGGATATGCAGTGACCAAACATTCGGCACAATATTGCGCCAGGATGAGATTTCAATCTTCATTCCGAGCTTGGCGAGCATGGCCGTCATATTGGCAATAGTTTGCTCCAGCGGCAGATCTTTACCCAGAATATAGGTGCTCGATGTGCCATCGCCCTGCCCCATCAGCATGGCATTGGCGTCTGAATCGAGGTTTTCAACGATTTGGATCTTAAATTCTGGCCCTGTTTGCACCACTTTTTTCACTGTGCAGCGGTCAATCGAGCGCAAAATACCTTCGCGGTCCTTGTCCGAAATATCGCTAGGCAACTCAACATTGATCTGGAAAATCTGATTGTAACGATCCTCAGGATCGACAATATTATTCTGCGACAGGCGAATATTATCCGTTGGAATATCACGGGCGTTGCAATACACCTTGACGAAATAGGCCGCGCAAAGGGCTGACGACGCTAAGAAATAATCAAAGGGACCAGGGGCAGAACCATCACCTTTATAACGGATCGGCTGATCGGCGGTGACGGTAAAATCATCAAACTTGGCTTCAAGTCTAAGATTGTCGAGAAAATTAACTTTGATTTCCATTGAATATGATTTCCACTAAATATGCGAGTCTGTGCAGCCCATCGACCAACCTGCGGGATTGATCATGAGTGAGAATGGTGAATTATCGGTGTTTTTCGCCCATTAGTCTTGGGTTAATTATGTTAAAAAACTACCAAAGGGAAGTTTAATGCTTCAAAAGGGAGTCAATCAGCCTAAGCTAAGACTTTGCACCATCTTGCTTATTCGCCTCTCGCCTCATCAGTAAAAAGGTGAGATACATTTTAGTCGGTAAAGATAACACCATGCCTAAGGCCACACACAGGGCGCTGATAATAATCCCCTTTACCCCCATGGCTTCGACGGTCTCATTAAAGTTATGCAGGTAAATGCCCAGCAAAATTAGGCAAACACCCGCACTAATACACACTTTAAGGAGCAAAATCAGCCTGTCATTCGTCACTATTGCGCCCTTACTCTTAGCCGTTATTTACATCAGATTTAACGAATATAATGAGCTTATTTTTCGAGTGAAGCCTTGATTAAGATCAAAGTAAAACCCGCGTGTGCTAATGCTATTTCCCGCCTTAAATAAATATACAACTCATAATTTCACATTCAAAAACAAATAATTAGAAAAATATAATTAACCAATTTCGAATTATTACATTAACTTTACAATCTGCTTTTATTTGAATTACTATGCCGCTGCTAACAAAACATGTTCAAACAAAGGAATAACATGAACAACAAATCGATTCTCCTCGTCCTGACTTTCGCCACTATGTTACTGGGTGGTTGTGCCACAAAAATGCAAGCCGTTGTCCCCCTAGACGCCAATATGCTTAAGAATAAAGAGAGTAAAGTTGGTGTCATCATGTCCGATGTTGCCACTCCTGAAACCTTTATTACAGGAGCAAATTGCCTACTTTGCTATGCGGCAGCAGCTGCGGCCAACTCTTCTTTAGATAGCCATCTCAAAACGATTCCCGTCGATGACATTAAAAACTTAAAAGCAGAAATAACTCAATTACTGCTTGAAAAAGGGGTAACCGCAGTCGCCCTAGAGGGTGAGATCGATGTCGATAAATTAAAGAAGACTAAATCGAAGGAGCTAAATATTGCGCCAAGGGACTTCTCAAGTTACAAGGCTAATGGCATCAATTATCTATTGGTGATAGAAGTCACTCAAGTTGGGGCATATAGAGCTTACTCATCGTATGTGCCAACCATGGACCCGGTTGCAACCTTCTCAGGCTTGGCCTACATAGTCGACTTATCGAACAATAAATATATCTTGTACAAACCTTTTAATAATAGAAAAGCCTCAGATCTAGAATGGGATGAGCCACCGACTTTCCCTGGACTCACCAATTCACTCTATGAAGTGATTGCAACGGGTAAAGATGCTATCAAGGCAAACCTAGCACTCTAATTTATTAAGGGGGGCTTGCCTCCCTTTCTCTTAACAGTGGCCATCCCATGATTAGAATTCTATTAACCTGCTGTATATCGTTCATTTTATGCGCCTGCAGCACACATACACCTAAAGGTTATGTCAAGCTCATCGACAACCGAACTGCATTAAAAGAAAACAGCCAGCTGTATGTCAAAGTACCAGAAGGTACTGCCATTATCATAGGTAAAGCAGAACCCAATGCGGGTAATGTCGATCACTCCAGTATTCTTTATCCTGCAATTACCCCTGTCGATTTTTTTGCCGCTGTTATCACCCATGCAGCCATTACCGAATCAGTCAAAAATAATAAGAAAAATCAGGCGCAAGATGAAGCCGATATGGTCGTTATCCCCTACCGCCCTTTTATTAAAGATGTCGCTAATCAAGCATTAATCACGCAGCTGTCAGACATCGCACTCTCACGCGGCTTTCACCTAAAGCCTTACCAAGAAAGCCAATCTGATAATGATATAGTGCTCGACATAACACCTATTTATCTGCTCAATCAAAAACAAAATACCCTGACCCTAAGAACTCAATTTTTGGTTTATCACAGGAAAAATGAAACTGTCGCCCCACAGAAGCGAGCAATGTTATATCAAAATCAGATCGAGATTTTGTCTCCTATCATACAGAGTGACAATCCTGCCGATTATTGGCTAAACAATAATGGCGAGAAACTTATCGAGACCATGCGTAATTTGCTTTCTGAAACCTTGGCCCTAGGCGCATTTCAAATCAGCTCCAACGAGCAAGCCATTAACAAGGGTAACGAGCAGAATTTTCGTTATGATGATGGTGATATAGTCGCCTTTGAACGAGCAAGCATAGTCGCTGAAGACTGTGAGCATATCGTCATTCACACCCTTAGGGGATGGCTAAAATCAATTCCCACTGGACGTATTCAAGGGCCGCACCCTTGCCCAAACAGCCAAGAAGCGAAAATCAATACACCTATGCTTAACTAATACCTACGGATGGGAAAGAGAATCCGTATTTCCCAATGCAACGAGTTGGGGGATTCCTGCTTGAGCAAGGCCACTGTATTGCCTACAATAGCGCACGCTTTTTCACTATAGACAACGACAGATAACGACCATGACAGACACAACTTCACTACCCGCTTTACCGGATCGCCTTTCGGTCAATCCACGCAGTCCACATCATGTTGCAGAAATTTTCGAGCATGACATAGGTATTAGAGTCAACGGCAAAGAGCGTTTTGATGTCGAAGAGTATTGTATCAGTGAAGGTTGGGTAAAAATCCCCTCTAAATCCTTGGACCGTCGCGGCCAACCACTGCTGTTAACCGTAAAAGGCACAGTTGAAGCGTTTTATCGTTAAGCTTTAGCGCAAATAGCGAGATTATAAAATGAGTAAAAGGCTAGCTATGGTAAATAGCTAGCCTTATGTAACAAACTCAGTCTTCCTTAGGTTATTGTTTGCGAACTAGTTTATCCGCAAGATAATCAGCTAATTCAGCAAGAGGGATGTGAGTCATAACACCGTCTTTGCGGCACTTAACTGCAACCCTATTTTCAGCCTCTTCCTTATCTCCAACCGTTAAGATGTAAGGCACCTTTTGCTTATGAAAGCGTTTCATTTTGCGGGCAACTGAGTTTTGACTGATATCAACCAACACTCGCATGTCTCGTGCTAAACATAGTGCCTCTAGCTGGCGGACAAATTGGCTGTTTGACTCATTCACTGAGGCGATAGCGACAGGTACAGGATGTAACCAATCCGGGAGATTGCCCTGTGATACTTCCAAGAGAATACCCATCCAACGCTCGATAGAGCCATACATAGCTTGGTGCATAATCACTGGCCGTTCGAATTCACCTTGCTCATTGGTGTAGTGAACATCGAATCTTTCAGGCAAATTAAAATCAAACTGGATAGTGCCACACTGCCAGCGTCTTCCTATAGAATCTGTCAGTGACAGTTCAATTTTGGGACCATAGAAAGCCCCTTCGCCAGCTTGATACTCGGCATCAAAGCCCTCAATCTGGCAGGCTGAATCCAGTAGCTTTTGTGCTCGGCTCCATTGCTCATCGCTGCCTAATGCCTTCGCAGGTTTAGTCGATATTTTCACTTCTAAATTATGGTAGCCGTAATCAGCATAGACCTGCTTTGCCCGTTGGAGAAAACCACGTATCTCCTCCTCTGCCTGAGACCAACAGCAAAAAACATGGGCATCATCCTGAGTGAACTGGCGGGCGCGCAGACAACCATTTAACGAGCCAGAGGATTCATTACGGTGCACTAAGCCAAACTCAAATAGCCGCAGTGGCAAATCTCTATGGCTATGCACCCCGCGCTTAAACAACAAAATATGGGCAGGACAAGACATAGGTTTTAACACATATTCATCGATGTTTTCCTTGCCACCACCGAAAAACATGTTGTCTGCAAACATGTCCATATGCCCAGACGTTTGCCATAGCTCCTTCTTCATAAAAACAGGTGTGTTCACCTCTTCAAAACCATTGCGGCGGTACACGCGCCTCATGTGCTCTTGAATATCTCGGAATAACGCCCAGCCATTAGGGTGCCAAAAAATCATGCCTGGCGCCTGCGGTTCAGAGTGAAACAGGTCAAGTTGTTCTGCAATTTCGCGATGTGTTTTCATCATTCTCTCCTGAGTTAAATCTGAGCGAAATACAAAACCAAGGTATAAAAAAACCCTCTGGCGATTTCGCTCAGAGGGTTTTTTTAAAGACGCAAAAAACTACCCCCCGAGAATTCTCGTGGTGGTAGTGGTGGTGTTAATTGCGCTTACGTATATTTTGTTCATGGGCCAGTAATAACAAATCAACCCTATCGCAGCAAGCATTTTGTTTATAAATGCCACAGTATCACTGTTGGCCTCTAGTCACTTGCCTGTCGTCCATAGACATAAAGAGAACAGAGTGAACTTAAATCGCTCTAGCTAATGACACTGGAGTAAAAACAGTATGGTGAAACGGGATCTGAACCATCTTTTATGCTTCATCACCAACACGAAGCTAGCTTTACCCTAATCGCAGGCCGCCCTCCCCTCGCTTTTGCATAGTCGCTAACGCACTGCGTTTAAGCTAAGACAGCCTCTGCCACAAGTCATTCTTTAAAATCAGTTTTGTGATAAAACGCATTGATTAAACCGCATAGAGCAGGTTAAAGTGAGACCACTAAGGAAAAGCAGAGCCACACTCGGACGCCAAAATCGAGCACGCTATTTAGGGAAGAAGAAGCAAATCAACAATCTGCATCTAAACTCTTAAAAGTCATCCTGTCACCACTTTCCAAAGTTTATAAGTTAATTTTATTCGCGGGTTATATCATTGGATTGACTGTTAACCCGCTTTATTTCAGGGACGTAAATGGCAGACTTCGGCAGCAATCTTTTATCCTAAGAGATACTTATCTCAGGTCTTTTTGTCGCCATAGCGTTTTTCCTAGTGTAAACAATCAAACCATCATTAAGGTAACATGTTGAAAAAATGACTCTATATAACAAGAACGGAAAACAGCTTAGGTAACGAGTTGGATTGAAACATATCAAAATGTTAAGATAAGACTCTAGTTATCATGGAGCAATAAATGCCAGTTACACAAACTCCTCTTCGCTATCCTGGAGGAAAAACAGCAATAACCCCAATGGTTAACACTTTTATTCATTACAACGGATTAAAAGGCTGCCATTATGCAGAACCCTATGCTGGAGGGGCGGGGTTAGCTTTAGCTTTGCTATTCAAGGGAGCTGTTTCTCATATTCATTTAAATGACTTTGATCGTTCTGTATGGGCATTTTGGCATTCCATTCTTTATCGTACCGATGAGTTTTTAGAGTTGATTGATACAACAGAAATAACAATTGCAGAATGGCATAAGCAAAAAGCTATTCAAAATGATAAAGAACACATTGATGAGTTAATTCTTGGCTTCTCTTCATTTTTCCTAAACAGAACCAATCGTTCAGGAATTATAGATAAGGCAGGAGTCATTGGAGGGTTCGAACAAAAAAGCAAATATCCATTAGACTGTCGTTTTAACAAAGAAAATTTAAAAGCTAAGATTAGAAAAATAGCCTCATACAGAGAAAATATTCATATTTACCATTTAGATGCATTAGAGTTTATTGAAAAAATTGATTTAAAAAAAGAAAATGTATTTTTCTGTATTGACCCACCATACTTTGTGAAAGGCCAAAGTCTTTATACAAACTTCTATGAACAAAATGACCATATCTTTTTAGCCAAAAGAATTGCTAAAATAAAGTCAAAATGGATACTTACATACGATTATACTGACTTTATAAAATCACTTTACACCTCATTCCGTCAGTTTTCATTCAGTTTAAACTACAGTGCTGCTAATAAAAAGAAAGGCACAGAGTTACTAGTTGTAAGCAAGGGTTTTAAAGTACCTGATGAGTTAAAATTAGAAAAAGCGGCTTAATTGCCGCTTCTCTGTTTTAAATCTTAAGCCCTTTCCTCGTTAAGATATCTAACACCTTTCCTCCAGGAACTAAGCTAATCGAAGCGTGGCGGTGAGCCAAAGCTATTGGAACTATAGCGTTATCATATAGTTCAAGCTCGAAGTGAGAAATGACTTTCATGGCTTTACCTAGGTTTTTGTAGTAACGATCTACTTCAATCTTCTTGCTTGCAAAAGAACTTTTTGTTGCTTCTGAAGAACTCTGAGACTTAGATTCAAATGGATAAGGTAATCCAAACACAAAGACCTTTCCGCTGTCAGTCCTGTATATAAAATCCTGTCCATAATATGTTTCATGTCCAAAATTTTCAGATTTTTCTGACCTCGCTGCTATATATTTGTGTCGATACTCATCATCAATGACTCGGAAAGTACCTTTTTCAATATAACGTCCTAAAGCCTTTGCATGTTCAACTGCGGTCCCAGTTTTTTGTATACCTAGCAGCAGTGGAGGCTCAAGGTTCTTTTCTTCCATAAACTTTACAACGGTATCATAAAGTTTCATCAACCTAGCGTGAGTTTTAGCCGGTTGTCCAAATATAGCTAGAGGCCCATCGATAATAAAAGCCATATGGGAAAGAAGTTCAGGATTATGCTTACCAAGCATTCGAATAAACGAGGCTATAATCAAATGCTCCACAACATTCATAAAACGAGTCATGGCTGAGTTGTTTTCACCATGCTCTGAGATTTGCTCATGAATACGGAGACTATCAGTGATGTATACATCCTCACTGCACTGATTACATTTCATAACTTCTTCGTTTCGTTTAAATGCGAAAAGTTGTTCATGTTGGCAAGAAGGACACTTTTTTAATTCGACTTCGTTATCATCTATCGCTAGCAAAGTTCCGACGACATTATATGTCTTGTCATTGGTAAAACTGGTTCTTAAATCAGAAAGCTGCTCATACACCGCTCTTCTAAAGCCATCTTGAACCGTTTTTGCTCCTTTATATCTGATGTTACTACCAGGTAATGTAAAAGATATGGGGTCGCCATTGCGGTGTAGCTCAGCAACTCTAAAAGGATCTACATATCTAGAATTGATTGGCTTTAATCCATCGTAATTATTTACATCGATAATAACTAAGCTATTTTTTACATAACCTATCTGTGTGCTTGGGAACAACCCATTAACAGGTTCAGAATATGGACTAGCATCCGATGCTACAACATGACTTGGCATCCATTCACAACCTTTCCCCAGCCGCATAAAATCAGCGACTATTTTCTTAGCCTCTTCCTCACTTGGAGTAGTAATGGGGTCACAGTTATCTAAGAAGCTTTGCACGTCAGGGTTTTTAATTATATCTGAATGCCCACCTTTACCCGCAAACTGATTACTATATGGCATATATTAGTTTCCTTTCAGTTTGGTGTACTCAGCCTTTAAATCCGCAGGTGTAAATCTGTCTATCTGAGTAGGGATCACATAAGGTGAGGAAAGGGTCTTTATTCTTGCAAAACCAACGTCTTGAGCTGTCTTTAACGATGCATGAAAGTCAGCAAAATCATAAAACTTGCCCAAAGCTCTCAACTCATCTTCATTATTCAAATGCGTTACAAACCAGTTCTCAGTGTTGGCCAAGATATTCGGATGAATTGAAGAAGGTTCTTGAGTCGCGTACACGAATGATATTTTAGCCTTTGCGCCTTCTTTTGCTATTCGTGGCCACACATCCGTAAGCTCACCTTTCTTACCAATTAAGTTATGCGCTTCTTCAACATAAATAACGATGTTTTGAGGAGTTTTACCCTTGTTCATTTCACCAAATGAATTATCAAAAATACGTTGAGCTATTCTTCGAGATAACACTGTCCTTACATCTATAGGGCCAACTGACAAGTCTAAAATGACTATCTTGCCATCTTTTATATGACCAAGGATTTCTTGAATAACATCATTTTGTCTTTTCGGAGAGTGATACTCTACAAATGGAACTATTGCCCGGTACCCTCTAATATTTGTTCCAGTAGCATTTTTCCTCACAAGCACATTCAAATATGCTTCTAAGTTACTATCAATCCAAGATTTTTTACCATCTGTACTTAGTCCAATCTCAGATTTTTTATTGTCATGCTGCTCTCGTTTTAAATCGTAATGGCACTGCCTCGCACTTTCAAACCATGCGGTTGCTTCATCTAAACCAACAGACACCCACGAAATAGTTCCTCTTTTAAAGGTATATGGCCTTTCTGCTCCTGTTACGGCATCTAAAACTTTACCGCTTACGGGAAATTCAACTTTGAAGCCAGACGGAGCCCTATATCCTGCTTGATGCAAAATACAATGAAATACTGCAAGTCTCACGCTCCAGCGAGTCATCGGTGAAGGACCATCTTCCACATCAGGCTTTTCTAGACCGCTTTCAATAAATTGGTTTAGATCGGTCTGACTACTATATGGATCGTTTCGAGTGAGTTGGTGCAACAACGTCAACCCTGCCGCACTGTCCAAATAGAAGTTTGTTCTTAAGTCTTCAAATCCTTCAGTATCAACTGTGCGATATCTTACGCATTCATCTCCGAACACTTCTGCTAATGAGCTTCCATCGTCTTGGTGGTTAGCGTTTGCATATTCACCATTGATATCAAAGATTAATTGGCCGACATCGATCCCATCTTTCGCAGCAGACAAAGCAACAGAGGAGATAGTGTACTTAACGGTATTTGACTTACCCGTTCTGGTCATACCTAGAATGGCCGTTCTTCTTGCTAGAAAGTCTGTAGGTTGAATATAGACTGGAACTTTTTGTTCTGTTTGTGAACGGTGTAATCTGTCGGTGGAAGTATATCTCACAGTGCCAATTTTTATTGGAGAAGGCATTCCTTTAAAGCCAGACTTCTCTGCCTCTTCTTTAGCCTTGTTTTTTACTTCGTCATTTACATGATTAACTATTAACTGTAGAGCTTGGCCCCTTGGCTTAAACACACGTAGTTTATTCGAAGACATATAGTTTTCGACATCACTACCCAAGCGAAGAGAACCTTTTGAATCAATGTAAAAGGTTCCAAGAATTCGGCACTTTAGGCCTCCAGCTTGCAACTCTGAATGAGTTAATACATCCAATCCATCGAGTGAATCGTTAGAGTACCTTTCGTCTTCGGTTCTACGCTGATGGTTCTCAATTCGTGTTTTAATAAAATCATCTTCAAATGGTAAAGTAGATGGTCCCAATACTCGTAGTAGAATTACCTCACGGTCTAGGTCTGTACTATTAGCAATATTTTTAGGGTTGATTGAAGTAGCGACTAAAAAGCTATTGTGGGGTATCCCCGCGACACGCTCTTTAAACGAATCATTGGTAAGTATGGAGGCTTCATTAAAATTCATCGAATATACGTAACCGACGAAGTTATCATCAGGTGATTCCCCTAATAGTTGTACTAACTTGTCGTTAATACCTAACGAATTAGTTATATTTTTCATGCAACTTCCTTAATCAATTATTTATTATTCCCTACTTCAACAAACTCTTCACCTCAGAAAAATTCCATAGTTTATAAATCAAAAGTGAATGTCTATTATTGAAACTATGGTGCCAAAAAATACAATATAATTAAAGACTTTTCTCTTAAGGACTTATGACGTTTTTCAAGGTAACGGCGTATAACTCAACTCGGCAGAGCGCCATTCTTCTTGAACAAGTTAAGCGAAAAATCACTGGCAATAAAAAAGCGAACCGCTAAGCGAAAAGACAGGACAGGCATTACTCTGTGGTCAATTTCATACTGAAAAATAGGACAGGCATTACTCGTCACTCAACGGTTACACCAGATTAAGCATTGTTGCACCAGTGACCTTCTAAAACATAAGCACGGCGTGTCACTGGTGTAGCGAATATAAGAGAATGCGAAAGCCTGCGGCAGGCAACAAAAAAGCGACCTTTCGGTCGCTTTTTTTATGCTTAAAACTCGCTGAAGCCGAAGAATAATAATGGCGTTACTGCCGACGATAAGGCAAGGAAGCCGATGCTTTTCGCCACGGAGTTGACTGGTGTCAATGAGTAGCGAAAAGTGTTGGCTGACGCCGAATTATCTAGGCCAAGTAGCCATTATTCGTAGTCTTCCATCGGCGCACAACTACACATCAAGTTACGGTCGCCGTACACATCGTCGATACGATTCACGGTTGGCCAGAACTTGTTGTGACGTACTGCTGCACTTGGGAACACGGCGACTTCACGGCTGTATGGGCGTGAATCGAACGCTGGGTCCATAATATCGGCCATAGTGTGTGGCGCGTTATGCAGCGGGTTGTTGTCCGCTGGCCATTCACCCGATTCCACTTTGGCGATTTCGGCACGGATTGACACCATAGCGTCGATAAAGCGGTCTAGCTCAACCTTAGACTCAGATTCCGTTGGCTCAATCATCAGAGTGCCCGCAACGGGGAAGCTCATGGTTGGTGCGTGGAAACCGTAGTCATTCAAACGCTTAGCGATATCCATCTCGGTCACGCCTGAGGCTTCTTTCAGTGGACGCAGGTCGATAATACATTCGTGCGCGACGCGATCGTTACGGCCACGGAACAGTACTGGGTAGTGTTCTGACAGCTTTTTCATCACGTAGTTAGCGTTTAACAGCGCAGTTTGAGTCGACTTTTTAAGGCCCTCTGAACCTAACAGCTTAATGTACATCCAGCTGATGGGCAGAATGCCAGCGCTACCGTAAGGCGCTGCCGATACGGCGCCGTTGTTATCGCTTTCGCGGCCCGGTTTAACCACTACGTGACCGGCTACAAACGGCGCTAAGTGTGCTTTCACGCCGATTGGGCCCATACCTGGGCCACCGCCGCCGTGTGGAATCGCGAAGGTCTTGTGCAGGTTAAGGTGCGATACGTCGGCACCGATAAAGCCAGGAGAGGTTAAGCCTACCTGTGCGTTCATGTTGGCACCGTCCAAGTACACTTGGCCGCCATGCTGGTGCACGATATTGCAGATTTCGCGGATAGATTCTTCGTACACACCGTGGGTCGATGGGTAAGTGATCATGATGCAAGACAGGTTTTCAGCCACTTCGGCGGCTTTGGTCTTCAGATCTTCTAAATCGACGTTACCTTGCTTGTCACAGGCTGTCACGACCACTTGCATACCGGCTAATTGTGCCGATGCTGGGTTAGTACCGTGGGCAGATTGCGGGATCAAACAGATATTTCGGTGGGCATCGCCACGTGACTCATGGTATTTCTTGATGGCTAACAAGCCAGCGTATTCACCTTGAGCGCCGGAGTTTGGCTGGATACACACGGCATCGTAACCCGTGACATTCACTAACCAAGTAGACAGCTCTTCGATCATCTGGGTGTAGCCTTTGGCTTGATCCAGTGGGCAGAAGGGGTGCATGTTGGCGAATTCTGGCCAGCTCACGGGTAGCATTTCAACCGCTGCGTTTAACTTCATGGTGCATGAGCCCAGTGAAATCATCGAGTAGTTAAGTGCTAAATCTTTATTTTCGAGACGTTTAATATAACGCATCATCTCGGTTTCGCTTTGATAGCGATTGAAGGTTGGGTGAGTCAGAATCGCATCTTGGCGCACGAGTGCAGCAGGAATCGATTGGCTACCTTGGCTTACGATTTGCGCGTCTAATGCGGCAACATCTAAACCATGGCCAGCACCTAAGATCACATCGAACAGCGCTTCGATATCGGTGCGCAGCGTGGTTTCATCTAAGCTCACGCCCACAATGCCATCGGCATCGAAACGTAGGTTCATTTCAGCGGCCAGAGCGCGTGCATTCACGGCAGCAACATCTAAGCCTTTGATGCTAATGGTATCAAACCAAGTGCTGTTGACTAAGCTCACGCCTTTGGCCTGTAAACCTGCCGCTAAAATATCGGCGAAACGGTTAATGCGAGCAGCGATGGTTTTCAGGCCATCTGGACCGTGGAATACGGCGTAGAAAGACGCCATGTTCGCTAATAAAATTTGCGCGGTACAAATGTTTGAGTTGGCTTTTTCGCGGCGGATGTGTTGCTCACGGGTTTGCATCGCCATACGCAGGGCGCGGTTACCACGGGCATCCTTTGACACACCAATGATACGGCCAGGCATAGAACGTTTGTGCTCGTCACGGGCAACGAAGAAGGCCGCATGTGGACCACCAAAGCCCATTGGCACGCCGAAACGCTGGGCACTACCGAAGACCACATCGGCGCCCATGGCACCCGGTGACTTGAGTAACACTAATGCCATAATATCGGCGGCGACAGTCACAACCACATTATTTGCACGCAGGGTGGCGAATAATTCGGTGAAGTCAGTGATTTGACCGAAACGGCTTGAATATTGGAACAAGGCACCAAACAGCTCGTGGTTAACTGCCTCAGATGCTGGGCCAACCACCACGTCAAAACCAAAACACTCAGCGCGGGTTTTCACTACGTCTAAGGTTTGTGGGAACACATCATCGGCAACGAAGAAGGTATTGGCTTTTTTGGCCTTAGAAACACGCTTAGCCAGCGCCATGGCTTCGGCAGCCGCAGTCGCTTCGTCCAGCAGTGAAGCTGAGGCTAAGTCTAAACCCGTTAGGTCCATCGACACTTGTTGGAAGTTTAGAATCGCTTCTAAACGGCCCTGGGCGATCTCTGGCTGATAAGGGGTATAGGCCGTGTACCAACCTGGGTTTTCCAATACGTTGCGCAGGATCACGTTTGGCACTTGTGTGCCGTAGTAACCCATACCAATGTAGCTCTTAAATACTTGGTTTTGTTGTGCTAAACCACGAATATAAGCCAGACCTTCGGCTTCGCCGCAGGAATCACCAATACTCAATTCTTGGCTTAAACGGATCGACTCAGGCACGATTTGCGCGGTTAGATCGTCCAGAGACTCAGCACCAACATAATTCAGCATGGCTTGCTGTTGGCTGCTATCTGGGCCGATATGACGACGTAGGAATAAATCGTGCTGTTCTAACTGAGTGAGGGTTTGCTTGGTCATGATAAACCTTGTTCCAGATTTGCCGTAACTCAGGACTGTAGGGTACTGATTAACGGGCTATTGTTATGTCAATCTTGCGCTAAAACAAACGAAGCCCCTTAGGGCTTCGTTAGCGTCGACGATTATTCTTCGTCGATTACAGCTTGGTAGCCTTCGGCATCCAGCAGAGCGTCGACTTCTGATTCGTCAGAAGGCATCACGCGGAAGAACCAGCCTTCGCCATAGGCGTCGCTGTTAACGAGTTCTGGAGAGTCTTCCAGCGCTTCGTTCACGGCAATCACTTCGCCAGAAATAGGAGAATAAATATCAGAGGCCGCTTTTACTGATTCAGCTACTGCGCAGTCATCACCCGCAGTGACAGTGTCGCCAACTTCTGGAAGCTCAACGAAAACCATGTCACCCAATAATTCTTGGGCGTGCTCAGTGATACCTACTGTGTAGCTGCCGTCTTCTTCCTTGCGGATCCATTCATGTGAAGAGGCGTACTTCAGTTCTGTCGGAATATTGCTCATTGTTCTTGTTCCTTGTTCCGTTTTTTTAAAATGCTTGTTTACCGTTGCGCACAAAGTTTGGCGCTACTACTCTAACAGCCACACGCTTTTTACGCATTTCGACTTCCGCCGTATCCCCAATAGCGTTAGGAACACGCGCCATCGCAATAGAATAGCCCAATGTTGGCGAGAAAGTACCGCTGGTAATCACGCCTTGGTGTTCTGTGCCGGCTGCATCGGTGAAAAATACTGGCATATCATGGCGTAACACGCCTTTTTCTTCCATCACTAGACCGACTAATTTGTCAGTTCCGGCATCGCGCAGGGCTTCTAGGGCTTTGCGGCCGATAAAGTCACGCTCAGTCGGTTCCCATGCGATGGTCCAGCCCATGTTGGCGGCCAGTGGGTTGATGGTTTCGTCCATATCTAAGCCGTAGAGGTTCATACCGGCTTCGAGACGTAATGTGTCGCGCGCACCTAAACCACAAGGCTTAACACCTTGTTCTAATAGGGCTTGCCATAGAGCTTGGGCTTCTTCTTCTGGGACGATAATCTCGTAGCCCACTTCACCCGTGTAACCCGTAGTGGCGATAAATAGCGAACCCGCTTGCTTGCCGAAGAATGGCTTCATACCTTCGATGGCGGCGTTTTGCTCGGCGCTGAACACGGCGGCGGCTTTTGCCTTAGCGTTAGGACCTTGAATGGCGATCATCGCCAGCTCAGGACGCTCGGTCACAGTGACATCGAAACCTTGGGCTTGCTTGGTTATCCAAGCTAAGTCTTTTTCGCGGGTCGCAGAGTTGACCACAACACGGTAGAAAGTATCGGTGAGGTAGTAAGTAATGAGGTCGTCGATGATGCCAGCATTTTCATCTAACATACCGCCGTATAAGGCTTTACCTGGAACTTTAAGCTTAGCCACATCGTTTGCCAGCAGCTTACGTAAAAATGCACAAGCGTCGCTCCCCGTCACATCAACCACAGTCATGTGGGAAACGTCGAACATACCCGCATCTTGACGAACTGCGTGGTGCTCTTCGATTTGTGAGCCATAGTTGAGGGGCATATCCCAACCGTGGAAGTCGACCATCTTAGCGTTTGATTCTAAGTGCTTGTGAAACAGAATAGTTTTATTAGCCATTGTTATCCCTTTTTTGCGGCCTTTTTCAGGTCTCTGCCTAGTGTAGGGTAATGCCAATTGTGTTACATATCTGCAATTCAACCTTGGACTTTCGCGTTGCATCAACTTAAAAGGATGACCTTTCTGCATCAATGCGCCTTGAATTGAAGCGCCTGATTGGTTCTGAATTCATCAGATATCTATCGTGATTGGTATAATACTAGGGTCTAAAATGCGGCGAAATTATACCTTGCGTCACAAATTTGTATACAGGAGATTTTTCTAATCCGAAGTCTGTGCCATTAGATTTTCTCATCTTTAACATGTAATTTTTTTACATACAAAGGCCAGATTTGCACAGCTTGCCGCCAATATGCTGATATTAGCGGCAATTCTTATCACATTAGCGCAACCTAGGCTAACGGCATAACTTAGGCAGCGTCGGCTTATTCCCCATGGCCTGTTGCATGAACACTGTTTTCAGCCCAGCGACATTATCGACTAGGTTTAATCCGAGATCGCGCAGTGCTTTTTAACCGGGTTTGAACCTTCGAACAGGCGCTTAAAGCCCTCCATCGCTGCGATCATCTCCATGGCATCGGCCTTGCGCCAACGTTCAAGTGAGCGCAGCTGGGCATAATCACCGATATCTTTACCCGCATCGTGCAACTCGCTGATCACTTCAATAATGCTGGCCGCATCTAAAAAGCCGAGGTTCACCCCTTGGCCTGCGAGCGGATGGATAGTATGGGCGGCATCACCTGCTAACACTAAACGGTGGCGGGCAAAGTGACGGGCGTAGCGCATCCGCAATGGAAAGGCTTGACGCTCGCTCTCAAGCTGACAAATCCCCAGGCGGCCGTCGAAAGCCGCCGTTAAACTGCGCTCAAATTGGACTTTGTCCATCGCCAATAACTCGTCGGCGCGCTCGGGCGGTACCGACCAGACGATGGAGCAGAGATTGTCTTCATACAGGGGTAAAAATGCCAAGGGGCCATCCTGCAAAAAGACTTGTCGGGCGGTGGCAAGGTGCGGCATTTCGGTGCGGATAGTCGCGACGATCGCATGGTGGCCGTAATCCCAAAAGGTCAGTGGGATCTTGCATTGCTCACGCACCCAAGAGTTGGCACCATCGGCGGCAATAACTAATGCTGCACTCACACTTTCTATTTCAGAATCGGCGCCATTGGCTAGGGTCAACCAAGCTTCACGCTCACCAAAGGCGATGCGCTCTAAGCGTTGGTTTTGGATATGGGTGATATTGTCAAACTCACTGGCGCGTTTGGCGAGGGCAAAGCTGATGGCATCGTTTTCGATAATCGCACCTAGGCTGGTTTCACTGATGCTGTTGGCATCAAAGGCAATTTTGCCGAAGCCGTCTTTATCCCACACCGCCATTTTTTGATAGGGCGTAGCGCGGGAAGTGTCTAGATAAGCCCAGGCACCTAAGTGTTCCAATAAGCGCTGGCTCGCCTTATTGATGGCACTCACCCGCAAACGCGGCTCACCGCTAACGGCCTCGGTATGGCCTGCATCGATAACCACAATATTAAGATTGGCCTGTGCCAATCCGATCGCGGTGGCGAGCCCCACCATGCCGCCACCCACAATGGCGATGTCATAGGCTTGTGAACTTAACATGGGTACATCCTTTTCGCGTTACGATACCAGTAAATTGCAGGGTTATTTCCAGCCCATTGCCTTTTGAGCGACGGGGGTTTTCAGTGGCGGGAACCAAGACAATAGGCGCAGCCCTAAGTTACGCCCTAGGGCCAAGGGCCAGTATTGGTTGGAAAAGCCACGGACTAAAAATTCGATATTGCGGATAGTGCTATTTCTATCCTGCTCGCGGGCATTGAGATAAGCATGGGTCACGGCGGCGCAGCCGATATCCTCACCCTGCGCTAGCGCCATTTTTAGCACCTCAAGCAAGCTCACTACGTCCCTTAGCCCTAAGTTAAAGCCTTGTCCCGCAATCGGGTGTAGCGTCTGCGCCGCATTGCCGATAAACACACATCTATGGTGGATTGGCCTTGGCATATAGGACAAATTCAGCGGATAGGCATGGCGGGCACTGACATCGATAAACTGGCCAGCACGGTAACCAAAGGCCTGCTGCAGCGCCGCTAAAAACTCCGCCTTAGGCGCAGTTTGCATCTGTTTAGCCCGCGCGTCATCGAGTGCCCACACGAGGGATAATCGAGGTTGACCTTGGCTATCGCCCATAGGCAGCAGGGCTAAGGGACCCGTCTCGGTGAAACGCTCATAGGCCCAGTGCTGGTGCGGCTTATCGGTTTGAATATTGGCGATAATCGCAGTTTGCTCGAAGGCCACTTGGATCTCGGGCAGATGAAAACTATTGCGGACTTTGGATTGCAGGCCATCGGCGGCGACCACGAGTTTAGCCTGAATGCGTTCACCCGAATCCAGCACGAGCGTGTGACTATCGATGCCAGCTTCTACTTGGGCGAGCTTGGCGGGGCAAAACAGTTTTACCTCGCTCTTATTTAACTCGTTAAACAATACTTGGCCGACACGCTCAAGCTCCACCACTTGGCCTAGGGCATCTAGATGAAACTGCGCGGCATTGAGTTCTGTCATGCCAAAGTGGCCGCGATCCGACACATGGATATTTTCAATCGCCGTGCCCAAATGGGCGAGCTTTGGCCATAGGCCTAAACGGGATAATTCGAAGATAGAGCCATGGGCGATGGCGATGGAGCGTGCATCGAATCCTGGGTGGCTTTTATCGGGAACATGGGCCTCGATTAGCGCCACCGAGACAGGGGCAGACGTTTGGGAAAGACGCGCGAGCGCTAACGCTAAGGTCGCCCCCGCCATCGCACCGCCTACAATGGCAATGTCGACGTTTTGAACTGAAGTATCCATGTGATTTATGGCCGTCATGGGGATCTCATTCAAGCTATGGCATGGCTATTCGAATGTGTTAAGCCATAAAAATAGTGCACGTTGTCAAAGACTTGCATCAGGCCCGCCTATTAAATCCGTATCGCAACACCGCGGTGCTCAGTGGATTACCGCCGCATCTTCCTGCTCACCGAGCGGGATCTCTGGGCCAAATTCCGAATAGCACATGATGGCTGCGATGCGCACAAACTCCAGTAATTCGATGTAGGCGGTTTCGGATTCTTCATCGTCGGCGACATCAAATTCTACTTGGGCGATTTCGGCGAGATCTTTGATCACTTCCCGCACCTCGACCGAAGCTTGATTGAGTTTAGGTTGAATAATTGCAATTCCCGTTAGGAAGCTTTGGGTCCAGAGGGACAAAGCCTCAACGCGCTGGCTGAGGGGCTCTTCTTCTTCGGGTAATAACGGCATAAAGCCAAATTCAAAGTCCACTAATCGGGCCACAGAATCTTGGAATAAATCACACACCAACTGATGCAAGGGCTCGGGTAATGGTTGACCATCATTCATCAGGTCAAATAAAGGTTTTATCCAGATATCACCGGTTTGCTCTACACCGCCGCAGATTAAACCCACTAAGGCGCCGTGAACTTCTACCGGATGTTGGCCAATTTCAGCCGCATCTAAGGCGAGTTTTAAGCTGTCGATACGTAACGAAGGAGGGGTAGCCATATCAGATCCCAATAAGAATTTTCCAGCTGCAATGCTAGCAGAGATAGAGACTTGAACCAACACTGAATCCCAATAATGGCGAAATCGGCCACACCCTGATAGAAAATTATCCAACTGCTCACACAAGCAGCAAACAAAACGGTGGATAGCCAATCCGTTTGCGGCTTACCTTGCACTTTTAATATCAGCCCTATATAGTCCGCCCTATCGCTGCCAACAAAAGGATCTTTCGCGAATGAGTAACAGTGCTGTTGAAATTACCCTACTCGGGCGCACCTACTCTATCGCTTGCCCGAAGGGTCAAGAGGATGCCTTGCGTACGGTTGCCCAAGGGGTTGAACAACAACTCACTTCGGTGAAAAACCGCACGAATAGTTTGAGTCGTGAAGAAATAGCCATTATGGCGGCGCTGAATATTGGACACGAGCTGTACCAAGAAAAGCAGAAAAATAAACATTATATGAAACAAATGGATGACCGCATCAGTCTGTTGCAGTCAACCCTAGAAAACGCCTTAGTTGAGCGTTCAACTAAATAGATTTAAACTGGGCAACTTGGCAATTTAGCCACTCGTTTTCGAACCAAGGTTGCACAGTGAATGACTAAACTTGCCTATACTTAGATAGCCAATATTTTAGTGATTCGATACCGTTTTTGCTCCCTGGGGTGCAGGCCAACTGGTAATGTCCCTGTGCCGATAATTTTGATCTCAGGGTGAATGCTTTACCGACATTGAGCATGCTCGGCTCGTACCGAGAAGCCTTAGGAGGTAATCATTTACCCGCCTTGAACCTACGGTTCAAGGGCTACACCGGTAGCGGCATTCTGGGGAGCATCTTATTACTATGGTTATTTCTTCCAAGACTTCTGACTCTTCTCTTCCCACTATAGGAGCAAGCCTGTCCACTGCGGATAAGGTGAGTCGAGATCAATTAAGAAAAATGATCCGCAGTACCCGTAAATCCCTATCCACCATAGAGCAAAGCCAAGCAAGCTTAAACGCTTGCCAACGTATGCTCGATGAGTTGAAAGCTAAAAAAGTTCAGCATGTCGCCCTGTATTTAACCCACGATGGCGAACTCGCTACACCACCGCTAATCGAAGCGCTGTGGCAATTGGGTATTCAGACCTATCTCCCGAGATTGCACCCCTTCAATGCAGGGCAATTAGTGTTTATGCATTACACCGTAGATACACCCATGCAGCCCAATCAATTCGGGATCTTAGAGCCTAAGCTTGATGTGCGCGCCGTGATGCCGATAGAACGCCTCGATGTGGTTATCACACCCTTAGTGGCCTTTGATTTAATGGGAAATCGCATGGGGATGGGCGGTGGCTATTACGATAGAACGTTGGCGAACTGGCAGCAAAAGGGTAAACCGCTACCTATGGGTTACGCCCACGACTGTCAGCAAGTTGCGAGTTTACCCTGCGAGCATTGGGATGTACCTTTGCCCTTTATCATTACCCCAAGCCGCGTGCTGACGTTTTGAAAAAGAAGGTGCTAGGTGCTAGGTGCTAGGTGCTAGGTGCTAGGTGCTAGGTAATTAGATTCTAGGGCCTAGCACCTAAAATCTAGATTCTTTTTTACCTTAAATGCCGGCCACCATCGACATTATGGCTGCGCCCAGTGACATAACGACTCGTTAACAGATACTCGACTAGAGCAATAATCTCTTGATTTCCGGCTTCCTTTGGCAGAATGGCCTTAGTTAAAGTCCTTTGCCTATAGGCTTCATCATCGTCTTGATTAAATAGGATCATCGCCGGTGCAATCGAATTGACTTTCACCTCTGGCGCAAATTTGGCGGCAAAGGATAACGTCATATTGTGCAGCGCGGCTTTACTGGCGGCATAGGCAATATGTTTGGCACTGCCCTTCTCTGCCACATAATCCGTAATATGAATCACATCACTCGCACCTATCTCACCTTCGGCCCCCGCCCGTAACTGCGCTTCTAAGGCTAAGTTCAATTGATAGGGCACGCTTACATGCACTTGCATCATACGCTGCAACACGTCGCTCGGCGCAAAAGAGGCACGCTTTAAAGGTTCATCCTTTGTCAGAACAGGATCCGCCAGCCAATCCGAGGCATTATGAATAATGGCGCGGATTTGAGGCTGTTTAGCTAACGCATCAATTAAGGATTGAACTTGGGTATCATCATAAAAATCGCAGGGATAGAGGGTCGCACCTAAGGCGTTAAGCTCATCTATGCTGGCGTAATGGCTGCGATAAGTACCAATCACCTGCTGACCTTGGGCGAGGAAATGTTTGGCTAAGGCGTAACCGATACGTTTACCCACGCCTGTGATTATGATGGGAGATGTCATGCCTATCCTTTTGAGTCGTTATTTGTCAGGCTTTATGTTGTTCACTTAAAGTTAAGCAATTAAGTTAAACTAATGAATAACCAAGATGTTACTGCACTCATTTGAATTTAACCTAACAAAAAGCCAAATGGGACATGGATTAGATTTAAAAACAGCTTCAATTTAAAATCAGTTGAGATCTAAAACCTTTAATCTGCGTATAGGGTAGAAGACAAAGTTTAACGATTCACACTAAGTATTGTGATCAAGTGATCAGAGGTGATACCGATGGAACTGCGGATTTTTTACGATGGTAACTGTCCATTATGTCGCGCCGAAATGCGACAACTAAAAGCGCGGGATCCCAAGGACTTGATTGTACTAGAGGACTTAAATACACCTGACTTTAGCGAGCGTTTCAGCCATATAGATAAAAATTACGCTAACACCATTCTCCATGGCGAAACCGCTTCGGGCAAACTATTACTCGGATTGGATGTCACCTGTAAAGCTTGGGCGTTAACTGGCACACGTTCTTGGGTGCAACTATTGCGTCTGCCTGTCGTTAAACCCATTGCCGATTGGGCTTATCTTAGATTTGCAACCCACAGATATCGCCTCTCCTATCTACTGACGGGTAAAGCCCGCTGCGACGATAATTGCCAACTGCCCACTAAATATCACTGAATTAATGTTAAGCAATGCGAGACGCAGAGATAAAAAAACGGAGCTTATGGCTCCGTTTTTAATTCGTATAATCTAAAAAGATTACTTAACGAAATCAACGCCTAGTTTGATATCGCCTTTCAGCGTATCTAACATAGAATCACGGGCGTTAGCTTCGAATGCACTCACTTCACCGTAAGGCAGTACTTTTTCAATACCGTTTTTGCCTAACAGCACAGGTTGTGCGAAGAATTCTGCGTGCTCGCTGCCGCCGTCAACATAGGCGCATTCAACCACACCTTGCTCACCTTGCAGACCACGAACCAGAGACAGACCGAAACGGCAAGCCGCTTGACCCATAGACAGCGTCGCGCTACCGCCACCGGCTTTAGCTTCAACCACTTCAGTACCCGCGTTTTGGATACGAGTCGTCATAGTTGCCACTTCTTCGTCGCTGAAAGTCACGCCTTCAACTTGAGACAGTAATGGCAGAATGGTCACGCCGCTGTGGCCGCCGATCACATTAACTTTCACATCAGCAACATTCAGGCCTTTTAATTCGGCGATGAAGGTTTCTGAACGGATAACGTCCAGAGTCGTTACACCGAATAGACGATTCTTATCGTAAACACCCGCCTTTTTCATCACTTCTGCAGCAATAGCAACAGTCGTGTTCACTGGGTTAGTGATAATACCTACTAAGGCTTTAGGGCAAGTCGCAGCCACTTTCTCGATCAGGTTGCGAACGATACCCGCGTTGATATTGAACAGATCTGAGCGATCCATACCAGGCTTACGCGCAACACCAGCAGAAATCAGCACAACGTCAGCACCGACTAGGGCAGGCGTTGGATCTTCACCAGCAAAACCTTTGATTTCAACCGCAGTTGGGATGTGGCTCAAGTCAACCGCAACACCCGGAGTTACCGGTGCGATATCGTATAAAGACAATTGAGAACCCGCAGGCAGTTGAGTTTTTAACAGTAGGGCAAGAGCCTGGCCGATACCACCAGCAGCACCAAGTACAGCAACTTTCATAGTTATCTCCGTTATTTCTCGGATATGTGTGACATGGATCTGATTTACGTTGGCGTCACATTACTGGAATGTCACAACAATTTCAATTATCCCTTAGTCGTGGGGCAAAAGAATTCAGGAATAACTTAGAAGCAATGTAGAACAATGACTCAAATTGATATTTTTAAGCCCCAAGCAAACGCTTAAACACAGGGGGGCAGTGAATTTTTATTCAACCAATCTGGTTATTTGTTGACAATTTTTCTAAAAATATTCAAAATGGGCCTGTTTTTTTGAATAACGAATAATAATATTATGCAAACGACCAAGAATCAGGATGACCTTGTTAGAATTTTTAAGTCGATTTTAAAAGAAGAGCGCTTTGGCTCTCAGAGTGAAATCGTCACCGCCTTGCAAGCTGAAGGCTTTGGTAATATTAACCAATCAAAAGTATCACGCATGCTCAGCAAGTTCGGCGCAGTGCGGACTCGCAACGCTAAGCAAGAGATGGTGTATTGCTTACCCGCCGAGTTAGGGGTGCCCACCGCAGGTAGCCCGCTGAAGAATTTGGTGCTCGATGTTGACCACAACCAAGCTATGATAGTGGTACGCACCAGTCCTGGAGCCGCCCAATTAATTGCCCGTTTATTGGACTCCATTGGCAAACCCGAAGGGATTTTGGGTACGATTGCCGGTGACGACACTATCTTTATTTGCCCATCTAGCATCCAAGATATCGCCGACACCTTAGAAACCATCAAATCTTTATTCAATTACGCAGAATAAAAAAACAGGTCAGCTTGCTGACCTGTTCTATTTCATCTGTCCTCATTTCAGTCCAATTTTGCGCTGATTATTTGGTCATTGTCCCGATTACGTTACAGATTACAGCACAATATCTAACTCACCATATCTAACTCAACTGTAGCGATATCAGTAAGCCACGCTGATACGCTGATTTGCGTGAGTGCCCTGTTCGGCTTCGTCTAACATGGCTTTAGCGTAATCGGTAACAGAAATGCGGCTGCGACCATTGGCATCGGTAAAGAAGCTGTCGCCCCCGAGGCGATATGGGCCTTCACTCTCGCCAGGATAAATCTCAGCGGCTGGGCTCACAAAGGTCCAATTGATTGCAGTTTGTGCCGCGCGAAATACCTTCAAAGCTTCACCCTGAGCTAAGGCCTCATCTTTATATGCTGCGGGGAAATCAGGGCTAGAGACCAGTGTCACACCCGGCGCCACTTCTAAACTCCCCGCACCACCGACCCACAATAAGCGTGGTACTTTTGCCTGCGGCAATACCGCTAACAGATTGTGCACTGTCTTAGCCACTAGGCTGTGGTTCTGCTCGGCGCGGCCACCCACGGCCGCAATCACTAAGTCGACTCCGGCAAATGTTTCTGCGTTTAAGGGTTGTGCGAGATCGACACTGCGCACCTCTGCCGTGGTCGCGCCAAGCTTACTCGGATCCCGCACTAAAGCGACAACGTTATGACCACGACTCAAGGCTTCATTAAGAATGGTGCCACCAATCCAACCGGATGCGCCTAATACTGCAATTTTCATTTTATAAGTCTCACTGCTGATTTAAATTGTCACCAGTTTACTTGCAACAGATAGCGTGATAAATATCGATAAATGAGCATGATTGTTTCAGACTGAGATACTAATATGGATAAAATTGCCGCCATACGTAGCTTTGTCGAAGTGGCAAACTGTGGCAGCTTCACCAAAGCTGCAGAACATTTAGACCTCAGTCGCCTGCAGGTGTCCCGCCATATTCAAGAAGTCGAACAGTGGCTTAATCTACGTTTATTGCACCGCACTACCCGCAGTGTGAGCCTTACCCTGCAGGGGGAAGAAGCACTTCATTTTTGCCAGCGCGTCTTAAGTGAAGTCGCCGCCATGGAGAGCCGAGCCCATAGCCATAATACTGAACTGGTCGGTAGTATTCGTATCGCTACACCCATAGGCCTTGGGCAGCACAGCTTGTTCGATGTCGTCGACCGATTTATTAAGTTGCACCCTAAAGTGAATATTCAATTGGTGATGTCCGACAGCATGGTTCAATTGGTGGATGAAAGGGTCGATGTGGCATTACGTTATACCGAGAGACCCGATGACAGTCTTATTGCACGGCGGCTGATGACCATTGACGCAGTGCTGTGCGCCGCCCCACATTACCTCGCAGCGATCTCTCCACTCTCGGTTCCCACCGATCTGCTCGAACATAATTGCCTTATCCATTCATCACAGCAAAATTGGCATTTTCTGAAGGAGCAGCAAACTGAGTTAATTAAGCCTAGGGGGAATCTAAAAGCAAACGATATGGGCGTGCTACTGAGTGCCGCCCTGAGAGGACATGGGATTGCACGCTTGCCCTGTGACTTAGCCAACCAATACCTTGCCAGTGGCCAACTTGTAGAGGTATTGCCTGAGTTTACCGCACCCGGTCAAGCACTGTGGGCCGTGTATTTATCCCGCAGCTATCAACAGATTTTAGTCAGAGCCTTTATTGATTTTACCGCCCAGCAATGGCAGTTTGATATTAAAAAATGGACCCATGCCAGTTAACTTTACCCACAAAAAACGCACTGGGGCAAAGTAGCCTAAGTGCGTCATTCTTAAATAATAAATCGATTTAGATCTGCCTTACTCGTCAAATTGCAGCATAAAATCCAAGGTGGGTGCAAAGAAGGACGACCCCGTCATCGCCTTAGTGAAATGCATTAAGTGATCATGATTCCCTGCGCCATCACCAAACATCATACTGTGTAGCATCTGCTCAAAATGATCCGGTGTACGGCAGTTAGAGATAAACATGAGTCCCTGCTCTTTAAGCGAGCCATAGGGCATGCTTTGACGCAGGATTTCAATCGAGTTGCCATCGGCATCCTTAAGATTCACACGTTTAATATGGCTCGTTAACGGCTTATCTTCCGACTCATATTCAATATTATCTTGCTTAGTGCGACCGATGATATCTTCTTGCTTTTTAAGCGGTAATCTATGCCACTTACTCAAATTGTGGGCATATTTTTGCACATGGATATAGCTGCCGCCCTTAAACTCAGGATCTTCATCCCCCACTAAGGCCACTTCTTGACGGTGACGGCCTTTGGGATTTTCAGTGCCGTCAACAAATCCGGTCAGATCACGGCTATCCATAAATCTAAAACCCCGTTCTTCTTCGACTAGTTCCACTAAGTCTTCAAACATCTGGCTGATTTCGTTAGCGACTAAATGCAGAATATCGTAGCGGTCGCAGCGGATATGCACGAATAAATCATATTCGATCGCAGGCGCTTCACGGCTACCTACTTGCATGGCTGGGAAAGGTTTAAGCATTTCGGGGCGAGAATCGGGATACAGGCTGTCCCAATAATTAGCGCCTATTGCGACAAAACCGTTGAAGGCACTATCGGAATACTGATCTGTCAACTCATAAATATACTGCGCTACGTTGGCAATACAGGGACGTAATTGCGACTCAACATTGTCATTGGCGTTAAACATCAAGTAGACACTATGTAAGTTCCCCTCTGCACACACACCCAACTGTTCACGCGGCATATTTTGAATATCCATCTGGTTATCACCCCTATCTAAACTCATTTTCGGCAATATTATCCGCAACTTTACCTAAAAATGACATTAACTAACGCACAGTTTGCTTGGTTATCTCTATGATAATGCTAATTGTGGGGCTTTATCGCCCCGACCCTCAAATATAAAAAATTGACGAGACCATGAAAGTCTCGTCAATTAGCTTACCCAATATAGGGCGAATACGACTAGCGCAGGTATTATGTTGCACTAATATCCCGCAGCATGCCCATCTTTACGGCTCTCGGAGGCGCCACGGTAAACCCCTGTTTCGGCATTAAATCCAATGGCTTGATAACCACCGAAATCCCCTAGGCCATCACGCAGCACATGGCCCTTCTTGATAAGCTCACGACGGGTTTCCACCGGGAAACCCGATTCCAGACTGACGTAGCCGCCATCTGTCATCACTTCCCCCGTTGGCTCGGTTGAACCCATATGCAAAATTCTGGGGGCATCGCCCGCTTCTTGCAAGTTCATTTTAAAATCAATCAGATTCATTACAATTTGCGCGTGCATCTGTGGCTGGGTTGCGCCGCCCATCACCCCAAAACTCAACCAAGGTTTACCGTCTTTGGTCACAAAGGCGGGAATAATGGTATGGAATGGACGCTTGCCCGGTGCATAGGTATTAAATCGTCCCTCGGTTAAATCGAACATCTGACCACGGTCCTGTAATACAAAACCTAAATCCGGCGGTGTCATTCCTGACCCCATACCACGGTAATTACTCTGGATAAGCGACACCATATTGCCGTCTTTGTCGGCGGTAGTCAGGTACACAGTATCACCGTGTTGCAACGCTGGATTACCCGCATCGACACTCTTAGCGGCTTTATTAGGATCGATTAACTTAGCGCGATCATAGTTGTATTGCTGTGAGATAAGCTCTGTAACTGGCACTTTATTAAAGGCCATGTCGGCATAGAACTTAGCCCTGTCGGCAAAGGCGAGCTTTTTAGCTTCGACAAATAAATGCACATATTCGGGGCTATTAAAGCCCATGGCGGCAACATCGAAGGGTTCCATGGTTTTTAGGATTTGCAGCGCCGCAATCCCTTGACCATTGGGCGGTAATTCCCACACATCATAGCCACGGTAATTGACTGAAACTGGCTCAATCCAGTCGCTGCTATGAGTCGATAAGTCTTCATAACTTAGATAGCCACCTTGGGCCTTCATGTATTTATCGATGCTTTTGGCAATATCCCCTTTGTAAAAGGCATCTCGGCCACCCTTGGCAATTTTCTCGTAGGTGTTAGCAAGTGCAGGATTTTTAAAGATTTCCCCTACGGCTGGCATCTTACCATTGGGCATATAGGTTTCTTTAAATCCGGGGAATTTAGCGAGTTTTTTACCGCTCCCTTCAAGGTAATAGGCAATCAGTTCTGACACAGGGAACCCATCGCGGGCGTAGTGAATCGCTGGCGCTAAGTTATCGGCCATAGGCAATTTCCCGAACTTATTATGTAATTCATACCAACCATCGACGGCACCGGGTACGGAAACAGGCAGAGGGCCGAGTGGCGGTAGGTAATAGAGGCCTAAGGATTTAAGCTTTTCTAAACCCAAAGATTTTGGACTGCGCCCCGAGGCATTAAGCCCATAGAGACGTTTATCTTTCGCACTCCAGACGATGGCAAATAAATCGCCTCCGACACCCGAGCCTGTGGGTTCAACTAACCCTAGCATGGCATTAGCGGCAATAGCCGCATCCACCGCGCTGCCGCCCTGTTTGAGTATGTCGATGGCGACTTGGGTGGCTAATGGTTGGCTGGTCGCCGCCATTCCGTGGGTGGCATAGACTTCCGAGCGGGTTGCAAAGGCTTTACCTGTGATCCTATCCATGGCCAGCACTCCCGATGACGACATTGCCGTCGCCACTGTGACTAAGGTACAAATTGATTTTATTGTTTTTATCATAATTCCTCCAAATCTGAAGGATTAAGGTAGCAAGGACAGTCGAAAATATCATCAACCAATACCGCATAGACCCAAGTTAAACGTAAGCAAAAATGTCATACTTTAGTTGGCAATGCTGATTAACTGCAGATGAACAAAATACCTAAGATTCAAATAATACGAGGGAATGCGGCTCGGCCGTTAATTCTACTTTTTGACCCACACTGAGTTGCATCATTTGACTACGCACCTCCACATAATGGGCGTGGGAGGCGGCTTCAATTTTGACCCAATAATGACAAAAGGCACCGAGAAAACGCCGCTCGGTAATAGTGCCGACACCCTGTTCATCGGCGCTGAGAGCCAATTGCTGGGGTCGCAAAAATACCGTTGCGCTAAACTCGAGCGGCAAAACCAACGGCGTGAGGCTCGTTAAATGGCCTATCGGGGTACTAACCCTATGTCCATCGATAACTGCGGCGGGTAAGTAATTACCGCTGCCTAAAAAATCAGCCACATAGCGACTATTCGGTGTCGCGTACAAGGCTTCTGCACTGCCCTGTTGCACTATTATGCCTTGATTGAATATGGCTAATTTATCAGCAAATACAAAGGCTTCATCCTTACTGTGGGTCACAAATATCGCGCTGACATTTCGCTGTTTTAAAATGCTGCGAATTTCAGCCATCATCTCGTAACGCACTTGGGCATCAATATTGGAAAAAGGCTCATCGAGCAAGAGTAACTGCGGCTCATAGGCTAACGCCCGCGCAATGGAAACCCGTTGCTGTTGACCCCCCGATAGCTCGTGGGGGTAGCGTTTAGCCAATCCCTCAAGTTTAACTAAGGTAAGCATTTCAGCTAACCGTGCTTGGCGCTGCGCTGCTGACAATTTAGCCACCCCAAAGAGAATATTTTCCGCCACTGTTAAATGGGGGAAAAGCGCATAGTCTTGGAAAATCATCCCGATACCGCGCTGCTCGCTAGGCACAAACAGCTCATCACCACTCACGACACGGCCATTGATCTGGATTTCACCTTGGCTAATGGCCTGTAATCCGGCAACCGCCCGCAACAGGGTCGTTTTGCCGCAACCACTCGGGCCCAGCAGCGCAAGGATCTCCCCTTGGGCTAGGTCTAAGCTCAAGCCTTTGAGCACCTGTTGCCCCTGATAATCACTATGAACTTGCTTAAGCTTGAGCATGCTTGTCATCAGCTGTGTTGCTCCAAAGAACGGTTTAAATAGAGGAGTGGTACTAGGCCTACGAGTACAATCACTATCGCAGCGAAGGCGCCGTGCTCAAGTTTTTCATCGGACACAAACTGAAATACATAGGTCGCAAGGTTCTCAAAGCCGACGGGGCGCAGTAATAAGGCGGCGGGCAGTTCCTTCATGCTTTCGATAAACACCAATAAAGCGCCCGCAAACAGCCCCTTAGCAAGTAAAGGAAGATGTACTCTTTGCAGCAACTGTCTTGGGCTTTGACCCATAGTCAAACTCACCATATCCAGTGACGGCGAAATCCGCTTGTAACTGCTCTCGACGCTACCAATGGCGATAGCGACAAAACGTACGCAAAAGGCAAAAATTAATGCCATAACACTCCCTGTCAATAACAACCCAGGCCCCTTTAACCCTAAAAGATCCGCAAAATCATTAATCGCAAAGTCGAGCATAGTTAAAGGCACGAGCACACCAATGGCGAGCACTGTACCTGGTAGCGCATAACCCGTCGAAGCTAAACGTGAGGGCAAGGCATCACTCCCCCTAGGACTAATACGGCGAATAAATATCAATAATAAGGCGACTAAGCAGCAAACTAAGCTAGTGATCAGCGCAAGACTTAAACTATTAAAACTCAATAGCCAGAAACGTGGTTCCCAACTTTGTTCAAAATAACCAATAGCATAGGATAATAAAATACCAAAGGGCAGCCCAAAAGCTAACAGCAAGAGTACCCCACAGAAGCTGAGTGCCAGAATGGTTTGCCTAGTCGAGAGCCGATATAAATCACCGACTCGAATGTGCGACTGTTTTTGGAAGAGTTGCTGTTTACGGCGGGCAAAACGTTCAAATCCAATCAGGCTAAACACCACCAACAGCATAATTGCCGATAACTTAGCGGCTGCGGTTAAGTTGCCGTAGCCAAGCCAAGTATCGTACACGGCCGTCGTTAAGGTAGGCACCGCAAAATAACTCACTGTGGCAAAATCGGCGGCGGTCTCCATAGCAACTAAGGCGATACCAACGGCGAGCGCTGGCCTTGCCATAGGCAAAGATAGCCGCCAAAAGCTCTGCCAAGGTGAGCACCCCATGATGCGTGAAGCATGCGCCAAGCTTAAGGATTGCTCGGTAAACGCAGTACGTGCCAACAGATAAATATAGGGGAATAACACCAGCGACAACACACAGGCCGCACCGCCTAGGGTGCGGATATCGGGGAAGAAATAATCCTGCGGCGAGTTCCAACCAAACAAGGAACGCAGGCCGCGCTGCACTGGGCCCGCATAATCGAGTAAATCGGTATAAACGTAGGCAACAATATATCCCGGCATGGCCAGTGGCAGTAATAGTGCCCACTGCAAATAACGTCGACCGATAAATTCACAGCGCGCCACCAGCCAAGCGCAGGGCAACGCGAGCAAAAGCGCCCCTACACTCACCCAAAAAATCAGCAATAAACTGTTGATGATATAGGTGGGTAGCACAGTTGCCATTAAATGCCCAAACACGGCTTCATCGGGCTGTAGAGCCTGAAATATCAGTGCAAATAAAGGCAACACAAATAATGCGCCCATGGCATAACCAGCAAGCGACCAGCTCCTGGCTAATCCTAAAATCATGTCAATCCTTAAAAGCACGGCGCCAATCAATGGCGCTGATAACCTAAATCTGCATTTTGTCGCTAGCACTGTTACACAATGAGCTAGAGATCAAACTGGACTTCATCTAACAACTTAACCGCAGCCTGATGATATTCAGCCAATTTAAAGATAGGCAATTGATCTGACTTAAACTCGCCCCATGAGGCCACTAAGGGTGAAGGTGGCACATTGGCTTTTACCGGATATTCCATATTCACTTCGGCATAGGCTTTTTGAGCAACATCCGCCGATAAGAACTCCATCAACTTGATTGCATTCGCCTTATTAGGTGCATGGCGGGTCAACACCATACCAGACACATTCACGTGGGCACCGCGATCGGCTTGGTTCGGGAAATTAATGACTACCGCTTCTGCCACCGTTTTTTGCTCTGGGTCCTGCAACGTATTGCCATAGTAATAACTGTTGCCTAAGGCGATATCACACACCCCTTCTTTCACCGCAGCAATTTGCCCCCTATCGTTCCCCTGGGGTTTACGGGCCAAGTTATCCTTAACGCCCTGCAGCCACGTTTTGGCTTGCGCCTCACCGTGGTGGGCAATCATCGAAGCAACCAGTGCAACATTGTAGGGATGTTTACCACTGCGGGTACAAATTTTACCTTTGTATTTGGGCTCAGCTAATGATTCATAGGTCAATTGCTGCGACCCTAAACGATCTTTCGCCGTGTAGAGATTTCGTACCCGCATCGTCAGGGCATACCATTGACCTTCAGGATCACGATATTGTTCAGGGATGTTAGAGTCTAACTGAGAGCTGTTAACCGGAGAGGTGAGATCTTTATCAACCAACTCAACCAGACGTGAGAAGTCCGAGGTCAATACCAAATCCGCTGGAGATAAACGACCTTCCCTAGCGAGCCGTTCGGCAATACCATCTTTAGCAAAAACCACATCAACACTAATACCAGTATCTTCGGTAAAACGAGTCAAAATTGGCTCGACTAAGAAGGCTTGGCGATAGGAATAAACCGTTAACTTATCCTGTGCACTCGCAGAGTGTGCAGCGGACATTAACCCAACAAAAACAGCACAAGTTACCCATTTCATTACCGATGTCTCCCCAAGAATATGACACGATGTGCGCGAATCGACCTAAGCCATTAATGATAATAGTTATCAATTATGCAAGGGTAATAGATAGATAAGCCGAGGGCAACATAGAATTTAACTTTTTGTTTTAAAACAAATTAAATTCAAAACTGGTGATTATCTCAAATCAAACTAAACTGAACCTTAATTTGCATGAAATGGCTATAGGGAGGCGTTATGTTAACTATGCTGTTGGTTATCGTAGCCACTCTTACAATATTTGGGCTAGTCAAACTGAGGAGTGGCAAGAAAACCCGTAAACATTATTTCAAAAACCTAAGTTCAAATGAGCGTAATACAACAAACCAGAGTATTGAAGGTCATCGCTTTCACTGTGTCAGCATAGTGAATAAGGGGCATTGCTGTGAGCAAGTTAATGCCATCACAGGTAAGCGTTTTTTGTCGAAAGAGGCCCCTGCGATCCCCATGGAAGAATGCACCATGCCACATTGCGAATGTCGGTATCAACACTTCGAGGACAGACGCCAATCAAGTAATGAACGCAGAGTAGATTATGGTGTTACTCGGGAGCTTTTCGGTGTTTTTGGTGAACAAAATCGCCGTGATAGATCAAAGGGAAGGCGCACAACTGACAATTGAGCGCCTCTAATGGGCTATTGGGGTCGAGTTTCAATGAATGCGGGGAGATTACGCATCTCACTAAACCAGAGCGCGGTGGCTGGAGCCACTTTTCGCCAATCTAACTCTGGATGCCTAAAATCAACGTAATCCAGTAAACAAATCAAGGCCAATTGTGGCGCCTGAATCGTAGCTTGAGTGATCACACTGAGGTGTTCCATCTGCATTAAACCGCGCAATAATGCTTGCTCAAACCGCGAAGTCCAAAAGGCAGACCTCACGCCCTCCTCTTCACGCATTTGCTCCTGACGTAATTTTACCGCGCTATCGATAAGCCCTTTAATCATAGAGAAATGTCCCTGCAATACCCAGTTATCCCTATGAGCGCCAAACATCTGCTGCTCGCCTAACTCAGCATCCAGATAGCGCATAATCACTTCGCTATCAAACAGTGGGATACCGTCGTTGGTAATAAGGCAGGGGATCTGACCCAGCGGATTTGCATCTAGTAATTCAGCCGTATTTTCGAAGGGATTCACGGTAACTTCTTCAATATCCTTAATGCCTAAGTAGTGAATCAAACTTCTAACACAGCGGGCATAGGGTGATGCCTGAGAACAGAGCAATTTCATTAATCAATCCTTCTATAAATATCTCATTACAAAAACTAAAGGGTTACCAATATTTTTCAACGGTTATCTGCCCAGGGGCACGGCGTAAATTTTTAGCAAGGCCTTTATCTATCAGTGCCGCCTGAGCACCATTTATCATGCCTGGATTACCGCAAATCATGACTTGGGAGTCAGCCGCACATAGGGTTAACCCTACTTTACGTTCTATTTCCCCAGAGGATAAACCATCGGGAATACGGCACTGCAATGCCCCTTCAAAGGGTTCACGGGTCACACTCAAACACAAAATAAACTGGTTGGGGTACTGCTGCTCGTAGGCTCGCAGTTTATCGAGGTAGGCCAGATCCTTAGCTTCCCTCACACCATACACTAATATGATCTTCTCAAAGCGTTGCCAAGGTTCATCGGTATCGAGCATAGATAAGAATGGCCCTACGGCTGTGCCTGTGGCTAAAAACCACAAATGCCGACCTTGCAACTCACCCTTGGGAATTTCATCTAAGGTCATAAACCCTGTTGCTGTTTGCGTCACGTCAATTTCATCACCGATAGCAAGATTTTGTAACTGTGGCGATAATTGCCCATCTTCGACCGCAACAGCGAGCACTTCGGCATAGGCTTTATCGGGGGAATTAACGAGGGAGTAGGCTCTGGCAACGCGTTTATCATCACGAACTTGGCTTAACTTGATAAACTGGCCGGGAATAAAAGGTGCAAGGTCGGTGACAATCCGCAGCGAAAATAACTTATCACTCCAATCAATACGTTCGATAACTCGTCCCCTAGTCCACATAACTTGTCCCCAAGTGCAACGTTAAATAGGCTTCTAGCATAGACTTTTATCGACGCAACAAAAACCCCTTATCAAAAGGGGCTTAAGTTTACGAATCTGATGATGGCGGAACTAAGATGCAGTAGATTGAGTCTCATCTGGCTTTTTATTAAAGCTATCCCTGAAGGCTTGCAGCCCCTCTTGCACTAGGCTGTAGGTTTTATCTACGCCATCGGCAATATCCCCCTGCAATACCTTAAGACCCGACAAAATATCCCTTGCTTCCTGAAAACCGCTATCGATAGCACCACCGATAATGGTCATAAAGCTGTCGAGCTGCTCATCAAAATCCATCCCTGAATTCTGCTGTTGATGAATACTAAAAAACTGGGTTGCAAAACTCACTATGCGATCGGCCGTGGCTTCTGGGGATGTATCGACACCATTGTCGTAGGCGGTTTGAATCGCGTTCTCCCCCATGGATGGCGCTAATTCTTTGTTGATCGCTTCGATTGCGGCGCGATAGAGCAAGACCATAGATTCATCGCCAGTCTTGATATTTACATCCTGCTGCGCCGATAGAATCGCTTGATTCATCAGCTGTTTACTCGTTTGCTGTGCGGTTTGTGCAGAGCTAGCTTCGACGGCTTTCGCATTCTTTGAATCACTCGCTTCCTCCCCCTTTGCAGCCATATTCTCTGCATATTTTTTGTGTGATACAGGTGTTTGCGACAGATGCGGGGATTTATTGATTTCCATGATGGTCATCCATTCAATTTGGGCTGACTTAATTATCGACCAAAATTTAACCAACTTTAGTAATTTTTAGATTTACAGTACCATCATGCCGCAACGCTATGGTAGAAACGGAATAATAAGATCATTCTCGGCGACTCCCTAACCCATAGCATAAGCCTACCTAAAAGGATGTAACACAATGGCAGCAGATCGCAGTTTACACTTTTCCCACTTTAGAGCCTTGACTGGTCCCCATAGGCGCTTTCCCACGTCACCTGCATTACTGCTATACCTATTGGCCAATCTAGTGGTATTTATCAGCCTTGGTTTAACTCCGATTAATTACGCTATCGCAGACAATAGGCTGATTATTTTAGTTAGACATGCAGAAAAAGCCGAGTCTCCAGCGGCGGATCCGTCATTATCTCCTGCAGGGGAAATACGTGCTACGGCCCTCATTAGTACCCTAAATCGCACGCCACTATCCCAACTTATTGCGACACAATATCAACGAACACAACAAACATTAACGCCAATAGCCCAAGCCCGACACTTGCCCGTCACTGTTGTGCCAGCAACCAAAGCGATAGCGACACATGTGCAGCAAATCGCTGAACAAGTGTATGCGGTCAAAGGCAATACCCTCATTGCAGGGCATTCCAATACGGTACCCCTTATCATCAAAGCCCTTGGGGGACCTGAAATCCCAGCGATAAACGAAGATGATTACGGCCAACTGTTTTTACTCTCCCTCAATGAGGGCCAGCCTGCGAGCCTTATTTCGACTCGGTATGGGCAAGAATAAAGGATAACAATATGAACGAACTCAATTGGTTTATGTGGGGGCTAGATCTATTCTCTGGACTCTTTTTGATTCTTATTGGTCTCGGTGTACTTGCCATTGTGTACATGTACATTGCCGATAAGATGCAAACGAAACAAGCGGTGAGGCACAACTATCCCGTTATAGGTCGTTTTAGATATCTATTCGAAAAACAAGGTGAGTTTTTTAGACAATACTTTTTCGCTCAGGACAGGGAGGAACTGCCCTTTAATCGTGCCGAACGAAGCTGGGTGTACCGCGCAGCTAAAAATGTAGATAGGACCATCGCCTTTGGCTCGACACGTCCCTTGGATAGCGCCGGCACTATTATGTTTATGAATACGGCCTTCCCTACCCAAGATGAAGATATCACGCCAATTCACCCACTCACTATTGGTAGCCACTGTCGCCATCCCTACACAACACAGGCCATCTGCCATATTTCTGCGATGAGCTTTGGCGCACTATCGCGTCCAGCAATCACCGCCCTTTCCCATGGCGCAGCTCAGGCGGGTTGTTGGTTGAATACCGGCGAAGGCGGGTTAAGCCCCTACCACTTAAAAGGGGGGTGTGATCTTGTCTTTCAAATTGGCACAGCGAAATACGGGGTACGTAACGAACACGGCCATTTAGACGATGAAAAACTGAAGGCGATAGCAGCGCATCCAGAAGTCAAAATGTTCGAAATTAAAATGAGCCAAGGGGCTAAACCCGGTAAAGGAGGCATATTACCCGGTATTAAAGTAACCGAAGAAATTGCCCATATTCGTGGTATTCCCCAAGGGCAGGACTCTATCAGCCCCAATGGTCACATTGAATTTAGAAATGTGGGGGATATTCTGGACATGATAGCCAGAGTACGGGAGGTCACAGGTAAGCCGACTGGCATTAAAGCCGTACTTGGAGACGTACAATGGCTCGAAGATTTATGCGATGAAATCGAGCGCCGCGGCGAGGATTCAGCCCCCGACTTTTTTACCTTAGACAGTGCCGATGGTGGTACCGGAGCCGCGCCGCAACCGCTGATGGATTATGTCGGTTTACCGCTGAAGGAAAGCCTTCCTATTCTGGTGAACATTTTGATCCAACGAGGATTGCGTAAACGCATTAAAGTCATTGCCTCCGGTAAGCTTATCGTGCCTTCACGGGTGGCGTGGGCGTTAGCATTAGGTGCCGATTTTATCGCATCGGCCCGTGGCAATATGTTTGCCCTCGGTTGTATCCAAGCCTTACAGTGTAATAAAGATACCTGCCCAACGGGCATCACTACCCACAATAAGAAACTCCAACGGGGATTAGATCCTAGGAATAAGTCGACCCGAGTCGCCAATTATAATCATAATTTACACCACGACTTAGCTTTGATCGCCCATTCCTGTGGTGTCAGCGAGCCAAGACAACTTAAACCTGCGCATGTGCGAATCGTACTCGATAGTGGTCTGTCACTCTCCCTCGACAAATACTATTCACACATAAACCAATAGCGTTAGGGCCAGTGGTAGCAACCTACCACTACTTTTGTCTATACTGGCTAAGGTAAGGTATATTTGAATGCATATCACAAAAGAGGTAAGATCTGTGAGGTTAGCATTAATTGAATGTCTTAACGGTACAGAAATTTAAGGAAACACTTTTGAACTCAAGCTATGTAAGCCAACTGCCAGTCAGTAAAACTGTAAGCACGAGCTGTAAGAGCTGTAATCGCCTGACCGAAATCGAAGGCGAGCTAGTGTGTTTTCGTGAAGGCGAAATTATTCGGCTCACTCTCATCGACGAATCGACAACAAAATTAAATTTGTTGTGCGAAGGCTGGAAGGCGGGAAAAATTAAGGGAATATGATCAATGAATATTCCCTTTAACTCTGTAGATCAATAACTTATTCGTTAAATTATCCCCCACGCTGTCATATTCCCTGAGCGTCGCCCAGATAAGTCCCCACCTCACGAATAATACTGGCCAAGTTCATATCTTGATGTAATTTGGCCAAGGTTAGACGCCGAGTCGTCACTTTCAATCCTGCATTGAGTTCCGCGTGAATTCGCTGAAGAGAATCACAGTCAACACCGCGTTTTTTTAAGGTCGCCATGATGGCAAACCAATCCGTGTCGACCTTTTCTTCCCTGCCTTCAATATTCACTCTTAACGTCATATTCTCCATGCAATGCACCTCTTATGATTGTTAGATGGCATTTGAGTATAGAGAGCCGAAGCTGAATAAAGACTGAACTATTAATGGCCTAAGGGTGCTTCTGACTGCTCATTTTGTATCCTCCACAATTTGGCATATAAGCCATCCATCGCTAATAGCTCAGTGTGGTTTCCCTGCTCGACTATCTCTCCCTGACTCAATACGACAATCTGATCCGCATCTATGATAGTAGAGAGCCTATGGGCAACGACAAGACTGGTGTGCCCTTTAGCGACTTCCCGTAATGCCGACAAGATCGCCTGCTCGGAACGACTATCAAGGGATGATGTAGCCTCATCAAATACCAGCACGGGCGAACCTTTTAAAATCGCCCGCGCAATGGCAACCCGCTGCTTTTCCCCACCCGAAAGCTTTAAACCACGCTCACCGACTTTGGTATCCCACCCTAGGGAAAGTGAGGCAATAAACTGCTCTAAATGGGCAAGTTTGATGGCATTTCGAACCTCTTCATCGCTCGCGTCTGGGCGGCCATAACGAATATTTTCAACCAGTGAATCATTAAATAGCACTGTATCCTGTGGCACTATGGCGATGGCACGTCGCAATGCATCCTGAGTGAGGTGACGAATATCTTGCCCGTCTATCCTAATAGCGCCCCGATCCACATCGTAAAACCGGAACAATAACTTGATCAGCGTCGACTTACCGGCTCCACTATCCCCCACTACGGCAACTTTTTTCCCCGCTGCAACTTTGAAGCTGACATCCCGCAAAATTTGCCTGTCATCATAGCTAAAGTTAACATTCTCGAAGCAAAGTTCGCCCTTAGACGGTTGAAAATCTAAGGCATCCGTCGAATCGACAATGCTAGGATGTTTATCCAACAGACTAAACATTCGCTCAATATTTGCTAGGGCGCCACGAATTTCACGATAGACGAAACCTAAAAAGTTCAATGGTATAAAGAGTTGCATCATAAAGGCATTGATCAGCACAAAATCCCCTAAGGTCATTTCACCGTAGGTTACTTTATAGGCCGCCAATGCCATCATAGCTGTCATCGCCAGCGCAATAATCAACGCCTGCCCGCCATTGAGCGCAAATAGAGACAAGCGGTTTTTTCGCTTAGCGATCTCCCACTGTTCGAGTGCTTGATCGTATCGAGCCGATTCATATTGCTCATTATTGAAGTACTTTACGGTTTCATAGTTCAGTAAACTGTCGATGGCACGGGTATTAGAAAGCGAATCGGCTTTGGCCGCATCGCGCACATATTCAGTGCGCCACTCGGTTGCGATAATAGAAAACAAGATGTAAGCCAATACCGAGAAGAAGGTGATAGTCGCAAAGGCAATACCGTAATTAAAGAAGAAAATACCGATGACCATGGCAATCTCCAATAATGTTGGCACTATATTGAACACCATAAAACGCATCAAAAAGCTCACACCACTGGTGCCGCGCTCTATGTCACGGGATAAACCGCCTGTTTTACGTTCCAGATGAAAATCCAAATCGAGTCGGTGCAAATGATCGAATACGGCAAGACCTAAACGTCGAATGGCGCGCTCCGTGACACGGCCAAATAAAGTGTCACGGATCTCTCCCGTAATGGCCGTCAATAATCGAACTGTGCCATAGGCTAAGACTAAGCCAACGGGCACACTTAGGAGCTGCACCGTTTTATCCGCATCTAAGGTATCGACCAAATTTTTAAGAATGAAGGGAAGTCCAACACTGGCCAGTTTTGCGACCACAAGACAGAGCATAGCGAGGATGATGCGACCTTTATATTCAAGTAAATAAGGCCAAAGCAACTTGATCACATGCCAGTTGAGTTTATCGACCGGACCTTCAAAATATAATGTGGGGCGCATATGTCTTAACCTTTACTGAGTTGGGGCAATTGTAACAGCAGACTGCAACATTAAGCGAAGTCAATTAAGTAAAGTTTGAATAAAATCAACCAGATTAATCTGACAGTGCTAGGGTTACCCACCAGGTAAAATTTACCTTCAACAATGATAAAAATGTCATGCTTATGACTTATAATCACAAACCTACTCCACCGAGTAAAAAAACAGGGTAGAGGGGATTTATCGGTATGAAACACGTTAAAATAGGTAGCAACATTGGGGCTTCTAGTGTTGATTATTTTTTCTGTTTTACCCAAAATGCCCTAGGGATGAGTAATGTAAAATTGCAGCATTAACGAGTCTCTCAATATTAGTGAGTATGATGAAAACACTGTAAACACCTACCCCATAATAACATTAAGATTATTCAATTAAATCAAGATCAAAGGAAGCTTTATGTTGGATTCCGCTAAAGTTCAATACCCACCATTACCACTCATCCAAACTTGGGTGTGGATGATGATAGAATCAGGTAATCCAGAGATTCAGGATAAAGGTCGAAATAACCTGATTGCTGCCTTTGGCAGCTTAGCCAAAGCTAACGAATATCTAGCTGATATGAGCAATAAATAATAAAAACAAAGGCGCAGGGATAGCGCCTTTGTTTTTGTACCGCTAAGCGATAATAACACCTCGCTCAGTCGAATGACTTACCGCGACGGCGCTCCACAATGCTCTGATTTAACACGGCAAGAAGGCGCTCTGTGTCTTCCCAACCGATACAGGCATCGGTAATACTCTGGCCATAGCATAACGCTTGTCCCTCCACGAGTTCCTGCCGCCCTTCCACTAGATGACTTTCAACCATCACCCCAAAAATCGCTCGATTCCCAGCACCAACTTGTTCGGCCACATCTTGCGCCACCACCATTTGACGCTGATATTGTTTACTGCTATTGGCATGACTGAAATCGATCATTATGTTATCGGCCAGCTTGGCTCTTTGCAGTTGTTCACTGATCTGAGCAACATGCACTGCGCTGTAGTTTGGCTCCCGGCCACCACGCAAAATAATATGACAATCGGGATTACCCTTAGTCGAGACTATGGCTGAATGGCCAAACTTAGTGACCGACAGAAAGTGATGCGGTGCATTGGCGGCCCCGATCGCATCGATCGCCACTTTTATCGTACCATCCGTACCATTCTTAAAGCCCACGGGGCAGGAAAGCCCTGAGGCTAATTCGCGGTGCACCTGAGACTCAGTGGTGCGCGCACCTATGGCTCCCCAGCACATCAGATCTGCCACATATTGCGGCGTGATCATATCGAGAAACTCCCCGGCGGTTGGCATACCACTATCGTTTAAATCGACTAATAATTTTCGGGCAGTACGTAAGCCATCGTTGAGTTTAAAGCTGTTATCCATATAGGGATCATTAATTAATCCCTTCCAACCGACCGTCGTTCTTGGCTTTTCAAAATAAACTCGCATCACGATTTCAAGTTGATCTTGGTAACGCTCCCTCAGTGCGACGAGGCGCTGCCCATATTCCAACGCAGCTTGGGGATCGTGAATAGAGCAAGGACCAATCACAACTAAGAGGCGATCATCATGTTTGGCCAGAATATTGTGTATGCTTTGACGCGCGTTAAACACAGTTGCAGAGGCTTTTTCGGAAGCAGGAAATCGTTCTAGAATCGCAATAGGTGGAAGTAACTCTTTTACTTCTTTAATGCGAACGTCATCGTTTTGGTAATACATAATTTACTGCTCCAACTCTGGTGTTTTAGACTATTTTTTATCGCTGCAATAATGGATCTCAACTGCAATACTGAGTTCAATTTATCCAGTCTGCCACGTTAATGCAACCAAGTTGTCTCTATTTCAATAAATCAAATATAACTTATTGTTTTAATATATTTTTAAAAATAATAAATTCAAATATACGATTGAATTCACAGTCTGATTAAACAAAATCGAATACGACGGATAGAAATAATTGACGGGAGTGTTCTACTAAAATGAATAGTGTCAGCGCTAGCCACAAAGCTGGCTAGCGGGATTTTTGCAGTGAATCAAAAGAAAGCGACAACGGCTCTAATGCCGTTTCATCGCCTGCAATTTTGCCTGATAGCGGTGTTTATCACTCTCATCAGCGCTCAATGCCATAGCTTTTTCCATATTGAGCTTAGCGCGTTTTTCATCTCCTAACGCCCAGTACGTTTGGGAAAGGCCAAAGAAAAACTCATGGCGATAATCCGCCCGCGCAAGCGCCCTTTGATACCATGCCAAGGCTTCATCATATTGATGCTCATCAAAGGCTTGCTGCGCCATATCATAGTAGTAATAGGGGTTACGAATTCGGGCCAATTCAAGCACTTTATGAACCTCTGCCCATTCATCTAGCCGGCCTTGGTTGCCTAAAATCACCGCTAAGTTATAGAGTGTTGTCATGTTATTCGCATCGAATTTTAGAGCGTAGCGATACACTTGCTCAGCGCGCTTTTCATCCCCTCTATGACGGTAAATAACCGCCAACGTATTGAATGCTGGAACAAATTGCCCCTCTTTTAAGCCGACTTTAATGAGTGCATAGGCTCGGTCTAAATCACCATCCACTAGAGCCTCTGCAGCCATATTATTGTAAAACATGGTAATTAACGTCTGCCGATTAATTTGAGTTTTATCGTATCCTCGCAAAGTCCGTTCTGGCATAAAGTCAACGAGTATGGCATGGGACGACACATACACAGTGTGCGTATTTTCCGGTGGCAATAAGCGTAGATTCACATGACCATTGATAAAATAGAAATCCCCTTGTTTATCCCACACGGGCTCAATGGCAATATCTTGAAATTCAGTCTCAATATTAAAAATATCCGCTAGGGCTGATGTCATCACCACGAGCGACATACAGTTACCCGCCCGCTGAGCGTAGGTTTCACTGGCGACTTGCGTCAGATTATCTTGATATCGGAAATTACGCTGGGTACTGGTTTGATTGGCATTGATATAGTTGGCCAGCCATTCATGCGCGGCCAAAGTGTTATTGTGGGATAGACTATATCGTTCGAATGCACGCCTCACTTCAACCACGGCATCCGGTGGTAAGTAGAAAATGTCCTCGCTCGAAGGTATATCCGTCACTGGCGTGAAGAGGCTATCGACGAACAAAGATTCGACCTCATCGGCTCTTGGCACAACAGGGCTTGAGCTACATGCCCACAATTGGCAAAGCAATACACCATAAATGGCACTCGAATAGACGGCTCGGAATAGTGTCGACATACATCCTCCCAGACCATACGCTCTTCATTGAGCTTATAACAAATGGTCAGAAAGGCATTATAAAATGGTTACAAAAAGTGAATGCCGTTGAAAACAGTGTGGCAAACGGTCGAATCCAGAGTTAAGTATCCCCCAGCTTACCTGCTTAAACTCCCACTATTTTTGAGGATTATCGACCTTAATATAGACTTCACGCTGCTGATAATTGTAGGGACGATAGCTATTTTCACCACAGGTGTAATAAGGATAAGGTCGCATCTGCGGTATACAGCCTATAGGCAACGCCTGCAGGATCTGAATTTGTTCCTGTCTTCTGAGTGACTCTTGCCACTCAAAATCCTTCAGCACTTGATCGCGCACGGCAAACGCATTGAAATGTTCACTAGAACGCGTTACCACCACTTCACCGGCCAATACTGGCATGCTAAAGCACCCGCCAAGAAACACCATAAGTCCCAATTGATGCACTTTGTCGGTAAATAAGCCCATAGGTCGCTCCTTAGTGGGTAACAAAACAACCTCTTTCGAAGGATCAAAAAAGCAGAGCACTAGGCTCTGCTTTACTATCCCGCGATCCACGCTCGGCATCAAGTCATATCAAGATGTTTTTAGCCTGCACTTTTTACGGTCACAAACTCTGGATAAGCATCGATTCCACAGTCAGAGGCGTCCATTCCGTTGTATTCTTCTTCCTCAGAAACACGGATCCCCATGATCATTTTGATCACAAACCATACGGCGAACGATGCACTGAATACCCAAGCAAAAATTATCGCAGCACCCGTTAACTGGGCCGTGAGAGTCGCATCTGCATTCGATAAAGGCACACACATTAATCCGAGGAAACCCGCCACACCATGCACAGAAATAGCACCGACGGGATCATCGATCTTAATGCGATCTAAGCCCACGATAGAGAACACAACTAAGCCACCGGCAACGACACCTATCACACCCGCCATCAATAACGAAGGAGAGAGTGGATCGGCGGTAATCGCCACTAAGCCCGCTAGAATTCCGTTAAGAATCATAGTTAAATCCGCTTTTCCCCAAATCATCTTACAGACGATAAGTGCTGAGATAGCGCCAAACGCCGCTGCGGTATTAGTGTTCACGAACACTTTAGCCACTGAACTCGCATTCGCCGCATCGGACACCATCAATTGTGAACCACCGTTAAAACCAAACCAGCCCATCCACAGAATAAACATACCTAAGGTTGCCATCGGCAAGTTAGAGCCAGGAATTGGATTGACTTGGCCATTCGGGCCATATTTACCTTTACGAGCACCCAATAACAGCACCCCTGCGATAGCCGCAGCTGCGCCCGTCATATGTACGATGCCGCTGCCCGCGAAGTCCACAAAACCGAGTTTAGCGATAAAACCTTGACCCCAGGTCCAATAGCCTTCCACAGGATAGATAACCGCAGTCATCACTATCGAGAAAAACAGGAAAGCCCAGAGCTTCATCCGTTCGGCCACTGCACCTGAAACAATAGACATCGCCGTTGCAACAAACACCACTTGGAAGAAGAAATCCGACTCCAGTGCATGGCTCGCATCCGAGGATTGTGAACCTATCAGCGTCCCGATAGAAGGTAACCAACCACCCTCCGTATTATCGACGTACATAATGTTGTAGCCGACGAGCAAATACATTACACAGGCAATTGCATAGAGAACCACGTTTTTAGTTAAAATTTCAGTGGTATTTTTAGAACGAACAAGACCAGCCTCGAGCATGGCAAACCCCGCCGCCATCCACATCACCAAGGCGCCTGAGATCAAAAAGTAAAAGGTATCGAGTGCAAAGCGCAGCTCAGAAACTGTCACACCTAATTTTGTTAATTCTTCCATCATCTGCCCCTTATAGCGCTTCAGTATCGAGTTCACCCGTACGAATACGGATAGCCTGTTCTAAGTCGACGACGAAGATCTTACCGTCGCCAATTTTTCCCGTATGAGCCGCCGTCGTAATGGCTTCAATCAGCATGTCGAGATTTTCAGCTTTAGTGGCAATTTCGAGTTTTACTTTCGGCAAAAAATCCACCTGATATTCAGCACCACGATACAACTCTGTGTGCCCTTTCTGACGGCCAAAACCTTTAACTTCGGTCACCGTCATACCCTCAATACCAATTCCGGCAATAGCTTCACGGACATCATCCAATTTAAATGGCTTGATGATAGCGCTGACTAGTTTCATCCTGACCTCCAAAAAAACGCGATTGTTATTAACTTGTATCAAGGGTAATTCAATCATCGGGCCAGAAATTCAATCAATTGATTTATAAAAACTTTTAGATAAACACCTATAATGTTGCGCTCAAAAATGCACCACAACTGTGCATATAGCAGAGCAACGCACTCTTTTAGTGAGCAATTTAAGTGCACTTTTTATTCGACCTTATTCCTATTGGTAACAGAACTGATTTGGGGTTTACTTACATGGCCCCAAAATGCGGGGTCACTATTTAATCCAGTGCAGAGCAGAAGGAATGCCCGATGTTAAAACCCGAAAAATGCGTGCTTGTTATCGTCGATGTACAGGGAAAGCTTGCTCAAATCATGGACAAAACAGAGAAGCTGCACCAACAATTACAGACCTTAATCCAAGGTGCACAGCTATTTGACATCCCTATTTTATGGTTGGAGCAACTGCCCGATAAACTTGGCTCAACCAGCCCAGAGCTGAAAACTTTGCTTGAAAACACGACGACACCGATAGCAAAGCAACACTTTAGTGGCTGGCACTGCGAAGCATTTGCACAGGCATTAATTAAGACAAATCGCCAACATGTCATACTGGCGGGTATTGAAACCCATGTTTGTGTTTACCAAACCTGTTGTGACCTTATAGAACAACAATATTCGGTGCATCTAGTCGCTGATGGTGTCTCGTCCCGCAGTGCCGATAATAAACAACTCGGTATTCAGATGATGACAGCTAGGGGTGCCCTATTAACCAACGTGGAATCGCTGTTATTTGAATTACAACATCAAGCCCAAGGCGAACGCTTTAGGGCGCTGATAAAACTGATTAAATAACCAGTTATATAGAAAAAGCCCTCGCATTCTGACTCTGCGAGGGCTTTTGTTTGTATGAGGGTTGGTTACCTCATAGGGTGAATTTCACGCCTTATTTGTAAGTGGCTTCGCGTTTTTTCGCTTCTTCATCCCACTTAGGTAACATGTCTTTCTTAAATGCGTCTTTCTCTGCATTCATCTTATTCATGTCCATACCTATTGCAGCTTGTGCCTTAGCTTTAGTAGAGATATCAGGCATAGCGACGGGATCTGTGATGCCTTTTTTCGCTAACAGTTGTGCTAACTTAACTCGGGCATCGGCTGCTTTATCCACCGCAGTACCTAGGATACGCAGTGCTTCTTCAGGAGCGTGGGCCGCAACACCGTGAGAAGCAATCGCGTAGTCCCAACGCCATTGAGCGTGACGGATGTCAGTCAGGATGGGCTTCATTTCGGCTTCAGTCGCACCGACTTCCCATGCTTTAGCCGCTTCGAAGTGCGCTTTCACTAATTGACCTTCGGCACGACCTTTTAGCTCTTTCACTTTCGCTTTACGCTCATTAGTCAAACCGACTAAGAACTCTTTAGTTTGGCTATGGCAAGTTGCACAGGTTTCTTCGAAACGATCGAATGGATTACCCACTTTATGATCAGTGTACTTACGACCTTTATCGTTCGTCACTTTAGGCATATGGCAGTCAACACAGCTCACGTCGTTCTTACCGTGAACACCTAGCTTCCATGTTTCATAGCCTGGGTGTTGTGCTTTCAGCATAGGGGTTTTAGACAGTGCATGAGTCCAATCGGAGAACTCAATACCGTCGTAGTAGACTTCCATTTGCTCAACGGTTGTGCCCATATCCCATGGGAATTTCACGAAGCCTTTACGGTCGTCTTTCTTCTCAAAATAGTATTCAACGTGGCACTGACCACACACCATAGATTGTTTGTCTTTCTTCGAAGCTTTGTCGAATGGGGTGCCTAATGCTTCCATGCCACGTTCGGCAAATGGACGTGAAATGCGTAGTTTTGGGGTGCCTTTTTCGTGGCAGTCGCCACAACCGATAGTGTTCACAACTTCTGGGCCGCCTTTAGCCCATTTGCCTTTGAAGTAACCGTCTTCACCTTGCTCTTCAATTAAGCGAGGTACGTCAGGGCTCTTACAGCTCCAACATGCCATTGGCATTGGACCATCTTCCGCATTGGCTGGAGCACCGGTACGCAGGGTATTACGCACATCTGTCACGGCATACATATGGCCACGTGGTGCATTGTAGTCTTTAGCAAAACCATAACCAGCCCACAGCACGACTAGGCTCGGATCGCCAGCTAAAGCATCGGTGATCTCTTCACTTTTCGCGGTGTCATGCCAACTGTTATATTGATTAGCAAATTTATCTTTATAAACTTCGTTGCGAGGTTCGGTTTTATCACTCGCCATTGCGCCCGCTGCCATGAAGCTGGCGGCAACCAATGCACTCAGTGCAAAGGACTTACCTGTCATCTTCTTCATCATCTCATCTCCGTGTTGCATTATTTTAGTGAATCACGACATCCCAAGGCCAAGTTAGTGACTTAATACCTCCAAAAATATACCTCTTATGGGGTATCTTGAGCGAAGTTTGCGCTAGATCAAAATGTAATAGTGTTGTTGTTCACACTTTTATGTTTTTGTTAATGTAGTACATTATTTTCTAATGTAAAAAACACAGCTAAAGTTCCGCCCATGGATGGCCATCAACTGGATAGCAAACACATGAAACAGGGCAGCCTCACCTCTAAAATATTAGGGTTAATGTTAGTATTGATTTTGCTTTCTAGCAGCCTTGCCATCTTCGCAATCATCAATTTGTCTTACAGTTTAGGCGATGCTAAGGCCATTAATGCGTCGGGTTCACTGCGAATGCAAAGTTATCGGCTGATGTTTTATGCGAATTCAGGCAGTGAGGCCGCACAGGAAAAAATCCTCGAATTTGAAGCAACGCTGCACTCAGAAGAATTGCAACCCTCCACGGGTTGGCTCAGCCCCAAAAAGATAGCCGACCAATATCAGCTCGTCATAGACAAATGGCTGGTGATGAAATACTACATTGAGCAGGAAAACTCCCGTGACTATGCGACTTCCCTAAAGGATTTTGTCGATACCATAGACTTACTGGTACTGGAGATGGAGCACCATGCCGCCTTTAAGTTGCGACTACTCGCCGCCAGTCAGATTTTTGGTTTAGGGTTGATGCTCATCATCGCTTTTCTGGCCGTACGTTTTACCAAGCGCAAAGTGGTTGTGCCGTTACAACAATTAATGGAATCGGCCAATACTATTTCTAAGGGCAACTTCGAGATTGAAATGCCCGAAACCGAATATATAGAACTCACCGCATTAACCCATGCACTGCAAAAAACAGCCAAGGAATTGGCAACCCTCTACAGTAACTTAGAATCACAGGTCACAGAAAAAACCTTAGCACTGACAAGGGCAAATAATGAGTTGGCCTTTTTATATGATAACTTATTGACATTAAATGCAAATAAACTCGACTACAAGGCATTAAAAGCCGTACTGAATCAATTGAAAGACTATGAGTCACTCGATTACCTTAGGCTTATTATTCAGTATCCAGAGCAGGAGTTAGAGATTATCCAAGCTGATGGTGGTTGGCCGAGTGAACCCATCAACAGTACCCGCTTTCAGTTACAATTTGAGCAGGCGGATCTCGGCTACTTAGAACTGATCTCGGCACAGAACCCCAATACCGCGCTGTTTAACAACTTTGCCATCATGCTCACCCGTTCCATAGTGATCCACAACGCGACGGAGCAAAGGCAACAACTGGCACTGATGGAAGAGCGCGGAGTGATAGCACGGGAGTTGCACGACTCCCTCGGCCAAGTATTGTCCTTTCTTAAAATTCAAATTAGCTTATTGCGCAAAAACTTAGATTACAGTTGCCGTAGCCCTGCGGTTGAAGATCAATTAACGGAAATCAATGAAGGTGTGAGTACTGCATATGTGCAGCTAAGGGAACTGCTCTCAACCTTTAGATTAACGATCAAAGAACCGAATTTGAAAAACGCGCTCGAGGCCATGCTAGAGCAGCTCAGGACCAAAACAGACATACAAATCAACTTAGATTACAAACTTGCCCCCCAATGGCTCGAAGCTAAACAACATATCCATATTCTGCAGATCACCCGTGAAGCGACGCTAAATGCGATTAAGCATGCTAATGCGAGCCTCATTAATATCCGCTGTTATAAGGATGACAAGGGAATGGTCAATATTAGTGTTAGCGATAACGGGATTGGGATTGGATACTTAAAAGAACGTGATCAACACTTTGGCATAGGGATCATGCACGAGCGAGCCAGTAAATTAGCGGGTTACGTTGTATTTAGTAGTAATAACTCCCCTGTCGGTTGCCAGACAGAGGCTGCACAGCAAACACAGATCAATCAAACACAAAGTGGTACTCTCACTACCATGACCGACAGCGAACTAAGCCTTTCACAAGGAACAAAAGTCACGCTGATTTTCCCTTCTCAACAGGAGCCTGTAAATGGGTAAACCTTATTCCGTACTGGTGGTCGATGATCATCCTCTCTTACGTAAAGGCATCTGCCAACTGATCGCCTCAGATCCAGACTTCAGCCTCTTCGGTGAGGCGGGCAGTGGCTTAGACGCCCTGAGCGCTGTCGCTACGGATGAGCCCGATATCATCTTGCTCGATCTGAATATGAAAGGTATGACAGGTCTAGATACGCTCAACGCCATGCGCCAAGAGGGCGTGACTTCGCGCATAGTGATCCTTACCGTTTCCGATGCAAAACAGGACGTTATCCGCCTGCTACGCGCGGGAGCCGATGGCTATTTGCTCAAAGATACCGAGCCCGATTTACTGCTTGATAAACTCAAAAATGCCATGTTAGGCCATAGAGTCATCAGCGATGAAGTCGAAGAGTATCTCTATGAACTAAAAGATGCAGCCGATGAGCAAGAATGGCTGTCGAACCTCACTCCTCGGGAGCTACAAATTCTGCAACAGTTAGCAGAAGGATTAAGCAACCGTATGATTTCAGAGCATTTACATATCAGTGAAGGCACGGTCAAAGTACATGTAAAAAACCTACTGCGTAAGGCAAATGCCAAGTCGAGAACCGAAATGGCGGTAAGATACCTCAATCATTAAGCCCAAGAGCACGCCAGAAACAATAAAGACAATCCAATGATTGTCTTTATTGTTTCTGGGTAGAACCTACAACGGAAAATCGGATGACTCACCTAACTGCCCTTTTGCACAAACTCATACCAGCTTAATAGGGCTTGTTCGAAGTCCTCTAGGCCACAATAGGCTTCTGACTCCGCATCATAGAGCGACATCGCCTCTTCAAGTTCATATTCTTGCTCAAAACCTAAGGTATTGGCAAAGACACGCGCCTGCTCACGCTCTAACTCTAAGGTGAAATCATTGCCAACGAGGCGCCATGAGATGAGTTTATCGGCCTGAATATCTTCTATTATATCCAACACTTGCTGAACTTTGGCTAACTCTGGCCCCAACTCTTCAGAAAACCACTGGCCTAGCACTTCATGATCCATGCTAAAGGTGGCTAAATAAGAGCCAGTTAAACTGTTACGCCTAAATTCATATTCCATTTTGTGTTCTCTATACGCCACCGCTTGAATTGAAACTAATTTTAACCTATCACAGCGCAAGTTGCTCGGTTTGCCACTCACGAACACCACACTTGCTCAGTGACTACGGGTATTGACATCCTTAGTCGTAGACTTCATTTTCACAGAAAAATCAGTTAGCTTGAATGCCTAGTTGAGTAAAAGAATGGAACACAATAATGCACGATGGATTTATCTATAGCTTAGTGCTGAGTGGCGATCAGGCGGGCTCCACCTTAAGCCCTGCACAAATTGAAACCTGGGATCCCAATAACGGTTTGCTTTGGGTACATCTGCGTTATCGCCATAAAAAAGCTCGTCATTGGGTACTCAATAGTGGACTCAATAAAGTCGAAACCGACGCCCTCCTAGCCCAAGACACTCGCCCAAGGGCTGTCATCGCCGGTGAAGGGGTATTGCTGGCACTTCGCGGAGTCAATCTCAATCCCAACTCAGCGCCCGAAGACATGGTTGCGATCCGTATTTACGCCGATAAACAAAGGATTATTTCGGCCTGTGATCGCGAGCTACAGTCGGCCAAAGATGTAGCTGAACTCATCATAGAAGGAACAGGGCCGACAACGACTGGGGACTTTATCGTCGCTATATGTGAAAAACTGACCACTCACAAGGTCGAGTTTATTGATAAGTTGGAAGAGCAACTATCTGAGTTAGAAGAGTTAGTTGTCTCTGGCAATGTCAAAGATCTCAGGACAGATATCGCCGAGTTACGCCGCCAAACTGTCGCGCTTCGCCGCTATTTAGCGCCACAAAAAGAAGCCTTCTCTAAGCTCCTCGCCGAGCAGTTTATTCTGTTTAACGATCCAGAGCGGCTTAAAATGCGGGAAACCACAGACAAGCTTGTTCGGACTCTCGAAGATCTCGATGCCCTGCGTGATAGGGCGAATGTGACCCAAGAGGAATTACTTAGCCAACAGTCAGAGCAGCTCAATAAACGCTTATATTTCCTATCCTTAGTATCAGCTATCTTCTTGCCTTTGGGTTTTTTAACTGGCTTACTCGGCGTCAATATTGGTGGCATACCGGGTGCAGACAACACTTGGGCCTTTGCCACTTTCTGCGGCATTTTAATTTTACTCGTTGCCCTGCAAATGGCACTCTTCTATCGATTTAAGTGGTTATAACCCCCTAAAAACAACCACGCCAATCCGAATAGATTGGCGTGGTGATATCGAGCGATTACTCTGTGGGTAACTCAAACAAATTTGTCATCACCTTATAGAGTTCGGTCCCTTGGTGTACCGAGGCCGAAGCAAAGTGTAAAATCGGTACGCAGTCCTGGGGCAAACATACCGTCTTTAACTCATCCTGCGTACCATATAGATCCATTCGCAACAGATTCACTAAGGGCTGTCCCGCCGCTAATGGTTCACCCACTGCCGCAAGGTACTCCACTAATCCTGAACTTGGCGCATGGTATTTTTTATAGTCTTTAAGATAGCAACCAAAACGCTGCATCTCAGCTGGGGCAACGGTTTCAGCAATCACCCCTCGGTGACTTAAGTACGCCATAATCCCTTGGGCATCAACCAGAGCATCCTCAAGACAGACTCGCTCCTGACTCGCCAATTCCAACGTTAATGCCGACACCGCAACGGCTAAGTCACGCCCCTGCGTCTTTGCCATCTCACTCAATTGCCACCATGGACAAAACGCCGCTTCATCCATAGCGCCACCAAAACTATTGGGGATAACTAAGGTATAGGGGATCGAAAAAAACTGCGCTGCGGCTAAGTCATATTCAGGGCAATACAAATGCTTGCAGGACTTAGGACCAGTATGCAAATCGAGCACTATGTCGGCTTGGTGGGCCATAGCTTGCAGATTAACCGCGAGTCTATGCCCCGTCGTGATCCCCCAATCACTGCGCAGTTTCTGCTGGCAAGCCTCAACCAGAGTACTGCGATAGGCTTGAATAAGCTCTGCATCACTGAGCTTGGCATGCTCGCTATACCAAGTCGGCAAATCGATAGCATGATTCAAATACTCACGATTCCAATTCGCCCCAGTGATAGGATCGAAACGCCCTAAGGTAAACTCACCACTCTTTTGGTTGATGCCGAGGGGATTTGCCAGAGGCACTAAGGTAATTTCACCGCAGATATCGCAACGTTCAAGTTGCTTCATCAACTGATAGATCACCGCATTACCTTGTACCTCGGCACCGTGAACGTTGGCCTGAATGTACACTTTGGGGCCAGTCGCCTTAACGTCGTTCGGCTTAAAATGGTAAATAGGCAATGTCAGAGCCTGCCCTGCAGCAAGCTCACCAATTTGCAGAGACGATTTTGTCGGCAGCATATTAGGCGCCTTCGAACAGATTTTCGTGCAATGCTTTAACCACCTGCGCCGCTTCCGCTTCGGCTACTAAAACACACAGATTATGTGGACTTGCGCCTTGGCAGATCATCCGCACATTGTGGGGTTCTAGCACTTCAAACACACGGCGACAAATACCCGCTGTGGTCGCTATGCGGTTACCAATAATTGCCACTAAGGCCAATCCATCTTCGACCCGTACTCGGCAATGTTGTGATAATTCCTGAAGCAGTGCCTCACTCAACAAGCCTTGACCACTTGAATCGGAACCCGTTTTATCGAGTGTCAGCGACACATTGACTTCCGAGGTGGTAATTAAATCCACACTGATCTTATGTCTTGCCAATGTGGCAAAGGTTTCAGCCAAGAAGCCCTGTGCATGTAGCATTTGCAAGCTATGAAGATTTAACAGGGTTTGATCGCGGCGCAGCGCCACTGCGCGGAATACTGGCGCATCTTCCACTTGATGACGGATCCAAGTCCCCCCCTTTTCAGGTTCTTTACTAGAACCCACAAATACTTGAATTTGCTGGCGAACAGCAGGGAGAATGGTCGCAGGATGCAATACCTTAGCGCCGAAGGTCGCCATCTCGGCGGCCTCGTTGAAACTGATTTCGGCAATCGGAAAGGCATTGGGCGCAAGGCGAGGGTCCGTAGTATAAATGCCTGCCACATCGGTCCAAATCTCGACCGCTGACGCTGTTAAGGCTTCGGCTAACAATGCTGCAGAATAGTCGCTACCGCCACGGCCAAGCGTGGTGGTTTGCCCTGCTTCATCCGAACCAATAAAACCTTGGGTCACAATCACTTGTTCAGATAACAGTGGCAGTAAGTGCTCACGGGAAAGCAAAGCGATTTGCTCAACCTGAGGCTCGGCGCGGCCAAAGTGACTATCGGTACGCAGCACACGGCGCACATCAAATGCACTCGAGTTGGCGCCTTTTTCACGCAGTACCGCCGCAAATAAGGCGGAGGAGCATTGCTCCCCGAGAGACAATAGCTCATCCATAGTGGCTTTGCTGCGCACTGATGCTAATGCTTCACTCAATACCGCCATGCGACTCAATAATTTATCTAATGCGGCGGCGACATCGTTAGGGCGACCTAGCTTATCTAAAATTGCATATTGAATTTGGGCAATTTGTTTTAATCGCTGCAAACGACCATCGTCATTGATCGATTCTTGAGTCAATTCCACTAATAGATTAGTCACGCCACTTGAGGCGCTGACCACCACTAAACGGCAAGCGGCGTTAGCCAGCACAATATCGGCACAGCGATTCATTGCACCGTAATCGGCAACTGAGGTGCCACCAAACTTTGCGACAACGAGGGACATTAGCGCACCTCCGTGAAACACGTAGGGCAAGGAATAAACACAGATTGAATAAGATATTGATTAACTAACATGATCACACTCCGAACTAACTTCGTTCGAAGAGCCTGGTGCTCAATGATAACGCACCCCAAAAGAAGGGAAACAGCAATCGTCACCAGAAGCTCTCCACCAATTACAGGTGACAATCGTCAGGATTCAGCCTGAGCGACCGACATAAACATGCAGCAACCATATCTATGCCTCGGCGTTAATCTCCCTCATCAATCATCCCAGGAGTTTGTGCTCCTCTGACTGATTACCTAGTTAACGCTCCTCTTCTGTTCCTTTCCGCCGGAAAGAGACGAAAAAAGTAGCAATAAACCCCTAATGAAGTCAATGCTAATTTCACAACAAACACACAATTTAAATAAAATCGCTTAAAAATAGATGATCATGCGTCTAAATCAGGTAATTCATACACAAGCTGCACATAATCACTAAATTTACCTAAACAAACCTCATCCTGCTCTACCAGAGTGCAAGGCACTAAGCTCACTTCACCTTGCTCCACCATATAAATGGCATACTGATTAAATTTCTTGCCCAGTTGTAGCGCCATCGTTCTATCGATAAATACGGCCCAACTTTTTTCCATATGGGATAAATCCGCTGCCGCGCCCACTAAGGCACGATAGGGACTGCCCAATAATTCAATTTCACGGAGAAGTTGGCGATCGAGTAAACGGTTCTGACTGGGAGAAAGCAGCTTTGAAGCGGGATTATGGGCGGTAATAACAGCAAAGGAAAAATCACAGGATAATGCTTGAGTCAGCAAAAACAGTGGTGTTTGATAACACTGCCACAAATCTTGAGTCGTATTGTCCATTGGTAGTCTAATCGAAAAATGAACCCGCGTTAGTGTAGCAGAGTGAGAATAAAATCCAAATAGGCGTGAACTAGCTCACAAGAATCAAAAATACATTAGTTATACTAATCAATAACTAAAGTAAATATCATGGTAAATCTTGGCTTCAGCCTGAATTTTGTTAACATTTCATTTGTTAACAAATGCCTAAAACGAGTACAATGAAGCACTGGCCGAGTTGAGCAATAAGCCAAGATGCTTAGTGTTCAATATAGTTTGTTACATTTATCTGCAGAGATAACATAGGCTGGCTAGACATCTGTTTAAAATGTGTTCTACATTTGATTTATCATTTAAACATTTAAAAAAAACAATAGTTAAGGAACTATTTCTAACTATTGCTTATCGAAGTTGGTACTGGTTACGTTTAATCGCATTACACTTTAAACGTGCACTTTTATATACATCCTGACATGTCGCCGTAAAGATCTTTCCTTTAAAAGCACAGAGCAGTCCAAGGAAGTATCAACATTTTTATGAATATAAGCGTCCGATGTAAGTGGTGCTTATGGTTAGAATAAAATTGGTTAAAATTTAGGTAAATAACATGCAAAATCCGCACATTCTGATCGTTGAAGATGAAGCCGTTACCCGTAACACGCTGAGAAGTATTTTCGAGGCAGAAGGGTATGTGGTAACTGAGGCCAATGATGGCGCAGAAATGCATAAGGCTATGCAGGAAAACAAAATTAACTTGGTCGTTATGGATATTAACTTACCAGGTAAAAACGGCCTGTTGTTGGCGCGTGAATTACGTGAAATCAACAACATCGGTCTGATCTTCCTGACAGGTCGTGACAACGAAGTCGACAAAATTCTTGGACTTGAAATTGGTGCGGACGATTATATTACTAAGCCGTTCAACCCACGTGAATTGACGATCCGTGCTCGCAACCTTCTGACTCGCGTCAATAGCGCTGGCAATGAAGTCGAAGAAAAAAGCTCTGTCGAATACTATCGTTTTAACGATTGGAGCCTAGAGATCAATAGTCGTTCACTGGTGAGCCCACAGGGTGAATCCTACAAACTGCCACGTAGCGAATTCCGCGCTATGCTGCATTTTGTTGAAAACCCAGGCAAAATCTTAACTCGTGCCGATCTGTTAATGAAAATGACTGGCCGTGAGTTAAAGCCACACGATCGTACTGTTGACGTGACTATCCGTCGTATCCGTAAGCACTTCGAAAGCTTGCCTGATACGCCAGAAATCATCGCGACTATCCACGGTGAAGGCTACCGTTTCTGCGGTAACTTAGAAGACTAATCTTCGGCTTACCGTTTGAATAATAAAAACCAGATCCTAGGATCTGGTTTTTTTATATCTGCAAACTGGCAAATTACCTTTTACCGTGTTTATCACAGCCAACCAACTCAAGCTTGGGCATCATTGCCGATCGTTCACAGTGAGTGAGGCATGCGCCCCACCCACATTCCAACTTATTGGCCACTTCTTTTCAGCTGTCTATCCAGGAAATCCGCTAATGAACGGTATAAGTGATTACGCACTTTCTCGCCACGCATCGAATGTTTAGAGCCCGGATAATCAATCATCTGGAATAATTTCCCTTCGTCCTGCAACGCCTTATAGACCCGGGTACTGTTTTCAAACAAGACGTTATCATCGGCCATACCGTGGTACATCAATAGCCCCGATTGATAATTTTTCACATAGGGGAACACGCTGCTGGCTTCATAACCCTGTTCATTGGTTGCGGGATGGGCAAGATAGCGCTCGGTGTAGTGGGTATCATACAAACGCCAATCGGTGACAGGTGCGCCTGAAATCGCGGCTTTAAAGTAATCTGGCGCCTTAAATAAACTCATCAGAGCCATGTAACCGCCGTAGCTGTGGCCGTAAATAGCAACATTGTCGGCATCGACAAAGGCTAAGCTACGCAGATAATCCACACCCACTTTTTGATCATTCACTTCGGCTTCGCCCAAGTGACGGTAAATCACCTGCTCGAACCGAGTACCTCTGTGGGCACTGCCGCGGTTATCGAGTTGAAATACCACGTACCCTTGTTGCACGAGATACTGGGTAAAGTAATCTTGCTCGCTCCAACTATTAGTCACCAATTGGGCGTGTGGCCCACCGTAAACCCGCACTACGACAGGGTATTTCTTGCTCGCATCGAAGGGCATAGGTTTGAATAAACGGGTTTGCAGCACTTGACCATCTTCGGCCTTAAGCTCACCAAACTCAGGAATCTGCCACAGACCCGCATAATCATAGAGTGGATGGCCTTGCTTGACCGCATTTTGCTCGACCCAGGCCAGTTGCTGGCCCTTATCACCGTGCAAACTGATTTGTGGTGGCTGAGATAAACTGTTGAAATAATCGAGATACACACTTTGATTATCGGCAAATACCGGATCGTGCATCCCCGCTTGATCGCTCACGCGCTCAACCTTGCCGCCCGCTAATGGCACACGGTAGAGGTGTTTTTCGATTGGGGTATCTTTGCGGCCAGTAAAATACACCCAACCTGCAGTTTCATCTATATATTCCAACTCATCGACAGCCCACTCGCCCTTAGTCAATTGCGTTTTAAGTTTGCCTTTTAAGTCGAAAAGATACAGATGATTAAAGCCATCACGCTCAGACGCCCAAATAAAAGCAGACTGCTGTTTTAAGAAATGCAGGTCGTTATTGAGGTTTACCCAAGCATCACTGCGTTCTTTGACTAAGGTTTTTGGCTTAGTCAGTGCATCTAACGCCACTAACTGCAAATCTAGCTTATGCTGATCACGGCTCTGCCACTGAAACGACAAGTGTTTGCTATCGGGCAGCCAATCGACACGCGGCAGGTAAATATCTTTGCTCTTGTCTTCGCTATTCTCTTCGCGCAGGGTCACCCAATTGATGGCCCTATCTTTTAGCGTCACCACACCTAATGCGATATCGACGTTATTTTTACCTGCGGCAGGATAACGCTGCTCGGTGAGTTTAATGCCGTCGGCATAGATCTCGTTACGCGTCACTTGCTCAACCGCGGACTCGTCGATACGGGTGAAGGCGATAGCCGATTCATCGGGCGCCCACCAGTAGCCGGTCATGCGATCCATTTCTTCTTGGGCGACAAATTCTGCCATGGCATTTTTAATCGCCCCGCCGCCATCGGTCGTCATAGCTTGGAGTTTTTTCGTCGCCAGATCTAACACATACAAATTTTGATCCCGCACAAAAGACACAAAATGCCCCTTGGGCGATAGGCGTGCATCTGTGGCAAACCCTTCGCCAATCGGTAATTGAGTAACACTGTTGTCGGCAAGGGAAAAGTAATACAGATTGCCAGAAGCCGGGATCAATAGCGCCTTGCTATCGTCCGCCCAGAAGTACTCCATAATGCCTTCGCCATAAATACGTTGGCGTTCACGACGGGCTTTTTCTTCATCGGATAATTCATTGGTGGCGAGTTTATCGGCGTTTAATAGCAGGCTCGACTCAGCGGTTTTGACATCCATTTGCCAGAGGTCGTAAAAACTTTGATTGTCTTTACGGCCAGCAAGATAGGTGACGCGCTGGCCATCGGGTGACAATTTTAAACCACGGGGGCTGGTGCCCGCTAAGGCGGGCGAGGCATTCATTCGCTCAATCGTCAGGGGTTGCTTACCACCCTCAAGGGCATATGCTGGGATAGTTGAAATCATCGCTGTCGAAATCATGGCCATTTGGCTCGCTATCAGTAGGGGGATAGTACGCACCTTAAGTGCGTGCACAGGGAACCAAGTTAACCTATTTTTAATCATTATTATTCCTTGGAAACATATTCGCCTTAGGCTGGCGATTAAAAACTGCCGCCATTGTGCCAGAGGCAAACCCCAAATAGAAATAGCATGCAATATACAGATACAAATTAGGAGCATGCGCCAAGCTCAATCCAAATAAGCCCTAATAATCGTTAAAAGCATCAGCAACATCGCTGAAATTGTCGGCTAACTGAGTTATCATTCGCGGCAAATAACGAAATTGACCTCATTGTTGAACCCCTAAAGGACATAACATGCAGACTCTTGCCCAGCACTTGACCTCACAGGCAGTGAACGACTCTCTCTCCCACTTGATTTTAACCTTAGCCGACACCTCAAAAGCCATTAGCCATGCGGTACGTCACGGTGCGCTTGCTGGCGTGTTAGGTGCGACCGAGCAGGAAAACGTGCAAGGTGAAACCCAGAAAAAACTGGATATCATCACCAACGACATGCTCAAAGATGCGCTCAAAGCCGACGGTACAGTGCGCGGTTTAGCGTCGGAAGAAGAAGATCATGTGGTTGAAGTCAGCCAAAATGGCCAATATCTGGTGTGTTTCGATCCGCTCGATGGCTCATCTAATATCGATATTAACTCGTTAGTCGGCACTATCTTTTCTGTCTTACCCGCCCCCGCTGGCGAGCTGACTGAAACTAGCTTTTTACAATCTGGCCGCGCGCAGTTAGCCGCAGGTTATGTGCTCTATGGCCCATCGACCATGCTGGCATTAACCACAGGCCAAGGCGTGCAACTCTTTACTCTGCACCCAGAAACCAATGAGTTTTTACTGACGAATGCCGCCATGAGCATTAGCCCAGAAACTCAAGAGTTTGCCATTAACATGTCGAACCAACGTTTTTGGGAAGCACCAATGCAAACCTATATTGCCGATTTGCTGCTCGGTAAAATTGGTCCACGGGAAAAATCATTCAACATGCGCTGGATTGCGGCCATGGTCGGTGACGTGCACCGCGTACTATCCCGCGGCGGTATCTTTACCTACCCAACCGACAATAAAGATCCGAAAAAACCCTACAAGCTACGTTTAATGTACGAAGCCAACCCTATGGCCTTCTTAGTCGAACAAGCCGGCGGTAAAGCTTCAACGGGCTATGAGACCATTTTAGATATTACTCCAACACAAATTCACCAGCGTGTTGCGGTTATCCTAGGCAGCGCCAACGAAGTTGACGCTTGCCTAAGCTACCATGGTTTAGACTACAGCGAAGAACCTGATTTAGAGTAAGCCGAATCGCTTAGATTATGATTTTTCAGATGAAAGCCACTGACCACAGTGGCTTTTTTATTGTCGCGGAATGCGACATTCATTTTAAAATGCGGCCTTTCGGCCGAGGTGAGTCAAGATCGTGGGGCTTCACCCTCAATCAATTGTGATGATTTGTTTAGTGTCTCACGAACAAAGTTATTGCTGTGAATCGCGATTAGTAATTGCGGCCTAATGGCCGAGGTGAATCAAAGTCGTGGGGCTTCACCCCACACCCGACCAAGGAGGACTGCTCGTCCTATCCTCCTTGGATTCTCCAAGACGCCCCTAACGGAGTTGAAAGCCCCTTGGGCATTTGGCGTCCTTATGCTATCGCGTCAGACGCTCGTCCCTGATTCGACTGACGCTATCTCGGCATCCATGCCTCGCTCACGCAACGAACGCAAATGCCCTGCGGCAACTCCGAGGGGATGGTGAACTCCTGTAACTTCTGTGTTGGCTGTAAATCCCGGCAGATTTGTGCCTGTCCCAACTTTTCCCTAACGCTTCCGATGGTGCATCCTGTACCCCGAAAGCTACGCAGACGTCCAGTCTGCTTCACGCGATTTTCTTCAACGCCCTTCAGCAACTTCGCAGGGGAAGGTGAACCTCTGTAACTTCTGTGCGAACAATTAATCCCCAAAGATCTGTGCCTGTCCGATCTTTCATTAACGCCTCAATACTCAACAAGATGGCACAGTTTGCCACGGAAAAATGCTAATTCCCATCTATGGAATACCACTAACCAATCTGCTATATGTGGCTATCATTCTGAATTGTTTTTCTTATTGGGAGACTCCTTTGTCAAACACTAGAGATGATTTTACACAGGCAACAAAACGTATGCTCTCGGATAGAGTTAACGGGATTTGCTCTGCTCCTACATGCAATAAATCGACCAAAGGCCCAAGTGGTTCATCTACTGATGCAATGGTATCTATAGGCGTAGCGGCTCATATTTGCGCTGCGACAGAAGGAGGGCCAAGGTACGATCCAACTATGAGCCAAGAGACTCGCAAGAGCATTGATAATGGAATATGGCTTTGTTGTAATCACGCAAGGATGATCGATGTCGATCCTGAGTTTTACACCGTGCAAAGGCTGCAAAAATGGAAGATAGACGCCGAGAAAAGGGCTGCCGCAAGACTAAACCTCAAGCCCATACCATCTCGCAAAGTGGTAGTTTCTATTAATGATTTACAAAGACTTAACTATTTCTCAGGCATTTATTCATCACAATTTCTTGATGACCTAAAAACAGAGCGATTCAGAGCTAAAGTACCAAACTCGCTAATCGATACCTTAACCATAGCTCACGACAAACGGGATGATCCAAAACTGGAATTTGTTAACGAAGAATTGGAGCAAATGAGACAAGAACTTATCAGTGCGATAGAAGCTTTTATGGATCATTTCAAACAACAGTCAGGTGGCAATAAGGAATCTTACGACTATATCGATCTCAATGAGATACGCCGCAAATATCCTCAAAGTGTTGATAAATTCGCAGACATGATTGATAAAACAAGGGAGCTTGCGATTGAAGTAGGTAATGCGGCGGTTAAGTTTGAAAAATTTAGTTCACACCTATGCAATCTGAAAGGCCAGACAGACACAAAATTGCTAGTCAATTACCCCTACTAACAACGTGGACAACTCAATGACTAAAAAAAATATTGAATTTCTTAATGAAAAAAATTTTAAATCTTTTATGTCCCAATATGCTCCAATCGAAGATCTCGACGATATTAAGGATAGTTGGCCATGCGGTAGAAAGATTGCCGACTATGCAATAAGAGATGTTCTAGTCATTGAACTTAAGACCCTCAAAGAAAATCCGACCCTCAAAATGGAAGACTTCTTTCATGAGATAATGGAGCGGCCAGATTTCCCAGCAATCTATGGTGAACTCAACTTTCGAAATGTTGTGAGTCTAATGCCTGATGGAGAAAGGCTAATAAGAAAATTTGAAACGGTTGCATTTCGTCATATTGAAGAAATCATGAGCATTGCAAATAAGCAAATCAAAGACACAATCGAATTGCTCAATATGAATAGTCAAACTGCTGGAGGGCTGATTATTATTAACGAGTTAGCTGACTTTTTTGAACCAGATGTTTTAGTCGATTATATATGCAAAAGGCTACGTCAAAAAATAGGAACTGAGCTAAGATTTTCACACATTAACTACGTCACACTTATTCAAGGCACTCATAAAGTAAAAAATTCGCACCTAAGTGGCCCAGTTATACCGATCTACGGAATAACTAATGATAACATTCCACAGAATCAAGTTAGCAAACAAGCAGCAATGGCTTTGAAGCAGCTTTTTGAGCACTATTCTTACTTTAATAATTGTAACCACAAACTCCAAGATTCTGGTGAAAATGAGTTTGAAATTGAGAAATTGAATCAACCAAAATTAGAAATACCCAAGAAAGGTCAAGCATTTATAGTAGACCAATATCAAAAGAATCGGTATATGACAGATTGGTCAGATGAACAGCTAATTGAGTTCGGCTCTATGGTTATGTCTGCATGCAATGCTACGTTATTAAAAGAAAATCCTTTGGTAGTTGATGAACATAGGAAGATGTATCTTTTTAAAAGCATGATTGAGTTATTTGAAGAAAGCAGATTAAGGCCATTTGACTTAAGAAGGCTCGATATTAACCCCTCAAAATTTTCACCTTTGTAAATTAATAAAACAGTTGTGGACAATATCGCTTAAAAAAAGCGCTCACTAGGAGCGCATCGGAGAAACAATAGAAAGATGGGACAGGCACAAATCTTTAGGACTAACAGCTAACACCAAGGCCACAGAAGTTCACCTTCCCCTGCGAAGTTGCCGCGGGGCGTTGGAATAAATTGCGTGAGTCCGGTCATGGTCGTTCTCGTGCATCCATGCACTTCACGACATTCAGGCATCCTGCCTATCAGATGACCGGCTAGCTTTCGCAGGTACAGGGGCGAATGAAAATCGGTGATTTTCGAGCTTATGAGCGAGAGGCAGGGACTGCCGAACTGGAGTGCTTTACATGGATGTAAAGCGGAACCATCGGAAGCGTTAGTGATTTTCGAATAAGCACGAAGCCACTAACTAATGCATGTAACTTCACTAGGGGCGTCTTGGCTGATGTAAAAACGATAGGCAAGGAGGATAGGACGAGCAGTCCTCCTTGGTCGACTCTTGATTAAAAATCAGGGGGTGAAGCCCCACGACTTTGATTCACCTCGGCCGTAAGGCCGCAAAACCGACTAACAACTAACTTGCAACACAAAGATTTTGCTGAATCTTCCAACGACGTTCCATTAGTGGAATCGAAAACCCATAACATACCACCACAATCAAAGGCTGAAGCTGAAAGCTCAACTCAGGCCAGAGCATGAAGGCAATAACACAGGCCAAGGTGCGCACTATTGCATGCACAATCGCAACCTTTTGCGCCGCTAACACGCCGTAAACCAACCACATTAATCCTGTTTGCACCGCAAGGGCGAAGGGAAGTGCTAAATAGTTTTCCATAAAGAATGGGATGCTGATGGCAAAGGTTAAAAAACTCATGCCCACACCCGCCAGAAACACAGTCTCAAACCAATTACGCTCAGCGCTTTTCTTAAACGAGATATTCTCGCCCGTCAGCCGCGAAATACCCATGGCAAGGTAGATAATAGAACCAGTGCCGATAAATACCACCATCACCAACTGCGAGGGAGGTAAAACAAAACTCAATCCAAACAGTAAGCTCCAGACGATCATGCCAGATAAAGGCATAGCCAAGGCTCGTTGTTGACGGTATTCGATAAGTTGTTGATCCAGTGATTTATGTTGCATGATTAAGCCTCCTTGTTGGTATGGCTTAAGTATCCCTATATCCGCTAAATCACGGCAGTGTGAGTTGTCAGCAATTACGGATGACAAATGTCATTAAAGATAAATTTCTTAGGAAAGATGAGAAGGAGAGAAGTGAAAGAGATGAAAGATGGGACAGGCATAACCCTTTCCGGATCAACAGCCACACACTGGCTATATCGGGTGTGGGGTGAAGCCCCACGACTTTGATTCACCTCGGCCGCAAGGCCGCATAAAGACTTTCATCCCATTATGGAATTGAAAAACAACCCACCGATAGCGCAGCTTTAACCCAATATGTTATTGTTTTGGCTCCATAGATTCGTTTTTTTATGCTCTAACCACTAAGGGTTTACTCAGTATGGAACAAATATTTGAAAAATTGATGTATGCATCACGCTGGATTATGGCGCCCATATACTTGGGGCTCAGTCTGGTGTTATTAGGTTTAGGCATTAAATTCTTCCAAGAGATCTTCCATGTTCTGCCGATCATTTTTGACATGCGCGAAGTGGACTTAGTGCTCGTCACACTCTCACTTATCGATATCACTTTGGTCGGCGGTCTTATCGTGATGGTGATGTTTTCTGGCTATGAAAACTTCGTTTCACAGTTAGATGTGGGCGATGATAGCGAGAAACTCAGTTGGCTTGGCAAGCTGGATTCGGGTTCCCTTAAAAACAAAGTAGCCGCTTCTATCGTGGCGATTTCGTCCATCCACCTGTTGAAAATATTTATGAATGTGGACAACATCGCCAATGACAAAATCATGTGGTACTTGTTAATCCACATCACTTTTGTATTGTCAGCCTTTGCCATGGGATATCTGGACAAAATTACCCGCAAATAAACACCTTATATAACAGTGTCAAAGTACATGCCCTGTTTGAGCATTATCCATAGGCACAGTCACTAAAGTACTGGGTCATAAATATTTAAACTCAAGCCACTGATATCAGTGGCTTTTTTATTTTATAGCCAAAGTAACGCCCTCGCACTTTGGTATTAAATGCATCTCGTCACTGTAACATTATGTTTAAATTGAACTTATTACTTGAAATAATATTAAGCAATCTCGACACCAGTGGTGTCGAGATACAAAATGCGGCTATTTTCCGATTCAGTTAGGATTCCCCCCTAAAAGGTTATTCAGATTCGTCAAAAATCTTTATAATTGCCAATATTTTGACAATATAGTCACCAAAGTGACTGTTTGTATTAATTCGCTGAAATCACAAGGTTGTAAAGTGAAAACAAAGTTACTGGTCCTCATACTTGTCGGCCATTTAGGCTATGCACATGCAAAGGAAGATTTGGCCACAGCACTAGATACAACGGCTACCGGTCCAAAGAATCATAGTATCGATTTTATCGACAAAAATCTTAAACTGGCTTTAGCCTGCACCGTAGGTCAGACTCAGCCAATTTTGAAAGTGACTATGGCGGAATCCTTTGCATTTAGTGGCGACCCCAGTGTACTGATTATTAGCAACGACAATCAGCACAGGGTTAAATTACGGGGCACTGCGACACTGATGAATTTCACCAGTGGAGATAAGACGGACTCAGATTTGTGGGAAAGTTTAAGTCAGTTCCAATCGGCCGAGTTACATCTCGAAGTTATTTCATTCCGTTCAAGTAAATACACCAGTTCGGACTTAGTGGCGACGGGTTTTACCGATGCCGTGGCGAAATTAAAACAAGATTGTATTCAGTAATTAGCCTTATGCTGATGCTCGAGTCAAAGGCGGATAGCACCCGCCACCCTCTCACATCAGCATTGATTGTTATAGCCTCCCTATAATCTAAAGCCACTCAGTGACTTCTTCATATCATTAGCCATTTTCCGTAGTTGATGGCTGGCAGCCGACAATTCTGACGATTTTGCATTAGTGTTTTGCACCGCCTGCGCAATATTAACCATATTCTGATTAATAGTACCCGACACAACGGCCAACTGTTCGGTGGCGCTTGCCAGTTGATCATTGACATCGGTAATACTCGATACGGCACTGTTAATACGGGTTAGTGCCTCACTGGCTTGCTGTGAACAGACAATGGTTTGTTCCGTTTCAGTGCGACTTTGCTCCATCGATTGCACGGCATTGACAGAGTCCTGTTGAATACCTTGAATACGCTTATTGATATCCTGAGTCGACGCCTGAGAACGGCTAGCGAGGGTACGCACTTCATCTGCCACAACGGCAAACCCGCGGCCCATTTCTCCGGCCCGTGCTGCTTCTATCGCAGCATTTAATGCCAACAGATTGGTCTGCTCCGCAATAGCGCCTATAACATCGGTGACGGCCCCTATTTCATCGCCACGTTTAGACAATTGCCCTATCACATCAGAGACTTGCTCCAGTTTCACTTTAAGCGCATCAATTGCTGTAATCGTTTGGCCAACGGACGTCACCCCATTTTGAGCTTCGGTATCGGCATCCCTTGTCGCTTTAGCGGCCATAGTCGCGCTGCGGGCCATGTCCTCACAAGTCGAGGTCATTTCATTTACCGCCGTAGCAACTTGGTCGGTTTGATCCATCACACTTTGTAAAATACGCTGCGTCTGTTGGCTAGTGTCATCAAGTGCCTCAGATTGCTCTACCAGTTGTTCAGCCATGGCCGATTGCTGGGCGATAATACTGCGCAACTGGCTGATGAGGCCGCTTAATGCCGCCAACAGGCTGTCGTTATCCCCAGATCTCAACGCAAAGTTCACCGAAAAATCACCGGCCGCAACCTGCTGCACCAGTGCTTTTGTTGTAGCCAGTTCCCCCCCTAATGCCCGTAATAACCAACGGCGGATAAACAAGGACACACCGACAGTCAGGGCCGTAATGACCACTACGACCAATCCAACTCGCATAGCTACCGCCCAGAAGGCCGCCTTAACATCATCAATATAAATACCAGAACCTAGCACCCAGCCCCATTTGTCATCTTTTGCCACATAAGACAACTTGGTATATCGCTCCTCCGTGACCCCTCCGCCTTTTAAGGGTTTGGGCCATTGGTACTCAACAAAGCCATTTCCATAACGGGCTATAACGTCAACAAAGCTGACAAACAGGTTGGCGTTATTGAGAGTCTGTTGCTGGCTACCATCACGGTTACGCATTAAGGTCGCATGATTAAAGTTTGGTCGATCTAGTACTGTGCCGTCCAAAGCGGATACGGTTGGATGCATAACCATTTTTGGGATAGGCCGACCAGTATCGTTAATCCAAATATATTCAGTGCCATCATAACGAACGGCCTTAATGGCCGCCATGGCCTGCTGCTGTGCCTGCTCAGTGTTTAATGTGCCGCTTTGCTCCAGTGTCTGATAATGTTTAACGATACTCAGGCTGCTATCAATAATCGCCACTACGCGATCTTCCCTTCCTTTAATCAAACTTTGGTTAAGTGCGTTTAGCTCCATGATGCCCAGTACCACAAAACCCAACAATGCCAATAACGGAATGCTGAGTAACCGCCCCCCTACTGTCTGCCAAAATCCAGTCATGGTGCCCCCCTAATATTCCAAATGATTCAAGCTTATAATTCAGTATGGTTGAAGTTTCATTTATTTAGCTACTTTTAATCCGATAAAAACACTCTATGCATCGGCACTTGTATCAACTTGGAGATATCAATTTTTAAGGCTCGGACGATGGTAGTATTTAGGCATAGGAACTAAGCAAACTCACACCAGGCTCAATATTCACTCCTGTAGCAACAGACCAAAGGCAGATGAATGCATCAATGCAGCGGCTGATTCGCTTAATAAAAAACCACTGATATCAGTGGTTTTTACTAATTTATCGGTATTAATTTATCGGTATTAACTTAGCTCTTAGCCAGTTCTACCTGATGCACCTTCTCGGTTTGATCGACTATGGTTAACACGGCGGTATCACCCACAACATTACAGGATGTGAGCACCATATCGATAATACGATCCAATGCCGCCACTATGGCGAAGGCTTCGATGGGTAACCCCATTTGATGGATTAACACGCCAATCATCACCATGCCGCCGCCAGGAACACCGCCCGCACCGACAGATAACAGGAAGATGCTAAATAGCAGCGAAGGCAATTGCTCAGAGGTGATTGGCATACCAAAGGCGTTGGCAACAAAGAAAATTGCGATAGTGATATAAATCGCCACACCACCCATGTTCATGGTCGCGCCGAGGGGCACACCAAAACCTGCTACCGCGTGATTCACGCCTAACTTTTCGGTTAAGGTCCGCATAGTCACTGGAATGGTGGCATTTGAGCTTGCAGTCGACAGTGAAAACAACACTTGCTCTTGGGTCTTGTCACGGAAGGTTTTGGCCGAAATGGGAGTAAAGAACCCCACGGCCATTGGATACACTACAAAAATCCACAGTAACAGCAGCGCGAGGATCAGCACCATATACTCAACGACACTCATAAACACGCCAGCATCTAAGGTCGCGCCAAGCTTAAACATCAGCGCAAACACACCGTAGGGCGCTAGGCTCATGACCACAGAAATCAGCTTCATCATGATTTTATTTGCGGTTTGAAAACCTTGCACTGCGCCAGCAACGTGCTCACCGAGGGACTTGATCACACCGCCCAGCATTAGGGCCATAAAGATCACTTGTAGCATATTGCCCGACATAAAGGCCGCCACCGGGTTGCGCGGCACTATATCAATCAGCAAAGCCATCAGGCTGGGGAGTTCAGTCGCGGTAATGGCGACGCCATCGGTACTGCTCATATCGACCCCTTTACCAGGCTCGAGTAATAACGCAACCAATAATGCGGTCGAAATTGCCACCAAGGTATTGATGATATAAAAACCGAAGGTCTTACCGCCTAAACGGCCAAAGCTTTTAAGATCCTGCAGCTCACAGACACCGCAAACAATACTCACAAACACTAATGGCACCACTAGCATCATGATCATATTGACGAACATAGTGCCAACGCCGCCGGCAAGCTCGACTAAATGACCCGAGAAGAAGCCGATATCGTTTAAGAAGTACTGCACTATGGTGCCGAAAATAAGACCCGCAAACAGACCTATAAAGATCCGCGTCGAAAGTGATTTCATCATGTTTGTGATTTCCCCAGAAATGTCGTTTTTTTGTTATTCATCTTCCATGATGAGCACAATTGCCAATCCCTTTTTGGCTTAGGCAGGGGATAGTGAAACATGCTAGCCGTTAATTCAATGAATAAATTTCATTTTTTCATCTTAAATTAAGCCAACCGTATCACAGAAAGTCAGCACTCAATTGATTTTTAATGATAAATAATAGTTATCTTCAATCAACGAGCAGACTAACGACTTATTTAAAACTCAATTATAAAACACAATGAAAACAAATAAATCACAATGAGAACATATTAAAAACAATCAAAGAGTCAGACTCAGTCTTAATGACTAAAATTTAAATTATAAAAGAATTTAAAACTGGATAATCACAGTAAAGCAGAGAGATGAAATGCGTGATAGCTAAATATATGGCACTAACACTAGTTCAAGCCCGTGGGCTAGCAGGTGTTGCTGTTTGATGCTAATACGGTGTTGAGTTAACCAAAAAGCTAATTTCTGCCAATGCTTTAAATCGGCATGCTGAAGGTATTTGGCCTGTTTCGCTTGTTTGTCGAAATCATAGGTTGAATTAATTTGCGTCATCGCCAACAACTCGGCGGGTGCTGTCAGCGCAAGTTGTGGCACAAGCCAATAAGTCACGCCAGTTAAGGTATGGGCGATTTGTAGCCCTGCGGGATCTAAGTCGGTAAAGGCGATAATCGGCAGTTCATCTGCCATCGCTTGCAAAAAATGCCGCACGCCAATCGGTGAATGATGGCCGCTGCCGCGGTAGATAACCATTACATTGGTTAAATCCTCAGGTAAACGCGCTTGATGAATAACATCAAATACATCCAAATTTTCAACCACTAAGATGGCGCTGACATCAAATTCACGACAGTGCTTTTGTCCTTCATCCAAAGGAATACGTAGCGATGTGCGTGTTGAAATCCCAGTTGGCGATGATTCGAAACCTAGATACTTCATCAAAACGTATTCGGCTTCGGGACGGATCTTAGCGAGCTTCTCATTATGGCTTTTGGCAGACATAGCCATGCGATCGACATTGAAATCAAGCTGCCTTAAATCGAGCCCCATTAGCGCCAACACGCCCTGCCTTAGCAGATCAAAGTCTTTGGGCGCGAAGCACAGATACTTTTCAGACTCGTCTAATTCGCCCACTTCTAACTCGCGGTAAATCGCGCGCCAGTTAGCCGTGAGCTTAACCTTGGGAGAACGCTTAATAAAAGCGTTCTTCAACAGCTGCAGTTGTTGCTGGCCTAGGCGAGCCATAACTCAACATCGCGAATGATAAAGTTACCGCTATAGATGGGATGTGGTTCACCCAAAGGCTCAAGCTCAAAGTAGGCTTTATGTTCATCGGGTAGGCCTTCGTAGCCACCGATCACTTGATAAATCCAACTCTCGGCTTCCCAAGGCAAGGCTTTATCCACCAGATATTCCAGTGCCGATTGCCGCAGCCCAGACTCAATCACATCGACGAAATACTCATCCACCGCCTGTTTGAGCGGATTATCCGGCACATCGAAGTCTTCACTTTGGGTGATAGACACAGACGCATCTCGCTCACGCACCGATGCAATCACGGGATGACGGCTGATGGCCTTGATATGGGCGACGATATTCATTAACTCCAGCTCTTGGCTGGCGTTGTGCACATCGACAGATGCAGGCGCGAGCAAGACTTCGGCGCGATTGAATAGGCTCGGGATCTCCTTGTGGGACACATGGTCCGCGGGATGATAATCCGGATGCAAGTCGGTGTAGAGTAACCAGCCCTTGAGCAAACGGGTACGGCCACGGATTTGCCTAAAGCGACCTAAAAGTTCGAGTAAACGCCCCTGCACTACGCTCAGTTCCTGGGCGCAGTCACTCATGGTTTCCTGCAAAGTCGTCACTAAGAGCTTGCGCAGTTCACGGATATCACCGGCGATTTCGCCTAGCTCACTAAACTGGAACATCTCTAAGCCATTAAGTAATTCAGAGACTTGGCTTTGGGCTAATTCATTTTCGCGGATCTTAGCGTTGATAGTGCCGACATAACCGAACTCGTTATTGATCCGCCCCCAGAGCACACGGATCGAATAACGCAGACTGTCGGCAAAGCTATAAACATGCTCACTCAAATCCGACAAATAGGCCTCGGCGGCGCTGTAATCTGAGCTATGACGCGCCTCTTTATAATGATCGGCCAAGGTTTTAATGGTCGCTAAGGCCGAGCCGACATTAGAGTCGATTTGGCGATTGCGCTCGTCACTTAAGCCTTCTTCGAGCAAGGCGCGCACGGAGCGCTTAAGGCGCAGCTCCTGATCTGGCTCTGGCCGCCACAAAATGCCCGCCTGTTTAAGCTTTTCAACCACGCTTGGATCGTGGGCATCCTCGTTTAAGGAACCCGCTAAATAGGCGTCCATAATGATGTCAGCATGGCGACCTAACTGCTTGAGCAGCTTAACACCCGCCTGATGTAAGTTACTGCTCATCATGGCCTCCTTGGTCGTGGCTTTTACCTAGGTTTAACAGTGCCCACATTAGATTAAGTCCCGTTGGGTCGCCGTTTCCGCCTGCGCTTCTAAGCTTAGGCCTTCGGTTTCGTCGATAAAACGAATGACTTCATACAGATAATCCAGCTTGCCCGTAGCGATATAGATTTGCTTCTCCGCATTGGGTCGTACTAAATAGCCGAGCTCGACTAAGCGTTTGAAGACTAATTTGATTTGCGCGTCACTGTTGGTACTGGTCGAGCCAAATAAACGATATTGGCTGAGTTTGGCTAACTGCTCACGGAACGCCGGCGTGTCCTCGATACGGCTTTGCAGTTCGGTTAAACGCACGGGCGCACCTTCACTCAGCGGCGCATCTTGACCACTGGCCTCTTGCACTAATACCAGCCATTCCACCAGCGGGATAAGTGCCTGACAGATATCTTTAAACTGCGATGAAATCACTTTGCGTTCGCTATCGCCGAGCTGCAAATAACCACAGAAGAACACATCGCCCTCGGCAGCGGACGCCACTGTACGGTTGATCTGGTTTAAATAGGCTTCGACCCGCTCGCGGGTGCTGCTATTTTTAAGGGCACGCCAGCCTTCTTCATTGGTAGTGCGGCAAATAAACTCGCCCTTGAGTAACAGCTCAATCAAAGCGCCGGTGCCGACTAATACGGTTTGGTTCGATTCGTTCATGGCGCTCATTAGATGGCCTCCTTGCTCAGGCGTTTACTCAACATATCGGCAATCGGATTGACTTTAGGCTTCACCACCTGCAACTTCTTGGTTTGTTTGTTGATAATGTAACGGTTGGCGAACAAGTTCAGCACCTCGGACTCTGGGTTCGGGAAGGCGCCCAGCACGCAAATATTGTTGTTTTCGCAGGCGTCGAAAATCTTCTTCACGTTGGTATGGTGTAAGGTGCCCAGCTCATCGATCGGCCAGTGAATGGTCACGTCGCTGCGGCCACGCAGCAAGCGCGTGAATGCCAGCAGGAACTTACACAAAATCAGATACGCCATACCGTGGCTTGAGGATTCGTTAAGCTGTCTGTCGGTACGGATAATCAGATCGCTGTTACCTTCTTTGAGGCGCAGCTCGATTTCCAGCAACTTAGAGATCCCCCCCGTTAATGCGGCGCGGCCGATAATGTCTAAGGCGCGGCGCATGCTGTTGGTGTAATCCTCATCGGGCAAGCCATTAAAGCCATCGTTTTTCCAATGTTTAAAGGCTTTGACGAACTGCTCAAGCTCAGGCCAGAACTCTAACTCGCTGATGCGCGAGCGAATACGCACCGCCGATTCTGACACGCCATCGAGGAATAATTCTTCACCCACTTCGCGGGTAATACGCGCACTTTGGGAGGCGATGCGACGGTCAATATCGGCTAACACATCGTAGAAGGCGGTTAAGTCGACGCCGAAGATCCGCCCCTGTTCCCGCAGCGCGGTAATCGATTGCGGCACTATCACGTTCAGTAATTGCTCGAGCTGCGGCACTAACTTGCGGTAATCCAGCAGACGGATACCTTTGTCATTGATAAAGCTCGATTCTTCACGGGCACGCTCCCAGGTTTCCGCAAGGCCAGAACCTGACTTGCTGGCGATAACCGAATCGAAATGCTCCACATATTGCTTCACTGAGCCCATCAGATAATCGCGTTTCAGCAGCAAATCTTCACCTTGACGCAAACGCTCACCTAGGCTGCCTTGGGCTTCTTCGTTATTAGTCGGTAACTTAAGCTCGGCGAGTTTTCGCATCACGGCGCGTAATTTAGTTAAGTTTTCAGAGGCTTCAACCTGTGCGGCATTAGATGCCTTAAGCTCGGTATCCAATTTCTGCCTGCGGGTCTTCACCTCTAAGGTTTTGGCCTTAAGCTGTTGATCGATTTCCGATACCGCGCGCTTCACATCGGCAAGCTGGGTTTGCAACTTAGGTTTACGCACAAGCCAAGTGTGCTGATACCAATCGTCGAAACGCAATACATCGCTGCGACGCTGTTCGGCACGGCTGATTTTGGTTTCTAACTCACGAATTTGTTGCTTAAGTTTGAGGATATTGTCCTCATCCACACCACGGGATTTAAGCTCGTTTTTGTACCATGTTTCACAGGCTTTCTGTTCGACTTTGGCACTTTCACGGCGGCCTTCAATGGTCGCTTTAATTTGCCCGAGTTGATTGTCGAGCGCGCCGATGACTTCCTGCCAGTAAGCTTGTTTTTCCATGCGCGCTTCTAGCGCTTGCGATTGAAGCTCCTCGAGCCAGAGTTCGTGCTGATGTTTAAGCTGTTTTAGCTCGCCATCGAGTTGGGTCAGTCTCTGCTGGGCATGGGCTTTACGTTCACTCAATGCTTTGTTGATTTTCTCTTGCTCACTGCGTTTTTCATCGAATAGGCGACGCAGATCGTCACGGCTATTTTTGTAAGCGGTGCGAGCAAAAGTCAGTTCACGGCTCAGATTATCCAGCTCGCCGTTAATCGCGATTAATTGTGACTCTGCCTCGGTTTGTAATTCCACGGCACTTTGCAACGCTTCTTCGGCTTTGCTTAACCGAATACGCAGCTCTTGCTCGGAGGCGGCATATTCAGGCACATCGATCGCCTTAAGATCTAAATGTACACCAAAGAAAGCATCTTGCGATTCAGTCACTAAACTGGGGTGTAAATCAGTGCGATGCAGTAATTCAGGCGCGATCACTTTACCTAAACTTTGCTCCCAACCTTGGGCTTCTTTACGCAGAAATTCCAATAGGGTGTGGGACTCGGGGAACAACATATGATGCAGTTCATCCAGTTCGGCTTGGCGCTCATTCACCCTTAAACTGGCGATACGCAAGGCTTCGTTGGCTTGATCGCGCTTAGATCTGAGTTTGCGCTCATCGCTGCTTAAGCGCTCAACCTTGGCATTACAGCTTTCTTGTTCTTCGTCGGCGCGGTGAATCCGTTCGTCGAAAATGGCGAGGCTTAACTTTTCTTCTTCGGTGTAAGTCACGCCATCGACACGCAATTTAAGTTCGGCGGCATTGAGTTTGAATTGGTATTCCTGCTCGCTAAAGCTGGCCTTGCCCGCATCCATTTGATTACGCCATTGCGCTTCTAAGGCATCGATATCGGCGCGCGCCACTTCGCGCTGTTTATCCCGGGCTTCGCGCTGCTTGTCCTGATCGCTATGCAGGCCCTCTAACTCGCGGTTTAACTGATCGCCAATCTTACTGCGACGGGCATTGTAGGCCGCCTCAATGTCTTGGTGCTTCTCGGTTTGTAGCTTATGGCGTTCACTTAAGTTTTCAACATCGGTGCGCCAGTTGGGTAGCATCTCAAGGGCGGCTTTGGCCTCTTCGATATTGGCATCTAAAAAAGCGGCGTGCTGGCCTTCAATGGCATCGAGTTCATACTCACACTTGGCCACATCACCCTTGGCGGCAGATAAGTCTAAGCTCAACTCATCGCGCTGCTCTTTCCATTCTTCATCTAATAAGCGCAGCTTTAAATTCAGTTCCTTCGCTAAGGTTTGCTGAATATCTTGGCGATCGGCTTCCAGTGTTTCATCGTTGCGATAACCGCGGGATAGACTGGATAAACGCAGCTCGGCGCTGAGCAGTTGGTTAAATTCTTGTTCGAGTTTTTCAAACTCAGGGCGAATGACCTCAAACCCTTGGATAAGCTGGCTTTCACGGATCCACGCCTCAACGCGCTGGGGATTTAAGCGAGAGCTGGGCGGATTAACCCCGTCTTCCTCCAAAATGGCGGCGATCATGGATTTGACCGTCTCCATCTTGCCTTCTTTGGAGTGCACCGCTTTGGCGAGTTTTTCAATATGGCGCAACGAATGCTCACCCTCACACAGGGCAAATTGGCGGGCATAGCCGCGCAGTTCGCTGCGATTGCTGCCCGTGCTTAATAGGGTGCGATCGTTTTGGATAATGGCGCGATATTCGCGGGTGTTGAGCAAGTTAGTGGTGGCGATGCCGGCACGTTTTAAATCTCGACCAAGCTCCGCCATGGTATGACACAGTACAGTATCGCCATTTTGCGTTTTAATATAATCGCTTAGCTCAAAACCTTTAGCAATAAAGCGATAGTTAACACCTTTACCATCGCCCGCCGAGGCCAGCACGGCTTGGTACAGTAACCCATCGGCCTTTTGATATTCGTAGATGATGTAGCTTGAATCGTGTGGCAAGTACCAACGCTCGAAACTGTCGCGGGTTGATGGCACCACGCGGCTTGGATATTCACCATAAAAAACAGGGACTAGACGTTGTAATGTCGTCTTACCCGAGGCGTTAGTACCACAAATATTGGTATGGCCATTGAGGGCGAGTTCCACAACGCCCGGAAGGTGCGTATCAATCAACACAATACGAATCAAGCTTGGCATTTCATTCCTTATCCAAACGGGAAAGCTTTATCTTTACGGCAGAGCCTTACCTAGCCGACAAGATAAAGACAATCAAATATGGCCCTATGATGTTTAACTATGATGTTTAACTATGATGTTTAAAAATCATGGCCCAAAAAATCGTGCCCTTAACATAAGGCAATCTCACGGCATTGGCAATTCAGCGGCGCTGCACTAATGCCTTAGCTCACATCTAAGCTCAGAACTAAGCTAATCTCTAGGCCAATGTTAGGTGGCCAATGATACGACAACTTAGTAAAAATAGGCGGCTAACAAAGCGGCAGTTAGCGCGGTAAAAGATAAATTTTAGCGATTTTTATTCGGCCCTATCACTCCAATTGGCCGTAGAAAAAAGCCACCGAGGGAAGACCTGAGTGGCTTTTGTTAAACGGGTTGTTAGGCAAACGGTTACAGGCTTGGCAACACTTCGCCACCGTCACCTAATTCCACACTATCGACCCGTTGTAATCCCCGTGGCAACTTAGCTCCACGACGGCCACGCTCGCCACGGTAATGCTCTAGATCGCTTGGTTTCAGGGTGAGCTTACGCTTTCCGGCCCAAAGTGTCACTGGCGTGTCACTGGGCACTAACTGCAGATGCGTCATCAGCTCGTCACGAGTCTTCGCACGTTCCGTTGGGATCCCAATAATCTTATTGCCTTTACCCTTAGAGAGTTGCGGCAAGGCTTCAAGGGAGAACAGTAACATCCGCCCTTCGTTGGTGATCGCTAGGATAGACATCTCACGATTTCGATCAATAAGCTTAGGCGGCAACGACTTAGCATTGGTTGGTAAACTGAGCAGCGCTTTACCTGCCTTGTTGCGCGACACCATGTCGTTATAGGTGCAAATAAACCCATAACCCGCATCGGTCGCTAACAGGAAGCATTGCTCCTCTTCACCCATGATGACATGTTGCATGGTCTCACCCGGCGCCATATTGAAGCGGGTGGTGATTGGCTCACCTTGGCTGCGCGCCGATGGTAAGCTGTGGCTATCGGTCGCAAAGGCGCGGCCCGAGGAATCGATAAACACAGCGGCCTGATTACTGCGGCCCATGGCACTACAAAGATACTGATCGCCAGCCTTATAGGATAAGGACAAAGGATCAATATCATGGCCCTTAGCACAACGCACCCAACCCTTTTCAGACAGCACGACCGTCACTGACTCACTCGGCGTTAACTCTTGTTCTGTTAATGCGCGGGATTCATGGCGTTGTACTATGGGTGAACGACGTTCATCGCCATAGGTCTGTGCATCTTGGAGCAATTCTTTTTTAATCAAGGTTTTTAAGCGACGATCAGAACCCAGCAGTTGCTCTAACTTCTCGCGCTCGGCCGCTAATTCATCCTGCTCGGCCTTGATTTTAAATTCTTCTAACTTAGCTAAGTGGCGTAATTTTAACTCGAGGATCGCTTCGGCTTGTTTATCCGTTAAGGAAAAACGGGCCATTAACTCGGCTTTCGGATCATCGTGGAAACGAATGATTTCAATCACTTCATCAATATTGAGGAAGGCGATCATCAGGGCTTCAAGGATATGCAGGCGTGAAAGCACTTTATCTAAACGGTATTCGAGACGACGCCTAACTGTATCGACACGGAACTCTAACCACTCGGTTAATAAGGTTTTTAAGCCCTTCACCCTAGGTCGGCCGTCTAGGCCAAGTACGTTTAAGTTTACCCTAAAGCTTTTTTCTAAATCGGTAGTCGCAAACAAATGTGCCATCAACTGATCACAATCGACACGATTTGAACGGGGCACCACAACTAGGCGAACGGGGCTTTCATGGTCTGACTCATCCCGCAAATCGGCCACCATAGGCAATTTCTTGGCCTGCATTTGGGCAGCAATTTGCTCTAGAATTTTACCGCTACTGGCCTGATGGGGCAGCGCGGTTATGATGATTTCCCCCGCCTCCACAGTGTAAACGGCACGCGCCTTTAGTGAGCCGCGGCCCGTTTCATACACTTTTGCAATATCGGCGGACGGTGTAATGATCTCGGCTTCGGTGGGGTAATCCGGCCCAGGCACATAGCTCATCAATTGCTCGAGTTCGAGCTTAGGATCATCGAGCAAGGCCACACAGGCGGAGACTAATTCTCTGACATTATGGGGTGGAATATCCGTTGCCATCCCGACCGCAATACCGGTAATACCATTGAGCAAAATATGCGGTAAACGAGCAGGTAAGACCTTTGGCTCCTTTAAGGTGCCATCGAAGTTTGCGCCCCAATCGACCGTACCTTGGCCAAGTTCGGATAATAAGACTTCGGAGAACTTAGATAGCCGCGCCTCAGTGTATCGCATGGCCGCAAATGACTTAGGATCATCTGGTGCCCCCCAGTTACCTTGGCCATCAACCAATGGATAACGGTATGAGAATGGCTGCGCCATCAGCACCATGGCTTCATAACAGGCACTATCACCGTGGGGATGGTATTTACCTAATACATCACCGACGGTACGGGCAGATTTTTTATGCTTAGATTGGGCCGATAAACCTAACTCACTCATGGCATAGATAATACGGCGCTGTACAGGTTTTAGCCCATCACCAATATGTGGCAGGGCTCGGTCCATGATGACGTACATGGAATAGTTCAGATAAGCCTCTTCGGTAAAACGCCGCAGTGGCATTTGCTCTACCCCATCGAGGCTTAACTTGATTGCGTCACTCATTTTCTTCTAGTTCCTGTGTCTCTTCAGTACTATCGCCATTTTTAAAGAACAAGCGATACACGTTACCTTTTAAATCATCTGAGATGTACATGGCACCATCATCGGCCGATAACAAGGCATAGGGGCGAGCGACGGGAAATTCACCATCGAGGAAACTCACAATCGTTTCACGCCCCACAACTTGCTGGTTTTCAAGCTTAAGCATCACCACTTGATAACCCACTTTGCTTGAACGATTCCAGGAACCATTCTCTGCTACAAATAATTGATTACGATATATTTCTGGGAATTTATCCCCACGATAAAACGCCAGTCCAGTCGGTGCAACATGGGCGGGCAACTCATACACTGGCACGGTAACTTTCAGGTTTTGCGGTTTTTCGTAGGCGGGTTCAACAACGGATGTGGCATGTAAATATGGGAAACCATAGTGGCTCCCCACAACATCGACACGGTTGATTTCATCGGGTGGTAAATTATCCCCCATCCAATCTCTACCCTGATCGGCAAACCATAATTTACCGTCTACGGGTGACCAATCAAACCCAGTCGAGTCACGCACGCCAGAGGCTATCTGCTCACTCTCACTGGTATCAACATTGATCGCAATAATGCCACTATAGGGCGCAGTCGCCTCACATACGTTACAGGGGGCTCCTATGGAGATATAGAGCCTACCATCGGGGCCAAAACGCATTGCACGGGTGCTTTTCTTGTCCGATTCGGGTAGATCACTGTAGATTTCCTTCGGACGACTCGGGCGGCGTAAGCGCTGTTCTATGTCAGTGAAACGCAAGACTTTATTTTCACTGACAACGAAAAGATCACCATTATGAAATGCAAGAGCACTGGGGTATTCAAGCCCTTTAGCAATAACATAACGCTTATCGACACGGCCATCTCGGTTACTGTCGACGAGCGCATGCACTGTTCCGCTTTTATGGGAGCCCACAAACAGAGTGCCATTCGAGCCCATGGCGATCTGTTTAGCATCACCAACATCCGAAGCGTACAGGGATAAACCAAATCCCTTAGTGACGGTAATCATGATCGACTGTGACCCCGCGATGGCGTTCTGGCTGGTTCCAAAAGCCATGAATGCCAGCAGGGGGAAATAGGCAAAGAGTACCTTTAAGTAATTATAATTATTAGTTTTAATATACAACATTGTAATTTTCTTTATGCCTATGTTTTATTGTTATCGGCAATCTTGCACAACACTATAGTAAAGCCATGTCGCCCTTATCCTCGAGCCAAGATTTACGATCAGGAGAACGTTTCTTCGCAAGCAACATATCCATCAAAGAATCAGTTTCTTCAACATCATCAATAGTCAACTGTACTAAACGACGGGTGTTAGGGTCCATAGTCGTTTCACGTAATTGGAGGGGATTCATTTCACCCAAGCCCTTAAAACGCGTTACTTGGACCTTACCTTTCTTATTTTCCGCACTAATACGGTCGAGGATGCCTTCTTTTTCTGCTTCATCTAAGGCGTAATAGACATCCTTACCAATATCGATACGAAACAGGGGTGGCATGGCAATGTAAACATGGCCCTGCTCGACCAGTACACGGTAATGTTTCAGAAACAAGGCACAGAGTAAAGTTGCAATATGTAGCCCGTCGGAGTCGGCATCGGCGAGAATACAAATTTTGCCATATCTTAACTCCGAAATATCACTGCTATCGGGGTCGCAACCAATCGCAACCGAAATATCATGGACTTCTTGAGAGGCGAGCACTTGTGATGCATCCACTTCCCACGTGTTCAGAATTTTACCCCGCAGCGGCATGATGGCTTGGAATTCACGATCCCGCGCCTGCTTAGCACTACCGCCCGCAGAATCTCCTTCCACGAGGAATAACTCACCTCGCATGGGATCTTGGCCACTACAATCGGTTAGTTTTCCCGGCAATGCTGGACCAGAAGTCACCTTTTTACGGGCTACTTTTTTCGCAGCTTTTAAGCGACGCTGGGCATTGTTAATACACATCTCGGCCAAGGATTCGGCCAGTTCGGTATTTGAGTTTAACCACAGAGAAAAAGCATCACGTACTATGCCAGAGACAAAAGCCGAGCACTGGCGGCTAGACAATTTCTCTTTGGTTTGTCCCGCAAACTGGGGATCCTGCATTTTCACCGATAGGATAAAAGCCGCCCTATCCCAAATATCCTCCGGTGATAATTTAATCCCTCGGGGGATCAAATTTCGAAACTCACAGAATTCACGCATGGATTCAAGCAAGCCTTGGCGAAAACCATTCACATGGGTACCGCCAAGTGGCGTGGGAATGAGGTTGACATAACTCTCGTTGATCGACTCGCCACCTTCAGGCAACCAAGTGATGGCCCAATCCGCCGCTTCAATTTGCCCCTTAAAACTGCCAACGAAGGGTTCTTCGGGTAACATCAAGTTATCGCCGACAGCGGTTTTAAGATAGTCAGTTAAACCACTTTCATAAAACCATTCATGCACTTCATTAGTATGCTTATTGGTAAATTTGATCCGTAAGCCAGGGCAAAGTACGGCCTTAGCACGCAGCAAATAAATCAGCTTGGAATTAGAGAAATTGGCCGAATCAAAATAACTCGCATCGGGCCAAAAATGAACGCTAGTACCGGTATTGCGTCGACCACAGGTACCTGTGACTTTAAGATCTTCAACCTTAAAACCATTTTCAAAAGCAATATCATATACTTGACCATCACGCCTTACCGTAACTTCGACCCGGCGAGATAACGCATTGACGACGGAAATCCCCACGCCGTGCAAACCACCGGAGAACTGGTAGTTTTTATTGGAAAATTTACCACCTGCGTGCAATTTGGTCAGGATCAACTCAACCCCAGGAATGCCTTCTTCTGGATGGATATCCACAGGCATACCACGGCCATCATCGGTGACTTCGAGGGAGTTATCTGTATGCAGAACAACTTCAATTTTAGTGGCGTGGCCCGCTAAGGCTTCATCGACACTGTTATCTATGACCTCTTGGCCTAAATGGTTAGGTCTGGAGGTATCGGTATACATACCTGGACGGCGTTTAACAGGATCGAGTCCATTAAGGACTTCAATGGCGTCAGAGGTGTATTGATTCGTCATAGTGTACGCTATAAGTTGTTATATCCGGCCATGTTGCGGCTCTGGATGACTGTTTGTCAAGGTAAGTGTAAAAAGTGGCTTACAGTTTGCAAATACTTCCCATAACCCACAAAACTGTGATCACCACCCGCCTCAATCCGTAATTGGCAATGATGATATTTATTTAGGGCTTCACGGTAGTCCAGCACTTCATCGCCCGTTTGCAATAGTACCAAAAAACGATCCGGATTGCGGATAACGGCGGTATTAAATTCAGCCACTTCCAGCTTATGCTCAGGCAAAACCTGATAATGCTGTCCAGTGTATGGGTTAAACTGTGGCCCCATAAACTCATCGAACAATTCAAAGGGTTTTACCGCTGGATTCACTAACACCGCACGCCCACCGTAATGCTCGGCCAAATAACTGGCGAAATATCCCCCCAAAGATGAACCTATGTAAGTAAGGGGCTCATTTGCCTCTCGCGCAGCCATCACATATTCGAGTAACAGCGACATCGCCGCCTTGGGCGTATTGGGTAACTGCGGCTGATGGAAAGTTAAGGACGGATGATGCTCGGCCATATACTGCGCCGTCATCACCGCTTTATCGGAGAAAGGTGAACTGTTGAATCCGTGAATATAGAGCAGCATAGTTCCTCAAGCTGCGGTCATTCGCGTTAATAACCGCTGGAATCTTTATCGGGGGAAAAATGGTTACCCGGTACGCGATACACATTGGTGCTGATGCTACCATCGGGTTTCAACTCCAGCAAACGATAACCAGGTTGTAGTCCGTCTAAGGCAAAATAAGGTGATAGTGGCTTAAATTGAATACAGGTTGAAGGTGTTGCCATGAGTTTCAGTGCACCATGGGGTCCATCGTAATGGGTATCGATACTCTGGTGTACATGCCCCCAGAGTAATCCTTTGACCTGTGGATATACGGAAACCCGTCTCAAAAACTCGGCACCATTGTCCATACAATGTTGATCTAGCCAAGTGCAGTTAACCAAAATCGGGTTATGGTGCATGACGAGCAGAGTATGGTATTCAGGATGGGTGGTGATGGCCTGTTTAATCAGCTCGAACTGGCTCTCGGCCATACTGCCGCCGGGCTTTCCCCGCACAGTTGAGTCCAACATCAAAATTTGCCATTTACCCGCCAAAATTCGTTGCTGACCAAAGATCTGCTCCCCCTGCATATGCAGAAACATGATCCGTGGATCATCGTGGTTCCCGGGGAGATAATGGCAAGGTAAATTGAGGGGTGTCACTGCTGTAACAAACTGACGGTATGATTCGGCCGAATAATCTTGGCTTAAATCACCGGTTGCTAACATCAGATGCGCAGGATAGTCGACAGCCCTAATCGTATTAAGCACAGCGGCAAAACTTTTTCCTGTGTTGACGCCTAAAAGCTGGGCCTCAGGATCGGCAAAAAGGTGTGGATCTGTGACTTGCACAATACGCACACTTTCTTCTTCAGCTATGGAGTAAGAGACAGCCTCTTTCAGCACATTGAATACCCAATTCTAAGACTGGCACACCAAACGTTGTTGGCAACCAATCTTCAATAACTCTTCCAGGAATGCATTTACCTGGTACTTTTCATCACTATGATACATGCGTAAATTGGGGTAATCATACACTGGGCGTAATTGGTAAATCTGTTGACCAGTTAACACTTCTGCTAATTTAGCATCGTGATAAACTCTCACTAACACCTTGGGAGTATTAACAAACTCTAGAATTTCGAGGGGGCGAGATATCTCAACTAATTGAGTATATTTGGTATTCTCTAAAATACGCACCACTAATATACCAAACTCACCTTCAAGCTGCCATGATTGATCAACGGCAATATCGAGTGGTAACCACTTCAGAATGTAACCATAATTACGACCGCACAGTGCTAAAAAGTCACTGACGTTCGGTTGGTAACGCGGTTTTTGATACGACGTCGAAGTAGCCAAATGTTTTTCCAACTTAAACCAGTTGCTGATAGTTTAATTGCAACCATTGCAATCCAATTACGGTCGATGCATTGTCTATTTCTCCCGCAACCACACTATTATAGGCGTGCTCACGGTCTAAAACATGCAATCGAATATCTTCATGTTCTTCTGCCAATCCATGCAATCCACTGGCGTTGCTGGAGTCCACCTCGGCCCAATAGAAATAAAAACGTTCGGTACTGCCACCAGGGCTAGCCAAGTAACTGTTAACAAAGTGCATATTGCTAGCAACTAGGCCAGTTTCTTCTAACAATTCACGGTGAGCAACATCGAGCGGCGATTCTTCGGGCGCAATCATACCTGCGACTAACTCCATAAGCCAAGGAGATTTAGAGGTTGCTAATGCAGGAAATCGTACTTGCTCAATCAATACGATCTGATCGCGCTTAACGTCATAGGGTAACACTACCACAGCATGGCCACGTTCGAACACTTCACGGGTGACGGGCAGGCTCCATCCGCCAGCAAAGAGCTTATGCTTAAAAGTAAACTGTTCTAACGCAAAAAAGCCTTGATATAATGATTTTTTTTCGAGAACTTCAATATCCATTTGCGAAAAAACAGGGGGGGTCATACTCTATCCTTAAAAGTTGAATTTGCGCCTATTATCAAGGCAATTTGACACATTTTTAAAATAAAATCTGTTACACTTCGCATTTGACTTGAAAGTGTCGGAGTTTTTAGACTCTACGTCATTAAGTTTTAGCTGTATCGGGAAGCGTCGGGAAGCGCAAACCGCCTTGGTAAAGGCATTACTTAGTCTAAACGAAGTTAAAATATTTCTCCTTTGGGAAATTTTGTCTAATAAGGACAGCAAATGAAATTTAAGATCCGTTCTTTATGCGCAGCATTGACTCTCGCCGCTTCCGCTCAAGCGGTACAAGCAGATGATTTACTGCAAATTTATCAACAGGCACTGACTAACGACCCGCTCGTGTTGCAAGCCCAAGCCCAGCGTGATGCATTGTTCCAGAAAATTGAACAAAACCGTGCACCGCTGTTGCCAACCATTAGCGCCAATGTCGGGTATGACAAGGCGTGGAATGATCCTAGGGATAACACTAGCGGTTTAACGGGTAGCATCAAACTTAACCAAGTGATCTATGATCACAGCGCTTGGGTGGGTTTAAGCCTTGCAGAAAAAGCCGCCTCTCAAGCCGATTCAAGCTATGCATCCGCTTTACAAACGCTGATATCTAGAGTCACTAGGGCGTACTTCGATGTATTGACCGCTAAGGATAATTACGAGTTTCAGGGCGCCGAAAAACGTGCGATTGAACGTCAACTCGAACAAACCAAACAACGCTTCGCCGTTGGTTTAACCGCGATTACCGACGTACATGAGGCCCAGGCTCAGTATGACTTAGCCTCAGCTACTGAAATTTTAGCAGAAAATACCTTAGCCAATAGCTATGAGGCCCTGCGTGAAATCACGGGGATCGATCACAAGACATTAAACGTGCTCGATACCAATCGTTTCTCTGCCGTGACACCCGCACCAACGTCTTCAAGCGAATGGTTAAAGATCGCTGAAACAAACAGTGTCGATCTTATGACCCAACGTATTGGCAAAGATATCGCTCAAGAGACTATCAGTCTCTATAAAGCGGGCCATATGCCATCATTGAGCTTAAGTGCAGGCTACAACAAAGGCCTTGAGCAAAAAACCGGTAGCATTAACGAGCCTGATTTTGACGATGTCAACGTTGGTGTTAACTTAAGCATTCCTATCTTTGAAGGCTTTAAAGTCACTTCACAAGTCAATGAAGCGCAATATCTATTTGTTGAAGCAAGTGAAAAACTAGAGCAAACCTACCGCGGTGTTGTGAAAAATATTCGCAATAACTACAACAACGTAGGTGCATCGATCAGCTCAATTCGTGCGTATGAGCAGTCAGTGATTTCATCCGAGAGTGCGTTAAAAGCGACACAAGCGGGTTTTGAAGTCGGTACGCGTACTATCGTTGACGTATTGAACCGTACCCGTGATTTGTACGATTCAAAGCGTAAATTATCCGATGCACGTTACAGCTACATCAACTCAATTGTTGCACTGAAACAAGCTGCAGGTACCTTAAATGAAGATGACGTTATCGCCATCAACAACGGCCTAAAAACCGAGTAAGGTCGCTATACCTGCCCATAAAAAACGCCAAC
>NZ_AFOZ01000013.1 GCF_000217915.1 Shewanella sp. HN-41 | reverse complement strand
GAGGAAAATGGTTGCAGAGTCGGTGGCGATATATAATCGCAAACGGCCGCATCTGGCCTTAAAATACAAAACGCCCGATGAAGTACATCAGGCGTTTTAAAGGAAATAAGTGTCAACTTATTTCAGGACTAGACAGAGCTTTGTGAAACAAGGCTTAAACCTGCCATTGAATAGGCGCTTCGCCCCGCGCCATCAACAGTTGATTCACTTTTGAAAAATGCCCACAACCAAAGAATCCGCGATAGGCCGATAAGGGAGATGGATGCGGTCCCGATAAAATTTGGTGTTGTGGCGCGGTAATCACCGCCCCTTTTTTGATGGCATGACTGCCCCAAAGTACGAAAATAATCGGGCGTTCCTGCGCATTGAGCAGCTTTAACGCTTCGGTGGTAAAGATTTCCCACCCCGCATTGGCATGGGAGTGGGCTTGGCCCTGTTCCACCGTCAGCACGGTATTGAGCATCAATATCCCCTGCTCTGCCCATTGGGTTAAATCGCCATGATTGGGGATTTGGAAGCCGGGAATATCGTTCACCAATTCTTTATACATATTGGCAAGGGAAGGCGGCGGTTTAATTCCACGTTTAACGGAGAAACACAAGCCATGGGCCTGATTTGGACCATGGTAGGGATCTTGGCCAATTAAAACCACTCGCACATTCTCAAGGGGAGTCATTTTAAACGCATTGAATACATCTTCCTTAGGAGGATAAATTACTTTGCCCGCTTGCCGCTCTTGATTCACAAATGCGATCAGCTGTTGATAGTAAGGCTGGGTACGTTGATGGTCGATAAATGCCTGCCAAGTCGCCAAAATCAGTTTCTCTTGCTTAAGTTACGATGCTGCTAGCTTAAAAGTGATAAAGAGCCATGACAAGTTAACTCCGCTTTTAATTCGCCAGTATTGGAGATATCTCAAGTTAAAACACGGCTAACAAATGCTATAGTAGCGGCCTTTATTTTTTATCCACTGATTAATATGACCCATAACCGCTTACAAGGGCCAAGTGCTGGCTTTACCTTAATTGAACTCGTCGTTGTGATTATTGTGCTCGGGATTTTAGCCGTTGTAGCCCTACCCAAATTTATCAACATACAGCAAGACGCGCAGATAGCCACGATCAAGGCCACAGGCGCAGGGTTTAAATCGGGTTTAAATCTGGCACGTTCAGTCTGGGCGGTAAAAGTGGGTTCGGGTCCAAAGGAAGATTTACCCGTATTTGGCACGGCACAATCCGAGCAAGTCGATTTCAACAGCTTCGGCTGGCCCGCCCAGCATTATATTTTCGGCAATGAGGCTTCTCCGGCCTTAGACAATGTGGAAGATTGTGTCTCAGTATGGGAAGTGTTATTCCAAAACTCGCAACCAAGCGTTTCACGCCTTAATGTTGATACCACTGAAACTGACTACAAGGCCCGCTATCTCACCCCTAATCAATGCACCTATTTTTATCGAGCCAACGATAAATTATCCATTTACTACGATTCAAGAACGGGAACAGTTACTACAGACCTAGATCCCAATAGTTAAGAGTTAGCGATTCCTTCTTGCAAAAATTAGGATAGAATCGCCCACCAATAAATTATTTTGAGTAAGCGCTATGACTGACACAAGCAACACCACGATTTTTGAACTTGCCGATCAATTTATTGCCTTAGCCAATCAGCTAAGCCAGCAGGAAGCTGATGTCGGTAAAGTGGGCACTGCCCTGCGTTTTGCAGCGGCCCGTTTTAATGCCTTTGAAGCCGCGATTAAATCTGCCGATTTAGGTGCAGAAAAAGACAATGCTCTCGAATGGTTTAGCGCCGAATATCGCGAAATGCTGAATGACAATTTAGACGACCATATCGCGAATCCCCCTGTTATGCAGGGAGAAGCTGCCGCGACTGATGGCTCGGTGCAAATCTTTAAAGGCTAATAACCTTCAAGGGCGGATCACCTGACAATCTCCCATAAAAAACGCCATCAAATGATGGCGTTTTTGTAGGCATAGATTCTAAGCCTAGAACCTAAAATCTAGGTGTAATCCCTAGAGGGTATACACCACCCTTATCGCGAGCAGAATCAATACCACGCCAGAGAATTTATCGATAAGCCCCGCTTTTTCCCGTAATTTGGGTAATACGCTCGAATGCGATAACACTAAGGCAATCAAGGTATACCAAAGTCCATCGACCACCAGCGGCGTTAATACTATCAACGCTTGACCAGTAACACTCTCGGCCACCATCACAAACTGGCTAAACAGCGCTAAAAAGAACAACATAATTTTGGGATTGAATAGGGAAATCGCAATGCCATCCCGCGCCGCAGTGAGCGTATCTGTGGCCTCACCCGCCGCGAGTTTTGCCTGCATGCCACCATTGGAACGCAGTGCTTGAATGCCCATCCACGCCAGATACAAAGCCCCTAAAATAGCGATACCATTGAATACTAAGGGAGCCTTTTTCAACACCACCGCAAGACCGAGTAGCGTCACTAACGCATAAACACCGATCCCAATCGAGTGCGCCCAAGCGCAAACAATCCCCTTGCCGCGCCCGCCGCCTAAGGTATGGCGCACGACCATGGCCAAACTGGGCCCTGGTGACATAGCCCCCAAACAACAAATCGCCAATAGCCCTAACCAAGTACTAAAACTCATCTTTAACCCTTTAAAGCATAAAAAGGCCCTCGCTAGGGCCTTCACAGGAGTGGCAGTTTAACATCGGCCGATAAATGAGGTCACTCTCATTTCACCGAGTCTGGATGGTAGAAAGCACGGATATCTTTCACCAGTTGCGCTAACGACGCTGGCTCAACATACATCATGTGGCCAGCCTTATAGTAATGCATGGTGACGCGACTGTTATCTATGCCATTATCGGCAAAGGTATTTTCGGTGGCAAAAAAGGGCGTCGCAAAATCGAAGTAACCGTTGCCGACAAAAATCCGTAGATCTTTATTTTCACGCTGTGCCTGCCCAAGATAGGGGGCGACGTTGACATAATGCATCTGCTTACCGCTAATATTCCAGTTCCAGCCACGGTTCACATCTGTGGAGAGCACATTGAATGGGCGCGATAATTTAACCCCTAAATCTTCGTATAAATATTGATGGATAGCCGCAGTATAAGCGCCATCGATGCCATAACCGGAAGGGTCATTATCGGTTGAGTCACCGCCACTATCGTAATCTTTGCCTGTATAGCGACTGTCTAAACGTCCAACCGTGAGATCCTGATCCCTGAGTAATTCCTTGGTATATCGACTGGCACTCACCCGCAGATTGACTCTGTCTAGATAGTTTTCACTCAGGCCTGTAAAACGTGCCAACTGTTTGCGCACGGCTTGATAGTCACTAGGCACTAAACGACTGCCCTGCAATAACGCTAAGGCATAATCCTTAATGGCAAATTGGCGCGCCTGCTCGACAAACGCCTCGAGTCCTAATGCCTTGTCGGCACCGCTAACCTTGTTATGGTAAAACGCGGTTGCCGCCATCGTTGGCAAAAAGCCAATGTAGGGTTGGTTATTTCCCGGTTGATAGCGGGCATGGCTAAAGTCGAGAATCGATGAAATCAACACCACGCCATTAACAGAGATATCGGTCCAGCCGCCTTGAAGTTCATCAATCAGAGCCGCCGCTCGGGTCGTGCCATAACTTTCACCGGCGAGATATTTAGGCGAATTCCAGCGCTTATGTTCAATCAACCAGCGGCGCATAAACTCGGCAATCGATTGGGCATCTTCTTTCACGCCCCAAAAATCGGCTCCTTTCTTTTCACCTAGGGCACGGCTAAAACCCGTTCCAACGGGATCGATAAACACTAAGTCAGACTCATCGAGCATAGAGTCATCGTTAAGCTCAATACGATAAGGCGCGGCGCCATCATCCTTGGCATCACTAGGAACGACGACACGTTTAGGCCCGAAGAGCCCCATATGCAGCCAGAGCGATGCCGAGCCAGGGCCACCATTGAAAATAAACGTCACAGGGCGTTGACTGTTATCTTTAACGTCATCCCGTAAGTAAGTTATCGAAAAAATACTCGCCAGTGGTTCGCCCTTATCGTCCTCTAAAATGGTCTCACCACTTATCGCCTTGTAGCTAATTTTCTCACCTTGGATCGTCATCTTATGCTCGGTTTCGACAATCTCGGGAACAATCTTGTCGGCTTTATCCTCTGCCTTTTGGGTGGGTTCAGCATGGCCTAGGACCGAGAAAAGCAGGAAGAATGGTATAAGTAGCGACCCAAATGGCATGTTAAATCGTCGGCTACCGCTTCTTAGACTAGTCATCATATTTCCTTTATTTGTGATATTTATAATCTGCCCAAGCTTACAAAGAGTGCTCGATAGGCGCAAAAGCACAATTGCAACTGAATGCGTCAAAGGACTTTTATGCCCTCATATGCTAATAGTTCGCTAAATTCACGCATATTTAAGCTGTTAGTGACTAAGATAGCGCTGAGGTTATGACAATTCTATGTGGACATTTATGGGCACCATCACTCTTATCAGTCTGGTAATTCTCTGCTTATTACTGAGCGCAATTCTGTTACTGCTCTGGCAGCGAAAAAAAGGTAAAGCGATTCCTTTAGCCGTTGTTTTTGTCTTAGGATTTTTCGCCCTAGGACTCGGCGCTATCATTGGATTTGTGCATAAAGGCGAGGATTATCAAGCCTATCAAAAACTAAAATGGCACAGCTTAGCACCGGAGAAAATCGCACCTCTGGTTGACCAAGGTTATACGGTGTTTGTCGATATCACCTCTGATTGGTGCACCATCTGCCAAACCAATAAAGCCGAAGTAACCCACAGGGAACAAATTGTGACTGCCTTAATGGCCGACAACATTATCCTGATGCAAGGTAACTGGAGTGAGGCCAACAACACCATTGAAAGCTATATGCGCCATGAAGGTGTCCCCGGCACACCCTACAATAAGGTTTATGGTCCAAGTGCCCCCAATGGCATAGTGCTCCCCTCAAAGCTCACCATTGATGACGTACTCAATGGCATAGCAGCGGCAAAAGTCCATTAATTACAGCCATAAAAAAGGCTGCTGGGCAGCCTTTTTTACTTCACTTCAAATTTATAAAAGCGTTATTTCCAGAAAGGTGGGTTGGAAATTGCTTTTATAAACGGTTCACACTTAAAAACGATAGTTCACTCGGCCATAGTAGTAGCCGCCGTTATAATCGAATGGCCCACTCTCGTAATACACACCACCCAATTGACCATAGGCGAAATCATCACCCATTTTCAGCTTTTGCGCTTCTTGGTCGAATAGGTTGTTAGCCCCCACAGCCAGTGTGAGCCCATCGAGTACTTCATAACTCACTTCAAGATCGACAGTCACCGCTGCATCCGCGACCTCAGAACCCCAATCAGAGGTATCATCGGCATGGGTTGCATAGTATTCGCCGTAGTAATTTCCGCGCAGCGACATACTTAACTTATCCCAAGACTGAGCCCAGGTTAAGGTCGCACGATGCGCTGGAATACCGTCCTCTAATCGACGAACTTTACCTTCGTCTGTGGTCTCAGGATCGTATTTATCAACACTGGTATCGGTCCAGCCATAGGCAAGACTGAACTTAGCATTACCCGACAACATTTCCGCATCATAGGAGGCTACGATATCAATACCTTGAGTGGTAGTATCAAAGTCGTTGGTGTAATAACTCACCCCTTGGATTAACTCAGGAAACTCAACCCCCGCCGCTCGCAACGCATCATAGTCTTCTGCTTTTACATCGATTTTACTCGACTGTGCAATACGCCCCTCAACGGCAATATTGTAGTAATCGATGGTTAAGAAAAAGTTTTCATACTCATACACGGCACCTAACGCATAACTTACTGACTCTTCAGGCTCTAACACTTCCCCGCCATAGAATGCCGCCAAAGGATCGGTCGGTGGGGCAATAAAGGTCTGGATCAATTCGCCCTCAATAATCGATGTCTGTGTATTGATGACGTTTTCTTGGCCAACCGTTGGTGCACGGAAACCCGTGCTATGTGACGCGCGCAGCGACAACTCATCCGTCGCAGCATACTGCGCCGTCAACTTGTAATTTAATGTGTCACCGAAGGTCGAAAAGTCTTCATAGCGCAGTGCGACGCCCACCAACCAATCATCGCTTAAATAGGCTTCTAAATCAGTATAGATACCTATGTTATGACGAGAGTTTTTACCCGCAGACTCAGGGCCAAAACCTTTAAATCCATGTGCACCAATGTTGAAACCTTGATCGGCATAGGGACCGGCAATCCACGAGGCTTCATCACCTTGGGTTATCTCAAAAGATTCATTTCGCCATTCAAAACCACTGGCAAAACTAATATCTTCGATGCCACCTAAGGTAATAAAACGCGAGAAATCGAGGTTAACTGTGGTTTCAACTTGCTCATAGGCTCCGGTATCGAAGTCGATTGGGGTGTCTAACCCTAATGATGGATTTAACGAGTTTTTAAGGCCAAAACTGGCTTTGTTGCTGCCCGTACCTGCACTGAAATCATAATTCCACTCACCGATATCGCCCTTTACACCGGCGAAGAAGGACATATCCTCAATGGTTCCAGTGAACTGTGGCGTATAACCACCAGGGAATATCTGGTTCATTGCGAAGCAATTTGGATCGGCAACCATAGCCTTATAAGCATCTGTGTCTAAGACGTTACCATCCGCATCGGGAATACCATCTCCGTTAGTATCAATTTTAGGAATGGGAACCACCCCACAGGTGGATTGATCTCCATTCACGGCACCGACTAACAGGGTTTGGCCCCCATCGTTGGAGTACACATTACTGCGGTCCTGCGGATAACGGTAATAGAATCCCCCCACAGCATCACGGGATGACAGGTTACCAAAGGCATAGGCGTGCATATTGGCATTAATGTCTAAGCCTGAGTTGATAAAGACCGAGTAGTCATCATTAATTTCAGGATTTCCCCACACTTGAGCAGGGTTACTGATCTCTGTATTGCCTTGTTCGGCTAAGTTAGCCGCATCGGGACGCTGCACACTACGGCTAGTCGCGTCGGCATTTTTATATTGGAAGCTTAAGTTAACAAAGCCATTATCGGTCAGCGGTAGACCAACATCGCCTTCTACTGTGGTCGTGGCACCATCACCCTCGTAATACTCACCTTGAGTCACAGTGATGGAACCGCCATCGGAATTATCTTTTAAAACAAAGTTCATTACCCCGGCAATCGCATCCGAGCCGTACTGCGCAGCAGCGCCATCACGCAACACTTCAACTTGCTTCAATGCAGAACCAGGAATAACCGAAATATCAGGGCCTTGGGCACCATCGTTAATACCACCGCCCTGGAAGGCAATCACAGCTGCGCGGTGACGACGCTTGCCATTGACTAACACTAAGGTGCTGTCGGATGGCAGACCACGTAGGTTAACGGGACGGACTAAGGTTGCGGCATCGCTGATAGGTTGAGCACGTGAGTTGAAAGAAGGGATAGAAGTGACCAACATATCTATCATGTCAGTAGAACCATTCTTCTTAAGGTCGTCACTACTGATGATATCAATAGGCACGGGGGAATCGCCGATCGAGCGTGGAGCAGCACGGGAACCGACAACCGCAATTTTCTCGACATTGTCATTTTTAACGGCTGTGTCATCTTCTTCTGCCATTGCCTGCGGGCTTATTAAACTACCAGACAGTGCCAGAGTGATTGCCAGACTAACCGCACTCAATCCAAACTTTTGCTTTTTTGAGGTCATCATTACTCATCCCACCTGCTTATTATTTTTAGAATACCTGACCTGCTCGATCCGATTTTGATCCCTAAAATCTGCAACTGTGGTCAATACAATTTATTTTACATAACGGAAACATTCTTATAACAAAACAAAAGCATTCTCCAGTAATAAATACAACGCTTGGGTGATTTAAAAATTATTTTGTTAAATATCAATGTACTAAAAACTAATATTTTTTACGGTTGGCAATGCTATAAACATTTATTTCTCGACATCTCAAAGCAATTCACCGAATGCAAAATGAGTTTTATGGCGTTAATGGCACACGATATATCGTGATCTGCATTATCAGCGTATACTCGTGTACTAACCTGCTACTTTGGTTCCCAATCCATGACGCTATCATCCGAGCCCAAACAACCACTGGATAAACATTTTCTGCCAGAGAACCAATTACTGCTCAATGCCGTAGGTGAAGGTATTTATGGTTTTGATTTGAATGGAAATGCTGTCTTTATCAATCCGGCAGCCGAACGCATGACAGGCTGGAAAAATGAGGAGTTACTGGGTAAAAATATTCACAACTGCCACCACCATAGCCATGCCGATGGCAGCCATTATCCCCAAGAGGATTGTCCGATTTACAACACCTTGAAGGATGGCATCACCCGTGAAATTACCCACGATGTGTTTTGGCGTAAAGATGGCAGCAGTTTTCCCGTACACTACAGTTCAACCCCGGTTTACCGTGACAATGAACTCATTGGCGTAGTCGCGATATTTCGTGACATTAGCATTCAAAAACAAACCGAACACTCGCTACGTCAAGCTTTAGCCCAAGTACAAGCCCTATCTGAACGACTCGCCTCGGAAAATCATTATCTGCAGGCCGAACTAGCCGATAAGACTGGCGATGTGGATATTTCAGGTAATAGTGCCGCCATTCGCCATATGATCCAGCAATTGCATATGGTCGCTAATACCGATAGCACAGTGCTTATTTGCGGTGAAAATGGCACAGGAAAAGAGTTAGTTGCCAGAAATTTACATCAACTCAGTCGCCGCAAAGATAAACCGATGATCAGTGTCAACTGCGCCGCATTTTCAGCCTCATTACTGGAAAGCGAGCTCTTTGGCCACGAGAAAGGCGCATTTACTGGGGCCACTAGTCGCCGTAAAGGTCGATTTGAACTTGCTCACCAAGGCACCTTGTTCCTCGATGAAGTGGCCGAATTAAGCTTAGAAGCCCAATCGAAATTGCTAAGGGTCATCCAAGAACAATCCTTCGAACGCCTCGGGGGCATCGACACCATCCAAGTGGATATTCGTTTAGTCGCCGCCAGCCACCATGATCTGCTCAAGCGAGTCGAGCAAGGGTTATTTCGAATGGATCTCTACTACCGCTTGAATGTATTCCCAATTCAAGTACCGCCGCTGCGCTCTAGGCTCGATGATATCCCCGAACTCGTCGGCCATATACTGCATAACCTTAATAGAAAACTCGGTAAAAAAATTCTCGGCGTCAGCCAAAAGGGATTACAACAATTGATGGCCTATACTTGGCCGGGCAATGTGCGCGAACTGCAGAATATTCTCGAGCGTGAGGCCATTCTCTCCCAAGGGGAGATACTGCATATTCATACTATGCCCACGGGTAATGTCACAGTAAACCATTCCCCCCTTCAGCAACAAACCCTGGCAGAAGCAGAAGCTCTCCATATAGAACAAACACTTAAGCGGTTAAACTGGCGAATATCTGGTCCTGCTGGCGCCGCCAATGTACTAGGCGTGCCGCCCAGCACCTTAAGATCTCGAATGAAAAAACTGGGGATCCAACGCCTATTGCATAGCAACTAACTCACACTCGGCCTAAATTCACGATATATCGCCACTTAGCGATATATCGTGACAATTAAATATGACCACTAAGATTTTATATTTAAATATCAATACATTAAGTTAACTTTATTCTTGGCCTGCCGCTTGCTATAGGGGTTAAATCTTATTTAAGCCGTTAGGACCTCAATATGCCAAAGAGTGAAATAACCCCGAATGCGGACACCCCCTCTTCAGCTAAGCACTATATTCCGATAAGGGACATCTCAACCCAGCCCAATACAACAGCGAACCGCTCTAGTCGCATTCATTTTCGTGAACAAAAAGGCTACTTTCAACGCCTTAGAACTATGATGAACAGTCTATTAATAGTGCTGTTTTTTGTGTTGCCATTTATCTCCATCGACGGCCGCCAAGCGATACTCTTAGATGTAGACAAACAGCAGTTTTCTTTTTTGGGATCACGCTCTGGCCACAGGACTTTACACTGCTAGCGTGGGTCTTTATTGCCGCCGCCTTCGGTCTATTCTTTATCACAGTATTCTGGGGTCGAGTCTGGTGCGGATACCTTTGCCCGCAAACCGCATGGACCTTTATTTTTGTGTGGATCGAGGCCCGTATCGAAGGCAACGGCAATAAGAGAAAACAACTCGACAAAGCGCCATGGTCTGGCAGTAAAATCGGCAAACGCAGTGCAAAACACCTACTCTGGGGGCTCGCCGCTCTGCTCACGGGCTGTGGTTTTATTGGTTATTTTATTCCTGCCCGCGAACTCTACTTGGAGATATTCACCGGCAATGCCAGTTTCTGGGTCACGGCTTGGGTCTGGTTTTTCGCTATTTGCACTTACCTCAATGCGGGTTGGATGCGTGAGCAAATGTGCTTACACTGCTGTCCCTATGCTCGCTTTCAAGCAGTGATGTTTGATGCTAATACTAAAACCGTGACCTATGATGCGCAGCGTGGTGAATCCCGAGGTCCCCGTAAACGTAAGCAAGAGATCCCCCCCAGTGAGCATGGGCTAGGCGATTGTGTGGACTGTAATTTATGTGTCGAGGTTTGCCCAACAGGCATAGATATTCGTAATGGTTTGCAATACGAGTGCATCAACTGCGGTGCCTGTGTCGATGCCTGCAATGAAACCATGTTGAAATTCGATTACCAACAAAATCTGATTGGTTATATCAGCGAGAACGAGCTAAAGGGAGTATCCCATTCCTATTGGCGCTCACCGCGTTTTATCGGTTATGGTGCAGCCGTTATCATAATGCTGGTTGTCATAGGATTAGACTTAAATAGCCGCAGTGAAATTCAGCTTAACGTTATTCGCGATCGCCAGAGTCTCTACCGCGAAACTGTGGATAATAAAGTCGAAAACACCTATCAACTGAAAATTCGCAACAAGACGCAGCAAACCAAGCAATATCAAATCGCTGTGCTGAGTGAAATGCCCTTTAGCCTCATTGCCGAACCTGTTATCACCTTGGCCGCGGGCGAGCAGTCGGAGTACCCAGTGACGGTATTAGCAGATAAGGCAGCCATTCCCTCTGGGCGTAAAATAATCCAATTTTCAGTAACGGATATTCAAGAACCAAAGCAACAGGTTAGCCAAGAAACCGGATTCTTTAGCCCCTAGCGCTAACCTTTAGACAGTCATACTAGAGCTGCCAATATGAGTAGCCATCCACATTAACGACTAGTTCGGCGCTTAAGGAATAAACCTAAGCGCCGATTCAAGTTATAAACTCATATACTCTATTGATTTAAAATAGGATCTGCACAGATACAAAGAACATAGGCTACTAATAATACTCCTGGGGAGGCAAAGCACACACCATTTTACCCATCCAATACCAAGGGATATTGGCTATCCCACTCTGCCTTCGATATCTCTTGCGCGCCAAATTAACTCAGCATTAACCTAGCCTCGGTACTAAAATCACAGTAGAGTCACTGCACTTTCTCACTCCCAACGCATCAAAAAGCTCAAACTTAAGCTATAGTTAAGCTCTAAACTTTAGAGTAAAAATACTATTTGTTACATAAAGATACCTTATTGGCATAGCGATCTTTTTTCACGATAAGCATTGACCTCCAGTGCTAGCAGCCTCTAATCTAAACACCTGTTTAACTCTAGAACAATAACAATTAATAAACATCATCTTTGAGGTAGTTCAGCATGGCATACGATCAAGACTCCCAACTCAAACTCAACTACTCATCACTCGTCGATTTGATCGAGAAAACCAGCCTGCGTTATGGCGATAAACCCGCCTATGCCTGCCTTGGTAAAACCAGCAGTTTTAATGAGATAGAACGCGATTCGCGTTACTTTGCCGCCTATTTACAGAACAAAACCGACCTAAAACCCGGCGATCGCATTGCCATTCAATTGCCCAATATTACCCAATTTGTTATCGCGGCCTATGGCGCACTCAGGGCGGGCCTTATCCTCGTTAACACTAACCCCCTCTATACTGAACGTGAGCTTATTCATCAGTTCAATGATTCCGGCGCTAAAGCCTTAGTCATATTATCCGACCTATTGCCGACCTTAGCTAAGGTCGTCGACAGCACCAATATCGAGCTCGTTATCTCAACTCACCCGCTGGATTTGATCGATCCCCATGTGCAACCTAAAACTGGCCTTAAGAATGTGGAGTTTTGTCAGATCTTAAAACAAGGTGCTGAACTCCCCTTCACCCGCTTAAGCCCTAAACTCGATGACCTCTCGGCCCTGCAATACACGGGGGGAACAACGGGATTATCCAAGGGTGCCATGTTGACCCACGGCAATATGCTTGCCAATGCGGCGCAGGTGAAATCCCGCATTGGCAGTGTGATTACCGAGGGTGAGGATATCTTCGTAGCACCGCTGCCGATTTACCATATTTACGCTTTTATGGTGAATTTAGTGCTGTATTTCGAGTGCGGCGGTTGCTCGGTGTTAATTCCAAATCCACGGGATATTGGTGGCTTAATTAAAACGCTTGCCCAATATCCCTTCACTGGGTTTGCGGGGCTCAATACCCTCTTTGTCGCCCTATGCCATCAACCCGAGTTTAAGGCGCTGGACTTTAGCCACTTAAAAATCACTATATCGGGCGGCACAGCACTCACGGCCGCGGCGGCCAATATTTGGCAACAAACCACAGGCAATATGATCAGTGAAGGTTATGGATTATCTGAGACCTCGCCGGTGATCTCACTCAATGCCCCAGGTTATCAGAAGCTTGGGACTATTGGTAAACCCGTGATTAGCACTGAAGTTAAACTCTTAGATGAAAACGGCAATGAAGTCGCTCCCGGAGAAGCCGGTGAACTCGCCGCCCGCGGCCCTCAGGTGATGCTAGGATACTGGAATAATCCACAGGAAACCGCCAATGTAATGACCGAAGACGGCTTCTTTAAAACCGGGGATATTGCCGTAGCAACCGCTGAAGGTTTCCATCAAATTGTTGATCGCAAAAAGGATATGATTATCGTCTCAGGTTTTAACGTCTATCCCAACGAAGTGGAAAATGTCCTTGCTAGCCACCCAAATGTGATCGAATGCGCCGTGGTGGGAGTCAAAGATGATCATTCGGGCGAAGCGGTCAAAGCCTTTATCGTGCTCAAGGATAATAACCAGGATCAGCAGCAGGCTAAGGAGGCCATTTTAGCCTATTGCCGCGAGCAATTAACGGGCTACAAGATACCTAAAATGATCGAGTTTATGGTGCAATTACCTAAGAGCACTGTCGGTAAAATTCTACGCCGCGAACTTAAAAACTAATGACACGCGCCCAGTAAGCGGCTCATTTGAGTTAACTCAAAACTTCGAGCTTACTGGGTTTCCTTTAAGCTCAATCATTCAAGACGTTGCCTGAGGCCTCTTCGGTCAGTAGCTGTAAATTGGCAAACTCACGGTATAAGGCATTGGATTGCATCAACTCTTGGTGACGGCCGCAGGCAACAATCTCACCCTTATCGAAGACAAAAATCCTATCGGCATTGATTACCGTCGATAGGCGATGGGCAATAATCAAGGTCGTTTTACCCGCCATCAATACATCCAGCGCTTGTTTCACTTTTTGCTCGCTCAGGGCATCTAAGGCGCTGGTCGCCTCGTCGAGTAACAATATGGGTCTGTCGGCTAAAATCGCCCGCGCTATGGCAATCCGCTGTTTTTGTCCGCCAGAAAGTCGCACACCACGCTCACCTAAATAGGTTTGATAACCCTCAGTAAATTCGCTAATAAACTCGTGGGCGCGGGCCGCAATACAGGCGTCTATCACCTCCTGCTCGGTTGCACCGACTCGGCCATAGCGCACATTTTCAAGTACACTGGTCGCAAAGATCACAGAATCCTGCGGCACTAAGGCAAATTGCGCCCGCAGGTCCTGTGGGGTTAAGTTCGCAATATCGATTCCTTCTAATCGAATGCTGCCAGCGCTAGGCACATAAAAGCGCTGCAACAGCTGGAACAGGGTGCTCTTACCCGCGCCACTTGGACCGACTAAGGCGACCCGCTCCCCCGCGGCAATGGCCATATTGAGCTGTTTTAGCACTAAGGCATCCTGCTCTGGATAGGCAAAATTAAGCCCCTCGATGACTAACTCACCACTCACCTTGGCGGGTAAAGTCACTGGATGAGTCGCAACGGGAATATCCACTGGGGTTTCAGCCAGTTCGATTAAGCGCTCCGCGGCGCCCGAGGCCCGCTGGATCTCGCCTATCACTTCACTAATGGTCGCTACGGCGCCCGCGACCATCACAGCGTAAAACATAAAGGCCGATAGCTCACCGCCCGTCATCTTACCCACCATCACATCGTGGGCACCGACCCAAGTCACCATCGCAATCGCGGCGATACTTAAAAACATCACGGACGAAATCAGCAAAGCACGATAACGGATCCGGCCACTTGCCGCGGACATCACATCTTCGACGCGGGTTTTGAATAAGCTACGATCTTTATCTTCATGGCCATAGGCTTGTACTGTATGGATTTCATGGAGTGTTTCATCGACATAGGCCCCCAGATCCGCAACCCTGTCTTGGCTTTCTCGTGCTAAAACGCGTACTTTGCGACCGAAAAAGATCACTGGCCCAAGTACTAAAGGCACAGCTAATAACACGAGCAATGTCATCTTAACGCTCGTAATGCCCATCATCACTAGGCCCCCTACCACTGTCACCCCCGAACGCAGCGCCATGGATAAACTCGAGCCCACCACAGTTTGTAGCAAAGTAGAGTCGGCGGTAAAACGGGAGATCACTTCACCGGTACGCACCTTAGCGTAAAAGGCGGGTGAGAGTTTAAGCAGTTGATTGTAAACAGTTAGACGAATATCGGCGCTGACTCGCTCCCCCAGCCAAGTCATCAAATAGAAGCGACAGAACACGGCCGTACCGCTAACGGCGGTAATTGCGAGCACGAGGAGGATAATTTCATTCAGCCGCTGCGCGTTGTCCCGCACAAAGCCCTCATCGACCATCAAACGCACACCTTGCCCTAAGGACAACCAAGCGAGTGAGCCAATCAATAGGAACAGAACGGCCGCGGCGACTTTCCATTTGTAGGGTTTAAGAAAGCCTGCAATCCAAGGTAGCACGGCTCTTTGCCGTACCGAAATGGTGAGTGTTGGCTTTAAGGCGCCCTCAGACAAAATAGTCAACGATGACTTATCCGCCTGTGATGGCTGCATTTTGATCGGTTCCGGTGATTTTACTGTTGGCTCGGCCACGGTGACATCCTTTAGGGGTAATCTTAAAGCCGCTAACCATGCCGCTTTATGGCTAACATGCGACCTGCTGCAGTTAAATTCAAGGGCTCGGGCTTATGTTACTGAAGAAGGATAAAATAAACCCGCAGCGAGTGCGGTTTATTTAGCTCGCTTAAGTGAGAAACTTAAGTGAGCAATTTAAGCGACATGCACATTCTCTGGGGTTTCGGGTGTGCATGGTGGCCGTCATGCTGCCAATTCACATCGCGCAATTCGGCGCCAGTTAAGCTGTAACAACCATCGGCAGCCAAGGCAAATGGTGCAATAAAACCCACTCCACTTAAGGCATTGTACCAATCGCTCTTCTTCCCATATTGTACAGGATGAGTCGACCTCGGCATTAGGTCTTGCCCTGCAGTACAGGGGGCTGGAATTGACCCAGCGTTTAACCCATAAACAGGCTTATACCGCAGTCTTAGTGCTACAGGATCTTCATTAAACCGCCCGTTCTAGCACTCAGCCCCCGCGATTAAAACAAGGGCAAATAGTGAGTGAAGGTAAGCTTAGTGAAGCCTTATCGGTTAAGACTATACACTAAATTTAGGATGCAGCTTCGCAGGAGGCATCCGCTGATTTTTGAGTAAAATGAAGATATTGGCCTTAAGTTTTTAAACCAGAATACAGGTATAATCGGCACGTATAGACTTTTAACCCTTACAGCCCAAGTAGAAAACAGATGAAACCCAATATCTCAACCGAAACTCAGCAAGAGGCCCTAGCCGCAGCCAAGGCCACCCAAAGACCGGGGCAAACTAAAGAGCAAACTAAATTCATCGCCCAAGGGATTGAAAAAGGCATAGCCGAATACAAGAAACTTCAAAAAGCCAAAGCCCGCGAACGGGATAAGTTCCGTAAACAACAGTTGAAAACAAAATCACGCCCAACCGTTGAGGGTGAAGATTCAGATACTTTTACCGAGCATCTTGAGTCCCAAGGCCAGTTTACCAGCGCCACTTGGGTTGCCATCGCACTCTTACTCTTAAGTTGGATTGGATTTGCAGCATATTACTGGATGGCAACCCCCGCCACGGGCGGCTAAGCCAAACCTAAATAACTGTTCCCGATTATGCTACATCGCTGGGTATCGCACGCTGGCACGCCATTAACTCTTCCCTGGGGGCTCCACCGCGCCAACTGCACCCCATACACAAAAACCAGTTCGCTCACCATAGCTCTCGTTCGCAGCGTATCGCTATGCGATGCTCACCATGGCGCAGAGGGCCTGCTTAACGATACCTTGCTCGCTCTACAAAGTGAGCTACAATTCGAAACTGCTATTTAGGTTACAGCATAAAAAATGCTCAAAACACGGGTAGCATATTGATCTAGGTTAATTGTGGTATCGGTTTAATAACGAATGATGTAAAACGGCTAGTTATCGGTGGTTATCCCAATAAGATCAGCAATATCCGCCATATGGGTGTCAACCCAAGCACTGCTGATCGGCCCCCAAGTCACAACTCGATAGTAGCCCGCATTATTACGGCTACCTTCCTGCACGAATTCGACACTGATGCCTATATCCTCAAACGCCGCAATGGCATCCTGTAGCGTACGCCGTGGCATACCAGTTAACTTATTGAGTGATAATAGATTATGGCGGTCATCATCCATTAAATGCGCTAAATAGAGCTTACGCAAAAACGCCTTATGTTGCTTTGAAACCTGTTGTGAAACTGGCTGAGGAAGTGGCATAGGATGGCTCATTAAAAAACAAAGGGAACTAGCATTAAAACTACTTGATATTCAGTCAATAAGGCAATAGCCAGCGTTAAATTGTTGTCCTTTTCCCCACAGTAATACATACAGTTCATACATACAGCGAATCCATACAGTTTATCAGTTTGTGATGCTCACCCTTGACGCAGAGAGCCTGCTTAGCGAAACCCTGCTCATCCAATAAAGCTGTAGATAATTCTGAACAGCGATGAGACTGGGTATTTCAGCAAAAGCTTGTATTCGTCCCCCTATCGCTGTTATTCATAGGGCAAGTATCCACCGAAGAAAGAATGCCAACATGAACCAGACAATCACCGCAGATCAAGTGCTTAGCTTTTGGTTTGAGGAAATCCCTCCCAAATATTGGTGGATAAAAGACATTGACTTTGATGCACAAATCAAAGCGCGTTTCGAAGGGATCCTGCAACAAGCCAAACGGGCCGAACTCGCGCATTGGCGTATCACCCCACAGGGGCGATTAGCCGAGATTATCGTGCTAGATCAATTCTCACGTAATATTTACCGCGATACCCCCGCCGCCTTCGAAGCCGATGCCATCGCCTTAGTGCTAGCTCAAGAAGCCGTCGCTCAGCAGGTAGATTTGGCCCTAAAACCCAAACAAGTTCCCTTTCTCTTTATGCCTTATATGCACAGTGAGTCGGCTATCATTCACCAAGTGGCGGTAAAACTTTTTAATCGCGAAGCGGCACTGGCTAACCTCGAATTTGAACTTCGCCATAAGGCCATTATCGATAGATTTGGCCGTTACCCCCACAGAAATAACATTTTAGGCAGAGAGTCGACTACCGATGAGATTGCCTTTTTAACTGAACCTGGTTCATCCTTTTAATAGCCGAATATTTGAATAAATTAAGTTGAGAGATACCTAGACACACTACACTTATCTAAGTGAGCCATGGAATGGTGTAGCGAGTCTCGAATACAGCAACTTCTGAGTCCCGTGGAGGTTTTAGTCATTTATGTTACATAATAAAATTATCTCCAATTACTCAAATATTTCCCCTAACTGTTGCAGATGGATAGGGTTATTCGCCCTATTCAATTATCAAATTAGCCAAGCGACCGAGCTTAAAATTGGAGTGAGTCTCTCAATTCCCCCCTATGTGATCCAAGAGACAAACAGCGGACTCGAACTCGAACTGCTCCATCAAGCACTTGCAGTCAAGGGACATAACGCCTCCATTCAATATCTTCCTTTTGCCCGTACTTTCCATGAGTTAAAGGAGGGGAAACTCGATGGCATTATCAATATCAAAGAGGGCATGATCGATAAGGTATTTTACTCGGATGTCGCCATCACCTACCAAAACTGTGCCATCACCCTTGAAAATAAAAATTTTAAGATTAATAACATAGATGACTTACACCATCTAAAAGTGGTTGCCTTCCAGCGTGCCTCATTTCTGCTCGGGGAGGAATTTACCCGCATGGCTAAGGCCAATAGCAGCTATCAAGAGCAGGCGCGGCAAATACAACAGGTATATATGTTGATGAAACATAGGGCCGATGTGGTTGTGATGGATAAAAATATTTTCAAGTACTATCTAAAACAGGCCTACCTTGAAGGAAAGCTGACCGAAAAAGAAATAAAGCAAGTCGCTATATGCAATAAAATATTCCCACCTACCGAATACCGCTTCGCCTTTTTAGATGCCCATATTCGGGATGATTTTAATGTGGGTCTCAAACAAATAACGGGAGATGGTACGTTAGCAGCGCTACAGGAAAAATATCAACGCCTCCTATCCCTAGAGAGCGAGGCGACGAGCACTATACTGGATCCTGCCATCCTTAAAAACGACCCACTCTAAGGGCGAAGAAATCACTCTATTTAATAACCAGTACCGGACATTTAGCCAGTTTGACTATGTCTTGGCTCACATGGGGCTTTAGAAAATCGGCTAAACCACTACAGCCATGACTGGCAATCACGACCATGCCCACATCGGCGGATTCTGCCAAAATTTCCTCGCTCGCATCACCATGGCGAATAACGGTTTTTATGCTTAAACCCGCTGCTAAATCCCGTTGCATGTCCTGTTGTAATGTCTGCATTTTAGCCTCAACAAAAGTTGCCAATGCCTTTTCTAATGTTGCTGGAGTATCCACGGCAACACCGTAAAAATGAGCGCTTCTAGATGGGCTAGTCACATGCAACAATCGGATATTAACTTGATAAAAATTAGCCATTTCAACTGCATATTTAAGAGCATGGGCAGCGGTTGCAGAAAAATCCGTAGGGCATAACACTTCTTGAGTACGCATAATCATATCCATCGTTTGAGTTTTTAAGTTGGCTTATCTCAGGGGTAAAACCTATCTATTCAGTATCAAAATAGCACTCTTTTATAGTAGTAAGCTATATTTTCCACTAGGACATTTTAACCAATTATTCCTTATTAATCAAAAACAAAGGGCGCAATAGCGCCCTTTGCATCCGGCTATAAACTCATTGTTATTTAACAACGAGCACTGGGCAAGCCGCGCTGTTCGCTACCGCTTCGGCAACATTAGTATGTAAAAAGTGAGAGATCCCAGTACGACCATGGCTCGCGATCACCACCATGCCGACATCTTTTCCCTTCGCCTCCTCCAAAATTTGCTCGACGGGATCGCCCCTGCGGATCAAAGTTGTAATTGGCAGTTCCGTTTTCAGTCCCGCGAGTAAAGCCTGCATCTTAGTCGCAGCAGCCTCTTCCATACTCTTAGCAAGTTCTTCTGGGGTGATAGATAGAATCATAAAATTTTCATCCCCCATAGGCTGTTCAACCACGTGTAAAATTTTTAGCCCTACGTGATATAGGTTTGCCATTTCAATAGCATATCGCAGAGCATGGGCCGCAGTTTCAGAGAAATCTGTGGGCCAGAGTATTTGACCTGTACGCATAATCTTGACTCCTTCTATGGCACTAATGGAATGCCGAGTTGTTTTCTGTTAAGGGGCTCTCGCTAGTCTTTTAACCAAGCAACTGCATCACCTTTATCCACAAAAAACTTCACCTCGGCGGGCGTAAACCAATTTGCCAATTTCGCCATGACTTCCTGCAGGGTCGTCTTACCGACTATGGCAATTCTTTCAAAATGACGAGCGTGCTTCACCCCTAATTTTAGATCATCCCAAGCGGCCTGTAATTCCCAACCATCGAGTTCAGTCACATCCACTAGGGCATAAATATCAGGATCTTTCACACCTTCCAGTGCGGACTCTAGCACTGGCACCATCATCTCGTAATCTTGATGGGTTAACTTTCCGACGGCCTTAAAGGCAACAAAAAAATCATCATCGCCATATCGTTCGATACCGATAGAAATTCCGTGTTTTAACAATGTCATAGATACTCCTTGTCTAACAAATTATTTTACGAGTGTAGACGCTAAGCCCCTGCTAAGTTGTGATCTTGTTCATAAATGCACCAGATAGCTTGCACTACCTCACTAAGCCAGCTAAGATAAACCGACTAATCAGTCGGTTTATCCATTGATCCAGTACACACTAAAATTGCGCATAGTATTTATCCATTACACCCATTCATATCTGGAGCAACCACAATGAATATGGCCAGCACTCCCGCTAATGCTTCACCACTCACAGCGTTACTCCAGCACCAACGTCTAAGTTACCTCGCCAACCCCAATCCCGATTATGGCACCCGCCATGGGCAACTAACTCGACTTAAAGCCGCGGTATTAAAGTATCAAGTCCCTTTAGTGACGGCATTGAGCCAAGACTACGGTCATAGATCCCAAGATGACAGCCTGATCTCTGATATTATGCCGGTGATCAACAACATCAATTACAGTTTGAAAAACCTCAAAAAATGGCTAAAACCTAGTGCGCGCCATGCGGGGCTCTTGCTTGCCCCAGCGAGGGTGACAGTGCATTATCAGCCTCTGGGGGTTGTCGGCATTATCGTGCCGTGGAACTTTCCCGTGATGCTGTCAATTGGCCCGCTCGTCACCGCCATCGCCGCGGGCAACCGTGCCATGCTTAAATTGTCAGAATTTACCCCGGCAACCAATAAGGTGATAACGCAATTACTGGCCGAGGTGTTTGAAACATCCCATGTGGCAGTGGTCGAAGGGGAAGCCGATGTGGCCGCGCAATTTTCAGCCCTGCCCTTCGATCATTTGCTCTTTACCGGCTCCACCACAGTCGGCCGCCATGTGATGCGGGCAGCGGCCAATAATCTGACCCCAGTGACACTCGAACTCGGTGGTAAATCCCCCGTCATTATCGCCCCCGATATGCCGCTTGAAGTAGCCGTAGAGCGAATGATTTATGGTAAGTGCCTCAATGCTGGGCAAATCTGCGTTGCACCCGATTATGTTCTGTGCCCTAAAGCCAAGGTGGATGACTTTATCGCCGCCTACAAAGCTAAATTTAATGCCATGTACGGTGCAATCAATCACAACAAGGACTACGGCAGCATTATTAATGCGCGTCAGTTTGACCGGCTTATGGCAGTGCTCGAAGATGCGAAAGCCAAAGGGGCCCGTGTTATTTCGGCGACGGATGAAACCATAGACAGCGCTAATCGCAAGCTCGCTACCCAGTTAATCACCCATACCAGCGAAGATATGCTATTGATGCAGGAGGAAATCTTTGGTCCATTATTGCCCATTATTGGTTACGACTCGCTAGATGAGGCAATTGAATACATCAACCAAAGGGCAAGGCCCTTAGCACTCTATGTGATGAGTTTTGATGAGCCAAGCCAGCAACAAATTCTTAAGCAGACCCACTCGGGTGGTGTTTGCATTAACGAAACCGTTTTTCATGTGGCGGCGGATGACGCGCCCTTTGGCGGCATTGGTCCATCGGGCATGGGACATTATCACGGTAAGGAAGGTTTCTTAACCTTTAGCCACGCTAAAACTGTGCTCAGCCGTGGCCGCTTCAACACGGGCAAATTTGTGCATCCACCCTATGGTACTTTTATCCAACGTATGCTGATGAAAATGTTCCTGCGTTAATCCACACAGGAATGATAAATGCCAGCCGATATAGGAAAGCCAATGCCGGATACCCCATTAAAAATAAATAAACCCATAACGGACAAGCGACAGGCGATACTCGATACCGCCTTGACGCTCTTTGTCAGCCAAGGATTTCATGGTACGTCCACCGCCTCGATTGCTAAGCAAGCAGGCGTAGCAACGGGGACCCTATTCCATCACTTTCCTTCCAAGGAAGCCTTGATGGAATCTTTGTTTCTTACCATAAAACAAGAATTTGCCGATGCCTTGCTGTTAAACACCCATAAGGGCAGCGATCTAAAACTCAATGCCCTACAGCTATGGCAAAGTGCAATTGATTGGTCGCTGGACAACCCTATCAAGCAGCTGTTTTTTCAACAATATTCAATGTCGCCCATGATAGCCGTTAAGGTGCGCGATCAAGCGATGAACAGTATCCTAGGCTTTATCGCCGAGCTTATTAAGCAAGGACAAATGATGGGATTAATCGCCCACTATCCGGTGGAACTGATGCTTGAAAATTGCCATGGCCAATATCTGGCGGCAACCCGATTCTTTATCGATAACCCGCACCTAGGCACCAACCCTGTGTACCGTAATGCCAGTTTTGAACTGTTTTGGAAGGCAATGGCAGCGGATTGACATCGCCATTGTCCCGCAACCGAAATTGTCCCATAAAAAAACGAGCCAGTTAACTGGCTCAGTTTTCTTCTATGCTATTGATGCTCATCATTAATGTTAACGCTAAAACCGAGTTAGCTCTTGCACTCACTAGCTCTGACCTAACTCCTGCGCTTTTTCTGCCGGCTGCGCCATTTGGGTTGGGCTCCAGTAGCCTTGCTTAATGCCCTTATCAATCAGCTCAGCGACAGCCAGTTCAATGGCTTGCAACACACAAAACTGAACTGGTTCATTTGTCGTGAATCCCACTTCTGCCTCGGCGAGGCGATTTAAACTAGTGTAACGGAATAGGCCAGCACGCATTTCCTGGGATAAAACACGTTTGCTGGTCGAGACCGACATCATCACTTTCCCCGTGTGCACATCGACGGCCCGCAGGTAGATAGTAACCAGATCCTCACGGTACATTTCCGAAGCGCCAATGCCGTAGTATTCGACACCGCTACCGCCCGTACTGGTGTTGGTCTCATAACTGATAATCCCACCTTCAAGCAATAATCTAGCGGTGGATAAGACTGGCACTTCATCTGCCTTCCCTCCATTCTGCTTGTTGCTTATCTTGCGCTCTGTGAGTAGATTCTGTAGCCCTTCACGCTCGACTGGTGTAAACCATTTCGAATCGAGCAATGTCTGCATCAACATAGAGGTTGCGCCCTGAGTCACTGCGGTCGAAAATGAACTCACATTCGCCTGTGGCTTATATTGGCCAGTTTGATCGCGAAAGGAATACACGGCTACAGGAATAGGGAATTTGGGGCCAGGCTGGGTTTGCAATCCACGCATGACCTCGCTCACCGGATTAACCTCGGCAGGCGTGATATTTAAATCGGGTTTAGGGATCAAACTACAGGCCGACATGCTTAACAGCAATAGACCCAAAATGATTAAACGGGCCATTAGTTGCCCCCCCCAAACGTCGGCATTTCTATCACTGTGACTTCCCCAGTTTCTAGATTGGTGATCGTCAGCATTACGCCATTGCCCGTCGAGGCGACTTCGATACGAAAATCGCCAGTATCATAGACCCCATCGGTAATTTCACCATCGGCAACCCCTCGGGTGATCGAGTTGATAATGTTACGTTCTAGGGATTCTTTAAAACGAGTGACAAAGTCCTTCTCGGTCGAACTGGCTTGATTATCATTCTGCGATTGGGCTTTATTCAGTAGGAAGGCACCATTCAATGGATTACCGCCAAAGCTGGGATTCACTGGGGTGTAAATCAGTTCAGTGGCTTGGCCACTGCCTAGCACACAGAGTGTGATAAGGGTAAGTAACGTCCTGTAAGTCATTATTATTATCCTAAAAGTCGTCCGATGTTCCTGAAAAGTCACCTGTTATTGCATTGGCTCGCACTTGCGCTAAATAATCAATCGTGATCAAAATCGCCTGCTCTGCACTCTCTTTTATTGGGTTTGCACGGCGGCCAAAATGGGTGCTGTAGATCCGAGTCCCGTTCACTTCCAACGTTAATACCGTCCCGGCCTGTGGAAACACTGTCTCATACAGGGTCACGTTAAAGCCCTGGGTAAAAGGCAGATCTCGCCAGTAACTTGAGTAGTAAAAACCAAAGTCCTTACCGAGTCGAGTCAAGGTTCTATCTATCACTAAGCCACTAATTTCAATGTCGTTATCGGCAAAAGAGTCTGGAGAGGCCAACAGCAGGAATGGGCATAAAATACAGATCAGTAAACACTGTTTTAAGGATCTCACTTGCCCCTCCCTTTAACCTCGAGTCATTCTGGTTTTGAAAATAAGGGCATAGGAGAAACGGTTCAATCCCTGCACATATTTTCGATAGCGCAGGTTAACAGGGTTAAAGATCCTTCGTCATTATGCCTAGGGGTAAATTAGCCCGAAGAGCTAAGGTAAAAAGGCCAAAATAGCCCATTTGGGTAATGCGCTAAGAGGGCGTTAGTTAAGCTGTTTCGCCTTAACGAACGGATAATAGATACTAGCGTTATTGTGGCAGCCATAACTGTACAGCAAGACCACCATCACTGCGATTATGCATGCTAATACTGCCATCGTGGGCCTCGATAATCTCCCGGCACAGGGGGAGGCCTAATCCAGTACCCGATTGTTTTGTCGAGTAAAATGGCAATAGTGCCTGCTCTAACACTTCTCCGGACATACCCGCACCACGATCCTCAATCTTAATGCTAAAACCTACACCATCCACTAAGGTTTGATGCCGGATAGACAGGCTGACGTCTTCGGGCTTTGACCCCGATTCATGGGCGTTTTTCAGCAGATTTAACAGCACTTGCTCCAACTGTCCTCGGTCGAAATAGCCATCCTCATCGGGTAAGGCATGGGTGAGTTTGAAGGGATAATGCTGGGTTAATTGGCTAGTAAACTGCGCCCAATTCACATAGCTGCGTTGGGGTAATGGCAGCTTAGCGAAGCGCGCGTAGTTGAAAATAAACTGACTTAAGTGGTTGGTGCGATTCTCAATCGTATCGAAAATCAACTTGAGCTTAGGATTGTCCATCTCTTTGGTGAGCAGTCGTCCCGAGTTCACCATAGAAGCGATGGGCGCCACCGAGTTATTAAGTTCATGGCTAATAATGCGGATCACTTTCTTCCACACGGCCACCTCTTGGCGATTGAGTTCTCGGGTCATCTGCTTAAGTAGGATTAAGTGATGCTGTTGGTTATTCAGTAAAAACTCACCACGACTCAGATACCAAGTATCAACTTCATCCTCCCCCATCGCAAAGAGGCCACTCTTTTCATGCTTAAGCGCTAAGGCAAATTCCTCGGGTAAATTCACCAGCAATTCATCTAAACTTAACCCCTCCATTTTCCCTTTGATATGAAATAGATGACGGGCCGCATCGTTAGCGTAAATCAACTTTTGGTGATCGTTGAGTAATAGCATCACATTGGGTGAACTTTGGATAACCTTATCTAGCAATAACTCCCGCTGGTAAATGTATTGCCTTTCCTGGCGCAATTTTGCCGCAGAATGATTAAATAACTGGGCTAAGGTTTTGAGCTGACCGTCACCATGCTCTGGAATACTCACGCTAAAATCATTATCGCTAAAGTTCAGCAGACCTATTTCGAGTGAGTCCAAACTGCGACCAATATGCCGCGTTAACCAAGCGATACCAAGACCACAAATACCACAGGCGAGCAGTAACACAATCAAACCTTCACCTAAGGTCAAACTCGGGATACGCTCGTCCTTTGCGATCTCGGCGGGCACCGCAGAGGGAGCTTTAGGCGGTAAAATGGATAGCGGTTCAACACGTAAAGGCTCAACAATATGAGGGATAGAATTAAACTGCCCTTCTTTAAGCTGTTCTAACTTGAAGAGTTTTATCTGCAACTGCTCTTGTTTAAGTTGTTCAAGCTTTTGCAGTTCAGCTTTAATCTGTTCGGCCCTCTGGCGCGCTTGCATCGCTGCCGCCAACTGCAGTTGTTCGGTATTTTTAAGGGCAAGCTCGATGGAAGCAGCGGTCTTTTCCAACTCTGCAAAGTCGAGCTGCACATTCACATCAGGGATTTCAATCGCGCGAGGCGTAGAGGCAACCGATGACTCGGGTGAGATATATTTCACCAAAGCAAAGCTAAGCAAGACGCCAAGTGCGCAGCAACCCATTGAATAAATGATAAGTTTAGTTCGAATTAACACTCACATTCCTTAATCGATAGCCTTTCTCTAGCCTAGTATCTGTTGCCTAGAAGCTGGGACCTAGCACCTGCGCTTAACCTATGACTTATCTAAACCAAACTTATCCATACGTCGATACAGCGCCTGACGACTGAGTCCAAGCGCTTTTGCAACTCTCGCAATCACGCCATGATGCTGTTTTAGCGCCGCTTCGATATCTTCTCGGCTCACCTCTATCGCCTCATGGGTGGATAGCGCTTGGGCACGGGCAGCGTCATCAGAAAATGCGGTATTTACGGGAATAGAAGTTGGCACATAAACGTGCAGAGGAACAGACAGTTCCTTTTCAGAGGGGCGCGAAACAGATGTCGTCGAAATAGGGGAAGAGGCGGATCTTGCGGCACTCATAACAGGTGTCAAGCCAAAGTCAGCTTCCGTCAACACATGGCTTTGTGCCAACAATACCGCTCGCTTACAGGCATTCTCAAGCTCGCGCACATTCCCCGGCCAGCGGTGCTGCAATAACGCCTGTTGTGCAGGTTTACTCAAACTAAACTTAACCCCCACAAAATGTTGCACTAAGGGCAAGATATCATCGATGCGTTGATTCAGCGGCGGCAATGCCAACTCAATCACATTTAAGCGGTAGAATAAATCTTCGCGAAAACGCCCTTCGGCGATATCTTGGGCCAGATCCGCATTGGTCGCACTGATCACCCGTACTTTCACTTTTTGAGTTTTATGGCTACCTAAACGCTCAAACTCGCCGGTTTGTAACACCCGCAATAATTTCACTTGACCAGATAAAGGTAAATTACCGATTTCATCTAAAAACAATGTGCCGCCGTCGGCCGCTTCGAAGCGGCCAATACGCGCCTTAGTCGCGCCCGTAAAAGCCCCCGCCTCGGCACCAAACAGTTCGGCCTCTAATAAATCCATCGGCAAGGCCCCCACATTGACCTTGATAAAGGGTTTGTTTTTTTAAGGGAGAATTTGCGTGAAGAATATCAGCAAGTTTATCTTTGCCCGCGCCATTGGGGCCAGTGATCAACACAGACACATCGGAGCGCGCCAATTGCAGGGCTAAATCAATACAACGCTGCATCGCGCCACTGCCAAAGACAATCCCGCAGAGGTCCGCATCGGCAATTGCCACTTGGCGTTGATGATTAACCCGCTCCAAACGATGATTTGCACGGGAGAGTTTATATAGCGCAATCAGATTAGTGATACTATTGAGCAGCTTAGCATCATCCCAAGGTTTGCCCATATAATCGGCGGCGCCCGCTTTCACTAATTCAACTGCCGTTTCGAGCTGGGTCCAGGCTGTCATCAAAATAATAGGCAGATCCCCTTGGCGTTCACGCAGGGCGTAAAACAGTTGCCGACCTTCCTCACCCGAAGTGGTATCCCGGGTAAAGTTCATATCTTGGATCACTAAATCCACATCTTGAGTCGCCAATAATCCAAGGGCATCCTCTGGGCTGTGGCAAGTCAGCACCCGATAATCATTAAGCTCTAGCATCAAAGCGAGGGCCTGGCAGATGGCATGATTGTCGTCGACGATAAGGATGGTATCCATAAGAATGAGTTCTGTCCTAAGTAAAATCTGTTAACCGTAAAGTAACAAAAAGTGCAATAACATCCTATTGTTATCGCACTTTTATCGTACTTTTATCCTAGTTTAAGTGACATCTAATGTGTCGCTATACGCTGCGGGTTGCCGTTGCTGGTGAAATATTTGCCGCCTTACGTGCCGGTAAGTAAACCGCCAGCGTGGTGACAATAAACAAACCTGCCACAGTAAATAATGGATAGCTTAAGTCCAACATAGGCAAGCTATAGATTTTCATTAACTGTTGCCCCAACTGTATCGCTAGTAAGCCGCCCAACACGCCTCCAGCTAGACAAATCAGATAATTCTCCACCAGGAAGTAGCTAATAATATCGCGCTTCTTGGCGCCAAGTGCTCGGCGGGTGCCTATCTGCTTAGTGCGACGTTGGATATTAAACATAACCATGCCTGTTAAGCCGAGTGAGGTGATAAGCAGTAATAACACTACCATCATAGTTAACACTGTGATCATCAATTTATGGTCACGGTATGAACCATCTTTCAAGGTCTCAATTGATTTAAATCGGTCCAGCACTCGATTAGGATTCTCAGCCAGTAGCGCCGCCGTTATCACCGTTTTCAGCTCGCCGTGGTGCCCAGGTTGAGCGCGCACCATATACGAACTGCCGCCATAATCCACATTTTGAATCATACTGTTTTCAAGATCTGCACTATCAATCCACGCACCTTGCAATTTATCGACGACACCAATCACAGTGATCTGCGCATCCTTGCCCTCGTACAACACTTTGCCAAGTGCGGATTCATCAGGCCAAACGGCTTTAGCTAACGTGCTGGAGATGATCGCTAATCGACTCGGACTATCGAGATTATCCTTAAGTTCATGGGGATAGAAGTTACGCCCCTCAATCAACTTAAGACCTAAGGTTTCAATGGTATGGTCTGTCCCTAAATACATGGCAAACTGTGGTGTCGATTTAGCACTATCCGGATCGGGCCCCAAATTTAAGGTACTCGACCAGCCACCACCGCTTAACGGCAGCATATTGGTTGAGGTCGCATCAATTACATTGGGCAAACCCCGTAAAATTTGCTGATCGATTTTGTTTTGCGCGGTTTTATCAATCAATGGATCGAAGTTGTATAAGCTAAAGGTCAAGACTTCTGACTCTTTAATCCCCGAATCACGCTGCATCAGGGCTAAACGCTCCTGAATAATAAAGCTCGCGTTAGCCACAATCGCCACAGACAAGATAATCTGAATAAGCAGTAAGATTGGGCCGCTTTTACTGCGCAATAAACTGCTGATAATAGGTTTAATATGCAACATAATGAGTCCCTTACTGGCTTTTTAGATAAACGCTAGGTTTAGTGCGGCACACGACCCATGCTGGATATAAGCCAGCTAATAACGCTGTGCCAACCGCAATACTTGGGGTGATAATCCACATACTCGCCGATAAGTGGGTTAAGCCCTTAGCGACCTCAAACTGAGCCGATAAGCCGTAAAGTGAGGCATAGGCCCAAACCAGTCCCAGCAGGCCCCCTAGTAAGCCAATCATGCCCACCTCCACCATATATTGAGCGAAGATTTGTGCACGGCTAGCGCCGATTGCGCGGCGTACCCCCACTTCGGGCGCTCGCTTGAGGAACTTGGTGAGCATCAAACCTAATATATTGACTAAACAAACACTTAAAAACAGCACACTCAAGCCAACCAAGATTTTATTGTCTTCGGGCACCACATGATTGTATTCAAGCCAAGTCGCCACATCGGAGACTTTGACTGAGTCAGCAGCAGACTTATTATCCGTAAAACGGCCTAGGGCTTTTTGTTCGGCGACATAATTGCTCAGCCAAGTACGGTAACTGGCTACAGCGTCTTTATTTGGCAGCTCAACCCAATACAGCAACCACACTTTTTCAGAGTTAAGACGATCGCTATAACTATTCGTCGGCTCAAACTTCCAACCCGAGGTATTACCCCATACATCAAACTCTTCGATAGGCGTTAGCGAAAACGGCACAAAAATTTGTTCCGACTCGTTAAAAGCACCGTTAGTGGGATCGTAGTATTTAGGTTCAGGATTCCAGGCTTTAATCACTCCAACCACTTGATAAGGCTTGCGATTAAGATAAATAACTTTGCCAACACTGTTTTGCCCCTCAAACAATTTTTGATTGAGTTTATCGCTAATCACCACTTGATAAGCAGGCTCAGTGTCGACGGATTTATCCCACACGTTGCCGTATAAAAATGGCACGTCAAACATCTTGAAAAAGTCGCTATCCGTCACCCTTATAGCTTGTAAAATAGGCACAAAATTGACATCGTCTGTTTGTACTGCCATCCCAGAACGAAACATCACGGCTTGGCGTTTGGGTAAGGTATTGTTGCGTAAATTCATCGCGTCTTGATAAGTCACTAATGAGTGAAACTCGTCCCAAGAATCGAGACCTTGACTCCAAAGCTGCACCGCATTCAGCTCGTCAGAACGCTCACCCGCTGGGTTAAACGACATCATCTTGTACACGTTTAACGTGGTGATCGTGATACCAATACCAATCGAAATCGCCAACACCATTAACAGCGACAGCATAGGGGTTTTCTTAATGCTGCGCCAAGCTAAGTCAATATAATAAAAGAACATAATGCGCATCCTTAACGGTCGGCGTTGGCAACAAGTTTATCCAATGAGTGCGGAGTAACCACAGTTTGCACACTGCCATGGGGCTGATACATCGTAAAATCACACACTTGACCGTCGACAATTTGAATATTGCGCTGGGCGCGGCGAGCCAGTTCAGGGTCATGGGTTACCATAATGATGGTCGTGCCCGCCTGATTGATATTTTCAAGTAACTCCATCACTTGACGTGCCATTAAGCTGTCGAGGTTCCCCGTAGGTTCATCGGCGAGCAGGAAGCGTGGTTCACCGGCTAATGCGCGGGCAATCGCCACCCTTTGTTGCTGTCCGCCCGAAAGCTGAGTAGGAAAATGCTTGAGGCGTGAAGCTAAACCCACTTGCTCTAATGCCTGCTGTACGCGGCGTTGGCGTTCCTTGGCATTAAAACCGCGGTAGCGTAGCGGCACTTCGATATTTTCGGCCAAGTTAAGGTCAGGAATTAAGTTAAAACCTTGGAAGATAAAGCCGATTTTCTCGTTACGGATAGCGGCGCTCTTGTTATCACTGAGGTTAGAGACATTAATGCCATCGAGAAAATAGTCACCGTGGGTAAAACCTTCGAGCAACCCAGCGATATTTAAAAAAGTCGTTTTACCTGAGCCAGAAGGACCCGTTACCGCGACAAACTCGCCTTCATTCACTTCGAGGTTAAAATCGCGCAGGGCGTGGGTTTCCACTAAATCCGTTTTAAAAACCTTGTTCACACTCTTCATAGATAACATGCTAATTTCCTTAAAATAATCAAATCAATTTTACGCCCTGACTCTGCGTCTAAACGGCGTTATGCATAACCGCAGGATCAGCCAAAAAATGGCTCAACGACAGACTCTAACAGCCACACAAAAGCGCCCAATATAAGGTCGGCGCTTTCGACCGAAACCTCACCCACTTGGCGAACCTCATCCAAAGGATTGATCCACTCCAACAAATTCAGTCCGAGGAAAAACCAGCTATTGGCCTCACCGATACCGAGTTCTACCGCTATCACAAGTAACCCTAAGGCCAGCACACCGCACATTTTTGGCGATATTAACTCACGAATATCAAAGTCTTTATTGTGCATATCTCGCTCCTATTCCATATCGCAGCATGCTCGCCATTAACCTTAGCCACCGCGGTGTTAAATTCCTTCAGTTATCAATGAATTCTGACCTGTTCGGCGTTATTAAAGGGGTTGGTGCTTGAAATGACCCACTCATCGCCGGCTTTGCCACCATCGAGCACTTCGACTTGGCTCAGGCTAGTGCTACCGAGTTTGATTGTGCGGCGACTGGCTAAATCGCCCTCTATTTGATAAACCTTATCGCCACCGCCACTGGTCATAAAGTCGCCACGTTTTACCATCAGCACATTGGGCCTGTGTTCTAACAATACTCGGGCCGAGATACGTTGATTCTGACGCAATGTTAAGCTATCGCTTTGTTCAAACTGCACCCTTGCGGTCACTTCACGATTACGCACTTCGGGGGAAATGGACGATAACTTACCCATTATCTTCACGCTGCCGAAACTCAACTCGACTTCCATACCTAACCCCAAATCGTCGGCGTAGGACTCTGGTACGGCAAGTTCAGCTTCATAGGCGCTTAAATCGACGACGGTTAAGATGGGTTGGTTGGCGCTCAGACGCGTTTTTTGTTCGGTGAGCCAGTTGCCTATGATGCCAGCAACGGGTGCCGTGATATTCAGCGCTTCGACTTGGCGCTCGAGTTCTTGCACCGCAAGACTCTGGCGCTCGACTTCTAACGCTTTGTTTTTTATTTCAAAGGTGAGCGTGTCTTTGGTTAGCGCCACTTCCTGCTGAGCATGGGCAAATTTAAGCTTAGCCTTGTGCAAATCATCTTTGCCCTTTTCATAATCAATTTGACCAATTAGCTGACTTTGAATAAGCAGCTCTCCGCGGCGGCTCTCCCTATCGGCGGCCTCAAGATCGACCGTTGCCATATCTAAGGTTTGGTAAGCCTGCAATTGATCGCGTCTGGCATCCAACTTAGCCCGCTCTAATGCACTCTCCATGCCGGCTAATACTGACTTAGCCTGCTCTAACTGATTCGTGAGTCTTGGGCTATCGAGTTTGGCAACCACATCGCCTTTATTGACTGTGTCGCCAGGGTTACTCAGTAGCGTCACAGTGCCTTCCTCAGTGCTATACAAAATCGGCGCATTAGCCGCCACAATTTTACCTGTGGTCGCCACATCGCGGGTTAGTGTGCCCATATAGAGCGTCGCCGTGGTGATATCGCTACGGCTTAAGGATTTACTCACACTATCGGTTCCAAAACTTGCCCACACTAAGGCACTGACTAATAAAGTACAGCCAGCAATGATCATGGGTAATTTGAGGCGTTTAGTGGTCGATGGCACAAGGAGGGTATCTTGGCCGCTGGTATCTTTTATCATATTGTTACTCGCTTCCCTGTCTGGATCATCTGTGTCAGCAAAATCAAGCGGACACTATTGGTAATCTATGTGATGGAAATAGCAAAGCCTATGCCAAATAAGTTAACTAATTGTTTTTAAATAAATTAACTAATTTTTAACGACAAAGTGTCCGCGGACACAGGGACTTAACCTCAAAAGTGTCCGCGGCAGTTTATTGAAAAGTGTCCGATTGAGGAGAGTTGGACTTAGAATCTAGAACCTAGATTTATTAGCCGAAACCGTCGAGTTTCCCTTTACAGTAAAATCCTTGCCACATAAGATCCCGCCACCCTCGCAGCAAAAACGATCAGAAGACAAAACCCTATGACTACAATAACAATCACTCGTCCAGACGACTGGCATATTCATTTAAGGGATGGCGCCCAGCTTAAAGATACAGTGCGCGACATCAGCCGCTATATGGGCCGCGCTATCGTGATGCCAAACTTAGTGCCCCCCGCTATCGATACCGAAACCGCACTGGCCTATTACGATCGCATTAAAGCGCAGGTGCCAGCGGGCTCACAGTTTGAACCTTTGATGGTGTTGTATTTAACCGACAAAACTAGTCCAGATGAAATCCGCAAAGCCAAAGCCTCGGGTAAAATTGTCGCCGCTAAACTCTACCCCGCGGGCGCGACGACTAACTCAGATTCCGGCGTGACCGATCTCAAAAAAATCTACCCAGCCCTCAAAGCCATGCAAGAAGTAGGCATGTTGTTCCTAGTGCACGGTGAAGTCACAGATTCAGCGATTGATATTTTCGACCGCGAGCGCGTCTTTATCGAAAAGACCTTAAGCAAAATTGTCGTCGATTTCCCCGAGCTTAAAATCGTGCTTGAACATATCACCACCAAAGATGCGGTGGATTTTGTTACCCAAGCCTCTGACAATGTGGCCGCAACCATCACGGCCCACCACTTGCTGTATAACCGCAATCACATGCTGGCTGGCGGTATTCGCCCACATTTCTACTGCCTACCGATTTTAAAACGTAATACCCACCAGCAAGCCCTTTTAGCGGCTGCGGCAAGCGGCAATAAAAAGTTCTTCCTCGGCACAGATTCGGCGCCCCACGCCAAAGATAAAAAAGAAGCCGCCTGTGGCTGCGCGGGCTCTTATACCGCCCACGCCGCCATTGAGCTCTATGTCGAAGCGTTTGAGTCGGTCAATGCGCTAGATAAACTCGAAGCCTTTGCCAGCTTTAACGGCCCGGATTTTTACAACCTGCCACGCAATAGCGATACCATCACACTGGTGAAAACTCCATGGAATGTCCCCGCGACTTACCCGTTGGGCGACACTAACGTAGTGCCTATTCGTGCAGGCGAAACCATTGATTGGCAAGTTAAATAAGTAATTGAGTAAACCAAATTTCTCTAGCCAGTTTTAAATCAGCACAACTACCCTAAAGCCGCATCTGCGGCTTTATTTTTAACCTCCCTAGTACACAGCTCCCTGCTGGAATTAAGACGTTGTATAAAGCATTAAGGATGAACCGATTGAAGTGATGGTTGTTTTTGAGGTGTCTGACGGGCTCATCCAAACCATGTGGAGTTTTGCTACTCGCTGAAAAGTGTTACACCTATCCCAAATTGAGTTTCGGCGCATTATTTTGGCGTGATATCAACGCATTCTGTGAGATGTGCGACTGTCCCTTGGCCGCAAAATATCTTAGGGTAAGTGGCAATAACCCAAAGGGCGAAAGCAAACCACGCCCGTTTTATTTAGCCACTTTGCCCAACAACAGGAATTGCTGATGTCTGATAACGAAAAAGCCTTTTACGCCCGCGCAACTGAGATCATTAAGCTAGCGAACCAGCAAAACCAGAACACCGAGATCCAAACCGGTGAGGTCAGCGCTTCCTTTATGTGGGCCGTCGCCCGCTACAACGCTTGGTTTGGCTCCACCAGTTTTGAAAGCAAGGAGCAAATGCAGTCCAAAAAGCAGGAAATGATGGACTATTATATGGAGCGCTATAAAGAGATGCTCGACGCCAATCTGGAAGATTATATTGAGAACTTCGACCACTACCGCGCAACACAGAAGTAACGACTTAAAAAATACCCCAATAACCTAAGAGTATTGGGGTATTTGACTTGCAATCTTGCTCATCCCTAATCCATTGCCCAAGCTGTATTACGTTAGCTTTGTGTTGGCTGCTTATCTGAACTTAGTTATGCATACCCGATCTTTTGCAATTTTTATTAGTGCAAAAGAAACCAACATGTGTGATATATGTTGAATTTTGTTTGAGTTTTTTAATCTTGATGTGTATAGTTTTCAGCTTCAAAATCATGGATAAAGGAAATATCATGAATCTCAATTATTTATATTTAAAAAATTGATTCGCAAGTACACTGTACCTATTGGTGTATTAATTTTTTTGGGAAATATAGCTTCTGCTAATGCTTGTGATGATGTCTTACCTAATACCACAAAAAAGGTAAGTGCGTATAGAGAAACTGCTTGTGTAAATATAAAAAATGTCAATTTAAATGATACATACTTTGTGGCTGACTCAAGTATAAAAAAAGATGGTGCCTATCGAATAAAAATTAAAAACAGTTCTGGCACTATCATTTTGGCTGAGGATATAAGTTTTGCAGCCAATCAATTTGTAATAGCAAAAAAACTAAACAATATATATAGCTCAGACATTTCAATTTCTTTACAACCATTAACTTCACTCGTAGATTACACATATACTGTTATTCATGATGAAAATATAACTACAGGCAGTACAACTATATATATAGGCCTACAGACTGTAAAAAGTAAAGCTCCAAGAGATCCTGTAGAACCTAGAATTCAATTAAATTCAACGTCATTTCAAATGCAGGCGGTCTCCTCTAGCTTATCAACTGCAATTAGCACCAGTAGCATTGGAGAAGCCGCACAGTGTAATGATGGTAATAGACCACCAACCACGGCTCCTGTTACTCAAACTGGAAACACCCCATTAAATGTGAACAATTTATTAAGAACATCAAAAGCATGGTCTCAAAAAATGGACCAAGCATTTCCACATGATATTGCTGCTGCTGTTTTTGCTCGTGCTTACGTGATGCATAAATATGGTGGCGCTTTAGATTTAACTCATGCTCAAAACACCGATTTTGTAGGTAGTTCGTCTATGGGTAACTTTTTATATGGTGCAAATTTAAGAGCAATGGGCATGTCAACTGATTACATTTTAAGTTTTTCCGCAGCCGCACAAGGTCAACACGGTATTGACGGTAGCTGGTTTAAAGGCGGGGTAAACTTTGTATTGAACACTGGTGATAATTCTGGTGACCCAGAAGAAGTCATGAGAGGTATCAAATATCACGATGAAGTTTTTGATAAGAATCAAAATGATTCTAATTTATTAAGCTGTTTAGATGATGAATCTATTGACTCATATCCAGAAGTAGCTGAAGAAGCGAATGACTCAGGATCAAATATTGGTTCTGGCGGTGGTGAGGGTTCTGGTGATTTGGGTAATAGTGGCGGATATTTAGGAAGCGGACCTTCAGGAGGAGAAGCATGGTGTTTAGTGCAAAGTGGTACAGTGAGATTTTGTTGGTATGTTGCAACTAAAAGACATTAACTGAGTTTAGAGGTATTTTCATGAAAAAAATGTTATTGCTAATTTTATTGATAATATCAGGTTGTTCACATCGTAATGTTACAGATGATGAAGTTATAAAACATTATTATGATAATTCGGTTCTGTATAATGAGCTAGCAAAGCAATCGTGTTCTCAATTTGAGGATCTTGCCAGTGGCGAAATCGTAGAGATTACCAGCAACGATAAGAAACACCCAATTATAGCTAATAATTTAAAACAACTAGAAAGAGATTCTATTTATATTAATCGGAGAGATGGAGAATGTCGATTACAACTCATTTATTTTGGTGAGGGTTTTTTTAATACAGCCACCGTATTCTATTTAAACTTCAACCTAAAAAACCCAAAATTATATGATGATAAAACTGATAAAGCTAGCATAAGAGATAAGATGAAACGCTATTATTTTGATATGCCACTATCAAATGGTTGGTACTTCTCCTATGAAACTTACTAACTAATCTACACTAAACGCCTTAGATGTAATTAATTTAGAGTGTCTAGTATTGAAATAAGTTGACACTTAGTTCCACCTAAAACGCCCGATGAGACTCATCAGGCGTTTTGTATTTTAGGGCCAAATGGAGCCATAGGAGAAAAGAGTCGAGAAAAGAGCGGACAGCCATAAATTTTGGTAAAAATGGTTATCTGATGTACACAGGGATTAACTCAATGAAGAGCTATCATGGAAGCGACCGTCCGAGGCTTAGCCGCTCTTAAGCTCTTTACCTCTAGGCTGACCAAATTGCCACCAACATTAGCTTAAAACGACTAGACTCATTGCTCGAGTGCGCTAGATCTGTCGAATGGCTTAATTCAGCTTTTTATCCTTCGCCGTTATCACTGCTGTCACTATCAGCCCAATTTGCTACGGTGCTCAATATGTTTACCCTGCACAGGGACAAACACCAGAAACACAAAAAGCAGATGAAGAAGCTTGCATTGCATGGGTAATCACACAAACAGGCTAGGCTCCCACCATGGCGACGGCGGCAGCAACAGAAAAACAAAGGGGCGGAGTGCTAAAAGGGACGGCCATTGCCTCTGGTGCCGCGGCCATGACAGATAATGATAAGAGTGCTGCCGCGCTGCGGGTGCCGTCGTTGGATTGGTAGGACAAAGATCGAGTAATCGCCGCGCCGAGAGAAATGCCGCGAAGGCCCAAGCCCAACAGTCACAAGCTACACCAACACCTGCCGCCGTAGAATTTGAAAAGCCAATGCCACCTGCTTAACAGGCAAAGGCTATGCGGTACAATAATGCGGCCATCACTGTTCCAATTGAATTGGGCATAGGTTCCCTTAAGGTAGACAGATCTACGCCTTTTTAAACGCTATGCTTTTTTAAACGCTATACATTTTTAAACACAAGTCACGCTAACTGCGCCTCCCACCTAAAGCTCTAGCTCCTAAAGCTCCTAAAGAGCGACCATCGAATCACTTGGTCTCTTTAACGGGTTAGCAATACGACTCAGTTAGTACATGTCTTTGTGATGCTGCAATCTACAACATTTATCTTTGCTTGCTGGGCATACTGCTCACGGGCAGCCTTGGCTTTGCGTTCTTCAACCTTATGCTGCACGGTTGCAATAAATGACTTATCAATTGTTTCAACGCCAAAGTAAGCAGAAACATCCTGGTAAATAAACCAAGATGCAGAAGCAACTAAACCGAAGATCAGCGGACGTAACATGATATCTAAACCTCAACAAGTGTATCAACCAGGTGACTATAGCTGAGGTTTTTAGTAAAGAAAACTGTCAATTTACTGGCTTGAAATCGTCAAATAAACAACTAATTTCAATAGGATACATAAAACCAAAATCCTTATACATCATCACTTTAGCTATTTCAAAACGAATCAACCCTCAAGGTGCCAAAAACCAATACTAAAGACATTAAAAGTAGCCTTATTTGACGGAGTTTATTGGACGCCAATAAATCATGCTTAGCTTAACTAATGTCAGAATACTGGCGATAAAATCAGCAATTTGTTTTTTTGACGTTTAAAATGCCCGAAAGAAAATACCAAAGGCACTGAAGATGGCAACAAACCATGAAAGGGATCTTAGGGTGCCCTTATTCGCAAGGTACAAAATGTGGTACACAAAACGTGCCGCGACATGGGTGATCGCGAGCCACTCGGCGGTGGGATCTACTTTGCCCGTAGCGATAACCACCAATACGGCGAGACCAAACACCAACAGCGACTCGAAGGCATTTTGATGCCCCGCTAAGGCGCGAGCACCAAACCCGGTTAACTGCGCCTGTTGAGTGCGAGGGTGGTTATTGTCATAGCCGCCCGCCTTTGCCATTGCCCAAGCGACGGGGCCCTTAGCGAGATAGGGCAATAACATGGCGATAAATAAGCAGATTAATAGGGTATTCATAGGGTGTCCTTATTTTTATTCATATTGTGAGTTATCTATTCTCTCGGCGGTTTTGCCAAAAGTAAAAAAGCCTACAAGGCGAGGTTAACGCGCACTATCCAAGGCATTACATAGGGCTTGAACACCGAGTAAGGCCCTAGGGGTCGCGCGGTGTAATAAATCGGCATTAATTTGAAAGATCTGTTGTTTTTTAACCGCTGGGATCTCTGGCCATTGACTCCAATCAATTCCCTTCACATTGCCTTCCTCTTGGCTTTGCAAAATCACCTCGGGCATTGTCAGTAACACATTTTCTAAACTCACCTGTGGGTAATCACTATCGGCAGCATAAAACACATTTTGCCCATGGCACACATCGATTATCTGCTGGATCCAACTGTTTTTAGAGACAGTCATCAAAGGTGTCGACCAGAGTTGGTAAAACACTTTAGGCTCAGTTTTTTTAGCATTTTCAAGGCGTAATGCCATAAGCTGCGCACGATAAGCCGCAGCGGCTTCCCTCGCCTCTTCAATATGGCCCGTTAATTGGCCTAACTCCTCAAGCTCCTTTGCAACCCCTTCTAAGGTTTTGGGATCGCTAGCATAAAGATTAAAGCCCAGCGTCTTCAATTGCTGAATATCTTCGTCCTTATTGCCCGAATCCCACACGACGATAAGATCGGGATTAAGTTCCAGCACTCGTTCTATCTGAATACCGTAATAACCGCCAATACGGGGAATGTGCTTGGCAGCCTCGGGATAATCGGCAAAATCGGTCGTGGCCAGTATGGCATCCCCTGCGCCGATGGCGTATAGCATTTCAACCGCATGGGGCGAGAGAGCAACAATGCGTTTAGCTGGCTGGGCCAACACATTGCTCGAACAGAACAGACATAGTCCTAAAAACAGTCCAATAGCACCTTGTTTATACATATTATTCCTTAACTATTTAATTTATCAGCTCAGTCGGCCAGCCATAGCGATCCAAGTAGGCTTGCAAATTTTTGGGCCGATATTGGGGATCTTGCTCCCAACGAACTTTTACCGAGCGATGCAATAATATAGGCGCTTTACTAGGATCGAGTGGACGTAAATAGGCCTGCTTTATGCGATAAAAATTACGCCGTGAATCATGTAGCGTCGCCAAAGGGTTGGGATGCAGGCTCGCCTTCAAATGGGGCTCAAGGCCTAAGTTAAATCGCTGTGCTTCATTTATCATCCACAGAAGCGCGTTGTCCGACAACAGGGAACCATCCCTATCGGGTTTATAGCTACCACCAATATTGCTATGGGCGCCCACAAACCACACCTGCTGCATATCCATATTTTCACGCACTTGCCAGATGGTCGGTTCAAAGTCACTGCGATGTTCATCTAGGGCTAAGGCATGGCGTGCAACGCGCACATTACGGCCGATTTTAGTGTCGTAGAATTCGTCTTTATCCTCGAAAAAACCTAAAAATGAGAGCGGAATACCCATAGCGCCAACCGTGTCCCACACCCCGACAAACTTTATCTCCCGCGACTCATGGCTATGCTTTTGCCTAAACTCAAGGGATTTATCGCCGCTTGGGGCAAATGGTGCACTACTTTTTTTGTAGTGATCAAAAGCCTGCTGGATAAGCCGGGCATCGGGGCGCTTGAGTATGCCGCAATTATTGATTAAGCCACACAGACAGCGCACTGTGTAGGCTCCACGACTAAAGCCAAACAGATAAATCTCATCGCCGGGGGAGTAGTTTTGCACTATGTAGCGGTAACCATCCATGATGTTTTTATGTAGCCCTCGCCCCGTTGCGCCGCCAATTACCTCATCGTAATAGGAGCCAACCCCCCAATCATAAAACACTTGCTGAGGTTTACCGTCGTCGGCAATCGGGCTTATCGCCCGCGCGAGGCGCAGCACATTGGTAGGGAAATCGACCTTAAGGTCTTTCTCGGGTCGATTCCAAGTGCCATCGGCACAGATCACAATACGTTTATTCATCGCATCATCCTTGAGTTACTTATGCCACTAAAGCTGTCGCTAGAACGCTAACGGATTTATCCCTGAAACAACAGCCCTAAATGCCCGATTTGACTCGCGGTGCGGCGTAACACATTCGCAAGACCAACTCGCCCGCTCACCCTAATAATCAAATCCTTGCTGCGCTTTTATGCCAGCTTCGAAGGCATGTTTTATCGGTTGTACTTCACTGACAGTATCGGCCAATTCGATAATGGCGCGATGGCAAGCGCGGCCTGTGATGATCACATGTTGCATGGGCGGACGATTTTTAAGTGCGCTGAGTACTCGCTCCACATCCAAATAATGGTAACTCACCATATAGGTCAGCTCATCGAGCATAAGGCAATCGATAGATTCGTCTTGCAGCAGTTTTTCGGCGGCTTCCCACGCAAGCTCGGCTGCGGCGGTATCTTTTTCTTTATCTTGGGTTTCCCAGGTAAAACCTGTACCCATCACATGAAATTCGACCCCTGCACTTTCGAGTAAATTACGCTCGCCACACTCCCAAGTGCCCTTGATAAACTGTACCACTGCGGCTTTTTTCCCATGGCCAACGGCGCGGGCAACCGTACCAAAACCTGAGGTCGACTTGCCTTTGCCATTGCCCGTAAGGACTAACAATATGCCCTTTTCGTCCTGGGCGGCGGCGATTTTGGCATCAACACCCGCCTTTAATTTCTGTTGGCGCGCCCTGTGGCGTTCGGCCTTAAGTTGCGTTTGTTCCTTATTCTGTTCCGTCATGCTGTTATTTTCGCTCTACTGTTTAAAAACGGCTAAATATCGCCAGCCAAAATGGCGTGCAATGTATGTATATCCAAATGCTCGGCAAGCACATCGGCTAAGCGGTCCAGTTGCTGCTCACGTATCTGATTGATATCAATTGCCTTAGCATCGTTTAATCCCGCCCATTGCAGAAGTAACTGACAGGCATCCGGGCTATCAAATAGCCCATGCAAATAGGTCCCCAAAATGTGTCCATCTTCGCTGACTATCCCATCGGCAAAACCGATCGCAGGTTCATGTAAGGTTGTCGATTCAGGGATTAACCGCAAGGGTGTATTCTTCTGTTCTAGCACTGGTGCAAGATAACGTGACTCGCCGCAGTGGATTTCATACCCCTGCACGGCAGCACTTTGTCCAAGCAAATTTAGCTTACCACTCATCCGCCACAACTGCTTTTCGGCCTTAAGTTCGGTGCTCAGCGGCAAGTAACCGAGCCCAGCTGTGTCGCCCGCGCGATCTTCTATGCCTAAGGGGTCAGCAATACTCTGCCCAAGCATTTGATAACCACCGCAAATACCTAACACTTTGCCACCATAGCGCAGGTGTTTTGCGATCTCTTTATCCCAACCTTGTTGGCGTAAAAAGGCCAAATCGGCGCGCACATTCTTACTGCCTGGCAGGATCAATAAATCGGCGGCAGGCAAATGAGCCACGGGATCCGCAGCCAAGGTTTGCAATGACACATAGTCAAAATCAATATCGGGATGCAGCCGCAGCGGATCAAAATCAGTATGATTGCTGATCCTAGGGTAGACCAATACCCGCACTGTTAAACGGCTGTTAGCGCCTTTAGTCGGCGTGTTGATTAGGGCATCTTCGGCATCCAAATGCAGATCCTGCAGATAGGGCAGCACGCCTAACACGGGCTTTTTGGTATAGGCTTCTAACCAATCAATCCCTGGTTGCAATAGGCTAATATCGCCTCGAAAACGATTGATCACAAAGCCCTTTACCCGCGCCTGTTCCGACTCAGATAACAGGGCTAGGGTTCCGACTAAATGGGCAAATACCCCGCCCTTATCGATATCGGCAATGATGATCACAGGGCAATCCACGGCTTCGGCAAACCCCATATTGGCAATATCGCCCTCGCGCAAATTGATTTCGGCCGGGCTGCCCGCACCTTCAACCACAATGGTTTGATACTGAGCCGTCAATCGCTCGAAGGAGTCAAGCACAGCCCCGAGTGCCATCGCTTTATAATCTTTAGATTTAGGGCCAAAAAAAGGCCGAGGCTTCCAGTGTCGTTAACGCTTTCCCTTGAACAATAATCTGCGCCCCCGTGTCCGAACTCGGCTTAAGCAGAATAGGATTAAAATCCGTATGGGGCGCGAGGTAACAGGCCGCAGCTTGCAATGCCTGTGCGCGGCCTATCTCGCCGCCATCGATTGTCACTGCGCTATTAAGCGCCATATTTTGCGGCTTAAAGGGCGCAACATTCACTTGCTCACGGGCAAACAGACGACAAATACCGGCCACTAGGGTACTTTTGCCCGCATCCGAGGTTGTGCCCTGCACCATCAGCACCTTAGCGCGGTGTTGGGCCAGTTGATTAAGTGCATCGGTACAGGCTTTGTCAGGGTTGGGAGAGGACATAGATTAACAACTGATTCTCGTTGACGAATATTAACCGAACAGCCAGATTGGCTTAGCTCACCTCAGCCAAGTCTATACTGCCTTTAAATGCTAAATGGGCTTTAATGCTAAGGGTAAACCCGCCACTACTAGGGTGACATTGTCGGCTAAGGCTGCCACGGCTTGATTGAGCCAACCCGCCTCGTCAACAAATTGCCGGCTTAACTCGCCTAAGGGCACTATGCCAGAGCCGACTTCATTGCCGATCAAAATCACCACCCCTTCGAGTTCGGCAAGGGAATCGATGAAAGCGGCTTTCTCTACTGACCAATTCGCCAGCGCGTCATTACCGGAGTTTGAGGTTGCAAAGTCTGTCGCGAAGTCCGTTGCAGCATGCCACTCGGTCGGTGCGGGTTCATCCATCTTGGCAGTAGAGGCGAGTAATTGATTGGTTAACCAAAGGGTTAAACAATCGACTAAAATAACCCTCCCCGGCCTTGCTAATCGTTTTAGCAGTGCCGTTAGGGCGAGTGGCTCCTCGAAGAGTTGCCACTCGATATCATCGCCTAAGCGTTCCTCTTGATGCATTGCGATGCGCGTTGCCATTTCAGCATCCAATGCCTGCGCCGTCGCCACATAACAGGCATCGAACCCCAGCGCAGTGTATTGGCGCACAAGGGATTCACCATAGCGGCTCTTGCCACTACGGGCACCGCCTAGGACTAAGTGGATCACAGAATGCTACCCACGACTAACAGCACAAAATAACACACTATTTCAGCTATTTGCTGCGCAGCACCTAAGGTATCTCCCGTATAACCACCAATCTGACGCCTAAAAATAACCACAAACAATCGACGTAAACCTATCATCACTAATAATAGGGACAGTGCGGCTAAGCCCTTAAGGAAAAGCAGCACTAGCACACCACTGGCGACGAGAATAAATAACTCGTTAATTCCTTGATGTTGCGATAATGGTTTAGACTTGCTGGTCTCATCGTCACGCACATACTTTTCAGTAAAGATAATACTGGCGGCGACCACGCGACTCACAGTATGCGCCACAATCAGTGCCGAGCCCGCGACCACAGGGTCATATAGCGCCAACTCAACCAACATTTGCCATTTAAGCAACAACACTAACATCAAGGCCAGAGCACCATAGCTACCAAGGCGCGAGTCTTTCATGATGCGTAGCTTGTCTTCGGCCGTCCAGCCCCCGCCAAAGCCATCGAAAGTATCGGCCAATCCATCCTCGTGGAATCCGCCGGTGAGTAAGACACCGGTCACCATAGCTAGGAGCACAGACACCCCTGCAGGCAACCAGTTCTGCGTCAGCCAAAATACGATGGCGCTTAACAGGCCGACCAACAAACCGACTAAACCAAAATAACGACTAGCCTTGTTTAATTTATCCGCATCGACCTCCACCCATTTGGGCATAGGAATGCGGGTAAAATAACCCATGGCAACTAAAAATAAATCTATCTCTTTGTGCCAGCTTTCGCGTTCTGACATAAAGCATCCTTAGTGAATTAACACTTGCTGCAAGGTTTAAGATTAAAACGGTTGGCTAAAAGTTATTATTTTAAAATAAGCGACTTAGCTGGCACACATCATACAACAGCCTCAATACCTGCATCACTAAAACTCGCCATTTCATTGTAAAAATTTACTGCGGCTTGGATCAGCGGTAATGCCAAGGCGGCGCCAGTCCCCTCACCTAATCTAAGGCCAAGGGACAACAGGGGCTTTGCCTGCAAAAAGGCCAACATGCGCTGGTGTCCCTGTTCCTCGGACTGATGGGCGAAAATTAAATAATCACGCACATTGGGGGCAATTTGTACTGCGACTAATGCCGCCGCTGTGGCGATAAAACCATCCACAACCACCAACATATTACGTTCGGCGGCGGCCAGCATGGCCCCTGTCATCTGCACTATTTCGAATCCACCGAGGCAGGCTAACACGGCCCTTGGACCCGTTAAGGCGCTTTGATGTTGTAACAGGGCCAACTCAACTAACATCAACTTACGTTCTAGGGTTTCACTGTTGATGCCCGTGCCACAGCCAACGCACTCAACCACATCAAGCTGCATGATTGCCGCCATAATTGCAGATGCTGCAGAGGTGTTACCTATGCCCATCTCGCCAAAGGCGACCAGATTACACCCGCTCTGGTGGTGGCGTTCAATTAAGTCCCGCGCCATGGCAAACCCTTTATCCACGGTTTCAAGCGCCATAGCGGGTTCTAAGTGAATAGCGCCAGTCCCTGCGCCAAGACGTTGATCGATAATGCCTTCAACACCTTCAACCGGCGTTAAAATACCGCAGTCAATGACTTCGAGCTTAAACCCCACCTGACGGCAGAACACATTGATCGCCGCACCGCCATGGGCAAAGTTTTGCACCATTTGGCGGGTCACTTCGCTGGGCGCAATCGACACACCTTCTGCCGCAATGCCATGATCACCCGCAAACACTAACAGAGTAGGATGGACTATTTTTAGCACATCAGTTTGTGGCTGCTCTGCGCCCTGTATACGAGCAATTTGCAATGCCAAGGATTCGAGCAGCCCAAGGGAGCCGGGTGGCTTAGTCTTAAGATCTATTTTCTGTTGAATCGTCTGATCTTGTACTTTGCTCACAGGGTTTATTTGAAACGAAACGGCTGATTGAGGCATTTACACTCCACTTGCTAAATCCAAATTGAATCACTACGACGCATCCCACGCCAATTTTCCATACGTCTTAAGCATTAAATTACATGGCCACTTTACGCCGACGCAGGATAAGCAAAAAGAAGAAACTCCCGAGGGCGGCGGTGATAATCCCCACGGGTAACTCTTGATTACCGAGCAAACAGCGGGCGAGTACATCTATCCACACCATAAATAATCCCCCCACCAACGCGGTTAGCACTATGGGCTGCTGTCCAGGAAATAGTAATCGTACCGTGTGGGGGATCATCAATCCCACAAAGCCAATACCGCCACAGGTCGCGACTAAAATCGCCGTAATCAAAGAGCAAAGCAGCAACATATTGAGCCGCAGTTTGGGCACGTTTACCCCCAAGGTATGGGCGGTTTCATCCCCGGCCTGTAATGCCATAATCTGCCGTTTCATCCCTAAAATAATCAACAGACTCGCGCCGACGACTAAAGTAGGCAAAATCAACAGCGGCCAACTGGCCTTCGCAAAACTGCCTAAACTCCAAAAAAGCACCGATGCCGTTGCCTGCGGGCTAGCAAAATACAATAACAAACTCGTCAAGGCGCCAAACATAAAAGAGGTCGCCACACCGGAAAGCAGCATACGCTCCACTTGACTGTTAAGCCCAAGTCCAGACAAGGCAAGTACAATCAGCACAGATAAACTGGCACCAATAAAGGCGCCAAAGGGCAAGCTAAACCAGAGTAAACCTGCAAATACCCCCGAACCACTGAAGATCCCCGCATTGGCGACAACCCCGGCGCTCTCAAATAAACCTGATCCTGTGAACAGGGTGAGCATAACGACCGCCCCAAAGGAGGCGCCTGAGCTAATACCGAATAAATAGGGATCGGCCAGTGGATTGCGGGTCACAGTTTGCAGCACACTCCCCGCAAGGGATAGACCCGCCCCCGCCACAAAGGCGAGCAAAATCCGTGGCAGCCTGAGCTCCATCACAATGCGCTCGGTGATGCCATTCGCATTCGTTGTGTTTAGCGTGTCAAAACTCTGGGATAACTTACTGATAACCACATGTAATACATCTAAAAAACTAATAGTTGCCGCCCCAAAACTCGCCGCGGCTATTGGCGTTAATATCCCTAGGATCACTAATCCTAGGATCAACCATTGCTGTTGAGTTAACGGTGTTAAAATACGATTCATCATATTGCCGAGCATATGCGTCATTGCCTGTTTCATTCATCCCCCTTAAGTCCGCAGGGGTAGAGTTCGGGGAGTTGCGACTCGTGTAAGATCTGCTGCTTTTGGTAACCATAGAAGTAACTGATCAAAGGATTGCCATGTTGAGGATGACGCGATACCTGCGCGCAGACACCAAAGACATCGCCGATACGCGCCTCGGTTAACACCTCGGTCGGCGTGCCAATAGCACTCACAGCCCCCTTATCGAGCAATAACAAACGGTCACACAGGGCACTGGCTAAATTGAGATCATGAATTGAGGCTATTACGCTAATGCCAAGGCTCCTTACTAATTCAAGGATTTGGATCTGATAACGCACATCTAGATGATTGGTTGGCTCATCCAAAATGAGCAATTGTGGTTGTTGGACTATGGCGCGTGCGATCAGGGCTCGCTGTTTTTCGCCGCCGGACAAACGCTCATACTGTTGGTGTAGTTTGTGGCTTAGACCCACCTTTTCCAGAGCCTTAGCAATCCTTTGCCTGTCACAGCTAGAATTGGTATCGAACATGCCCTTATGGGGCGTTAATCCCATCGCCACCAATTGCTCGGTCGTCATATCAAAATAATGGGGCGTATCCTGCTGTACAACGGCAACTTTGCAGGCGAAAGTCTTGGGCGATAGCTGCTCAATATTTTGATTAAAAAGGCTAATACTGCCATGGGTTGGGCGCACAAAACGGTAAATACAACGCAGCAGACTCGACTTGCCCGCACCGTTGGGGCCAATAAGCCCCAGCATCTGGCCAGTTTGCAAAGCAAAATTAATATCCGCGAGAATGGTTTTACCCTCGATAACCCAGCTCAAATCACTCACCTTGAGTGCGGTATCTGGGATAGAGGTTTTCATTGGCTGTAATTGGGACGGCTTCACTGAGACAAAACCCCCGCGTAAAAACAAACCGTTGCCCAAAAGGCCGATATATTGATCATCATATTCTGCTCCCTCGAGTTACCCGCTCGAGAACTAAAGCTGCACGCAGCGATAACAGCAATAGGCAGGTCTCCTGACTTGTAGGGGAAGAAGGCTTTAGGTTCTTCTTTTACTACTCACAGTTGCGGGTACAGTTCGGGCTGGCTGACAGAGCGCCCCGATTCCCTATTATGTATGGGTTGATATACGCATGGAATATCTGCCTTTTTCACCATACGGCGCAGTAGCAAAATATCCAAGGGTAGATTCCCAACACCTATTGCTGCGATATTTCTGCTTAAGCAGAAACATCAAGAAAATGCATTATCCTATATCTAGCTTGTAAGGCAATGCCGTTTAAATGATAAAACGCTGATATTGATTGTGCTAACAGGATCTCCCACATCAAGTACACCTTGACATGGCACCGGGCCAGTCTAAACGCCAATAACGCTCACCGAACGCATCTTCGAGCACATTGATGCCAACCACAGCGGCCTCTGGCAGTGTCAATTGGCTATAAAAACCCTGCACCTGCACCGCGCCAAGCGCCCTTGCCATTAAATGACGGAGCACACCACCATGGCTAATGACCCAAATAGTGGCCGTTTGGGCGGCACTCGATTCGACGCTTAGCATTTTGCTTAACTCAGTAGGGGCAGCTTGATTATCCTGTATCATTTGAGCAAAGGCTTGGTCCAAAATGCCCTCGATGGCAGCATTAACCCTCTGCTCAAAACTCGCCATGGATTCCCCTTGGGGTGGCGGTGCTAACCATGGATTTTGCCAATAGGCCGCTAACCGTTCACCCTCTTGCTGGTATAGCTCCTCGAATGTACGCCCATCCCAATCTCCAAAATCGAGTTCCTGCAAGCTATCAAGCAAGGTGACGCTCAAGGGGTTAGGGACATTCAAATGCTGATCCTTCACGACCACAGAGCCGGCAAATGCCTTAGCAAATTCGGCGCAGCGCCGCGAGGTTGAGCTATAAATCCCATGGCGAATTCCCGGCTGTGCCTCTGCGGCCGCCGACATTTGTTGCCACCCCTTTGCGCTCAGCGGCACATCCACACGCCCCCGTAAAATGGAGCCACCTTCGCACTCACCGTGGCGCAACAGTAATAAGCGAACTTGTCTCATATCTGCCTTTAAAAACTTAAGTGCTAAAGCCTAGGGCCTAGGTGCTAGGAACCAAAGCTAATGCCTAGGGCCTAGATTCTAGATTCTCGATTCTCGATTCTAATGACTTTGACTTTGACTTTGACTTTGACTTTCATCTTGCCCTGACAATCCGATGTCGCGTATTATGGACGTCTATACGTTTAAATGTCCAAAACAAAACGCCCGACATCCAATAATAAAATGCAATTTGCCACAGGATTGCGTACTTTGGACTCAACTTAGCTGTAGTAAAGGTAATCATTTTATGGCGATATCTACCCATCGAGCCAGCCAAATACTGGCAGACATTCGCAACCAGTTGTCCAAGCGCATTCTGATCTTAGACGGTGCCATGGGCACTATGATCCAAGGCTACAAACTGGAAGAAGAGGATTATCGCGGCGAACGTTTTAAGGATTGGCATACCGATGTCAAAGGCAATAACGATCTATTAGTCTTAACTCAGCCACATATCATCAAACAGATTCACACCGACTACCTAAACGCCGGTGCCGACATTATTGAAACCAACACCTTTAACGCCACGACTATCGCCATGGCCGACTACGATATGCAGTCGCTGTCCGCCGAGATTAACCGCGAGGGTGCCCGCCTCGCCCGCGAGGCCTGTGATGAAATCGCCGCAGCCACGGGAATTCCGCGCTACGTCGCCGGAGTGTTAGGGCCCACTAACCGCACTTGTTCGATAAGCCCAGATGTGAACGACCCAGGTTATCGTAACGTCAGTTTCGATGAGTTAGTGACCGCTTACAAAGAATCCACCAAAGCGCTGATCGAAGGCGGCGCGGATATCATTATGGTTGAAACCATTTTCGATACCTTAAACGCCAAGGCCGCACTGTTTGCGATTGAATCTGTATTTGATGACCTATTTGGTCAGCATTCCAACGACAGATTACCCATAATGATCTCGGGCACGATTACCGATGCCTCAGGCCGCACATTAACAGGCCAAACGACCGAAGCTTTTTACAATTCCCTGCGCCATATCAAGCCCTTATCTATCGGCCTTAACTGCGCACTCGGGCCAAAAGAACTGCGTCCCTATGTGGAGGAACTCTCCCGTATCGCCGAGTGTTATGTGTCGGCTCACCCAAACGCAGGCCTGCCAAACGAGTTTGGCGGCTACGATGAAACCCCTGAGGATATGGCCAACGTTATCGAAGATTGGGCACGTGAGGGCATGCTCAATATTATCGGCGGTTGCTGTGGTAGCACGCCTGAACATATTCGCGTTATTCGTCAAGCGGTTGAAAGATATAGCCCTAGAACATTACCCGACATCCCCGTCGCCTGTCGTCTTTCGGGTTTGGAACCACTCACTATCGACGCCCAGACCCTATTCGTTAACGTGGGTGAACGGACCAACGTCACGGGCTCGGCCAAGTTTTTAAAGCTTGTCAAAGAAGGCAAGTTTGAGCAGGCACTCGATGTCGCCCGCGAGCAGGTCGAGAGCGGCGCGCAGATCATCGATATCAACATGGACGAAGGCATGCTCGATGGCGTGGAGATCATGCACAAGTTTTTAAACTTGATTGCCTCCGAGCCCGATATCAGCCGCGTACCTATTATGATCGACTCCTCTAAATGGGAAGTGATTGAAGCTGGCCTCAAATGCATTCAAGGCAAGGGCATAGTTAACTCGATTTCCCTCAAAGAAGGCGAAGCCAAATTTATCGAACAGGCGACCCTAGTCAAACGCTACGGCGCCGCGGCCATTATCATGGCCTTCGACGAGCAAGGTCAGGCCGACACTAAGGCCCGCAAGATAGAGATATGTACCCGCGCCTACCGCGTGCTGGTCGATAAGGTCGGCTTTCCACCAGAAGACATCATCTTCGACCCGAACATTTTTGCCATCGCCACGGGTATCGATGAGCATGACAACTATGCCGTCGATTTTATTGATGCCATTAAAGAGATTAAAGCCACCCTGCCCCATGCGATGATCTCGGGCGGCGTGTCGAACGTGTCGTTCTCTTTCCGTGGTAATAACCCAGTGCGTGAGGCGATCCACGCGGTATTCCTCTACCATGCCATCAAAGTCGGCATGGATATGGGTATAGTTAACGCCGGCCAATTAGCGATTTACGATGATATCGACCCTGAGCTTAAAGAGCGGGTTGAAAATGTCGTACTCAACCTGCCCTGCCCGGTTGAGGGGTCGAGCAACACTGAGCAGTTACTTGAAATTGCAGAAAAATTCCGCGGTGACGGCTCCACAGGAGCCAAAAAAGAAGATTTAGAATGGCGCTCATGGCCAGTCAACGAACGTTTAGCCCACGCGCTGGTGAAAGGCATTACCGAATTTATCGATGAAGATACCGAAGCCGCCCGCCAAGGAGCATCGCGTCCGCTGGATGTGATCGAAGGCCCGCTGATGGACGGCATGAATATCGTCGGCGACCTGTTTGGCTCGGGTAAAATGTTCCTGCCGCAGGTGGTTAAGTCGGCGCGGGTGATGAAAAAGGCCGTGGCCTACCTCAATCCGTTTATTGAAAAGGAAAAGGTCGCAGGCCAGTCTAACGGCAAGATTTTGATGGTGACGGTTAAGGGCGACGTGCACGATATCGGCAAAAATATTGTCGGCGTGGTGCTGGCCTGTAACGGCTTTGAGGTATTCGATTTAGGTGTGATGGTCTCGGTGGAGCGGATTCTCGAGGCGGTGAAAGAGCACAATATCGACATTATCGGCATGTCCGGCCTTATCACCCCAAGCCTAGATGAGATGGTCCACAACGTAAAAACCTTCCACCGTGAGGGCTTAACCATCCCCGCCATTATCGGCGGCGCGACCTGCTCGAAAATCCATACCGCGGTCAAAATTGCGCCCCATTATCCCCATGGCGCCATCTATATTGCCGACGCCTCCCGCGCCGTGCCTATGGTGAGCAAACTGGTGAATAACGAGACCCGCCAAGCCACAATCGATGAAACCTACGCCGAGTACGATGATATGCGCACTAAGCGTTTATCCCAGGCCAAGCGCAAAGAAATAGTGTCACTCGAAGCGGCGCGCGATAACCGCTGCCAACACGATTGGGCCAATTACACCCCGTTCACACCTAAGGTGCTCGGCCGCCAAGTGTTTGAAGATTATCCATTAACCGATTTAGTCGACCGTATCGACTGGACACCGTTTTTCCGCGCCTGGGAATTACACGGCCATTACCCCGAGATCTTAACCGACAAAGTGGTGGGCGTTGAGGCGCAAAAACTGTTCGCCGATGGTCAGGCCATGCTTAAAAAAATCATCGAGGAAAAATGGCTCACCGCCAAGGGCGTGATTGGGCTGTTCCCCGCCAATACCGTCAACTTTGATGATATTGAGTTGTATACCGATGAGTCACGCACCGAAGTCGAAATGACCACCCATCATCTTAGGATGCAGCTTGAGCGGGTCGGTAACGATAACTTCTGTCTCGCCGACTTCGTTGCGCCCAAAGACAGCGGCGTCGCCGACTATATGGGCGGCTTTGCTGTGACCGCAGGCCATGGGATTGATGAGCATGTAGCGCGTTTCGAGGCCAACCATGACGACTACAATGCCATTATGCTCAAGTGCTTAGCCGACCGTTTAGCCGAAGCCTTTGCCGAGCGGATGCACGAGCGCGTGCGTAAGGAGTTTTGGGGTTATGCCGCCGATGAGCAATTGGATAACGAAGCCTTAATCCGCGAGAAATACAAAGGTATTCGTCCGGCACCGGGTTACCCCGCCTGCCCGGATCACACCGAAAAGGGCCTGTTGTGGGAGCTGTTAAAGCCGAATGAAACCATAGACCTGAACATCACCGAAAGCTACGCCATGTTCCCCACGGCGGCGGTATCGGGTTGGTATTTTGCCCACCCTAAATCCCGCTATTTTGGTGTAAGTAATATCGGCCGCGATCAGGTGGAGGATTACGCCAAGCGTAAGGGGATGACAGTCGCAGAAACGGAGAAGTGGCTGGCGCCAGTGTTGGACTATGACCCTGAGTAATCAGGATCGGACTTACGCTAACGCGGTTTGAAAAGCTGATTCAAACTTCGTTTGAATTTATAAGTCAAAATCAAAGTCGTGGAATTCCATTCCACACCAGGGCAAGAAGGGGATCAACAGCAATCCCCCTCTTGCATCTTAGTTACCAAGAGTCCTTGCCGAACAACATCCATGTTTAACTGCCAGTTCGCCATCCATGGCTCTCGTTCGTAACTCTGCTACGCAGCACTCACCCTAGCGAAGTTACATGCATTAGAGACTGGCCTTGGTCTTATGGATAAATTGCTATCGCTTCCGATGGTTCCGCTTTACATCAATGTAAAGCCATCCAGTTCGGCAGTCCCAGCCTCTCGCTCATAAGCGCGAAAATCACCAATTTCCATTCGCCCCTTCCCCGAAAGCTACGCAGACGTCCTGTCTGCGTCACGCGCCATTCTTTCAATAAATAGTCTTCAACGCCATTCAGCAACTTCGCAGGGGATAGGTGAACTTCTGCTGATTTTGTGTTGTTCGCTAGCCATGCAAAGCAAACCGAATAATGTTTACTACCAATTTTAGAAATTTAACAATGGGTGGCTCGTTAAAACTTTGTTATACGATTTTAGCTTAAACAAAGAATAACCTCTGTTTGAGCGTTTTCATGAGTTAATTTTACAGGCTTTTGTAGACCTAAATGCAGCCAGTGTAGAAAGCCAACAAGGATTTCAAATTTACTTTAGATATCAATATCTTTCGGTGATAAATCTAACTCTATTTCCGATTCTATGAAAAAATGGCAATTTATCCAAATACCATTCTCTATAGCAATTCCAAGGGTTGTTGGTTCAGTTTCTTGCAACTGCTTAATTTCGGCAAAAGACTTTGGCAAAGCTACAACGTTCTGACCATGTGTAAAGCTTAACTGATAACCCGAATCAGGTAGATTGCGTAAAAAGAGATTCCAAACGGACTCATTGATATCTTCAATATAGATATCTCTCAACGAACCTTCTGGCTCAAAATTGGCTCAAAATCTTTTTTTACATCAATCCATTCTTTCATATTGGTTTCGTATAATGCTCGCCTCAACTGCCGTAGGCTACTGGCGCCTTTTGTGCGTTTTTTGCACAAAAGGAGACAGTGGCCGGAGGTCTGATTGCAGGCGCTTGTTATGGCATCTGACTTACAGGTTTCAAAAGCTTGTAGCCGCACTCTATTAAGTGATGATTGACTCCAAGCACAGACTCATCAAATACTTCATCACTCTCATCAAAAGACGCAGCCACAATGCCTTGAATATTTCGCTGTTTAGAGATAGTCGTCAAAAGTGCATTTACACTTGTAACTCCCATTGAATGCTGACCTGGCTCATCCAAAAGAACTAATCCTGGGTGATTCCCGCCTAACTCTTCTGAAGCTGTATATACTGCTAGTAAATAAGCCCAGATAAGCCTCACAAAGTCACTTGCTGAAGAATCAGATTTTATATCCGTATTTACTTCCCTCAACTCCAGCCCTGCCAAGTATGGAAATAATGTGTCTCTATTTATTTCTATATCTGAAGTTGGCGCACTCTTATAGCCAAAAATGTTTGCATAGCTTCGGAAATGATTCTGAAATTTATTATACTTTTTGATATCCTCAATAGATGATTTCCGTTCCGGCAAGCCTGCTAACTTGGCCTTAACATTCCGAAGCTCATTACTGATATTTACTAATTTGTCGACTGAGCTATCTATGAATTTTTCCGCTTTCAAGAGGTTTTCTACTTTAAGCTCAAGTTGTAGCCTAACTCTTAAATCAGTCTCTTCTGCACTGCCAGATAATCGTATCTGCCTCTTAAAACTCATGCATACTGCACGTTTATCAGAAACATTTTCTGAATATTCACGTGCTTGTGACTCTAATTTTCTAATTGTTTTTCTAACCCTAAAATATATCTAGATACCATCTTTTTCTGGCTATCCAAGTACTTTACATTTTCATCAATACTCATCGGTTGTATAAGGGTATCTGCTAAAAACAAGGCATCATCTACGTGTTGATGACAAGCCGGACAACTATCAAGCGCAAGGCTTAAACCACTCTCCGCACCAAATTCCTTGAGTTTTTTAGCAATCTTATTTTTTCTAAGTCTTTTTCTATTTCTGATTTAAGTGATAAATACTCAGCCAGCCTAGCTTTGGAAAGCCGAATCTCCGCATTAGCAGAATCAAGCATAGAAGCCAGCTGGTCTAACTCTGCTTTTGAACTTTCATATGCCTCTATTAAATCGATAGCAACATCATCTCTTGTTTTTTCTCAGCCTCATCAATAGCCTCAATTTTTCTTACCAATTCAACAATGTAATCACTTAGAACAAAGGTAGAATCCTCAACTTGCTTAGTAATTCTGACTAGTTTCGGGTCAAAAATATCATCAGCTGTACGTTTAACACCCATCACACTGATAGAATGATCCTCTTCCAGTAGTCCAATTTTAACCTTTTCCTCAGACCATTTGGATTGAATATTGGCCAGCTCTGTTGTCAAAGTTGATTTAAGTCTTTCGTTTTCGAAAACATCCAACCCCAGAATAAATTCAACGATTTTTGTTCTCACATCACGGATAGCGTAATAGGGAGTATTCGCTATGTAATCAGTCCACCCTCTCTTTTGCTCAATTAGGAGAGCGGAAAAAATGGTTTGAATATAGAGTTTAACTTCTCCACCATTGGCTCCAGGAACAAACGGAAGGCTTAAATTTAAAAAATTTTCAAGGAATGTAAAATAGCCTGATTCAGCGTTCTGTGCAGAGCCTTTATCATGTAAATACTTTGGAGATATATCAAATTTTTTATCACTTTTCGAAAGATAATCCCCATGTATGACTTCAATTAGTTTCGTATCCTTTTCAGACGAGTTTATTGCTCTTTTTAACGTTACAACATCATTATTCTTATTTGAAATCTGTAAATAGACGTAAGAAGATACTATCTTTACCTTATCCTTTTCTTCACTTTCAACATATTCCTTCAATGCATAAGGCAAGGTCTTTTCACCTTTTCCTCCAAGAATCTCCTCCATGCCAAGTGAATAGACAAGAGAATTAACCAATGTGCTTTTACCTGAGGAATTATTACCGCGCACAACGTTTAATCCAGATTTAAATTCACATTCAAATCCGTACTCCCCGCCAGTTGTATAGAGAACTATTTTGAATTTTTCTAGCTGCAAGCCAATCATTCCCATTCCCCAATAATATTTTCCACCATGCCTTCAGTAATTTTCGAACCTAAAGTCTCAAGAAAAAAGTAATCATCTTTAAAAGCTATCTCGCTATCAATTTTTGCAATGTATTTAGCGCCATTTTTAGTTAACTTATATGACAATCCAGATTTGCTAATCAGTCCTTCTGCTTCAGCATACTGAAGCGATATATTGACCGCTGGGTCAACCCCCCAAACTCCAAATAAAATTTGGTTTTGGTTCGCCGACTCTAACAACATCTTTTTTCTTCTATCATCCTTCAACACCCAGCTGAACAAATGTAGTCGAATTAAGCTAGATTGCTTTCCTCTTGACGAGAGATTTAATACTAATAGTAGTTGAGTGATTTTATAGATAGGTCTATGCTCAGCCATAAGTGGCATAGGCTTTCTGTGAAATGTAAGTTTATTCATCATTCAATACCTAACGGACACAATGCAATCCACTTTGAAGTCATTTGATCAGCTATCCGATACCTCTCTGCCTCTCCTAAAGTAGGAGTTGCCTCTCCCAATCTTTGAGCTAATTCGTCTCGAACCTTAGATATCAATTCTTCAGCGTCTCCGCGCCAAGTTATACACAACTCTTCTACTTCACTTTCATATTGGTTTATTACCCTCATCACATGAAAGTAGATTTCCGAGGCCTTTTTCTCAATATCTTTTAGGAATAGCTCACTTTGGAGCCATTTATTTGAAGTTAGGCGATTCAATTTTAGATGCTTTTCTTCATTTAAAACTCCATTGAATGTACAGCGAACTTTATTTTTCCTACTGATATTCTCCTCATATTCTGAGACATCTTTTTCTTCTGCTTGACTTGCCAATTCTAATGCAGAAAAAAGAGTAATCTTTTTTCCTTTCGCTGTTAGGATTTCATTGATTTCAGTTGCAAAAAAATCAGCGTCTTGAAGAATAACTTTGAAGTCAGGATGTATAATTGAAAGCCCCCATTTGACAACCTCTTCTTGCTTCGCTTGCGCGTGACGGAGCAATTTATTGTCGGTGATTATCGGAGTAACGAAAACCCACTCTTTGATTTTCGTTTTACCCATTCGACGAGAAATTTCATTTTCATATGTTCTAAGCTTCTCAAGGTCTTTAGTTATTTTGTCTCTCTGCTTATCGTACAATTCTTTTTGAGTGTAGTTGGTATCTGGGCAATAACACTGAAATGCCATCCCGTCTAATTTCGTAAACCCTTCGATCCCGAAATCACCAGGAGATGCAACCATTTCTTGGTATTGTTTATCTTTATACTTTGATTTAAAAATTATTTGACACAGGTCTTCCCATGAATCCCCGTCAAAAATTCCGTACGTAGTGTGGATCATTTAATAATTCCAAAGTCCATTGTGTCTTCTACTCTATGGCCTGCCATAACGCCCTGTTAAGGGGTGGACAATGCAATACCGAAGCCGCCGCAGACCACCTTAATCACTTAAACCAACGCATAGTAAAAACGCCACGCGTTGCGAATCCCTCTTGAACAGTTTGTTAGCTGAATGTCTATTTAGGTACGATAACCTCTTTTGTAGTTATCACACTATAATAATCAAGTGCAAACGAGCCTATTGCAGTAATTCCCATAATTAATAAAGAAATGATCGCGACTATAGCAGTAAACCGAATCCAAAATAGTTCACGACGTTTGAATTCACCCTCAGTCGCATTTCGTTGGATGGAGTTCTCCATTGCACTGCCGTACATCTTCGAAAGATCATTTGCAGTTACTTTTTTGAGGTCTTTATTCATAGTTCCTACATCCATTTAGATAGACTCACAGACTATAATTTTGATTGGTATACAAATCGTTGAAGTATGTCAGTAAAAGAGCAGTCCACTCACATGACGATGAATTCAGCTAAAAGTGTATTACCCGGACTTCTAACGAAACCCAAGCCGTAAATGGCTTAACCTTCGAACAGCCAGAATAAATAATTAAAATATTTCAATAACTTAGTGTCAATCAAGATCAGTTTTCAACATTTTTTCATGCAGAAAAATCGAGACCTTACATACCGAGAAGCGTTTTAGAAAAGATCGGACAGGCACATTTTTATGCCTTAATAATCGACCAATAACACCTGAGCCGAAGGAGTACACCATCCCCTCGGAGTTGCCGCGGGGCGAATAGGCAAATTGCGTGAGTCTCGCCATGGATGGCGAGCTAGCTTTCGCAGGTGCAGGGACGCATCCTTCGGAAGCGATAGCAAATTTGCCAATGAGTCCAAGGGGCTTTCAACTCCGTTGGGGGCGGCAAGGACTCTTATTAACAAAGAGGCATGAGGGAATTGCTGTTGCTCCCCCTCTTGGTCGACTCTTGTTTAAAAATTAGGGGGTGAAGTCCCACGACCTTGATTCACCTCGGCCGACAGGCCGCAAAAACAAAAGCCCCGCCATGGCTACCGCACTTGGCTAACAACCATTAGCCAAGGGATTGCACTGCTGTAATGCTTTTATAGGCTCTAGGCTCTAGGCTCTAGGCTCTAGGCTCTAGGCTCTAGGCTCTAGGCTCTAGATGCTAATCGCATATTGTTCAGGAGGCGTTTCTAGCGAAATAAAGATACATCTTCCTGATGCAAGTGAACTTAACCGTGGTCACGATTAAGTTTCATCCTTGTTAAAAACCTAAGATAACGACATAGCGTACACTTGTCTATAACTTTAGCATTACAAATTAGATAGTTAAGTGATAACTAATTTTAGTATTTAGCTTTTAGGAGCAAGCCCACAACTCCACAACCAAAGGAATACACCATCCCCTCGGAGTTGCCGCAGGGCATTTGCGTTCGTTGCGTGAGCGAGGCATGGATGCCGAGATAGCGTCAGTCGAATCAGGGACGAGCGTCTGACGCGTTAGCATAAGGACGCTTAATGCCCAAGGGGCTTTCAACTCCGTTAGGGACGCCGGGGGATATCCAAAAGGGGAACAGGCGCTTTTCCCCTTTTGGTCGGGTGTGGGGTGAAGCCCCACGACTTTGATTCACCTCGGCCGATAGGCCGCATCCAATAAGCAATAACATTGCCCATTCGCAACACCAAGCGAACCAGCAATGTCATAGGGTTGTGGATTGAAACTAAAACACTACTCGCAATGGAATAACTGTTCAGTCCGCATGGTGGCATATTCATCCCACTGCCGCCTTTGGTCCAGATAAAAGTTGTCGCAATCTTGCCTTAATTCCCCCTGCAAACAGGTATGTAAGCCCGTCACCACCTCGAGTATTCTTGCCTTAGTGCTCGCAGCTCGTGATTTAACCTCATCACAGGACATATTAGTTGTTTGGTGTGGGTACTTGCTCGCGGCTAAATGGGAGTCGAGCACAGCTTTACGCTCGGCCTTGGACAAATCAGCCATTCGCACTTTACCCGCTTGCACATCGCTCATCAGGCTATAGACACGGCTCGGATTTAATTCGCCAGCATTATCGGCGGGGCCAATAAGCTCCACCTCATTACAGGCACCATTGTCTAAATACAAACTGCAACGCCAAATATTGCCTTTATAGTTAATTTTATCAGGATTAAATTTACGATTTTTATCCCATATACACTTACACGGGACCTCTGCCTGTTTCGCGCCCTGATCCTTAGCCACGGCCTCTGCTCCCGCCATTAAGCCTGCTGACATAATAAATAATGCCAGTAATAGCCAAGGTAACTTCATATGCTGACTCATACATCCCCCTTATATGCTGCTTATACGGTTGTTAAACAAGTCTGGGATAAGCCCACAACAGCACCAACAAAAATATAACACTGTGATTTTATGGTTTATTGACCACGGTCAACTAACTGAATTTTAATTGGATCTTCAATTAGATTGATAGGTGTGATAGAAGAGGGACAAACCGCTTTCTTTTTGTCTTAATAACTCGGCAACAACGCCCAAAACCATATTCTTGCAAAGTTGCTGAAGGGCATTGAAGACACTTTATTAAACAGATGGAGTGAGCCTGGTCATGGTCGTTTCCGTGCATCTGATCCATAGGGAAATGGAAAATGTCAGGATGATGTATATAACATCATTGACCATGCTCTTCACGACATTCAGGCATCCTGCCTATCAGATGCCAAGCTAGCTTTCGGACTCTTGGTTAAATGAATAGGGCGCCCCATCGAAAGGGTTAGCGATTTTCGAATAAGCACTAAGCTCTGATTTATAAATGAAGGGCTAAGGCATGTAACTTCGCTAGCGTGAGTGCTGCGTAGCAACGTTTCGAACCAGAGCAAGGGAGGGCAAACTGGCGGTTAGACATGGACCTTGTTCGGCAAGGGATTTCCAAAAGGGAAACAAGCATTTCCCCTTGTGGTCGACTCTTGATAAAAAATCAGGGGGTGAAGCCCCACGACTTTGATTCACCTCGGCCGATAGGCCGCATCCCAAAATTCCCCTTTGCAATTCGGCAAAATCTAACCTTGTAGATATTTACCAAAAAAATCCAAGGTTCTTGCCCATGCAAGCTCGGCGGTTGGCTCATCATAGCGGCCGGTGGAATCATTATGGAAACCATGATTCACATTGGGATAGAGGTAGGCAATATACTCGGCTTTATTGGCTTTTAATTGGTTTTCATACTCGGCCCAAGTATCGTTAATTCGTTGATCTAAGGCGGCAAATTGCAGCATCAGCGGCCCTTTCACTCGGCTGCGTAGCTCTGTTGCCGCAGGGGTGCCATAGAAAGGCACACCAGCATTGAGTTCATCGGGAATGGTGGCGGCGAGCATATTGACTATATAGCCACCAAAACAGAAACCGACGGCGCCGAGTTTGCCATTACTATTGGGATGCGCCTTTAAAAAGCGGGCGGCGGCGATAAAGTCCTGCTCGATTTTGGCCCGGTCTAAACTGCTTTGCATCGCGCGGCCCGCATCGTCATTGCCGGGATAACCGCCGAGGCTATAGAGGGCGTCGGGGGCAAAGGCGATATAGCCCTTGGCCGCTAAGCGGCGGGCGACATCTTCGATATAGGGATTAAGGCCGCGGTTTTCGTGCACCACTAACACTACGGCGGCTTTTTTAGTGGGATCTAAGGTCTTAGGATCGCCCGCCTCTTTACCAGGGATCAGCAGCGAGCTTGGTATCACTAAGTAGCCGCGCCCTTCGCCATAGCCCTCTGGGGATGGAAACTTCACATAACTGGCTTGAATACTGGGATCGTTAAAGGAGACTTGCTCGGCTAAGGCGTAGTTAGGCATAAGTGCGCCGGTGAGCGTGGTCATGGTAAAACCCAGTGCCACTAAGCCTGCGAGGCGCGCCATAAACTCACGGCGATCGATAATGCCGTGGGCATATTCATCGTACCAATCGAAGGCTTCCTGCGGGATAGGGTGGGAGGCGGGCGTTGCACTGTCGGATTTGTGTTGTGGGCTCATCGTTCTTTCTCCATTGAACAAGCTACCACAGGTTTATCTTCCCTAGCTTGTGAGTTATCTAGCGGCGTTAACAAGAGTAAAGGATGAAGCCTTATCAGGGCAATCGGCTTTCTCACCTTAGGCAGATATTCATCATGTAAACTTATGACTGATCTTGCGCCCAGATTGGCATGAGCTTTTTATTCCTAGAGACTTTTTTGTGTATACTGTCGCCAAATTTTAGCTTAATAGATTTACATTTCAATAACATAAGTTACCAATGGAGTTCAGATGGCTATAGGGATATGCAGGGTAATTTGTACCACTCTCACACTCACGCTGGGGTTAACGGCTTGCGATAATCTAGCTTCCGACAAGTCGGCTGGCATCCCCACCGCCCGCGAATATCAGCTGATTTCGACCCTCAGCATTAATGATGGTATTGAAACCCAGAAAAACATGCAGGGACGCGTGCTGCTGAATTACCAGTTGCAGGACGCAAAAGGCAAAGTGGATAGCTTAACCACGCCATTAACCAATAATGCACAGTTTTTCGTTCAGCCGAGCCTGATGCAATTGAGCGATCACGGCATGCCTATCCCCATCAGTAATATCGATCCCAAAAATAGCGCCAGGGAACTCACCTCCATCATTAAAGCGGGCTTTAATCTGGAGCTGAGAAATGGTGATAACAATCGCCTCACCCCAGTCACCAAGATAGAAGAGCAGGATATCGCCGAGCTATTTAACCGTTGGGCAAATCTTAAGTCCTTGTTTGAACAGTCACCTACCCTGCCCGTGGTGCTCGAACCCCGCGTGGGTTATAGCGTCAGCGCCCCCATGGATGAGCGCTTAACCTGGACGGTTGAGCAAGTGAGTGAAGATAAGTTATTCGCCGTACTACAAGGGGAGAAAGATAGCTTTAAAGCCTATGGCAAGTTCGAGCTTAACCGTAAGACTGGTTGGCTAGAGAGCATGGCGCTGTTTAAACAGGACAAGCAGCGCGGTAAAACCTTCACCCAACGCATAGTGATGGCACCTAAGGATCGCCCCTATGTGATGAGCATTCTTTGGCATGCCGATGACAACTACGATGCCGAGCGGAATGTAGACGATCTGCACAAAGAGCTGTACCCCATAAGCCATGTGCAGCGGGAATATAAGCCTAACGACAAGGCATTTATCCAATCCTTATTAGCTGATCAACAAGGTATTATTGATAATATCGGCGACTGGGGCAGCAATTCCCCCGAAGAGATGCAACTACGCTTTGTGCATGCCATGAGTCCGCAATATGTTGCCGCAGATATGCGTTACGGGGACATCACCGCCTTTGATGAGAGTGGTAAAGCACTAGATCTCAACTTCTGGCAACACAGCACTGGCTCGGCAATTAATTTCAGCCGCAATATAGAGTCTTCGGCCGATATCATAGCCACAGGTTGGGATAACACCGCCGCTAAACTCAGTCAAATCAGCTATATCAACGCCAAGCTCACCCTAATCCCCGAGGCGAATAACGTCATCGATAAATCCTGGGATGAATTGCTGGCTAAGCCCTATACCTTTGGCTATGCCAGCCTGACAATCCAGCCCCTAGATGCGGATGCCAAACTCTTTAAAGTGGTGATTAAACAGAGCAAAACCCACAACATTAACCTTGGTATTCAGCAGTTAACAGGCAAAATGGCCGAGGCGCGTCCCGAAGGGGATTACCCCGAGTGGCTTACCGTCTCCGATAAGGAACTGCTGGAGCAACTAATCGGTGTTGATGAAAACACTCACCTGATGACCCGCTCCTTAGTGCTGAAGTTAGACGAGATCCCAAAGACCGTACTGTTAGTGGAGAGTCAGCCACAAGCCGAACTCACCCAAACCAAGAATATCCGTTTTGTGCCTTATACCGAGTACAACCAAAATCTCGCTAATCCCCAGAGTGAGTTTGGCAATGCCAGCATGGATAACTTCATCTATGGGGATCTTACGTCGCCAAAGGCTGAAATCGGCACAGTTAAAGATATTAAACCTGCCACTGAAAATGGTCACAACTTATATATTCCCATGTCAGCCGCGTTAGCAACTGCCTGTAAACCTGAAATAGAACAAGGCTTTAATGAAGGAAAACAGACGGTGACTTGGCAGTTTGTGCCCAAAGGGCCAGAAGGCGCAGCTTACCATTTGATGACGCCCGATCGCGTGCGCCAGTACTTCTACGATAAGCGCATTCAAGGCACCATTCATTGCAAAGGGGATATCAGCTGGCAAGCTTTAGCGCAGTCAGTGACTGATCGCCCTTGGTTAATCGATTTACAATCTTGGCTGACCGACACAGATTATGGCAAGGAGCCGAGTAAAGATCTGCCCAACTACTTTAGGGTCGAGGATGCCCAAGGCAAACCATTAACCATTCGCCTACCCGAAGCAAGCGAGCTTAGGATTAACGAGGTACTCGTCGATGGCCGCTATTTAAGTGTCACGGGCGCCGCCGCTAAGGTGAGCTATATGACGATCTCCAAAGATCCCGTCGACATCCCCTATGAATTCACCTTTAAACCTTTGCCTTAAGGAGCGGTTATGCGTCCATTTACTGTAAAACTGCTCCTTGGAGCACTCGCCCTCATCAGTACCCATGCCAATGCGGAAAAGGTGTTACTCGATGCCCATTGGAATGTCGTCAAAGATGAAAAACAGGCTCTGTACTATTTTGAGCAACCCGTTGTTCTGACAGACGGTTACTATAAGGTCGAGGTTTACTACAAAGAAAAGAATATGCTTTTCTGCTCAACGGCCATCGCCGATAAAAAGATCGGCAAGGCGCTCACCAGTGAGCAATTTCGCGGGCCTTATCAATGTAATTTCGATGATGGTAAGCCCTACGAACAGGGCGCTCGTAACGCACAAGGCCAACTAGATGGCGTAATCAAAAAGTACATAGCCACCGGCGCATTGTACGTTGAATCCCGCTACGAAAATGGCGTTAAACAAGGCCTAGAAACCGGTTACTGGGAAGGCGGTAATATCCGCTACAAAACCACCTTTAAAGATGGCAAAGAGGTCGGCATAAGCGAACTCTTTGATAGCGATGGAAATCTTAGGGGCAAGGTCTGCAATAGTGGCACTTGTGTTACCCAGTACTATGACAATGGCAACTTACACCTCGAAATCCCCATGGTAGATGGGCTTAAACATGGCAACGAAACGAATTGGGGCTTTGGTAAAATCATTTCGACCCAAGCTTATGTGAAAGATAAGAAACACGGGGATTATTTCGAATATTTCTCTGATGGCAAGGTAAAGCAGCACTTTCAATATCAAGATGATTATAAGGTTGGTGAGCAGCTCACTTACTTTGAAAATGGCCAGCTCAAATTAAAGGAAGTCACCAACGATAAGGGCGATGTAATCAAGGCTATCGAATACGATGACAAGGGTCAGATTAAAAAGACCATCGACAGCAAATACCAAGGTAATCGCTGGGTGTATCGTAAGCAGCAGCGCTATCGTGACGGCCAATTGATTGAGACTCAAGAAGAAGACAGACTCAAAGACTGGGCACTCTCCGAAACCTTCAAAAATGGGCTGTTAATCGAGCGCCAGGAGCGACTCAATAAGCAATTAAATGGCTTACAGATCAAATCTTTCGATTACAACGATGTCATCACCCTCTCCCGCGATAATTATCAGGCGGGTAAGCGTGAAGGCGCCTATGAAACGGTGAATATTGAGCAAGTCACAGGCAAAAGTCGGCTGGCCGAGCAAGGTCAGTATGCCAACGACAAACCCGCTGGCACCTGGCAAAAATATCAGGAAGACGCCACCCTCACCTTTAGCCATGACGATAACGGCGAGCTGCACGGTGAATTCCACAATGAGACTAACTCGGGGCAGTTGCTTGAATCTATTCACTTTAAGCATGGTAAGCCCGATGGATTAGTCCAGCGTTATGCCAGTAATGGCCAAGTGTATGAAAAAGGCGAATACCGTAATGACCTGCGCGAGGGTGATTGGGTATTCACCGATACCGAGTTCCAATATAGTCCAAGGCCGAATCCTGAAAGACGCTCTTGGCATGGACGCTTCGACAAAGGTAAGCAAGTCGGCCACTGGGAACTGCGTACACCCGAGGAATATGTGCTCGAAATTGCCAACTATGACGACCAAGGTAAGTTGCATGGCAAGCAATACGAGTTTGATGAACATGGCTGGATACAAGTCATTAATCATTACAATCACGGCCAGTTTTTGAATCAGGAAATACCGCCGCCAGCCTTACCGGTTGAAGATAACGTCTTTCCCTTTTATTAGTGACTGTAAGCTTTTTAGCTTAACGCCATTCGCGTAAACTGACGCGCTGTGCACTCGGCCAAAGTGCGCAGCATCAACATAGTGTAAACGTTAGGATTCTTATACTTGCCACCCATTGCGCGGCCCTAAGATCCACAGCAAGGGATCGGCATATTCAATAAGCCACAATGTGGGCCCAATGTCGAAAAACGCACTAAAGGCAAAGGTATTTACGCCCAAATGGACTTATGAATAAAAAAGGCCAGACTGAAATCTGACCTTTAGCTCCCCAAGTTGTAAACCTTAAGGTTGGCTCACTTTAGCCAATTGCTGCTGACTGCGCTGCTTCTTATATTGCTTAGCTTCCGCAGGGATAGGTGTGACTTTGCCCGTTTCTAACCAGTTGCGTAAACGATTGGCATCGGCCATATGGGTGTACTTGCCATAGGCATCGAGCACCACAAAAGCGACCTGACGTTTGGCCATTTCGGTACGCATCACAAGGCAATGACCCGCTTCGTTAGTAAAGCCGGTTTTAGTGAGGTGAATATTCCAGTTATCCTTGTAAACCAAACGGTTAGTATTGCGAAAATCTAAACTGTATTTTGGCTTACCGAAGGTGACCGTTTTCTTTTCGGTGGAACTCAGTTGACCTAATATGGGATAGCCTTCACTGGCTTTAAGTAACACGACTAAATCCTTTGCACTGGAGACGTTCTTTTCGGACAATCCTGTAGGCTCAACATAACGGGTGTTTTTCATCCCTAATGCTTTGGCTTTGTCATTCATCGCCTTGATAAAGGCCTTATGTCCACCGGGATAGTGGTGGGCAAGACTGGCGGCAGCACGGTTTTCAGATGACATTAATGTCAGTAATAGCATCTCTTTACGGCTAATGACACTGCCGATACGCACCCGCGAATATACGCCGCGCATTTCTTTGGTGTCGTTGATATTAATCGCCAGTTTTTCATCCATAGGTAACTTAGCATCTAGGGTCACCATGGCGGTCATCAGCTTAGTCACAGAGGCAATCGGCCTTACCGCATCGGGATTACTGGAATAGAGAATTTCGTTGGTTTTCAGATCAACCACCAGTGCACTATTGGCGGCCACTTCCTGCTGTTTAGCAGGGGCTTTTTTAGCGGCTGTTGCTTTAGTGACGGTGCTTTTTGTAGTGACAGAGGCCGAATCGGCAGAATGCGCTGTCGCGGCAACAGTAAAACTGCTGCATACCAAGATAAAACTACCAAGCAGAGAAGGGATCTTCATTTAAATTTCACTGAGTCGTTAATAAGAATGTGCTACGGCACAGGGTTGAGACTAAGTATAAGAGGTCTATGGTGAAAGGCATAGAACACAACTCGACTTTTATCAGCAATATCAGTATTTTTCGCCAGCCATGTCACAAAAAAGTAACAGTTTAAATAGTTAGACTCTGCGAATAACTAAGCATCTAGATTTATACTTTTGACTTACCTAAGCAACTAAAACTGCAAAAGTGATTTTTAGCAGTATAAAACTTCACAAAAAAGAGTTGATAACCTTTTTAACTCGATGATGAAGAGACACTTCCCATACACATTCCCCCCACGGTGGTGAGTTAAATGAGTGAATATACAAAAACAAAAACCAGCCATTAGGCTGGTTTTTACTTAGGGCTAAGGTCAAGTTAGCCCCTAAATGGACTCGGCAAAATTAAGCCTGTGGGCGCATCGCCGGGAATAGGATCACATCACGGATAGTGTGAGTGTTAGTGAATAGCATCACTAAACGGTCGATACCGATACCTTGACCCGCTGTTGGTGGTAAACCGTGTTCCAGTGCAGTGATGTAGTCTGCATCGTAGAACATGGCTTCATCGTCACCCGCATCTTTCGCATCAACCTGTGCTTTAAAGCGGCTGTCTTGGTCCTGCGCATCGTTTAACTCACTGAAACCGTTAGCCACTTCACGGCCACCGATGAAGAATTCAAAACGGTCGGTGATAAAGTGGTTGTCATCGTTACGACGTGCCAGTGGTGAAATGTCCGCTGGGTAGCCAGTGATGAAGGTCGGTTGCATTAACTGCCATTCAGCGGTTTCACCGAAAATTTCTTCGAGCAGCTGACCACAGGTCCAGAACTTCTCGATCTTGATGCCAAGGCTGATTGCCAGTTCACGCATAAATTCAAGATCTTTCACTTGCTCGTAGGTCATGGCTTGGATAGTCGCGTTGTCAGGATTGTACTTCTGAATCGCTTCTAACATGCTGAGACGGGCATATGGGCCACCGAAATCAACGGTGTGCTCACCGTATGGCATTTGCGCGCTGCCTAACAGTTCAATCGCGATAGAGCTTAACAGTTCTTCGGTTAAGTCCATCAGATCTTTGTAGTCAGCGTAGGCCATATAGAATTCCATCATAGTGAATTCTGGGTTATGGCGTGGCGACAGACCTTCGTTACGGAAGTTACGGTTGATTTCGAATACACGCTCAAAACCACCTACCACTAAACGCTTGAGGTATAACTCTGGCGCGATACGCAGGTACATTGGCATGTCCAGCGCATTGTGGTGAGTGATAAATGGACGGGCTGAAGCACCGCCTGGGATCACGTGCATCATTGGAGTTTCAACTTCCATGAACTCTTTTTTGATCATGAAGTTACGGATAGCTGCAACCACTTTAGAGCGCATCACGAAGGCTTGACGAGATTCTTCGTTAACGATCAGGTCAACATAACGTTGGCGGTAACGGGTTTCTTGATCGGTTAGGCCGTGGAATTTCTCTGGCAGAGGACGCAGTGCTTTAGTCAGCAGTTGGTACTCTTCCATATTGACGTATAGATCGCCTTTGCCAGACAAGTGCAACTGACCAGTCACGCCTATGATGTCACCGATATCCAGACCTTGGTATCTGTCTTTCAGATCCGCTTGTACGCCCTTTTCAGCGTAGGCTTGGATGCGGCCAGAAACGTCTTGAATCACCAGGAATGGGCCACGTTTTGCCATGATACGGCCAGCGATACTGGTTTTAAAACCTAAGTCTTCGAGTTCTTCCTTAGTGTTTTGACCGTATTTCTCCTGTAACTCGGCCGCCTTATGGGTACGGCGGAAGGTATTAGGGTGGGCATTCGCGCTGCAATTCGGGCGAATGCTGTCTAGCTTGGCACGACGCTCGGCGATCAGTTTGTTTTCATCTTGTACTTGTTCAGTCATCTTATTTCTCGTCTATACCTTTGAATTAATTACAGCCCTGATTTCAAACTGGCTTCGATAAACCTATCCAGATCGCCATCGAGTACCGCCTGGGTATTGCGCGTCTCCACGCTGGTACGTAAGTCTTTAATACGGGAATCGTCCAATACATAGGAGCGAATTTGACTGCCCCAGCCGATATCAGATTTAGCATCTTCGGCGGCTTGCTTTTCAGCATTTTGCTTATGCATTTCGAGTTCAAACAGTTTGGCTTTTAACTGTTTCATCGCCGAATCTTTGTTCTTGTGCTGTGAACGGTCGTTCTGGCACTGCACCACGGTATTGGTCGGTAAGTGGGTAATACGTACCGCAGATTCGGTTCGGTTAACGTGCTGACCACCGGCGCCCGAGGCGCGGTAAACGTCGATACGTAAGTCAGCAGGGTTGATATCTATGGTGATATCGTCGTCAATCTCTGGGTATACGAATACCGAGCAGAATGATGTATGGCGACGGCCCGATGAATCGAACGGCGATTTACGCACTAAACGGTGCACGCCGGTTTCGGTACGTAACCAACCGAAGGCATATTCACCGGTGAATTTAATGGTCGCCCCCTTGATACCGGCCACATCACCGTCGGTCACTTCCATCAGCTCAGGGCTAAAACCGTGGGCATCGCCCCAACGCAGGTACATACGCAGTACCATGTTGGCCCAATCTTGGGCTTCGGTGCCACCACTGCCAGACTGAATGTCTAAGTAACAGTTTGAGGCGTCCTGCGGACCGGAGAACATACGGCGGAATTCGAGTTCGGCCAAACGGCTTTCTAAATAATCCAGCTCTTTGGTGGTTTCATTGAAGGTATCTTCGTCATCTTCTTCAACGGCCAGCTCGAGCAGCCCTTCGACATCCTCAAGACCTGTGTCCATATCGTCGATAGTTTTCACTACGGCTTCGAGGTTTGCACGCTCTTTGCCTAGGGCTTGGGCGCGTTCTGGGTCGTTCCACACATCGGAACTTTCAAGCTCACGGGTGACTTCTTCTAGACGCTCATGTTTAGCATCGTAGTCAAAGATACCCCCTAAGAAGCTGCGTACGCTCGGCAAGCTCCTTAATTTTGAATTTTACTGGATTAACTTCAAACATGAATTTTCAACTTTCTTTATTTGGCCGCTTTAATCGATCTTCCATTAAAGGTGGCGGTGATTAACAGTATGCAACCGCGGATTTTAACCTAACAACGCCTGTAAACCTAGGCCACAGCGTTTATTAAATGGGATTTAACCGATTATTTTCCAACCATAATAGCCAGAGTTCGAAGGGCAAGACTAACAAATATCCCTTAATGAATACCGTGATCCTAGGTGAACTTAGTCGCACAATTTTTGTGTCATGCCTAAAAATGGGTTAACTATCAATAGCAATGCCCATTTAACGCCCCATATATGCCAGATAAATCACAGGATCCGGCCAATAAAACCCCGTCAGAGCACAGTCTCGGATGAGTTTGTGATGCAAGCTGCAATTCAGTATCAAACTTCCCCCGCCCATAAGCATCTTCTAAAACAGTCTGGGTATACTCGAAGTGACCTAAGCCTGCGGCCCCGCGCCATTGCAGCAAGTACCCTACAAATATAAAAGGCCATGGGATGATAGAACTTCAAATTGATAACCAAATAGTGTCGACCAAGCCGACCGAAACACTGCTACAGGCGGCGCGGGCGGTGGGTATTGCGATCCCCAGTTTATGCGAACAAAGCTCGGCCTCAAGGCAACTCGGGATTGAGCCACATTCGGATAAACAAGCCTGTAATTTGTGTCTGGTCCAAATTGAAAATGCCGATGCCAGTCTGCGCTGCGTTCGCGCCTGTGAAACCCAAGCCGAGAGTGGGATGCGGGTCATTACCCAATCGGAATTTTTAACAAAACAGCGCCAAGCCGCACTGAACACCATCTTGAGCGATCATTTTGCCGATTGTGAGGCGCCCTGCCAGCAAGCCTGCCCCGCAGGGGTCGATGTGCAAAGCTATCTGCACCATATCGCCCAAGGCAATCACAGCGAAGCGGTCAAAGTCATTAAACAAACCCTGCCGCTGCCGCTATCGATTGGTCGAGTTTGTCCTGCCTTTTGTGAGACCGAATGTCGTCGCGGCCTAGTCGATGAGCCCATTGCCATCCGCCAACTTAAGCGCCACGCCGCGGATCTGGATTTAGCCGAGGGTGAAAATGGCGGCATGAGTTATATGCCTCCCCGCCTTGCCGATACAGGTAAAAAAGTTGCCATTATCGGCGCGGGTCCTGCGGGGTTAAGCACGGGATATTACTTATCAAACCAAGGCCATAGGGTGGAGATTTTTGAAGCTATGCCACAGGCTGGCGGCTGGTTACGCTACGGTATTCCAGAATATCGTTTACCTAAGGCGATTTTAGATAAGGAAATTGAGCTCTTATGTCGCAATGGTTTGATTTTGCATACCCACACCCGCCTCGGCCATGAAATCCAGTTAAACCAATTAGTGGATAATTTTGATGCCATTTGTCTCGCCATTGGCGCCCAAAAGGCCGTGCCTATGGATTACCCCGGCAGCACACTCGAGGGCTGCTACCTTGGCGTCGATTTCTTAAAAGATCATTGCCTAGATAAAAAACTCAAACTCGGCAAAACAGTGGCCGTGATTGGCGGCGGCAACACCGCCATAGATTGTGCTAGAACCGCGGTGCGTGAAGGGGCCGATGTGACGTTGATCTACCGCCGCACCCGTGCGGAAATGCCCGCGGAAGCCTACGAAGTACACGAGGCCGAAGTTGAGGGGGTGAAGTTCCACTTTTTAACGAATCCGATTGAAAACCATAGTGATGCTAACGGTAGAGTCCAGGCGGTAACCTTTAGCAAAATGGCGCTGGGCGAAGCCGATGCCTCGGGCAGGCGTGCACCTGTGGATACTGGCGAAACCTTTACTCAAGCATTTGATACGGTTATCGCCGCGGTATCACAATCCCCTGATATGGGCTTTTTGCAAGATCCCAAAAACCAACTCAGCCAAGGCACACTGGCCCTCAGTCGTTGGAATACCTTTATTGGCTGCGAACATACTATGTCATCTGGGGTTGAAAAACTCTTTGTGATCGGAGACGCCAGACGTGGCCCCGCCACCGCCGTTGCCGCGATTGGCGATGGACACAAAGCGGCGCTGGCCATAGATAAAATGCTCACTATTGGCCTAAGTTGTAAGCTACACGCCAAGGCGTTTAATTCAACCAAGGCGCTGAGCCGCACCACTGACCCCAAAGTGCCAACCGAGCTTTATCGCCACATTGCCCCTAAACCTCGCTTGAAAATGCCCGAATTAACCGCGGTGCAAAGGCTGCTTAACTACGGCGAAGTTGAGCTAGGTTTTGCCCCCGATGCCGCTATGCAAGAGGCGGCACGCTGCCTCGAATGCGCCTGTCAAGCCAATACCGATTGCCAACTGCGGGATTATGCGACCGCCTACCATGTTGAAGCTAAAGCACTCGACACCGAAGGGGCTCGCCACTTTAGCGTGGACAAGTCGAGCCCGTTTATTCAATTTGATGCCAGCCGTTGTATCAGTTGCGGCAAATGCGTTGATGTGTGCCAGCAGCAGAGCGGCCACTGCGCCATTCAATTTGACCACGACTCTTACCAAGCCATCCCGCGGGAGTTAGCCAATACACCAAAGCGCACGGCACCAAGGGTCGGCTTTAGCGCATCGATGGCCGACAGCCAATGCGTACAATGCGGCAACTGTGTGCAGGTTTGTCCAACGGGCGCCTTAGTGGATGCACGGGACAAACGCCAAGGGGATCTTGCCCCCCTTAAAACTGCATCGACGATTTGCACTTACTGCGGTGTGGGATGCAGACTCGATCTTAAAATTGATACAAAGTCCAATCGCATCCGCCATATCGAAGGTAATAAGGACTCGGTCGTAAACCAAGGCATGTTGTGTGTTAAGGGCCGCTTTGGTTTCGATTTTATTCACAGTGAAAAACGCCTGACCACACCACTCATTCGTATAAATGGCGAGCTAGAACCTTGTAGTTGGCCCGAGGCTATCGCCTATGTGGCAAAACGCTTAACCGAGATAAAACAGCAAGATGGCAGTAATGCTATCGCCAGTCTGGCCTCGGCTAAGGCCACCAATGAAGATAACTTTGTGCTGCAAAAGTTTGTCCGTAGCGTCCTTGGTACTAACAATATCGACCACTGTGCCCGCCTGTGTCATTCCTCCACTGTCACGGGTTTACAGCAGAGCATTGGTAGCGGCGCTATGACCAATGATATTCCCAGCATTAAAGACTCTGAGGTGATTTTTATCCTAGGTTCGGACACGAGCAGTGCCCACCCCATTATCGCCTCAAAAATCAAACAGGCCGTCAGCTTGCAGGGTGCACGGCTGATCGTTGCCGATCCCAAACGGGTCGGTATTGCCGATAGCGCTGAACTTTATGTTGCCCATAGGCCGGGCACGGATGTCATGCTGTTAAACGCCATTATGGCGGAAATTATCCGTAACGATTGGCAGGATAAAGCCTATATTGCCGAGCGCACCGAAGGGGTAGAGGCACTCTATGCGGAATTAGCAAAGGAGGATTACTCCCTCGAAAACGCAGCGCTTATCACAGGTGTTAAGGCCGATGATATTGCCCGAATAGCCCATACTATCGGCACGGCGAAGAAGACCGCAATCTATTACGCCATGGGCATCACCCAGCACACGACGGGGCACGATAACGTCACCGCCATCGCTAATCTGCAACTGCTGTGCGGCAATATCGGCGTCTCAGGGGCGGGCATCAATCCACTGCGCGGTCAGAGCAATGTGCAAGGCGCCTGTGATATGGGTGCCCTACCCAACTATTTAACTGGCTATCAAAAAGTCACCGATATTAGTGCCAGGATGCGCTTTGAAGCCCACTGGCAAACACCGCTATCGGGGGAGATAGGTGTCACGGCGACCCATATGATGCATGAGATTTCCAAGGGAAAAATCAAAGCCTTATATGTAATGGGGGAAAATCCCGTATTGAGCGACCCCGATCAGGCCCATGTGCTAAAGGCGCTTAATCAGATCGACTTTCTCGTGGTGCAGGATATCTTCTTAACCGAAACCGCCGAGCTTGCCGATGTTGTCTTGCCCGCCGCCGCCTTTGTCGAAAAGCGCGGCCACTTTACCAATACCGAACGGCGCGTACAGCGGCTCGAACAAGCACTACAGCCACCGGGTGAAGCACTGGCCGATTGGCAAATCATTCAAGCCATTGCCAATGCCATGGACGCCGACTGGAATTACCCCAATGAGGAGGCCATTTGGCAGGAAATCAATCTATTAACCCCACAGTATCGGGGAATTAGTTGGCAAAGATTAAGCGCAGATGATAAAGGCCAGCAGCCCCAAGGCATTCAATGGCCATGCCCAGATGAAAACCACCCTGGCACACCGATTATGCATCAAAGCCAATTTACCCGTGGTTTAGGGCTATTCACCCCCGTCGCTTATCGCATGCCCGCTGAAATGCCCTGCAGTGAGTACCCGCTCACCCTATCGACAGGCCGTTTGCTGGAGCAGTTCCATACTGGCACTTTAACCCGTAAGACACCGGGACTCGACCTGCTTGGCTCACCTAGGGTCATGATCTCAGTCTATGATGCCGAGCAGCTCGGGATTCGTAATGGCGATACAATCAAGCTCAGTACCCGCCGTGGTGAGATTGAGATTGATGCCTTTGTGACTAAACGAGCCCAAGTGGGGGTGCTGTTTCTACCCTTCCATTTTGTGGAGGCGGCGGCCAATAAGCTCACCATCAACGCGCTCGATCCCGTGGCCTATATTCCCGAATATAAGGTGTGTGCGGTCAAGGCCGAGAAGGTCACAAATCGCGGCGGCTAAACCAAGCTTAAGCGGCACAATAAAAACGGGAGATAACACATCTCCCGTTTTTTATGCTTATCGACTTAACTGAGGGGATTAAATCTTAAATTGGCCGACTAACTTGCCAAGGTTAATCCCTTCCTGCGAAACGGTTTGACTGACCCTTGCCGCATCTTCACTGGAATGGAGTAGCTCATTGACAATCTCTTGAATGGCGTAAACGTTACGGTTGATTTCTTCGGTCACAGAACTTTGCTCGGTCGCCGCCGTGGCAATTTGGGTGCTCATATCATTGATGGCCGTTACCGCCGAGGTAACAGAACCTAAGCTCTCCGAAATGGCGCGGGAAGACTCCACCGAGCGCACACAGCTCTGTTGGCTCTCGTCCATGGTTTTAACCGCCTGCGATACCAACTTATGCAGTGCCGATAACATCTCGTTGATTTCTAAGGTGCTTGCCTGAGTCCGACTGGCGAGGTTACGCACTTCGTCTGCCACCACCGCAAAGCCGCGGCCCTGCTCACCGGCGCGGGCGGCTTCAATGGCCGCGTTGAGAGCCAGCAAGTTGGTTTGCTCGGCAATCCCGCCAATTACCGACAGCACGCTGTTTATCTTCTGGGATTGTTCGCTTAGGGATTGAATACTGCCCGCGGCATGGTTGATTTGCTCCATCAGGGCGGCAATTTCTTCCAGTGACGCGTCGACACAGCGCTGGGCGTTGGCCACATCACCGGTTGCCGCCTGAGTCGCCTCTGCCACTTGGGTGGTATTTTGAGCCACCTCACTCGCCGTAGATGACATTTCAGTAATGGCTGTCACCACTTGATCTGTTTCATTGTTATGGCTCAACAGTTGGCTCGACATCACTTTAGTCTGATCGTGAATCGCATTAGCCGCGGCTTTCACCCTATCGGTCGCGCCCGCCACATCGCCAATAATGGTTTGCAGCTTATCCACAAATAAGTTAAATGACTGACCTAATTGAGCAATCTCATCTTGTCCCCTCACGGCAAGACGTTTAGTTAAATCCCCTTCTCCCTTGGCAATATCATTTAAGCTATCGGCCATATTTTTAATCGGCACCACCATACGGTGGGCCGCGACCATGATGATAAATGCAGTAATGGCGGTCAGTAACAGTGCGATCAAGAGGATCCCAAAGGATTTATCTACCATTTGTTCAGTGACTGTTTGACGGTAATCTTCAACCACAGCCTCGATATCGTCGATATAAGCACCCGTCCCTAACATCCAATCGGTGCCAGGAACCATCATCACATAGCTTATCTTCTCAATTTGCTCGTTGGTATTTGGCTTTTGATAATAGTAAGAAAAGTTACCATCACCGCGTTTCGCCGCATCGAGCAAACCGACAATGATCTTAGTGCCGCGGGGGTCGGTCATATCGATTTTATTTTGCCCTTCTAAACTGGGGATAAGGGCATGGAAAATGTTCTTCCCTTGGGAGTCGTATATAAAGAAATAACCTGCACTCCCAAAACGAATATCCCGCAGAGCTTGATTTACATTGCCTTGTTCTTTTAAAGACAGTTGGTATTGCACGATTCCGGCAGCAATCTCGGTCGCTTCTTTTATTTGTTGTTTACGCTCCCCAACGAGCTTAGTTTTGAAAGTGATGACCTCATCGTTAAGGGCTCCTTGTTCAACATAATAGGAAACCGACATCAACACAAACAAGGTCAAAATCAGAGGAAATAGAGATAACAGTAGTAATTTATTACGCAGGCTAAAATTCGACATGCTTGCTTACTCCAAGGTGATCGAGCTTATATTTTTTAATATGCCTGAAGTATAGCCAAAACGGTGCGACATCTTTGGGTTTAACTTAACAAATATTGTATTAATTTGCGCCAGAAAGCATGTCGATTGCTTAGTTTAAGCAAGTAATATCAATCCGATACCACATAGGCTAAAACCAAGGACCAGCAGTAACATCTGTGGTTTAAAGAGCTTTAATGCACCAAAACCAAGCAGGACAACGGCCATATCCACCGCGGATAACACACCTTGGCTAAACACGGGTTGGTAAAGCGCCGCCACCAATAATCCCACCACACAGGCATTCACGCCCGAGAGCATACCGGCAATCTTGGGTCTTGCGGCAATCGCATGCCAGCTTTTTAAGCCCACCAGCATCAATAAAAAACCCGGTAAGAAAATTGCCACAGTTGCGATAGCCGCACCGACAAAGGGATTTTCTAGCATCATCTCGGCGCCAAGAAAGGTAGCAAAGGTAAACATCGGCCCAGGCACTGCTTGGGCAAAGGCATATCCGGTGAGAAAACGATCGCCGCTCATCGAATCACCCACAGCGGTTTCAAGTAGTGGCAGTACCACATGACCGCCACCAAAGACTAAGCTCCCAACACGATAGAACTCGCCAAAGATCCCTGCTTCAACACCCAGATCTAAGGCAAAAAAGCTCGCCACAAATAAGGCAATAAATAGGCCTAAGCTCAGGTAATTTAATTGGATCGGTTCAGATTTTTGAGATTCGCTCTCGCTCGCACTCAGAAATGATAATCCTAAAAGAGCCGCAAGAATTAACAGCGCAATTTGAGTCCACAAAAACGGAAAAATCAGTATCGCCGCGGCGCTGCCAAGCATGACTAAACGGGCCGTTTGACGCTGGCAAAACTGCTTAAACATAGCCAAAACAGCGTCGGCAACTACCACGACAGCCAGCAGTTTTAACCCATGGACTATGCCCTGCATGTATTCATTGGCTAGCCATGCTGCAGTCGTCACCGCAAGCAGATACATCAATACAAAGGAAGGTAAGGTAAATCCGGCAAAGGCCGCGATGGCGCCTAAAAGCCCACCGCGATGGTAACCAATGGCAAAACCCACTTGGCTCGAACTGGGTCCTGGCATAAATTGGCTTAAAGCGACAAAGCTGGCGTAGCGTTTATCATCTAACCAACTGAGTTCATTGACGAAGGTCTGGCGAAAATAGCCGATATGGGCCGCAGGACCGCCGAAACTCATCAGGCCAAGAGTCAAAAAACGCAGGAATATCTGTAGCATAAGCTTTGCCTTTCGATGCATAAAGTGAGCAAGATTATGCCACTAAAATGAACGTTTAATGAAAGCGAAATCGTGTTAGTCCTTTTATAAAATGGATATTCCTCCCAATGAAAAAGCCGGCAAAGTCCCTTTGCCGGCATCCTAAATTCAGGATCAATATCAATTGACTAGGAATTCAAACCCATAATTAGTGTGTTTTTCTCCTAATCATAGCGCCCAATGCGAGCAGCATGGCTAAGCCACCTAAGGCACCGCCGCTGTCATTATTGGTGTCAGGCTCTGGTTCAGGCGTTACAGGCGGCGTAGTCGGCTCAACACCATCGGATTCAACGGTCAGCATAAAGCTGGTGCTCGCTGCATCTGTTGGGTTTTCCACATCACTCACAGTGACTGTGACTTCTACCTCACCGTGGAAGTTAGCTTCTGGTGTGATAGTGATAGTTGAACCCGAAGTATTGCCATTAACCATTGCTGTGATGTGTTCACCGGTCACTCTGATGGTGTTAACACTGGTTTCTTCGTCGGCATAGTAGATCACCAAGTCTTCCAGACTGGTGTTCTCATCTATGGTCTGATCGGCAATCTTACCTAAGCTAATATTCGAAGGCACGGTGATGGTATGGTTCATCTCAATATCGGCCATGCCCTCAACTTGGCTCACTGCCTTAAACTCTAAGGCTTTACCCGTCGCACTGGCTTCAACCTGTGTCCAAGCGGTCACTTCAAACTGCGAAGACTCGGGACCGACATAGTCATAACAAATGACCAAACCATTGCTGAGTTTGTCCTTTAAATCATCGAAGCCATAACTTTCAGCGAGATAACCTTGAATAGGACCAAAGCTAGACACTGGACCTTTAAAGCCCTGTAGACCAATAGCGCCACGACCATCCTGTGATCCAAAGTCGATATTATCGTAGATCATGTACATCTCATGCTCGTTGTCACCAAAGCGGGTGTTCGCGTTGAAGATCAATTCAAAATCGAAACGATCATCCTTTTCTTCCCATTGGTATACACGGTTTGCATCACGTCCTAGATAGCCATAGGAACGGGCATTATCGTACTCAACTATTCCCCATCCCGAAGTCGTACTCGCGAGTGAAACACCCGATGGATCGAAATAGTCGAAATCGAGCGGCACACTCATAAAGTCTCGGCTACCCGTGAAGGATGCCCCGCGCCATAGCATACCTATAGACTCATATGGGAAGCTCTGGTAGGGGAAACCTAAATGGTACGGGAAGAAAAACGGTTGCTGCCAAAGGGTGACAATACCGTTCCCCCTAAACTCCAACACATTTTGGCGGTTAATGTTGAGCTCCTCGCTATTGTTATAGAGATGGAAACTATCGTAGGCACCGTTGAACATAGAAGAAACGGGCACTACGACACCTTGGCGGGTGAGAATATTGTTATCACTGCCATTTATCGCCTTACCATTTTCATCGTATTCCACAGGGGCAAAGCCACCAAACAGAGGGTTAATGCCAAATTCCTTAAGGTCCACATAACCGCCTGGGCTAGTGTTACCAAAATCAGGAGTACGACATTGGGCATCGCTGATATTCGTCGTGACCTTATAGCCAGGCACCACCGCAGAGGTATCAGGCTGAGTCCCCGATATTGTTAGCGTGTTCCCCTCGATTTTGATGCTATCGACTATGCTTTGGCTAGAGGTCAGTACATCTTCTTCCTTTAACTTCAATCCCTCTGGGATCTGTGCCGATAGGGTAAAATGACGATCTGTCCCGCTTTGGTTAGGTAATACTTCAAAGGTAAAGGGAATTTGATCTCCTTTGACCGCCGCGGTTTGCGGTACGTCTAGGGATACATCATCACTGCCACGCACTAACTTTAAGGCCACTTTGCCTATATTGCCGGCATTCACTTCAGAGGTACCAAAATCCATCGAAGAGTAATACACATCCCCCTTAATCATGTCAGGATGGTTCCAACTTAATGTGACATCGACAGGGGCTGTGCCATCAGTGCCTGGCAAAGTGACTGATAAATCACTCGCCACTGTGTCTGTTACCACTGCGGTTGCATATTCGAAGGTTTCGTTTACGACTCCCAAAGAGGACCAGTTTATCGGGTTATAGAATACCGCCCAGTAAGTCCCTTGCTCAGGGTTGTTAATATTACAGAAGTTATTAAACAAGACATGATTTGAAACGCAGAGGATCTCCTCATCCATATCTGGTTTACCATTGCCGTTGTAATCTTTACCCACATAAACCAGCAAGTTACCTTTATTTAATGTGCCATCAAGCGGCGACTCTTTAGTACCAAATACCTCAACAATGAGTCGCTTGGAATTCGCGGGAACATCGATACTGATGCTATGTGTCGCTTCGTCCATACGATCTTCCTGCGGAATACTCGGATCTATATAGCTATCCCATGGGAAGTAGCCATCGTCATCGCTTGGCAGCACGAGCGTTTTAACATCAGCCTTAACGGGCTCGAATACTCGGCCAAACGGCGTTTGGGTTGCCGCTATTTCGATGCCTTTAAAGATAAAGTTGCCTTCATTTCTGTGGGCCGTTGCCTGCAGACGTCCCGGCATATTGTTCATATCGTATTTAAATACAACAGGCCAATGGGCTTCAGGGCTAGAACCTGTGGTCTCAGTCAGAATGAGATTAGAGTGCAACTCAACTTCGGCATTACTAAACCAATCTTGAGTATCCATAATGGATGCCTCAACCATCAGCGTTTGGGTTTCGCCGGCCGCTAAGGTGAACTCCTCTGGAGTCACCTTGATCGTCACCCCATTTTGAGCGGCCTGGCTACGCATATCCAGTGCCCAGTTAACCACATCATCATGGCTAACCTTCCATGAACCCGCTTTAGTGGCTTTAACGGTACGCACCCACTGACATGTCGGTTTGCAGCTAAAGTTAACTAATTGCGGAATATTCAGCTTATGCACGGCGCCACCGTTTTTCGGATCGGCGGCTTTAAAGTTGGCAGCGGTTTCGTCCATAATGAGGCCCGCTTTTACCGCATTGGCCACGTTAATTCGGCCAGTGCCAGCGCGGTAGGTTGAGGCTAGCCCTTCATCACCTGTGGCTTGGTTCAAACGACGATATTTAACGACATTGTCTGCTGTCATCGTCAGCGCGGATTGAATTTCTGCCGCACTCCACTCGGGATGGGCTTGGCGTAGCAATGCCATCGCACCCGCCGCATGGGGTGACGCCATCGAAGTTCCGCTTAGAAAGGCAAAATCGCCGGAAGCGGGAGCAGATGAGAATGGATGCTCATCTGAGTAAGCGGCATAAATATCGACCCCAGGGGCTGCAACGGCAGGAATGAGCGCTTCGGGCGTCGACGGACTTGGACCACGGGACGAAAACGCAGCGAGCCAATCGGCATTTTCTGGGTGCATCTCACGTTCAATACGCGTATTGCCTATGGTCAGCACATGATCTTGCCCCTTAGCCAACCAGTCGCTAAGGCCATAACCTGACATACCGTTATCGTAGCGGCCATCCCATTCTTCCTTAGTGATATGCACACTCGGAATAGAATAAGCCGCAGTGCCGACAATAGCATCGCCGTTGGCATAGTTGTACATGATCATGCCATCGCCACCCGCGGCTTTGACATTATCGGCTTTAACCGTACGGGCAATACCGTTGGGATCTTTAAGATCGTTGCGTTTACATACAACGATAACATCGGTTAAATTGCCATCGGCATCTGTGATGCTATCGAAAATGCCTGCTGCAAAAGGCTCTCCACAATACTCATTGCCGTAGTCAGCCGCCTTAACGACAACCCCAGTGACGCTTTCTTGGTTAATGGCGCCACCGACAATCTCTGTCCACTTAGGCGCTTCGCTGCCACCAGTTGGATCGGTCAACTTAGTTTCAACCACAACCTCACGGGCATGGGTTGATGCGGCGACGTTCAGTAGCCAAGGTGATGCATGGTCAATCGCACCAAAATACTCTTCATATCCCCCCGCTTGACCTGCATTCCCCGCAGCAACGGCAACCGAAATGCCGGCCTCGCGGGCCGCTAAAAATGCCAGTTCAACATCGTCACTCCAAGGGTGGGAATCTTGGCCGCCAATTGAGAAGTTAATTACATCAACACCATCACTAATGGCATCTTCTATCCCTGCGATCAATGCTTCACCCGGACAGCCGGGGTACAAATCATTTTCGGGGTAACAAACCTGATAAGAAATAATATTGGCATGGGGGGCAACACCACTGATCTGCGAAAAAAGCCCAGCCTTAACCACTTCACCATCGGCGCTAGCACCCGATTGAGGTAAGGAGAAATCGACATTTTTTAATACGTTACCCGCGGCTGTCGAAGCAGTATGAGAACCGTGACCTTGATAATCCTCACCAATTGCAGGACGAGTCGCCCCCAGTTCGCCCGAAGTAAAAGTATCAGTGATCACAGGGTAGCTGCGAACACCAATAAGCTTGTCATTACATAGCGTATCGAAATTGGCCTTAGTACAATCGCCCACATATTTACCGGCGCCCCAGGGATTGCTGTGATCGTAACCGTCACCGCCAATATCCGCAAAGGAGGGATGATCGGTATTCACCCCAGTGTCGACAATCCCCATGATGATGCCTTCACCCTTGTAGGGAACTGAGGCTGTCGCTTCTCCTGTCCAGATTTTATCGGCTTGAACAAGCTCTGGGCCCGCATCGGTAAACAACTCATAGGTTTTAGAGCGTTGCACTGAAGCCACATTGCCGAGTTTTGAGACAGCTTCGGCTTGCTCTTGGGTCATCTTGATTGAAAACCCATTGATTGCATTCGTGAATTGGCGACGAAGCTCAGTTAATCCCGTTAATGCGGTGATAGAATTCAGAACATCATTCTGTCGGTTAAGCAGTTGTCTTTTATAGTTATCGACTTGATTTGAAACTGCCTTTCCCGCTACAAATAGCTTCGCATTCTTAGTCGATGCCTGGTGCGTAAACGCCCCGGATACGGCGGCGTTTGCCAGCGACTTTTCATGCAGGCGAACAATATAAACCTGCTCACCGCTGAGGCCTTCTTCACGGATGAATTTTGATTCTGGGCGGTTAATTTGCACGTTGAGACCGTCATCCTGCAGCATACTATTCGATGACTTAGTCGTTTGGCTGAATTTTTTTAGTTGCTCCATTGTTACATTGGGAGCCTGTAGCTTATTGATCGGTTTTCTAAGTTCGGTACCCATGCCCGTTGCTGCACTTAAACTACTCGCGCCATAGAGTGCAACGGCGATTGCACTCGTGATCAGTCGTATCTTCACAGTCCTTACTCCTTCTTATATTTATAGTGGCTGGTGTGGGATATTGAATAGATATTCACACCAGCATTAACATATAATCATTTCGATAACAGAGTCAGACAGTGCTTTGATGTAGCATTTTGTACACTTGTTAAATTTTTACAGACTTTTAACCTGCGATTGGTTTAGATTCAAATAATCCCATCACTCGGATGTATGATGTTTTCCATGAAGTACTTTCTTTGCAGTATTGCTTTATTTTCAACGCTATTTACCCTGATCGCCGTTGCCGAACCCAAGCATTCAGAAATGATCACAACTGGCGAGTTCCATGTCGCGTTAGCATTAGGTTATGGCGGCATGGAAAATCCGCGCGCCCAAGCGAAATCGATTGAAACCTATGTACTGCCAACTTGGTCTTACTACGGTGAGCGGTTTTATGCAGAAAACTTTACCTTAGGGTACAGCCTGCATGAATCGGATAATCTGCTGCTCGATATACAGACACAGCTCAATGATGACGGCATTTTCTTCGAGTTCGATGGGCTAAATAAGCTCTTTATGAGCGATATTTTAGGCTTCACTCCCATTAGGCTCCCGATCACAGCCAAACAGCCCAAATTCGATGAGATTGAGCGCAATATTTCTTATCTTGGTGGGATCAATGCCACATGGCTAACGCCATTTGCTGATATCAGCTTAGGTTACTTCCATGATATCAGTGGGGTACATCAAGGAAATGAAATCCAGCTACGCCTAAAGCGTAGTGTTGAATACCCATGGGGCGCATTGGGATTTCAAGGAGGCACTGTCCGTAAGAATCAGAATATCCTTAACTATTATTACCAATTAACCCCCGAAGAAAGAGGGCCCATTAATCCCCGCTATCACCCTTCAGCCACGTTTAACTACTATGCCAAAGCCGTGATCAATGTCCCCCTAGGGGAGAATATTAATTTTGTCGGTATTTTGGAATACACTTGGCTGGGGCAAGATATCACCGATAGTATTATGATCGACAAAGATGGCTATGTCTCTGGATTTATTGGAATTAGCTATGGCTTTTAAACAATATTCCCCCAGCACTCTATGGTTCACTTACTTTAGCCTTGTGATTTCAGTCCTAATAAGTCCCTTTGCACAGGCCGATGAACTCACGTTAACGCCCAATACATGTGCAGTAACAGCAGAAAATCCCGCCTGCCGCCTCGACTTACTCATTGAGTATCAATCTGATACGCCAAAGTCCCTTTGCATTTGGGTAGCAAAGCATCCCATAGCGCTCACTTGTTTTGAAAACCAACTCCATTTTAAATACCAAGTACAACTGACCTTAGCCGACGATACCTTATTTGAACTTAGGGACCCCAAAAACAACATTATTACTTCGGGCCTAGTGAAAGTGGCAAAATTTGAACCCGCTAATACAAGAAGGCGTCGAGGACTTAACTGGAATTTACTATGACAGGCACGCGGATGACGGATTCTCAGTCCCAAATTTTGCTTATCGAAGATGATCTTCCCCTCGCAGAGCTCGTTTGCACTTACCTAGAACAACAGGGTTTTCACCTTGTCCACCTCGATAACGCCGAGGATGCCCTGTTACGGCAAGATACTGACGATTTTGACTTAATCCTTTGCGATGTGATGTTACCTGGGCAGGATGGTTTTAGCCTATACCCACAGCTTGCCGCCAGTTATCCCTGCCCCATTATTTTTCTCACCGCCCTCGATAGCCACTTAGATCAAATCAGAGGCTTAGATTTAGGCGCCTGTGACTATCTGCTAAAACCCGTTGTGCCGCCGCTTCTCCTCGCGCGGATCAAAGCCAGCTTGAGAAAACTGCAGCCTAAAACAGCGCGAGACTCGCTCAGACTGCACAATCTAGCGTTAAATCCCAATCTGCAACAGGTCAACCTAGGGGATGAAGTGATCTCCTTCACCACTAAGGAGTTTTCTCTATTGTGGATATTCGTCCTCTATGCGGGCAAAGTGCTCTCGCGGGAGTTTTTATTCGAACAGTATGTTGGCCGTGAATATGACGGCTTAGACAGGGCTATAGACCTTAAAATCAGCCGCTTACGGAAACGTTTAGACGAACTCAATGTGCCAGGATTAACCATTACCACCATTCATGGTAAAGGTTATTTATTCAACTACTTACCTGAATTTTCCGGGGAAGAGCTGACATGAAATTTCAGTTCTATCGTCTGTTTATTTTTTTACTGCTGTCCTGCGGATTAGTGATCTGGAGCTTTGGTGAACTGGCTGAACATTTTGCCGATGATGAATACAGTTATCAAATTGATGTTGATGACCTATTACAAACCTATGATGAGCAAAAAACCGCCAATATCAAACGGGTCACTAGGGATTCACTCTCCCTGCCCGATAACTTGCGAGCCTTACTGATACAGGGAGAAACCCTTGCCCTACGCCACAGTGGTGACGAACTCTATTACTACCACCTAGATAAAGATAAATCCCATATTCTAGTCCTTGGTCCCGTGATGGCACACCCACCGAAAGAAACAAACACAAGTTTGATTTTACTTGGTTTTTACTCATCATTAAGCCTAGTAGCCCTGTGGTTAATCTGGCCTGTGTTTCGGGATCTGCACCACTTACAACAAGCCGCCATTCATTTTGGTAAATCACCGCAAAAACTCCCTTTGGATACCCATAGACACTCGGCGATTTACCCCCTAGCTAAGGTATTTAACAGCGTCAGTCATCAGATGATCGATTTTGTTCAGATGCATAAGGAGCTATCGCGGACCATTTCCCACGAAGTACGCACTCCCCTTGCCCGCATGCGCTTTGCCCTCGAGCTGATTAAAGGGCAGATTGATCCCAGCTATGCCAAGCGCTTGAATGATGATATCGATGAAATAGAACAGCTTGCAGCGAATTACCTCTCCTTTGCGCGCCTCGAGCATAGGGAACAAAACCTTAGCCAAGAGTTACAGTCCGTCGACCTCTTCATGGCGAAAATGGAGCAAAAATACGCAATTTATCAGCCTAAGATCAAGATCCGTTTCGAGTATCAGGCACAGCATGCGCGCTTCGATCCCGCCACAATGACCATCGCATTGCAGAACCTTATCCAAAATGCGATGCGCTTTGCGACACATGAAATCCATGTCTATTTTGCTCAGGAAGATGGGCAGAATCGCATCAGTGTGGAAGATGATGGACCTGGATTTGAGGGTAAAGGTAAGCAGCTATTTGCCGCCTTCGAACGGGATCATTTGCAGTGTGATAGCAGTGGCTTTGGTTTGGGGTTGTATATAGTGAAAAAAATTGCCACTTGGCACCACGGCAAGCTGGAGCTTAGCCGCTCAGCTCACCTTGGCGGTGCAGAAATCAGCATTATCTGGGGTGATACGCCGCTCGAATTAACGGAATAATTTAAAAAATTACTCTTTTACCAACATTGCCAATACTTCGAAATGATCCGTATGCGGGAACAGGTCGAATAATTGCACCTTAGTAAGGCGATAACCGTGAATATGGGTAAGATCCTTAGCTAAGGTCTTAGGATTGCAGCTCGAATACAAAATCGCCTTAGGTGCAAACTCACTTAGGGACTGACAAAGTGCCTCACCAATACCACGTCGCGGCGGATTGACGATAATCAAATCGGGTTTCGTCTCAGCAGCTTCCCCCTTAGCAAAGTCAGTCGAGTCTAGCGCCATAAATTGCACTTTATCCAACCCCATAATCTGCGCGGACATCTTAGCGCAGACGATAGCCTCGGCTTCAATTTCAATTCCCGTTAATGGAATATCCTTTGAGGCGCAGTGCAGGCCAAAACCGCCAACACCGCAAAATAGATCCCACAGTGATTTTGGCTCAAATTGGGCAACCCACTCCCTAGCCGTTTGATACAGTTTTGCCGCAACCAATGGATTGGTCTGGAAAAAACTCTTAGGTCGAATAAACAGGGGGACATCATTAAACCGCTCTTCTAGGCGGGTATTCTCGGTTAAGAAGATCTCTTCATCCCCTTCGAGGATCGCCATATGAATGGGTTGGATATTGACCGATACCACTTTAATCTGTGGAAACTCCAGCAACAATGCGGGCAGCTCACGCTCAATACGGGGGATGGCATCCTGTGATCGCAACACGAAGCGCAGCAGATATTCACCGCGCACTTGGCTGCGGGTCAGCAGGATAAATTTAAGTTCGCCCTTGGCTTTATCGACACGGTAAGGAGGAATGCCCGCCTGTTGCACAAAACGCTCTAGACGATGGAGTAACGCTTGCATATCAGTAGGATATAACAGGCAATCGCATAGGCTGACCGCCTCACCACTCGGGCTGACGATCCCAAGCACAGGTGCGTGGGCCGCGCCTAGGGCCACCATCTTAGCTTTATTACGAAAACCGCTGGCATCACCAAAGATGGGCGCTTGGAAAATATCCAAGGGGTTGGAAACGAATGGTGCGAGGAGTTGCTGCAATTCTTGAGTTTTAGCCGCCACTTGCTGTGCCATAGGAACTTGAATATGGCGACAGGATTGGCATTGGCCTAAATTAAAATAACCACATTGGCTTTTGGCACTCACTATGGCAGCACTCACGACGGTTCCTAGGGATCAGTAAAAAAGCGCCATACTGTAGCGTTTTTGCGGCAAAAAATCACCTCGTACTCGCCCCAAAACAGCACAACTTCAACGTCGCGGCTATCGTCCTATCAACCTAAGGTGAGCGAATCGACATCGGCAATAGACGGGCGCTTACCGAGACGTTGCTCAATCCATTCGAGCACTTCAGCCGAAGTGCTACGAAAAGTCGTTAATTTACCGCCATATAGGCTCAGCAGCCGCGGATGGGAAACCGATGTTTGCATGAGAACATCCCGCGGCCGCTCGAAGGCCTGGGAACTCTGTTTAGGTAAGACTCGCACGCCGCAAAAGGTCTTAACTATCTTAGCCTTAAGATCATTTATCTCGGGCGATAGCGGAAAATAATGCCGGTAAATACCAAGGAGATAGTTAATTTCAGACTCAGTCACCTCGGGAGGTTTATCCAATGAGGTCAGCTCAGTTTCCGTCGTGCCCACTAAGGTTTGACCATACCAAGGCATCACAAAAATGACCCGCTTATCGAAGCAGGACTCCAAGTACAAGATGCCATCGAGGGCGGGAATATCCAACAGTAAATGCGCGCCCTGCACCCAGTCGAGTTCGACACCCGCCAGTGGGGGCGACACTTTCGCGATAATATCATTCACCCAAGGCCCCGCCGCATTAATCACAAGGCTGGCTTCGACTCGCCGAATCTCTCCCGCATGTTTAAAACTCACAGAACAGCCTTGGGATTGATGTTCCATACCGATAAAGTCGGCTTCGGCGTAAACCTCTGCCCCTAATGCCTGTGCACTGCGGGCCACGGCTTGAGTCAGTAATTTATCGTCAGTCTGCGCATCCCAATACTGAAATACCGCCTTTAATCCCGAGAGTTTAAGCCCCTTTAAACGATGCCAATGGACCGCTGGAACTGAGATAAATCGCCCTAAAGGATCGAACTCACTTAACACTGCATATAGGCTCAACCCGGCTCGTATCGTCAAAGAACTACGCTGGCTATTCTCGTAAACAGGGATATAAAAGGGCACGGCTTTCACAAGTGTCGGCGCCAGATTGAGTAAATTACGCCTATCAAGTAGGGACTTACGTACTAGACTAATTTGCCCTGTCTCTAAATAGCGCAGGCCACCATGGATAAGCTTGCTGGAATTCGCCGAGGTTTGGCCGCCAATTTCTCCTTTTTCAATTAAAAGCGTGGAGTAGCCCGCCGCCACCGCATATTGGGCGATACCCACACCGCTGATCCCACCGCCAATAATGGCTATATCGAAGGAGGCCATGGCTTATTTACCCGCAATAACGCTTGCATTGCTAACTTATCCATCGGAGTCATTCTATCCATAACATACGGCTATTGGCCCATGAAGATCAACTATGTCAACACGTTAGCCTTAAAGCAAATGGTATTTAAGCTATTAATCAAGACTGGCGTGTAATTGTTTAAGTGCTTTATCACACATCGCTTTTAATGCCCTAAGCTCACTCTCTTCACCGCCAACTTTACAGCGCATCAAATGGGGGATGTCACTGGCCTGGGATTTAAGGGCGATCCCTTCAGGGGTTAAGGCTAGCACCCGCACCCGTTCATCCTGTTCACTGCGACCACGGCTGACTAATCCCTTAGATTCTAGGCGCTTAAGTAAAGGAGTTAAAGTACCAGAATCGAGGAAAAGTTTATCCCCTAGGGTTTTAACACTGATCCCCTGCTCCTCCCATAACACCAACATCACTAGATATTGCGGATAGGTTAGCTCCAACTTATCGAGCAGGGGGCGGTAGGCACGCACCATGGCATTGGCCGCACTGTAGAGAGAGAAACAAACCTGTCGCTCCAAACATAACGCGTTGTCTAAACCCGAGTTTTCAATTTCATCAGCGGCAGATAACCCATTGCTGGTTTCAATTTTAGACATAGGAAGATCCGATAATTTAAATAGATTGCGCACAATATACTTGCATTCACAGTAAAGATCGAATTATAGTTTGTCACAATTAAATTGTGCACAATTTAAATTACATCTATTTATCCTAAACAATCGAGGTAACAAGTATGAAAACACTATATGAAACACGCGCAACGGCAAGAGCGGGACGTCAGGGCCAAGTAAGCACGGATGATGGTTTACTGGATGTCGCATTAGCCTACCCTAAAGCCATGGGCGGCAGCGGACTTGCGACTAACCCTGAGCAGCTGTTCGCGGCGGGTTATGCCGCTTGTTTCTCGAATGCCATATTGCACGTGGCTAAAATCGGTAAAGTTGCATTGACTGAAGCGCCTGTCAGCGCTGTGGTTGGCATAGGTGCCAATGAGGCGGGAGGATTTGCCTTAACCGTCGCCTTAGAAACCAGCCTCGATCTCCCCCAAACCGAGGCCGAAGCCTTAGTGCGCCATGCGCATCAAGTGTGTCCTTACTCCAATGCCACTCGCAACAACATAGATGTGAAGCTGAGTGTTAATGGCGTAGCATTAAGCTAACGCCACCACACAAGCATATTGAAAGCACCCTAGGGTGCTTTTTCATTGTTGACCTCTAAACACCCTTAAAATAAACCTGCCTCACTTCCCAAAAAAGCGTTAATAGCGAGTTAACTAACACTTCTTAATGCTAAATTTAATCAAAGGGATTGAATTCAGTAGAGTAATACTCAAAGAATTGTTTTAAACCATTAACCCCACGCCAGTGGGAGGCGCTATGACAAAATACCTATCGAAATACGCTTTTCTCTGTTCCTTAATGTTGGCGCTACTGTGTATTAGCCCGAGCTGGGCCAATGTCGAGACGCCCAGCACGACCGATAGCACTTGGCATTATGTAAATGCCCAAGGTGAACTCAAGATCAAACTCTATTTCTTTTGGTCCAAAACCTGTCCACATTGTGCCGAGGCTCACCCCTTTATCGATGCCTTGCCACAAAAGTACCCTTGGATAGAACTCGAGTCCCATATGGTGTCTGCACCGGGTGTACAGGAAATTTGGCAAAATATCGCCGCTAAAACTGCGACAGAGGCTCGCTCAGTTCCCTATATGGCAAGCTGTGAGAAGGCTGTTGTCGGCTATTCCAGTGAGGCAGTTACAGGCGAGTTTCTAGTTAATCGCTTGAAAAACTGTTACTTATCCCTTGGAGGACAATTAGCACAAGCGGATATGCCGACAAAAGGCGTCGCAAGCACAACGGCCAGTACGCCCACGGACGCACCTCTCTTTGGCACCTGCGGCACAGATACTGGCGAAGGCACCTGCGATGCAACCAGCTTGGCGAGTACGGAGCAAGCCGAAGTGCAACCCGTTGAGCTACCACTGGTAGGCGTGGTGACACCTGAAACTATGTCCCTGCCGCTGTTAACCTTAGTGCTCGCGGGTGTGGATGCCTTTAATCCCTGTGCCTTCTTCGTGTTGCTGTTTTTACTATCAATTATGGTCAACGCCAAGAGCCGTGGACGCATGCTATTGGTCGGCGGGATCTTCGTGTTTTTCTCCGGCTTGATTTACTTCCTGTTTATGACGGCTTGGCTCAATATCTTTAAGCTGTTAGGCGCAGGCAGTGACGGCGGTATGATCATCTTAGCGGCGGGGATTCTAGCACTGATAGCAGGGGTGATTAATGTGAAGGATTACTTCTTCACTAAGGGTGAAGTCACGCTGTCCATGTCGGCAGAAAACCGCACAAGTCTAATAAAACGTATGGGGAAACTATCCAACTCCAGCAGTTTGGGCGCCTTAATCCTTGGCTCTACCATATTAGCCATACTCGCCAATGCCTATGAGCTATTGTGTACTGCTGGCTTCCCAATGATCTACACCAGCGTACTGTCTATGCACAACCTACCGGATATAGAACGTTATATGTATCTGGTTTTATACAATATTGTCTATGTTATCCCACTGGCAATTATTGTGATTGTCTTTAGTGCGACCCTAGGCAAACGTAAACTGACCGAGAAGGAAGGTCAGGCACTGAAACTGATGTCAGGGGTGATGATGTTCGGTATGGGTATCGCCTTGGTGATTGATCCAACCGCACTGCAGAATGTGGTACTGGCACTGGGCTTAATCTTAGGCTCACTGGGGATTACGGCCGTGATAGTGCTCAGCCGAAAATTCCTGTCAACTAGGGCGAGTCAGTAAACAGAGGGCACGATTGGCAAACTCAAGATTAACGACTAAAGTAAATCTTGAGCTTGCCGATAAAAGGGTCCTGCTTACTATCGAGGTTAGTTATGTCAATTTCACTTAATACCCAAGCTGTCACGCCCAATTTAGAAAATGGTGCCGTTGGCGTTAAGGTCGCCCAATTAGCCAAAGAGCAGCAAAAAGCTGAAGGCCAAATCGCAGTAGATTTAATTGCTGCAGCAGCGCCAAAGCCTGTTGGAAATTCGGGCCACAATATCAACACCACGGCCTGATCCAAAGCCAAAGTTCCATAAAAAAAGCGCCAATAATAATATTGGGCGCTTTTTTATTTCGCTTTTGCGATTTACTAAGAAAATGCGTTGCCATTCACATGCATGATAGTGAAGGTCCAAACCACAAACGCCAGTGGAATATGGACTAAGGCATAAAAACACTGATCGAGCCGCCCCATCCCCTTAGCTAACCATATCAAATACAGATGCAGCCCAATCACTAGGGGAAAAAGTGCCAGCAGCGGATATAAAGCCACAGGGCTCGCGTCCGCAAAAAGACTATGACTCAGCAGTGCCCATCCCACCATAATCGCTGTGGTTAAGGGTGGCGTTGCAATGCGGTACTGCTCTGGATAGGGAAACATCCAATGACCTCTAACTCTGCATTTGTAACTGTGAATTTAGACAGGTGGCAACACAATACCTTATTTTTGGGCGATAAGCTGCGCTTTAAAACTCGCATGGCCCGTAAGCGGGTCGCTCAATAGTCCCTCAAAGTAATGCAAAGGTTGCCAGTTAGCAAATGCTGATTTGAGCTCATTTTCAGCCAGTAAGAAATCAGGATTACGTGGCCGACCTATTTCCGCCTGCTGCCAAGTAAAGGTTTCATAGACGATAATCCCCCTAGGCTTCACACTCGCGGCAATCTGCGACATTAATGGTCGATGCAGATAATTAAACACGAGCACTATATCGAAAGCCTCAACGGTTAAAGTGGTTGCGCTGCCATCTTCGAGATCACACTGTAATAGGTGTGCTTCGGGATGTCTGAGGGTTGAGAGAGCGCTCAGATCTTGGTCGATAAATGTCACCTCCGCCCCCTGTGCTAGAAACCACAGGCCATTACGACCAGAACCACAGGCTAAATCCAACACCTTTAAGCCTGTCAATCTTTGCCAAGGGAATTGGGTCAATATGGCCGCAGGCCCTAAACGAGTTGAATGCGCCATTAACCTTTAATTTCCTTCCTAGTGTTAATTGGCCGGCGGTGCACAATAGAGTAATGCCTTAAGGCCGATGGGCCATGGGACACCAGCACGGATAACAAGAGTACCAGCACCAGTAGCTCAGGCTTATAGTTTGCGAGGGGAATAAATAAGCAGAGTAATCCTAATTTTACTAAGGTTAACACTCCCTTAAGCTGTATAAGCCAACGCCAATCCCGCACAATTTCCCAAAACATTAATAGGCTGCCAGTTGCCATAGTGAGATACCAATAATTCAACCAAAGGCTTTTATCGGCGGTCATTAATATCCCACCACCGGCACCGACGACACCCAATATATGTAATGCCCTTAGTATCGTTTTACTCAGTCGCTGTATCCAAAAACGTTTTTCCGATATATGCTCTTCGCGCATAAATTTAACCTTAAAAACAATATCAATAACATTTTAGAAAAATTAATCGATAGATATTCTGAAAAAAAATGGTTATTTTCAGAATACCTGAATGACTCACTTTTATGTATTTACGCGTAATAAATATAAAAACAAAACAATAAAATACAATATATTACAAAAAAATTAACACTTACCTACTTACAAATCAATTTCTAATCGAGTTATTTCATTCCCGCCAAACAAATATGTTAACTCGTGCAAGTTATACCGCATGCTATAAGTGACTATACTCAATTTCATCAATCTTTTCCGTCATGTGGCACACTTTTCATATGTTATTTATACGTCAACATTGGTTATGTGACCTAAATGCATATCTACCTCTTTAGATAGTGCTAACTTTATTGATGGAGAATGCTCTAAAGCGCGTGAGTCACGTAAATTATAAATATCACGCCATAAAAATATCCCTTATTAAGTAGATGAATATACGGCGGAGGAACTATCATGTTCACACGAAAGATTCAAAAAACAGCCCTAGCCATGCTGATCTCTGGCGCAATGGCAGGTACTGCCTATGCAGCCCCAGAAGTACTAGCCGATTTCCACGGTGAAATGGGGAGCTGCGATAGCTGCCACGTCTCAGACAAAGGTGGCGTCAGCAACGACAACTTGACCCATGAAAATGCCCAATGTGTTAGCTGTCACGGCGATTTAAAAGAAATGGCCGCTGCGACACCTAAAGATAAAGTATCACCCCATAAGTCTCACTTAATCGGTGAGATTGCCTGTACTAGCTGTCATAAAGGCCACGAAAAATCAGTAACATACTGTGATGCTTGCCATAGTTTCGGCTTCGATATGCCATTTGGCGGTAAGTGGGAACGCAAATTTGTTCCTGTCGATGCGGATAAAGCAGCCCAAGATAAAGCCATAGCTGCGGGCGTAAAAGAAACCACTGACGTGGTGATTATCGGTTCAGGTGGTGCGGGTCTTGCTGCCGCAGTATCGGCACGTGATGCGGGCGCAAAAGTAATCCTGCTTGAAAAAGAACCTATCCCAGGCGGTAACACTAAGCTGGCTGCGGGTGGTATGAATGCTGCGGAAACGAAGCCACAGGCTAAGTTAGGCATCGCAGACAAGAAGCAAATCATGATCGACGACACCATGAAAGGTGGCCGTAATATTAACGATCCTGAACTGGTAAAAACCTTAGCGAATAACTCTTCTGATTCTATCGATTGGTTAACCTCTATGGGTGCCGATATGACCGACGTTGGCCGTATGGGTGGCGCAAGTGTGAACCGTAGTCACCGTCCAACGGGTGGTGCAGGTGTCGGTGCCCACGTAGCACAAGTGCTATGGGACAATGCAGTTAAACGTGGTACTGACATTCGCTTAAACAGCCGAGTGGTACGTATCCTTGAAGATGCAAGCGGTAAGATCACCGGTGTTTTAGTGAAAGGTGAATACACTGGCTACTACGTGATTAAAGCCGATGCCGTTGTCATTGCAGCCGGTGGTTTTGCGAAAAACAACGACCGTGTCGCTAAATACGATCCTAAGTTAAAAGGCTTTAAGGCGACTAACCACCCTGGTGCAACTGGTGATGGCTTAGACGTGGCACTACAAGCTGGCGCGGCAACCCGTGACTTAGAATACATCCAAGCTCATCCAACCTACTCTCCAGCGGGTGGAGTGATGATCACCGAAGCGGTACGTGGCAACGGCGCTATCGTGGTAAACCGTGATGGTAACCGCTTTATGAACGAAATCACTACCCGTGATAAAGCGTCTGCGGCGATCCTTCAGCAAAAAGGTGAGAGTGCTTACCTCGTATTCGATGACTCTATCCGTAAGAGCTTAAAAGCCATCGAAGGCTATGTGCACTTAAACATAGTGAAAGAAGGTAAAACCGTTGAAGATCTGGCTAAACAGTTAGATGTCCCAGCCGCTGAACTGGCTAAAACCATCACGGCATACAATGGCTTCGTGAAATCAGGTAAAGATGCTCAATTTGAACGCCCTGACTTACCACGTGAATTAGCCACTGCACCTTTCTACGCATTAGAAATCGCGCCAGCAGTCCACCACACTATGGGTGGTGTGGTGATTGATACTAAGGCCGAAGTGAAGAGTGAAAAAACCGGTAAGCCAATCCAAGGCTTGTATGCCGCAGGCGAAGTGACGGGTGGTGTCCACGGTGCAAACCGCTTAGGGGGTAACGCTATCTCCGATATCGTGACCTACGGCCGTATCGCAGGCGCATCTGCCGCTAAATACGCTAAAGATCACTAGTAAACCGACGCAGGACCCTTGGTTCCTATAGCACGACCTATGAGAACCCTTGCTTATATTTAAGCAACTGAGATAGACCTATAAGCGAGCCGTCAGGGGCTCGCTTTTTTTATGCTCAATTGATGACAAAGCTCACTCTTTTAATAGGAGTGGGATCTCTGCCTGAGGACAAAAAGCCCAGAGTCACTTACACTCATTGCCAGTAATCAATAGACTTGTTAGGTGATTGAAATGAGAATTGGATTTTTTAGCGCAAAACAGTATGACATGGAATATTTTAACCGTACTAATGTCGCTTTTGGTGCGCAAATTGAGTATTTCGATTATCGCCTATGCATGCAGACGGTAAAACTCGCCGAAGGGTATGACATCATCTGCGCCTTTGTGAATGACTCCCTCTGTGAAGAAGTCCTCGTCGAGCTCGCCAAGGGTGGCACTAAAATTATCGCCATGCGCTGCGCCGGATTTAACAATGTCGATTTGGTCGCCGCTAAACGCTTAGGGATGCAAGTGGTGAACGTGCCCGCCTACTCTCCCGAGTCGGTGGCAGAACATACGGTCGCATTAATGTTGACACTGAATCGTAAAATCCATAAAGCCTATCAACGTACCCGCGATGCTAACTTCTCCCTCGAAGGTTTAGTCGGCTTTAATATGTTTGGCAAGACCGTAGGGGTGATTGGCACGGGTAAAATCGGGGTGGCCACTATCAAAGTGTTACTGGGCTTTGGCTGTAAAGTCATCGCCTTCGATCCTTTTATCAACCCAGCGGTCGTCGCATTAAATGTAGAGTATCAGGATCTGGATTCCATCTATGCCAACAGCGATATCATCAGCTTACATTGCCCATTAACCGCCGATAATCACCACTTACTCAATAAAGAAAGCTTCGCCAAGATGAAACCCGGCGTGATGGTCATCAACACTAGCCGCGGTGGTTTACTCAACGCCTTCGATGCAATGGAAGCCTTAAAACTGGGCCAAATCGGTTCATTAGGCCTCGATGTGTATGAAAACGAGAAAGGCTTATTCTTTGAAGATAAGTCCAATGAAATCATCCAAGACGATGTATTCCGCCGTTTATCTGCCTGCCATAATGTGATTTTTACCGGTCACCAAGCCTTCCTCACCGAAGAAGCCCTAAGCGCGATCGCCAAAACTACCCTGAATAACCTAAAAGCATTGCGTGCGGGCGAGCTTTCAGGTAACGAACTGTTTTAACTGACAGGTAAATCCCTGACTGCTAAAGTGAGGCTTCACCTTCGAAGCCTCACAGAGGGATCTTAATATGTTAGTGACTCAAGAAACTCAGGATATTTTCACGCCCACAGGGCAAATGCGCACTTATATCTACCGCCCAGACGCACAGGGGCAATTCCCTTGCATCATCTTCTATTCCGAGATATTTCAGCAAACTGCACCTATTGCACGCGCCGCCACTATTTTAGCTGGCCATGGTTTTGCCGTATTAGTGCCCGAAATATTCCATGAACTCAATCCCATAGGCACAGTACTGGCCTACGATGACCCGGGTAAAGATAAAGGCAATGCCGATAAATTTGCTAAACCTTTAGAACACCATGATAGCGACACCCAAGCGCTTATCGATTTTGCCCATCAGCAAAGCTATTGCAGCGGCAAGGTAGGCAGTATGGGCGTGTGTATCGGTGGTCACTTAGCCTATCGCGCCGCACTCAACCCCTCAATTCTCGGAGCATTTTGCCTCTACCCAACGGACATTCATTCCAACACTTTACCCTGCAGCTATGGCAATGATTCACTGAGTCGCGGTGGTGATATTCAAGGGGAGTTAGTGCTAGTGTTTGGCAAGCAAGATCCCCATGTTTCTCCCGAGGGCCGAGCATTAATTCACCAGCAACTGATGGCGAAGAACCGCAATTTCAGTTGGCTTGAAGTCAACGCCCAACATGCCTTTATGCGTGATGAAGGTGAACGCTATGACCCCGCACTCGCACTGCAAATGTACCTGCAAGCCGTGGCGTTTTTCCACCGTGTATTGCGATAGCGATAGCGAGTAAAACTTGGGCAAAACAAAAACATCCATCACCTTGCCCAAGTCAATCTAAGTGAACTAGGCTTACCTGAGCATTCTCGCGGTGAGAATGAGGCTAAGAGAGGGAAATGATGAATAAAGCCATATTGATCCTAGCTTGTGTGTTGGGACTTGTAGCCTGCAGTTCGCAATACATTATGAGCACTAAGGATGGGAAAATGATCACCACAGACAGCAAACCTAAGCTGGATAAAGATACTGGCATGTATATATATCACGATGAAGAAGGTCGTGAAGTGATGATCAAGCAAGACGATGTTACTCAAATTATTGAGCGATAACCTATTTTATTTACGTCTTAACTATCTATAACTCTCAAATAGACAATGATAGCTATAACATTGCGCGCAAAAGAGAGGGCTACTCCTAGAGTGGCCCTTGATATTTACTGTGTTACCTCCTCTTTTGTAATCAGATGCAGAGGGGCAGTGTCCGCAAGCTAGGCTTCATCGACCTGTTGCAACCCGTTATAGCGGATCATTTCACTAATAGCATCGACATAGGCTTGGCCGCGCTCAGAGTATTTATGGGGTGTTGTGGCAAGTTCAAACCCGGTTATAGGTATGTTTTACTGCCGTAGTTTTGCCCTCAGCGTGCGTAATTATTGATAGGCATTTGAGGTATTTAAATTGAGTAAATATCCCTCAACCGACTCTAGTGGCGTATCAAATTGTGCCACCCCATAATTACCTAGCGCTTTGCGCTGTTGTCTGGGTTTCATTCCTTTCCCGCTAAAATCCCATTGACCAAAATACGCATTACCCTCGACGGTAAAACGCGAAGTGGCCCAGCCACTTTCTTCGGCAGCCTGAGCTAACACCAGTGAGGGTGACATAATATCCACCTCAAGCAAGAGTTCTTATCTTTGCTGCTCGGTGACTTTTTTATCGGTTTGTTCAACTATGCCGTATTTTTGCCCTAGGGCTAATAAGGCTGGATCATCGAGCGCTAAATCCGCAATCTGTTGCCGTTCAATAAGAATGAGTGGCACCATTAAATGGAAGAAAATCAGTTTCTTCTCACATACGGGAATTTGGTGAGCGGTTTTTTGCCAGCGCTCCATCACGGTTTGAAAGGTTAATCTAGGCACCTCTCGGTTATTTGATTCCAGCTTTGAGTATTATATTTCAGCGAATCAAACAGAGTTTTAATGTCATCTAACGAGTCAATATAGATATTTTGCACCGCTGTAGAACTTGGTCTTGGTTGCGTCTTAGTTGACTCGCTCCCTGGTGGAGTCTTGTCTATATCCGTCAGAAAACCTAAAGCCAGAGCCCCCAATAGAAGTACGGCAGTAACCACTAAGGCTTTTAATTACCAAGTTACATTGTGCACATCATGCTTAAAATCATTGGCTTATGCAGAGTATAAATTCTGACCTTGAGAATAAAAGCGGCTTATAACATTTGCCGTTATGGGTAATGCACTGCATCGCGAAAGAGTCCTACGGAAATAACTCCAATTACTCTGGGTCAAACTTCTTCTTGCCATCCTTCAGAGCCTGACGCTCGGCTAAAGGAGCCTGATCGGCAAGCTTTAATACTGCCTTTTGTAGCATGAGGTTATTGGGATAAGTGATGGTATCGCCGTTATCGCGGTGAATAAGCACATGGAATAACGCTATCTCGATAATTACACCGCTAATATCTTCATCCTTATCAACCACTCGAATACGCTCACCGATGCGATAGGGAAACACGAAAAAGATCAATACGCCCGCCGTTAGGTTACTCAAAATTGACCATTGGGCAACCAATGCAACTCCCATCACGGCAAAGGCGGATGACACGAATAGCGATACATCCTGATAACCCAGCCCAAGGGACACGGCCATCAATGACAGAGTCATAAAAAACATCACATAGGAGATAAAACGAGTGACTAAGCTAGTGCGCGCTACGCTCACCTGCTTCATTAATGCGAGTTTTTTCACCCAATGGGTTAAAGCTCGCTGTAAAAAAGATAAACACTGCAAGATAAATACAGGCAAGCAGGATTTGATTTGTCATAATAGCCGCTCAATTTACGAAACCGCCTGAATTCTAACTTTTTTGCGCGAGCAGTTATAGGGCCCGCAAATGAGCTAAACAACAAAACTGAGTAACCACATACTATGGCCGATTCTACCCTGTTATATGAAATCCAAGATGCACTAGGTCCCATTCGCGTGCTCGACTACGACGACTCACGGATCCTGTCCTTTGGGGATAACGACGAACAGAGTAAAATCCTGAAGGCTGCCCCCCATATTCCCCAGCACACCTATGTGCAGGCCATGTTATTAGTCCTACTCTTTTGCAAACCGAAAAGTGCGATTGTACTCGGCTTAGGGGGCGGTGCGATTATTCATGCCCTGCGCCATTTTGATGCGGCCATCAAACTCACGGCGGTAGAACTTAGACCCGCGGTGATCGAGCTGGCAAAGCGTTATTTTCAATTGCCGATAGGTAAAAAACTCAATTTAATCAATGATGATGCCATTGTTTTTTTAGCCGAAGGCGATCATAAGAAAGTCGATGTGATTTTTGCCGACATCTACACAGCCAAAGGTGTTGAAACGGGGCAGCTTTCGCCAGTCTTCCTTGAGCAGTGCACTAACCTTATCAAACCCAACGGTTATTTAGTGCTGAACTGCTGGAAAGAACATAGCCAAAATCGAGAGTTGTTAGCCGACTTACAACAACACTTTGCCCATGTGAATGCTTGCCTCACTGGTGGCGGTAATTGGGTGATTTTCGCGAGCCAATCGCCACAGCTTTTAGGCTCGTCGGCCCTGAAAAGTCAGGCTCAATCTTTGTCACAACAATTGGGTTTTGCCCTTGAGCGATCACTGACACGTTTTGGGCCTTGGATTTAATACTAATATCAGCAAAATAGCTTAAATTAGTTAACCCTAAGGCTGAGCTTTGATATTCTTCTTTCACTCCCATGATATGAGCTGTCACCATGAAAAATAAGCACAAATTTATGTTAAGCGTTATGGCTCTGGCGTGCCTTAACTCTCTCAATGCTAACGCCGAAATCTTTAGTTTTGACACTCGTAGCTCACTGAATTCAGATACATTAGTGTTATTCCAAAGCGCCGACTCTACTACCTATGGGATCGATTTTTTACCTCAGTCGACCCAAGACCAATTAAACCTAGCGACGGCTGATAACAGCTTTTCCGGTAAGCAAGGTGAAATCCTCGAGATTTTAGTACCGAGCGAAATCGATGCTAAGCGGGTTTTGCTGGTCGGTATTGGCGATGCAAAAACCTTAACACCTGGCGATATCAATACTATCGGCGGTAATGTTGCGGCTAAACTCGATACGGTTCCCCAAGCCACAGTGCGCGTGCTCACCCAAGGCTTAACGGCAGCGCCGCTATTTGCCTCTGAGTTTGCCCACGGTATTGAACTGCGCAGCTACCGCTACACTCAATATAAATCCAACGACAACGCCGAGAAAAACTACCAAATCGCCGTCGATGATTTAAGTGGCAACCAGAAACACCATAAGAATCTGCAAGCGGTTGAAGCGGGTGTGTTTTTAGCGCGGGATCTGACCAATGCCCCCGCTGGCATTATGTATCCTGAGAGCTTTGCCAATGAAGCGAGAAAACTCAAGTCCCTCGGCGTTAAAGTCACAGTATTAGAAGCCAAAGATATCGAACGTCTGCATCTGGGTGCCTTAGCGGCGGTGGGCAAAGGCAGTGAGCGTCCACCCAAACTCGTAGTCGCCCATTGGCCTGGCAGTAAAGAAGCCCCTATCGCCTTGGTTGGCAAAGGTATTACCTTCGACTCTGGCGGTTATAATATTAAGGCAACGGGTACTTCTATCGCACGGATGAAGTCGGATATGGCGGGCGCAGCCACCGTACTGGGCACAGTAAAAGCCATGGCCATTCAAAAAACGCCGGTGAACTTAGTCGCAATTATGCCCATGGCGGAAAATATGGTCTCGGGCCATGCGATGATCCCAGGCGATGTGATTAAAACCGCCCAAGGGCTCACAGTTGAAGTGCTTAATACCGATGCCGAGGGTCGCCTAGTGCTGGCCGATGGCCTCTGGTATGCCAGAGAAAACTATAAGCCTGCTGTCATAGTGGATGTAGCAACCTTAACGGGCTCCAAAGTTGGCGCACTTGGCAGCGTGTACGCGGGATTGTTTACCGACTCAGAGACCTTGGTTCAGCAGTTAACCTATGCGGGACAACAAGTGGGCGAGAAAGTCTGGCGTCTTCCCTTAGATCAAGCCTACGCTGATGAGCTTAAGTCTACGATCGCGGATCTCAAAAATACAGGGAAAGAAGGTAGCGCCGGCGCGTCCTCTGCGGCGATGTTCTTAAAACGCTTTGCGGGCGAACAGCCATGGGCGCACCTCGATATCGCGGGCAATGCCTTGACCGCCACCGATACCGCCGTTGTGCCTACGGGCGCCACAGGTTACGGCGTGCGTTTGCTCAGCACTTGGTTAACTCAGCCTAAGATGAAGAACTAGGTTCTCAATATCTTGGTTTAACTGAATTGATATTTTAGGGGATATCACTGATATCCCTTTTTTATACCCGTAATTTAGCTTATCCCAATAGCCAAAAGACTTTCGGCTAACCCAAACCAAGCCAAAACCACGCCAAACTCGCAGCCGTGGAAAAACCGATTGAGTCCAACCTAATCGCACAACCATTCGACTAAACCGATTAGAATGATAGTTTTTATCCGTTATCTTAATTTTATGCGAGTCGGTAATATGCTTCACATCGACGGGGCGCAAGCAAATGTCCTCGTTATGAACTTAAGCAATCACAACTCAATGGAAGCATAAAATGACTCAATCAATTATCAACAGCACAATCAAGCCATTCAAAGCCACTGCCTATCACAATGGTGAGTTCGTTCCAGTAACGGAACAAGACCTGTTAGGTAAATGGTCAGTCGTATTCTTCTACCCAGCTGACTTCACCTTTGTTTGCCCAACTGAACTAGGTGACATGGCTGATCACTATGCAAAACTGCAAGGCATGGGCGTTGAAGTTTACTCAGTATCAACTGACACTCATTTTACCCACAAAGCGTGGCATGACACGTCAGACACCATCAAGAAGATCAACTTCCCAATGCTGGCTGACCCAACAGGCACTATCAGCCGTAACTTCGGCGTGATGATTGAAGAAGACGGTTTAGCACTGCGTGGCACTTTCGTCATTAACCCAGAAGGCCAAATCAAGGTCAGCGAAGTTCACGATTTAGGCATCGGCCGTAGCGCGCAAGAGCTAGTTCGTAAAATTCAAGCTGCTCAATATGTTGCGACTCACGATGGCGAAGTTTGCCCAGCTAAATGGCAACCAGGTGATGAAACATTAGCACCGTCTTTAGACCTCGTTGGCAAAATCTAATTCAGCCCGCAAAGCGTTAACCCCGCCAGTCTAGCGTCCCAAGCCAATTGGCGTTACAACCAACACAGTTGTAGCGCCACGCAGCAAAGGATTAAGCCCGCCCCTGCAAGGGCCTAGACTGGCCCCCTTATCTCTCCCTTTTACGCGATTTTGGAGTTATCACATGTTAGATGCGAATTTAAAAAATCAACTGCAAACCTATCTGCAAAACCTCAAGAGACCAGTTGAACTTGTCGTGTCTGCAGATGAGAGCAAAAAGTCTCAAGAATTAAAAAGCTTAGCACAAGACATTGTCAGCCTATCTTCTCTGGTGAGCCTGAAAGAAACTCAGGGCGAACGCACCCCGGCGATGACAGTGGTTAATCCAGCACTCAATACGCAAATCAGCTTTGCTGGTCTGCCTATGGGTCACGAATTTACCTCACTCGTGTTGGCCTTACTGCACACGGGTGGGCACCCAATCAAACTCAGCGATGACATTATCGAGCAGATCCGCAATCTGCCTGGCAAATATGCCTTTGAAACCTATGTCTCACTGACCTGCCAAAACTGCCCAGACGTAGTACAGGCACTGAACATGATGGCGGCCATTAACCCGAATATCACCAACGTGATGATCGATGGCGCACTGTTCCAAGAAGAAGTAACCAACAAAAATATTATGGCTGTGCCTTCTGTCTACCTAAATGGCGAAGTGTTTGCAGCGGGTCGAATCAGCATTGGTGAGATTTTAAATAAACTCGATACCAATGCAGCAAGCCGCAAGGCCGATGAAATTAATGAAAAAGCCCCCTTCGAAGTTTTAGTGGTGGGCGGCGGTCCAGCGGGCGCAGCGGCTGCAATTTATGCCGCCCGTAAAGGCCTACGTACCGGTGTGGTTGCCGACAAGTTTGGTGGCCAAGTGGCTGAAACAGTTGGTATCGAAAACTTTATTTCGGTAAAAGCGACCGAAGGTCCAAAGCTAGTGGCAAACCTTGAAGCCCATGTAAGAGACTACGAAGTCGATATCATGGATAACCAAAAGGCCGTGTCGTTATCAACAGATGGCTTGTTCGAACTCGAACTGGCAAGTGGCGCTAAATTACGTAGCCGCACCGTATTGCTGGCAACCGGTGCCCGCTGGCGCGAAATGAATGTCCCCGGCGAGAAAGAATACCGCGGTAAAGGTGTCGCTTACTGCCCACACTGCGATGGCCCGCTATTTAAGGGCAAACGTGTGGCGGTGATTGGCGGCGGTAACTCGGGTATCGAAGCGGCAATCGATTTAGCCAACATAGTAGAACATGTGACTGTGCTGGAATTTGATAAAACCCTGCGCGCCGATGATGTGCTGCAACGTAAAGCGGCGTCTATGGGTAACATTAAAATCATTACCCAAGCGATGACCACCGAGGTGACTGGCGATGGCACTCGGGTTAATGGCCTGAACTACACCGACAGAGCAACGGGCGAGAGTCACCATGTCGCACTTGCAGGTATCTTTGTGCAGATTGGGCTAGTGCCGAATGCGGAATGGTTGAAGGGCACTATCGATTTAACCCCAAGGGGCGAGATCATCGTCGATGAGCGCGGCCAAACCTCAGTCCCAGGTATTTTTGCCGCAGGTGATGTGACTAACTCACCCTTCAAGCAAATTATCATTGCCATGGGCAGCGGCGCGACTGCATCACTGGGCGCATTTGATTACCTCATTCGCCACAGCGATGAAGAAACCGCCGAAACGAAAACCACAGACACGAAAGCGGCTTAATCGTTAAACATTAACCGCATAAGCTAAGAAGCCAGCGCAAGCTGGCTTCTTTTGCATCGAATAAATAAAATTTTTCACAAAGAACGAGTTAAAGCTTCCTGATCTTTAGTTTCCAAAGATAAGAAATCAAAATATTTCATCTTTAACCTCTTAACCAAAACCAAATATGCTCTTATTCTAAAGAAGTCTAAAACCAAACCCATCAAGAAAAATGGTATCACTGCTACGATACACATGATTATAAAAATATGAATGAATTCGGTGAATGTCCCAAATGTACTCATCACAGTGCGAAGTAGCGCAATCAGAATGCCAAATAAAGTCATGTATATAGCATACGAGAATGATAAATAGACAACTCTTATAAAAGATTTTAATCCCTTCAATTTCTATTTACTCTTACTTATGAAATGAAAATCAACTTCCACACAGTAAATTTTTGGTATACCTAAAATCAACCCTCAACTTATTTAAACGATCAATTTCAGTAGGGATTCTCAAGCCGAATTTGCATTAAGGTTTCAGGCGTATCGACCGCGTTAAAACCAAACTGGGCATAGAGCCCATGGGCATCGCGGGTGGCGAGCATTATGCGCCTTAATCCCTGTAATTCTGGATGCTCCATAATCGCTGCCATCATCAACTTGCTTAAGCCTAAGCCACGGTGGGATTCGAGTACAAACACATCGGCAAGGTAAGCAAAGGTGGCTTTATCTGTGATTAAGCGGCCAAAGGCCACTTGTTTAGCTTCACCATCAAGCACAGCAAAACACAGGCTATTGGCTAGCGCTTTGCGCAACAATGCCTTTGGCATGCCCTGCGCCCAATAGCTATTACTGATAAAACCATGGATAACCTCAAAATCCATTTCAGATTGCTCTGTACTCACCCTGTATTCCATTGATTGTCTCTAATTAAGTTTTAGTTGCACTAATAAATAGCATAAAAGCCATCGCCAATAACACCACTTTTGCCAATGAATACAAAGCCCCCGCTAAAGTGCCGCCACCATGGTAACTAAAGGCCAAGTGGCGATTGATTTCATACTTAAAGGACTGAGCTAAATGGCGATAGGCCAAAAAGTAAAACAAGGAGGCCGAAGGCCAAATTCCGATAAGCAGCATTTTCCCCTGAACCTTAGTGGTCAATAGGGTCGAGATCAAAGGTATGCTTAGGCAAGCGCCATATCCCCAAGCAACATGCTTAAGTCGCTGACGAATTTTTTTATCGGATAGCGGTTTCAACTGAACTCCTTGTCGATACAGGCTTACATGGCTTCGATTTGCTCGACCATCAATTGCAGCGAGCAATTACCGCGATACTCATTTACATCCAGCTTATAGACAATACGGGCGTGATTAATGGTCGCATCTGGCCAAGTGTGTAAATCCACATTAAAGGCAATCGCATCGAGCATCAGAGTGCCACACTGGGTTTCAAGCACGAGTTTAAGATGACGTTCACCAACGAGTCGCTGCTGCACTATGTTAAAATAACCATCAAATAGCGGCTCCTCAAAGGCCTGCCCCCAAGGCCCCGCATTACGCAGTAGCTGGGCGATGTCCAAATTTAGTTCAGCTGGGGTCAGCTCACCATCGGACCAAAGTTCGCCCGTTAACAATTCAGCTTTAAGCAGTTCACGCACCGCATCATCATAGGCCTTAGCAAAAGTCGCAAAACTGCCCGCCTTGAGTGATAAGCCCGCCGCCATCGCATGGCCGCCAAATTTGATAATCAGTCCTGGGTGGCGCGTGTTCACTAACTCCAACAAGTCACGCATATGCAAGCCCTTGATCGAGCGCGCCGATCCTTTAATCTCACCATTACCCGCATCGGCAAAGGCGATCACGGGTCTATGGTATTTATCCTTAATGCGCGAGGCTAATATGCCGATCACCCCTTGATGCCAATCCTGTTGAAATAAGGCGATACCCCAAGGTAATTCGGCTTCGTTGAGCTTTAAGTGTTCGAGGCTTTTTAAGGCTTCCTGCTGCATGCCAACCTCAAGCTCACGGCGCTCTTGGTTTAACCCATCGAGCTCGGCCGCCATACGCCGAGCCAGCATCATATCTTCACAGAGTAAGGTTTCGACCCCGAGCGCCATTTCATCGAGCCTGCCCGCGGCATTAAGCCTTGGGCCCACGGCAAAACCAAAGTCGGATGCAACGATGCGCGCCGGATTTCGCTTCGCCACTTCAAGCAGTGCGGTAATCCCCACACGGCAACGCCCCGCTCGCACACGCTGCAGTCCCGCCTCGACCAAAATACGATTATTGGCATCGAGTGACACCACATCGGCCACTGTGCCCAGGGCGACGATATCGAGCAGCGTGCCTAAATTGGGTTCGGCGATACCGCGGATTTGATACCAGTTGCGAGTACGCAGTTCAGCCCTCAATGCCGTCATCAGATAAAAGGCAACCCCCACACCGGCAATCGATTTACTGGCAAATGGACAGCCGGGTTGATTTGGATTCACAATCGCATCGGCAGCGGGCAACTCGTGTCCGGGTAAATGATGGTCAGTGATCACCACTTGCATGCCAAAGGCTTTAGCCGCAATAACCCCCTCAATCGATGAAATACCGTTATCGACGGTGATCAATATTTCCGCCTGTTTAGACGCTGCAACCGCAACAATTTCAGGGCTTAAGCCATAGCCGTAATCGAAACGATTGGGGATCAGATAATCCACTTTCGCGGCGCCCATCATCCGCAGCGCGAGGATACACACGCTGGTCGAGGTTGCACCGTCGGCATCGAAGTCGCCGACGATCAGAATCGACTTATTCGCCTGTATTGCATCGGCAATAAGCTTGGCCGCCTCGTTTAAGCCTTTCATGGTATCCGGCCTTAACAGGCCTTTAAGCACTAGCTCGCATTCATTAAACGTGGCACCGCGGCGGGCATAGAGCTGCTTTAGCAGCGGCGGTAAATGGGTGGGTAAATGGCTATCATCAACGGTCTGGCGACGGACTATCTTATGGATCAAGGGACTCAAGCTCTCAAGAAATCGTAGCGATAAGATAACAAAAAGGTGAGCCTTAAGCTCACCTTTCGTGGGATAAATTTTACGGCTTTGACTGTTATTGGCGCGCTTCTAAGGTGCGCAGCAGATCCGCAGGAGGTTGATAACCAGGGATCATATTGCCGTCTTCTAACACTATTGCTGGCGTGCCATTAACACCAAAACTAGAACCTAACTCATACTGCTCAGCAATTTTTGCATCACAGGTGGCGGCAGATATTTTTTTACCTGCTTTAGCTTCTGTCATGGCTTTTAATGGATCCTTAGCACACCAAATGGCTTGCATCTCGTCGGCATTCGCTGACGGCACGCCTGCGCGAGGGAAGGCTAAGTAACGCACTGTAATGCCAAGTTTATTGTAGTCGGCCATTTGGCTGTGCAATTTACGGCAGTAACCACAACTGACATCGGTAAACACTGTGACTACGTGTTTTTCATCCTTGGCTTTATAAACCAGCATATGATCTTCAAGGGGTTTCATCATGGCTAAACGTGGGCCAGCTAATGCCGCTTCCGTTAAGTTTTTCATGCCTTTATCTAGGTCATACAAACTGCCGTGGAACAGTTTTGAACCATCACGGCTGATATAGAGCACGCCGCGGTTGGTCATGGCCTGATATAAGCCGTCAATCGGTGAGTCCTGCATTGACATCACTTCAACATCTAACATTTCACTGAGTTTTTGTTTAATCGCAGCAGTGTCGGGAGTGGTGGCCGTCGCCGCATTAGCAAGCGGAGCAACAACAAGCGCGAAAACTAATGATAATGCTCGGGTCAACTTCATGGTACATCCTATAAATTGGGTCGCAGCAGCGAGATATTTGGGTCGTTTTTACGCGATATACTCAATAGACCCTGTATGAGGGCAAAAAGTTACATACAAGCGGTGCAGAATGCAAATTTATACTGTAACTAAATTCAACCGCGTGGATGGTGCTGTTGATGTAACTCCTGCAACCTTGCCCGAGCCACATGGGTGTAGATCTGTGTGGTGGATAAATCACTGTGCCCTAAAAGCAATTGCACCACCCTCAAATCGGCGCCATGGTTGAGCAAATGGGTCGCAAAGGCGTGGCGTAGGGTATGCGGCGATAATGCGGTTTCGATCCCAGCCCGCAAGGCATAGAGTTTAATGCGATGCCAGAAGGTTTGCCGGGTCATCATTTGTCCACGTTTAGAGGGAAATACAACATCCGACTGTTTATGTCCCAGCAGTTCCTGACGTGCAAACTTCAAATAGGCTTCAACCTCGGTAATGGCCTGTTCCCCTAATGGAACTAAGCGTTCTTTACCGCCCTTACCCACAATACGCACTAAACCTTGGCGTAGGCTCATCTGCTCCATGGTTAATCCCACCAGCTCACTCACCCGTAATCCGGTGGCGTATAACAACTCGAGCATGGCTTTATCACGACATTCTACGGGGTCATCGGCATTCGGCTCTGCGAGCAATCGATCAACCTGGGATTCACTTAAAGAATCGGGCAAATGCCGCGTTAATTTAGGTGATTCAACCAAGGCCATAGGGTCGACTGATACCTGCTTGGTCTGCACCAAATAAGTATAAAAACGCCGTAAACTACTGAGCAATCTAGCACTGCTAGTGCGGGCAAAGTTTTGTTCAACCCTGTACGCCAGATATGCGCGAACATCCGCCTGCGAGACCTCGCATAGCGTCAGCCCCCGATTCCCGTGATAACGGTCAAAATGGCTTAAATCGGTACGATAGGCACTCAGCGTGTTATCACTGAGCCCTTTACTGGACCAGAGATCATCGAGAAATGCATCGATAAGCGGATCGCTCCGATATGTCTTAGGCACAAAAACTCCATAAAAAACGGCGTAATCGAATGATACGCCGTTGATATTAACCTAATTGAACTATGACAGGCAGACTTTCCCTTAAGCGGTTGTCGCTGTTTTAGCGCCGCCGCGACCTAAGACCAAACAGAGCACGATAACGACAAGGGTCGGCAGTAACCACGCCATACCTTCCTCATACAATGGCAAAATTGATAGGGCCGGCGCCATAGCACTAACAAGATCGATAAAACCTTGGGCAATAGCGTTAACCCCTTTACCATCGGCGCCCGTTAAACTGCTTGCAGCCACTTTCATACCGTCGAAGATCCCAAACAACAGTGCCACCGACAGCGTTGCACGGTGGGCAAACTGCGGCTTGGCAAAATGAGTCGTCAGGAAAGTGACGGCCACTAGGGCAATCGCCACAGGATAAATCGTCATCAACACTGGGATACTAATAGCAATAAGCTGAGTTAACCCGACGTTGGCGATCACGGCGCAGATAGCACTTAACAGGACCACTAACAAACGGTAGGATAATTTTGGCATTAGCTCATTGAAGAACTCGGAGCAGGCACTAACAAGGCCAACCGCCGTAGTTAAACAGGCTAAGGTCACGACAGTTGAGAGTAAAACAGTGCCTAAGCTACCAAATTCATGGGTGACGTAATTTGTTAAAATTTCGCCGCCATTTTTGGCTCCTTGAGCAATATCCCCCGCCGTTGCCCCTAAAAAGAACAAAGAAACATAAACAAAAGCGAGTCCGGATGCCGCAATCAAAGCCGCACGAATAAGATACTTAGTCTGTGCACTCGGCTGTTCTATCCCATTTTTGCGCAGGATATCGATAATCAACATACCAAACATTAAGGACGCCAAAGTATCCATAGTGTTATAGCCTTCCAAAATACCTTTGGTCAACGGATGCTGTTGATAATCGCCTACGGCTTGGCCTACTTCGGACGCGGGCAGAAATAGCACAGACGCAGCCAATCCAACCAACAATATCAATAGGATAGGCGTTAATACCTTACCAACACTGTCGAGTAACTTACCGGGGAAAAGTGCCAACAACATAGTGACAGTGAAGAAACCTAGGGTATAAATCAGTTGTGATAAATTGAGGGTTAAATGGCCCAGCAAAATCGTCGCACTGGTGTTATCGATAAAGGGTTTAGCACCAATCTCATAGGCCACTAAACCAGTACGCGGCGCGGCAAACGCAGGGCCAATAATAATATAAATCGCAATAGCCAATGCCGTTGCTGCAAATACTGGCAGCATAGCCATAACCTTACCTTGAGCCTTAGCGACAGCGATGAGTCCAACTAAAGGTAAACCTACGGCGGTGATTAAAAAACCCAGCATGGCGAGGGGCATATTGCCACCCGCTAACATCCCTGCAAAGGGGGGGAATATTAAGTTACCTGCGCCCAAAAAAATGCAAAGGTCATAAAACCTAAGCCTAATGTATCCCCGATACTCATATGATTGTCTTGCACTGAAAGCCCCATCTTGTCTTATTGTTTTTTGACAAACTTAAGTGATTATGTGTCGATTAGCCATAGCTAAAACAAAGCCCATTCGGAGTGCAAATCTATGTTTACACAATTCCGTGGTAAATATGTGCGATATCTGCTGAGTTTATAAACAAAAATGAACAAAAAATTGGCTTTGCTGCCGATTTATTCACCTAAAAACCCGTTTACCTATCCGTTAATCATAAAATTGATTAAAAATGGGGGCGAAACTAATATCAGAATTTCAAAACAAATACAACAAACAAGGTTATTTTTAAGAAAAATGCACGGCAATGCTAATTAACTGCTAACAATGCGTTACCGAAGTAATAAATTAAACTGTTAATTAAGTGAACTTCGATTCAAAACAGCATAAAAAACACAAAAACTAAATCAAATGGAAGAATAGACTTATTTCTCTTGCATATAAAAATCTTAGCGAAAGCTCAACCAGCCCTTTAAAATAGCGATGACCTTAAATCCCTCTCCATTATTCACTTGATAATTTGATACCCATGGCATTTACCTTTAAGCAGTTCCATATCGATGATCTTAATTGCGGCATGTCCGTTAGCACAGACGGAGTGATGTTAGGTGCATGGGCTCCACTCGCTCAGGCAAAGCATATCCTCGATATTGGCGCTGGGAGTGGCTTATTGAGTTTAATGGCGGCGCAGCGTAGCCGAGGACAGATCACCGCAGTCGAGCTTGAAGTAACAGCCGCCAGCGCATGCCAATACAATATGGCGCAAAGTCCTTGGGCGGATAGATGTAATATTATTCATTGCGATATTCAGAGCTTTTGCCAACAGGCTCAGTATCAAGGATATTTCGACCATATCATCTGCAATCCGCCCTACTTTGAGCATGGCCCCAAAGCGAGCGAACACCACAGGGCAATAGCGCGCCACACAGAGACCCTAGGCTTTACCCCCTTGCTTGACGCAATAACTCGATGTTTGTCACCTAAGGGATACGCCAGCCTTATTCTGCCGATCCAAAGCCTAGCACGCTTTAAAACCTGCCTTAATCACGCTGAACTTTATCTCGTGCAGGCAGTGTGGGTAAAAAGTGTGGAGAATAAAGCGGCGAATCGCGTGCTGCTGTTATTGACTAAAACCCAGAATGAGCCATGCCAACACACTGAGCTCACCATCCGTGGGGAAGATGGCAACTATACAGAGCAAATGATTGAACTAACTAAGGGTTTCTATCTTAAGCTTTAACAACCTTCAGCGATAAGGCTCTACTCATGAGCCTTATCCACCGTGCTAGTTATCTATCCATTTATTTTTAATTTCAATCACTTTATCTAAGTTCTCGATAAATAACCGTACTAACTCAGGGTCGAAATGCACGCAACTCTGTTCATGGATATAGTCCATGGTCTGCTCGATTGACCAAGCGTCTTTATAGGGACGTTTGCTGGTGAGCGCGTCAAACACATCGGCCAAGGCGACTATGCGTCCCTCTAACGGGATTTCCTCACCTTTCAATCCATTAGGATAACCGGTACCGTCCCACTTTTCGTGGTGGGTCAACGCCACAGATTTGGCTAATCGCAGCAATTCGGAATCGGCTTCGCCGATAATCTCGGCGCCGATATGGGGATGGTTTTTCATAATGGCAAACTCATCATCGGTTAACTTACCCGGCTTGAGCATGATGCTATCTGGAATGCCGATTTTACCTATATCGTGCATAGGCGCCGCGTGCAGTAAATCATCCGCCTGCGCCTCACTCAGACCGTAGGCTAGTGCCAGAATTTTGGAGTAATGGCTCATACGCAGCACATGGGTGCCGGTTTCGTTATCTTTATATTCGGCGGCGCGACCTAAACGCTGGATCACTTGCAAGCGAGTGCGGCGTAATTCATCGGCCTGTACTAAGGATAAATGGGTTTTCACCCGCGCTTTAACTATGGTGGCCGAAATCGGCTTCACAATGTAATCCACCCCACCCACGGCAAAGCCCGCGGCTTCGTCATGCTCATCATTCAGTGCGGTGACAAAAATGACCGGGATCGACTGAGTCTCAGGGATATTTTTGAGCAACTGACAGACTTCTAACCCAGTCATATTGGGCATCATAATGTCGAGGAGGATCAGCGATGGCTGTTCAGTTTGCGCCAGACGCAATGCCTCTTCGCCGCTTTTGGCAAAGATAAGATGATAATCCTGATGTAAAACTTGCTTTAACACCCGTAAGTTAACTGGCTCATCATCCACCAATAATAAGGTTTTCTTATCTTCAGATGTAGGCTGCATTGCTACTCCTTATTTGCGGTGAGAGAAACCCGTAACTCAGTCAATTCATTATGGGCAATATCAAAATCAAAGTTGTCTAAGGCTTCGGTAATCATCGCCACCCTGAGGCGAAGATGCTCATCAATACGAGCGGTAAGCACCTCAAGATCAGACTCTTCAAAACTATGGTGGGCAATAGATGCGAGCAAGGCATCAATATGTGCTAACAATTGCGCGGGATCGCTGCTCCCCTCTTGGCTACTCTCAGATGCGGTTGCCGATAGCTCTATGGTGCTCTCAATATAATCACCAATCTCGACGAGGGAATCGTTGATCTTAGCAACTATTGCTTCCATGGTATCAATGGCCAAGGTATCAGCTTGAGCCAATTGCTCTAACTGCGCAAAGTGCACCATCCATTGCAAGAGGCCCAGATTACCGCTTACGCCTTTCAAACTATGGCTTAAGCGTTTAATTGTCGCTGTATCTTGCTTGCTAATGGCCTGTTGTAGCATTTCAATCTTTTCTGGCCATTGGGCTATAAACTTCATCAACTCTTTGATGAATAGCGGCTTAGAGCCCCACAACTTCACGCCTTTTTCCTCGTTTACCAACAAATCACTCGATGGCGGTAGGGATTCAAACGCAGGTCCAGGCGAATTAAACTGTAATACCCTAGCAATTTCTCGCGTGAGTAAAGTGAAATCGATGGGCTTATTCGCAAAGCCATCCATCCCGGCTTGCTCTGCGGCGCTCTTATCTTGCTCAAGTACGCTGGCGGTCAAGGCGATGATCGGCATATAGGGTAACTGGAACTGCACTTCTTGCTCACGGCGCATTTTAGCTGCCGTCAGTCCATCCATAACCGGCATCTGCAAGTCCATCAAGGTGATATCTATGTCGGCTTTTTGCATCCGCAATAACGCCTGCTCGCCATCGCGGGCGGTGATGACTTTATGACCCTGACGCGTTAACCATACCGACAAGAGATCGATATTCTGCTGAATATCATCGACCACTAATACTGTCAGTGGCGGTAAGGACCCATTGTCGGTGTGCTGGGTCGATAGCGGCTCTAAACTGGGCAGTAAAGGAATGCTAAAGCGAAACGTACTGCCTTTGCCCAAGGTACTTTCGGCGGTGATCTCTCCGCCCATCAGTTCCACCAACTGCTTGCTAATAGTAGTCCCAAGCCCTGTGCCACCGTATTTGCGGCTCATGGAAGCATCGGCTTGGGCAAATGCTTCAAACACCCGATTAAGCTGCTCTGGCGACATGCCAATACCAGTATCGATAATCTCAAAGGTGACTTTGGTAGTGTCTTGCGGGAAGACTCTGACCGTCACAGTCCCCTCGCAGGTAAATTTAACGGCGTTACCAATCAAGTTGATCAGCACTTGGCGGATCCGCTCCGGTGAGCCGATAAAGTTCGCCGCCATAGTGGGGGCAACGTCGACCTCAAGGGATAGACGCTGTTTTTTCGCCTGCAACCAAAGCGTTGAAATCACAGTATCAATTTCATCGGTTAAGCAAAACACACGGTTTTCTAACTCTAATTTCCCCTTATCTAGCTTGGCGCTGTCGAGCACATCATTGAGTAAATGCAGTAAGGACTTAGCGGAACGATTGATGGTGGAGAGCTGTTTTTGCTGATCTGCGTCTAATATCGACTCCAATAAGATATCGCTAAAGCCGATAATGGCATTCATCGGTGTGCGGATCTCATGGCTCATGTTGGCCAAGAAGGCCGCGCGCGCCGCAGCCGCCTGCTCGGCATTGTTCTTGGCCGTAACGAGATCCTGCTCCATCTCCTTACGCTCGGTAATATCCATTAAGAAGCCGTCAATCCACACCTCGTTGCTGGTTTCATCGAGGATGTAATTACCGTGTTCGAACAACCAACGCACCTCGCCGTCTGCCCGAATAATGCGATATTCCATTGTAAAGGTAGGCGGCCGAGCCTTAGCGTGTATAGCGTCAATATCATCGGGATAATAGAGATCAGAGAAGAAGCGCTTAGGATGGGGAAGCTCAAAATCCGCGGCAGGATAACCAATAATGGTCTGCACAGCATCACTAATAAACACCATGGGCCAGCCCTCAGTGTTTTTACAGCGATAGGCGATGCCGGGGATATTGGTGATCAGCGAACGAAACTTTGCTTCGTTGTTTTTAAGCTCTTGTTCCATCTCATTACGCTGGCTAAGATCGGAGATAAAGCCCACAAAATAATGGTTTTTTCCTTGCATCACATGGCCAATACTGAGACGAACTGGCACTAAATGACCATCTCTATGCTGTGCTTGAACCTCTCGCCCTGTACCGATAATTTGGGCCTCACCAGTCTCAACATACTTAGCTAAATAGCTATCATGGTGAGGGCGAATCGACTCTGGCACGATTTTTTTCACATTCGCGCCCAGCAATTCGACAGATGACCAACCTAAGATAGTCGTCACCGCTTTGTTCACATTCACTATGATGCCCAGCCCATCGATAGTAATAATGCCATCGATGGCGGTATTCATCATGGCACGCATTCTGTCTTCATTGGATTTTGCCAGTAGCGACAAATCCTTATATTTAAAAATCACATTCACGATCAGCACTAAACAGATGATGACTGTGGTAATAACAGACACGCCGAGCGCAAGATAGAACGAGATTTCCGAGGTCTGCTGGCTAAGTTCTAGGCCTTCAGGCCTAACAAAACGCGCCGCGGCCATGCCAGTGTAATGCATGCCCGAAATCGCCAGCCCCATCACGATACTGGCAATAAAATTACTCGCAATAGTGCTCATATTAGATGAAATAAGCTGATTCAGCCCGGTGCGAACCCAAAGCGCAATAATGGCTAACAGCACGGCAACCACTATCGATAGTGCAAAAATCAATGGGTCGTAACGCAGTAACGGCGCCATCTCCATGGCCGCCATGCCCACATAGTGCATGGTCCCGATCCCCGCCCCGACTAAGGCGCCGCTAATCAAGACTTGGGAAAACTTAAAACTCGGTTTAGATAGCAGGTTAAGCGCCACCCATGAGGCGCCGATGCTAGGTAATAGGGATAACGCCGTGAGCCCAAAGTCATAGGTCACGGGCGAACATAAATCGAAGGCCAACATGCCGATAAAATGCATCGACCAGACACCACCGCCAAGGACAACACTCCCGGTCAACAACATGATCTGCTTACGAGACTTAGAGTGACTATGCACAGCTTGGGTCACGACCTGAAAGGCCATAAAGGCCGAAAAAATCGCAATCAGAATCGAGATAGTCACTAACAGGGGATTGTAATAGACATTCAGCAAGAGGCTGTCTTGGGAAGAAATAAAAAACTGCGATAACCAATCAAAAGCCATATATTCCAAGCCCATGTTTTAGAAACGTAAAACCTAATCGTAACCAACATTTTCGACACCAATCCAAGCAGGGCTAACACTTGGGTACTATGGGATGACGCTCATTCACCATAAGCACAATTTATTGTTAAGACTCCAGCTAACATCCCATCAATCCTTCGAACCTTCTCAACAAAAGCCAATACTTTTACAATATTCTCTTTATCTTATACATCTTTTGCAAAATGTCTGCCTCCAAATGCAATCGAGTACGGTAAGTTCCACTCCCCTAACGGCAGCAGCGACGAGGCCTTCACCCATGCAGACCCGTACTGCATCGGCCAAACCGCGTAAAAGTAAACCCTCTCCCGATTAAATTATTTAAGTTAACGACTATAACCTTTATAATGCTTGGCTATTATCCGTCGAGACGCCGCGCATGCAATTTGAAGATTTCCAACTTGACCCTAGTTTATTAGAGTCACTTAAAGCCATGGGGCATCATTCGCCCACTACTATCCAGCAAGAAACGATTCCTTATGCCCTAGAGCAAAGGGACATTCTGGCGCGCGCTCCGACAGGCACAGGTAAAACCGCAAGCTTTTTACTGCCCGCATTACAACATTTAATCGACTTCCCCCGTCGATTCCCAGGGCAAGCTCGTATTTTGATACTCACACCCACCCGTGAGTTAGCCAGCCAAATTCACCGCTATGCTTGCCACTTAGCCACGGGCCAAGGGTTAGATATTGCCATCATCACCGGTGGCGTTCCCTATGCTCCACAGGAAGAAGCCTTAGCTGGCAATGTGGACATTCTGGTCGCTACCCCAGGTCGTCTGATGGAATATTTGGACAAGGGTAAATTCAGCGCGGAAGAAGTCGATGTGTTAATCATAGATGAAGCCGATCGCATGCTCGATATGGGCTTTTCATCTGTGGTGCAAGCTATCGCCCTCGAAGCCCAAGGCCGTAAACAAAATATGTTGTTTTCTGCGACCTTAGAAGGCGGTGGCGTACATCGTTTTGCCCGTGAAGTGCTAAATGATCCTATCGAAATCGATGTCGATGCCCCCCGCAGTGAAAAAGCCAAGATCCATCAATGGATCCATCTTGCCGACGATAAAGAGCATAAATTTGCCCTGCTGTGCCACTTGCTGCGTCAAGAGGATGTGAAGCGCGCCATCGTCTTCGTTAAGACCCGCGACATTGTTTCTACCCTTGAAGGCCAACTACTTAAAGCTGGTATTGCCTGCGCCTTTATGCGTGGCGATATGGAACAAAAGAAACGCTTCCAAGCCCTGAGCCGTTTCACTAAGGGTGAAGTCAACGTCTTACTCGCAACCGATGTGGCCGCCCGCGGTATCGATATCGACGATATCAGCCATGTTATCAACTTTGATATGCCACGCTCGGCCGACACTTATATCCATCGTATTGGCCGCACGGGCCGTGCGGGAGCTAAGGGCACGGCGATTTCACTGGCAGAAGCCCACGATATGCGTATCGTTGGTAAGATTGAGCGTTATATCGAACTGCCATTGAAGCGTCGCGTGATCGAAGAATTGCGCCCTAAAAATAAAGAAGCACGTACGCCAACCAAGAAAAAAGCGAAGGTTAAGGCGAAGGAAGCCGCTAAAAAGACCAGCAAAAAAGAAGCGGCGAAAAAAGCCAGTAAAATTGCGAGAAAGAAAAAATCCTAGACTCTTTCTCTCTAAAAAAGCCGCAAATGATGCGGCTTTTTTATTAGCGGTACATGGCTCATCTCTCAAATTACACCCGCGTAATGTTCAACTACCTAAGTCAGTGTTATTTACTCAAAAACGCTTTTCCTCCACAATGTTGCTCTTATTTTCACCAATCACTCCACAGAGCTAACTATTAGATCTTTAAATATTATTTTTGAATACATTTTATTTACAAAAATAAATTTATTGGTGCGCCCGACTCTGGTACTTTAAGCCCATTACGCGATTAGCATGGATGTAACAATCATATGATGAAAACCCTACTAAGGAGATTGTCTCCTCTTTTTATCCTGCTGCTATTTATAGCTGGTGCAGCCTTACTAATGAATACGAAGGAGGCGCCAGAACAAAAACCGGAAGACATGCCGATACCTATTGTCGATGTCACCCAGGTTGAACAGAAAACGGTATCACTAAATTTACCTTCCTACGGTGTAGTGACCCCCAAATATAAGACTCAGCTCGTCACTGAAGTACAAGGTAGAATGTTAACCATCTCGCCTCAGTTTGTTGCAGGTGGCATAGTAAAAAAAGGGGAACAACTGGCCCAAATCGAACCCTCCGATTACGAAGCCGACTTGATGCAGGCTGAAGCAACATTGGCACAAGCCACTGCGGCGCTCAATGAAGAAATCGCCCGTGGCGAAGTCGCCAAAATCGAATTTAAAGGCTATGACAAGGGCTTACCACCGGAACTCGGTTTACGTATTCCCCAGCTCAAGAAAGAACAAGCTAACGTCAAATATGCACAAGCTGCGTTAGCCCGCGCACAGCGTAACCTCGAACGCACAGTGATACGTGCGCCCTTTGATGGCATTATCAAATCTAGAAATGTCGATTTAGGTCAATACGTTACCTTAGGAACTAACCTAGGTGAACTCTATGACACCCATATTGCAGAAATCCGTTTACCTATCTCTAATGACGATTTAGCCTACTTAGAATCCGTCGATAATCCAGATACCGAAGTGACCCTAAGCGCATCGCTAGCGGGAAAAATGAACTCTTGGGTAGGCAATATTATCCGCAGCGAAGGCGTGATCGATGCCGATAATCGTATGGTTTACCTCGTTGCCGAGATTAAAGACCCTTACCTGCGCGAACATAAAAAACAGGGCAGCTTGCCACTCAAATACGGTAGCTTCGTGAATGCCGTTATTAAGGGTCGCACCGTCGATGGCATAGTGACGTTGCCACGCTATGTGGTACGCAATGAGCATGTCGCCTTAATTAACGATAAAAACATCGTCGAAATGCGTCATGTTAATGTCGTGCGTAGCGATCTTGAACATGTGTTTATTAAAGACAGTTTGAAAACCGGTGAGCGCGTCGCAATTACCCACTTTAGCAATATGGCCAATGGCCAATTAGTGAAGGTAATTGGTGAAGCTGCACGACCAGTAGCGCCCCCCACAGAAGATACCCCTGAGTCCAGTCTTGCCGCTGCTGGAGTGAAATAATGGACACTCAAAAAGGGATCTTAGCTTGGTTTGCCCGTAATAGCGTGGCAGCAAACCTATTGATGTGGGCACTGCTTATTGGGGGGCTATTTAGCACTGTGTTGATCAATAAGGAGGTTTTTCCTTCATTTGAACTCAATCTGTTGAATATTTCCGTTGCCTACCCTGGCGCCGCCCCACAGGAAATCGAAGAAGGCATCAATATTAAGATTGAAGAGGCGATTCAAGATATCAACGGTATCAAGAAAGTCACTTCCGTCGCCAGTGAGGGCGTAGGCTCAATCACGGTTGAAGTCGAAGACGGTTATGATGTTCAAACTGTGCTGGATGAAGCCAAGCTAAGGTTAGATGCCATTGCCACCTTCCCAGTGAATATTGAAAAGCCACAAATTTATAAAATTGAACCCGAGAACAATGTCATTTGGGTGTCTGTCTATGGGGATATGACACTGCATGATATGAAGGAGCTGGCTAAATCGGTTCGCGATGATTTGACTCAACTCCCCGCGGTGACACGGGCGAAAGTGACCGGGGTCCGTGACTATGAAATCGGTATCGAAGTCTCCGAAGATAAACTGCGCGAATACGGTTTGACCTTCTCACAGGTTGCCGCTGCGGTGCAAAACTCCTCCATCGACTTACCCGGTGGTTCAATTCGCGCTGAAGATGGCGATATTTTGCTACGCACTAAAGGCCAAGCTTATACAGGGGATGATTTCGCCAATATTGTTGTCACCACCCGCCCCGATGGTAGCCGAGTGATGCTGCCTCAGGTTGCGACCATCAAGGACGATTTTGAAGAACGCTTAGAATACACCCGCTTTAATGGCAAGCCCGCCGCCATTATCGAAGTGACAAGTGTCAATGATCAAAATGCCTTAGATATCGCTGACCAAGTCAAGCAATATGTCGAAAAGCGCCGCACTACACTGCCAGCCAATGCCAAACTCGATACTTGGGGCGATCTGACCCACTATCTTAAGGGCCGTTTAAACATGATGATGTCGAACATGTTTTATGGCGCCCTGCTAGTGTTTGTGATCTTGGCACTGTTCCTCGATCTCAAGCTCGCCTTCTGGGTGATGATGGGATTACCCGTGTGCTTCCTCGGCACTATGCTGATCATGCCACTTGAACCTTTCTCAATGACAATCAACATGTTGACTCTATTTGCCTTTATCCTAGTGCTGGGGATAGTGGTGGACGATGCCATTGTGATTGGTGAAAGCGCCTATAGCGAGGTCGAGCGCCACGGTCACTCGATTGATAATGTTATTCGCGGCGCACAAAAGGTCGCCATGCCCGCCACCTTCGGGGTATTGACCACTATCGCCGCATTTATCCCTATGTTGATGGTGTCAGGCCCTATGGGCATTATCTGGAAATCTATCGGCATGGTGGTCATCATGTGTCTGGCGTTTTCACTGGTGGAATCCAAATTTATCCTGCCTGCGCATTTGGCCCATATGAAGTTTAAAAAACCAGGGGAGCCAACAGGTTTTTTCAGCCGCATCAAGGCGAAGTTTAACGATAGGGTGCAGCATTTTATCCACCACAGTTACCGCAACTTCCTCGAGCGCTGTATCCAACACAGATACAACGTGGTCGCCGCCTTTATCGGTGTGCTGATCCTCTCGATTGCCTTAGTGGTCAGCGGTAAAGTGCGCTGGGTATTTTTCCCGGACATTCCGTCGGACTTTATTCAAGTCCAACTAGAGATGGATGAGGGTAGCTCGGAGCAAAATACCTTAAAAGTTGTACAGAGTATCGAAGAAGCCCTGTACAAGATGAACGACAAGATGGAGCAAGATAACGGCAGCGAAGTGGTAAAGCATAGCTTTATCAATATGAGCTCCCGGACTTCCGCCTTTATTTTTGCCGAGCTAACTAAAGGTGAAGATAGGGATGTGGATGGCGAGACGATTGCCACGGCGTGGCGCGAGCAGTTACCCGAGCTATTATCGGTGAAGAAACTCGACTTTAATGCCAGCAGCAACGGCGGTGGCGGCGGTGATATTTCCTTTAGGCTGACCTCGAGCGATCTCGAAGAATTATCCGCGGCCGCCCGCGAACTTAAGCAAAAACTCGCCACCTATGAAGGGGTGTACGACATTGCCGATAATTTCTCCTCGGGCAGCCATGAGATCCGTCTAAAGATCCGCCCTGAAGCCGAAGCTCTAGGTTTGACCCTGTCCGATTTAGCACGCCAAGTACGTTACGGTTTCTATGGTTATGAAGCACAACGGATTTTGCGTAATAAAGAGGAAATCAAAGTCATGGTGCGCTATCCATTGGAACAGCGTCGCACCTTAGGTTATCTCGAGAATATGCTGATCCGCACGCCGCAGGGCAAGTCGGTGCCATTCTCAACCGTGGCCGAAGTAGAAAAGGGCGAATCCTATGCCTCCATTACCCGAGTCGATGGCAAACGGGCGATTACCATCATAGCGAATGCGAACAAAAACAAAGTTGAACCTTCAAAGGTAGTGCAAGAGATCCAAGAGGATTATCTGCCACAACTACAGGCTAAGTATCCTAAAATCCAAACCGCCTTAGATGGTGGCAGTTTGGACGAGCAGAATGCCATGGTCGGGTTAATGCAAGGCTTCTTCTTCGCCCTGTTTACCATTTATGCCCTGATGGCGGTACCGCTCAAATCCTACAGCCAACCTTTGATCATCATGTCGGTGATCCCCTTCGGGATCATCGGCGCCCTGTTTGGGCATTTGGTCCAAGGGCTCGCCATGAGCGTCCTAAGCCTCTGCGGTATCGTCGCACTGGCCGGGGTGGTCGTGAATGACTCCTTGATTTTAGTGGACTTTGTTAACAGAGCCCGTGAACAAGGGCAATCGGTAAGGCAGGCGGCGGTGGACTCGGGCTGTTATCGCTTTAGGGCGATTATCCTGACTTCACTCACCACCTTCGTGGGGCTAGTGCCTATCATTCTGGAACGCAGCCTACAGGCGCAGATTGTGATCCCAATGGCCACATCCCTCGCCTTCGGTATCCTGTTCTCCACTGTGGTGACGCTGATCTTAGTGCCGCTGCTTTACATTATCCTCGATGATGCCAGACGCACTATGAGTCGGTTTTTCCATTGGTGGTGGCGACCCAAAAGAGTCGAAGACATGCTCTTAGGCACAACCGAGACCCACAGGGTCAAGCTTAATACCTTAAGCGATCAAGACTAGAAACCGGATGACTAAATCCAATAAAAAGAGAGCCTAGGCTCTCTTTTTATTGGCTTAACTAGGGAGCAGCACAGATACCGGCTTAAGCTCGGAGTGCGATCTGCGTGGCAGTTATCACCGAGGGCATTAGTTACACTGGCTACACGTTATCGCCCTGCACTATTAAAGCCTAGAGTATGCCACATTCACACTATGCCACGACGAAGCAAGAGCCACAGCTCAAAGCAATCGAAACCTTACCCAATGGAAATATCACCCAAGAAGTGTGCACGAATGAGACCTGCGCGACCGAAACCTTAGTCTACGATATCCGCAGGAGCCGTTATCTCAATATCACTGGCCGTTGTACCCTGCGCTGCACTTTTTGCCCAAAGCATAATGGCAGCAAACAAATCCATGAATATCAACTGGCACTGACTCACCAACCTAAACCCGAGGAGATTATCCCGCTACTGGGGAACACTGACGATTTTGAGGAATATGTCTTCTGTGGCTATGGAGAACCCACACTGAACCTGCCAACCCTGATTGCCGTTGCGAAGGAGATCAAACACCGAGGTGGCCGTGTGCGTGTCAATACCGATGGATTAGGTAATTTAGTCCATAGACGCAACATTCTGCCCGAACTTGCCCAATGCGTTGACAGCTTATCGATTTCCCTCAATGCCGATAATGAAACGGCCTATAATCAGCATTGCCGCCCTAAACTGGCGGACTCCTATACGGCGGTGAATGCCTTTATCAGCCTAGCTCCCCACTATATTGAAAACGTGCAAGTCTCGGCCATCGAAGGCTTAGAAGACGTCGATATTGATCTCTGCCGCGAGCAAGTGCTGGCCTATGGTTGTGAGTTTAAACATCGGGTTTTAGGGGCGCTTGGGTAGATAGCCACCGTCAGACTAGCCTCAATTGACTCCCCAAAATAACTTAAATGCCCTAAGTTACCCTAGCAACTTGCCACTGTCGTAACATTTCATTCGTGTTAACATAGCCAAATTAACAGTTCACCAACGCAAAATCGGCCCATGCTGAAGAAAAAACCAAGCATACATCCCCTAGCTCCGCTGCTATCTCTAACACAAGGGCTACATTGGTCCCACCAGCGCCTGCTGGCGGTCGCAAGCCAGCTGTCGATGCTCGTGATTGGCATGATCATTTTAACAAATCTTATCATCACCTTAGGTGAACGTCGGTTGCAGGAAGAATGGGCGACACAGAGGTATAGTGAGCTGCAAACGATAGGCACACTGATCACGGATAAAGTCGCTTTTCAGCAATTTAGGACCCAGCTATTTGCTAAGGATGAGCTGCTCAAACAATACCTCAAAAATCCAACCTCATCACAACAGCAGAAACTACAGGAGAGTTGGCAGGAACTGGTACAACATATCCCCGAACTATTGGGCATTGCTCTGTTCGACCCCCAAGGTAATTATAAATTTTCAACGGCCTCCAATTTTAGCAAAGATGCCTTACCTCCCGCGCTGTTAGGTTCGAGTCGTAATTTAGGTGGCAAAGAAATTTATACCTCCCCCCTGGAGTTCGTCCCCCTCGAGGGCATGCTCGAACCCTATATGTACCAACTGGCTTGGCTAGAAAAACCCGATCAAAGTTCTATGGGCTACCTCATTACTTACAATTCTATGGTGCAAATGCTAGAGGCTATAAAACCCGCATTTTCGAGTAATAAGTCGCCCATGTTAGTGCTCGACACCCAAGGATTACTCTATGCTGGCGTCAGTAACCTTGCGCCACTTCCCCATATGCCCGAAACCTTAGGCGCCAGTTTACGCCAGAGTTATCCTGCACTGTGGCGGGAAATGTCCATGAGTAACTTTGGCCAATTCCATGGTGAAGATGCCACCTTTGTCTACATCAAAGTGGAGTTAACCGCCCAACCTGAGCTACATCGTGATTACTTTTTACTGTCCTATATCCGTAATGAGGACATAGCCGCACGTTTCTCCCAGTGGCAAAACATAGTGATAGTTGCCGCCCTTATTCTCACTATGCTTGCGGCTTGGGTGATTTTGCTAAGTCATATGTATCGACTACAACACCGCTCCCGCCAATACAGTATTGATGTCGCCAATAGTTTATTTAACAGCGATATGGGCTTTATTTTGGCCAATGAGCATGCGCGTATTATCAGCGCCAACCCTAAAGCCGCCGAGTTTACCTTAGTGCCACTGGATGACCTCACTGACCGCAGTCTGCAACGCACCCTCAACTTGGATGATGTCACCCATGCCCAAATGATGGATCAAGTGTACCGAAGCGGTGAATGGTCGGCCCAGTTATCACTCGAAAGTATCGATGGTCCGACGCTCAAAACACGTGTGCGTCAAGCGCCGCGAATTAGCCGAGGTTTGCCAAACTTATTGGTGACCTTAGAAGATATCAGCGAGCTTACCAGCAGTAGACAACAGGCCTTTTTAAGCGACTTGCTCTGCGATAATACTGTGGCAACGGCATTGACGGACGCAACTGGAAAGCTCATCAAAATCAATCCCGTATTCGACCAACTGATGCAACTAAACGGTGATTTAAACCATGATTTAGCCTCACTGCTCGCCAATGATCTAGGCAATCAATGGCCGAGAATCACCGCGCAGATCAGCATGCAAGGCCAATGGCAAGGGCAAATACTCTGCTCACCGAACCTGCGCCACTCCAACTGTTTGCAGGCAACACTCAAGGGGCATGTGGCGGCTGATGGTGAAATTGACTATATCGTCTGCACCCTTGAACAAGCGGCCGATCGAATTAGAGGCCCCGAGCAACGCAGCTTTGTCCCCCATCGCAGCACCATTCTACTCAATTTGCCGGACTTAGAGCGCTACTTCACTTCCCTTACGGTGCAGAGTCGTAATCACTCCAGCTTACTACTTATGGACATAAATCCAGAGGGAATGCTGAGCCACATGAGCGACATAGATCAACTTGAGACTCGCCAACAGGAAGTCGAAGTTCAGCTTTTACTCGAGATCCCTGCCCATTACCAGATTTTACATTGGCAGTTGGGTAAGTTGATTGTGATATTGCCAGATACGGATGCGATCCAAGCCCATCACTTCGCCCTCAATACCATGGAAAAGCTGAACAGTAATGGCTTAGGGGAAGGAATTAGCATTGGTATCGCCAGCTATCAGGAAGGTCAAACCTTAGAGCAATACCTTAGTAATGCCGAAGTGGCGCTCAAGCGAGCAAAGCAGAATAACGATCAAAATATAGGTCAAGCCTTTACTCGTCATCATCCTTAGAGGTTGGCGAATTTATCGAGTCAGGCAACTGACTCTGGGTAATTTCAATGATGGCAGAGCGGTTCATTGTGATCTTGTAGCGGAAATATTGTGGAACCTCTCGCCCATCCCGTAGCACTAAAATCAAGTTCACTTGATAGCGTCGCTCCACGGATTCATGGCTGATTTTTCCTTCCAATTCCTTATAAATTTTTGCCTTACCCCGCTCTAAGTAGCGGGCAAAGGGCACAAAACTGAAATTGACTTGTTCTTGAATAGTCGAATAACCCGCCTGGAATTCACTCTGATTCACTTTAGTGGCGATCTTATAATGTAGGATCTCAGCGTCGACCTTATTTTGGCTATGCCTGTGCTTGAGGATCTCACTGACCTTATCGGGCAAATCCTGCTGGCGCATAAATTCTAGCCACACTAATTGCTTCGCAATGACAGCCTGACTGGTCGTATCCCGCAAAATACGGCTCCAACGGGGGCGACCACGTTGGATAAAACGCCACATCGCATTGCGCACATCATCCTTAAAGATTTCCCTAAAACCGTAAATCACCGCGAGCGTCAGCACGAGTGCGATTGTAAAACCACTGAATGCCCCCTGTGCCTCGATGATCAGTGCCGAGACGACAAGCATCACTAAGGCAGTCGCCAACCCCGTGGTAAATTTCTTAAGGCCAATCCCCAGCGGCTTTAACTCTTCTTTCAGCACAACCCCTTGCTGGATCAAACGACGTAGCAGCAACATCTTATTCGAAATACGGTTAGGATCTTGCTTAGTTTGAGTCGAGTTGTAATTGTTAGCGTCCCGATAGGCACACTCATTTCGACAGAGAGTCAACACCCGCTCTTGGATATCATTGAAATCACTGCTGCGCGTCGCATAGGCGAGCACTTTAAGCAATTGTTGCTCACAAAACCATGACAGGTAGTTATCGGCATTTTCGAAGTAGGACTTCCACTTAGGATCGCCGGGCTCATTGCGGCGAAACTTTTTCAGCAACTGAGTAATTTGCTCGCGCAGCTCATCGAGGGCGAAATAAAAGTGGGTTACATCGGTAATTTGACCGAGTTCCTTAACATCGTTTTCAACCGCAACTGCAAACTGATAGGCAAATAAGTTTAAGTACAATCTAAACTCTTCGACGGTACGACGGTTAAGACTAGCAAATCGACCTTGCACTAAGGGCAAGTGTAAACCTTCGGAATAATAGGAACGTCGCCCAACAATTGAGCTGTAATAGTATTCTTCTTCGTTTAAGGTATGGGAGCCTATACCCATTTCCTTTGGCAAAAAGAAATAGAGGTCTAGTTGGCGATTGTCCCCCTTTTCCATCTGATGGCTGAACTTAATCGACAGGGATTCTTCTTGCTTTACACGTATCTTAGACACAAAAACCTGTTACGCCCTTCACTAAATGGACCCATCAGCGGCAAAACTGTGGAAATAAAACATAATCTAAACTGAAACTAACCTAAATACACTGATTAAATTCGGCTATTTACGATCCGGCAACCGCAGACAGTATTGCTTGGCTGAAACAAAACGACGGCATAATCTTTGCTGGCATCACTGTGGAGTATTTCAATGCTCATATTGTGTTTGCCAGATTCGCTAAAGTGTAAACTGCTGATATATGAGAGGTACTTCATATGCTCGGGCCAAGCCTTCTTATCTAGGTCCTCTGATTCTGTCTTGGTTTTGACCGAAACATTATAGGTCATACTGTTAGGCTCCATGCTCTGCACTTCTCCCTGCATTAAGATCATGCCCGCACTGCTACCATCGAGGTTAAAATAGCGATAGTTAATCTGAGCATTACCCGATGAGATAAGCACATCCACTAACAGATAAAACTTACCGTCATCCTTGAGTTGTCCGTGGCGGTCGAACAGTTCAGAACTGCAATTGAGGATCACCGCCTTATTGGAAGCCGACTGTAGATAGATCACCCCACAGGCCGCAATTAAGGCCGATAGGATAGTCAAGTTAATCGTCCATTTTAGCCATTTAGCCACAGATCCCAACCTCCAACAGCCACTTCACATCGATAAACTCTCTAGGGCGTCTTAAATCGCTAATTTTGAGATTACGGATGACGGACTGTCCAAGCTTGTCACCCCGCATCGTAATATTAAGCACTTGTTTATCATGGGATAAAGAAGAGTAAACCTCAGACCAATCACTACTACCGCAGGCAATTATCCCTTGGCCCAGACGCTCTCCCAGTTCAAACAGTAAGGTATTATTGGTCTTCGAATTCGCATAGAGGTGCAGGCGTACATGTTGGCCCGAGGCTAAAGGCAAATCAGTGGACATTAACGGCTCGGTCGGCACACTGTGGTCAATTCGGTTAAGATAGAAAACAGTGAATGCCAGCATAAATCCAAATACTAACAATACACTCCACCAAGGCAAGGATTGCAATCTAGGGTAATGAAAACTCTTAATCCGCCGCCCATGGGCACTATGCAATAGATAACCCTGCCCCTTCACCGTCTCAATCAGACCTTCATATTGGGGGCCGAGAAAAGAGCGGATCATAAACACTGCCCGCGCCAATGATGTATCAGTCAAGGGAGGATGTTCGCCGTCACCAGTTTTAAGCACATGCTTTGAAACAAGTTTTCCTTGATGTTCCACCAGTAAACTGAGCACCTGTAACTCGGCACGGGGAAGGTGCCAAGACTCGTTGTGGGACTGTTCGGTCAGCAAGCCTCGCTCACGGTCAAACCAGCAGCCGCCCAATTGCATATACCTTTCCTCAAACCGACAACATTCAGATGGGAGTCTATGCAAGATTACTAATGATTACTGTGATCTTGCTAACCCAAGGACGCAATTAGTTAAATTTCGTGACGAGCCCCCTAGGCGCCTAAAATTAAGCGAAAATCAGCCTAAGCTCACAGCAATAAATACCACTAAAGGAAATAGAGATGATGTATAAATGCGCATAAATCTGCACAAATACCACAAATAACAAGAGGTAAGTCACATTTTAATCGTGTTAATGAATAATATAAAAAGCGTTTAACCCTATAAACCGATTGTATTTACGCTTTGTGGATGCCGAACAACCAAGAGTATATCCCCCGCCTCAAATCACAATATTTATTCCTCTTCCCCCTAAAATCGAGTCCATCAACTCAACTTTACCATTTGATATATAAAAACAATGACCAAAAAAGAGGATAGATAAAATGAGTATTAATCGACGTCAAGCACTCAGCCGTATTATTGGTATCAGCACCGCCGCTGCAGGTGCAACCCTGATGGGAACTTCAGCCTTTGCGGCTACCAATGCGGATGGTCAGTACCAACTCGCACTGGGTGAAAAGCTCAAATACGTGCCACTCGATCCAATGGCCACAGCCAAACTCGCCTATGAAACAGGTGGCGGCTGCATGCATCAAGTGTTTCATTCGGTTATCACTATGCTAGCGCAATCTAATAGTGCCGATGTGGACAAATTCAAAACCATTCCCACGGCCCTCGCGGGCTATGGTTTTGCAGGGGTCACAGGCCAAGGCACACTTTGCGGCAACCTCAACGCCATCGGCATGTTAGTCAATATATTAGATGATATTAACGGTCAAAATAGTGCGATCATCTCCAATACTTTCCGTTACTATGAAAACACCACCTTGCCACTATCCACCCCCGAGTTTGTCGCGGGTATCGGCTCTACTGCGGAAAAGACAGCCCTAGTCGGTAGCTCATCGAAAGCCATGAGCGTGCTGTGTCACTCCTCTATCAGTAATTGGTCGCGGGCATCTGGCCTAGCCTTTGCCCAAAAAGGTGAGCGCTGCTATCGTCTATCGGCCTCTATGGCTTATTACCTCGTAGAACTCCTAAACCGTGCCTATCAGGGTGAGAATATTGGCGCCTTACCGGGTAGTAAACCTTCCCTAGAGGCCCAGGATTGTCAAACCTGCCATGGCAGTACCGGCACCTTAGGTTCGGCGGCAAGCGTTAAAACCGATATGGAATGCACCACTTGCCACACTGGACACTTCAATTAAGGAGGCAGTGATGAAATACCCATTACTTGTATTAACCCTAGGTACACTCGCCCTTGTCGGTTGTGGTAGCGACGATGATAAATCCGAGGAAGTGACGCCTCCGCCGCCACCTCCACCAGTCGAAGCCACAGTCAGTGTCGATGAGGCCACCCAGATTAATCTGGCCGTAGATCAGTTTGATCCCAACACCGGCAGCTTAGTCTTTTCACTGACCGATGCTAATCAGGCGGCTATTACCGCCGCCAAAAGCTATGATATTTATTACTTTGGCTTTCCTGACAAAGATAAGGCCTCTGCCAATCCTAAGGCATGGAAACGCTGGCACGTGACCCAAAGCTATCGCTGCCAGAGCCAAGGTGAATGCAGTGGTAACTTGACCGAAGTGAAGAATGGCCAGTATCAGTTTGAAATGGCCGGACTCGATTGGCAGCAACAGGATCCAAGCGGCGCAGTGTCCCAAATTAAAGTCGCGATTCAGATCTATGGTGCTAAGGCCAATAACGAGCTGACATTAGTCCAAGTGACACCACAGTAGTGACACAGTAACCCCCCCCCTCTCATCGCCTCCCAAAAAAGGCATCCAGTTGGATGCCTTTTCATTGTCCAAATTAATGACGCCTACAGGCCCATAAATGACCGCTGGGATAAAACTTCATAAGGGCATGATCGTTTAGGGAGTCCATATCGACAATCGCATATCAAAACTCATTCTGCACAGCTCTAATAAGGCTTTATGTACCTCGGCGTGCATGAGTTTAGGCACTTCAGTCTGTAATAGATCCATCTACAACTTGGCCTGTTCTAGGTTGAGTTTATAGGTAATAGCAAGAGGCTCTAAGACTGACTTTTCTGCGGCAAATCAGCGCCACCAAGTCTTGTCCATCCCGCGCATAGCGATAACGTCATGAAACCACTTTGCCCAACGGGGGACTTCCCAGAGAGAGTATTGGGAATTCACCGCACTTAATAACCAGCTGCGTCCAGAAGCCGAATTCAATCGCACTTGTTCCGGGGCATTAAACCAACAAGCACCTATTTGCATCCCGGCCTCTTTCATTATTTTACTTGAGGCCGAGTATACAATTTGAGCTAAAACAACGCAGTGATCTTAATGCCACCTAACATGGTTAGATGAATAATCTGCGAAACAAATCAATAAAACAATTAATGCTAAAAACAACAACAGATACAATGTGTTCCATTGATTATTAGAACATTGCCGCATTGAGCCACATATGTACTAAAATGCTCGCAACATAACCCAAAGCGATCACTGGCGCCCAACGTAAGTGGGCACCAAAGGTATAAATCCCCCTCGCCTGTCCCATTAAAGCCACCCCTGCCGCACTGCCGATCGACAATAAACTGCCCCCCACTCCCGCTGTCAGTGTCACTAATAGCCATTGGCCTAAGGCCATATCTGGGTTCATGGTCAGCACAGCAAACATCACGGGGATGTTATCAATAACCGATGACAATAAGCCCACGGCGATGTTGGCATAGGTAACGTCCCAGTGTGAATACATGGCCTCGGACACTAAGCTTAAATATCCCATAAAACCTAGGCCACCCACGCACAACACCACACCGTAAAAGAATAATAGGGTATCCCACTCGGCGCGGGAAATTCGGTTAAAGACATCGAAGGGCACCACACTGCCGAGTTGCTGCAGACGTAATTGGTCCTGTCTTAACTCGGCCTTTTCACGTTCACGGGCAACCGAACGATCGAAGGTTTTACGCAGATAGAAGCCAAAGAATTGCAGGAAGCCTAAGCCTGTCATCATCCCGAGTACGGGCGGCATGCCAAGGAAAGAATGGGCACAAACCGCACTCGCAATTGTCAGCAGGAATAAGCCCACTATCCGTTTCGCCCCATGTTTAGTGTAAACATGCTCTTTTTCAGGCTCAGGCACGAAATGTGGGATAAACACACTCATAATGGCCGCAGGCAACGCAAAATTCACAAGGGCAGGAATAAACAAATGGAAGAAATCGCCAAAGTGCACTAGGCCCTTTTGCCACACCATCAAAGTCGTGATATCACCAAAGGGGCTGAAGGCTCCGCCCGCATTTGCCGCCACCACTATGTTGATACAGGCAAGGGTAATAAACTTGCGCTGCCCAGCGCCGACTTTCATCACGACGGCACACATCAGCAGTGCAGTGGTCAGGTTATCCGCAACGGGAGAGATGAAAAAGGCCATAAATCCTGTTAACCAGAACACTGTCCTTAGACTAAAACCACGTCCAATTAACCAACTGCGGATAGCATCGAATAGATTGCGTTCTTCCATGGCATTGATATACGTCATCGCCACCAAGAGGAAGAGTAATAGCTCGGCATATTCTAATAGATTGTGCTTAAAGGCTGCCTCAGATACCTCTGACATGCCATTTTGCACATACACAAAGCCTATCATGCCCCAGATAATCCCCGCCGCCACCAACACAGGTTTGGATTTACGCAGGTGCAGTGACTCCTCCGCCATGACCAATAAATAAGCAATAACAAACACACATAGGGCAATATAGCCGACGGCTGCGGCGGTTAGATTAAGTCGTTCGGTTCCTTCTGCTGTAGCCCAAGCTGCAGGAGAGAATCCGCTCAATATTGCAATGCAGAACAAGCTTAAAAAAGCCACTCCACTGTTTTTAAACAACCGCAGTAATTTCATCAAAGTTCATCTCTTGGTGGAAAATCAATTCAAAAATTACCATAGCTTAGGGATAGCAAATGTTGATAAAACGCAATTTTCTATGCATTACCCGATAACTACAGGCGCTTAAAACATTAATTTTTATATAACTACAGCACTAGCTAATAAAGAATCAATGCAGGTACTGTCAACTTAGTCCAAAAACAGCCGATAAAAAAGCACCTCTCGGTGCTTTTATGTTGATTTCAATCACATTGATTAGAACGAATAGAGCAGTGTCATATTGGTTTCTGTATCAGTGCTTTTCTTATCGTCCAATGGCTCACTGTTGTAACGCACGATAATCGCAAACTTCATCGCTAAAGCGCCGATGATATTGGCGGTCAGCGAAGTTTCTGAACGCGCATCTAATTTATCGCCATAGTCGGCAACAAAACGCTGTTGAAATTTAGAGGTATCGGTGATTTCAGTTTCAAAGTTGATCACGCCATGGGCAACGACGCTGTCGTTCGAGTCAGTGCCTTCTAAGACGGCCTGCTCCGAATCGAGACGTTGATAGATATAACCGGGACCGATTTCAACATCTAAGAAGGTCTTGCTGGTGTCATAGAGTCTGTGGCCATAACCCGCTGCACCAGACATTGTGTAGTCATAACCAGTAAAAGGATCGACTTCGTAGTTAGCGTTGGCAAACAGATAGCTGCGATCCGTCATCTTATAGTTGCCTTGGGCGCCCGCTAAATAACGTTTAGCAGTCACTTCACCCGTATCTTCTTTGTACAAACCCTCTAAAAGATATTGGTTTTCCCAGTCACCCAACTCGTGTTTTAGGCTTAAGCGGCCCTTATAGGATGAGGTATCTGTGTTACCTGTAGTTAAGGTTGCACCTAACTCGGCCTCACCTGCGAATGTCTTATCGCCTTTAACAAAATCGGCTCCCGCATTGGCCATCAATGGCGCAGTCATTAATAGCGCTGCGGTCAGTGCTTTCTTCATGTTTATCCGTTCCTATTGCGTTTTATCCCCTAAAAAATCTGCGCAATACTAACATTTACGATTAAAAAATGAAAATTAAGCGGTTTTTTGCATAAAAAAACCCGCTAAAAAGCGGGCTTTTAAAGAGGCTTTAATGCTTATAGGTTGATCTTAGGATCTAAAGCACCCGATTGATAAGCCTTGTACATTGCTTGTAAAGACAATGGCTTAATCTTAGAGGCTTGACCGGCACAACCGAAGGCTTCGTAGCGGATAGTACAGATATCTGCCATCGCTTCCATAGAGGCTTTTAGGAACTTACGTGGGTCGAACTCGCTTGGGTGTTCGGCCAAGTATTTACGTACCGCACCGGTAGACGCTAAGCGCAGATCGGTATCGATATTCACTTTACGCACGCCGTGTTTGATACCTTCAACGATTTCTTCTAATGGCACGCCGTAAGTTTCAGGAATTTGACCACCATATTGATTGATGATCTGTAACCATTCTTGCGGCACTGAAGAAGAACCGTGCATCACTAAGTGAGTGTTAGGAATGCGAGCATGGATTTCTTTGATGCGGTCGATACGCAGTACATCACCCGTTGGTTTACGGCTGAACTTGTAAGCTCCGTGGCTAGTACCAATCGCAATCGCCAACGCGTCAACATGGGTATCGGCAACGAAGCGAGCCGCTTCTTCTGGGCTGGTCAGCAGTTGGTCGTGGCTTAATACGCCTTCTGCGCCAACACCGTCTTCTTCACCGGCAGTACCAGTCTCTAAGCTGCCTAAGCAACCAATTTCACCCTCTACAGACACACCACAGGCGTGGGCGAATGCAACGGTTCTGCGAGTCACATCGACGTTGTACTCGTAGGAAGCGGGGGTTTTACCGTCGGCCATTAATGAACCGTCCATCATCACTGAGGACATACCCAGTTGGATAGAACGCTGACAGATGTCAGGATCGGTACCATGGTCCTGGTGAATACAGACAGGGATATCCGGATACTGTTCAAGGGCGGCGGTCATCAGATATTTTAAGAACTGAGGACGAGCATATTTGCGCGCACCCGCAGAGGCTTGCACGATAACAGGGCTGTCGGTCGCTTCCGCCGCCTGCATGATCGCACGCATCTGTTCTAAGTTGTTTACGTTAAACGCAGGCACACCGTATCCATGTTCTGCCGCGTGATCGAGTAGTTGTCGTAGGGAAATTAACGCCATTTTTTAACTCCAATAATAGGGTGACTGTCACATTCTGCAACGCTTGGTCACCGAGGTCGCTATCGTTTGGATGGATTTTTATGCCCATTCCCTACTAATTCCTTAGAGGGATGGGCGGTTTTTATAATTTTTATAACAGCTTAACTAGCTTATTCGCGGCGTCTTATGCGCCGCGTTATTCGTCTTTACTTAGGCACCACGCTGTTCGAGCATAGCCACTGCGGGTAATTCTTTACCTTCGAGGAACTCGAGGAAAGCACCGCCACCGGTGGAAATGTAAGAAACCTTATCGGCAATACCGTATTTATCCACCGCCGCTAAGGTGTCACCACCACCGGCAATAGAGAAGGCTTTTGAATCGGCAATCGCTTGGGCAATACGCTTAGTGCCTTCGCCAAACTGGTCGAATTCGAACACCCCCACAGGGCCGTTCCACACGATAGTGCCCGCAGATTCAATAATTTTCGCTAAAGCTTCGGCGCTATCTGGGCCGATATCGAAAATCATATCGCTATCGCCAACATCACTCACCACTTTTAAGGTAGCAACCGCAGTTGGGCTAAACTCGCCGGCAACCACTACATCGGTAGGCACGGGAATATCACCACCGCGGCTTTGGGCATTAGCCACTAAACGCTTAGCTTCATCGATCAAATCGGCTTCGTACAGTGACTTGCCGACGTTATGACCCGCTGCAGCGATAAAGGTGTTAGCGATACCACCACCAACCACTAATTGATCCACTATGCCAGATAAGCTTTCTAATACAGTCAGCTTGGTCGACACTTTAGAGCCGCCAACAATCGCCACTAATGGGCGCGCGGGGTTATCTAAGGCTTTGCCTAAGGCATCTAACTCTTGGGCCAATAATGGGCCAGCACAGGCGATAGGCGCGTGTAAGCCGACACCATTGGTTGAGGCTTCGGCGCGGTGAGCGGTGCCGAAGGCATCCATCACGTAGACATCACACAAAGCGGCCATTTTCTTAGATAGCGCTTCGTCGTTTTTCTTCTCGCCTTTGTTGAAGCGAACGTTTTCAAACACCACCACTTCACCCACAGCCACTTCAACGCCGTCTAAATAGTCGGTCGCTAAACGCACTGGACAAGACAGCGCCTTGGCTAGGTAATCGACCACAGGCTGCATTGAGTATTCGGGATTGTATTCACCTTCAGTTGGGCGACCTAAGTGTGACATCACCATCACTGCAGCGCCTTTGGCAAGGGCTAGCTCGATAGTAGGGAGGGAGGCTCTAAGGCGCGCATCACTGGTGACGACGCCGTTGCTCACAGGCACATTGAGATCTTCACGGATAAGCACACGCTTACCTTGGAGATCTAAATCTGACATATTGATAATTGCCATGGTAACGCTTCCTTTTATAATCAAAAAAACAAACTGGTTTCACATCAGTCGGTTTGAATTCACCGCTAGGCACTCGACATCCCGTCGAATTGGCAGCAAACCCGCCCCCACTGCTAAAGAATTTTTGTCAGCCCTTTGGAGCCGCAATCATAGCTAAACTCGTATCCAGCATACGATTAGCAAAACCCCACTCGTTATCGCACCACAGCAGCAGCTTCACCAGTTGGCCCGCACTCACCCGGGTCTGGGTACCATCGACAATACTGGAACGGGGATCATGGTTAAAATCACATGATACTAAAGGCTCATCAGTATAGCCTAAGATGCCGTTAAACCGTCCATTAGCGGCCAATTCTAACACTTGATTGACGGTAGCAATATCCACTGTTTTCGCTAAAGTGACTGAAAGATCGATGGCGGTCACATTGATGGTGGGAACCCGCACCGAAATCGCCTCAAACTTGTCTTTCATGTGCGGCAGAATACGTTCGATACCGCGGGCAAGTTTAGTATCAACAGGGATAATGGATTGGCCAGCGGCGCGAGTACGACGCAAATCATCATGATAGGCATCAATCACTTGCTGATCGTTCATTGCAGAATGGATAGTGGTAATGGCACCGCTTTTCACCCCAAAGTGTTTATCGAGCACATCGATAACCGGGACGATACAATTTGTCGTGCAGGAGGCATTAGAAACCACAGTGTGCTCGGCGCGCAGTAAATTGTGGTTCACGCCATAGACAATAGTGCCATCCACATCGGCCGACGAGGGATGGCTAATCAGCACCCGTTTAGCGCCCGCATGAATATGGGCCTCGCAGCTTTGGCGATCTAAGATTGCGCCCGTGGCTTCATAGACGATATCAATATCCATCTCGCGCCATGGCAATTTTGCGGGATCCGCTTCATGGAGAATTTGAATGGCATCATCGCCGATCAGCATATGATCATCGACTAGCTTAACTTTATGCGCAAAGCGACCGTGGGTTGTGTCGTACTGGGTCAAATGAATAATGGCTTCAGGCTTAGCCAACTCGTTTATCGCGACAATCTGTATTTGTTGACGTTTTCCCGACTCATATAAAGCTCGAAGAATAGAGCGGCCAATACGACCATAACCATTGATTGCGACTCGGATCATTGAGGTCTCAACTTCCTCTTAACAATACAGCATAAACAAAAACGGCCTGCAAACGATTGCAGGCCGCATTATACAGATTAACAGTTCAAAAGTTTAACCTTTTGTATTTAATCTAATCCCTTAAGCTATTAGCCTAATGATTTTGCTGCATTCAGCACATTTTCAACGGTGAAGCCGAAATGGTTCAGCAGTACATTGCCAGGAGCCGACTCGCCGAAAGTCGTCATACCAACGACAGTGCCTTCGAAACCAACATACTTATACCAGAAATCGGTATGAGCCGCTTCGATAGCGACACGCTTAGTCACTGCTTTTGGCAGTACAGACTCTTTATAAGCCGCATCTTGCTTATCAAACTCAGTGTTTGAAGGCATAGAAACCACGCGCACTTGCTTACCTTGCTCGGTTAATGCAGCGGCGGCATCCATCGCTAATTGCACTTCACTACCGGTCGCGATCAGGATCAGCTCTGGTGTACCAACACAATCCTTAAGCACGTAAGCACCTTTCGCCACATTGGCTAACTGCTCACTAGTACGCGCTTGAGCTTTAAGGTTTTGACGGCTGAAGATCAGTGACGTTGGCGCATGACGACGTTGAATCGCGGCTTTCCAAGAAACGGCAGTTTCAGCCGCATCACAGGGGCGCCACACGGCCATATTTGGCGTCATACGTAAGTTGGCTAATTGCTCAACTGGCTGATGGGTTGGGCCGTCTTCACCTTGACCGATAGAGTCATGGGTGTAAACGAAGATGTTCTGAATGCCCATCAGCGCAGACATACGCACCGCATTACGGGCGTATTCCATAAACATCATGAAAGTCGCGCCGTAGTTGATGAAGCCACCGTGGAGTGACACACCGTTCATGATGCCGCTCATACCGAACTCACGCACACCGTAGTACACGTAGTTACCCGCAGCATCGTCTTGAATGCCCTTAGAACCTGACCATAGGGTTAGGTTAGAACCCGCTAAGTCGGCGGAACCGCCAAGCAGTTCAGGCAACATAGCACCAAAGGCTCCGATGGCATTTTGTGAGGCTTTACGGCTCGCAATGCCTTCGGCTTTATCTTGGCAAGCTTGGATAAAGGCCTGCGCCTTCTCTTCGAAATCGGCAGGTAATTCACCTTTCAGCACACGGCGTTCGTACTCGGCAGCCAGCTCTGGATAGGCTTTCGCGTAGGCAGCGAATTTTTCGTTCCACGCCGCTTCACGGGCAGCACCAACTTCTTTTGCATCCCAACCCGCATAGACTTCGGCGGGGATTTCGAATGGTGCGTATGGCCAGCCCAAGAATTCACGGGCCGCAGCAATTTCTGCATCGCCTAATGGTGCACCGTGGCAATCGTGGCTGCCAGATTTGTTTGGCGAACCAAAACCAATAATGGTTTTGCAGCAGATCATGGTTGGCTTGTCGGTCACCGCTTTCGCCGCTTCGATAGCCGCGCGAATCGCATCGCTATCGTGGCCATCGACGTTAGCAATTACATGCCAGCCGTAGGATTCGAAACGTTTTGGCGTGTCATCGGTGAACCAGCCTTCTACATGGCCGTCGATAGAAATGCCGTTGTCATCCCAGAATGCAATCAGCTTGCCTAGACCTAAAGTACCGGCAAGAGAACAGGCTTCGTGGGAAATACCTTCCATCAAGCAGCCATCGCCGAGGAAGCAGTAAGTATAGTGGTCGACAATATCATGGCCATCACGGTTAAACTGCGCCGCTAGTGTTCTTTCGGCAATCGCCATACCCACAGCGTTGCTGATACCCGCACCTAATGGGCCTGTGGTGGTTTCAACACCAGGGGTATAGCCGTATTCTGGGTGACCAGGGGTTTTTGAATGCAACTGACGGAATTGCTTCAGCTCATCCATTGGCAAGTCATAACCCGTCAGGTGAAGTAAAGAATAAATCAGCATTGAGCCGTGGCCATTAGAGAGGATAAAACGATCTCTATCTACCCATTTTGGATTGTTCGGATTGTGCTTAAGGAAATCATTCCACAGCACTTGCGCAATATCTGCCATGCCCATTGGGGCGCCGGGGTGGCCTGAGTTTGCTTTTTGAACTGCATCCATACTTAACGCACGGATTGCGTTGGCGAGTACTTTACGGGAAGACATGCTCTCTCCTGCTTAATTTGTGGGGTCTAGCGGGCAATTTGGACGCATATTTTCCCCTACATAAAGGGATGACGCAAACGAAAAATGCACACAAAGGCTTAAGTGGGGGCATTTAAAAGCGATATGGAACCGGCATTCTGACAATAAAACGCCTCAAATCGACAACATTTACATTACATAGCATTTAATAAGACCATTTTATGCACCTCAAGTCCGGCTATCGGCAAGGTAAAAAACCTCTATACTTTGAAGGCCCACATGAAAGGCCCAGATTTATGCCAAATGGAAATGACATAAATAATTAAATAAATTCAAAATATTAAATGTACTTCCCAAGCCAGTAGCCCCCTTCGCAATTTGGGGTATGCCTCACTTTACACACAAATATTTAGCTTAGGGGGTGTCATCAAAGTGAAATTCCACTAAAATAGCCGTCTAGATGTAGATGCTTCTACACGTTTGAATGCTAACGACGAGATTTTCCTACTATGGCAAAGCACTTGTTTACTTCTGAGTCGGTCTCAGAAGGTCATCCCGATAAGATTGCAGATCAGATTTCTGATGCTGTGCTAGACGCAATTCTGGCTCAAGACCCAAAAGCACGCGTGGCGTGTGAAACTTATGTCAAAACCGGCATGGTATTAGTAGGTGGTGAAGTCACTACCTCTGCCTGGGTTGATATTGAAGAGCTAACCCGTAAAACGGTTCGTGAAATTGGCTATACCCATTCAGATATGGGCTTCGACGCCGATTCTTGCGCCGTATTAAACGCCATTGGTAAACAGTCTCCCGACATTAATCAAGGTGTTGATCGCGCAGATCCTAAAGAGCAAGGCGCCGGCGACCAAGGGCTGATGTTTGGTTATGCCAGCAACGAAACTGATATTCTGATGCCTGCACCTATCACCTATGCCCACGCATTAGTGAAGCGCCAATCAGAAGTCCGTAAAGACGGCACTCTGCCATGGCTGCGCCCCGATGCGAAAAGCCAAGTCACCTTCGCCTACGAAAACAACAAGATTGTCGGTATCGATGCGATCGTGCTTTCAACCCAGCACAGCCCTGACATCGCCCAAGCAGATTTGATCGAAGGCGTGATGGAAACCATCATCAAGCCGGTTCTACCTGCCCAGTGGTTAAGCAAAGACACTAAATACTTTATCAACCCAACCGGCCGTTTCGTTATCGGCGGACCTATGGGTGACTGTGGTTTAACCGGTCGTAAGATCATCGTTGATACCTACGGCGGTATGGCGCGTCATGGCGGCGGAGCTTTCTCGGGCAAGGACCCATCGAAAGTTGACCGTAGCGCGGCATACGCTGCCCGTTATGTGGCGAAAAACATCGTTGCTGCGGGTCTGGCTGACCGTTGTGAATTGCAAGTGTCCTATGCTATCGGTGTGGCAGAGCCAACATCAATCAGCATCGAGACCTTCGGTACGGGTAAAGTGTCTGAAGAAGTGCTGATCAAGTTAGTCCGTCAACACTTCGATCTGCGCCCATATGGCCTGACTGAAATGTTAAATCTGGCTCGCCCAATTTATCAGGCAACGGCCGCTTACGGCCACTTTGGCCGCAACGAGTTCCCATGGGAAGCGACGGATAAAGCCGAAGCACTGCGCGCTGACGCGGGTCTGTAGCCCTAAGACATCCCACGCTTTACGATTAAGCGCCATAAAAAACCGCCATTGGGCGGTTTTTTTATACCTGTTTAACCCCTTAGCCAATCCCAAATAGCACTTTTTTGAGTATTTTCTATTTCTTATTAATCAGGCGATTATAAAGGCGAGATAATTATACTCACGCTTACCCAATAGCATCTTTTTTCAATCTAAGCTGTTGAATATCAAGTTAGTACCTGGACTCAAAAACCATTTATCTAGCCACTTAGCACTGCAATTAACATCGACAAAAGACATTTGATTTTGAAACACAGTCAACTACGCTTATGGGCACTGCGAGATATCTCTTTGCAGTCACTACGGGTTTTACTTTGACAGGGAAGTCGAGAACAACCTCAGCTCTATTTTCCCTAGGTATAAGTAAAACAAACATGTCACTCTATGCTGGCATAGCCAGTTACTGTTCGAATAAGGATATTCAAAATGACTAGTTTGAATTTTATCGCCCCACATAATCAAATTGCTTTTGCTGCCCCAGAAAGAAACAGCACGGGGGTTTCCTCTTGGAAAGTTTCGACTAAGCGCGGTACCCAATCAGGTTTGGGAGTCTCGGTCTCAGGTGCCGGAGCTTGGGCCAAACTAGATGGTACAATGAAATTCAAAATTCGTAGTTTAGATAACTCAAAAACCTACGACATGATGAAAAAGGAATACCACATCGGTGGAGGTGTAAGCGCGTTCTGGAGCTGGTTAGGTATTTCGGCCAATGCGGAAACCCATAAAGAAGAAATTCACGAAGTCTTCAAAGAAGTTTCAAACTCGCAGGAAGTCGATGGTGCAGCCAATGTTAGCCTTTATGTTTCGGGCCAATATCCTAATGTGCAGGTAGATGCGTCAGGCTATGTGTTAATTATGCAAATTGAGGACAGTTCTGGTAATACTTACAACATGATGTCAGCGGGCGACCCAGCTAGCGATACTGGTGCGCAAGATCAAAACGGTAATGCATTACCGAGTAAAGATAACAACAGTACTATTACCTTGTAGCTACCAGCAGCATAGATAGCCATATCATCGCCCCAGCTCGATGTCTGGGGCGTATTTTGAGAAAATAACTCACATGTATATTGTCACACTCCCCCAAGATCTGATTCAGCGCAATCATTTGATTCTCGCATCATCGGGTGAAAAACGTTTAAAAACTGATGAAAAACAGTTAATAACACCACCAAACACGGCTTCAATGCTAAGTGGTACAGTCTATCAAGGGTATAATCAGGTATATGCGCAACTGACTGCTGGCAGCCAAGGTTCAATTGAACTCCACTTTGAGCTTTCAATTCCCAGTCTTTCGGCTGCAACCTTTGCATCATACCGTGACGAAATTAGGCAAATATTATCCCCAGAGGATGAATTACACATTGCGATTGCAGCAGGGATTAAACCTCCACCACCCCAAGCAGCAACTAAAATGGCGAATTATGGATTACAACTGTTTGCACAACAGATAGTCAAAGGGGTCAACATCACCGCACACAGTATCAGCTTTAATGCGTTTTCGTCCTCAGCAGATTGTCAAAAAATACTGTTGAGTATGCGTCAACTAGCTGTAGTACAAGTCCAATTTTCAGGTTCACTCGCATTAAGTTCACACTTAACCACAACACAAAATCTAGCGGTATATTTACCAATCACATCGATTGTTTTCGGTGACGGTTTAACGATTCCATTTTCAGCTTATGCCACAAATGCACTTATCACTGAGACGCCACAGCAACAATTAACTATCCCCGAGCATTTCTGGTCCTAAGCAACTGTCGTCATAAGTAGATTGAAGAGCCTCGTAATCAGTAGCCTTATATTGACATTAGCAATGGTCAAAATGGGCGTTTTGCATGCAAAGTAGACCCAGCTGCTCCTGGGATAAAATGGCGCACTCCAGTGGCTTCATAGTGTTGACTCGGCTTGCTTGTTCCTCGGTTAGCCGTGTTACCGCCGCCGAATAGGCATTGGTTCTGCCGCAATCGAGCCAAATATTGCCAACTTGTACCCCATAATGCAGTGTTTGCCCTGAGCCCGAGACAAACTCAACTTCGAATCCCTTCGCCTCACAGCCATGGTGAGCGCACTCAGATAGGACCAGTCTCAGATTATCCCAAGCCGATAGAGTGACCCCGGTGTAGGCCGCCAATAAGGACTCAACAAATTGTATACTCACGCATTTACCTCCAAGGTAATCTAAGCGATTACCGCAGTGTTTCTGCCACCATTAAATAATAGTCTCTGGCAGAGACAGTGAAAAAGTCCAAAACTTGCATCTTGGCCTTACCTGAATGGGCGGCAAAGGAGCGCTCATTATCTTCGGCAATAAAGGTCAGCATATAGCTAAAATGGGGAGCTACTTGGCGGCAAATTTCACTGACTAACGCCTCGAAAACCCCTTGTCCACGGTAGGTTTGTTGCACCCAAATAGGTCCGTATTGGCAAGAGTTTGCCTTAGTTAATTTAGGCCCATGCCAATCGAGTTGGGGTAAACGATTCAGCAAGGTACGGTAAATGGGCCAAGCCTCGAAAAATCCCCAACGGCCAGCAATCACATACCCCATAATCCGCCCTTTATCTTCGGCCACGACAATCCAATGCTTAGTGATTAATTCGGTCAATTCCGTGCGGTTAAATGCCTGTCCTTCGAGCCCCATAGCTGAAGGAGACAGTTCGTCATTAAGAAACGTTTTCTCTAATAGCACTAATAAATCAACGTCTTGAACTGTTGCTGGTCGAATATTTACTGTCATTCTATTTACTCAAGATAGTGAGCTATCTGGCTGGCGGCGCGCCAGTATACAGTAAGCGGATCGCATCCTAATAATAGATGCACAAAAAATGATGTTTTTTTATCCTATAGGTTTGCTAATTATCCTTTTGTTTCCCAAACTTAATGCATATTTAGCGACTGCTAGGCGACTTTATGCTGCCCGATACTATCAATCCAAATGTGAGCCTGCTCGACAGTGACCATCAACAAGTCAATTTTGGACGTTGGATGCACCAATGCGAATTGATCAAAAGCTTCTATAACGCCACCAGCGTGTTTGTGCTCCAATCGATTAACTCAGGTTTTGAGATTATCGTCAGCTCCATAAGTGAAACCCCGCTCTTCACTTCTGGCACCCTCTATCCGCTAGACTTTCCCCTCTTTAAACAGTGTGTTTATAGTAAGCCAGAGGGAGATTATCAAAATCTATCGCGGTTTATGCTCGATGAATTACCGCGGGATTTTGATGGCATACAGTCTATTCTCTCACGCCCCATCACTTGGCCCGATGGCAGCCAGTTTGGGGCGTTATGCGTACTCAACCCACACATGACAGATCCCCTAGGCAATGCCGCTATGTTGGAGCCATTTCAGATCTTGTTGCAACAGGATCTCTCCCTCTTGTGTCAGTACCATCGCATCGAATCCCTTTCCATGCGCGATCAAGAAACCGGCATGCTCAATCATTATGGTTTCGTGATGATGGCACCAAGGCAGCTCAACTTGGGCCGACGCTTTGGCGCCCATGCGGGGATTATTTTCTTTGAATTACAATGTCCTAAAAACACAGAAAAGCCCCTTGAAGAAAAACACCATAGATTACTCGGTAACTTGATCCAAGATACGATACGCACCGCCGATATTGCCGCACATTACACTGCCACTCAGTTTGTTGTGTTGGTATTTGTGGATAATGAGCGGGATGTTCTGCATATTATGAAGCGCGTCGAAAAGCAGTTAGAACAACAAAACCATGCACTTAAACTCGATAGCAGTTATAGTTTTTTTACCCCAGAATCGAGCGCCAAACTCGCACCTATGATGGAGGATGCCCGCTGTAAATTAAAATCCATGTCCCCAGAGCCAGTGCCAAAGGTTAGTAATCAGGAACAAGGGATTAATGCCAAGCTTTATGATAATCCCGCGGCAGACTCGGCCGAGCTGTAAACTGTGCCTCAGTGTTATTATTCGTTGGACTCTGCATCCTGACGTTTTGCCCATTGAACAAACAACACCACTGGATAGGGCGACATCAGTACAAGCCCTAAACCAATCAACGTTGAGATTAATAACATGCCGCTGATCTCTTGACTCCATTGGGTCAACAGATAGATCCCAATCCCGCAAACTAACATCAATACGCCTAACCAATGTAAAAACTTCAACAAATTCATAATACTTTTAATTGGGTCTACCATATAAACCTCTTTAGATCTCGGGCTAAACTTGTACACTATGAACATAGACATGGAACAAGGAACTGAGACAATGTTAAAGCAAACATTCATTTTAGGTGCATTCGCATTGGGATTAACTGCCTGTCAGAGCGCAGATACAGTCAAAAACGACACTATCCCACTACAGGGCAGTTGGTATATTGAGGCGGTTCAAGGTCAGCCCACTATCGATTACAGCCCAGCACAAATTACCTTCGACGCCGAAGGTAAACTCCATGGCAACAACAGTTGTAATAACTTTTTCGGCCAATACACTCAGCAGGGGCAAGAACTTAAGCTTATGCCCGCTGGGAGCACAATGAAAGCCTGTGTCGATGCCCTAATGCAACAAGAGCACAAAGTGATGCAAGCCATGCCACTCGTCGCCAAAGCAAAACTGCTGCAGGGTCGCCTCACCCTATTGAGTAACGACGACAAACCTGTGATGGTGTTAAGCCAAATCAAATAAGCCTAAATCTAAAAAAACCGCCAATGGCGGTTTTTTTAGATCCAATATCATAACTTAGGCTTTGGCATTCTTCGCCGCCGCATGTTCGATTGCCGCATTTTGCTCGGCGAACACAGCGCTTTGTGCCATATCGGCATTGTAATGCTCGACATCGAGTTCATCTTCAGACTTGGCAATCACAGTCGTTGCCACGAGATCGCCCGATACGTTAACGACTGTCCGTGCCATATCCAGAATACGGTCAATACCCGCAATGAGCGCCACCCCTTCTAAGGGCAAACCCACGGTTGAAAGCACTAAGGTCAGCATGACTAAACCGGCACCAGGGACACCCGCCGTCCCGATGGAAGCCAACGTCGCGGTTAAAATAATGGTCAGATAATCCACCCAAGTTAAATCGATACCGAAGGCCTGCGCCACAAACAACGCTGTCACCCCTTGGTATAAAGCCGTCCCATCCATATTGATCGTGGTGCCAAGGGGCAACACAAAGCTCGAAATCTTTTTATTAACCCCGAGATACTCGCTGGCACACTTCATACTGGCGGGCAACGTACCCGCCGAACTTGAGGTAGTGAAAGCCACCGCCATAGCATTACTAATGCCCTTGAAGAACTGCAAAGGGTTCAGCTTAGCAAATACACGTAACACAATACTGTAAAAGCCTAAAACATGAATAATACAGCCTAGATACACCGCAATAATCACCTTAATCAGCGGCCATAACATCTCAATGCCATATTCCCCCGCGACCCATGCCATTAGGCCAAATACGCCGTAGGGGGCGAGTTTCATCACCATATCGGTAAGCTTGTACATGGCCTCGGCTAAGCTCTCAAACACTTTGACAGCAGGTTTGCCATGGTCGCCAATCAGAACCAAAGCTATGCCCAAAGCCACTGCAAATACAATCACCTGTAAAATTTGGCCGCTTGCCAACGCGGCAACGGGATTGGTTGGCACTATGTCAATAAGGGTTTGCATCACCGAAGGGGCTTCCTTCACCGTCTGCACCGCATCATGCTGTAATAACGGGACGCCAGCACCGGGCTGAATAACATAGCCCACCACTAAACCTAAGCTGATCGCAATCGCAGTGGTACAGAGATAAAATGCAAAGGATTTGAAGCCAATCCGCCCCATCTTGGCGGTGTCTTCCATAGAGGTCACGCCCACAATTAACGAGCAAAATACCAAGGGCACAATCAGCATCTTAATGGTATTGACGAAGAGCGTGCCTATCGGTTTTAAGTAAGTCGCCTGTTCACCGAGCACCACACCAACGCTAATGCCCAACACCATACCGACAAAAATTTGTAGCCATAACGGCACTGACATCCAAAAAGACCAAGCTCGGCCTAACGCTGATGACCTCTGTTTTGACATGTTTTTAACCTTGAATTTTAAATGATGATATGGCGTGCCCTATCCTTGGCGGCACTAATTTAAGCCTCTAAATTAGCTAACCGCCGAGTCTAGCATAAGGGATAAAAATCTAAGGATGATCTGCATCACGTTGATGCCAACCGCTGCAAAATACACCAAGGTGTAGAAACAAAGCACCTAAGCCTCAAAATATCCCGTATTCACTGGCGGGGCAATTTGTTGGCGGTAAAGCGCGGCCGGAGGTTGCTCACGCTCGATTAAATAGCTCCAATAATCATCATCAAAGCCGCTAAAGAGTGACTCGGATCCTCCCTGTGATTTGAGTATGAGCCACCACCAAACTAGACCCCACAATCCAAACGTCAGTAAGGTTAGAATAAAATGCAATCCATGGTTAATCTGCTTATCTTTTTTGACATCGTAGACGTGCAAAAATCGGGGTTTAAAGCGGCGACTAGACTTAACGAATCCCATAATCGGCTCACAAAATTAAAGGTAGAAAAACCTAATACAAGCCTAGCAGATTAGACTTTAGTCGTACAAAGTTTCACCATTAAAAGGTGCAATCACAGGCAAATCCCTAGCCTACTCGTTATCCCAGTGGGTTCCATGCTAAAGTGAGCCGCCCCAATTTCTTACCCAACAAGAGCGGTATTATCGAATAACCGCCGAGGAGATTTTATATGTTGATCCGTAAAGCTAAAGCACAGGATCTTACCGCCTTAGTACAATTTAATCAGGCGATGGCCCAAGAAACCGAAGGCTTGGCCTTAGATGAAACGACGCTTACTCAGGGGGTGAGCACCTTACTCAACCATCCAGAAAAAGGCTTTTATCTTGTGGCACAAATCGCTGAAGAGATTGTGGGCTCGCTCATGGTGACATTCGAATGGAGTGACTGGCGCGCCAAGGATTATTACTGGATCCAGAGCGTGTATATTCGCCCGCAAAATCGTCGCCAAGGCATTTATGGCAAACTTTATAGTGAAGTTAAACATTTAGCCGAAATCAATGGCGGTGCCGCAAGTTTCCGTTTATATGTCGAGCAGGAAAATCTGAGTGCGCAGCAAACTTATCAAGCGCTGGGGATGAAGCAAAGCTACTACCTGATGTACGAAGAAAAATAAGTTATTCAACACATTGTCTATAAAAAAACAGGATCGAGCCTATGGCTAAATCCTGTTTTTTTACGGCTAAAAACCTAAACTAACGGAAGAAACCAAACAGAATCGCCGTCATAGCCAACAGACCCGCTATCACTACAAAAATATTGCTGATCCGGCCACGGTAAGCCTTTAAGGCTGGCACTTTATACACTGCATACATAGGCATTAAGTACAGAATCGCCGCAATAATTGGTCCACCTAACGCCTCGATCATCCCGAGAATACTGGGGTTTATAATGGCAACAGCCCAGATAGTCGCAAACATAAATACCAGAATAAACTTGTTAATTTTTCGCTCTGGGATCGTTTTATTGCTAGAGCGTAGCTGTTTAACAATAATGCCCTTCATCCCTTCGGTCGCGCCCATATAATGCCCAAAGAAAGAAGAAACAATCGCAATAAAAGCAATCAGCGGGCCAAAATAGCTCACAAAACCACTGTTATGTACGTTTGCTAGGTAGGACAGAATCGGCAGGTTTTGTGCTTTTGCATCGGCGAGTTGCTCCGGTGATAGGGACAACACACAGGAGAACACAAATAACATCACAAAGCCGACTAACATCATGGAGGTATTGCGTAAAATCACATCGGCCTTACGGGCCGCATTCGCCCCATGATCACGTTTTAAGGAGACCGAAAACTGTGAAATGGCAGGAGAATGATTAAAGGCAAATACCAGCACAGGAATGGTCAACCATACGGTGCCTAAAAAAGCCCCGGCCTCTGGCACGACCTGCAGCGCATCCATTTTCCATTCTGGGATTAAATAAATCGACATAAATGCCAAAATCCCCACCAGCGGATATACCAGTAGCTGGGTCACTTTGAGCATAAACTTCTCGCCAGCGACCATGACCGCCATCATCCCGAGGATCAACACGCCAGAGAGCAGAAAACGCGGAGGTGAGGCCATACCCAATTGATTCACAATAAAGCTATCAACCGTATTGGTTATACCCACGCCATAGATTAACACTATGGGATAAATGGCGAAGAAATACAGCAAGGTAATGGCTTTACCCGCGCCAATACCAAAATGTTCTTCCACCACTTGAGTAATATCACTGCCAGGAATGCTCGATGAGCACACAAACCGTGAAAGGCCGCGGTGGGCTAAATAGGTCATAGGACCTATGATCGCAGCCATGAGCACTAGCGGCCAAAAACCGCCCATACCCGCATTGATAGGTAAAAACAAAATACCAGCACCGACTGCGGTACCAAATAAACTCAGCATCCAAGTGGTGTCTTGGCGTGTCCAAGATAAACCTCTTGTTGTGTCCTGTTCCTGCGTACTTTGGGGTGTTCCAAGAACACTGGTCGCATCTTTTTGCATATAAAAGTTACCTTACGGTGTGACTGGCATAAAAAATTCGCGGTAAGGATAACCAAAAAGCGCCCCTAAAAGTTGATCTGACACCATTTTAAGTAAGAGAATTTCAAGTTAAGCCAGTATTGGGATCTAGATCTATGATTACACGTAATAAATTTTCAAAACGACATCAAATAGATCACATAAAAGCACCAAGAAAAACAATAAATTCACTATGGACCCTAGGTTGTGACATCCATATCCGTCGATAAAAACGCCGAAACGGATTGAGATCGCAAAAACTTAAAAATCGGTCACTCATCCGCAAATGCCAACAAAATATTGAAGGAGATCACCCGAACAATTGTTAAATTTTCACAATTTGCTACATTGCAGGACGCCAAAATCCCCATAAAAAAGGCCCATTTTTCATGGGCCCTTTGTCTGGCTATGCTGAATCGTCGACTAAGGTTTTTGTAGACTTAACTCGGTCGTTGACACTACGGCTGGCGCTATGTCGGCCTCCTTAAATAACAGAGGACGGAAGCTCTTCGCATCTGAATATAAGAGGCTTTGATCGGTAAACTCTGGCGTCAGAATATTGCTCGACTCGGAATAAGTTAAAATCCCCCTCGCCACTGGACCATCATCGGTAAAACTCACCGCCATCATCCAACTCGAACCATAGCGGATCTGATACCCCTTAGCCGTCAAACCAGAGTTCATCGTCTTACCTGTCACCACATCCATCATTGGGGCATATTTATGCTGCGGGATCAGAGTGTCATCGCCGGATAAGCTGGTGGAAAACACATTGAACCCACCTTCGGCATTATGACTTCCCGGCCAAGGTAAACGAGCACCACTTGGTGTGCCATTAGGCAGGGATTTTTCCACAAACTGCACTTCACCTAGGGGCGCATCTAAGGCAAAGCCTGCGGCCTCCAAATTCAGTGCGCCGTGGGCTAAGGCGACTAACGCGCTGCCATCTGTCGTCAAGGTTTTAGGTGTAGTCGCAGCATTGGCAGCATCGAACCCTTGGGTCAGCATAGTCGCTTGGCTAAATTGATGGGCAAACTCACGCAGCAAGGCGCCGCCTTTGCTGTCGTTATCTTGCTTACCATTCCACGCCTTTAATGCCGCACAAGCTGAGGTGATATCCTTAGATAAACCCGCCGACACCACCACAGGCGTACTACCCTGTGCATCACACTGGGCGATAAGCTCCGGTAATACCAGTTCTGCCAAATAGCTACGGTTTGATAATACCGCGGCTTCCAACTCTTCCAGACTGAACTTGCCATCGGAGCCCGCAGCATCCTGCATTAAGGTTAAGCCCATACGGGTACGCAGTGATAACTGACCAGCCTCAGGGCCATACATGGGTGAGAAGTAAGTCAATGGTTCATTCAGGTTAGTCGACCAGAAGGAATCATTGGAGTTTTGCACAAAGTCAGCCCGTTCAAGTTTTGGCGCTCGCTCGTAGGGTGTGGGACCATTAAAGCTAAATAGCGAATTATTGCCAGGAAGAATGGTAAATCCAGCCTGCGCCTTAGCCGCCTTAATCTCGGGTGAAGTCTTCAACACTACGACCGCCGATTCCGATAGCCCAGGCACGGTTGAGTCGTCGATATAAAAGGCATTACCCTCTTTATCGGCGTACATAGTGTTATTGAAAATAACCCCGTCATAGTCCTTAAATGCCTGTTGGAACTCGGTTTTATTCGTCGCCATATTCATGGCTAACCAATGATCCACAGGATCCATAGTCCCCATATTGGCATCTTGGAGCATAAAGGCACTGCCATCATCCCAACCAAAAGGCGCGAGGGATGGCGGCGCTTCCACCATAGGGCCTTTAGCCGTGGTATAAATATCCTTCTCTGCCACTAAGATCCCCGCAGGGCCAGCGTTAACCAGAACGGATACCGTTTCTTTGGTGATTGGCATTGGCTGACCATCGAACAGATACTGCATGCGATCGCCCGAGACTAGCTCTAGGTTATACATCACAAAATGTTCGGCGGTTGAGAAGGTATGTGTCCAAGCTAAGTCTTTGTTAAAACCTATATTAATCGGTCCTGGCATCCCCACAAGTGAGCCACCCATCATATCTAAATGTCCAGGGATGGTGATATGGGACTGCCAAAAACGCAGGTTACCCGTATGCGGAAAATGAGGGTTACCCAGCACCATGCCTTTACCGTTTTCGGTCTTATCCTTACCTAAACCCCAACCGTTTGAACCAAGATCACGGGGATTGGTATCCGGCGTGCTAATACGAGCGGCGCGAGCCAGTAATTTAGACTGCATATCCGTGACAAAGGCAGTTTGCTCTTGGCTTGGAGCAGGTCCGACGATACGCGGCATATATTCCTGCGCATCCCCAGGGTTAGCGTAGAAAATTAAATCGAGGAAGTTAGCCGCACCGGGTAATAAAGCAATAGAAAACAGATAGGTAACAACATCCTCTGGCACAATGGGTTTCACCCAAGGCTGACCGTTACAGAAAGGTTCTGCCGTTTGCTTACCCGCTTCAACATCGCTCAGGTATTGGTTATAGCCAGCGGCAAAACCTTGGATCAACGCCCGGGAGTTTTCACTAAACTGTGGCCACTTAGCCTCGGCTTGCTCCCTGATCTTCAATGCCTTATAGGCAAAGTCAGAGATTAAGTTACCATTATCCTCGGCGGTGGGTTGCCCAGTCGTGAAATCAATCGATGCGTGGGGACCAAAGTACAGAGAGCGTTGTGAGTTGGCCTTAATAAAACCATCGGCCAAGACACACAGGTTATCCTGCGCCTGCGCATAGCCACTACCAAACCCTAAACTTTCTAAGTTATCGGCTTGAATGTGTGGCACACCATAGGTGGTTCGGCGAATGTTGGCTTTAAGCAGGCCATTGGGAGCAAATGTTTGCAGTTTATTTTCAGGTTCAGTCGGGGCAGAGCTATCTTCGCTATTATTACAACCTGCGAGTATGACCCCGCAGGCGATCCCCATAGCGATCACGAGTTTGTTGAATTTCATTATTATTATCTCTTGGTTTGGTCCCTTCAATAACATATAGCCTTACTGCCCATCCCACCCAATTTACTGAAGGAGCAATAATCATATGTCGCTTCCTGATGCCCGGCTATGGCTACTTGCTCCCCATGCATTCGCTTTTTTACTGAGCCAAGGCGATGAATATGGCAAAATAGAAAACCCAGAGACGAGACACCTCAGACCATTTAAACAATGATTCAAACGAGCGTCTACATTAAAACCGGAAATAAACAACTTATATGCAACAAAATATTATCAAGATTGTTGTGGGCTCTAAAAACCCTGTCAAAATCAATGCTGCAGCCAAAGCGATGGCACAGCTGTTCCCCGATAGCACAATAGCCGCCAGCGGTATGGATGCCCCCTCCAATGTCGCCGCCCAACCTATGACAGATCTCGACACACGACAAGGTGCCATCAACCGCGTGCATTACTGCCAACAATACGACCGTGAACAAAATAGGGAGGCAGACTACTATTTTGCGATGGAGGGTGGCGTCGATTGCTTCGATTTTGGTCCCGCCACTTTCGCCTATATTGCCATAGGCCATAAAGAGCAACTGGCCATTGGTCGCAGCGCAATTTTGCCTCTGCCAATGCAGGTTTATCGTGCATTAGAAGCGGGGGAAGAACTCGGGCATGTGATGGATAGGTTGTTCAATACCGTCAATATCAAGCAAAAAGGCGGTGCTATAGGTTTGCTCACCCACGGCCATGCGACCCGTGAAAGTAATTACACTCAGGCGATTATTCTTGCCATGGCGCCACTATTAAATCCCGATATTTACCGATAATTTTTGTTAATCACATGTTGCAAACACAATTAAAGCCCACTAAATTAGTTGTGACTTACAACCAAGTCCATTCAAGCCAAACACACACTATGTGTACACTCTGGTTTCACTATGGCGCTACTGACAACAGATTTACCCGAAATGATGACACAAACAGCTTGCTCTTCAAGCCAACTTAGGCAGCTATCCCGTTCAATGGTAAGACATTTAGGTGTGTTAAATTCCGCCTGTGGTGATTTACCCCTATCACCAGTGCAAGCCCATGCTCTGTTTGAAATTGGCCGTCAACCGCTGACGATTAAAGAACTCGCCTATAAACTCAGCATAGATAAATCCAATGCCAGCCGAGCGATTAGCCACTTGGTCGAAAAAAAGCTTGCCCAGAGTCAAATTCATCCTAGGGATAACCGCTGTTTGGTTGTACAGCTCACGCCCGCCGGAAAAAAATTATTAGCTAAGTTAGATACCCAGCAAAATCAGCTATTTCAAGAGATCCTAGCCCAACTCACTCAGGCACAAACCCAGCAAATAGAGCAAGCACTTATGTTATATAACCAAGCGATCAATAATGCCAAACATCAAAGTGGCTGCCTTATCCGCCAAGCCAGAGCCCAAGATGATGCCGCCATTGCCCAAGTGATCCGCGCCGTCTCGGCCGAATACGGCTTAACCGCAGATAAAGGTTATAGCGTGGCGGATCCGACACTAGACTGTCTCAGCCAAATTTACTCACAAACGGGTGCCAATTATTGGGTGATAGAAGTGGAGGGACGCGTCCTTGGCGGCGCAGGTATTGCCCCTCTGGCAAATAACGACGGCGTGTGTGAACTGCAAAAGATGTACTTTATGCCAGAAATCCGCGGTAAGGGACTCGCTAAACGTGTCGCACTGATGGCACTGGATTTTGCCCGTGAAGCGGGTTACCAACGTTGTTATTTAGAAACCACTGCCGTGCTAAATGAAGCGATAAAACTCTATGAAAAATTAGGTTTTATCCACCTTTCGGCGCCACTGGGTAACACGGGACACGATGCCTGCGAAATCCCCATGTTATTGAACCTTAAGCCTGCATAAATCTAAACCTATAACTCACAGTGCCAAACCCATATCGCTATTTATGGGTTTTTTGCTGCTTTTTATCAATAGAATGTGACCTTATAATCAGTCTTAAAGCATAGTTTTTCTGTCACTAAATGCATTAAAATATAGAAAATTTCACTTTATCAAGATTAATTAATTGAAAAGTGATTGATACTATTTTGTTAATAGCATTAAATAGGGAACATTATGCTAAATTGGATTTTTAGTGATAGTAAACTCACACTGCGCGATATTTGTTTAGACTCGGCACTTTCAACATCCAAGAAAATACAAAAAATTGAGAAATATCTCGCTAACGGTGGGGATCTCAATTTTATTGACCCTAATATTTCCCCCTGTAATGTCTTAGTCCCGCTCTCCCGCAGCCCAGAGTCGGATTTAGCACTTATCCAATATCTACTCGACAAAGGCGCGCAGATTGAATGCAATGGTTTCAGTGCCTTACATTCTGCTATCGAATATAACAATCCTGAACTAGTTAAGCTTTACCTTGCATCCGGTGCCAATCTTTACTACCAAAATCAATACAATCATTGCTGGCTGAACTATTTATTTCATCCTAATCCACAGTATATCTATCAGGATCAGCAACGTAGAAACATGCTGGATTGTTTATTTGAAGGTAATTTAGATATCAACAAATCGGTGAGTTTTTGGACTAATGGAGAGCTAAATCATCCGCTAGAAATATTAATCGATGAGCGAAATAAAGATCTGTTTCTGTATATCATTAATAAAAAAATTCCACTGGATATTGGTGAATTAAGCCTGATTGAAAATATTATTGCTTCGAGCGATTTTTGGGGAATTGAAGCCTTTTCGCCTTTAGTAAAACGCTTTCCTCACTTTAAAAAGTCCCGTTATATTATGGCGAACGACAGTAGCTTTTGGGATGACGCGAATCTATTAGAACTGTGCGTTTACGCCAAAGCACAAGAATACACTGAATACCTGTTAGACAATTATCCACAGCTAAAGGCCGACTCCCACGCTAAAAGTTTGGTCTATGCGGCATTGACCTCAGAATTTGACCTTGGGATTATCGAAAAGCTGCTTAAGGTCACCGTCGATATTAATCGCATCTATAGGATGACACCGCCTGACGCCGACCATTCCCCCTTGCTCAACCAATATCTTGATCTCGCCAAATTTACCGATGTGAATAAACGGCGTTATATCTATCAAGCCCTTGAACTCTTGCTTAAATATGGGGCTAATCCAAATGCCGAATTTGTGAATACGGGTAAACCCTATGAAATGTTAGTCTGGTCGAACTTGCGACTGCTGGTTTATCCTATGATCGAAAACAAAACCTTTCTGCCAGAGTTTCTCGATCTCTTCCTGCAATATGGCATGGATATCAATAAAAAATTTGGTGCTGTGGATGAGCCAAGCTTACTGACCCTCTGCCAGCGCGGTTCGGGTAAAGAAGACCAAGCAACGCTTATCCAAGTGATGGAATATCTGCTCACCAAGGGACTCGATTTAAACCTCACCAATATCTACAACACTAACTATGTGTCTGCGGCAGCTATCTCCTGTCGAACCCAAGTACTCGAATGGCTTATTAACCAAGGCGGGGATATTTTTACCCATTGCGGCCACGATAACTCGCCCATTCTACACAAGGCGATTTCAACCTACTGGTGGGATCAAATCACAGGTCCCATGCGCCGCCAAACCGTGGAACTATTACTGCGCCACGGAGCTAAAATTGAAGAGTTTTCGGTCGATGAACAATTTACGCCACTCATGTGCGCCAGTTACTACGGCGCGCAGTCCTGCGTAGAAGCCCTACTCGAACATGGTGCAAACCCTAATGCCATCAACGCCGAAGACACCACCCCAGCCCTTTGCGCCGTGATGGGCGGCAGTTCAATCGAGTTTCCTCGCTTTGAATCCACAGCGGTGCGGATCTTAAGACTATTGCAACAATATGGCGCCGACTTAACAACTGAGAACTGCCGCGGCAATAGCCCGCTGGTCGCAGCTATAGAGCAGGAATATAAGGAGATTTTCGAAGCGCTGCTGCAAATAGCCTCCTACAGTGAAACTCAGCTTGAGCGAGCACTCGAAGTAGCGGAGCCAGAAAGCTATTTCAGCCGTCGCCTGCTGCAGCATATTAATGGCGAGACAATACAACAGCCGACTCAAGTTCAGGCCCAGACGGAGACTAAGCCTATATCAAATATGCAGACAACCGAGACTGCAGATGATAATGCTCCTGCAGACCAACCAGATATAGCACCTAGAAAAGCCAAATTAGAGGTCAGTAATGCGGCCTCAGATAAAAACCAAATTCCAACTATTTTCGAACTCAAAACCAAAGTGCAGAGTTTTTTTAAATTTATCGCAAAGGATCCCGATATCACTGTCGCCCAATTTAAAGGCATAGAAGAACAGCTAGATCTGCTGATTGAAAAACTGAATGATTTTAGTTTTTTCCGCAATCAGGCCACCAAAGCGGAGTTTGAAGAAAGCGTGCAGGAATATATCGATGAAACCGTCGAAGAAATTAACAAGATTATCGAGGATGATTATCCTGCGCTAACCGAAGCCTTAGTCGATTCCGTTTGGACTATTTTGCAGTACTTTAGGGTCGATATCGAGATTGAAACCGCACTCAGAAAACGCTTTTGGTAGCGGTTAGTACCTTTATTGCCAACGAGAACCACGAATAAAGCCCCAGCTTTGGGGCTTTATTCGTGGTTAACTCTAACAAAAAGTGACGTTTCGGATACTGGCACAGGTAGACTTAGCGGCCTATCAGCCAACATGATCGCGAAAGCTAAGGTTTAAACATCAGAGGCTTAAACATTAGACGCTTTAGCAAGCAGTAACTGGCTACGGATTATTTGGCGTATCTGATTATGCAGTTCAAATACTCGATCGCGATCATTTAGGTTTAGCGATAGATTTTCCAGCATCACCAAATCCAAATTAAACTCGGGATAATGCAACGTCATCGACATATAACCCGAGACATAGCCCGTATGGCTATATTCGACTAAGCCATTATCCTTATTGATCCTTATCCCATAACCGTAACGCATATTCGGCCACAAAAATGGCAGCTCGATATACGCAGTGGTCATCCGCCGATAACTCTCAGGGCTTAACAAGTTGCCAGCATGTAATTGTTGCTGAAAGGCGATATAAGTGGCCGCAGAGGCAATTAATCCCCCTGCGGGCAATAGCGCTTCATCAATCACCAGCTCAGAAGGCGCAATCAGTTCGCTTTCCTGCAATCCCACCGCAAAGCTAGGTACTTTGGCATGAATCGCCTCAATACTGCCAAGCTCAGCACTCATGCCATTAAGCTGATATCGCGTAGCAAACTGCGCCACTTGCTCGGCAAAGGATTGATGATTGACCTTCTCAAGCACTTGCCCAAGCAGCGAATAACCAAAGTTGGAGTATTCAAATTGGCTTCCGGGTTCGAATCGATTGGCCTTACCCAGTTTATCGACACCCGATGTATGCGTCAGCAGTTGGTGCAAAGTAATCCGCTCATCATAACGACTGGGATTCAAAGCGCCCGTATTGGTGTTCAGTTCAGTGGCTTTAAGTGCCTTGTGTTCCCCTTCAAGCTCACCAAAAAGGTAATGATTTAGCGATTGATTTAAGTCGAGTTTCCCCGCATCGAGTGCCTGTAATACTAAGGTTGCAGTAATTTGTTTAGAGAGCGACGCCATCACAAAGCGCGACTCATGATTAATTCCTTCGCCCTTTTGCAATTCAAGCAGTGGTTTACCCTCTTCAAGCAGAATAACGCTGCCACTAAATGGCTGCGGCGAATCCTTTATCGCGGCTTGAATTAAGGTCTCAATCTCCGCCGCCTTTGAGACAGAAGATGCGGTTTGGCTTTCAACGGTAATAGCGTTACTGCCTTGCCCGATCTGCTCTTGTTCAGCACCCATCTCAAATAACAGGCCAAAACTATTAGCACTTGGGAATAATAACAAACCCGTTAACAGGGTACTGATGACACTCAAACGCATAGGTTATCCTTAACGTAATTGGCCAATGGCCAGAGTTGAAAGCGGCCAGCTTATCACAGGCACACCTTAAGTGTTGCTTGAGGTTTTGAGTGCCACTTAGGAAGCAATTGATAATTCGTTATAAAACCACGACTGTAATAATTACCGCACCCAACATATATAAAACAGCGGAGAGTGATATCGATTTTAGCGGGCTAAACTCTTCAACTTCCAAGGTCTGTATCTCTTCAATTTTGACTTCTTTTCCCTCTCCCTCAATCAGCTGCTCCGTCACTCTTTCGACTTTAAATTCCATCTGTTCACCCGATATGGTGGTGACTTTGACCTTTTCGCCGATATAGCTAGGCGCCGATTGAGCGTCTAATTTAACCTCATTGAGTGAAGAACATGCACTAAGGGAGAAACAGATAAGTGATGCTATAGCTAACCTTTTCAAACAAGCCTCCTATCCTACAAACAGTTGCATCCATGATAAGTTATACCTTTAGGCATAAGCACTTAGGTATAGTAACTCAGCCTATAGAGTTTCGCCCATAAGTTAAAGAAACCTAGGCCAAATCCACTTAAGTTAAATTCTTTGACTGAGGTTCAAGTAATGTGGATAGCCACTTTTGCCCCTATCTTTAAAGCGTCACAAATCATGATTGGCTTGAGAGGAAGCCCAAAGCAGATTATGTTGTTGATTTAAAATGGCTGGCGAAGGTATCAATTTGAATATCTGTTCTAAGGAGAGAGCATGTTTTTTACATTACTATTGATTACATTTGCACTATCTATAACCGTTTCATTTCTGGTTGTTTCGATTTTCAAAAAACCATTGGGAGAAATATTTTCTCGAATAATTCAAGATTCAATCAGTGCCGCGTGGCAAAAATATATCATTTTTGCCACATATGTTGTGGGTATTTCTGGTGGGGTTAGGATTTATGATTTAGAGCGCTACATTACCGCTCGACATAAAGATGTAGAGATTCTACAGCTAACACTAGAACGTTGGACTATTGAGATCTATCGGACAATTATTGAAACTTTGCAAAGTATCGCATGGATGTACCTTATCGTATTCATATTTGCCCTTATCGCATATGTCATTGTTAGAGGCTTTGAACATAAAAACGCTAACAAGCAAGAGTAATATTTAAAAACATAGCCACCCATTGTTAAACTGTCCTGACGTTCAATTTTGCATAAATTTTCTTATTTATAATACACTTAGAGCAATATGGTATTACCATAAAAGTGATTGTTCGCGGCAATTCTATTGTCTATTGGACCTAAAGATTGCATCGATGCTCAACAGGAGAGCCATGGTGATGGGCGAGCCGACCGTCCGCCCCATGGCCGCTTTTTGGCATCCATGCCATCGCGGCATTTGTGAATCCTTTCACATCAGATGGGGCGGCCTTGCATCCTCGGATGGACTTGAACAACATCCGTGTTTAACTGCCAGTTCGCCATCCATGGCTCTCGTTCATAAGCTCAGAAATCTAGGTTTCTATTCACCGTGTCGGTGAGTCAATGCCATGGCGCACCTGTATGAGTGAAAATCAGCGAACGCAAAGTGCCTAATAACTGAAGTTATAGGTTACTCAGCTGTACTAGCACTACACAATTTTCCAATACTCTTTTATCCAAAAGCGACTTGCGTTTGATTTAAGACTTCCCCCTAATTACTCAAAGTACGCCAAAACCCAAAAAACAAAACTCGCGTTAAGTTGCCTTAACGCGAGTTTTTAGTTTCAAGCTTTAACCGTTCGTTGAAACTCTGATTAAGCTCTGGTTTAACCGCAGCTTTAATCTTAAGCCTTAACCTAAGCGTTAACTTAAGTGCTAGCTTAAGTTTAAGTGCTAATCACCAAAGTCATCGAGCAGGATATTTTCAGGCTCGACCCCAAGGCTTTCGAGCATACGGATCACCGAGGAGTTCATGATCGGTGGGCCACACATATAGAACTCACAATCCTCTGGTGCCTTATGATTTTTAAGATAATTCTCATAGAGCACATTATGGATAAAGCCAGTGTAACCGGTCCAGTTATCCTCTAGTAACGGCTCCGACAGCGCCACATGCCAGACGAAGTTGTCATTCTCGGCCGCTAAGGTATCGAAGTCTTCTTGGTAGAACACCTCACGGGTCGAACGAGCACCGTACCAGAAGCTCATCTTACGCTTAGTTTTCTTGCTCTTTAGCTGATCGAAAATATGCGAGCGCATAGGTGCCATACCCGCACCGCCGCCAATAAATACCATTTCCGCATCTGTCTCCTTCACAAAGAACTCACCAAATGGGCCAGAAATGGTCACCTTATCCCCAGCCTTCAGGTTAAAGATGTAAGAAGACATCTTACCCGGTGGCACATTGGCCGAAGGTGGCGTGGCGATCCGCACGTTGAGCATGATGCGGCCCTTTTCATCGGGATAGTTCGCCATAGAATAGGCACGCAACACATCTTCATTCACGGTCGAAACCAGATCGAACAGGCCGTATTTTTCCCAATCGCCACGGTACTTAGCCGGAATATCAAAGTCAGCGTATTTAACCACATGGGCTGGCGCTTCAATTTGAATATAACCCCCAGCTTTAAAGTGAACATCTTCGCCTTCGGGGAGCTTCAATAATAACTCTTTGATAAAGGTGGCCTTGTTATCGTTTGAGATCACCTCACATTGCCACTTCTTCACCCCAAAGATTTCTTCGTCTAGCTCAAGCTCCATATCGGTTTTCACCGCCACTTGACAGGCGAGACGACAGCCTTCTTTGGCTTCTTTCTTGGTGATATGCCCAAGTTCCGTCGGCAAAATATCACCGCCGCCCGATTTGACTTTGACTCGACACTGGCCGCAAGTACCGCCACCGCCACAGGCCGAGGGAATAAAAATACTCTGGCTCGCCAGCGCGCCGAGCAATTTGTCGCCAGCGGCGACTTTAATGCTTTTCTCGGCATCATGGTTAATGCCGATAGTCACTTCACCGCTGGTGACTAATTTCTTTTTGGCGATAAGGATCACTACCACCAATAGACAGACCACGAGTGTGAACATGCCTATGCCAATTGCCATTTCCATTCGATAACCCTTTTTCTAAACAGAATGCGGTTTCACTTTCTCAAGCACTCGTTACAGCGAGATCCCCGAGAAAGACATAAAGCCCAGCGCCATCAAGCCCGTTGTGATAAAGGTGATACCAATACCTTGTAGGCCTTCGGGAATCGCGTTGAATTTCATTCTTTCGCGCAAGCCCGCCAACAGCACGATGGCCACCGCCCAGCCAAGACCAGAGCCCATAGCGAATACCGCCGATTCCGCAAAGTTATAATCACGGTTCGCCATAAAGATCACCCCCGCAAAAATCGCGCAGTTCACTGTGAGCAAAGGTAAAAAGATCCCAAGGGAGTCATACAGGCTTGGAATATATTTATCCAAAAACATCTCAAGGATTTGCACTAAAGCCGCGATCACGCCAATAAAAGTAATCAACTGCAGGTAACTTAAATCGATGCTAGCTAAGCCCGCCCAAGATAAAGCGCCAGGCGCGAGAACCTTCACATAGATCAGCTGATTTAGCGGTACGGCTAAGGTCATCACCACCACTACGGCCACACCTAAGCCAAAGGCGGTGGACACCTTTTTAGACACGGCTAAAAAGGTGCACATGCCGAGGAAGAACGACAGCGCCATGTTGTCGATAAAAGTGGCCTGCAAAAATAGATTTATATAGTGTTCCATATCTGCTCCTTAACCCCGTTTACGCTGGATCACATTGATGGTCCAGATCAGCACGCCAATCAGGAAGAAAGCACTCGGCGGTAATTTGAACATCTCGTTCGGTAGGTACCAGCCACCGTTTTCAATGGTGGTAAATACGCTATGGCCAAACAGGTTACCTGTGCCTAAGAGTTCACGCACAAAGGCCACACTGATCAAAATCAGGCCATATCCCGTCGCATTACCCACGGCATCAACAACCGCTAAGTGCGGCGGATACTTCATCGCAAAGGCTTCGGCGCGGCCCATAATGATACAGTTAGTGATAATTAACCCAACAAATACAGAAAGTTGCTTAGATAACTCATAGGCCACATCCTGTAATACCATATCGACGATAATCACCAAGGAGGCAATGACCGTCATCTGGGCAATAATCCGCACACTGTTAGGGATAAAGTTGCGAATGGCGGAGATGATGAGGTTGGAGAACACCAGCACAAAGGTCACCGCCAGTGTCATCACCACGGCGGTTTGCATTGAGTTACTGACCGCCAGTGCCGAACAGACCCCTAGCACTTGCATCGCGACGGGGTTATTGGCAAACACAGGCCCCGTTAGCATGTCACGCATGGATAAAGTGTTGCTCATTTTGCACCTCCCAACTCACCCTGCACTGTCGGCGCTTTTAACTGGTTGAAAAAGGTTTGAAAGCCTTCAACGCCAAACCAAAACTCCATTGCCCGCTGTACGCCACGACCTGTCATGGTCGCGCCACTCACAGCATCGACACCGTGAATATCCCCTTCTTTAGCGCCACCCTTGACGAGACGCATAGCAAACTGGCCTTTCTCATCAAATAGTTGCTTACCCTTCCACAGGGATAACCATTGAGGATCTGTCACAAAGTCACCAATACCTGGGGTTTCACCGTGTTCGTACACGACCAGTCCCTTGATGGTATTAAAGTCGGGTTCGACGGCGACATAACCATAGATCATCGACCAGAGCCCTTTACCGTAGAAGGGCACGACCACACTAGCTAACTTGCCGTCGGCATCTAAAACTTTAAATACGCGGGCATCGTTGGCACGGGTTTTAATTTTTGCGATATCCTTTTTCGGGGCGCTTGAGGTTCCAGGGTTAATCGCCGCCATACGCTCATCGAAATCGAGCACATTGGCATCTGAGTCCACTTTGCCCGTGTCGAGATTAATCAGTAGTGGCTTAACGGATTTAGCAAAAACTTCTCTAAACTCATTACCTTGGCCTAAGTTCACATCGGCCGCCATCAACACATAACGCTGCAGTTCATCACGTTTTTTCGCTAATTTGCGTTCTTTCAATACGCCCGCGGTGCCGGTGATCATAAAGGAGCACAAAAGGCAGAGCGTAATGGTGAAGATCATGGTCCCCACCACAGTATCTTTCTTAAATACCATGACGTTTTAATCTCCGTTTGATGTTGGCACGGGCCACCAGATAATCGAACAACGGTGCCCACAGGTTGGCGAACAGAATGGCTAACATCACGCCCTCAGGCATTTTGGGGTTCGCCACACGGATAAGCACAGTCATAAAACCAATCAGAGCGCCATAGGCAAATTTGCCGGGGCGGGTATAGGAGGTGGTCACGGGATCGGTCGCCATAAACATCATCGCTAATGCAAAACCACCGGTGACTAAATGCCATGTCCAGGGCATCGCCATCATTTGGTTAGTGCTTGAACCGATAAAATTACATAAAGTGGCAGTGGCTATCATGCCTAGCATAACACCCACAACAATGCGCCAGTCGGCTAGGCGGGTCAGGATCAGCAGCAAACCACCCAGTAATACCGCCAACGTGCTGGTTTCACCAATTGCACCCACGGTAAAACCAAAGAAATTATTCCACCAATTAGGATCGCTAAAGGCGCTATACCAAGCGTAATCGGCAAACTCAAGCTTGCCCGCCGCCGCTTGTGCCAACGCCGTTGCCCCGGAAAATCCATCAACCGCCACGAGTTGTTTAACGGTAGCGACTTCGGATGGATAGGCAAAATAGATAAAGGCAAGGCCCGCCAACGCAGGATTGAGGAAGTTATATCCCATGCCACCAAACAGCTCTTTGGCCACGACGACCCCAAAACTGATGCCCATTGCCACCAGCCAAAGTGACGTTGAAACGGGCAAGATTAAGGTAAACAGCAGTGCGGTAACGAAGAAGCCTTCGTGCAATTCTTGACCACGTACCCGCGCAAACACGACCTCCCAAAATAAACTGGTGAGCAATGCTGTGAGGTAAATCGGCAAATAAAAACTTAAGCCATAGAGACATAAACCAATCATGCCTGTCTGTTCCGTTAAACCACCGCTTAACGCATTAAACAGAGTAAGTTTCCAAGTGTCCGGTGTCGTTAAACCACTGACTAGGGCGATTTGAGCCTGTAAGCCTAAGTTATATAAACCAAATAAAATAGCAGGCAATAAACACAGGCCGACCAGCGTCATGGTACGTTTTACGTCAATGGCGTCACGTACATGCACTTTCCCCTTAGTGCTACGGCCACTGGCGATCACCAATGAGCGTACAAAACCCTTCATGGATTTGCCCGTAGCGTAGTACTCTTCTTGTAAATCAGTGGCCTGCTGTAAATCAGGTTTTTTTGGTTGTGTCGTCATTAACCTTCCCTCTCAATAACATCTAGACAGGCACGTAACTCTTTACCGAAGTCATATTTGCCGGGACACACAAAGGTGCACAGTGCCAGATCTTCTTCATCTAGCTCCAATGCACCTAAGGCCTGCGCCTCATCGGTATCACGCACGACTAAATCTCGAACTAACAAGGTGGGTAAAATATCCAGTGGCATCACCCTATCTAGCTGACCAAAGGCCATCATGGCTCGCGGTGAGCCACCTTGGTGGGTGGTAAATTCAAAGGAAGTTGTTAAGCCAAAGAGCCGTGAAGTCACAGTACGAGTAATGGAGAATTTATCCGAACCACCCCGTACCCAAGGTAATACATGGTGCTCAGCGTCTTCGGCGAGTACCGATACCTGATTGTGGAAGCGACCTAAAAAGTCATGCACGCCCTTGGCGGTGTGGCCCGATAACACAGAGCCGGATACCACCCGGTTATGGCCGGGTTTGATTTCATCCATCACGAGCGTAGTTAACTGGGCGCCAAGCTGAGTCCGCAGTAAACGGGGATTGAGCACACTTGGGCCACCCAAGGCGACGATACGGTCGGTATATAACTCACCGGTTTGGAATAACTTGCCATAGGCAATCACATCCTGATAACCGATATGCCAAACCTGACGTTCAATACTGACTGGCAAAGTGAAATGAATATGGGTACCGACTAATCCCGCAGGATGTACGCCCGTAAAACGGCGTATAACAACTTGGGGCGACAATTCTCCCACTATCGCGGCACCTTTATCTTGGCAGAGGTAAACCTTGCCTTCGGTCAAGCGAGTCAACACTTGTAACCCAAGCTTAAAGGCATCGGCTTGTTCGGCAATGATCAGCCGTGGATCTGCGGACAATGGATTGGTATCCATTGCCGTCACAAAAATTGCCGCGGGTTGCGTATCAAGCTCAGGTACCCTTGAGAATGGGCGAGTACGAAGAGCCGTCCACAAACCGCTGTTCACCAATTGTGCTTGTACCACATCCGCAGAAAGCGCCTGCACATCGCTGTGGATATCAAAACGGATTTGCTCATCGTCATCTAGGCCATCACAGCGGATCACCACAGATTGCAGCACGCGGCGTTCACCGCGGTTGATCGCCACAATCTCGCCGCTGGCGGGAGCCGTAAATAACACACCCTTGGTCTTTTTATCCTCAAACAAAGGTTGGCCTTTTTTGACCTTATCCCCCACTTCAACCAACATAGTCGGTTTTAAGCCAACATACTCCTCACCGAGCAGTGCCACTTGGGATGGCCTGTTACCGGGTTCGATGATCTGCCGAGGCTCACCCGCTATAGGCAAGTTGAGGCCTTTCTTGATCGTGACAATTTGGTTTGAAAAATCTGCCATAACAAATATCAACCATGAAAATTTTTAGATAAATTTAGGGTAGAGGTTTGTTAACAGATATTCCGATATTGGCGTCACATTCCACTGCAAATTCGTAAGTTAAATACAAAATTTCACGCCATTTTGTGACATTGATTCACATCCATGCGCACGCCAGTCGAGGAATGTAGTTTTATAACTATTTATTCATAAATAGATTACCGCAGCGTTGCTACGTCTAAAATCATCAGAAATAAACAAAAATCTAGGTTTGGGGGATTGTTGGCAGCATAAGCGCTAAAAAGACGACTTAGCGTATAAAATTCAACCTGCTACTCGCATTAAAGTGGTGCAATATCCCCCTTGTTAATTGATTGTTTTTCACGCAGTAGCATTTAACCACATGGTTTAACCTTTGCTTTACCGCAAAAGCTTGATAGCCTCGAACTAAGAAGGTTTTCGTAGGAGAAATAGATGGAATACAGACGCATACCGCATTCTAATCTCGAGGTCAGCAAAATTTGTTTGGGCACTATGACTTGGGGCGAACAAAATACCCAAGCCGAGGCGTTTGCACAGCTAGACTACGCCATAGGTAATGGCATCAATTTTATTGATACGGCTGAAATGTATCCTGTTCCACCTAAGCCGGAAACCCAAGGGGAAACCGAGCGGATTTTGGGGCAATATATCAAGGCCCGTGGTAACCGTGATGACTTAGTGATAGCCACTAAGATTGCCGCGCCGGGTGGTAAGAGTGACTATATTCGCAAAAACATGGCGCTGGACTGGAATAATATCCATCAAGCGGTCGACGCCTCGCTCGAACGCCTGCAAATCGATACTATCGATCTCTACCAAGTGCATTGGCCAGACCGCAATACCAACTTCTTTGGGGAATTATTTTACGACGAGCAAGAGATTGAGCATCACACCCCGATCCTCGAGACCCTCGAAGCCCTCGCCGAAGTCATTCGCCAAGGCAAAGTGCGCTATATAGGCGTGTCGAACGAAACGCCATGGGGACTGATGAAGTACCTGCAATTAGCAGAAAAACACGGCTTACCGCGGATTGTGAGTGTTCAAAATCCCTATAACTTACTCAATCGCAGCTTTGAAGTGGGCATGAGTGAAATCAGCCACCGCGAAGAATTGCCACTGCTGGCCTACTCGCCCTTAGCCTTTGGCGCCTTAACGGGCAAATATTGCAATAATCAGTGGCCTGAAGGCGCGCGCCTAACCCTGTTTAAACGCTTCGCCCGTTACACGGGTTCGCAAATGGCCCTCGATGCCACGGCAGCCTATGTGGATTTAGCCCGAGAGTTCAAACTCACGCCGGCACAAATGGCCCTAGCCTTTGTAAACTCACGCAAATTTGTCGGTTCAAACATCATAGGTGCCACGGATTTATATCAACTTAAGGAAAATATCGATAGCTTAAAAGTCACGCTATCGCCTGAGTTGTTAGCGCGATTAAACGAACTGTCCGATCAATTTAGATTACCTTGCCCTTAGTCTCTTGAGTCAGTGACTGACTTACGCTACTGATTGATGTTTTATGCTATCGCAGCGGTATCCCGACCGTTGCGATAGCGATTAAAATAGCCCTTGTAATAGACATCAAAACTCGAGAAAAAGATGAAACAGGCGATTGTCCATATCGCACTTGTCGTAAGAGATTACGATGAGGCGATTGATTTTTATGTCAATAAACTCAAATTCGAGTTGATTGAAGACAGCTATCAACCCGAACAGGATAAACGTTGGGTCGTGGTAGCGCCGCCCAATTCCCATGGCACAGCCCTACTGTTAGCCAAAGCCTCCAAACCCGAGCAGGAATCATTTATCGGCAATCAGGCCGGTGGTCGCGTATTTTTATTCTTAAATACCGATGATTTTTGGCGCGATTATGAGTATATGCGGTCAATAGGCATTCACTTTATTCGCGAGCCGCAGGAGCAGGATTACGGCACAGTTGCCGTATTTGAAGATCTCTACGGTAACCGCTGGGATCTGCTGCAACTTAACCCTAATCATCCCATGGCGAAAAGATGTCTTTAGCTATGTAATTGAATAAAATGGTAAATCAGCCTTTTCTCATTTAGCTATCATACGCTCCATCGACACCGACGCAGTAATGGCAAGCGTCGCTAGTTACGGCCAAACACTCGGATTATGACAAGGCACTATCAAGTTAGATGCGATAAAACAAAAAAGCGAAGCCATTTGGCTTCGCTTTTTGCCCAGATACCAGTGGTATCTATTTCATTGGCCATGCACGGTAAGACTTACCCTTAATGCGGCCGCTGGTGATCTTGTTCAGTGCCTTTTTAGCGACCTTACGGTTTACCGCCACATAGGCACGGTAATCCGTGACTTGGATTTTACCGACCTGTGAACCTTCGATACCGTTTTCGCCCGTCAGAGCTCCTAAGATATCGCCGGGGCGAAGTTTCTCTTTCTTACCGCCATCGATCTGCAAGGTGATCATGGTCGGTGCTGCTGGTGTGTTACCGAGTAAACCTATGGCTGGCAGTGGCTCACTTTGGATTTCACGCTCTAAGTACTCTTCTAACAAGGCAATCTTGTAACCGTCTTGGTCGTTATAGAAGGTGTAAGCTGCGCCTTTACTACCTGCACGGCCAGTACGACCCACACGGTGAATATGCACTTCGGTATCGTAGGCAACATGGTAGTTAAATACCGCATCGAGGGCATCGATATCCAGTCCACGGGCGGCCACATCGGTTGCCACCAGTACGCAGGCGCTCTTATTGGCAAATTGCAGCAGGGTTTCGTCCCTGTCTCTTTGCTCTAAATCGCCATGTAGTGCCAATACGCTAAAACCGAGAGCCTCGAGTTCATCGGCCACTTTTTGGGTTTCACGCTTGGTATTACAAAACACCACGGCGCTTTCAGGCTTATGTTCTAAGAGCAATAATTGCAGCGCTTGCATGCGTGCTTTATCGTCATCGAGCTGATAGAAGTGTTGCTCAATGGTGTTCTTTTCATGGGTAACCGCCGCTTTTACCATGGTTGGGTTATACATGATTTGCTTAGCAATAGATTGAATCTGTTCGGGGAAAGTCGCACTAAATAGCAGTGTTTGACGCTCACGCGGAGCCTGCTCAATAATTGCATCCAACGCAGGTTGAAAGCCCATTTCTAACATGCGGTCAGCCTCATCGAGCACTAACATGTTGAGATGACTTAAATCTAAACGGTTACGATCTAAATGATCGACAATACGTCCCGGCGTACCGACGATAATATGTGCACCATGTTCGAGCGAGCCCACCTGTGGCCCCATTGGCACACCACCACAAAGGGTCAGCACTTTAACATTGTGGATCCCCCGGGCAAGGGTACGGATTTCCTGCGCCACTTGGTCGGCAAGTTCGCGGGTTGGGCACAGCACTAAGGTTTGAATGCGAAAACGTTTCACATCGAGCTTATTCAGTAAACCTAGTCCGAAGGCGGCCGTTTTACCCGAACCAGTTTTCCCTTGGCCAATCACATCCTCACCCGCCAAAATGGGCGGTAAACTTTGCGCCTGAATTGGCGTCATTTCGTTGTAGCCCATTGAAGAAAGGTTCTCAAGCAATTCGGTTTTTAGCTTAAGAGTCGAAAAAGCCAGTGATGGAGTAGGCTTAGTATCTGAGTTGCTCAAGGTGAATATCCTGTGGTGGGTAACGAAGCGGCTGCTAGGTTACTGAAATTGCGTTACTTATCGATTAAACGGGTATTGTGGGCTTAAGATTGCGCTTAGCGCAAATGCCAGCCCAATCTAAAAACTTGGCTATTGTAACAACAAAAGCAGGCTTTTGCCTTAAGTCTTAAATAATCCCCACTAGGACAACCATTCTCGCTAGGCTGATAAAAACAACAGCCCTGTCATCCATCAGTAGGATCACAGGGCTTAAGGGGTTAAAGCTAACTTTCATCCCTCAAACTATCAGGCAATTTGCCCAAAGCGACCTTCTTGGTAATCGCGGATCGCCTGCTGAATTTCCGCTTGAGTGTTCATCACAAAGGGGCCCATTTGGACGATTTTTTCACGGATAGGTTTACCCACAAACAGCAACATACCCGCACCACGCTCATCCGCCTTCAAGGTTAATGGCGTTTGGCTATCGAGCACTAAAAACTCACCCTGATTGAATGACCACTGTGATTGATCGCCTTTACTTAAGCCGCCTTGGTAAATATAGAGTGCGGCAAACTCATGTTTGGATAAATCGAGCCGAGCTTCACCATTGGCATTGATCATCAAGTCGGCAATCGCCGCCTCTCCCGCTAATCCTTGGATGGTAGAGCTTATAGCAGGCTCACCAACAAAGGCCCAATCCCCCGCCAAGGCTTTTAAGGTTGCCCCTGTGTCGTTCGTGGTTTCAACACTTGGGCTTGAGGCCGTATCCTGATAAGTCGCGGGGCGCAGTTTGTCCTTGGCGGGCATATTGACCCAAATTTGAAAACCATGCAGACCATCGAGCGCATCGGCCAACGGCATTTCAGAATGCACCACGCCGTAACCCGTGCTCATCCACTGTACATCACCCGCACGGATCGCTTTGACGTTACCCATCTGATCCCGATGCTCGAACCCGCCCTTACGGATATAGGTAAAGGTCTCCATCCCACGGTGTGGATGTGGCGGGAAGCCACCAATAAAATCCTGTTTATCATCGGATTTAATCTCATCCATCATCAAAAATGGATCAAAATGGGTGGTGACAAAGTCAGCCACACGGCGAATATTCACCCCATCGCCATCCATCGCAGGTTTAGCAGAAAACTGGCTTAAGACTTTCATTGCGCTCTCCAATTAGGTTAAGCAAAGCGATGCGTGAAACGGCAAACACAGGCAGCTAACACCAAATAACTGCTCCTAATTATGCTACATCGCAGGATATCGCACGCAGGCACGCCATGAACTCTTCCCTGAGGGCTCCACCGCGCCATCCATGGCGCAGAGGACCTGCTTACCGATACCCTAATCGCCCTACAAAGTGATCGAATCGACTATTTAGATAGCTAGAGCATCTGGCAGCTAATACCAAACGCAAACGCTTTGCTGATGTAGGCAGAATAACAAGGAAATTCACCAAAAAATAACGCGAAATAACGGCCTAAACATTCGAAAAAATAGAATGGTAGGCTGTTAAATAAGAGGATAAGGATTAACCACTAGGTGGAGCCTATATAGACCTTTTGCAAACTAACGCTAAGAGCTACTACAACCGTGAAGTGATATTCAGCCTTCATGTCGTGGCACAGTGAACCAATACCGCTAATAGGAGGGATTTAACTCAACGGAACAAGACCTTCAATTAACTGCTAATGAGCCAAAACACCGCAATACTGATCATCATTAGTGCCGAAATCCGGCCTAATATCTCACCCCGCCCCTGAGCTAACAACAGTCTGTTGACCTTGTATCCCCCATAGGCATAAATCAATAAGTTGAAACATTCAATCAGTGCGATCATGCTGATAAAGAGCAACGTTTGCACACCCAATGGCAAAGCAGGATTAATAAAGGGTGGCAGCAATGTCATTAGAAATATCCAAGACTTAGGATTAGAAATCGCAACCGAGAAGCCCCGCAATATTAATTCAGCACTACGACAATCCACCTGCATAGTGGCAGTATTAACTTTGGCATCCCGCCAACCGCTAATTCCCATCCATAAAAGATAACAAGCGCCCACATATTTAAACACTTGCATAAATACAGGATATTCAACCAGCACTCGGGTATAACCCAACAAGGCTGTCAGAGCGATAAGTGATACCCCAAGGACCTCACCAAAAATCACCCAAAGTGCTCTCTTAACCCCCAAACTGGCACCGTAACTCAAGGCAAGCATCATACACAGACCTGGAGATATCGATATCAGAAAAAAGGTAGGAATAAACATCAATAGCAGCATCCACTCAGACATCATGCTTCCTTAACTCGCTTAACCACACCAGTCATAGTCCTCAGATACTCAAGCGCTGCTGAGGTGAAACCCTGATCGAGCATCCATGACTCGCTATAAGGTGGACAAACTAATGCTATTCCCTTATCGACCTTCTTAACCCAGTCAGGATTACCTAAAGCGGCGGTGCCAATGGCCACCAAATCTGCGCCACCTGTTAGTGCCAGCTTGGCGCCTCTAGCATCCCGAATGTTTCCTGCAACCATCATAGGGATATCGTCAGGAATGGCTCGACTCAACTCGGTCAACAAGTCCACTCCAACCTGACCGTTAACGGATTTAAATGTGTCTCCCATGGAATAATGCACATAATCAATATCTTCAGCTGCCAGCAAGCGGGTAACAGCTAACTGATTATCCAGTTCGGTCCCAACCACATTGGCATAACTCTCTGGCGATAGCCTTACCCCAATTAAAAACTGGCGTGGCATCCGCGCACGGATCCCCCTAACTATCTCGATTAAAAACCGAGCTCGATTTTGCACACTACCTCCCCACTGGTCAGTTCGCCGATTCAGTTTGGGGTTGAGGAAGTTACACAGTAAGAAGTTATGTGCTGCGTGCAATTCAACGCCATGCAAACCCGCGTCATAAACACGTTGTGCAGCTCGGATGAACGCCTCTATAAGCTCACGGATATCATTATCCTTAAGCTCAGTCACCCCAAGAGCGTAACGACCGCCAGATTGCTCACCGCTAGGGCCGAAGGGTGATCCGGCATTCAGTTCAGGCATAGCCCTTACCCCGCCATGATGAAGCTGCACTAATACCAGCGCTTCATTTTCACTCGCTGTTTTTGCTAAGGTCGAAAAAGCATTCTGCTGCGAAAGGGTCATAAGCGCGGGTTGTCCTGACCAGCAACGACCGCCAGGCCATACCTGAGTTGCGGCGGCAATAATTAATCCAAACCCACCACGGGCACAGCGTGCAAGCCAGTCAAGTTCAGCTTGGCTTGGATCACCATTTTTAGCGCTCATATTATGAGTAAGAGGAGCGAGTACTACGCGATTTTTAAGCCGCATCCCTGCTTTAATAAAGTGAAACTCATCATTTAAATCTTTGTGCATTTGTCTATCCAGTTAAGCAATGAGATTTAGCACACTGTAACCCATGCCGAATAAGATATAATCAGAACAACAGGAAAGACATTAACGCCCAACAGGACACAATAATGAATAATCACAAACTAGACACTCTTTATCTAATGCGTCTGTTGGTCACCATAGTCCGATTCGACTCCTTCGCTTTGGCAGCCGAGCACCTAGGGATAACTCCCAGTAAAGCCTCAAAAGACCTCAAGTATTTAGAGCACACCTTAGGAACCGTATTACTCAATCGCACTACTCGTAAACTCCATCTAACGGACGCTGGTGAATTGACCTATCGTCAAGCAGAGCAGATGATTACGCTACACGAGCAATTAATCGATGGATTACACAATCGCCGCAACTCACTCTGCGGTGAGCTTCGCATCACAGCCCCCACCCTATGGGGAGAAATAATGTTAACCCCAGTACTGCTTAAGTTTCGGGCGAGTCACCCTCAGGTACGTTTGATAACTGACTTCAGTAACCTCAAATCAGACTTGCAAAGAGACAATATCCATGTGGCATTTCGCAGTACAGAGCTAAACAACGAACCCTATATGGCACGTTTCATTGCCCAAGATGAAATGGTCCTATGTGCGGCTGATACTTACCTTTTACAATATCCGCCATTAACTCATCCAAGGGATTTACAGACGCATAGTCTAATCACCCGATGCACCGACTATTCACGCTATGAGCAATGGACCTTATTGGATAATGGTAAAGAATTGGCAGTGAAAGTTGCCGGTGAGCTGGCTTTTAGTAACAAACAAGCGATTCACGCAGCCATGTTGCAGGGGTTTGGGATAGCACAACTGCCTCGTTATCTGGTAGCCGACGAGTTAGAACAGGGTATCGTTCGCGAAGTATTGCCAGCCTATCGCCCAAAAGGCGCAAACTTTTACGCCCTTTATACTCAGCGACGGGCTGAATCGGCCTTGATAACTCACTTTGTCGAGTATGTTATTCAATCCCTTGGTGTAGTGGTTAACTGAATTAGACTACAGCCCTAGAGACTAAAATCCATAAGAGTAAATCGGGCTAGAAAGGAATAAATCAAGCCACCCAAGTTAAAACAATAAGAGTCATAATTTTTCCTTAAACAGGCATCATCGCCACTCACTTTTTCAAAAAAGTAAAGCACGCCAAACAACGCGGCGGCAATGGTAATAGGGTGTTTAAATTTTCTTCCTAAGAATAAAAAAGCTAGCAAGTGCTAGCTTTTTATGCGTCAATTTTCTTAGATAACCTTAAAAATCACGCAAGCTCTGCACGACAATGTTTGCAAATCTTCGCTTCTGCTTTGACTAATTCAGCGCAATCTGGACATTTTTTCATATCACCGGATTGAATGGCATTGGCTTCAATCACTCCTTTTACTGGTGACATAACTAATGCAATGATAAATCCTATAAGTGGAGAGAAAACGACCGCGAGAAGGAAAAATCCCAATCCAGATCGACCTTTAGTGTTCGCATATACACCCACTAGAATTGCCAAAATTAGCCATCCAAGAAACATAAACATAGTCATTTCCTTATTTACTTTAACTAACTCAAAATAGTCTTATTTATAAGCTATTGATTCATATCCGCTCGCAGTAAATACCGAACATCGATTTTTTGCAATAGCCGATTGCCGTCTAATGACTAAGATACTGGCAATCTTACACCACCAGTTTATACATTCACTAAGTAGATAAATCACTTTGGAGCAATAGCTGTTTAGGTGAACGAGCAGCGAGAGGGTTAGTTAGGATTGGCATTATTACGGAAGTGACCGTCGGTGGCATGGCCGCTCTTTCACATCAGATCCATAGGGATATGGGGAATGTCATTATAATGTCTGGAACATTATTGACCATGTGATCGCAACATTCGATTCTTGTAATCAAGAGCCATATACAGCAGATGCCACCGTCGAGCCCTCAGGGAGCTTATTTTAAAAACAATAGCCGGCGTGTCACTGGAGTAATAATGCCAATCGACACTGCACATCGGTGATGTCTTTTAGGAGCTAGCTTTTAAAGGCGACCAGCGAAGCCAAACCTAGTCAGGTTTAAACACCCCTATCACTGCGCCTGTGGCTTTTTCAGCTACCTTTTCATCGGTTTGCTGCTCGCGGTAATCGCACTCAGTGCATTCAACGGTTTCAATACCATGTTCTTTAAACAATAAGATGCTGTCTTTAGCACCGCATTTAGGGCACTTTGCGCCAGCAACGAAGCGCTTTTTGATTTTTGTCGTTGTCATATCTTGGACCAAATCGTTAGCCCTTGGGGCTAGGTCATAAAAATTGCCGCTATTTTGCCACACTCCCTATCGATTACCAGCCTTACCTTAACGGCAAGCCGTTTGAGGCAAAGCCTAAGGTCAAATCCTAAAGCAAGCACACATCACTTAAGGATTTACCTGACTAATAAAGACACTAGCTATGGTCTGCGATGGCCATGTAGGCTATTATCCATGCCCTGACGAATTCACGTTCTTACCAAGTTGTAGTTAATGATCAGCATCAACCAAGCGCAATTAATCCGCGGCAGCAAAACCCTGCTAGATGAAGCTTCTCTCACGATTTACCCGGGCCATAAAGTCGGGCTAGTCGGTGCCAATGGCACGGGTAAGTCCTCATTGCTCGCATTAATTTTAGGTCACTTAAGCCTAGACAAAGGTGAGTTTAGCCTGCCATCGGGCTGGCAAATCGCCACCGTTGCCCAGGAAACACCTGCACTTGACATCTCAGCCTTAGAATATGTGCTTGATGGTGATAAAGAATATCGCCAGCTAGAAGCCGACTTACACACGGCTCAAGAGCAAAATGATGGCCATGCCATTGCGACCTTGCACGGTAAAATCGATGCTATCGGTGGTTATGCTATTCGCGCCCGCGCGGGTGCACTGCTGGCGGGTTTGGGCTTTAGCGAAGCCGAGCAAAGCAATCCTGTTAAGAGCTTTTCGGGCGGTTGGCGTATGCGCCTCAACTTAGCCCAAGCACTACTGTGCCGCTCGGACTTGTTACTGCTCGACGAACCCACCAACCACTTAGACCTAGATACCATGTACTGGCTCGAAGGTTGGATTAAATCCTATCAAGGTACCTTGGTTTTAATCAGCCACGATAGGGACTTTATCGATGAAATCGTCGATGAAATCGTCCATGTTGAAAATCAAAAACTCAATTTCTATAAAGGTAATTACAGCGCCTTCGAACGTATTCGCGCCGAACGCATGTCACAGCAACAGGTGGCCTTCGAGCGTCAACAAAAGGAACGGGCGCATATGCAGTCCTTCGTTGACCGTTTCCGCTACAAGGCCAGTAAGGCGAAGCAAGCCCAGAGCCGCTTAAAGGCACTCGAGCGCATGACTGAGCTGCTACCATCCCAGGCCGACAGCCCCTTTTATATGGAGTTTCGTGCTCCAGAAGCCCTACCCAATCCATTGATAAAAATGGAACAAGTGGCAGTGGGATATGGCGATAAGCAAATCCTTAGCAAAGTGCATTTAAACTTAGTGCCCGGTGCCCGTATTGGGTTGCTAGGCCGAAATGGCGCAGGTAAATCGACATTAATTAAGCTGTTATCGGGTCAATTATCGCCAATGACAGGTTTGTATGAACCTAATCCTGGCGTCAATATCGGCTACTTTGCCCAGCATCAAATCGAATTTTTACGCCTCGATGATACGCCGATGCAGCATTTAGTGCGTCTGGCGCCGAATGCCCGCGAGCAGGAATTGCGTAACTTCTTAGGCGGTTTTGGCTTTAATGGCGATATGGCGCTCTCACCCGTGCGGCCTTTTTCCGGCGGTGAGAAGGCCCGTTTAGTGCTCGCGCTGTTAGTGTGGCAACGCCCTAACTTGCTATTGCTCGACGAACCGACCAACCACTTAGATCTAGAAATGCGCCATGCGCTTACCATGGCATTGCAAACCTTTGAAGGCGCAATGGTTATCGTGTCCCATGATCGCCACTTGCTGCGGTTAACCTGTAGCGATTACTATCTGGTTGATCAAGGTGAAGTTCGCGCCTTCGAGGGTGATCTTGAGGATTACCATCAATGGCTGCTCGACGCGGCCAAGGCCAACGCAAATCAAACCAATAATAGCGATGACACTAAGCCCGCTGCCGATAAGAAGCAGCAAAAGCGCCTAGAGGCGGAGATCCGCCAAAAAGTGTCGCCCCTTAAACGTAAGCAAGCCAAGCTAGAAACCGATCAGCAAAAGCTCAGTGAACGCCTCGCCGAACTAGAACATTTACTGGCCGATGGTGAATTATATGAGCAAGACAATAAAACCAAACTCACTGCCGTACTGAATGAGCGCACCAGTTTGACGCAAACCTTAGAAGAAAGTGAAATGCAATGGCTTGAGTTACAAGAAGAAATTGATTCAATGGAGCTTGAGGTTATGGCCCAGTAGTCCATAATCTACGCCTTAAGCCTAACGTACAAGGAAATAGTATGTCGGATGTAATTCAGTTAGACGGCCATATTTGGCATTGGTGTGATATGAGTTATGGGCAAAATAAGGCTCTGTGTCTCGATTTGCAGGACAGCTGCCGAGTCAATGTGAATCTGTTACTGCTGGCACAGTATTTAGATATCACCCTAGATGTCGCGGGCCCGAGGGAATACAGCGTTGAGCAGTGGCAGCGATTAGTAGTCGCAGTGAACGAATGGGATGAAAAGTTTCTCACGCCCTATCGCCGCCTTCGTCGCCTTGTAAAAGCGAGCCTAAACGAAGACGAATATCAGCAAATGCTCAATGTAGAACTGATGATAGAACGTAAAGCTCAGCGTACTATTTTGAAGATTATCAATGGACTATCACCCAATGGTCGCCAGACAAATTTAGTGAGTTATCTGAGTTTATTTGGGCTGGGTGAAGGGGATGTGAAGCAACTTGGCCTGATCGCCCCTTAGCTCGATGCTTCTTGCAATATATATCCCCTAGCAAACCCAAGGTCAGGTGCTGCGGCCTTGGGGATAACGTTTGCAATTGTCCTCAATAGTTAACCAACTCACCTGATTATCGGTATAAATATGGTAATTCGGTTTAATACTGCTTGGATTATCTAAGCTGGCAATGGTTAAGGTTAAATAATCTGGGTATTGGGTATGCCTGTAGGTGAGCGAACAACCACATTGCTGGCAAAAGCCCCGCCTGACACTATCAGAGGAAGCAAACTCCGTCACTTGCCCCTTAAGCCAGACCACCTGCGGTAACTTAAAATCCATCCAAGCACCAAACACGGCACCGATGCTCTTTTGGCACATACGACAATGGCAATAATCGGCATCGAAGGGCAAACCTTCAATCCGATAACGAATAGCGCCACATAAACAGCCACCTTCTAAGCCTTGCTCTTGTTTCATAGGTGCCTCGGTTTATTTATCTATGCTCTCGACCGTCGGTTAGCCTTTGCGCCAATGCGGTTGCATTACGGGCGGTAATACCATAAATAGACAACTGGGGGTTGGCCCCTAAACTGGTGGGGAAAATAGATCCATCCATCACCGACAGATTTTCAAGATAGTGCGACTGGCCGTAACTATTGACCATTGAAAGCTTTTCATCCTCACCAAAGGGACAGCCTCCCATCACATGGGCCGAAGCAACCACGGTACGCAGTGGTGCCAGTGACATCTGGGCGATACTTTCTTTAGCATCCTGCCAAGAGGTGAGATATGGCATGCCATCACTGATCGGCAGCACTTTTAATGCCCCCGCAGAAAATTGTAATTCAGCCATGCTGGCATAGGCGCGCCGCGCCGCACGCCAAAACGCATCGGTCAATGGATAATCCAAGGCAAAGCCCGTCGAAGTCAAATGCACTTGTCCACCTTGGCTATCGGGGTGATAGCCATCTCTAACTAAGGCAATAGTGACCTGCAGTTGGTTAAATTGCGACATTAACTCGGCGTGGCTCGTGCCATAGCCCAATGTTTTTGAAGAGATTAATATCGGATGCACGGGGGGGACTTCGAGTTTATACCCCAGCTCACCCTCGGCACCATCTCGCCATACAAATTCATCGGAATAGATAGATTGAGGCGCGCCACTATGGGCATTTATCGCATCGGCAAACACGCCGCCAGAGAGTAAGGTGGGATGTAAGAAGGTACGTTTACCCAAAAGTTTGTGGGGATCGGGCACTTGGGAGCGCATCATCAGGGTCGGTGTATGGATAGCGCCAGCACTCAAAATATAATGCTTAGCTTTAAATAACAGCTCAACTGAAGTAGGTCTTAAATTCACATCCAAGGCCTGCGCTTTTAGGGCCAATACTTGGCCATTGTGGTGTTCAATCTTGACGACTCTTGCCCGACTGATCAACTGCGCACCTTTATCCAATGCCGCAGGAATGGTCGTGATTAACATAGATTGTTTTGCATTGACGGGGCAGCCCATGCCGCAATATCCCGTATTCCAACAGCCCGCCACATTGCGTTTGATAACGGTGTAATCCCAGCCCAGATTGATACAACCTTGTTTTAATGCCCCATTATTACGGTTAGGCTCGTAATTCCACTCATGGATATTAAGCCGCTGTTCCATCTGCGCAAACCAGGGATCTAAGCTCTCACGATTTAATCCTGCTACCGATTTATGTTGCTCCCAAAAGGCTAAAGCCTCAGTCGGGGTACGAATCGAGGTAGTCCAATTCACCGTTGTCGAGCCCCCCACGGCGCGGCCCTGAAAAATACCAATGGCCTTGTCGGCGGTTTTCATCGCCGCAGCCTGCTGGTACAAATTGGGATACGCGGTCCGCTCTTCCATATTAAAATCACTAGAAGATTTTAGCGGCCCCGCCTCAATCATGATCACGCTAAGCCCAGCTTGGGTGAGAATTTCAGCCGCAACACCACCACCGGCGCCAGTACCGACTATGATGACATCAGCTTCAAAGCTTTGATTTTCTTGTAGTTGACTGGCATCGGTATGTAACCAACCCGAATTTAAACCATTCACTATGGGATCTATGATTGCCAAGTTTTGTGCTCCATTGCCGCAGGAAATCTTGTTATCGATTGATTTGGACTGTATTAGTTTTAATGATGCAAAACAGCTTTAGGACTTAAATAACTCCGGCTTGGCATAGTGCAGACGACCCCAATGTTCGGGGCAAGCGTAATAACTTGCCATCACCAGTTCCCTCAAACCTAAATAAGCCGTTTGCAGGAGGGCAAAATAGCTGTGGCGCCAACGCTCAAGCATTTGGGCTAATTCGGTGGGTGAGCGCAGGAGCAGTGGCGTCATGCTCGAGGTCAACACCAATAGCCCTAGACGATTTTCGAGCATAGCTAAGAGTTCAAATAACTCGGCTTGTTGCTCATCCGGCAGCACAGAAATCGATTGATTGATCGCATCTAAGGTGCGGTTCTGCGCCGCCAGTTTGTGAGTCGCCACATCGGGTAGCGCCCCTTCCAGCATCACGGGCAAGAGCACGCTAAATAACAAACGGTAGTCTTTAGCTTCATCCTCATCGGGCACACTAAACTCCGGAGAATAGAGATTGACCCCTAAGGCTAATGCCGCCGTTCCGGCAAACGTGCCCAGTAAAAAGGTACGTCTATTCATCTAGTTCTCCTAAAACGTTTAGTAATAAACAATTGTGCTACAATAGCCGCGGATCTAAATTAAACATACGTTTTAATTTTCAGCAATAGTCGATACCAAGATAAAATCCCATGTTAAATACCTTTATACCGCCTTGGTGGGCCAAGAGCCCTCATATACAAACGATTTTGCCCGTCTTCACTAAAGTGGCCAAACCAGTGCTGCAAAGGCAACGTATAGAGCTACCCGATGGCGATTTTATCGATCTAGACTGGCAAGGCTCACCACAGGAAGGCGCGCCCATTGTGGTTATCATCCATGGTTTAGAGGGGAGTTCCCAGTCACATTATGCCAGACGCTTACTCCTCGCCTGCAAGGAGAAGCAACTCACAGCGGTAGTGCATCACCATAGAAGTTGTTCCGGTGAAAGCAATCGCCTCGCCCGCAGTTACCACAGTGGGGACACGGATGATTTGCAGTTTAGCTTATTGAAACTGCAACAAACCTATCCGCAATCACCTCTACTCGCCGTAGGTTACAGTTTAGGTGGCAATGTATTGACTAAATACCAAGGTGAATATCGAGATGAGAGTCTATTGACCCGAGCCGTCGTCGTCTCGGCACCGCTACAATTATCAGCCTGTGCTAAACGCTTAGAGAATGGCTTTTCAAAAGTGTATCAAAGCCATTTAATCAAACAGTTACAACAAAAAATTAGCGGGAAATTAGCAGATCCGGATTTAGCCAGCACCATTCCCCTAAACCAGATGCAAGTCGCCCAGCTGCATACTTTCTATGAATTCGATGACAAAGTCACAGCACCGCTACACGGTTTTGCGAGTGTTGACGACTACTACGCCCGAGCCAGTGGTTTGCCCTTTGTCAGTCGCATCACTAAACCCACACTGATACTGCACGCCAAGGACGACCCCTTTATGACCGACGATGTCATCCCACACCCTAGCCAAGTGTCTGAACATGTTGAATATGAATTACACGCCTATGGTGGCCATGTCGGCTTTATCGAGGGTGGCACCCCATGGAAACCCCGTTACTACCTCGAACGGCGTATTTTAGATTTTTTACTCGGTGATGATCATTAAACCTTTGCCACAAGGAAACCCTATGCTTGTTCCCTATGAAGCCCTTTTACAATTGCCAAATGAAACATTGATGAATTTGATCCGTGAATATCTGTTTGGCCAAGTGGAGGATGGCAGTTTTGCCAGCCTCGATGAGCAGGAATTATCCCAAGCGATAGTTCAATGTCAACAAGCACTTAAGCAAGGTAAGCTAGTGTTAGAATACAGTGAGGATGACGAATCCTTTGCCATACGTTCGGCAGATCAAATTACCAAACGGCAAGATTGACCCACACAGCCACTGTACCGTATAAATAGAACTCGTGGTTTTATCGCTTACCATAAGCGGCTCTTTTGGTTTCCAGCTAGGTAGAAAAAATGTCAGCAAAACATCCCATTATTGCAGTTACAGGCTCATCAGGCGCGGGAACTACCACGACTACCACCGCCTTTAGCCATATTTTTCGCCAGCTCGGGATCAATGCAGCCTTTGTCGAGGGTGACAGTTTTCACCATTACACTCGCGCTGAAATGGAAGTGATGATCCGCAAATCCCAAGCCGAAAACCGCAACCTCAGTTACTTCGGCCCAGAGGCCAATAACTTTGCCCGTTTAGAACAATGCTTTCGCGATTACAGTGCCACAGGCCAAGGCGAAACCCGCAGCTATTTGCACACCTTTGACGAGGCGGTGCCTTTTAATCAAATGCCCGGCACATTTACCCAATGGCGGCCGCTTCCAGAAAATACCGATATGCTCTATTACGAAGGTCTACACGGCGGCGTAGTGACGGCGGATGCCAATGTCGCCCAACACGTAGACTTGCTTATCGGCATGGTGCCCATTGTTAACTTAGAGTGGATCCAAAAGATTATTCGCGACACCTCTGAACGCGGCCATAGCCGTGAAAAGGTCATGGGCTCCATTGTCCGCAGCATGGACGATTACATTAAGCATATGACACCACAGTTCTCCCGCACCCATATCAACTTCCAACGGGTTCCTACGGTCGATACCTCTAACCCTTTCAGTGCAAAAGATATTCCGAGCCTAGACGAGAGCTTTGTGGTAATCCGTTTCCGTGGTATTAACAATGTCGATTTTCCCTTTTTCCTGAGTATGATCCAAGGCTCTTTTATGTCACGAGTTAACACTCTCGTTGTCCCCGGCGGAAAAATGTCCCTCGCAATGGAGTTGATCCTGACACCATTGATCAAGGATTTGATGGAAAAACGCCAACAACTTAATAGCCCTGAGGCAAATTAAGATACAGGATATTTTTTGTGAGATTTGACTAAAGGTTAATGAAATAAAGTCTTTTTTAGCAATAGATTAAGTTTGATTTAAGCCATAGACGTTAATCTTGCCGACATCGGGATTTCAGGCGAAAGAACGATAGTTGGCATACTCTTGGGAGTGAATTCCCCCATCTTGATCTGTTGATTCCCTTGAGTATGCCAGCAACCTTTAACAACATAGGTTCTAGGTTCTAGGTTCTAGGTTCTAGGTTCTAGGTTCTAGGTTCTAGGTTCTAGATTCTAGGTTCTAGGTTCTAGATTCTAGGTTCTAGGTTCTAGGTTCTAGGTTCTAGGTTCTAGCAACCAAGCTTCCTAACAGTTGCAAAGCAACGCCCTAGATTCTAGCTGCAGCGTTTTTTGCTGCGCCCTAGCCGCGAGCTTGCGAGCGTCCTAGCATGCCGAAGGCCGTCCTAGATTCTTATACATCACCTTACATTCCAAGGCGATGCCGCGGGGTGAGCAATAGACAGAATCCTCCTCTAAGCCTTCGCCACCAAAACCACAGTGGCGATAGAAATCAACCGCATTTAAAGTCGATTCCAACCTGAGCTGAGCAATACCCTGATTAAAAGCCATAGATTCAATAAACGTTAACAGCGCCTTACCCACGCCAAGCCCCATGGCATCGGGGGAGACAAACAATGCTTCTAACTGGGCATAGGGTTCATCTAACATGGCAGTGCCTACAACCTTTTTATCCAACGACGCATCCGTAAGTAGCTCTGCCACATAAAAATGTGCATCGACGATACGACTAAATTGCTCGGTCAGTTCGCCTTCGGTCCAAATAATCAGATCGCCCGCAGCATAAAATCCGGCGCAGCCTTTATTGATGGCTGCATTGCGGATATCCCAGCAGGCCTGAGCATCTAATTGAGTCGCCTTTCGTATCCTTAGCATAGTCTTCCCCGATTAATCATCTCAGCCAAATCGAATAACTAACCTTCTGAATCATAATATAAACACGCAAATACTCTATACTGCTTATTGATAGATTTTATACAAGAAAAAACCGCCCGAAGGCGGTGTTAAATCACAGAGTATTGCGACTCGCTAAGCTCAATTAGCGAATGCTTAACCCTTAATCAGCTCGCTAATGGTCAGTACGCCGTGGGTGGTGGCACCCGCGCCCCACAGTGCAGAAGCCGAATCTTCAAAGGCGGCCGCTAAATCGACATGTAGCCATTTAGCTTCGGCGGATACAAAGCGCCATAGAAAACCTGCGGCATTGGAAGCACCACCTGCACCACCGCCTTTGACCGGACGACTGTTTGCCGTATCCGCATAGGCCGATGGGCACATCTCTTTATGCCAAGGATCCAGTGGCAGCGGCCATACGCGCTCGGCAACACTGGTCGCTTTTTGTTGGGCCAGTTGCAACACATCCGCCTGTGGCGAGAAAATCGCATTGTAGTTAGAGCCAACTGCCATCACAGCGGCGCCAGTTAAGGTTGCGGCGTCGATAATAAAAGGCGCACCCGTGGCAGAGGCTGCTTGCAGACCATCGGCCAACACTAAGCGGCCTTCCGCATCTGTGTTCACTACTTCCACTGTTACGCCATTCTTGTAGGTCAGGATATCGCCTAACTTGTAGGCGCGGCCGCTGATCAGGTTTTCAGCACAGCATAAGAAGAGTTTAACCCGTTTGTTTAGACCAGATTTAATGGCTAAGCCGAGTGCGGCCGTCACAGTCGCCGCGCCGCCCATATCGCATTTCATCCCCAGCATACCTTCAGAGGCTTTGATGCTGTAACCGCCTGAGTCGAAGGTAATACCTTTGCCCACAAGCGCCACAGACACAGCTGCATCGGCAGCTAATGGATTGAAGTCTAACTCTAACATTGCCGGTGGACGCTCACTGCCGCGACCCACTGCATGGATACCAATCCACTGTTCTTCGAGCAGTGCTTCGCCTTCGATAATCCGATAGTTCACCTTGTCGCCACCGATATCGGCCAACCATTTGGCCGCTTGTTGCGCAAGTTTTACCGGTGATAGGTTTTCAGGGGTGTCGTTGATCAGTTGACGGGCAAAGGTCGCCACTTCTAAGCGACGTTGTAACTCGGCTTGCACTGAATCATCACCACACCATTGAATTTGATAACCCGTTTTAGCCGTCGCAAAACCCTGTGCAAACACCCATTGAGTGTTCAGATCCCAAAGCTGTCCTTCTAAGACCACACTGCTAATACCTTGGCTGCGCAGTTTACGGGCCGCCATTTGAATTTGGCGCAGCTCATCGCCACCCGCTAAATGAATGTGCGCCCCTTCGACACTAAAAGTCACATCGGCCTTGCCCCAGTGGGCAGCTGGCGCTTCTTTGGTTAGTCGCACTTTCATTAATTCTGTTACTTTTAGTTCACTCATTAGGGATCCTTATTTTTCGATTCGTTTTAGAACAATCAATCAGAACAAACTTTATGGCGGCAGTTTACTGCTAGCCGCCTGCGACGCAAAGCGATTGGCGGCAGTTACTCAGGTAAAATCTGTAAACATTTGCGAAATTTGCTAGTCTTTGGGCTAATGGTTATCGATACAGGTCAAAGGCATGCGCTTTACTCCAGCACTAAAGCAGGGAAAATTACTCAGGCGTTACAAGCGCTTTCTCGCTGACATCGCACTGGCCGATGGCTCTGAAATTACAATCCACTGCCCTAATACGGGCTCGATGCGCAATTGCCTCTTTCCCGGCGAGCCTGTCTGGTTCTCAACCTCCGCCAATTCTAAACGCAAATATGCCCACACTTGGGAACTGATGGGCACTCAAGAGGGGGGACTCATTGGCATACATTCGGGGAATGCTAATGCGCTGGCGGAGGAAGCGATTAGGCTGGGCATGATCAGCGAACTAGCGGGTTATGACAGCCTAAGGCGTGAAGTCAAATATGGGGATGAAAATAGTCGTATCGATCTTTTGCTCGAGAGTGCTCAAAAATCCGCCTGTTATATAGAAGTCAAAAGTTGTACTTTGCTCGAAGGGGGGCAAGGCTATTTCCCCGATGCGGTGAGTCTACGCGGTCAAAAACATTTGCGGGAATTGATGCAAGTGGCCAACCTTGGGTACAGGGCGGTGTTGCTTTTTGTGGTACAACACACACAGATTTTCAGTGTCGCCCCCGCAGAACATATCGATCCTGAATATGCTAAGCTATTGAAAATGGCTGTTTTAGCTGGAGTAGAGGTATTGGCCTATCGCTGTGAAATATCCCCCTCAGAGATACACCTAGCCCAAGCATGCACAGTCCGAGTATGATGTTAAGATCCCGTAAATTTAAAATTAAATTCAATTAGCGAACATAGTCATAAATTTCAATGAAGGCGAACTGAAAAATTTGCCTCGTTGTAAAGATTCTGATATAGATAGCGGCCGTTCTTAAGGACGCCCTACAAACGCAAATGATTACAGGAGATGCGTTATGCCTGAAGGCACCAAAAAACTTGGCGTACTCGCTATCGCAGGTGTAAGTCCCTACCAGGAAAAGCCGGGTGAGGAGTATATGAACGCTAAGCAACTGGGTCACTTCAAGACAATTCTTGAAGCTTGGCGCAATCAGTTGCGTGAAGAGGTCGACCGTACTCTGAGTCACATGCAGGATGAGGCAGCAAACTTTCCCGATCCTGTTGACCGTGCAGCACAGGAAGAAGAGTTCAGTCTCGAACTTCGTGCCCGCGACAGAGAGCGTAAGTTGATCAAGAAGATCGAAAAAACACTGCAAAAAATCGAAGAAGACGATTTCGGCTTCTGTGATTCCTGCGGTATCGAAATCGGCATCCGCCGTCTCGAAGCGCGTCCAACGGCCGATCAGTGTATCGACTGTAAAACCCTTGCAGAGATCAAAGAGAAGCAAATGGCGGGTTAATTTGCCGAACTGGGCGGGGATTCCCCGCCTACTTGTTTCTAAACGCTAGATACTTCATCTAGTTTAAGCCTCGCTCACTTCATTTTATTCCTCGATTCGCTTTTCTCTTTGTGTCCCTCTAAAATACCACCACTTTTGCTAGCGCTTCCTACACTCAGCCTAGATGCTATTGCCTATGTCATTAACGCTTCATCCAAGTAACCAGCCCTATGTTGGCCGTTTTGCGCCCTCCCCCTCGGGTGCGCTACATTTTGGTTCACTGATCGCCGCCCTTGGTAGCTATTTACGGGCCCGTTCCCTCGCTGGTCAATGGCTCATCCGTATCGAAGATATTGATCCCCCACGGGAGGTCAGAGGCGCTGCAGATGATATTTTACGCACCTTAGAAGCCTATGGCTTGGAATGGGATGGCGCAGTGTTATATCAAAGCCAGCGCACCGAGGCCTACCAATCGCACATCGATCTTTTACTGGCCCAGGATAAAGCCTATTTCTGCCAGTGTAGTCGCAAACACATTCAGGCCATGGGTGGTATCTACGACGGCCGTTGTCACCGATTGCCACAAGCCCACGTATCGGGTGCGGTACGGATAGTCAATACGGCGCAAGTCCAGGAATTTGACGACAACTTAATGGGCCATATCTGCGTCGATACCCCATTTGCCGCGGAGGATTTTATCATTAAACGCAGCGATGGCTTGTATGCCTACCAGCTCGCGGTAGTGCTGGATGACGCCTATCAGGGGATCACCGAAGTGGTGCGCGGTTGTGATCTAATTGAGGCCAGTTGTCGCCAATTAAGTCTATATCAGACCTTTGGTTTAGCCGCGCCCGAGTGGTTACACTTACCCCTCGCCTGCCTGACACCAGGATTTAAACTTTCAAAACAAAACCATGCACAGGCCATCGACAAACAACATCCCCAAGCCAGTCTAAATGCGGCACTGGCATTTTTAGGCCAACAACCTGTTGAGACCCAAGGTTCTGTGGCACAAATGCTCACTCAAGCCGTGGATCAGTTTCAATTTTCCACTATACCGCAACAATCTGAGATACTGATCGAGCCCTGATATACTCATTAGGCTGCATTTGGTATATGATAGCCGCCAGATTTTTAATCACATAACAGATCATATTTCGAGGTGTCCCATTTTTCGCCGTATCAGCCAATTCTGCAAGCAGCTATTTGAAGACGCGCCTAAAACGACCGCTCCGACTCCAGCTCAGATTGAACCCCAAATCCCTGAAGTTTCTTCCGGTACCTTAAGCTTGGAGTTAGTGCCAAGAGATGCCCATTCCATCTCCCGCAAACAAATTAGCGAAAATGCACTGAAAGTATTGTACAGACTAAATAAATCTGGTTTTCAAGCCTATTTAGTCGGTGGCGGTGTGCGTGATTTACTCCTCGGGCTCGAGCCAAAGGATTTCGACGTTGTGACCAACGCAACGCCAGAGGAAATCAAAAAACTGTTTCGCAATTGCCGCGTCGTTGGCCGCCGTTTCCGCCTTGCCCATATCGTCTTTGGCCGCGATGTCATCGAAGTGGCGACTTTCCGTGGCCATCACGGTGAAAGTAACGAGAAAGTCTCTAAGGCCAATGCCGAAGGCCGCTTACTGCGCGACAACGTCTATGGCGAAATTGATGAAGATGCCGAGCGCCGCGATTTTACCGTAAACGCCCTCTACTACGATATCAGCGATTACTCCATCCGTTGCTACGGCGGTGGTATGAGCGACCTCAAAGCAGGCACCTTAAGGCTGATTGGCGATCCTGAAACCCGTTACCGTGAAGATCCCGTTCGTATGCTAAGGGCGGTGCGTTTCGCCACTAAACTCAGCATGGGTATCGAAGAAGTCACAGCTAAGCCTATCAAACAGTTGGCTCCGCTGTTAAAGGACATCCCCGCCGCACGTATGTATGAAGAAGTGCTCAAACTCTTCTTTGCAGGCAAAGCCTTAGCCAACTTCGAACTGATGCAGGAATACAAGCTATTCGCGCCGCTGTTTCCACAGGTCGATGCGATACTCAAAGAAGATCCAAAGGGTCCAGCGATGAAGATGGTGCAGGCCATCATGAAGAGCACTGACAGCCGGGTCAACGAAGATAAACCCGTCACCCCTTCCTTCTTCTATGCCGCCATTCTTTGGTATTCCCTGCGCCAACGCGCCGAAGATATTGCCGTTGAAAGCGGTTTGACCTTATACGATGCCTTTTTTGCCGCCATGGGCGATGTGATGGAGCAGCAATGTCAAACCATCAGTATTCCACGTCGTTTTAGTACGCCAGCAAAAGACATTTGGCAGTTGCAGTTACGTTTTGACCGCAGCCAAGGAACCCGTGCCTTTAAACTGATGGAACATCCCAAATTTAGGGCCGCCTATGACTTGCTATTGCTTAGAGGCGAAGCCGAGGGTGGTAATGTCGCTAAGAGTGCCGCCTGGTGGCAACTGTTTGTCGAAGCCGATGAAACCGAGCGTTTGGCTATTGCGCGCAGCGGTAATAAGGCGCTAGGGAATCGCAATCGTAACGCCACCCAGCGCCGTCGCCGCCGCCCTAGCGCACCTAAAGCGAAAGCCGCAGAATAATGACTCGAGTGTTTGTCGCCCTAGGGGCTAATCTTGAGGATCCTAAGACGCAATTGGACAATGCCACCGTCGCCTTGTCCGCCCTTGCCCTAGGAAATAGCTTAAAGGTTTCCCCCTATTATTGCTCGGCACCCATGGGGGATGTCGTCCAGCCCGACTATGTCAATGCGGTAGCCAGTTTTGAAACGGATCTCGCACCACTGGCCCTTCTCGATGCCTTGCAACAGATTGAAAACACACAGGGACGAGTACGTAAAGAACGCTGGGGACCGAGAACCTTAGATCTCGACTTGCTATTATATGGCGATGAAATCATCGATGAGCCTAGGCTTAAAGTCCCCCATTACGGTATGAAGGAGCGCAGCTTTGTGTTGGTCCCACTAGCCGCAATCGCTCCCGATCTTATCCTGCCCTGTAAGACTGCCCTTGGCAGTCTTATCAGTGAAAATATCTTGGCCGAGTTACAACTACTGGGCATTGATCATTGAAGTCCGTCCCCAGTTAGCTTATAACACCACTTCTATTTGGTTTGAAGATCATCCATATGTCTAAAATTACTAGCTCAACCCTGTTGAAGTACAAACAGGAAGGTAGAAAATTCACGGCACTGACAGCCTATGATGCCAGTTTTGCCAGCGCCTTCGATGGCGAAGGTGTCGATGTGCTGCTCGTCGGCGACTCTTTGGGAATGGTTCTACAAGGCCATGATGATACCTTACCCGTGACCAATGCCGATATCGCTTACCACACCCGCTGTGTTCGCCGAGGCATCGAACGTGCCCTGCTGATCGCCGACATGCCTTTTATGAGTTATGCCACGCCAGAACAAGCTATGGTCAACGCCACTGAGTTAATGCAGGCGGGCGCCAATATGGTCAAAGTTGAAGGTGGCCACTGGTTACTCGAAACCGTCACTAAGCTCACCGAACGCGGTATCCCCGTGTGCGCTCACTTAGGCTTAACACCTCAGTCAGTCCATGTATTTGGTGGCTTTAAAGTCCAAGGCCGCGATGCCGAAAATGCCCAGCGCATCCTCGACGAAGCTAAGGCGCTAGAAGCGGCAGGTGCTCAACTATTGGTTGTGGAATGTATTCCCGCGTCACTCGCCGCGGCGATCACCCAAGCCTTAACCATTCCAGTCATTGGCATTGGCGCCGGCGCATCGACCGATGGGCAAATTTTAGTAATGCATGATGTACTAGGTATTTCAAGTGGTTATATTCCACGATTCTCCAAAAACTACCTTAAACAAACCGGCGAAATTCGCTCGGCCGTGCGTGCTTATATCGATGAAGTTGCCCAAGGAACATTCCCCGGTGACGAGCACACTTTTAACTAATAACAGATTTATGCAAGGTAAGGCCCAATGATCACTAGCGCCCATATTGATGATATTCGCACCCAAGTGCGTGCATGGCGTGCCAAGGGCGAGACAGTCGCCTTTGTGCCCACCATGGGCAATCTCCATCAGGGACATATCACCTTAGTGAAGCAAGCGGCACAAAAGTGTGACCATGTGGTGGTATCGATTTTCGTCAATCCAATGCAATTTGGCCAGAACGAGGACCTCGATGCCTACCCACGCACACTGGAAGCCGACAGCCAAGCACTCACCGCTGCGGGGGCGAAGCTGCTATTCACTCCGACGCCTGCCGTTATCTATCCCAAGGGATTAGCACAACAAACCTATGTTGAAGTGCCAGGTATTTCGGATGTGCTCTGCGGCGCAAGCCGTCCTGGGCATTTCCGCGGCGTTGCCACTATTGTCTGTAAACTGTTCAACATAGTGCAGCCCGATGTAGCCCTATTTGGTAATAAAGATTATCAACAACTCTTGGTCATTAAAACTATGGTTGAAGATTTATCATTACCTATTGAAATTATAGGGGTAGACACAATACGGGAAGACTCTGGCCTTGCCATGAGTTCGCGCAATGGCTATTTAACGGCCGAAGAAAAAGCTGTGGCACCTGCGCTTAAGAAAGCCATAGATGCCATGGCGCAGGGCATCAAGCAAGGTGTGAGTATCGAACAAGTTACAGCTGAAGCTAAAGCGAGCCTTATCGCCGCAGGCTTTACGCCGGATTACTTGGAAGTGCGTCACGCCTACACCTTAGTCAAAGCAGAACCCCAGGATAAAGCACTGGTGATTTTGGCGGCCGCATATTTAGGTAAGGCTCGCCTTATCGATAACTTAAGATTTGACCGTTAATTTTACACACAGTTAAAAGGAGCTTCGGCTCCTTTTTTATGCCTAATCGCAGCATCCCACGTTGGTGACAGATAGGCTAACGTCAAAAAATATCCATAGTCAAAAAACTGGTATTATTTTTAAACTTACTCCATAGTAATGACAGATGTTAACTCTAAGTAACAATTAGATCTGCTGTTATAGTGTTTTGTATAGTACAACGGCTCAAATTCCATCAACCATCATGCCGATATGCTAAGTTAAGCTATTACCCAATATACAAAGGATTTGTAGTCGAATGGCTAGACTCATATTGACCCTTATTTGCGTTATGCTACCGACAGTGACCCAAGCAAATACTGTCTATAAATGCCGTAAAGACGACAAAATCGTCTTTAGCCAGACCGCCTGCCCGCAGGAATATAGCCAACACAAACTTGAGTATCAGCTGGGGATCATCACAGAAATTGATTCGGACAAACAAGAAAAGCCCGTCGATCCGCTGCAAGCCCTGCTCAATAGCCAAACCCTATCCAAGGAAAAACTACTGCAATTACTCGACAGTGAACTCTATCGGCTTAAACAGGAAAACAGTTACTTCGAGATACTTAAGATTAGCGAACTACAAAAGCTAGAGCGTCAACGCTATTGGCGCAACAAAACAAAAGATGATCCGGACTATGTCAGCCAAATGAATAATATTAATGACCATTTCAATGGGCTGATCCTAAACAATGATACCGTAATGCAACAATTATCCGCTCGAAAAAACCAAATTCTTACCGAGACAGAGCCCGAATAAATCCCGTAATAGAAAAGGCGACCCTAAGGCCGCCTTGCATTAAGCGTTTTCCCTTAAAATTGAGCAAGGATAGGGGCTGAACACAAAGTCCCTTCCGTTTCGCACACTTGATAAGTCACGCTGCTTGCCGAAGTTGTGAAACGATCGCGGTAGTTACCATCGTTCTCTGTGGTCACCACCAACTCACCGTCACGGTAAAGAGCCACACTGTCACCTAATGCACTATTCCATGCAATATCCACCATAGCGCTACCACGGCGTGAGACTAATGCTCGAGTGACAGAAGCATTGATACTATGCTCATACACTTGAACTTCCATGGTCACAGTATTGCTGTGTTCCATTGAGTCAGTCACTGTGAGGGCCACAGTGTAAGTTCCAGCTGCGGTGAACACATGACTTGGGCTCATTTCAGTAGAATTTGAACCATCACCAAAGTCCCAGTTGTAGCTCACGATATCATCGTTTGCATCGGTACTGGTGTTGGTAAAGGCGACGCTTAAGCCTTCAACGGCAAACTCGAAGCCCGCGACGGGGACCGCTGGAGATGCTTCGCCTAAGCCACTGATCACTAAACCCCAGTTATTGAGAGTACCAGTGTCAGCGCCCGCATTATCGTCCACGGATAATGACCAAGTTCCCTGTGCATTTTCACCATCGAACGCACTTAAGTCCCAGCTCTTAATGATATTGTCGGCGCTGCCGCCATCACGGTTATGCAGTACCACTTCGGTGCCCACAGGCGAAGTTAGCACGACACGTAAGTCACCAATCCAAGTGTGGCTGATATTGACATCGGCAGTCACGCCAAAAATCTGCACATCATCGGCAACTGCAATCGTGCTCACAATACCATTGGCATTGTTATCAGGAATCGCAACCGTGTTCTCATTGCCATAGGTAAAGTCATTTAATCCCTGCGGGAACACATTCAGCGAAACGACTTTAGACTTCTCGACTGCACCATCATTCCCCGTCACGGTAATACTGTAATCCCCCCAAGCTGTTTGTGCGGTTGTCGCAACATCTAAGCTAAATGAATCACCCGCAGAAACGGTTGAACTAGATAACGAAACCCCTTCGAGTGCCGGTGATACACTGACAGTCAATGCTAGGTCACCATCCCAACCTGCCACACTCCCCACACTGAAGTTATAGCTTGCTGTGCTGCCCGCTTCGACCGATTGTGATGCCGGTGACACAGTGAACTTATAACTTGGTGAGGGGTTGGCCTGCTCGAGGGCATTCGCCACATTGAGACGGGTTCCAGCAACGGTTTTACCGGTTAAATCGACGTTAGCATCACCGGAGGCCATCAACAGTGCTTTCATCTCCACAGGCGTTAAGTCGGGATTGAGCGACCATACTAACGCCGCGGCGCCTGTTACATGGGGAGTCGCCATGGATGTCCCTGAATAGGTAGCGTAACCACCAGGAACCGTCGATAGGATCGCCGAACCTGGCGCGCCCATATCGACACTCGTCAATCCCCACTGGGAGAAATCGGACATATGATCGTTGCGATCGGTACTGGCGATCGACAGCACAACCTCGGAATCATAGCTTGAGGGATAGTGTGGGCTGGCATCATTATCGACGGCATCGTTACCCGCCGCCGCCACGAACAAAATGCCCGCCTCACCACCAGCATCGATAGCATCCTTCAGTGCTTGGCTAAAGCCACCGCCCCCCCAAGAGTTGTTGGTTGCTTTGATATCAACACCATGGTTCACTTTTAAATTTGTGAAGTAATCAATACAAGCAATCGCCCCCGCCGTTGAACCGTAACCATCGGCATCGAGGAACTGGCAAGCTGCAATTTTCACGTCCCAGTTTACCCCAACCACACCCACACCATTGTTACCCTTAGCGCCAATAGTGCCAGAAACATGGGTGCCGTGGCCGTTACCGTCCATTGGATTACCATTATCATTCACAGCACTGTAACCATGAACGTCATCTATCACCCCGTTGCCATCGTCATCCACGCCATTACCTGCAATTTCACCCGTATTGACCCACATATTGGCTTGCAGATCGGTGTGGTTATAATCCACACCCGTGTCGATCACGCCGACAACCACATCGGCACTCCCCGTCGTGATATCCCAAGCCTCAACCGCATCGATATCGGCATCGGCGCTACCGCCGCTCTGACCAGTATTATTCATCCCCCAGAGGCTCGCAAAACTTGGGTCATCTGGGGTACCAATCGCCTTGAGAATATAGTTAGGTTCGGCGTATTTCACTGCGGGATGGCGACTGATCACCTTAATGGCATCTTCAATATTGGCGCCTTTACGCAGAGCCAAACGAGCTAATTTCCCGTTTAATAGGTGCCTGAATTTATCATCCACACCATCGGCATTCGCGTCAGTTAAGGTGCCGCGGATCAAACGCTGGGCAGCGGTTCGCTCTGCCTTGGTCGTATTGTCTTTGTACACCACAAGAATCGAGTCTTTTTCATAGACAGGGGCATCCTTAGCCATTGCGGGTAATGCTGAAAACGTCATTGCAGCCGCAATTGCTAGGGCCAGTGGTGAGAGTTTTATCGACATAACAAATTTCCTATAGTCCTTTACTTTGAGGTTCCGGCACCATAATCCCGCAGCGTCCCCCAATGGCATCGGGCAAAGGAGGACTGACAAGGTAATAACCGGCGTGTTTACCTACAAATTGTTGCCATAATGTTTCAACTTAAAAAAGATGCCATGGCGTAAATACGACTTAACTACTAGACCTAGTTGGCTAGATAAAATCCCCAAGTTAGCCACAAACCTTATACAAACTAATTTAAATTCAATTAATTATACATAAATCACCCCGATGAAATTTAGCTCACTCCTAGGTAAATAAATACCCTTTCGGCCGATTGTCTCTCCCCTCTATGGCCCGTACCTTGGTGCCTGAGTTGGGGGGGTTATATTCAACCCCTCCCCAAACACCTATGCATACAAGGGGTCTTTTGTGCCAAATCCATATTCACGCTTTTTGGTACTGCTCATCTTGTTATGTAGTTGTATGGCATCGTCCTACGCGGCCGATGTCAGCGAGTTGCCAATCACTCTGCAAGCTCTTCTGGAACGTTCTGGGCGCGATAATCTTATCGACCTAGTGCAACAAGGAACCGCTAATCAGAGTTTACTGTTCCAATCCGGCAGCAATAACGACGCCTATGTGACGCAAGTGGGCATGGATAACAGCGCCTTTGTGACTCAGATTGGTTCAGATAATGAAGTTCAACTACTGCAAGTCGGCACTCAAAATACGGCTTCGATTACTCAGATTGGTAACAACAATCTAGTGCAATTGAACCAACTAGGAAGCGGCAATTTTTCGATAGAGCAGATTGCAGACGGTGCTGCAATCACAATTACTCAATATTAAACAGGGAGAGTCACATGAAATCACAAGCTAAAAAGTCTTTAATTGCTTTAGCGATCACGGCGGGTTTAAGCGGTCATGCACTGGCAGCGAGTGTTGTTAGCGACATAGGTGTTACACAAACTGGCCAAGGCCAAGAGGCACTCGTCGCTCAAACTGGTCAGCTCAATGCCACGACGCTTGTACAAACCGGTAATGACCAAACCGCAACAGTGCTTCAGGATGGGGTATGGCATGAAGCCCAAGTTAATTCAACGGGCGATGCCAACGATGTGACTGTTAGCCAACAAACCGATTGGCATGTGGCAAGTGTTAATGTCACTGGCAATAACAACCAAGCCGAAGTGACTCAGGATGGTTACTATAACCAAAGCAGTAACGATGTCGTTGGTAATGACAACCTAGTTTCAGTTAACCAATTAGGTGAGGTTAATGAAAGCTATGTTGAAATCACAGGTAATGAAAACAGCGCTTTCGTAGAGCAAGAAGGTGATACTAACCTTGCCGTATTCCGCGTTGAAGGTGATAACAACGACGGCGATATCAAACAATATGGTGATAACAACCAAGCGGGTTTAATTGCACTCGATCTGACCGCCAACGTCGGCAACAACAACGACGTATCTGTTGAGCAAATTGGTAACAGTAACTTTGGTGCTGCTAAAGGGGTTGCGGGTAACGACAACAGTATCGATATCTACCAAAAGGGTGACAGCCATGTGGGCTTCGTTTACGCCTTAGCGGGTAGTGACAACGATATCACGATGAAACAGGAAGGTAACAGCAATACGGCTTACCTATCAATGACTACAGGCGATGATAACAGCATCGATATCGCTCAAGACGGCGACAGCAATACTGTAGGTGATACCTTAGTGGCCGATATTCAAGGTAGCGATAACGATATCAGCATCAAACAAAAGGGTGATAGCAACGGTGCTGAGTTCCAAGTGTGGGGCGATAGCAACGACGTTGACTTAAAACAACGCGGCGATACTAACTTTGCCACCTTTGGCGCTTATGGCACCGACAACGACTTCGACTTATCTTCTAAGGGTGATAACAACGAACTCGTTGCCTTCGCAACCGGTGAAGACAACAGCATTGAAATCAGCCAAGAAGGCGATGTGAACTTTGCTTATGTCGACGCAACGGGTAACGATAACGAAGTCGATGTAGAACAAGATGGCGGTCAAAACGAAACCATCATTACTGTTGCTGGTAACAACAATGCCGATGTGACCGCACTGCAACACCATGGCGATCTGAACCTTATCGATTTAATTATCGAAGGCGATGAAAACTCAGCACAAATCACTCAATCAGGCAGTGGTAACTGGGTGGGTGGCGATAGCGGTAGTTCATTTGCAGCCAGCTCATTTGCAGTGAGTGGTGATAACAATAGCCTACTAATCAGCCAAACAGGTAATGACAATTTAGTGTTAGGCTCTCAAGCGGGAGATAACAACAGCATCAGCGTGACCCAATCGGGCGATATGAACGTTGCGACTGTAGTGCAATATTAAGGCTCACTTCTGTCGAGCAGGCCTAATTAATAGGGCGTGACCATTAAATAAAACGGGAACATTGACATCAATGTTCCCGTTTTATTGTTCCAAGCAAGCGTTGAAAATACCAGTCTAACTGCAAAACTCGAAATGGGTTTGGTAGGTCTGCGCCCAACGTAACAGCTCAACACGGTTACGGGATTGGGTCTTTCTGAAAATAGAAGAGATATGCGCTTTCACTGTATGTTCGCTAATGCATAATCTGTGAGCGATTTCTTTATTTCTCGCACCACTGGAAACGAATTGAATAATGGTCCGCTCACGGGATGTTAGCATTTGCAGCATAGCCACTGTATCGGCGGGCATCTCATTGTTACCATCTAATTTTTGTACGACGCGGCGAAACATTTTGCTCAGTAGGGTTCTATCATACCAAAGTTCATCGGCCACCATTTTACGCAGCCCTGTCAACATCAAATCCATACGCTGATCAGCAAATAAAAGTCCGCGAATGCCGAGTAACATAGCAGACTCTTGATCTAAGGAATTACGTTCAACTTGATAGAGTGCAACGGGAAAATGGGACACTAAACGGGATGCCAACAGGGGAATACCTTTGTTATCTAATGCCGCCCCTTTTTGCGCAATAAGGCAAAAGCTGCGGTGGCTCTTATCTAAATCTAATTCAGCAGCGTGTTTAACTATCCGTGTTTTTAGCCCCATGGACTCTGCGAGTATCGCTAAATGGCAAGGTGCAGCCACTTGATGTAAGAAAACCAACTCATTGATTATGCTCACTTTACTCTTCTCCCTGAAAAGTATCTATTTCTCTTCTGCATGAGACTTATTGAAATTGCCTACAACGCATCATTAAACATTTAATTAGCCTAGCCATTCTGACTAGTTACCCAATGAATGCTATAACCCAAATGTACTAATAATGACTATTTATATGTAGTACGTTCGACTAACTCACTAGGGGATAACGCTTATATAGTGATAAATACTAAGCTGTGACAAAGAAGATGTCAGCCACTACACCTTAGTCTATACCCAAACAACCTGGAGATGCAGGATTCAGCGGGAATTTAACGCACTTTAGGCAAGGCGGTTATTTGCAGACCTAGCGGGCTAAGTTAAAAATAACCAACGCAGTATAAAGTGCGTTAAAACCCGCCGGGACGGAGCGCCTAGGGCACTCCACTTCCGTGTTGCATCAATTCAAAAGGTGGCCGACATTCTTTCATTGATGCGCCTTGAATTGAAGCACCCTAGGCGCTCTGAAACTAGTATCTTCAGGTAGCTTGGGTATAGATAAACATCAATCGAAAGTTTAAACAAAAATTTAACATTGAGAGGTGCAATTTGGAGAGCGAAAATGCCCATGAAGCCAGCGCTTTTAGGGCATAAATGCCTATATTAAGAATAACTTGCTATGAGTGGGCCAACAACCTTGCGATTTGCTTATCCTGCTGACGAGATAACAACAGCAACGCCACTATCGCACCTATTAATGCCAAAAACATATCCGATTGGGTATCCCATATATAACCTTGGGTGCCTAAAAAGGCCTCGGCGCCCTCACCCGTTGCAGCAGCGACCCACCATTCGATCAACTCATAGAAAGCTGAAAATGCCAATACAAAACAAGTCACCAAAAATGCACACCAAGCCCCTGGCTTAACAGCTTGATGACGTAACATGATTTCACGCGCCAACAGCGCAGGAATAAAGCCCTGGGCAAAATGGCCTATCTTGTCGTAATTATTGCGCTCCGATCCCATCCACTGGGCGAGTGTGTCGAACAAAGGCACTTCGGCATAGGTGTAATGGGCACCAACAAATAAAATACCGCAATGTACTAGGATGAGAAAATAGACTAAGGGCGTGAGTGGAAAGCGTTTACGGGTAAAAAATAATAGAGGTACAGCCACTAATGCGGGCAAGGCTTCGAGCCACCAGGTAAAAGGATCTGCAGGTTTTATCGCCGACCATACGAGAACTGAGAGGTAAATACCGCACCAAGCGATTTTGTTATTCAATGTTTCTTCCTCTTATGCGATATTGTTCTAAATTTAGAATATTAACTTTAGCCATCTAGCCCTCCACACTGAGCAAAAAAAGTGCTACTTTGGTGGCGAAAGGCTGTCAGCATATCATAAGAAACATTTCTATTAATTAGAGGGTACCCATATCATGGCGAAACATTCGCTGGACAAGGATAAGATCAAGATCCTGCTGTTGGAAGGCGTCCACCAATCTGCGGTAGATGTATTTGAACGTGCGGGTTACACCAATATCGAATATCACAAAGCCTCTTTGGGTGATGAAGCCTTACTCGAGTCCATCAAAGATGCGCACTTTGTGGGTCTTCGTTCGCGCACCCAATTAACTGCCGATGTGTTGAAACGTGCCGAGAAGTTAATCGCGATCGGTTGCTTCTGTATTGGTACTAACCAAGTTGATCTTGCCACCGCCGAATCCCTTGGTATCCCCGTATTTAACGCGCCATTTTCTAACACTCGCAGTGTTGCCGAGTTAGTGATTGGCGAGATCATTATGCTAATGCGTGGTATCCCTGAGCGTAACGCTATCGCCCACCGCGGCGGCTGGATGAAGACCGCCGCAGGCAGCTACGAAGTGCGAGGTAAAACCCTCGGCGTGATTGGTTACGGCCATATTGGTACTCAGCTTGGCATTTTGGCTGAGACTCTGGGCATGCGCGTTGTGTTCTTCGATATCGAAGACAAACTGCCGCTGGGCAATGCACAGCAAATCCATTCAATGGAGCAATTGCTGGCGCAGGCTGATGTTGTGAGTTTACACGTTCCAGAAACCCCACAAACCAAGGACATGATAGGCGCCGCCGAATTTGCCGCTATGCGTAAAGGCAGCATCTTTATCAACGCATCACGCGGTACTGTGGTCGATATCGATGCCTTAACCGTCGCCTTAAAAGAGCGCCACCTCGCGGGCGCCGCGATCGATGTGTTCCCCGTAGAGCCGCAATCGAATGATGATGAATTTATCAGCCCACTGCGCGGCCTAGACAACGTATTGCTCACGCCCCACGTGGGGGGTAGCACGGCTGAGGCTCAAGAAAACATTGGTATCGAAGTCGCTGGCAAGTTAGCTAAGTATTCAGACAACGGCTCGACCGTTTCTGCGGTTAACTTCCCTGAAGTATCACTGCCAATGCATAAAGGCACCTCACGCTTACTGCATATCCACCAAAACCGCCCAGGCGTGCTGATCAAAATCAACAAAGCCTTCTCGGAAAAAGGCATCAACATTGCCGCACAATATCTGCAAACCACCGCAGAGATTGGTTATGTGGTGATGGAAGTCGACACTCACCAAGCCGAAGAGGCCTTGGTTGAGTTGAAGGCGATTGAAGGGACACTGCGTACCCGCGTGCTGTTTTAAGATTTATGCCCAACCCTATTAAGCATATCGGCTAAAGCGCACATACTGAGGCGCACATATCATTCACAGATATGTGCGCCTTATGCTTTTGAGCCTACTGGAATTCCGTTACAATCTAGCCTCTCACATCGTCTTCATTTTCAGGATCTCGCTATGACTATTTCAGTTTCTACACCCCATTGGGATCTGGACGCTTCCTTGCCTCCACTAATGCTCGCCAACTTATCTCATATGGGCCTGATCAAAGTGGTTGGAGAACAGGGCCGCAGTTTCATCCATGGCCAAGTGACCACAGACATCAGCTCATTAGCCGATAACCAGTGGCGCTGGGGAGCCCATTGTGACCCTAAGGGTAAAATGTTAGCCAGTTTCAGGACCTTTGCTATCCAAGATGCGCTCTTTATGCTGATGCCGAAGGATGTCATCGAAGTTGATTTACCCCAACTGCAAAAATATGCCGTATTTAGCAAAGCCACCTTAAGCAAGGCATCCGATGAATGGACTCTGCTCGGTGTTGCTGGCGAACAAGCAAGCCAATTTATAAGCGAGCATTTTGGTGAGATCACCCAAGAACTGACCTTGATAGACAAGGGAGCGATATTAAAAGATACAGATCGTTTTATATTAGTATTACCCCCAGAGACTGCAGCGGCTTTAGTCGCTAAATCGGCACTGAGCGTATTTGATGCCAGCGCTTGGCAAGCATTAGAGATTTCAGCGGGTTATCCAAATCTTGCCGCCAGTCATGCCAGTCAATACGTACCGCAGATGTGCAATCTACAAGCGGTTAACGGCATTAGCTTCAACAAGGGCTGTTACATGGGGCAAGAAACCATAGCGCGGATGAAATATCGCGGCGGCAATAAACGCGCCCTGTATATTCTGCATGGCCACACTCATCTTCAAATCAACCTAGAGTCAAGTCTTGAAATCGCTATGGAAGATGGCTTCCGCCGTGGCGGCCATATTATCGAGTTTGTACAACGTGGTAACCAAGTCCTATTGACCGCAGTGCTCGCCAACGACACCGAGAGTCAGGCTAAGTTGCGTTTTGCCGATGATGAAGAGTCCAGCTTAACAATCCAAGCCCTACCCTACTCATTAGATGAAGCCTAATACTTTAAGGTGAGAATCCTCCCGATAATAAAGGCGCTAGCAGCGCCCTTATTATCGGAATGTTAGTGTTCAAGATAAGTATCTCTAATTACTATCACCTCTGGCAAAATTTGCTTAAACTCCTCCACTAACTTAGGGTCAAAATGCTGCCCTGCTTGGCTTTCAAGCAATTCCATTGTCGCTTCAATAGTCCAAGGCTGCTTGTAGGGGCGCAGGGATGTGAGCGCATCAAACACATCCGCAATGGCAGTTATGCGCCCCTCTATGGGGATTTCCTCTCCAACTAAACCATTGGGATAACCGGAGCCATCCCACTTTTCATGGTGGGTTAAGGCGATGCGACGGGCCATTTGCAATAAGGGATCGCTGTGCTCACCGATGATCTCAGCCCCTATGGTCGCATGTTGTTTCATAATCTCCCATTCTTCCCCATCAAGCTTACCGGGCTTTTTAAGCACCGCATCGGGCGTGCCAATTTTGCCAATATCATGCATTGGCGCCGCATTATAGAGTAGGTCGCAGAAGGAGCTTGGCAGGCCCAGCTTGACCGCGAGTAAACGTGCGTAATGACTCATGCGCACTACGTGTAAGCCAGTTTCGTTATCTTTATATTCGGCGGCGCGGCCTAAACGGCGAATAATCTCAAAACGAGTATCTTCTAGTTCCTGGGTGCGTTCTTTAACCTGTTGCTCTAGAAGACGTTTTTGATCGTATAGTGCAAGCTGGGTTTTTACCCTAGCCTTCACTATTGGGGCACTCACAGGCTTAGTGATGTAGTCCACTGCGCCCAGTTCGAATCCTTGGGTTTCATCAGCGACCTCGGATAGGGCTGTCACAAAAATCACTGGGATATGGCAGGTCAGCGGCTCCTGTTTCAGCAGTTTGCACACCTCGTAGCCATTCATTCCCGGCATCATTACATCGAGTAATATCAGATCCGGCTGTGCTTTTGCCACCAAAGCCAACGCCCTTGGTCCATCGATAGCCACTTTGACTTTATAATCGTCCCCGAGTATTCCCACTAAGATATCGATGTTCTCTGGGGTATCATCGACGACTAAGATCGTTGCCTTTTCCATGATCAACTTCACCTCACTCTATACTCTTATCTAGGCCTTTGTGCTGTAGGCTTCATCCGTAAACAGCTACGCTAATTCAGCGATAACCTCATCAATCAGATCGACCGCTTCATCAAACTGATATTGATTGATCATTGTCAGTGCGGGACTTAACTGCCGCCATAACTTGGCATTCACTTGGGGTTTTAATGCATCAATTTGCACTACCGCCTGCGCATCCGCATCCTCTAAACTCTGGCGCAAGCGTTTTAGCGCCGCGATCAAAGACGCTTCTGGCAATATATTTGCCTCGACCGGCACCAGATGCTCGTGCTCAGGCTTAACTTTCTCTATGGCCTCACAAATCGACGCCACTAGCACTTGAATTTGTTCAAGTTCAGCTTGGTATGGGCTACCTTCACTCAAGTGTAATTCTAATTGCCGGGCAAGCTCGGCTAATTTAGTCGAACTTAAATTGCCTGCTAGCCCTTTAAGGGTATGGGCGAGCCTAATGGCCTCCTCAGGTTTGTTAGCGGCAATTGCCCTGTTTATCGCCTCAACGACATGTCGTTGACCGCTTAAAAAACGTTCAAAAATCCGTTGGTACAAACGGCTGGAATTTTGTACTAACTGTAATCCCCTATCGATATCCAATTCGGGATGCTCTGGCCACTTCACCATTAACGCGAGGTCGGTATTGAGAGCTTTAGTCTCTCCTCCCTGTTCCTGGGTATCAGCAATAACGTCGGGACTATCCGCCGCCAGATACTTAAGCAGGGTCTGGTAGAGAATGTTCACTTCGATAGGCTTGGCGATATGATCGTTCATTCCAGCGCGAATGCACATTTCCCTGTCACCCGCCATCGCATTTGCCGTCATGGCGATCACGGGCAGTTCGGCAAGTTCAGGGCGTTGCCTCAATGCCTTAGTGGCTTGATAACCGTCCATAACGGGCATTTGGCAATCCATCAGCACTAAGTCAAAACTCTGTTGCATTAACTTGTCCAAGGCAATTTGGCCGTTGGTTGCTATGGATAAAATAATCCCGACCTGTTCCAAGAACTCGGTTGCCACCTCAAGATTCATCTCATTGTCTTCGACCAAGAGGATACGCTTACCCTTAAGCGGTAATAGGAGCTGAGGATCGAGTGCCTCATTGTGCCGTCTTACTGGCAGAATGCCAGCGCGGCCGAGTGCGTTCATAATGCCATCGAGCAGGCGTGATGCGCTAATAGGCTTGCTGATATACCCCGCTAAACCCAACTGCTCTATTTGGGTTAAAAACTCTTGATTAGCATGGGCCGATACCATCAAGATCCGAGGGGGTGTTTTCGCCTGTTGTAGAATTTGCCTTGCCGTATCTAAACCATCTAAATTCGGCATTTTCCAGTCGATTAACGCCACCGCATAGTCTCGCTGAGTGCAGCGATTAACGGCTTCATCCCCCGAGCGAACCGTATCGACCAAGAAGCCCATTCCCTCGAGGGTTGTGCGCATGATGTCCCTTGCGGTCGCATTATCGTCGACCACCAACACAGACATACCTTCAAGCTCTTGGCCTATTACTAATTTTTGACCGCTAGAGATTTGTAATTTCACAGTAAAGTAGAAGGTACTGCCATGTCCAAACTGGCTCTCAACCCCAATACTGCCGCCCATCAGTTCGACTAACTGCTTACAGATCGCTAAGCCTAGGCCAGTGCCACCGTATTTACGTGTAGTGGAAGTATCCGCCTGACTAAAAGATTTGAACAATTTTGCTTGCTGCTCATCGGTTAAACCTATCCCGCTATCCCGCACACTAAAACGTAGGGTCACATCGTCGTTCTGCTGCTCGACTAAGTTTAGCGACAGCAATACTTCGCCACGCTCAGTAAACTTAATCGCATTGTTCATCAGGTTGATCAGCACTTGGCCTAAACGCAGTGAGTCGCCAAATAGGTGCCGAGGCACATTGGGAGCAACGGCAAACAACAACTCCAGCTGCTTGTGTGCGGCTTTTTCGGAGAACATGTCACTGAGATCTTCCAGCATAGTATCAAGCTGGAATGGCACTGATTCTATATCCAGCTTACCCGCTTCGATCTTAGAAAAATCGAGGATATCATTAATGATCGAGAGTAAAGATTGCGAAGCCCGCTCTATTTTTTCCACATAGTTTTTTTGCTTCTTATCGAGTTCGGTCTGCAAGCACAACTGTGACATACCGATAATGGCATTCATGGGCGTGCGAATTTCGTGGGACATGTTGGCAAGGAAATCCCCCTTCGCCTTACTGGCCGCATCGGCCTCTTCCTTGGCGATAAGCAACTCGTCCGACAGCAATTTAAGCTCAGTCATATCGACCATGCTCATGACCGCAGAACTAAACTGTCCCTTACTATCCAAGAGCGCCGACACATTGACCGTCATCCACAAAGGTTTGCCCGAGGGATGAATAAAGCGGCGTTCTCCACGGTATTGCTCTATCTTACCCTCAGTTAACTTCTTAAACTGTTCCTTAGCGATCCCTTTGTCCTTGGGACTGAGCACCTCGAAAATAGGTGTATTACACAGCTCATCTCGGCTTTGGCCTATATCCTCACTGAATTGCTCATTGCAATCGAGGATAACGCCTTTAGCATCCACGTTCACTATGCCAATGGTCGCGCCATCGAAAAGTGCCTTAAAGTGTGCTTCACTGACCGCCAGCTCTTCTTCAATCGCTTTACGCTCGGTAATGTCCATCACATAGCCATTCCAGATGATCGCCCCATCTTGCATCATATGGCCGCTGGCACCCGCTTCCATCCAACGAGTACTGCCATTAGGGTGACGATAACGGAACTCACGTAACCATTGCAGCTTGTCGTCGCTCTTGCCCGCCAGAGCCCGCACGACATCGGGGCGTTCTTCATCGAAGATCCGCTCGGCAATGATATCGAAATCATTCATCAAATCATCACGGTGCAGCCCCAACATATGGATAGCGGCGGCGGAAAGGAAAGTAAATGCGCGGTCCGATGGCGAATTCCACCGCAGTTGGTACACAGTACAAGGGATAGACTCAGTAATATTCGTCAGTTGCTGACGTGATGCCTCAAGTTCGACTAAGGCGAGTTTACTCTCGGTAATATCATCGATACTGCCATCAAACCAAAGAGGGAAGCCATCCTCATTGTAACTTGCCTTACCTTTTTCGTGTACCCAGCGAATGCTGCCATCGCGGTGGCGAATACGGTATTCCACCTCGAAGGTTTCCTGTTGTGCCAACGCCCTGTCGATATGGCTATGGCATAGGGCAAGATCCTCTTCCAAAATCAAGGAGGCAAATGTGCGTTGACGATTCTCAATAAATTGACTTGCGGCGTAACCGGTAATATCGGCGATATTGTCGCTGATATATTCTATGACCCATACATCACCGATCCGGGTGCGATATACGGCACTCGGAATATTAGTCACTAGCCCTCGGAAACGCAGTTCGCTGTCGCGAATTTTTTGTTCAACGGCAATTTTTTGGGTCATATCCCGAATGGATGCAGCCAGCTGCTGGCTGCCATGGATGTCAGCGGGGAGCATACTCAAGGCGATTTCGGCAACAAACTCGCTACCATTGGCCTTTAAGGCGCGCACATGACGCGCATTATCCACTGAGCGCTCACGCCTCTCTAGGGTAAATTGCCCCCTGTCGCGCCCCGGTGTATTTGCAAAGGCTTCTGGCAATAGTGTCTCAACCTGTATGCCCAGCATGGCCTGGGAGTCATAACCAAAGAGCTGCTGGCAGCGTGTGTTTGTAAACACAATCTTACCCACTTGGTCGACAATCAACATAGCCTCGGGTGCGGCCTCCAGCACGGCATTAGACCAAGCGGCGGCCGAAAATTGCTCTGTGACATCGGTAAATAACATCTCCACCGACATTAATTCGCCCGAATCTGAGACTAAGGGCTGCATAAAAACATCGAGTCTCCTTGGGTGGCCCTTATCATCGATCATTTCAACCTGATGTGAGGGGACATTTTGGCCTTTCAAAGCCAAGTCGGTATATTCCCAATTCTTCTCATTGAGGGGATTGGCCGAGAAGAGTCTTTGATATTTGCGCTTTAATAGATCAGGAGAGATCCCCAATACCTTAGTCACCCCCTCACTCACTTGAGCCAGATGGCCATCGGGGTCGAGGGAACAATAAAAGGACTTTTCGCTCATACCATCGATCAAACGAGCGAAACGGTTACCGCGGGAATCTAAAATAGCCTGTTCCCGTTCGGCCAGTAACTCTGTCATTTGATTAAAGGTTTCGCTTAACGTCACTATCTCGCTCACGGCGCCTTTAGGGATCGCTAGCTGTTGGGTTTTCCCTTGACCGAAGGCCAAGATCCCCGACTCCAATGCTTCAAGCGGCCGCGTTAAGCGCTTAGCGGCTAGGTAGCAAGTGAGCAATAGTAATAGGGTTAATAGGCTGAGATTGAGTACTACAGAAGCAACATCATCTAGCAGCGTAGTAAACAGCTGCTGCTCTGGCACCATCACTATGACCCGCCATTTGAGCTTAGCCACAGAGGTAACACTGGCGAGATACACAGTACTCTTATCATCGATAAAACGCGCTTGTCCGTTTAAGCCCTTATCCAATAATGCCCAAAAATCACCGTTTCGGCGGGTATTCCTATCGAGCCACTCGGCCGACGTCACCGCCAGCACTTTCTCTTTATCACTGTGGAAAATGAATCGCTCTTGATCATCGATAACCACTAATTGGCTCGGCTGCACACCTAGCTGCTCAGGCAATTTATTGAGCGCCAAATCGACCGTCGCTACCCCAAAGTAATCATTTTTAGGGCCAAAGGGGACCGAATAAGTCACCATTAAGGTATTTCCCGCGCCCTCATCAAAGTAAGCCTTAGACCAATAGCCTCCCGCCTGATTGATTGCCTTAGACCACCAATCCCAAGAACCATCGGTATAGTCATAACCCTCGGCGCCAATATCCAAGTAATGGAAGTTGTTACCATCGCGGTAAACATAGGGGGAAAAGAGTTTTTTATCGGGGAAGGTATAAGGTTTAAACGCAACGGCTGAACCATAAAAATCCGGGTTACGCTCTAGGCGATTGGTCAACACCCGCCTGATTTTCTCACTATTATTAATCCCCTCCTTATTGGATAAAAAACCAATAAAATCGGCAACGCCTTGAGTATTGGCCTGCGCATGTTCGAGCAACAGTTGTAAACGATACCCAGAATTAGTGGATTCCTGAGCTAAGGAGTCGTATAGCTTTCGCTCGATAGAAAGATAATTAAACCAAGCATTAATGCCGTAAACGGCCGTCATGATAAGAATTAAAGGCAGCGCAATATGAGATAGAATTTTGCTGCGAAAGGTACGAAGTTTACTTTTATCCATGGCGTCGCCTCAAAGCCCCCGTTTTAATGCACCCATTTTAGGGTAACTCCTATAAAGTAAACGAAGAACCCTGTGGCGACAATCTCAAAGTTAAAATAATGTGAACTAATATATTGTTTTCACAACATTAATAAACCGCATCTAATGACCCCTTAGAAAACATTCGCTCAAAATAACGTTGAGTTTCCGCAATAATCACCTGACGTAGCCCTAAAATGGCAATCAAGTTAGGGATAGCCATTAAACCATTGACCGTATCCGCAAGCAGCCAAATCAGATCGAGTTTAATAAAAGCCCCACTCGCGATCAGCACCACAAATACCACTTGATACAAGCGTAAACCGCGCTCGCCGACTAAGTAGTACCAACAGCGCTCACCATAATAGTGCCAGCCCAATATAGTGGTAAACGCAAAACAGACTAAGGCAATGGTCACCAGATACTGACCCACAACCGCAGATCCACCGAGGGCGAACGCCGCGCTCGTCATGGCCGCGCCCGCTGTTTCACCGCTCCAGACGCCGGTGATGATCAATACTAAGCCCGTCATAGTACAAATGATGATGGTATCGAAGAAGGTGCCCGTCATGCTGACCAAACCTTGCTCAACGGGTTCATTGGTCTTAGCCGCTGCCGCTGCGATAGGTGCACTACCGAGGCCTGACTCATTGGAGAATACACCACGGGCAATACCGATTTGGATCGCCTGCGCGACTGTCGCGCCTAAAAATCCACCCGCGGCCGAGACTGGCGTAAAGGCCGATTCAATCACTAACCCTAGGACGGGTAAAATTTGCTCATAAAATCCGACTAAGATCCATACACAAGCCAGCACATAGCCAATCGACATGGCAGGCACTAGTTTTTGCGCCACATTCGAAATTCGCTTTACCCCACCTAAAGTGACTGCGGCAACTAACACAGTCAACACGGTCGCTGTCAACCAAGTCGGCACCTCAAAGGCAATCGTCAGCGCATCGCTGATGGCGTTAACCTGTGCAAAAGTCCCGATACCGAAAAAGGCCACACCAACCCCGAAGATAGCGAACAATTTCGCCATCCAAGGCAGACCAAGGCCGCGTTCGATATAGTACATAGGTCCACCAGCAATCTGTCCGCGAGCATCGGTAGTGCGATATTTTACTGCCAACATACACTCGGCATATTTAGTCGCCATGCCGAAAAATGCCGCCAACCACATCCAAAATAATGCGCCCGGCCCGCCCATTTTGATGGCTGTCGCCACGCCGACAATATTGCCCGTGCCTATGGTAGCGGACAACGCAGTACAAAGCGCCGCGAAGGAAGATAAATCCCCATGACCTTTGGCTGGTTTAAATAACAATCCCAGCGCCATAGGCAGTCGAAAAACTTGGATAAGTTTGAGGCGCGCAGTGAGATAAATCCCCGTGCCCACCAGCAAACAAAGGGTGATTGGGCCCCAGACGATGCCATTAATGCTGGCAAGTAAAGCTTGAAAACTCATGATATTCCTCGAATATTAAACAACAAAATTAATAAACGGAGGAGGAAAAGAAATGGCTGTGACGCGCCGCAGTCGGACGCTATTGCAAACTATTTTTAGCCTGTTCTCGACTGAGATTCGCCTAAGCTAAACGCGAAATGCGTGGCAAGCGAGTACTCTCAACGAGTGCTTTCAATAGATGCAAAGGTGCGCCATCTCAAGCAAAGGTAAAAATAGCCCACGACGACAAACGACAGGGACTGTGCAGTCATCCTCTCCTCTGTCCTTTTGCCTGAGCGTTTCGCGCCGCAGGTTAATAACCCACAACACTTTCGCCTTCGGCGCCATCTGACTGCACTATAAAGCTAAGTGCAATTGGTGGTCTCTCCAGAGGCTCGTCCAGTAACAGTCCACGCCTTACGGCACCTGAAAGAGTGCTTTGTTTTTATAAGAAGACTCGCTTCGATAAAACCAAAGTTGCCTCGTCGGTGTGGGGTTACATCCCCACTCTCCTGCTACCTTCATCCGAACGGATTGTTAAATCGAGTTTTGTACTCAATCTAACAGGGCGCACAGCATGCAATAAAGCATCCAATAGCTCAAGCCCATTTGCTCACAGTTCACGCAGGATTTAATTCAATTGATGTTTTTTACAGCAGATGCTGGGTTATATTTTGTTATCCTTTGATGATCCCATCCGCGTAAAAATCAGTATTTATCTGAATAAGAAATGCTTTATGTTAAACATGGGCTGGTAATGCTAGATTAGCTGCACAGCGTGTAATCTTGCTAACCACAACTGCATACGGGAGTTGCTCAATGGCCGACGTCACTCAACTTAACCCCGTCGCTAAGCTTAACCAAGTCACCAAGGGCTTTCGCGATGGCGAGCAATATCATCAAGTGCTACATGCGGTCGATCTGCAGATCAACAGGGGGGAAACCGTGGCACTCACGGGTCCCAGTGGCAGCGGCAAGAGCACCTTGCTCAATCTGATCGCCGGTTTTGAAATGCCAGACTCGGGCGAAATCCTGCTAGAACAAGCATCCACGTCAACTTGGCAAGACAAAGATTGGAGCCGTTTCAGGCGCAATTCCTTAGGCGTTGTGTTTCAACAATTTAACTTACTCACACCACTCAATGTGAAAGACAATATCGCCTTTCCCTTAAGTTTAACGGGGCTGCCGTGGTCAACTTGGTGTGACTATCTGGTTGAAAAACTTGGGCTAACACCACTGCTTCACCGCCAAGTGGAGGCCCTGTCCGGCGGCCAACAACAGCGGGTTGCCATCGCCCGCGCCTTAGCCCATAAACCAACCTTGCTGCTTGCTGATGAACCCACGGGTAACTTAGATGATATATCCGGTAAGCAAGTGATGGCGCTGCTATGCGAACTTGCCAAAGAAAGCCAAACCAGTATTTTGATGGTCACCCACAGTGAAGAATGCGCCGCATTTATGCAAAAGCGTTGGCACTTATCCCACGGTGCAATGGCGATTTACGGATAAGGAGCGGCAATGCGCCAACCGACTTTACACCACGCCATCATCGACTCACCGAGTGGCTCGATACAACGAGTCCTACTGAGTCTTAAGATCTTTTTCGCCCACTATCGCCACGCACCACTGCAGGCGGGGGCAACCTTGCTCGGTATCGCTCTGGCGGTCACCTTGCTTATCGGGGTAAAAGCCACTAATGACAATGCCATTCGCAGTTATAGCGAGGCGACCGAGCTATTAAGCCAAAGGGCGGACGTACTACTCACTGCGCCCCTAGGACAGGAGAATCTAGACGAATCGGTTTACTTCGTCCTAAGACAAGCCGGACTAAGCCAAAGTCTTGCCGTGGTCAGCGGCCGAGTCGCAGGTAAGGATGGACAATTCTGGCAGATTGAAGGTAGCGACTTAATCGCCGCTCTTACGCTAAGACGATCTCAAAAAAATACCGACATAAATACAAGTCTCTCCCTCGGGGAGCTACCGCTTGGCGAGCTACTCAGCGGCGAACCTCTGGTTGTCATGGGCCACAGTTTAGCATCTAAAATAGCCCCAAAGGGGGAGCTTGAACTGGCGCACCTCACCCTAAAGGTGTTCAGTATTGATGATAAGTGGGGCCTTGGCAGCGCGATCTTGGCCGATATTTCCCTTGCCCAATCATTACTTGGTTTACAAGGAAAACTCAGTTATATCGCCCTATTTAGTGACAGGGATAAACTCGCCGATTTAAAAAACCAGCTTGATCACCTTGGCATTACATCGCAACAAGCCAGTTTTAATCTGCAGGATCAGGGCCAAGCCCTCATGGCACTCACCCGCAGCTTTCATTTAAATCTCAACGCCATGAGCATGCTCGCCTTTGTAGTCGGCCTTTTTATCGCCTACAACGGGGTGCGCTACAGCTTAATGAAACGCCAAAAGCTGCTCATCCAGCTACTGCAGCAAGGTATGGAACGTCGAGTCGTCATGGGCGCACTGTTGACAGAATTGACTACCTTAGTGGTTCTAGGATCGACTATCGGTTTTATCCTAGGTTTACAACTCAGCCACTGGCTACAACCTATGGTGTCCATGACATTGGAGCAAATGTATGGCGCCCACTTACTGCCGGGAGTCTGGCAATGGACTTGGCTGGTACAAGCCATAGGTCTCACCTTAGTCGCCGCCTTAGCCGCTTGCTTACCCTTGTATGTAGACTTAACGCGCCAGTCCCTCGCCCAAGGCGCGAACCGCTATCAACAAACACTGGCACACAGTAAAATCCACCGTCGACAATTTGTTATCGCCTGCGGCCTATTATGTCTTGCCGCAATACTGTTCCCCTTCAGTCAGAGCTACAATATCAGCCTAGTGCTCTTGGGCATAGTCGCTGTCGCTATCCCACTATTATTGCCGCAACTACTGCACTGGGGAGTGAACGGCCTATTGCCCTTAGCCCGTCCGGGATTATGGCAATACCTGCTCGCCGAAACCCGCGAGCTTATCGCGCCGCTCTCCTTAGCTATGATGGCAATCTTGCTGGCGCTGAGTGCCAATGTGTCGATGAATACCCTCGTCGGCAGTTTTGAGCGCACCCTAAGGGTATGGCTCGATACCCGTCTACATGCCGATCTGTACATTCGCCCACCGACTCAACGTATTGCCGCAGTAAGAGACCATCTGATGCAAGACCCAAGGATAAACGGCCTGTATCAACAATGGCGACTTGATGCCCAGCTATCCAGCACAGGCTCAGAGCCCAAAAACATCCCAGTGGATCTTATTAGCCGCGACGAATATTCGATAAAGTACACCAGCGTGCTAAAAGAAAGCCTACCTAAGCTCTGGCAAGTCTACTTCAATGGCCATTACCTATTGGTAAGTGAGCCCCTCGCGATAAAATATCAATTGCAACTTGGCGATACCGTTACCTTGGATGTACTTGATAAAACATCGAGTAACCAAGTCGTTATTGCAGGGATTTACTATGACCACGGTAATACTCGCAACGAAGTCATCATCAGCCATACACTCTGGCAGCAAGCGCAGTTGCCCACACTCCCCATCAGCCTCGCGGCAAGCTTTTATGGTAAAGATAAGCACAGCAGTCTAAATGAGGCTGAGCTTGAGCAAGTTCAAATGCAGCTTGCCACTGAGCTGGATTTAGCCCAAGCGCAAATCTACAGCCAAACGAAGATAAAGACCCAAGCCATTAGCATCTTTAAGCGTACATTCTCAATCACCCTAGTACTTAACAGCCTGACCTTGCTGGTTGCCGCCATCGGTCTCTTTAGCGCCAGTTTAATGTTAACTCAGGCACGGCAAGCGCCACTTGCGAGGCTCTATTCCCTCGGCGTGAGCAGAAGCGAGTTACGCTACATGGTATTTATCCAAATGTTGCTTGTGGTGCTAATCACTTGTCTTATCGCCATGCCGACGGGCGCGCTGCTAGGTTACCTGCTGATCAATAAGATAACCCTGCAAGCTTTTGGTTGGACGATAAAAATGATTTGGGATTGGCAAACCTACGGCCATGCAATACTGATCGCCTTAACCACCTGCACCTTAGCCGTGATTTTGCCCCTATATTGGCAAACCCGTAAGCCATTAGTCTCCAGTTTGCAACAGGAAACCCTATGATGAAGATATCAAATTGGGCAGCACTGAACTTACTGGCAATACTGCTACTCCCCCTTATGGGTTGCGATCATCCATCAACGGCGACTGATACAGACCCAAAGTCCATGGCCAATGTCCTAGGGCAAACCGCTAATGGCGCAAGTGATAACGCATTTTCCCCCGTCGTATTAGGGTACACATTCGAGTTCCCACGGGATCACTTAGCCCATAATGGCTTTAGGCAAGAGTGGTGGTATCTCACGGCCAATTTAACCACGGCAGGAGGAGAGCAACTAGGGGCCCAATGGACTCAGTTTCGGGCCGCACTTAAGCCACCCCAATTATCCCCCCAGAGTCAATCTACTTGGGCAAGCGAACAGCTTTATTTGGCCCACAGCGCATTAACCTCGAGCAATACTCACCTTGCCCATGAAAAGTGGTCACGCCATCATCGCGAATTTGCCGAGGTTAAATTGGAGCCCTATCAAATCCGCCTCGACAACTGGCAATGGCAGAGCGAAACCAACGCACTCTTCCCCGCCACCTTAACGGTGGAGAATCCTGATTTTAGCTACCAACTTAAGCTTAATAGCCAGGCGCCACTACAATACCAAGGCACTGACGGCTATAGCGTTAAAAGCCACGATGGCCAAGTGGCGTCCTACTATTACAGCCAACCCTTCATTGAGATCACAGGTGAAATCAACCGCAATGGCAAAGCTGAGCGAGTCACGGGCCAAGGCTGGCTCGACAGGGAATGGAGCTCTCAATTTCTCACTAAAACCCAACAGGGCTGGGATTGGTTCGCGCTCAGACTAAACGATGGCTCGACGTTAATGTTGTTTCAGTTACGGGATCAATCACAAACAGAGAGCGCAAAGAATATCCCTATCTCGGCATTTTATAGCGCCAGGAGAATGTTTGCCGATGGCACGGGGCGCAATATCAATTCCACCGACAGCCCCAATGACATCCAGATGACGCCACTCAAATGGCAACACACAGTCAATGGCGATTATCCCGTCAGTTGGCAGGTGAAGATCCCCAGTGAGAATATCGATCTCACCATCACGCCACTCAATCCTAGTAGCGCCATGCCGTTATCCACGCCCTACTGGGAAGGCCCTGTGCAACTCTCTGGTAGCCATGCCGGCACGGGTTATATGGAGCTAACGGGATATTAACATCTGATGCCATTTATCCATTCGCACTCGATTAATAAGACGTCTGTATTGTGAGTATTATCCATCAAACAAACTGGCAGAGTATTGGAGATGAGAATGCTTAACCAAACATAGTGACTTTTGTCACTGGTGGATTAACCTAAACTTAAGCATACTTATTTTCATGCTTTGATTGCTATTCAAACTCAGCTAATAACAACGACCCACTAGATAAAGGAATTCGATTATGAATGCCGGAACGCTCGCCTTACTTATCCCCATACTCGCCATTGTCGGTGGCTATATAGTGGCAATTATGAAAATTCGTGAGAAACAAAGCATGGCAAATAGTGCACAAGCCGTAGAAAACCAAGCATTAAGAGCCGAGTTAGAAACGCTACGTCGCCGAATTGAAGTGCTAGAACAGCTAGTGACAGATGATGGTTTTCAATTGAAGCGTGAATTCAATAGGGTTTAGAAAGCGCCTTGCCGCACCGCCCTGTGGTGATATGAAGAGGAATAACCGGGGCCCATGCCCGATTGGCTTTACAAATATCACCATAATGTTACTTTGTACGACCTCCCTATACTCAAGTCATCGGGTGAGTTAAATACCTAAATTAAGGTAGACTCGTGATAAATTTGTTATCAATCCTTATCTTGAGCCATTTAAAATAGAGTTTATATGTTTCTAGCGCCTTATTTTTCCAAGCAAAATCAAGCTATTTCCGTTTCAGCCCAACAAGCCAGTGACTTCGCTAAGAAAATTGCGCAGGACTTTAATCCCATTCACGACGTGGGTGCTAAGCGTTTTTGTGTTCCGGGAGATTTGCTGTTTGCCTTAGTGTTAACCCAGTATGGTTTAAGCCAAAGCATGAAGTTTAGCTTTGCGGGTATGGTAGGGGATGGCGTTGAGCTGCAATTTCCGGAGCAAGTGAATGAACATTTTTCGATTTGTGATAGCCGAGATAAAACCTATCTAAATGTGACCCGCCAAGGCGATGTCAGCTGCTGCGATGCACAGACAGAATCCTTTATCCGCAGTTATGTGGCGTTTTCTGGGCACAACTTTATCGATATCTTGATACCTCTGATGAAACAGCATCAAGTAATGATCAATCCAGAACGCCCCTTAGTGATTTACGAAAGCATGTCCTTCGATCTCAGTACCCTCGATTTTGTGGAAGTCACCCTCTCCCTTGTAGGCCAAGATCTGCAGATCGATGGCAAACGTGGTGATGTGACACTGCACTTTGAGTTGCACAGTGGTGATACTTTAGTAGGCACAGGCATTAAGACATTAGTGATGAGTGGCCTACGCCCCTATGATGAGGTCCTAGCCCAGCAAATGTGTGCCACCTATGAGGGCCGTAAGACTGACTTCTAATTGCGCCGGATTGACCTAAACTAGGCAGGCCACGCTCGTCCAGTAAGCCACTTTCAATAAATAACTTCCAATAAAAATGCCATTCGCCCTTAAGCGAATGGCATTAGATTAATATCGATTTACACGCATCAATGTCCTATAGGACATTAGAAGTCGTAACGTACGCCTACAGAGAATACATTGTCGTCTTGTAAATCAGTTTTAGCATTAGCAACTGTAAAATCACCACGGTACATAGCATATTGGCCATAAACCATAGTTGATTTCGCTAAACGATAATCAGCACCAATGTTGAAGTTTTGGAAGTTGATGTCATCAGCACCTTTCACGCCACCCAGTTTAGTGTATGCGCCACCTAAACCAGCTTCGTCAACACCGTATTCGGCCTTCAGGTTAACACCATTCAGATCATAGGAAACGTTAACGAAGTAAGTGTTACCGTCAATGTCACTGTTCACTACATCTTCAGAGTTTTGGAATAAACCACCGACTTTGAATTGGCCGAATTTTGCTTGACCAACTAAACGATAGGCATCAACACCCGCAATACCTTTGTTATAGGCTACTGCGGCATAGTAGTTTTGATCTTTAAAGCCTTTATCACCTAACGTTGCACTTAATGCATATAAGCTTTCAGACGTTTTTGCAGTAGTGTCGTTATCATCGAATAGATAAGTCGCGTTCAGTGTGACTAAGCCCGCGATTTTTGGTGAGTAGTACCAAACACCATCTGCACTACGGGTTTGTGCGCTAACTAGACGGTCGATATCGGCGTTAGTGTTACCGAAAATATCGACGTTACCTTCGGCTTGTTTGAATACGGTATCGTTACGGCCCACTAATACAGTACCTGCGTTAGTTTTTAAGCCTAAATAGGTATTACGCGCCTTGAATACATCACCCGTTGTTGATGTATTTTCAACTTGGAATTCCATTTGATAGATAGCTTCGAAGCCATCGGCAATTTTTCTGTGCCTTTAACACCTAATAGAGAGAAGTTGTTTTCTAAATAGGTACCAGCGTTATTTTCATCGGCGTAATTTTTTGTATCAACACCATTAGTACCAGATTGTAGAGTCGCACCGGTTTCAGTATTAGTGACAGCAAGCTCTAAACGACCATAGAAGCTCGGGCCTTCGGCTAGCGCACCGAATGAAGCCAATGCCAGTACTGATGCAACTGATGCAGAGATGAATGTCTTTTTCATGTTTTGTGCTCCCTCGAACCTAAGTTCTTATCCATTTTTCATGGTTTTTGTGTGGTTTAAAACATTTGCTACTGAAATCGGTAACAAAGTTGCCGCCGATTTTTACAGTTTTACGACTCGCAGGCTGTGGTGCAGATCATGTTTTTGGCTCTCCTTGTCCGCATTCGGGCTTTTTTAGGATATTTCCGTATATCTCGACCGCAAATTGACGTGAAAGTGGTAAAACGGCATGTTTCACTTACTACTAAAGAGGTAGATTAGGCGCCAAAGCCCAAGTAAGTCGGCGAGGCTAACTGTAGCATATACTAATGTTGTAGCAAGTTTGTCATATAGGGGCTCAATGAGTGAGATTTGCAACGTTGCAGGTAAAAAAAGCGACATAAGTCGCTTTTTTATCAAAATCCGTTTCTGTTTAAACTAAATAATCTATTTAAAAATCAACACGTAAACCAACAGTAAATATGTTGTCATCTAAGTCTTGCAAAGTACCATCTAGCATAAGGTCACCATCAAAGCGAGTGTAATGGCCATAGACCATAGTCTTAGTGCTAAGTCGGTAATCGGCACCCAAACTGAACTGCTGCAGGTCAACATCGCTCACTTGTTCTAGCCCAGCATTGTTCTGATCGCCTACATAACGACTCACATATTTACCTAAGCCGGAGTCATCTTTGCCGTACATCATTTTTAATTTAAGGTCGCCAATCAGGTAAGCTGCGTTAACAAAATAGGTGTCTCCGGACAGATTGGAGAATTTATCATCCACATGTTCACTGTGCTGGTATAACGCCCCTAAAATCAGATCACCAAACTTGACTTGAGCGACCCCACGATAGGCTTCTACATTCTCAATACCATCATTGTATGCGGCGGCAACATAGTAGTTTTGTGTTTTAAAACTTTTATCCCCTAAGGTTGCACTCAGGGCGTACATTTGATCTTTGCTGTAGATATCATTGCCATTGCTATCTAATTGATCATAGTTATCGCTCATCAGATAAGTTGCGTTTAGGCTGAGTAGATCAGCAATTTTGGGGGAGTAGTAAGAGATACCATCGGCCGAACGTGTTTGGCCTGCAAGCAACAAATCGATATCGGCATTGGTGTTACCGAAAAGATCGAAGCCACCTTCTGCGGCCTTAAATACGGTATCATTGCGGCCAACTAACGCCGTACCGGCTGCACTTCTTACGCCAAGGAAAGTGTTACGAGCATTAAAGGTTTTATTCGAGTTATCAAAGTTTTCAACCCCAAATTCCATTTGATAAATGATGTCAAAATAGGGGCTTACGGTTTCAGAACCCCTTACGCCTATCCAAGAGAAGTTGTTTTCAAGCACAGTACCATCTTTTTGATTTTGGGTGGCATAACCCTTTTCTGAGTCTGTAATACTCAAATCGGCATGGCCATAAAACTCTGGACCATCCGCGAGCGCAGTGAATGAGTAAAATGCTAGGCAAGAGGTAATAGCCGTCGTGAGCAGATTCTTTTTCATCTTCAGTTTCCTGTTCTTATATCGCTGTTTTATGCGCGGTTAAACGAGGTTATCCGCAGCAAGTGGTTGAGCTTTTGTGCCGCGAAGTGTGCACAGGCTTTAGAATGAAAAGTGTGACCAAGATCAATTTCAGCCCAAAGAGGCATATTTTCAACACATTGTTTTACAAAGAAAAAACAACGTTACAATGATATTTTCACTAGAAAATCCCGAGAGCCATGCAGCCTATCTTCATTTATTACATTTGCACGGCATTCGTATCGCTCTGCATCTTTAGTGTTGATTTTGGAGATTGATTTCGATTTTCACGCTAAATCGTTTAGAATCCACGGCGCATTTTTAGTGTGCTCTCGAGTTTTAGGTCGTAGCCCCAAGGTGAGTGAGAGTGGGTTTCTTTGCTGTTGTTAGGTCGATATAAGGTACGTATTTATGACTGAAGCCTATCAAAATCGCTTTAGTGGAATTGGCCGTTTGTACGGACAAAAGGCGTTAGCAAAATTTGCCCAGTCCCATGTGGTGGTGATTGGCATTGGTGGTGTAGGCACTTGGGCTGCAGAAGCCTTAGCACGTAGCGGCATAGGCCAAATGACTCTGATTGATTTAGATGATATCTGTGTCACTAACACCAATCGTCAAATCCATGCGTTGACTTCAACCATTGGTGAATCAAAAGTGGCTGTCATGGCGCAGCGGATCCGCGAGATCAACCCAGATTGTCAAGTCAATGAAATAGAAGATTTTATTACCATAGATAACCTAGGTGACTATTTGCTCGGCCCCAAGACCGGGGGCAATATTGATTATGTGGTTGACTGCATTGATGCGGTGAAACAAAAGGCGGCATTGATCGCTTGGTGTAAGCGTCAAAAAATTAAAATCGTTACCGTTGGTGGTGCTGGTGGACAAACGGATCCGACCCAAATCCAGCTGACTGATCTTGCTAAAACCTATCAAGATCCATTGCTTGCAAAAGTTCGCAATCTCCTGCGCCGCGAATATAATTTCTCAAAAAATGTGCAGCGCCGCTTCGCCGTCGATGCCGTATTTTCCAGTGAACAATTAGTGTATCCCCAAGCCGATGGCTCAGTGTGTAACACTAAGGCGACGGCCGATGGCACTATGCGTATGGACTGCGCCTCAGGTTTTGGCGCAGTGACTATGGTAACGGGTACCTTTGGATTTGTGGCGGCGAGTCGCGTATTGGCGCGGTTGGCACAAGTTGCCAATGAGTCTTAGCGCTATCCCAAGCATAGTGTATTGATATCCACGGCCAACTGCCGTGGATGTTTGTTTTAGGGCAAAAGCAGTGTTTCTCAAGCGAGTACCGATGACCAATGATGCTAGATCGCCAGTTGCACAAACTCACAGGGCACTAAGGGAAAACGGATATTGAACTGCGCCCCACCAAGGGCCGAGTCAGCCTGATAACTCATAGTACCTTTTAATAGGGTAGCGGCATTGAAGGCTGCCGATAAACCTAGGCCCGTACCGCCTTTATTCCTATTGGTGGTAAAAAAGGGTTCGAACATATGTTCCGCGACTTCGGCAGAAATTGCTAATCCATTGTTTTGAATACTTATATTGACATAGTTATCATCAATATCCGCACAGATATCAACGAGATTATCTTCCCTATTTTGAAATGCATGGGTGAAAGCATTGGATAAAATGTTACTAACAATTTGATTTAGTAGACTAATATTTATTTTAACGTTTAGAGTTGATGCCACTTTGATCTGCGTTTTGACATTAACATTGGGATACATGATCAAGGTCGATTCTAAAATCTCGTTTAACTGCTCCTTTAGATTGACGCATTGATGTTCTTCGTGACTGCGATCGATAGCAATCGTTTTGAATTTTTGAATTAGGCCACTGGCTTTAGTGATATTACGGACGATAAGTTCACAGCTTTCCTGATACTCATCCAAAATAGCATTGATCTCATCGAGTGTGGCTTGATCACTATGAATAAGCTCTATCAGTTCTTCGATATGACTTAGCTGTGTGCTCGCGGCCGTCAAACATATACCAATTGGCGTGTTAATTTCATGGGCAACCCCCGAGACTAATCCACCTAAGGCCGCCATTTTTTCTTGTTCGACCAATACTTGCTGAGCACGCTTCAGTGCCGTGAGAGACTGCTCTAATTCCAGAGTTCTTTCTTTGACTTGCCTTGCCAATTCTTCTTTATAGCTGCGCTCCAACTTGAGTAAGCGTTCCCTGTCTTCTAGGGCAGTTTGTAACTCGGATTTAGAGTTTTTAAGGGCATCAAAGGAGCTACGCAGCTGATGTTGCATACTATTGATGGCATCGGCCACCTGTTTAAACTCGTCGGCCTTTTCTTTACGCTCAAATTGGAGTGGTTCGTAATCAGTGTCAAGATTAATGCGCTTACAATAATTACTGAGTTTATCCAAGTGCTTAGTGATATTGTACCAGACCAAGAAGAGGATAAATCCAGCGACTAAGAAGGTTTTTATACCATTGGATAGCAAGATCAGCATCGCCTTATCGTACAGGCGTTGATAAATTGCATCCATATCGGCTTGCACTTCTAGCGTCCCCACGTTAATGCTTTCTGTTGGAGATTTATAGACTAAAGAAAAGCGCTTATCGAGTGCATGCTCCGGCTTTAATTTACCCGAATTCCAAGATTGGCCGCTGTCGTCTTTTATTGAAATGTAATTAATATCAGGCAGTTGAATTAGACCATTCAGTTGAGTATTGATCAGTCTCTCGTCAATAACCCAAATACTCGCCGCCAGCACATCGAGGTTAGCTTTTTCAATATTCGAAAAGACTCGATCAATACGGCTAACATCGCCACGGTAATCATTCACAAGCTGATAAGCCGTCGTCATTAACGTGATTAATGAGCTAAAGAGAATGATAGACAAGGTGAGATGTCTGCCTATGGGACTTTTAATCAATTGGCTAAAGAATGTCAGCATCTTAAATTTTCTATACACAATAGCGGCTTGAGATGCTTATAAGCATAGACCCCATGACTAAAATTGTGCATTTTATCAATATGAAATATCCCAAAAGTCTTACTTTAGTTATGGCACCAAATTTGCTTACTCATCAACAGGTTCAATTTTTTGTCACTGGGATAACACTATGTTTAAACTCAAGCTGGATCCAGTTAAGTTTTTTAGCCCTAAGAAAATGATGTTTAGAGTCATGCTCTGGCTAATGGTGAGCTGTGCTGTCTTATTATCGATTCCATCCAATGCATTAGCGATTCTGGCCCTCGATAAATTTGTACCGGAACACGCACACTTTATCGGCCTAGGTCTGATTATTGCTGTCGCGTATTTCTTCAGCCAGCTGTTAAATCTGGGCTTAGATGAATCGATCCGTCACTTGAGTGATAAACGTATCACAGAGACCATTGAAGCCAAAGTCAACCTTCTTGATCGTGCAGAACGAGCATTACTACGCGAATTCTTTTTGCAGGGCGCCACCATTTTGACTCTGCCGCAAAATGAACCCGCGGTGAAGAGCTTACTCAATGCTTGTATCTTGGAACATCTGGGTAATGAGCGCCATTACGCTATCCAAGGTCCAACAGCCGATTACAAAATTGCGATGAAGGCACGTATGTATCTAAATCGTGATGTCTTACGCCTACCTGCGGGTGAGCCAAGCCAAGAAGAAATGCAGCATCTGATTAAGGCGCGCCCACAGTTTTTGAATGGATTAGTACAGAACCGTAAACATGCAGCTTAGTGAAAAAACAGACTAAGTGATTGGAATAGTTTGTAAAATTTAGATATAAAAAATGGGGGTATCCAGACCCCCATAATAATGTGCAATTTTTACAAAGAACAAAATAAACAAATGGAAGCAAAAACTACGGCTGTTGTGCAGACTTCACAATAAACATCCAAGTGATATATGAGACTATCCCTATTGTGCTAAAGATAACGATCATTGAGAGTAAACCTATAGGGTTACCAAACATTAAATCTAACCAAAATGCCATGATTGAAATCCTCTTTCCTGTGAAGTCCCCTCTAAACTAGCTGCCTTCAGGGGTAGAAATAGTGATCCTGATCAATAAAAATTCGACACTATTAAACAAAATTGCAACTCTCGCCTAACTATGTGACGAATATCAAATTTAGAACCAGGCAAATTGAGGGCGAGTTCAAGAAATTTGGTTTTGTTTCTTATTAAGTTAGCAACTAGGATTACATATAAACCACACAATGATTCTAAGATCTGTACCTATGCTTAAGCCTGTGTACATTTTTGAAGGAGCGACAAATGACCAACAGCCGAATACAGAATGGAACTATGGGATATAGTTCCATTTTTGCGCCACTGATATTACTGGTTTATCCTCTTTACAGCTTAGTTATCAGCCAAGATATTATTGCTCTCCTCTGCTTGCTCGCTTTGGCCATCATGCTGATTTTTAACATCAATAAACTCATCCGCAGCCTAGCTTCACTCGAACATGCCGCCCACCATTTAGGTGATGGCGACTTGAGCTATCAACTCGATGAAAAAGAGGCAGGGGTGTTTATTAGAGTCGTGCATAGCATTAATAGAATGGGAGAAGATGTGAGCCGCACCATTTTATCTCTGGTGGACACCTGTGAATGGATGAAAAAGGTCGCTTCCGATATCAAACAGATAAGTGAACAAGCTAAACAGGGCGTATTAGAGCAAGAGCGCCAGACTGAACTTGCCGCGACAGCAATGACACAGATGGTTTCAACGGTACAAGAAGTGTCACAAAATACGCTAAGCACAGCAAAGGCGGCCGATATAGCACAGAGTTCAGCAAAACACGGCGATCAAATAATGGGTACTATCGTCCATAAAATTAAAGATATGACCCAACAAATTCATCAAACCAAAAACGTCATTGAACATCTGGCGGCCGATAGCAATAACATCAGCAGCATTATAGAAACCATCTCCCAAGTCGCAGAACAAACCAATCTACTCGCCTTAAATGCGGCGATAGAGAGTGCTAGAGCGGGTGAACATGGCCGTGGATTTGCGGTTGTCGCAGATGAAGTCCGTAATCTCGCCAAACGGACTTCCGAAGCTACCGTCGAAATCCAGCAACAGATTGTCACCTTACAGAAGGGGGCCCATCAAGGCGTCGAAGTGATGCAGAAAAATGTCACCGTTGCCGATGAAACCGCACTCATGGTTGAACAAGCCCACACGGTGCTCGGTGATATAGTCACACAGATCGAATCCATTACCGATATGTCCCATCAAATCGCGACCGCCTCAGAGCAACAACAAGCAGTAGCTGAGGAAATTAATAAAAATATCAGCGTAATGGCCGAGTTAGCGTTAAAGAATGCCCACCATACCAACGACACGAATCTATCGAGTCTGAAGATTTATAATATGTCGCAGGAAATAGGCTCCCTGCTACATCGATTCCATGTAGATGCTCATTTATTTAACTCCAGCCAAGCACAGAGCCAACTCTTTGTAAAATGGGGACCCGAGCTTGATATCGGTATGCCTGAAATTAACCGTCAGCATCTGCGTTTAGTCTCACTGATTAACGAACTGCACCGCACCTTAAGTGAAGCCTATGGTCTTGAGGCGATAAAACGCATAGTTCAAGGGCTGGTGGATTACACCGCAAACCATTTTTCCTATGAGGAAGAGTTATTTGCTCGTTTTGGTTATCCCCAAACCGCGAGCCATAAAGAGAAACACGGACAACTTGTCAGTCAAGTGCTTGAGTTCCAGAAGCGAGTTGGCAGAGGAGAAGATGTTGCCGATGAACTAATGTCCTTCTTGAAGTCCTGGTTGGTTAATCATATTCAGAAAAGCGATAAAGAATACACACAGTTTTTGCTTTCCCATGGTGCGGAGTAAATTCAAGAGTCTGATTTTTGAGCGGTTAAATATAATTTGCATACATGTCCCCATAAAAGGGCTTGCCATTGTCACGGGCAAAGGTATAATTCCCAGCACTTAGAGCCAGCCAGTTGTTTTTGTTGAATCTAAGTGCAATTTAGCAATGCCAGTGTGGTGAAATCGGTAGACACAGCGGATTCAAAATCCGCCGCCCTTAAAAGCGTGCCAGTTCGAGTCTGGCCACTGGTACCATCTCTTAAAGAGATATAAACCGACCTTAGCGTCGGTTTTTTTGTATCTAAAATTTGGCTTCCGGTCTATCTATGGTTCATCTTGTGTCGATTCTGGACGCAAGGGGATCCTAGTCAATCCAACGCTCTCTAACGACTAGTAATTTTCAGTCTAGTATTACCAAGGTCTGTGGGGGGGGGAACCATGGTCCCGTCATGGTGACTTTACTGTTCTATGATTATTATCTTGGTTTTATTCGTAACTCATTAAGAGCGACAAGACCTTACGATTCTTGGTTATCGGTGCTGTGTGTCGTTAGGCAGTTGGGGATAGATAATAAACAATTACAATCGCAACCAAAATATGCCATCACACTCAGCTGCATTAGATACCCGTAGCGAACTAACTTAATTAATATCTCCCCAAAATTTCTACCCGAATAAGCTTGCCCGTCAGTTGGTCACTGAACAACTCTAACAAACACCTCTTGATGAATTGCCAACCCAGTATCCACTCACTTGACGTTGCCTTAACTCCCCCGAAATAAAGTCCTATTCAAACTCATATTACTTCATTGATCATTAAGTTAATGGAGGTTTGAATGAGTACAACTCAACGACTCACTACCGCATATCTAAACAATTGTAGTGGCATAGTGAATTGTCTCTACGCACAGTTGAGTCGTACAGTGCCTTAGGGAGTATCAATCAACAACGATTCAGCAACGGTAAGATACAACAATTCTTCCGCAATGAAGCTGGCTCTCCACTTTCGATTTGTACCAGTAATAACGGCAGTTGTAGCACAGTAGGTATTCAGTATCTTAACTATGACTACGATGCTATGGGCAATCTGGTTCGGCAAGAAAATGCCATCGCTCGCTTTGCAGAGGATTATACCTACGATGAACTGATGCGGGTCGATAATTCCACCAAAACCATCAAAGGCACCACGTATGCGCCTATCAATTATGACTATGATGCTGCGGGGAATATTCTGGTCAAAGGTGATTATGGCAGCAGTTATCTCTATGGTAACGCGGGTAAAGGTTTAGGGGGTAATGCAGGCCCAAACGCGATACGGCAGTTTATTCGCGGCGGTACAACCTACAACTTTACCTATGATAACAATGGTAATCGGTTAATTGGCGATGGGGCGACCTTAACCTACGATGACCAAAACAAGCCCTTAACCGTAGTGCGTAATGGCACTACCAGTACCTTTAGTTATGATGCGAATGGTCAGCGCTATAAACAGGTTAAAGAGCAAGGTAGCAGCATCACGACAACCTACTATGTAGGCAGTTTTGAACGTGAAGTGAGCAGCAGTGCCACCATCGATAAAACTTACATCGGTGACCACACCATCAAGATGAAAGCCCATGTGGGGAGCTTAGGCAATCAGTCACCATTTCAGCACGTATTAAGGGACCACTTAGGCAGTGTCGATACCTTAATCGATGGACAAACTGGCACTGTCCTGCAATACCGGGGTTATGATGTGTTCGGCCGGCCACAGGATATTGCCGCAGGCAATGTATTACTGACGGCCTGGCAAGGCGTGACTAAGGGCTACACCGACCACGAGCATTTGAATGAGCAACAGTTAATTCATATGAACGGTCGGGTGTACGATTACAACCTGGGTAGGTTCATGAGTGTGGATCCGTTAATACAGGCACCTACGAACACCCAAAGCATCAACCCGTACAGCTACATCATGAACAACTGTAGCGGCATAGTAAATTTGGTCATCTAATCAGAAGTGTATGACTCAGCTCAGAGCAACCCTACAGATTTAAAGCGGTTAAGCGATACTTTGTTCTGAGTGAATTTGAGTTATGTCTCAACTAATTTTAAGAGTGAAACATTAAATACTGATAGATATATGGCTATTTATGCACAATATGCTGCATAAGCTGAGTTTGGCACGAGCCTATTACAATAATGTGCAAAGCACATCGTTTAAGCACTAAAACACTCGAAAATTGCGTTTTAATTCACAGGGTTTCTATCAAGCTGATCAATTCTTGTAGACCATTACACTTTTGTATCTCCATGAACTGGGATGAGATAAAAGGCTGCGAACCAGCCTCTTTAGGTGGGTGCTATCGGTTGCTGACTATATTAGCCTTGCCAAGTCAGGTTGAAGTCGTATCTAAAGCCGATGGTGACAGCTTGGTCATCTTGACCATTGTCGAGATCCTTATTGAGATACTCTAAGTGCACGCGCACGTTATCGAGCGGATTCCATTCCAGTGTAGTATTGAAGCCATTGTAGTCTGCAGAGTCGTTACCATCGATGCCATCTTTAAACTGAAAATACCCCAGTTTGATTTTGTATTCATCGCTGAAAGGGTAAGCCAGTGCCGTATCTAAGGTGCTTCCACTTCGGTCGACACTAAGAGTCTGGTTGTCGAAGTTGTACTGCTTATCTTGGTAACTGACAGCCAGATATAAGCCGTTGTTAAACGTGTAGGCGGCAGCACCACCAAAGGTTTGATTGTCGCCGTCAACTTGCTCATTTGTTAAGGTATCTTGAGTGACATAACCTAAACCTAAGTGTAACGCACCAGTGTCGTAACCCACACCAAGGTTAATCATATCGACGTTGGTATCGCCTTTGTTACCATCGACTTGAGCGCCTGCCATCCAAGTGAAGCCACCAGTGACTAATTGATAGGTGACAAAGTTATCGACAAAGAATGGGCTTTCATGATCGTAGGCATAAGGACTGTTACCGTGGTTAAAGATATCCACATATTCGGCCACTAAGGTGTATTGTGCTGGACGTTGTTTACCTATACCGACTTGACCGTAAGGTGACATGATCGCTGCGTAAGCTTGGCGGGCTTTACCTAAATTGCCTGAGTTGGCGATATCGACACTCCATTCACCTTGCGCAATCGCACGCCAACCATCGGCAAACTCGGTGCTGGCTTTGATACCGACTCGAGATAGTGCATCTCGAACATCCCAACTTTGCTCATCATTTTGATCAAGATAGCTTAAGGTTGGACGAATGGAGCCGTACAGGCTGACTTGGCTATTTTTAAATTGCGAGGGTGCACTATTTTGTTCTAGCTGTGCAATACGTTGATTTAGCGCCTCAACTTGTGTTGTTAGTACCTCATTTTCTGTGGAGTAGGCATTAGTGGTACATAGCCCCATAGCCAAAATCAGGACGGTTTTAAGTGGCGTAATATGATTATTTATCATCGGTGTAGACCTTCTTTAAGGTTTTTGGCATGCAAATCGCCGCCAAGCTCTCGCTAGAGAGTTGGTAAGCTGTGTTCACAGTTGTTGAATTTAGGTTGGCGAGGCTCAGTGCCTATGCACTCAGCCTCGGTTTGGTTTTACACTTTTCCTGCTTTTTTCAGGTCATTAAACCAAAGGTTATGATGTTGTTTGGCCCAGTTTTCATCGCAATAGCCAGAGGTCATGTTTGACATGCCGCCCTCTGACATCACAGTTGCCATAAAGATGTGTACTACAGAGAATGCGCTGATGATGATGGTTGAAGCTATGTGTAGCACCAGCATCAAATTGGCCGTATTCTTGGTTACGTCAAACGTGGCGGGGAACATCATGGTTAAACCAGATACCACCATCACGCCACCAAATATGGCGAACACCCAGAACCACAGCTTTTCGCCCGCATTGGCAAAACCTGCATCAGGGTGCTGTTTTTTGCCCATGTTGATATACCCACCCAACACTGCAAACCATTTAAGATCATAACTTGCAGGGAATTGCTTAGGTGCCCACATAATGATCATCAGCAGATAACCGAGGATAAATGGCCACGCCATAAGCTCATGCAAGCCACTCGATAACCCCGCTAAGGCAGACCAAGCAACTGTGTTCATGCTAGGCTCAAAGTAGAGGCGACCGCCGCCCAGTACCAAACCAGTTAGCATCAACAACAGACAAGGAATCGCACCTAGCCAATGGACACTAACACTTAAGCCTGACCAACGTTTAATCAGCTTGCCTGAAAATCCATGATCTAGCTTGGATACGCCGTTTATCATCACGAAAACGATGAAGATCAACATGACACCAAATAGGCTAGCAAACAGCAAAAAAGCGATGCTATCAGTGGCACTCAAATAGGCCAACAGTGACTCGTCGGCTTGTTCTGGGATAGATGCAGGCATCAGCAGTTCAGGTTGTGTTGGCATGCCACGGATCTCGGGAATGTCCCCCGCTATCACTTGAACTTCAATTGTTTGCCACTGCTGTGGTTGCAGCGTAGCGACCTCATCAGCCAATGCATAACTGGATGCAAATAGGCTGAGTACAATAAGGCTTAACCATCTTATTGCTTGACTCATTAATAACTCCTTGCGATACATTTAGTTCGCGTACGGGCCTAGCCGTGATTAACACTGGCTCACGAATAGACGACTCATTAGAAGACCAGTTAGTGCTTAACTGGAGGATGTTGGCCATTGATAAAGTGCAGTAGCTCTTTGGCAAACTCGCGCCAGAATGCTTGACTAGCGTGTTGGATAATTCCCTCGCAAAACGGGGTTATCCAACGACCTAGATGCCTTTCAAGAAACTCATCAGCAAGTTCGTTAAGTGCTAACACATACTCATGTTTATCGAGTGCATGCTGCTCAGAAGCCATTGCATGTAAGCAGTAAAGGAATTCAAGTTCATTACCGATGAAATCGGCGGGTTCATTAAATCCATCGTCAATAATGAGGCCAATTTGCTGGTAAAACTCCGCCACTCGAACCGTTTCTTCGGTAAAAATTTGATGGTTACCACTGAGATATACTGATTCGTAGGGGGCGACTAATAACTTATATGGCCCGATACACATACGGTTAAAGTCGAACTCTAACTCCGATGCATCACTGCTAAACTTCAGCGCCTCATCCAGTAATGGACTTTCTGGGCGCGTTTGCTGCAGATAGGTAATTACCCCTGCTAACGCATTGAGATCTGAAGGTACAAACATCATTGCTTTAAAGGCATGATAAGCCATAGCCGTGGAACCATATTGGGTTGTCATTATGCGCGTTCCTTAATGATTACCATGTTGGGTTTAGTAATGCAGTCACTATAACCAATGCCTTTTTTACTCGCAGATGGACGTTTGAGTGCCTCTTGCAGATTGCCAACATCGAGACATTCCACAGGGCAACCACTGACGCAAGCTGGTTTCATGCCGCGATCGAGTAGTTCGACACACATATTGCACTTGTCGGCTTTACCATCATCTTCACGAATACTGACCGCAGCATAAGGACAGGCGCTGGCACAAAGGCCACATCCGGTACATTTCTCTCGATCCAGTACCACAATGCCATCATCACGAACATGGTAGGCTTTGGCAGGGCAGACCATTAGGCATGCTGGGTTTTCACAGTGCATACACGCATGGGACAGCCACACATCAATCGCACCGTCATCGCGCTTTACCTCATAGCGATCAATTTTGCGAAAACGATGGTTTTCGGGCAATTCATTGTGGATTTGGCAGGCAACGGTACACGCACCGCAGCCAACACAGTTCTCTTGTCTGAATACAAAGCCCACTTTCTTATTTAATGACATCAGTTACTCCTTAGGCTTTGGCAATCGCGACACGGGTAGAATGATATGCAGAGCAGCCGCCCATATCGGTCAAGGTGTCGGTGGTCAGGTTATTGGTACAGCTGGCTTTACCTTGAGGGTCCATGCGGCGCCAGTTATTTTTAGGTGCCATCACGGTTCCGCGTACCACTTGGGTAGATACCTGAGCAATAAAGAAGGCTTCGCCTCGTTGGTTATTGAGTCTGACTCTATCGTTATTTTTTATCCCCAATTCGGCGGCATCTTCGCTGTTGATCTTGGCGAAGTAGGCTGGGAAGTTACGGATATATTTTACGTTATAGAATGAGCTGTTGGCGCGTTGCGGAATCGCAGGTGACAGCAGGCGGAATGGCAGTGTTTTTTCTGCAGATACCATCTCATCTTCAGGTAGCCCAAAATCAATAACAGGATGGAAACCTGCCTCTTTCATCATCTCTGAGTAGAACTCAATTTTGCCGCTTTCGGTCTTATATTTACCATCGCCGAAATAGGGACGTTGGTCATAGACGGTGACAAATTTGTCGCGAATGATTTGCTCATAAGTAATGTTGTTGTGTCTAAACGCAGGCTCTTCAGTATCGAGGAAATCACGCAAGATCTGTTCATAATCGACACGTAACTCAGGGAAATGATCGAGTCCCATATGTGCAGCCAACTCTTTAAAGAAGATCCAGTTATCTTTAGATTCACCTAAAGGCTCGATAACTTTTTCAGAGGTTTGCATGTGATACCAGTTGTAGTCGGTACCCATATCAGGGAATTCAAACTGGGTGGTTGACGGTACAATGATGTCAGCCAGTTCAGCGGTATCCGTCATCAAGAAGTCATGCACAACTAAGAACAGATCATCACGCATCGCACCGCGGCGACAGGCGTTTGAATCTGGGGCTACCGAGACAAAGTTACCATTGTAGTTAATTACCGCTTTAATTGGTTTTATCGGCTTGCCGTAAGCCATTGGGTTTTCTGGATCGAGCGCTTTGGCGATTTCGGTCATATTCACGTGGCCCACGGTATCTGGATTAGGATGAATATGGTCGGCGCGGCCTTTGCTGTAATTTAAGCTGTCATCGGCTTGGGTGTTATCGTAAATAAAGCCATTACCGATTTTGCCGTATTGACCTGCAACAGCGTGCATCATTGCGATGGCGCGAGACATACGTGCGCCGTTGTAATTACGTTGCATGCCATAGCCTAAGCGCAATACAGAAAGCTCTGATTCACCATAGACTCTAGCAAACTCAAACATCTTGGCTTTAGGAACGCCAGTGACGCGCTCAATCTCTTCATAACTCATCTCATTGAGGCGGGTAAGCAGTTGCTCGTAGCCCAAGGTGTTTGCTTTAATAAATTCGAGATCGGCCAAGTTGTTTTCAATCAAATACTTCATAATGCCAGAGGCTAAATGAGTATCGGTACTGGGTCTTGGCTGTAGCCAAATATCAGCTTGTGAGGCGATAGGAGTGCGAATGGGGTTAACCACCAGCAGTTTGGCACCTTTATCGCGCGCTTGGTTAATAAACTTAATGCCATGCACATTGGTGGCGGTTTCATTTTGCCCCCAAGAGATGTAGCAGTTGGTATAGATGTTGTCATACGGATCGGGACCTTGATAAGTCCCTGTGACCGATTTTAAGCCCTCATAAGCGGCGAATACACACACTTTTCGGTCTAGCTTTCGTGCACCAACAGCATTAAAGAAACGACTTGGTCCGCCGTATTTACCGATAACGCCCTCATGGCCTGAGTAGCTGTAAGGCAGAATAGAATCTGCACCGTGGTCTTTAATGATTTGCTGTAATCGGCTCGCAATTTTGGCATAAGCTTCATCCCAAGAGATGCGACGCCATTTACCTTCGCCTTTTGCGCCAGCACGTTCCATTGGATGGAGAATACGATCCGCTGCGTAGGTGTATTGCACATAGGCATGGCCTTTTACGCAGGGAGAGGTCCCCATCTTCTTCATCTCTGAAGCACCTTCGACATAGGTCATACGGCCATTTTGCACAGTAAACTTGAGCAGACAACGGTCGGCGCAGTTACGTTGGCAGGTGTGGTATTTTATCTCACCTTCTCGTTTAGCTAATAGCCCAGTATTGGTACCTGATTGTTTGGCATGTGCTATGCCGGGGGTTAACCCTGACAGAGAGGACAGCACAGCGCTTGCCGCAGCTCCCTGTAAAAACGTGCGTCTATCGATTTTCATCGTCATCACCCACCATGATTTGAACCTTAGGTTCGTTTTGATTATTGTCTTTGTGCCTTTTATATCGCCGGGGAACCGGCATGCCCCGAGAGAATCCCGGGGCGAAATTGCTTACATCACATAGGTTTGCAGTTGGTTTTGCCCATTGATCTGGCTGATAGTCAACAGCTTGCCATCCTGTACTAACAGTCCTTGTGGATTGTTCGTGCCAGTCAGTTTGGCCATAGGCGCTACTTCGCCTGTGAGCAGATTGAGCTTAAGTACCTCGCTACCGTCGTTGTTGAGGATCCAGGCTTGCTCGCCTTGAACGCTGATGCCCGTTATCTGTGGTAATGCAGGGAGTCCTTGTAGATTAGATTCGGCAGATAGGGTCATATCTGTGCGGTCAAAGCGTGATAACACTAAGTGTTCATTGAGTGCATCGCGGGTCGTCACAGTGACAAATTGTGCGAGAGTGCTGCTGTACCCCAATACCAAGCTGTAGCTGGTTTTAGCGCGTACAGTGCTGAATTGGCCGCGAGCGGTTTCACCTATGCCATCGCTACTCTGGTTGAATCGGCGATAGTTCATTTCCCAGTTTTGTGTAGGATCTAGGGTTAATTCAGCCCATGCCTTATTGAAGCCCATTACCAGTAGGCTGTTGCTTGAAGTAAAGGTAACCCCCTGAAGCGTTTCAATATGCAGCATATACATGCCATCAATTTGCGCCTTGCTGAGGATTTGCATCTGCTTATCGAGGATATAGACCCAATTGTCTGTCGTCGTCAGAGCATAAATTTGTGCTTCGGCCTGATAGTCAATGGCTGTCACGCGTCCACTTATCTCCGATGGCAGTACTTGTTCTGTGGCTAATTTCACTCTAGGGGCTTCTGCAAATAGCGGTTCTGTTGGTTGCCAAGTCTCAATATCAGGATTATCAATGGCGTAAGCACCACGGGCATTAGGCGCATAAGTTGGCCAGTGGTCGAGTTCCCAACTCATGTATTGAGGATTAAAAGAGACTCGGCCAGGGCTGTCTTGACCGACGAAGGGAAGGGGGCCGGTTTGCGTAAAGGCTTGAACAATATTGCCACTGATCACGATCAGGAATACCCCACAGGCAATCTTAGGAAGTGTATCGAGTGGTTGCTTACCGTAGCCGTTACTTGGGAATTTATTACCCAGTGTGAGCATGAGTAATGCCACCACAATAAGCACAACGACAAACACGAATAGCGCCCAAGTATAGGTATGAGCGCCCATGATTTTCAGTGAGAAACCTTGGCCAATATCACTGCCTAAATTGATAGAGGTATGAACTGAGGCCATAAAGGCACCATATATTCCAAGCCATATTAACGCGGCGATATATTTAGGTTTTAGGCCAAACCGGACGATATAGAGTGCCGTTAGCGCCACTAAGATCATGGCGGTACGTTCTTGCCAACAGAAAGCACAAGGATTATCTAAATAGATAAAACCAAAAATAAAACAAGCAATACCAACGGGTAATGCCATGATAATAATAGAAGCAAATGAAGCTAGCTTGTTAAATAAATGCTCTTTCATGGTAACCCTTTAGTAATTGCCGACAGGAAGTAAAATGCCCCAGGACATCATTATCCAAATGAAGAAACTTAAACCAATGCAACCAAATAATAATTTATCTGCGAGCGACTCTTTTTCTGGTTTTTTTAACACAAGATAAGCGGAAAATGCTGTGATGCAAAAAAGTGTGAACTCCATTAACTACCTCTTTATTGACGCGTGACTTATATCTAAATAGTGGAGGCTAATCGCCATTCTCTTTCTAATCCGTAAATTAGTTTTGACTTAACCCAATTGAATGCGAGTGAGTTATTGATATTTCCATAGAGAATATAATTTCCAACTGCTCTTTGTTCGCTACGAATTTCCTTAATATCCTTAATCATTTCATCATTTAACCTTCGGTAACTTACTGTTGGGATCATATCGACAAATTGACGAGTGAATTGATTACAACTTAGCGTGATGCAGTCTGATTTCGCTAGCATTTGCATGGCTGTTGCAACACTGTCTGTATAACCCGCAACATCCATTTGCAACCCTTTATCGCGACAAAGATTGACTAGTAATGGACAACTGAGATCGTTATAGTTATCGATCTCTAATAAAGGATAATGTGACAATTGCTCCAATGAAATCTCACCCTCTAATATGGGGTGATTATGATTAGCCAAAATATAGATATCTCCGGTTTCTGAAAATATTTCGCTGTTCAGTCGGCTGTCATCAAAACCTTCATAAACAACAATAAAATCAATATCACCTGTAATTAACTCATTGTTACAGTCGTGACTTAAGCTACGGACATCAAATCTAAGATTGGGTGCTTCTGGTTGAATATAATTAGCGATCACGGTGTGAACAGCATAAACAAATTCATCATAGGCGCGTATTACAAAATGCCCCCCCGATTCATTAGGAGTAAAAACAGAATGTTGGCGCTCAAGCAATTGATATTGTTCAACCAGATATTTAGCATGTGGAATGAGTTCTTCTAACTTTTTTGTTGGAATCAATCCATGAGACTTCCGAATGAACAATGAGTCCATAAATATATCGCGTAGTATATTTAACGTACGAGTAACGTTACAGTTTGATAAGCCAAGTTCCGCCGCAGCAATGTTGCCTTGTCGATGTTTATAAATGGAAAGCAAAACTCTAAGTTGAAGGTAATTAAGATTATCTATATTCACTTTATTGAACCCTTAGCTTTATTTGCATATCAATATGAACTCTTTGTATGCTTGTTGCCAAGGTTATTATTAGATCATACTATGGTTAACTTTTCGATTTATGAGCTCGCCCCTGTTTTTCAATGATTGAAATAATCTTATTTCCGATGGTGAAATTGAAATTTCATGATTTTTATTGAGAATATGTGAATAGGGTCAAATATAAAGTTGAAAGATAATTTGGTATAAATATTTGTGATGTATGTACTTGTGTTAGCTATCTCCCTCCTTTTTTAGAGCTCCTATCAGCGATTAGTTGCCACTAGGAAACCTAAAAAGTTACTATCATTGCCTGTAATTTGGACATGGTGGTGATATTAAATGCGGTGTTGTAAAAGCTGAGGTGTCCTGTAGTGGCATACTGAATTTGACCATTAAGCAAGAAGTGTAGACTTTACTCGTAGCAATTTTGGAGTTCTACAAATTCAAGGCTATTAAGTAATACTTGTCTGAGTTCAATTATGTTAAAGCGCTTTCTCCGCTGATACGTCGAGTAAGTGTTATAACTCGCTAAAACTGCACTTTAAGCATAATTAAAGTGCAGTTTGTTTTAAAATCAATAATTGCACCATTGGCCGATAAAGAGGACTCTTGAGCTGCCAGCATCCATTTATGGTCAACGGCTTCTTTGAACACTAACTGCATGGCGGCATTGTGGTTTAGCAGTGTCGATTTGGCTGGGACTCTATCAAATTGTTCAATACGCCATTTATCAAATTCACGCAGCTTCTCACTATCAATTGAGGTAATGTAAGTACGGTCGAAGAAAGGGATATGATACTTTCGCAAAAGCTGAATGTAGGTCGTGAACTTGTGCTTTTATCTTTATCTTTGCCCTTTTCCTTTTTGATAATCTCTTCCATAGTACTAATGGCTTTTTCTTTCTGCTTAGTTGCTTTGGCGTGTCACTTACCCGCGACTTTAATCCGAGCATACCAACGTTCGCTATTATCTTGCAGGTAGATGTATAGTTTGTCGGAGATGTAGTGTCGTTCGACCTGTTTGCTCATCATCTGCGTCTGATGTGGGTTTGAAAAGTCTGCACATTAAATCATAACAATATGAAAATAATAGCAATATTACACAGCATCCATTAAAAATCCGCCGCCCTTAAAAGCGTGCCAGTTCGAGTCTGGCCACTGGTACCATCTCTTAAAGAGATATAAACCGACCTTAGCGTCGGTTTTTTTGTCTCTAAAATTTTTGTATCTATAATACCCACCACTTGTTTGTTCGTGCAGTTCAGGCTGCGATTTTTGTATCGCTATGTCCGAAGGCACCCTTCCTGTTCCTGCTTTTCCAGCTGTCCCACCGACTAAGATAAGAAAAGTAGTGTGACATGGTTAAATCCCAAACGAGTAGATGTAGCCATATCGCCATGACCAGTAACATGAGAGAATTTTCCAGTTCAGAGCAACATATCCTGAATAGTGGGCTAATGTCGGGGACGGGATCTGGAGCGCGGTTCAAGGTCATAACTCCATCACCCAGGCTACGGCGTGCCGGATCAGACTGTTGTTGTCCGCGATGCAAAGTTTTTCCTTGATATGCTCCTTATGGGAGTCCACAGTCTTACTGCTTAGGTGTAGCTCAGCTGCGATCCGCTTGGTGGAATAACCCTGTCCCAGCATCATATAGACTTCCATCTCACGGTCAGACAATCTGGACGCACAGGGGGAGTTAATGTCGCTTTGCCCCTGCAATTGACTGCGAAGCAGCTGCTCGGCCATCACAGTGCTGAGATACAATTTCCCCTTTAGTACTTGACGGATGGCGGGCACAATATTGGTGACAGCTTCAGCCTTGTTGAGGTAGCCGTTGGCGCCAGCCCTGATCACCCGTTCGGCAAACAGATTTTCTTCATACATGGAGATCACGAGTATCGGCGTGTGGATGTCCTGAGCACGGACACTTTTGATCAGTTGCAGGCCGCAGCCCTCCCCCAAGTTGAGATCCACTACCAGCACATCAGGTTTAAGTTCATGCACCAAACGCTGAGCTTCAGGCACAGACTCTGCTTCACCGCATAATTGCAGATCCGTCTCGGCCTCTATCAGTGAGGCCATTCCACGGCGATAAACCGGATGATCATCGATCAACAATATCCTGTTCATACCATTGTCCTGTGTTGTGACTGTGTTTTGACCTAGCATAAAGACATTGGATGTGGGTGCCCTTATTGGCAGAGGACTCAATACTCAACCTAGCGCCTATCACATGGGCGCGGAAGTAGATGTTGCGCAATCCTTGGCCATCCTTGATCAACCGACCATCACGGATCTTTAACGTCGGTGACAGGCCTTTACCATCGTCTTGAATATCCAGACAGATATGTTCGGCCGTTTGCTCTAGTCGCAGTTCTATGAGGCTAGCCTCGGCATGTTTTAAGGCGTTGTACACAGCTTCACGGGCGATCCTATACAACTGGACCTCTACACCATAATCCCCCACAGCCCACTTGCCGCTAAATACCATCCGCACCTGTGCTTCCCCATAGCCATTGCATTTGTCGATAAAGCGCCTGAGCGCCACCTCTAGACCCTGCTCCTCCAACTCCACCGTGGCCAACTCGTTGATCACATTCCTAATATTTCTGACATTCTGCTGTAATTCTTCGCTTAAACTCAGCAATGGCTGCCATAGGGCATGACCGTCTTTCTCCAACTGATTGGCCAGTCCTCGCGCTAGCATAGCTTGTCCCGTTAAATTCTGGCCAAGATCGTCATGGAGTTCCCGACTGATACGATTACGCTCTATCTCACAGGATTGCAGGGCTTCCCTTTCCAATAGTACCTGCTCGGACATATCACGGATAATTCCAACAAACCGAGGAAAGCCCTCGACTCTGCGGACTAATAGGTTAATGGGAAACAGACTACCGCCTTTGCGCCTAGCCACTAATTCCCGATTTATACCGATGACTCTAGCTTCGTTCGTCCGCAGATAGCGGTCAATATAACCATCATGCTCTTTGGCGTAGGGCTCAGGCATCAACAGCGAGATATTCCGCCCGATTAACTCCTGTGGTTTGTAGTCGAATAAGCTCTGAAGCGCTGAGTTAACATGCAGAACAGTGCCTCGATAATCAATGATAACAATAACATCAGCGGCCGCTTGTAGAATGGCTCGTAATTCCTCGCTGCTTTCCTCCAGCAGAGTCTGATTCATGTCACCAACCATGATGTAGCCTTCGAAACCCAAGGTTAATATAGAGAGTTAGTAATTATAGAAGATCCGATGGCATAAGCGTTGAAGTTAACGACTTATCCGACATTATCTGTGTTAACTGTTTTGAATTGTCGAGTTGGGCGAAGATGGGGCAGTGAGGAGCATAAAACTTAGGCCTAGAGACAAACATAAACTCGGCGTTTAAGGGTTGGAAGCGGTTCTGCCATACCTACTCCCTTTGCATAACATACTGCCTATCAATAAGATGCCATGCGTGAGGCATGGCATCTTAGGATTAATAGTAACAAAAGCCTCAATTGATGCTAATGGTCTTAACTTCTTTTTTCTTGCCAGGGATCTTGCTCAGATGAACCTGTAACAGGCCATCCTTACATTCAGCCTTAATATGACCTTGGTCGACATAATCGGGTAAATGGAAACTGCGCAGGAAGCTACCATAGCCTCTCTCGAGGCGCACATAATTGTCACCCTTGTCTTCCTTTTCATGCTTGCGTTCACCGCGAATAATGAGAGCACCGTCATCAATTTCAACGCTCAGATCCTTGCGTTCCATGCCGGGTACATCCATTTTCACTAGGATTTCCTGATCGTTTTCCAACACATCCATGGAAGGGCTCCAACGTACTTCCATAGGAAATGCCGATCCGCCATTAAATAAACTGTCGTAGAGGGAACCCATGCCATTGAAGGGGTCCCAACGGGACAATTGACTACCAGTACCGAGAGTGGGAAACAGGTTCATAATCTTGCTCCTATTATGGTTAATGGATCAGGCGATGGATGAAACCTTCGCCAGGGTTCTGTGGGTACAAACGGACGCTAAAGTGTCGGCCACCTCATTGGCTTTGATGGCCTTACCGCTGTCGGCCTTGTAAGCCCGAGCGATGTCATTAAGGGAAAGGATGCCGACCTGTTGCTGCTTGCCATCCAACACAGGAAGACGTCTTAACTGTTTGGATTGCATTAGTTCTTCTGCGACTGAGAGCTCATCGTTGATGCCGATACTGACCAAGCACTTAGACATGGCTTCACTGACCAAGATGTCCCGTAAGGGTCGTCCCTGAATGAACCCTGCCATGGCGATATCACGGTCGGTGACCATGCCGATGACTTGCAACTCATTGTTAAGAACGGGTAACGCACCACAATCGACCTCCCACATGATTTTTGCGGCTTGCAGAAGAGACTCCTCAGCCTTGATGCATCTGACATCGGGTGTCATACAGGATTGGACTTTCATACTCGTCCTCCTTTTCGTTAATCCTGATACATCATAGCCCCTGCCAGCCAAGGCGGAATTCGGAGAACCCCTTGTTTTCGACTAGGGAATTTCCCTATTAGCAGACGGGTCACAGGCAATCTGGGTTCTGTATAAAAGGTAGTCGGCTGCTTAAATTTCAAACTGAGAGTTAGATCACGCGTAAAACTTTGATCCGGATCGACTATCCCCTTCAATACCTCTTCGGAGGTATACCCACAATTTTTATCAGGTCTAGACTCGCCTATATCAGCACTCGGCTGCCCCGCTTTTTATCTCCAGCAACTGAGTGAACACCACCTAAAGGTCACCCGCTATGAGTCAGGAATACCATGTCACCAGCCTTGTGGTACATGCTGCCCCGAATGCCTTACAACAGGTTGAGGCCGATATTGCCGCATTAAAGGGCTGCGATATCCACGCCGTTTCACCCGAGGGGAAGTTCGTTATCACCCTCGAAGGGGATAGCCAAAAAGCCATTCTCGACAATGTTGAAGCCATCAATGCCCTGTCCGGCGTGTTATCCGCCAGTTTGATTTACCACCAAGTAGAACCCTTAGAACAAGAGAGTGAGGAAACACTATGAGCATTAGCCGCCGCGAGTTTCTCAAGGCTAACGCAGCGGTTGCCGCTGCCACGGCCGTTGGCGTCACGCTTCCCGTGAAAATGGTCGAAGCCGCCGAGTCAGATAACATTAAGTGGGATAAAGCACCCTGCCGCTTCTGCGGTGTGGGTTGTAGCGTATTAGTCGGCACCAAAGCGGGTAAAGTGGTCGCGACTAAGGGCGATCCCGAAAGCCCAGTTAACCGTGGTTTGAACTGTATTAAAGGTTATTTCCTGTCGAAAATCATGTACGGCAAGGACAGATTAACCACGCCGCTACTGCGGATGAAGGATGGCCAATACCATAAAGAAGGCGAGTTTACCCCAGTTAGTTGGGATGTTGCCTTAGACACTATGGCCGCAAAGTGGAAACACAGCCTCGCCACTAAGGGCCCAACCTCAGTCGGTATGTTCGGCTCAGGCCAATGGACCATTTGGGAAGGTTATGCCGCCTCTAAATTGCATAAGGCTGGATTCTTAACCAACAATATCGACCCTAACGCCCGCCACTGTATGGCATCGGCCGTGGGTGGCTTTATGCGTACCTTCGGTATCGACGAGCCTATGGGCTGTTACGATGACTTAGAAGCAGCCGATCACTTTGTGCTCTGGGGCGCCAACATGGCCGAGATGCACCCAATCCTGTGGGCGCGTTTATCGGATCGCCGTCTAAGCAACAAAGATAGCCGCGTGCATGTGTTATCGACCTTCGAGAACCGCAGCTTCGACCTAGCGGACAACCCTATGGTGTTCCGCCCACAGTCAGATCTTGTGATCCTCAACTTTATCGCTAACTACATCATCCAAAACAAGGCCGTGAATACCGACTTTGTGACTAAACATACTAAGTTTGCCCTCGGTGTGGATGATATCGGCTATGGCCTGCGCCCAGATCATCCGTTAGAGAAGAAAGCCAAAAACCCAGGCAATGGCAAATCCAGCCCTATCAGCTTCGAAGAATACGCTAAGTTCGTCAGCACTTATACGCTGGAATATGCGGCGAAAATGAGTGGTGTGGAGCCTGAAAGATTAGAAACCTTAGCTAAGGCCTATGCCGATCCTAAGGTCAAAGTCATGAGTCTGTGGACCATGGGGATCAACCAACACGTACGTGGTGTATGGGCAAACAACATGCTCTACAACATCCACTTACTCACAGGCAAAATCGCCACCCCAGGCAACAGCCCATTCTCATTAACGGGTCAACCATCGGCCTGTGGTACCGCCCGTGAAGTCGGCACCTTTGCTCACCGTCTGCCTGCGGACATGGTGGTGAATAACGATAAGCACCGCGCCATCACTGAAAAAGTCTGGCAGGTGCCAGAAGGCACGATTCCGCCAAAACCGGGCTTCCATGCCGTGCTGCAAAGCCGCATGCTCAAAGACGGTAAGCTCAACTGCTATTGGACCATGTGTACCAACAATATGCAGGCGGGCCCGAATATCAACGATGAAATTTATCCCGGTTTCCGTAACCCTGAAAACTTTATCGTAGTCTCAGATCCATACCCAACCGTCACCGCCATGGCAGCTGACTTGATCCTGCCCACCGCTATGTGGGTAGAGAAAGAAGGTGCCTACGGTAACGCCGAGCGCCGCACCCATATGTGGCATCAACAGGTCAAAGCGCCTGAGGGAGCTAAGTCGGATCTGTGGCAATTAGTCGAGTTCTCAAAACGCTTTAAAGTGTCTGAAGTCTGGCCCGCTGAGCTTATCGCTAAACAGCCAGAATACGCTGACAAGACGCTTTATGAAGTGCTGTTTGCCAACGGCGTCATCAACAAGTTCCCAACCACAGATTGTAAAGCCGAGTTAAACGATGAAAGCGCGCATTTTGGCTTCTATCTACAAAAAGGCATTTTCGAAGAATACGCCACCTTCGGTCGCGGCCATGGCCATGACTTAGCCGACTTTGACCGTTACCACGAAACCCGCGGCCTACGTTGGCCTGTGGTTGAGGGTAAAGAAACCCTACGCCGCTTCGTTGAAGGTAGCGATCCCTATGTGAAGGCGGGTGAAGGTTTTAACTTCTACGGAAAACCCGATGGCAAAGCGGTGATTTTCGCCCTGCCCTACGAGCCTGCGGCAGAAGAGCCTAATGCTGAATACGATCTGTGGATGTCTACCGGCCGCGTACTCGAACACTGGCATACAGGTTCGATGACCGCCCGCGTCCCTGAGCTATACCGTGCCTATCCCGATGCTCAAATCTTCATGCATCCAGAAGACGCTAAGGCCCGTGGCGTACAACGCGGTGATGAAGTGATAGTCGCTTCTCCCCGTGGTGAGGTCAAAACCCGTGTCGAAACCAAAGGCCGTAACAAACCGCCACGCGGCGTGGTGTTTATGCCCTTCTTCGATGCGCGTCAGTTAGTCAACAAGTTGATTCTGGATGCGACCGATCCACTGTCAAAAGAAACTGACTTTAAGAAGTGCCCAGTAAAAGTGATGAAGGCCTAAGCCCTCATTTGATAGCGATGAGCTTATTTGAAAGCGATTAAGGAGTCTAAGGTGAGTCAGCAAGTGAAGAGTCCATTCACAGTCAAGCAAGTCAATCGTCGCCAGTTTTTGGCAACGACGGCTAAGGCTGGCTGCGTGATGGGACTTGTGGGATTAGGCCTGACGGCTACGGCAAAAAGCCAAGGCCAGCTCGCCCCCCAAGCTTGCAGACCGCCGGGAGCCCTTGAAGAAAGCGATTTTCTCTCTGCCTGCGTGCGCTGCGGCTTGTGTGTTGAGGCTTGCCCCTACGACACCCTATCGCTGGCACGTTGGTTTGATGGCGCCGCCACTGGTACGCCATTCTTTACCGCAAGACGCATTCCCTGCGAGATGTGTGAGGATATTCCCTGCATAAAAGCCTGCCCATCGGGAGCGCTTGATCCTCAACTTGAGCAAATTAGCGACGCTAAGATGGGGGTTGCGGTACTAATAGATGAGAAAAACTGCCTTAACTTTAAGGGATTACGTTGTGACGTTTGTTATCGGGTTTGTCCGTTAATCGACAATGCCATCACCTTAGAACGCCAACGCAATCAACATAGCGATCACCACGCCATGTTTTTACCCACAGTCAACAGCGATACCTGTACGGGTTGCGGTAAATGCGAGCATGCCTGCGTGCTCGACACGGCCGCGATTAAGGTGTTACCGACTGCCCTCGCGCTCGGTAAAGCGGCGGCGCATGACACTTATATCAACACCGAGGAAACCACCCTAGAGATGTTGAATAAGGGGCTGAGCCTATGAGTAACAAGTCTGTCAGTAACAAGTCTATGAATAACCAGACCATGAACTCAAAGGCCAAAGCCTACATGCAAGGCGAACATGCCGCAGCCATTGCAGAACTCGGATGGTTTGGCGCGCACAAATATTTGCTACTACGCCGCGCGGTGCAATTCGGCTTATTAGGCTTATTTGCACTTGGGCCATTACTGGGAATTTGGCTATTTAAGGGTAATTTATCGGCCAGTTTATTACTCGATACCATTCCCTTTGCCGATCCACTGGTGAGCTTACAAATGCTCATTAGCGGGCATATTCCCGAGCTTAGCCTATTGATAGGCGCTGCCTTGGTGATCATGTTTTATGCCCTCGCCGGTGGCAGGGTGTTTTGCAGCTGGGTGTGTCCGGTCAATCTGGTTACCGATACCGCAAGCTGGCTTAGACGTAAACTGAACCTCCCTCGCACCAGCGAGTTACCGCGCAATTTACGTTACTACCTGCTGACACTCGTGCTGTTATTGCCGCTGCTCACTGGCAGCTTGATTTGGGAATGGGTCAACCCTGTGCCCTTAGTTTATCGCGCCGTGCTATTTGGCAGCCTCAGTGGTTTATGGATCTTGGTGGCGATATTTCTGCTGGATCTGTTTATCGCCGAGCGTGCTTGGTGCGGTCACCTGTGCCCAACGGGCGCCCTGTTCGGCTTAGTCGGCAAATGGAGCCCCATCAAAATCGTCGCTAGCAAAGCCAGTGCCTGTGATAGCTGCATGGACTGCTTTGCCGTTTGCCCCGAACGCCAGGTATTAAAACCCGCGTTAAAAGGGCAAAACCCGGTGATATCAAGCCCTGACTGCACCCAATGCGGTCGCTGTATCGATGTCTGCGCACAACGCGTATTTCGCTATCAAACTCGTTTTACTGGAGCTAAGACTCCACTGAATACAGGTGACTCGACCGATAGTCAGTCGCCACTTATCTCTTCACCAATTCGTCAACACATTGCCCCCAAGGCGGAGAATGACCAATGAAAAAAATACTCACCTTAGCCGCGATTGTATTAGCCATCGGCGGCTGCTCAGGCCAGCAAACGGACATCAATCCAGCGCCCGTTAATATCAAGTCCCTCGCAGGCGATAGCGCGGTCACGGATATTCGCCCTGCCGATGCTATGCCAGTGTATCCGAGTCGTGGAACAGCATTGGAGCGCAGCTTTACCGACCAACCACCACTGATCCCCCATAAGGATGATTACAAAATAACCTTAGATAAGAATGGCTGCTTAACCTGTCATAGCTGGGATAAAGCAAAACGTATGAAGGCAACCCCAGTGGCAAGATCCCACGTTATCGACGATAAGGGTACGCTCAATGGCCAGAACTATTTCTGTACCCAGTGCCATGTCGCACAGGCGGAAAACAAGATGCCCTTAGTCGAGAACAAGTTTTCAAATCAATAAAACAGCACTTCCCTGCCCGTAAAAGCCACTGCTAATCCAGTGGCTTTTTACTCTCCCAAATTTAAAGTCTTAGAGATAAGCTTTTGCGCCATTCAGGGTTAAAAAAGCAGTGTAAAAACTCTGTGTTTAAAAAGCAGTGCGGTGAGATATTAGGCGAGGGAAAGATAAAGGTGGAGAAATGTGTAAAACGCGAAGAATACTAAAAAAGTAAAAACCCAGCCTAGGCTGGGTTTACTTGTTGTTTTGCTTTATGCAAATCACCCGCTGGAGCCGTTAATCTGGTTTGCGCCGTTTTAGCTGTTTGCACATTCTTTGCCTCAGGCATAGCCGCCTGCCACAAAGCCCCTACCCATAAACTTGATGTGAATTTCATCGATAAATCTCCTGTTCTGTTAACAAGCTCAAAGTAATACTTAGGCCATCATCAGTAAAATGAATTAACGCCATACAATGGATTCCATTTCAGCATGAACATTCCAATCAAGACCTTGCAATGTTTTTTGATTCTGGTCGAAACGGAAAACTTCACCCGTGCCGCCCAAAAATGCTTTATCACCCAACCGACGCTCAGCAAGATCATCCAAAGGCTCGAAGAGAGTTTGGGAGAGACACTGCTTATCCGTAACAATCAAAAGGTAGAGCTCACCCAGGCGGGACAAATATTTGAGCACAGCGCGCGGGAAATCCTCGGCCAATGGCATAGATTGCAGGAGGATATGAGTAACCTGAGTGGCCTAAAATCGGGGCGGCTTAGACTGGGCGTATGCCCAATGATGAGCAGCTTGATTATCAGTCTGTTGACCAGCTACCGGAGGCGCTATCCGGGAATTGAACTGCAAATGTATGAATACGGCGGTTTTGGCTGCGAACAGGCCCTGCTGAACAACAGCTTAGATATCGCCTTTACCGCGCTGCCGACCACCCATGAAGTCGAACTGGTGAACCAACCCCTCACTAAGTATCCTTTACTCGCCTGCATACCCGAGGGGCATCCCCTAGCCGATAAACCCCAGATCAAATGGCAGGATTTTGAGCCTTATCCCTTTATTCTCTATAACGAGGACTTCTCCCTCGCTAAGTTGATAAATAGGCTCAGTCGTAAGGCTGGCGTGCAATTGAATATCGCCTTTCGCAGTGGCCAATGGGACTTTCTTGCGGCCATGGTCGAAGCCGATATGGGGGTAGCGATTTTACCAGAACCCATATGCCATAGGTTAAGTACCAGCAAACTGGTCTTTAAACCCATGCAACCCGCCATGACCTGGGACTTAGCCCTGATTTGGCGCCAGAGTTTACCCTTAACCCCCGCAGCCAATGCCCTACTGGAATTAAGTAAACAAAAGACCGAGTCCTAAGAATCCGTCAACCGTCAACCGTCAACCGTCAACCGTCAACCGTCAACCGTCAACCGTCAACCAAAGTATCGCCCATAAAAAAAACGCTGCTAGCCTAGGGCTTAGCAGCGGTCTCTATGCGTGTCGAGTTAAGAATTACTTCTTAGCTTCAGCAGCTTTACGCTCTTTAACTTGAGCAACCACTTTTTCAGATACGCTGTTTGGACATGGCGTGTAGTGTGAGAACTCCATAGAGAACTGACCACGACCAGAAGTCATTGTACGTAGTGAACCGATGTAACCGAACATTTCTGATAACGGTACGTCAGCCTTGATACGAACACCAGTCACACCTGCGATTTGGTCTTTGATCATGCCGCGACGACGGTTTAAGTCACCGATCACGTCACCCACGTTGTCTTCTGGGCTGAACACGTCAACTTTCATGATTGGCTCAAGAAGTTGTGGTTTAGCTTTAGCGATAGACTGACGGAATGCCGCTTTAGCAGCGATTTCGAACGCGATGGCTGATGAGTCAACTGCGTGGTAAGCACCGTCAGTTAATTCGAACTCTACGTCTAACACTGGGAAGCCAGCGATAGTACCAGTGTTCATCATGCTCGCGAAACCTTTCTCAACTGCAGGCCAGAATTCCTTAGGAACGCTACCACCTACAACTGAAGATTTGAATACGAAACCAGTGTTTGGCTCACCTGGGCGGATGATGTATTCGATCTTACCGAATTGACCAGAACCACCAGATTGTTTCTTGTGGGTGTATTGGTCTTCAACCATTTGAGTAATAGTTTCACGGTAGGCCACTTGTGGCTCACCTACGATCAACTCAACACCGTAAGTACGCTTCAGGATGTCTACTTTAATATCTAAGTGAAGTTCACCCATACCTTTAAGGATGGTTTCACCTGAATCTTCGTCAGTTTCTACGCGGAATGATGGATCTTCAGCGATCATCTTACCGATAGCGATACCCATTTTCTCAGAGCCGCCTTTATCTTTTGGCGCAACAGCAATAGAAATTACTGGCTCAGGGAACACCATGGCTTCTAATGTACATGGGTGCTTAACATCACACAGAGTGTGACCAGTTTGCACGTTCTTCATGCCCACGATAGCGATAATGTCGCCAGCTTGAGCAGATTCAATTTCGATACGGTCGTCAGCGTACATTTCGCACATACGGCCGATACGCTCAGTTTTACCCGTCGCGCTGTTTAGGATGGTGTCACCCTTCTTCAGTTGACCTGAGTAGAGACGAACGAAAGTCAGGGCACCGAAACGGTCATCCATGATCTTGAACGCTAACGCTTTCAATGGCTCATCGGCAGAAACGATAGCGTATTCGCCAGTTTCGTTACCTTCTTCATCAGTCAAAGGCTGTGGATCAACTTCATCTGGTGCTGGTAAGTAATCAACAACAGCATCCAGAACCAGTTGCATACCTTTGTTCTTGAACGCAGAACCACAGTATGTTGGGAAGAATGCCATAGTACGAGTACCCGCACGGATACAACGCTTGATGTCTTCCAAAGATGGCTCTTCGCCTTCCATGTAAGCTTCCATGATTGCATCGTCCTGCTCAACAGCAGTCTCGATCAGCATTTCACGGTATTCTTCAACTTGGTCAACCATGTCAGCAGGAACGTCTGTTACTGTGTAGTTTTCTGGTAAACCAGAATCATCCCACACGTAAGCTTTACGAGTTAGCAGGTCAACAACACCCGTAAATTCGTCTTCGATACCGATTGGCAGAACCATAACCAGTGGGTTAGCCGCTAACACGTCTTTAGTTTGCTTAACAACACGTAGGAAGTCAGCACCCATACGGTCTAACTTGTTTACGAAGATGATACGAGCAACTTCAGATTCGTTCGCATAGCGCCAGTTAGTTTCTGATTGTGGCTCAACACCACCAGAACCACAGAATACACCGATACCGCCATCAAGCACTTTCAGAGAACGATAAACTTCAACTGTGAAGTCAACGTGCCCAGGGGTGTCAATAACGTTGAAACGGTGATCTTTCCAGAAGCAACTTACGGCAGCAGACTGAATAGTAATACCGCGCTCAGCTTCCTGTACCATGAAGTCAGTAGTAGATTCACCATCGTGAACTTCACCGATTTTATGGATTTTACCGGTTAGCTTAAGGATACGCTCGGTGGTCGTGGTTTTACCCGCGTCAACGTGAGCGAAGATACCAATGTTTCTGTATTTGGATAATTCGGTCATGATTCAACTTTAATGATTAGTTTAAGAAGTAGACGGAGTATGCGACAAACAACCGACACACCGCACATCAGATTATTTTAGGCGCATATTGTAAATTGGAACCTAGCTCTGCGCAAATGGCTCTTGCACATTTTCACAATAAAGTGGCGATAAAATTGAAAAATATTCGAAGAAAAACACATGAAAACAACCAAATAAAATACTTCAGCTTAAATTTCAAACAACTGATAAAAACCTGAGAAAATAGCGGATTTCAAATGATATTGATGTTTTTCCCGCCTTTTACCGCCTACGGGTACACAAAAACAGCTTCCTGAGCCCCCTGTCACCTGTAACAACGGTAAGCTATTAACATTAAACTCGGGTCAATTAATCGGATAAATGTGGATTCCCTTAATTAAAATGACAAATGCCGAGACTAAATCACAGATTAACGTCAAATTGATATAGGTTAGAGCACCTCATCGACACAAACTTGGTCTCTGCCTTGTACTTTAGCTCGATATAATGCCCTATCTGCTCGCTCGAAACAGGATTGCATCGGCTCATTTTCCATCAGCTTTGCGATGCCAAAACTGCAGGTTAAGTGCACGCCATCACTGAATTCATGCTCCCGTATCGTCCCTACGATCCTTTGACATAATGACTGAATCAAGGGGAGTGAGGATTGATGGCAAAGGATCACAAACTCCTCCCCGCCCCAACGTGCAACCACATCGCAATCACGCACACAGTGTTGTAATACGGCTGAGAGTTCGATAAGAATTTTATCGCCTATGGAGTGGCCATTAGTGTCATTAATTTCTTTAAAGTAGTCGATATCCACCATCACCAAGCATATGGCGGGATCCACATGCTCCGATGCCCGATGATCATCCATAAAATGTCGATCGAAGTAATGTCGATTATAAAGCTTAGTCAGGGGATCATGGGTCGATAAAAACTCCAGCTCGGTATTCTTTTCCTCAAGTTGCTGATGCAACCTTTCTAACTGTAGGTTTTTGCTCGTTAAGCGGCGGTTATATTGAATCATCAAGTAAGTGCGTGAACCGAGGAGGAGAAGGATAAACAAGGTAGCGGCAATGATTTGGTAGATCAGTCGATAATTGGTTTCATCGATAATAGTAACATTATTCCATTTTCGATAAATTTCAATATGTTCAAGTTCACTGATAGTCTCGAGGGCTTGATTGATGATAGGTAACAATGCCTCATTTCCTAAACTGACACCTATGCGTAATTCATCCTCGGGCCCACCCCAACCGGCAATTTTAAGGTGATTGAAACCCGTTTGTTGGATATAGGCATTCACGGAATACATTGAACCCACAAACAGATCCGCTTGTTTGGCAAGCACAGCCTCCAGCCCCTCAGGCTCATTATCCACGGTGATCGTCTGAACTTGGGGATAATAATGATGGATATATTCCGCCAATCGATACCCCTTAGGCACAGCTAAAATACGCCCACCTATGTTGTCAAACCCCTGCAAAAAGGGTTGTTCCATCAGAGATACCAGCACATTAGGCGAACGGAAATACACTTGGCTAAAGTGCAAATATTGCTCCCGCAAAGCAGTTTTATTGAGTAATGGGGTCAAGTCGCAACGCCCATTCTTCAAGAAAGACAAGGTTTCGCTCCAAGAACCTGTGATAACCAAACTGAATTTTAATGGCGTGTGGAATTGAATGTATTGGATATAGTCGGAGGATATACCCACATGTTTGCCATCACGAATGGCCTCATAGGGCAACCAGTCAGGGTCAACGCAGTAGCGAATAACTTTTTCACTGGTTCCGGCACTTTCCTCCGCCGATCTTAAATAGGTCGAAGCCAAATGCTCGGCATATGCCTGCAGAGGTGAAGACAGACATAAGGCTAGCAACCAATACCGAATACTCATCAATATTCTCAAGTAAACACAAGACTTAGCTGATTTAGATTTAAAAAGTGTATATGCGATGCGGTGATAATACCAATCGCCCGCCCTATAGCTTAACAAAGAGATAAAAAAATACCCGCCAGTGGCGGGTATTGAATATCGTTTGGCTAGAATGCTTAAGCTTCTACCGGTGATACCACAAACAGTAAGTCACCTTGAGACACTTGCTGACCATTGCTGTTCAGGATGCGCTCGATGCGATACTTCTGATCCTCAGGATAGAGTACGGCACCTTGGCGGTTAAAGCCTGCCAAGTTGACCTGTGAGAACATCTTCATCGCTTCTGTCAGCGCTAAAGTTTGCTCAACAGTGACAATATCACCTTCTTTCACGAAGTCAGGTTCACCCGGTGCAGGAGAGGTATAGAAGATACCCGCGCCTTGGGCTAATACTTCAATTCGTTACTCTCACCCACACGTAGGGACTCCGTATCGAC
>NZ_AFOZ01000014.1 GCF_000217915.1 Shewanella sp. HN-41 | reverse complement strand
CGTCTCCATTGAAGTAGTCTAACGCGCCACTTGAGAATTCAAATTTTTCTGAGCTTTTAATGATGTGACGTTAGTGTTGACTGTAATGGCCATGATGCGATTCCTCTTTATTCCTGGCTAAATCTACTTACCTGCCTCGTTAAGCCAGGCCGGTCTTATTGGTTACAGTTTATATAACGGCCACTATTATTTTATCTTTAGAAATTTTTTTGTCTTTTTACATAAAATTAATTGCGAACTAACAAAAAGGCTTGCCTGCATATCAATTAGCTTATCTTTCGACATAACTAATGTGCAGGCAACAACATTTATCCACAATCAGTGGTAAGCTTTATTAACCAAGTAGAGATAATGCTACCTGGGGAAGCTGATTAGCCTGTGCTAACATGCTCGAACCCGTTTGTTGTAACACTTGGTTCTTAGTCATGGTGGCAGTTTCTTTCGCAAAATCAACATCCACAATACGCGATTTTGCATCAGCCACGTTAGCCTGAGTATTAGCACTGTTACTAATATTATGCGCTAAGCGATTTTGTACGGCACCTAACTTAGCACGTTGAGTATCAATACTAGTTAATGCTGTATCAATTGCGGCTATCGCGGTTGATGCGGCGCCGTCATTAGACACAACTAAAGCATTAACACCTAAAGTAGTAGCATCTGTAGCTGTTATCGTTATTGATATTGTTTCTCCCTCTTGGTGGCCTACTTGGAAATTTTTGGCGGTAAATCCACCACTCAATAATTTAGTATCACCAAACGCTGTAGAGTTAGAAATCGCCGTAATTTCTGAGGTCAACTGATCAATCTCAGCTTGTAGTGCATCTTTGTCACTGGTGGAGTTTGCACCGTTAACTGATTGTACTGCTAGGTCACGCATACGCTGCAGCATATTTGTTTGCTCTTGCATAGCACCTTCAGCTACCTGTGCAACTGAAATACCATCATTGGCGTTACGCATACCAACTTCCAAACCACGAACTTGCGAGTTCAACCGGTTAGAAATAGCTAAACCTGCCGCGTCATCTTTCGCACTGTTAATACGAAGACCGCTGGACAAGCGTTCCATTGATGTTGCTAAGGCACCACTTGACGTATTCAAGTTTTTCTGTGCTTTTAAGGATGTTACGTTAGTATTAACGGTAATAGCCATGTTGAGTTCCTCTTCCTAGTTATACAGCCAAGGCTTGGAGCTTGGCTAAAATTGTTAACAAATTATCTTACAGATCTTGGGTATGGTGCTTTCTGTTAAATAAAGTCAAACAGGGAAACAGAACCCACTTTACTAAACACGCTAGAGACTGCGTTCAATGCAAGCTGTTGCTTTTCAAATTCCGTAATCGCTGACGCATAATCGAGATCTTCCAATAAAGAGAGTGCGGATGTATTCACCACTTTCTCCTCTGTGTGAGTCTCTTCATAACTTTCGACGGCTTTCAGATTATTTCCCGCCACACTTCTGGCGGAACTCATCTGATTGACGCCACTATCAATATTATTCAATATCTGTGCCAACTGCGCTCGACCTTGTGGGGTATTGGCAGAATTAGGATCCTCGATCAAGGCGATGGCATTGCTGAGAGTATCAAAAATGCTCACCTCAGCCTGAGGTTCCATGCTAAAACTGTCACCAGCACTGGGTTTGCCATCAATTCTGACTTCAATTCCATTAAAACTGACTGGAGCGCTTGCATCAAAATTCGCGACGTTTGCCACCGGATTATTCGCCGAATCTAGTACCTGTAAATTGACTCCACCAGCACCGTTGTCCGTGAAATTAAACACATATGTATCAGCTACATATGTTGATTGATCGGCAACTTCTGCCGTTTTAACACTAAATCCCCCCTGCTGGCTGGCCAAATAATTGACGCTAAAATCACCAAGCCCATTTGGGGCTTTCATAAACGCCATATCACCGGGAACATTAGTACCAAGGGCAACGCCTGATTGGACTAAGCTGTTTCGGGTACCAGAATCACCGCTATAGACGATTTGGGGCGGTGTTGAGTTATCAAAGGCAAAGGGTTCTTTATCTGTACTGAATCCTGAAAACAGGTAATTCCCCGATTCATCCTTGCTATTGGCGATAGAAAGCAACTCATCTAGACTTCCTTTCATCTCATCGGCAATCATTTGCCGCTCAGTTCCAGAGAGTGTGCCGTTTACCGCTCGCATGACTTGCTCCCGCATCGAGCCAGTCAAATCTTCAGCACTGCCTAACTTGCTCTCTGCCACGCTGAGGCGATTAGTTGCGTAGTCAATATTCTTCATAAATTGATCGACTAACGCATTTTTCTGGTTCAGATTATCGATCCCTAATGCCGCCACAGGATCATCGCCAGCGGTATTCACTTTCTTACCTGTGCTTAATTGATCGAGGATCTTGCTCGTCGCCGTTTGCTTTTGCAGCACACTACTAATGCTTTGATTGAAGATCTGCGCGGATGATAATCTCATGGTTAAATCTCCTAACGCACTGAGGTCAATAGGGTGTCAAAAATTTCCTGAGCGGTCGTCATGATCCGCGCAGAGGCTTGATAGGCTTGCTGAAAACGCATTAAATTGGCGGCTTCTTCATCTAAGTTAACCCCCGATTCGCTTTCAACTCTCGCATAGGCTTGTTGATACACGGCTTCGGCACTGCCCACTCGCACTTCGGCGGCTTTTGTCTTGCTGCCGATGTCGAGCTTAGTATTTTCAAAAACATCTGCGAGGGTTGACTTACCGCCATTCATCACTTTGGTTTCACTCATCTTCGCCATAGCCACTGCGTTAGAGTTATCTCCCTCGGCGAAGGATAAATCAAAGGTAAACCTGTCGTTACTGGCCGCGGCACTGCTGTCAACCTCAAAGGTAAAACCAAAGGCACTGATACTCGGAGGCGTATAAGGTGCGGCGGCACCGAGTGATGCACCTGTGGCATCGAAGGCTTCATAGGTTGGAGGAACAGCTGTGGTATCGAGTTGAATAGTCAACTCACTGCCAGTCACAGGGAAATTTGCGGCGCTGCGATTACTGATCTGCGTTAATTTGACTTGAGTATTACCCGAGTTCGCCGTATCTGGGGTGATTTTAGGTGAAGCCGCCGCAATGCCCTTAGGATCTGTCATCACAACTTCAATACCATTGGCAGCTCCTGCCGTCGGACGGATTGCAAACCTGTCCCCCGATGCCATGGCACCCGCTTTAATATCGATAGAAAATCCGGCGCCACCTTCTAACTTAGACCCGTTTAAGGTCAATGGGGTGATAGCCCCCGATTGCGTGTCCCTAAGCTCATAGGTCGCTGGAGCGGTAAACGACAATTCGTAGGCTCCGCCCGTCAACAAATTAGTGTCATCGATGTTGACACCTAAAGTTGCGTTACCCGTATTATCTGAATACCCACCAGCTCGCCCCAATGACATTAACGGATCGTTGATATCTTTGAAGATATCCGCGCCCACTTGACCATTAAGATCAAATCCCTGGGCTTGTAATTTATTAAAGCTATCGGCTACGCCTAAGGCCAGCTGGTCAAGCTCAAGGCCAGCAGGAATTAAGGTTTGTTCACGGTATTCAAACAGCGCACCTAACTGACCACCCAATTTACTGGGATCGGCGGGAACGCTTTGCGAGCCAATGCTTGACATCAACTGCAACTCATTGGGGAATGGATCGCCTGTTTTAGTGTCCATCGTCATCGCAATTTCACCGGAAACCAACATGACAGACCCGCCCAACATGATGCTTTTGGCGCCATTGTCTAGGGGGATCACATTCACCTGTGCATATTGGCTCAGCTCTTGGACTAGGGCATCTTGCTTATCGAGCAACATGGCATCTTGATTTGGCGACTTCATCAACTCGAGGTTTAAATTGGCAAGCTCGGTACTGATCTCATTGATGCGCTTAGTCATACCTGTGATTTGATCATTGGTTTGACTAAGTTGACCATTCAAATTCGCCTGCATCTGATTCAAGCTGCTCGCCAATTGTTTGGCATCATTCAAGGTTGAGCTACGAATGCCTAAGTCAGCGGGCAGGTCCGCTAGGCTGTTTAGGCCAGAAAACAGCTCATTTAAACTCTGTGGCACAATCTTGCCAATTTGAGAAAACAGTTGATCCAGTTCACTCAACTTGCCATAGCTCGCTTCTGCGCCACTTAATGTTGTTTGGCCTATGCGCAATTCCCTTGCCGCATAATCATTATAAATACGTTTTACATCAGATACATAAGTGCCAGTACCGTAAAAGCTATTACCAAGACGTTGGGATTCTAAGGTGGTCTGAGTGGCCACTTGTCTGTGATAACCCGCGGTATTAGCATTGGCGATATTATTACTGGTGACCCCCAATTGGGATTGGGAAGCCAGCACACCGGTACGGGCAATAGTTAATAGATCGATAGCCATTAGCCGATACTCCTCAAAACTAACATCCTATGAAGAATGATCATTTGTCTTCTCCTGGCAGTATCGACTTCAGTTCTTCACTGATGGACTGCATCACTTTGATGACTTTTTCAGCATATTTAGGATCGGTAGCATAGCCAGCATCCTGCAATGCACGGATAAATTGGCTCGGTGAAGCCGCCACTTTCTTCGCGTCTTGATAACGATCACCATCGGCAATAAAGGAGACAAAATCATTAAAACTGTGCTCAAAATCGGTGTAAACCCGAAAATCGGCTTTTTGTCTCACGGCAATACCCTGTTCAAACTCCAAGGTACTCACGTTCGCTTTATCCCCTTGCCAGCGGCGATCTGCTTTAATATTGAATAAGTTATGGCTAGGAGCACCATTATTGCCACGAACAATTTTCTGTCCCCAACCCGTTTCTAATGCCGATTGTGCCAAGAGGACTTCGGGTTTTGTCCCCAAAGCTTTTGCCGCCTTTTCTGCATGGGGATATAGGGTTGCCAAAAATTCTTCTCGACTGCCAAACTTAAGTGTTTTTTGGGTTTCCCTAAATGCCGCCGTAGGCAAGATTTGGCCGCTTATCACAGGCTCAATGGGTGACAACGGCTGTTCAGACCAAGTAGGTTTGGGGGCATCTATGGCCAATAACCGCTCAGGTTTATCTATGTCTAATGAGGATGTTACCCCATCGGCATTTTCAGCTTCAAAACTGGGTCGAACAATCGACGCTGGTACACCAGTCAGTGCATCGGTCTTAGTCTCCTCACCCAAAGCATTCGATGCCGAAACGCTTTGTGCTGGAATATTAAGAGATTTATCATCATGTTGCAGTTTCGAACCGCCATCATTACGCAGCACGGAAGCTGGGGTGAATTGGCTCGATTCTGGCGATAACTGCTGCACCATCATATCCGCAAGGCCGAGTACGCCTTTATCCGATAAATCGACAGATAACTGCTGATCACGCATCTGCTCATAGAACTTTGTGTATTGACTGTTCAGTGGGCTGTCTGATTCGAACACGGCATTGGCATCCCGCATACTTTTCATCAGCATTTGCACAAAAACGCCTTCAAACTGTTGGGCGACTTTTTTCAAGGCACCCTTCTCATCTTTCTGAGCCTGGACACGCAGCGAATCTAGGCTGCCCAGATCAAGAAAATGTGATGAACTTGAAAGCTTTTCCATGATTTTCCCGACAGAAATTAGATGATGATAAGTTCACCATGCAAAGCACCTGCCACTTTTAATGCTTCGAGGATAGCAAGCACATCTGACGGCGCCGCGCCCACTAAGTTTACCGCTCTGACTAACTCATCTAAGGTCGTGCCAGGATTAAACATAAACATCCGACGATCGCTTTCAGTGGCATTAATAGTACTGTTGCTGGTAACGGTTGTTTGGCCATTCGCTAACGCATTTGGTTGAGAAACTTGGGTCGCTTCGGCAATTGTGACTGTGAGTCCACCATGGGTCACAGCCGCCGGCAGTAACTTGACGTTTTGCCCTACCACAATGGTGCCAGTCCGTGAGTTAACAATCACTTTGGCTGATTCATCTGCAGGTTCTACATCAATATTTTCTAAGGTCGCAAGGAAAGAAACTCGTTGTGACACATCCCTTGGCGCACTCACTTGTACTGAAGTTGCATCCAATGGGCGGGCCATATCGGGCCCGAGCAGCTCATTAATGGCATCGGCCATTCGCTGTGCGGTGGAAAAATCGGAGCGGCGTAGATTGAACGTCAAATAATCGCCAGTTGAAAATGGCGTGGCAACACTGCGCTCCACAATCGCACCGTTAGGAATACGTCCTACCGTTGGGGTATTTTGAATGACCTTTGAACCGTCTAAGCCATCGGCACTAAAACCACTGACCACGAGACTGCCCTGGGCAATTGCATACACATTGCCATCCACCCCTTTAAGGAAGGTTTGCAATAGGGTGCCACCACGTAGACTTTTGGCTTCACCGAGACTCGAGACGGTAACGTCTAGATCTTGACCTGGCTTAATAAACGCTGGCATATCCGCATGCACAGCAACCACGGCAACGTTCTTGATTTTAGGCCTGAAATTATCGGGTAAGTTGATCCCAAAGTTTTTCAGCATGGTGGTAAAAGTCTGCTCGGTATAACGGGTCTTCTCACCCGTGCCCGGTAAACCGACGACTAAGCCGTAACCAATCAATTGGTTGCTACGAACCCCTTGAACATTGGCAATATCTTTAATGCGCTCTGCTTGGCTTGGAAGTGAAAACGCCAGCATGGCAACCGCTAAAATCAGTTTCAATTTCATGATACGACTCCTTAGAAGGGCCACCAATCGCTCATAAAGAACTGGCTTAACCAGCCCACCTTTTGCGCATCGGCGAAGGTACCAGTACCGCTGTATTGAATACGCGCATTGGCCATACGGGTTGAATCGATAGTGTTATCAGGTTTGATATCCTGTGAACGCACTATGCCGGTCACTCGGATAAACTCATCGCCGTGATTAATGGAAATCCATTTTTCACCGCGTACGACTAAGTTGCCGTTATTGAGTACTTGCATCACGTTCGCGGAGATACTGCCATCTAAGCTATTGCTTTGATCGGCATCGGATTCCCGCTTAGTGTTCATGCTGTCTTTGTAGCGTAAATCGATTGGCACACCACTAATGGTCACATTGCCGCCACCCGCATAGAGAGGATCGAGCGACATATCAGAGCCTTTTTTGATCTGATTACCCGCACTCTTTTTCGCCTGAGTCGCTTCCTTCAACACGATAGTGATGATGTCACCCACTTTATGGGCGCGAATATCCGAATAGAGACTGGCCGCTTGGCTATCTTGGTAAATGGATCCCGTTGCGGCAATTTTGGTTGGCGGCGCTTCGGGGTAAACCGGTGCATAGAAAGGATCATCTGCAATCGGCTTTTTTGCGTCGAACTGCAAGCTGTAAGCAAGAGAGCCGCGGCCAATATGAAATACCTAGCCATGATATGTGCCTCTTATAGGTTCTGATTCACATAAGCCAGCATCTGATCTACCGCTGAGATCACTTTGGAATTCATCTCATAGATACGCTGACTTTCAATTAGATTCACAAGCTCTTCGGTCACATTGACGTTAGAGGTTTCTAACGCGCCTTGACGAATGGCACCCATTCCATCGAGCGAAGCCGTTCCTTGAATAGGTGTGCCGCTTGCCCCCGTCTCGGTGTAGAGGTTTTGCCCCATAGGATCGAGACCCGATGGGTTAATAAAATCCGACATACTGAGCTGACCCACCACCTGATTTTCAGCGGCACCCGGTGTTTTTACTGACACTTCGCCTTCGGAGGAAACCGTAATACTGGTGGCATCATCTGGAATGGTGATCGCAGGCTGCAGCACATACCCAGAACCTGGCGTAACTATCTGTCCAGTATCATCCAAGGTAAATTGCCCATTGCGGGTATAGGCCGTGGTGCCATCGGGTAATTGCACTTCAAAAAAGCCAGGGCCTTCAATCATCAAATCGAGTGAATTATCCGTTGTCAGCATATTGCCTTGAGTGAACATTTTTTGAGTGGCGACAACCTTAGTACCCGCACCAAGATTTAACCCATTGGGTAGTTTAGTGTTAGAGGAACTGATGCCCCCCGCTTGGTTAACGGTTTGATATAACAAATCTTCAAATACTGCGCGGCTCTTTTTGTAACCCACAGTGCTGGCGTTGGCGACGTTGTTTGAAATCACCGCAATGTCGGTTTGCTGTGCGTCTAAGCCAGTTTTACTAATCCATAACGCCGGATGCATAATCTATCTCCTAACTAATACGCATTAATGAAGATGAAGCGCGATCGTTTTCTTCCGCGGTTTTCATCATCTTGACTTGCAATTCAAACTGGCGCTGTAGGTCAATCAAAGACACCATTTCATCTACCGGATTAACGTTACTCCCCTCCACCGCACCGCTCTCAACATAGACACTAGGGTCGGCTGGCGCATCATTGCCCGACACTAAGCGAAATAAGCCGTCCTCGCCACGCATCATCTGGGCATTGCCAGGATTTACGAGTTTTAATCTGCCCACTTCCTCCACCACATCCGCAGTTGCACCTTGGGGACGAACGGAAATAATGCCATCTTGGGAAATTGACACTTTGTCAATCGGCAGAGGCAATACTATTGGCCCCGCATCCCCCATCACAGGGTTTCCCCTGTCGTTATGCAGTAAACCTGTCGAATCAAAACTTAAGCTGCCGGAGCGGGTATATGCCTCGCCGCCATCTTGGGCCTGAACCGCGAACCAACCATCGCCCTTAATGGCAACGTCAAGATCTCGCCCTGTGGTTTTAATCGGACCAGAACGAAAATTAGCAGACGGCGTTTCAACCATGGCGAACGCCCGAGATGGCAATCCTTCACCAAAGGCTTGCATCGTTCTGGCTTGGGCCATATCCGATTTAAATCCATCGGTATTAGCGTTGGCTAAGTTGTTGGCACGTAGCGCCAACTCATTCATATTTTGCTTAGCCCCACTCATGGAGATATACAGGAATTTGTCCACAGACGGCTCCGTCAAATTTTCTACCTGACGATAACAAAGCAAGCATCATGCCAACAAAAACAAGCTGCTAATCGATTGATAAATTGGATAAATAGAAAGGAAAAATCTGGGGAAGCCCAAAAGAGGCTAAGTGTTGCCGCTGGCGGCAACACTTAGTACAGCAAAGATAGGATTAACGGATTTGCAATACAGTCTGTTGCAGGGTGTTATTGACTTCCAGCGTTCGAGAGTTCGCTTGGAAGTTACGCTGCGCGGAAATAAGATCCACTAGCTCAGTGGTTAAGTCGATGTTCGACTGTTCCAATGCCGATGAACTAATGCTACCGAAAGTACCGCTATTGGCCTCACCCGCTAATGCTGGGCCCGATTCTAAACTCGCCTTCCATGAGGTATTACCCACTTGGGTCAAACCTTGCTCGTTAGCAAAGCGCACTAATGCCACACGGGCTAACGGCACTGTAGAGCCGTTAGAATAGCTCGCCGTGATGAGGCCATCTTCACCAATCTCAACGTTAGTTAAACGACCTACTGTCGTACCGTCCTGGGTCAGTTCCGTCGCAGCAAAAGGGGCTGCATATTGAGTCGGTGCGTTAAACTTAATCGTTAAGGTCTGGGTGCCATCGGCTCCAGCCCCCAGAACACCTGCACCACCAATACCTAGGGTTTCTGTGGTGACCGTCGCGGGATCGCTACCTGTATACACCCCCACCGAGTTGAACTTTAAGACAGAGCCTTTCCAACCCCCAGTCGTCTGAGCCGAACTCGTTGCATCTGGGCTGCCATCGCCCGTAGTATCTGTTTGATAAGAGCCCGCAGGTCCCGATACGTCCACTTGTTTACCATCAACGGCGTAGTAGGCAACCCAGTTGCTTTCACCGTTATATGAACCATTAGTAGGCTTAACAAAATAGGTCGTCATGATATGTGGCTCACCGAGTGAGTCATATATTGTCATTGAGGTGACGTTGTTATAAGTTTTCGGATCGAGTGGATCAAATGCGGCTGGATCGAGTGCACTTTCTTTCGCATTTAAATTCATCTGCAAGCTGACGTTTTCACTCTTGACTGGACTGCCCGCAGTATCGGGGATCTGTACCGGCCTAGCGGTTGTTAGGCTAACAGAGGTTGAATTCCCCTCTTTATCAACGGGGAATGTTTGCAAGTAATTACCAGCTGAATCAACCATATAATTATTCTTGTCAACCTTAAACGCCCCCGCGCGGGTAAACGAATGGTCTAATGTACCTAGCTCAGAAGCGGTAACGAAAAAACCGCCCCCTTTGATCGCCATATCGAGGGAGTTACTGGTTAGTTGCAAACTACCTTGATGGAACTGCTGAGCGACTTGGCTCGTCGCCACACCACCACCAACAGCCGTCTTTGAGTTAGAAAAAATCGAATTAGCGTAAACATCCGCAAATTCAGCACGCGATTCTTTAAAACCAATGGTGTTAGCATTCGCGATGTTGTTCGCCGTAGTGTTTAAATCTTTCTGTGCGGCCGAAATGCCACTCAATGCAATGTTAAACGACATAATTCACCTCTACATTTGACTCAATTCAATTGCGGACGACTAACGCCCAATCCAAATACTGACAATATTAAGTTTCAGACACGGCCAAGACATCAGACAACTTGATCCCCATACCGCCCCTCAGGTTTAAAATCGCACCTGTGCTAGCGGTACCGAGGGAAACACTGGTCACATGGGCATAGGTGGACACAGCTAAGTCCTGTGATTCTCCATCGACTAACCCACTGGCTTTAATCGAGTAATTCCCTGCCGCGACGGGCTGACCATTTTTATCTAATCCATCCCAATTCACTGCCACGTTACCGCCTTCGCTGCCATCCACAGTAAATGTGCTAATAACCTGCCCTTTCGCATCCTCAACACGAACGTTGATGACCGGAATTTTATCGGGAGTACTGATCACCCCTTTCATGGTTGGACTCTCAGCTGAAATATTGCCAGTATCCGTTGGGATCAGTACTTTGCGTCCCACAAGCCCAGACGCCTGCAAAGCCTGGCTAGATGTCATCACACTGTTTAAATTGACAATTTCATCATTTAATTTTGAAATACCATCCACAGTTGAGAAAGAGGCCATTTGCGCAATCATCTGGTCATTGTCTACGGGTTTGAAAGGATCTTGCATGGACAATTGTTGGCTGAGTAGCGAGAAGAAATCATCTTGACTTAATTGCTGACTCTTCGCTTCAGGGACAATCGACTCTTTAGGCAAACGGATGCCATCTAAAAACGGATTACCCGTTGAACTAGTTGTCGTATTTGTCGTCACAGTATTCGATTGACTCTTAGCCTGAGTCGTCTGCGTCGACGCTTGGTTAACTTGGTTAATGAGGCTCACAGCTGACCTCCTAAAGAACGCATATTATTTACCCATCCCAAGTGTTTGTTGCAGCATTGATTTAGCTGCTTCAGCGACTTGAACATTCATTTGATATGAGCGCGAAGCAGATATCATATCTGCCATTTCTTCCATGACATTCACATTCGGCTTGTAAATAAAGCCATCAGTATCCGCCATCGGATGATCCGGCGAATACTCCTTTAATAGGGGTTTATCACTCTCAACTATGCCTTTTACCGCAACACCCTGGGAAGCTTGTTGCTGACTTTGCGCTTTAGCCATTTCCGCTTCAAAAATAGGATGGCGGGAACGGTAGGTTTTATCGACACTGCTGGAGACTGCATCGGCGTTAGCTATATTACTCGCCGTGGTATTCAGCCTGACCGATTGCGCCGACATACCTGAGCCTGCAACATCAAAAATGCTAAATAAACTCATGATTAATCCCCTCTCAGTGCCTTTTTCATGCCGCTAAATTTGCTGTCAAGAAACCCCAATGACATTTGATACTCGAGGGCATTTTGCATAAATGCCGATTGCTCTTGCTGAATATCGACAGTATTGCCATCACCGGTATCGGGTTGATTAGGAACACGAAACTTAACATACTGCCCAGTCAATTCAGCTAGGCCAAAGTGCTGCTCGCTCGGTGTCATTTCTAGACTATTTCGCTGTTGCTGCTGGCTACGGGCGACTTGCATTGCTGCAGAAAAATCGACATCGCGGGCTTTATAATGTGGCGTATCAGCATTTGCGATATTACTTGAAATCACTTCGGCACGTTCTGCACGTATACCTAAAGTGAATTGATGCACACCCAGTGCCTTGTCAAAGTTGATCGCCATAAAATTGCCTCCATCGTGTCACTCATGGGAATAAAGCAATTCATGTGCCAAAATAACAAAAACAAAGGTAAACGGTGATAATGGTAAACAGAGGCATAAAAAATTACCGACAGATGCCGGTAATTTTTTAATTAAGTTAATATGTTAGGTTTTCTTTTGATAATAAATACCCGGATTACAGCGGACCATATCAAATTCATCCGTTAATCCAGCAATCGACTCAGAAGCCCCCAAAAAGAGAATGCCCTTAGGGTTTAAAGCGGCAGCAAATTGCCGCAAAATTTTTGCTTTTGCCTCTGGAGCAAAGTAGATCAGCACATTGCGGCAAAAAATAATGTCAAACTTGCCAAGCAAGGTATAACTCTCAAGCAAGTTATGGGCCCTAAAGTTAACTAAACGCTTAACATTGTCTTTGAGTTTCATATTGCCAGAAGGCAGGGGATCAAAAAACTGACGTTTACGTTCCTCTGATAATCCACGGGCTAAGGCGAGACTATCATATTCCGCATTCTTACAGCGCTCTAGCATGGAAGGGGATAAATCGGTCGCTTGAATTGCAGCGCCACCTGCAAGTGCTCCTGGTTTTTTTTGCTGGTATTCCAAAATCGTCATAGCCAACGAATAAGGTTCTTGTCCAGATGAACAAGCCGCAGACCAGATTTTTAATGGTCGACCTAAACGGCTGTATTCGGGCAGTAGTACATTATTCAGCAATTCGAATGGATAACGGTCACGAAACCATAGGGTTTCATTAGTTGTCATCGCATCAATCACCTCGGCCCTCAATGCGCGCTCCGTTGGCTTCATCGAATGTTTCACCACATCGGACAAAGATGGAAGATTATATTTTCCCATCAAAGGAGCAAGACGGCTGCGCACTAGGTATTGCTTATTTTCACCCAGTACGATGCCGCTGTGTTGTTCTAGGAACAACCTAAATTGATTATATTCAGCCTCAGCAAGTGATTTATTTGGCACATTCACGTCCTAAATCCTATAGCTAGCACCAAAATAAGTGCAAAACCATCATGTTATAAGGGCTAGATTATAGCGTAAAGCTCAACTACACACTAACCCATACTCAATCACTTACAAACTTAGATGTTTGTTCACTGCCGCAGCTAGCTCATCAGGGTTAAACTTCGCAATAAAGTCATTGGCCCCCACTTTCTGCACCATTGCTTGATTGAACACCCCACTTAAAGAGGTATGTAGTACCACTTTGATATTTTTGAGTTTAGGATCATCTCGAATTTCGGCGGTTAAGGTGTAACCATCCATTTCAGGCATTTCAATATCTGAAATAATCAGCGGGATCTCATCCGCCACATTATTCATTTCACTCGCTATGGCTTTTAACTTATCCAAGGCTTCGCGGCCATCTTTTGCCGTGTCGATTTGTAGATTCAATGATTCTAGTGAACGAATAATTTGCTTACGTGCAACAGCCGAATCATCGATAACCATAATATGATAGTGCTGTGTTCTATCTAGGGTTAATTGCTCATTAACTTCATCACTGATCGCCGTTTTGACGGGTGAAATTTCATCTAATATTTTTTCTACATCAAGAATTTCAACAAGTTCACCTTCAATCTCAGTCACAGCCGTTAGATAAGAGTAACGGCCAGCTCCCTGGGGCGGCGGCATAATGGCCTCCCAGTTCATATTGATGATGCGCTCAACCGAACTGACCAAAAAACCCTGAACACTGCGGTTATATTCAGAAATAATAATGAAACAATTTTCCGTATTGGCGAGTGGACGTCCCCCGGTGGCAGCACTCAAATCGATCACAGAAATGGTGGTTCCACGGATATGAGCGACGCCTTTAACATAGGGATTAAGTTTAGGCAAAGCGGTCAGTGGCGGGCACTGCAAGACTTCTTTCACCTTAAACACGTTAATTCCGAACCGTTGACGGCCATTTAACTTAAATAACAAAAGTTCTAAACGGTTTTGACCAACGAGCTGGGTTCGTTTATTGACTGAATCAAGAATACTCGACATAACTCTGCCTTGTTGCTCTGTTTATGTACGTCCCTAAGACTCATTTGAGTATAGGCATATTAATTGCTTACATCTTATTATCGATAAATACAGTCGAACCTGAGTCAAACTTCTGACACCGATCCCTAGATTAAACAGGTATCATCAGCTTCGAGCTTGGTAAAAGTATAGGTGCATTCTGGCGTTACAAGCTAGTCTCTTCATTATGAAAGTAAATTTAGTCTGTTTTTTGAGTCTTATCGCCACGTTAATGCCAACAACCGCATGGGCAGAGCCCGTTGTGCCCACCATATCGGCGATATCCGAATTAGCTAAAGCACTTATTCGTGAAAAAATATCACCACCCGACAATGCAAGAGTGAATATCGCCCCCCAAGCGATTGATGCCCGGATGTTACCGTCACAATGCAACACCCCGATAAAAGTCGAAATGGCAACGGAGCGTGAGATCAACCGGAACAATACAATCAAAGTGAGTTGTGATACGCCGGATCTTGCCTATCCTTGGCAAATCTTTATCTCGGTTCGCGTGGATATTTTATTCCCAGTCGTCGTTGCAACGGAGACTTTGGCACCAGGGGAGCTCATCACCCCAAATCAAATTGAGGTGCAATATGTAGATCAAAATAGTTTACGTGGAATGCAATTTGATGACCCAAGCCAACTTTCCGGGGTGCGCGTTAAGCGCCGAGTTGCCAAAAATTATCCTATCTTTGCCAATAATCTTTGCTTTGTTTGTAAAAATGATGCCGTCTCTATTTATGCACGCTCTAGTTCTTTGGTATTAAAAACCATGGGAGAAGCCCTGCAGGATGGCAATAAAGGTGATCAAATAAGAGTTAAAAATAGCAGTTCAAACAAAGAATTAGATGCTATAGTCATAGGCATTGGCGAAGTTGAAGTTAGAATGTAAAATACGCTAAAGCTTTTCTGTAAGCTGCCGATACCCCAGTTAAGAAATCCCGTATACCCGACGCTGGAGCCTAACATGGCAATTGATATTAGCAAACTCAACACCGGAACCACTTCACAAGTGCGTTCAGGAGCAACAAAGACAAGCAGCGAACAGTCTGCACAAGTGGCGGCTAAATCTTCACCACCACAAAGAAGCGACTCAGTTGTCATTACAGCTCAAGCTCAGCAATTACAAGGAGCTCAGACTAAAATGGCAAGCCTACCTGAAGTCGACCAAAAGAAAGTGGCCGAAATTAAACAAGCCATTGCCGAAGGCCGCTATAAAATCGATCCCGAAAAATTAGCTGCTAATATTGCCAGCTTTGAAGCTGAGTTAAATGACCTTAATAAAGAGTAACTATGACTGAAATAGCTAAACTGGTTGATTTACAACACGCCCATTTGGCTGTTCTTAAACAAATAATACTCAAGGAAAAAGGCGCTTTGGTTGACCAAAACGCCGATTTGCTATTGTCGCTTGCAGCTGAAAAGTCCCTCTGCCTTAAGGACCTTCAAGCAAACGATAACCTTATCGCCCAGCACAGCGATAAACCCCTGCTGACTCAGCAGAGGGAGCTTTCCCATAAAATGGCCGCAGTTAAAGAAGCCTTGGCTGAATGCAAAGAATTAAACGCCCAAAATGCAAGCCTGATTGAAATGAATTTAGCTAGCCTAAATCGTTTCGCCCAAGCGCTACAGGCCAGCCGAAATGCCACTAGCCTAACCTATAACGATAAAGGAAAAACCTCGACCATTTCGAGTTTAGGCAATGACTTAAAGGCATGACACCGCCTTTCCAACATTCTTTGAAATATTCCCACGGTTAATGCCAAAGAAAAGCCGCACAAATGTGCGGCTTTTCTCTCATGACCGTACTGTCATTTTAACTAAAAGTAAGTCACTTCTTTTATCCGCTGTGGACGGCTCTGTTGCTGATACAACTGCCATACCTTAGCAAAATCAAGTTCTAACTCAGTAACATAATGATCACCCGCGGGATAACTCTTTACGACTCGCGCACCACGGATCACTCCAGAAACCGACGCTTTAACATTATCGTCCGTCAACATCCAATCACTCACGCTGCTGTTAGCGGTGATCTTCTGACCATAGACTTGTTCGGCTAATTCACGATAAGCGACAATTTTAGAAGCTTGCATCGCCATCAGTACTTTTTGTGACTGTTCCTTCGCAGGTTGAGTCGCCAATGGCGCATAACCAATAGCGGTTAACTTAGGGAAAGTAGGAGGCGGTACATCTTCCCACTGTACATACTTATCTTGGGTTGCACAGCCGCCAATAAACAGCACCATGGCAAGTAATAGGTAGCGTTTCATTTTCCATCTCCTAACACACGCACTTCATTCATGCCAGGACCCGCCTGACGATATAAGATGCCATCCTGTGAAATCACTTGCTCCGATAACTGCATATAATTGGCAAGCTCTTTTTGCGTCACAAAAGTCTGTGAAGCTGAAACCACACGGTTATTACTCAAACTCACAATACGAGCATTAATCGCCATACCATTCGTTGTGGGGCTCATGGTAGACACCAGAAGATGCTCAACGGGAAGATTTGTCGACAATTTTTGCCAGTCCCGCGTCAAGATGAAGTCTCCATCCGCAGTCACCCGCAGTCCATCACCCAAATTTAAATCCACCACATTGAATTGAAACTGATGCAAGGATGTCATTAGCCCTTGTTGTAACTGCTGCGCTAGTGCATTAGTACTGCTCATATCCCCCACTAAAACGGGAGTCGTGACAACTATGGGCTGATCGGAACGCAATGCATCATTTTGCTTAACCAATTCAGTGACTATTCGTTGGGATAAATGATTGATCATCGCCGTTGGCGGTAAACCATTGCCATCCACTAAGCTAGGTTTCGGTGGCGCAACGGGCTGAGTTACGCATCCACCTAACAGGAGTAGAGTTAGGGGAATGATCACTTGCTTTAGCATTGGGTCTACCTCATTTATAGAAATATCGACAATTGTATGACTCACAGGTTTCTGCCATAAAAAACTGCAAATTTCAGACCAAAGCGAAGCGCTGATCTGAACATTGCACTGAAATAGTCGATGTATAGGCTCTTTATCGACAAAAACAGTGAAAACTTTATCTAAAGTTCCCATCGAATAAGGCACAGAATTTGCTTTAGCGGTAGATAAGAGGAAATGTCAGTAAACTGACTTATCCTGATCATTGACAGCAACACAGCGTTAAGGACTCATTGATGCACATATTAAGATCCGCTTCGTACATTATGTGGAGCCTTGCATTGCTCTCTATGCCTGCAAAAGCAGAATGGGTTGAAGCCAGTGGTGAGGCTTTAATCACCAACAGTAATATTGCCCAAGCAAGGGAAGAAGCCATTAACCAAGCGATAAGCTATGCCACCCTCAGCACTGGCATTCAAATTTCCAGTCAGCAGCAAACCTCGAACGGTAACCTGACACAGAATAACTTCGCGATAAACCGCTATGCACAGGCCATCAGCATTCAACTGGTGAGTGAGCGCATCCAAGGCAACAAAATCTATGTCTCACTCAGACTCGATTTAAATGATGACCCGACCCAGCAATGTTCCGCCGGACAACTCAAGGCGGCAATTCTCATCCCTCAAGCGCAAATTAAAGATCGGACACAGCTAAGGTATGGTCAACTATCAGGGTTTGAAGAAGCGATCTCAGAGAAGCTAGGCAATAGCATCGATGGCTATTCCTCCACCAGTTTTACCCATCTGCATGTCACCGAAAGACTCGACATCAACCAAGAATTAACCGACATCCGCGGTTATCGACTGCCAAGCTGGTTAAGTGAAATCACCGACAGCCAGTATATATTGCTACAGCAAATCATTGATATATCAATAGAACCTACACAGTCCACCTTTATGGGGCTGTGGGATGAAGCCCCACAGAGACAATTCCAGTTTAAGCTCAGCCTCTACCACGGGATCAGCGGAGAAACTGTCTGGAGCAAAACCTATAGCACTTCCGCTCCCTGGGAATTTGAAGAACAGGCCATAGTATCCCCTAACAGCGATCAATTCTGGCGCTCCGCCTATGGCAGGAATATCAACCTGTTAATGCAAGAGGCAACTCGAGATCTGGACAACACGCTCAATTGCCGGCCGCTACTCGGTCAAGTCGTCAGCCGCCAAGCCGATAGGATCATCTTAAACTTAGGCCGCAGACACGGCATTCGTGTGGGGGATAAGTTCCAGGTCGTTTTGCAGCAAAACTTACCCGACCGACTCAATGAAATGCGCGCCATTGCAACTAAAAGCCGCGCCACAGTAAAAATTGAACAAGTGAGTGAAGAAAGTGCAACCGCCGTGCTCGTAGACCAAAATGCGGCTTACAATGTACAGATAAACGACATCGCGCTTAAGATTTAACCAATTAAATCATAAGCCTTTTAATCAGAGATAAAACCAGTATAATCACTGTCGTCTCTCCATAGCTCAACAGGATAGAGCAGCCGCCTCCTAAGCGGCCGATCGGGGTTCGAGTCCCTGTGGAGAGACCATAAGTCACTTTTTATCTATAAAATTCAATAATTTACGAAAATTGAAAAATCCTGTGCCGCCTATGTGCCGCCATAGGAATGACGTTTTTTAGAATTTTTTTTCGTAACATTTTCAAAAATCCCCGTTTTGCCCTGTTCATCTCAGTTATGGACAATTAACACTCTTTCTAATACTTTTCCCTATGAGTTAACGAACAGGGGAAATAGCTTTATGACGGAAACTTCATCGCAAGAAAAGTTCACTCAAACACTCGAAGGGATCATCGAACAATACTCAATTTCCGAGCCACCCGAATTTTTGAAAGTCCTTACCGCCCTCCCAAACTCTCCAGATAAAGACAAAATGTTCGAAGATATGGATGAGGTATTTCGTGCCATAACTTCACCCTCTGAACTATCCAGCAAACTCCCCAAAGGCACAACTGAAGATACGGTCGCAAAAGAGCTGGCAAAAATTCCAGACAGTCAAAAAATCCTTAGTGAAGAACAGCAGAAAATGGTGGAGCTATTTATTGAAATGCTATCTTCATCATCGAGCAATGAATCTCAGATCGATATGAATTATGTACGAAGGTTCGCAAATGCCGATTTTCCGCTGTCATCGGACACTAGTGATGAAGATGAAGCTGTATTAATAAACTTACTCAACAGTCAACCAGAGGCCATAGCTGAGTTTATGCAAGCTATGATGGCGTGCCACATGGCTGGAATGACCAAAGCAGCCAATCTACTAAGTCGCCTTTTTGCACAGCACGTATTGGTCATTGAAAACGAAAGTTATCAATCACTTCAAACTGACCTAACAAAAAATAAAGGACATATTGAAGCATCATCTCAAGCAGGAAAATCAGGACGAAACAAGCGATATGAAAAATCCGATAAAGTTAAAGCCTTCGCAATACAGCTCTATCTATCAGGAAACTTCAAAAATCCGCATCAAGCCTCACAAGCAATCGTTTTTCAAGTAGCAGAATTTGGTCAATCGGTTGGATATCGTTTTACAAGTGATTACCAAGCACCAAGAACAATCGAAACATGGATACGAAAATACTTAAATGAAACAAAAAAATGCCAACAAAAAAATAAACCTTCATTATTAAAGAACTGGATCTTGAGCGGATTAGCAGGAGGAATTGTTGTTGTAATTGGCTATTATCAATACATATATGAACAAAGTCTAAAATGGAAAGATATTAGGTACTCTGAAGCAAAAGTCACCTATGATACTTTATTAAAAAAAACAGCAAACTTAGTCAAAATATCACAGGACTCAGAAAGTGACATTCAAGATTTTTCGGTAAAGCTGGATGACTACTTCGAGTTTTTGAGGAGTGATTTTGCTCTTTATCATGGCGATTTCATTTTTATAAGAGCTTACAGTTTAGGTTTCATCTTCACTCAATGCATAGAAGAAAAGAAAAAAAAACTCTAATTCCAAATGCGAGTCACTCCCGATAGATGGCAGACAATACAGACTCGGAATATGTGCCAGAACGTCACTGGATCACATAAGAAAAACTGTTGACCCTTCAATTATTTTTAGCTACGAACAAATGATTAAAGAATCAGTTAATTGGCAACATGAAAGTGATACCCAAAGGGATTGTGGTAGAGGATAAAACTCCGAGAAATCACCTCCACACCCTGTGGAGGTACTTTCACACCCTGTGACGTGAATACACTCTAACCCCTCACAATTATCTTAACTCCTGACAAATCTACTTTAATCAGGAGTTACCATGAACGATCTATTACTTAGTCCGACAGAGGTCGCCGAATTTCTCGGCGTCACCATCGGCACTCTATCCGTTTGGCGCTGTACTGGCCGCTACCCATTGCGCTTCGTTAAAGTTGGCCGCAGCGTTAAGTATCGCCAAAGTGATGTTGAATCCTTCATTAACGGGAGGGTTTATGATCACACTCTTTAAATTCGGTTTCTTGTTTTGCGTCATCATTCAATTAGCGATGATCGACCACACACTTCAACAATGCCTAGAGACCATTAGGTTATATAACGAGTCCAAGTACCCGTTAACGGGTACAGAGACCGAAATCGAAAAGGTGTACCCGTTAACAAGCACTGACTCTGTTAACGGGTACACCTTAAAAGCCACTGACCAAAAGCAAACAGTTCCGTTACATAACGGGGAGGTAAAATAATGATGACCTCCCCTTCTGTCCCCATGCCCAAGCTCACCGATGAACAACAGGAGTTTGCTCAATGGCTCTTACAGGGAAATAGCCTTTTCCTATGCTCAGAAATTTGCAGCGACTTTGGCAAAGTTGACGGTATTGAAACCTTTAACGGTCACTTTCAAAAACGCACCCTCTTTAGATTAAAGCGTGAAGGGCTACTCACAGAAAGCACAATATTTGAGATGGGCATTCGTTGGCAAAAGCTCACGCTTAACGACCGCGGTAAGCAATTACTGACTAACAGCGAGGTAAAAGTACATGCTTAATGTCCATGAACACGATAAGCAATGGCTTGATAATAAGCTCTATGGTCTGCCCTCGCCTCATCGTATAGCGATTATGCGGCAATATCGTAGCAAGCCAAACCGCCGCGAGGCCAATTTGAGCGTGTTACACCTGACTAAACGCATTGCCGCCGTTATGGGCAAGGACAAACATTTCTACCATGTGAATATTGAGCAGCAAGATATAAGCGCAAAGGCAAAGCAACACGCCCGCCGCTGTATACAGATCACAGCGCAAGCAGAAGGTAAGGAATTACTCACTATCTACAACACGCTATTACATTACATGGCGTGCTATAGCATTAAGCCGCCAAAACTGAGCGAGACAATTATCAACCATCTTAAATTGGACACACTAGATGACGTTGAGCTTGCCCAAGTCTATGGCGTACTCGCCCGCGCTGGCGATGAAATTTGGTGGAAACGGAAATTAAGAAAACAGCGCAATCTGCAAATTGAAACCATTTCACGGGAACTCAATTTGGTCAGTAAACAAAAAGGCATTTATGCCAGTAACATTACCGTCAGCAATTTTCAGACCCAATGGCAGAGCAATCAACAGCTATTAGAAAACACCATAGCCACCAACGAACACGGCTATAGTGCAAGTCTTGCCGAATTATCCAAACTCAATGTATCTAATCCCGCCATTCGCAAGGCCGAGTTGATGGTTCGCATCCGTGGCTTTGAAGATTATGCCAAAGAGATGGACTATAGCGCCCTATTCTTAACCATCACTACACCATCTAAATACCATCGGTGTTTTGCCAGAACGGGCGATGAAAATCCCAATTGGAACGGCGCAACCCCACTCGATGCGCAAGATTACCTTAACCGCACTTTTGCCCGAATTCGTGCCGCCCTTGCCCGTGAACAAGTCACACCCTTTGGCTTTCGGGTGGCAGAGCCACACCATGACGGCACCCCACACTGGCACTTACTGTTATTTGTCCCAAGTGAGCAACAGCAAACCTTAGTCGATACCTTCACACACTATTGCTTAGAGGAAGATGGTGATGAGCAAGGCGCAAAGGAGCGCCGCTTTAAAGTGGAATATATCGATCCCGCTATTGGTTCAGGAACGGGTTACATCATGAAGTACATTAATAAAAACATCGATGGTGAAGGGATTGAATACGACAGCTACGGCAAAGATGCCACCACCTCAGCAATACGGATAAAAGTATGGGCGTCCTGTTGGGGTATTCGCCAATTCCAGCAGATTGGTGGCGTTGGCGTTACCCCTTGGCGCGAATTAAGACGCCTAGACGCAATTAAAGATCCGTCACTTGATTGGATAGAGGCCATTCGCCAAGCGGCCGATAGCAGCAATTGGACTCTATACACTCAGCTTATGGGCGGCGTGTTTTGTAAACGTGTCGATCAAACCATTCGCCCGCTATATAAAACCCAAACCAGAGCGATCCAAGCCAGTACCATCAACAGTGGAGCAACTGACACACAAAGCAAGCCAATTGCCGCATTAATCCAACAACAATCCCGAAACGCATTGAAGGAATGCGGGAATAGCCAGAAAGAATGCGGAAATCATGCCGAAAATTCCGATAATCTATTACAGGGCGATTTCAGGAACATGCAGGAACCATCTCGGGAATTTCAGGATTACGATTCAGAAATGCAGGAAATCGTTTCAGGAACTGTTGCAGGGGCTCCGGAATTAGCCTCAGGGTTAGATGCGGGATTGACTTCGGAATTAGCTTCGGGAATAGATGCGGAAATTGCAGGAAACCATTCAGAACTTGCACCAGAAAACTATCAGCCACTCAAAACCAATCGCTATGGCGATGCCGCACTAACACAGCTTAAAGGGATAGTCTCATTTGGCGTGGAGATCATCACCCGCGTCCATACATGGACGCTAACAACTAAGTCTCAGGTTCAGAAAAATGCTTTTTGCTCTCACTTGGAGTTCTGTCAATAAGTGTACGAGGATTAGGCTCAACAAGTTTACACTTGCTAAAACAACTACCTAATTGACAAATCAGGATAACCAACACCTCATCATTAAATTCACTAATCCACACTTCAAGACAAAAATGTCACAAAAAGCCATTTAACAGTTGGATTAATAATTAAGCTATAGTAATATCGCGGCAATTGTATGAAATACAAAAAGAGAATTTTATGATACGTTGCTTTGGTTTTTCTAACTTTACCAGCTTCAAGGAAGGAGTTGAGGTTAGTTTTGAATTTGATGGTAAAACACCTGAAAATATAAAAAATTCTGAAATACTTTCCACTGTAATTGGAATTAAAGGAGCTAATGGCTCTGGTAAAACAAATATATTAAGAGCGCTTTCATTTCTTTCTTATTTTTGTACTGCAGGTGCAAGAGAGTCGTCAAATAAAAATAAGAATGAAAGAAAATCACTAAAAATTGCAGCAGATAGTTTCTTTGACAATGACAACTTAATACAGTTTTACATAGACTTTGTTAAAAACGAAAAGAACTACACATATGAAGTAGATATAAAATCCGGACTAATACATAGGGAACTTATATCAAGAAAAGCTAGCAGATCACAAATATTAATAGAAAGAAAAAGCAATAAAATAATTCAATGTTTAAAATCATTCGAAGAATTCAAAAATTTTGAACTTCAGCGGAACACTTCAATTTTAGAAATGTTAAACACATACAAGTTCAAAAATAATGTTTCAGAACTCAGATTGATACATGATTTCTTCAACGAAATGATAATTAACGTTAATTATAATGGTTATCACGATCTTAGTTTTGATCTATCAAAAGAATCGGAAGACTTTTTCAATGAGAAAGAAAGATTTGAATTTGTAAAAGAAGTAATAAAGATATCAGATCAATCCGTAATTGATATTGACATTGTCAAAGCTAAAAACCCTGAGGGTGAAGATATTTACTTCCCTGTTTTTCTTCACAAATATGAAGATAAAACAAAGCCTCTTCCTTTCAATCAGCAATCCGATGGAACTAAAAAGTTATTTTCAGTTCTGTCAGCATACTTCAGCATTTTAAGGACAGGGGGGGTGTTAGCCTTAGATGAATTCGATATCCATCTACACGCGATGATTCTTCCGGTAATAATAGAATTATTCTTAAATAAAGATATAAATTTATTTGGTTCTCAGTTCATATTCACTTCTCACAATACTGAAATAATAGATACACTAGGGAAATATCGAACTTTCCTTGTTAACAAAGAGGATAGTGAAAGTTACGGATATAGATTAGATGAAATACAAGGTTCCATGATAAGAAATGATAGACCGATAACACCATTATATATGGAAGGAAAAATTGGTGGAATTCCTGTAATCAAAGAATCAAAAATTCCACAATTAATGAGCAGATTAGCTAATGGCGCGTAATACCAACAAAAAGAAAGATGCTTTCTTAACATCAAGGCCTACTAGTGGATTAGAAACTTCTAATGCAGCCTCCCGTTGCTCATTCAATTTTTCGTACTTTTCCCCTGATAAAGGAGGGCAATGCTGGGAAGAATGGAGTAATTCAAAAGGAGCTAATTCATTAGAATCATTGATGAACAAGCTAACTTGCTACACAGAATCCCCACTTAGTTATTGGGAGTCACAACGAGTAGGTGCTGGAGGATTAAAAGTATTAGAATTCTATGCATCCTTTCCAAAGCACAGTAAATTTAAACAACCTCCATCAGTACCTCATGATGTCAGATGGGGAAGGTTTAGAATGACTAGTAAAGTACGTTTAGCAGGATTTGTGGTTCCAACATCTTTAGATGGTAAAAAGAATAGCGAGGGTATTCTATTCAACTCAAACATTTTTTATGTAGTTTTCCTCGATAAAGACCATGAGTTCTGGCCAACAGGTGAAGCAGATTAATCCTCGGAGTCAATAAGATTAAATTTCCAACTATTCTAAAACTGAAGCTCCAGTTTTCAAGGAGCCGCCTTCTATTACTTTGCTAAAAGTTTTAATACAAATTAAATATTTAGCCTCAAGGGTGCATTAGTACTAGCAGTAATACTGACTTAGCTATGCCCTAAAAGCTCTCTAGTGGTATGCCTTTTGGCGTAATGACTTTAATCGAAAGTTCTGCGTTCTAACCTGTTTAAAAGGCATTAAACTGGAAAAGCCTTCATTACGCTGCTTTGTCATTTAATAACAATGATTTACTATAAAACCCCTCATGTCATGCTCATACTAAAGACTCACGACTGTCGATAATGATTGCTTAATGAAATATAATACGGTAACTTTATGTTGCTAGGCCTAGGATTTGGCCGATTAGCCCATCACCTCTATTTTTTAAGCTAATAAATTGGAGATGGCATCATGTCAAGAATTACCAAACTAATCAAAACACTCAGTGTAAAAAGACCTCTTTCTGTAGAAGATAGATACTTCTCAGTCGAACTCGTTGATAAAAATGAATTCGGGGAAAAATATGCACTTGTTGTAGCCCCTGAAAGAATAGCTAACAGTAATCAGTTCAAACATATACGTTCATACTCTTTTAAAGTGGGTCAACGTGTAGAAATATTTGATCAAACATTCCTAACATTCTTAGATCTAACTAAAAGCTCAAAAATAAAGCTGTTACTTGAAACTGATGAAAAAACAAAATTTTTGAAGGCTATCCTTATCAAAGGGGGAATAAACTAATAAATTAGGCGAGTTAAAAAGGAGCTTCAATTCTCCCCAACAGCTCTTGCCTTTCCTCTGGCAAGAGTTGTTCTATCTCTTTAACCAGCTTATCCACCTTAGACTCCGGAACATAAGTCCCCAATAGCTGCGCCGTGGTGATACCTAACTCAGCCCTGACATTTTCCACATCTAAGTGAGCATAGGTGCTTGCTGTAATACTGATATCGCTGTGCCCTAACAGCTTGCTTGTGGTTTGAATATTGCCACCACGCATCACGCTCCAACTGGCAATGGTTCGCCGTAGGTCATGGATAGTGACGTTATCCTCTTTCGCCGTTGCTGACTTTTCAGGACTCCGCAGCCCAGCCCGCTCGGTAATGCGATACCAGAAGCTGCCTTTGCCCGCATTCTCGGTAATATGGCCTGAATGACTACGCTCGGCGGGGAATACGTATTTAACGCCGTGAGCGGCTTCATGGCTTCGACGCTCAAGGATTGCCATCACCTCTTTGGTTAATGGCACCGCATGGGGCTTTTTCGATTTAATCTTGCTAGTCGGGATAATCCATACGCCGCGCTGGTGATCTATCTCGCGCCACTCCATGCTAAACACACAGCTTTTACGCTGCCCTGTTAACAGCAATAACATGACTACATCACGATAAAGCGGCGCTTCAAATTCCAATGACTCCAGTAATGCCCGCACCTCATGCTGATTCAAAATCCGCTCACGCTTCACCGCCGCCAATTTTTTGATCCGGCCAAAAGGATTAATGGCTTGCTCGTTAAACATCGACTTAAGCAAGGTCAGGCATTTGTTACGCACAGCAGCAGAGTTTTTAGTGATAATCAGTTTGAGCAGGTTTTCGGCTTCGACAGTGGTGATACTTTCTACGGGTAAATGGGCAATGCGCGGCTGAATATGGTTCTTCCATGTGGATTGAATATCCTTAAGGGAATTGAGCCGCCGCTCACCCGTCTTGATTTTGACCATAAACTCGGCTTCGAAGGATTCAAACAGCTGTTGAACCGACATCGATAGGGCTTCTTTGCGCTCAGCTTCTTGTTTTGCAAGGCGCTTTGCTTCATTCGGATTCACCCCTTCGGCCAAGTCTACGGCAATATGCTTGGCCTGTTTACGGGCGTTCTCTATGGTTAGATGCGGGAACTCCCCGATCGTCACTGTGACGTCTTTACCTAAATGCTTGCGGCGAAAGCGAAAAACCTTTTTTCCCGATGGGAAAACATCTAAGATTAAGCCATTAATTGAGTCCCGATGGCCGAAATCCGCAATTCTGAAGCGTTTTTGGCCGATTTCGAGCTGTTCGAAAGCACGTTTTGTGAAGCTTGTTTCAATGCTCATAATGACTTAGCCTTAAATCCTGTGCCGCCTATGTGCCACCATAGGGATTAATTTAGACTAAAATACAGTAATTTTGGTTAATGTCAAAACCGCACAAAACACACTTAAGACTATGTTTTGTAATGATTAATTAATTTCAGATAATTTTCATTAATGTCGCGAACTGTCTCCTGTGGAGAGACCAGTTAGTGATTGATCTGGCGTCTGAAATAAGCAATTCCCGAGGATGCGAAATGACAGATCTGTTCACATCAAATATTGCCATTATCGAAGCTCGTTGGCCTATTGTGGCTGCTGCAATTAAAAACCAATCCACTGACAATCTTGATGCGCGCTTAGTTCAAGGTCAAAACCAAACTATCAGTGTTAATGGCATTCAATTGAGTAGTCGCCATGATCGTATGGCCGAAGTGAACCTCAATATCAGCCAGTTACCCCCTCATAGTCATATTGTTAATGTATATGGTTTAGGTTTAGGTGATTTACCTCGAGAACTGTTGATTAACTACCCACTAGAAAAATTGAATGTGACCATACTTAACCTTGCGGTCACTCAGTTAGTTCTTAGCTATACAGATCAAACCGATTGGTTATCCAATCCTAAATGCCAATTGCATTTAGCCACACCAGATAGCAAATTAGCGACCCCGTTTCTAAGCTCTTCTGCAGAGTTAGTATTAGCAGATGATGAAGGCGCTGCGCTGAGAAACAAAATATTAATCCACCACCAAACTCGCTTTGCGGCAAGAGCACATCAGGCTCAAGACCCTCAAATTTTGGTTCGATTCGAACAAAATGAAGAATTAGTTCAGAAAGATGCCGATGTGTCAGAACTTTATCAGCCTCCTTGCCAACACGTCATCGTTATTGGCACAGGCCCTTCGTTAGAGAATGCCATCACGTTACTCAAAGAAATTTACAATAAAAGTAATCGGCCAATTATCATCGCTCTTGATACGGCTTTAAGGTATCTATTACAGAACAATATTAAACCTGAAATTGTGGTCAGTATCGATGAAGACATTAATGATACTCATCTGATGCCTGAACATTCAAATGGAATCAATTTAGTCTATTTCCCAAGACTTGAAAATCATGTTCTTCGAAAATGGCAGGGAAATAGATATGTCGCATATGGCCTGAGTCCTTTATACGACTCTTTAAGATTACTGCAGCACCATAATGCTCTTTACTCTGGCGGAAGCGTTCTTCATACTGCGGTAGATTTAGCGGTGAACATGAAAGCGAGCAATATTTATTTAATAGGTTGCGATTTGTGTTTCCCAAATAATGTATCACATACTGGTTGGTTGGACGGTGAACTCAATATGTATAGCGCAATACAACCACATCATCAATGGGTAATCAACAATCGAGGCAATAAGGTCTCAAGCAGTCTAAGCTTTATTGCTTACATAGAAGCATTAGAAGAATATATTACTTTACATCCAAATGTTAACTTTTATACAACTAGCATAGATGGAGCAAAAATATCCAAGTGCTCTTATTCAAAACTGGAAGATTTGGTATATTCATTATGACTTCTAGCAAGAAAAAATTACTTCAAAATTTGCTTTCAGCCGCAACACACTTTTTAGTGTCTGAAGAGTCTCGCGGGTCAGAATTAATGGTAATAATTGCAGATGACCTTATGAAATTAACGTTATCACCTTCAGAGCAACTCGAGTTAAACTCACTAATAGAACAAGTTGTCTCAGCTCAAAAAAGACATGATTTAATCGGGCTTGCGGATACTTTACAGTATGAAATATACTTTTTAGTCGAAAATACATTGAAAAACCAGCCCAATAAAAATCACAGCTGAATACAGAAAATATAGGCATTGACAGTTGAATATGTGCCCCAAAAAAAATAAATTTAAAGACGACAAAATTGAATTAACTAGGTTGAATATTGCTTTCTAACAAGCCAACTCTGAATAGAATAATTTTAAATTTCAGAATTGGCAAGTCCGATTAGAATCCGTTATCTAACTTAGAGATGAAAGCAAAGTTGTCGCTTGTTTATTATCAGGTTCTACACTTAACACATAATTTAATGCAATTTGTGCAGACTCTATTGCGCCTAATCTTATGAAAACATTAGCCAATGCAATCCAAGCGTGAATATCCTCTCCAAATTGCGATAAATACTCATTATATGTATTTACTGCAGCTAATGAATCTCCTGTTAAAAACTCTAAGTGCGCAAGTTTAGTTAGGTATCTTGGAGATAAATGACATAACTCTTTTAGAGCTAATTTCGCGTCAAAAAATTGTTCACTCTTAATAAACATGCCTACAACTTGGTTCAATGCGTACAGACGATGACTCTCAACACTAGTCTGCAAAAAATGCTCTAATGCATTTTGCTTTTCATCATTTAAAACAGCTATGTAAGCGGACAACAGATGAGCTAGAGAATCCTTTGCTTCACTTTTTTGAGATTGTAAAGACAAACTCAGCGCTAATTTTTTAGTCCATTTAAATCCCGTTTTGCAAAAAACTTAGTTGCTTTATGCTCTATACCATCAATGCTTGCTCGTTTTTCAATATATTTAGCATGCTCAGTTTCAGTAGCATTAATAACGGCACTATAATCAGAAATAGTTTGCAAAAATTTATTTCTAATATCAACATCTTGAGAGTCAAGATTATGTCTTCGACTCCAGAGATAAGCCCTCCCCAACTGATTATCTTTAGCCCAAGCCTTAAACATCAAATCAAAGTTAGGCTGATTCTTGAACTCTTCTATGCGAACTAAAATTCTTTCAATACTCTCATTGATGAGATCTAGCAATTTATTAGCGCTTTTCTTATACGCCAAATAGTAAAGCTCACCGCTTTTTTCAAGTTTAACTTCATCCCAAGCATCACTCGAGCTAGGATCCATATATTCAACGAAGTAAATAAGTCCATAGCATTTCAGAATCCGAGATACATACGAAAAATTTTTGTCTAATTTTCGTTGAATTTTATTTAACTTCCTAGTGTAGCGAATTTTTTCATGCTCTGGCTGATTGCCATAGATTTTTTTATTCGCCAACATACCTTCTTCAGCGAGCAAAATTATCTGTAGCAAATCTTTTTTTACTTTCGTAAGTTCCCTTAATGCAAGACTACACTCAGCTTCTCTTTTCTCATCAGTAAGACTACTACAATAATCGATAAGTTTCTTCTTAGCATCGATAGGTTCCCCTATCAATTCAACCTCTTGAAAGCTTTTGCAAATCACTCCTTTAATTTTTGCTGCATTCATAGAAAAATTTACAAATTCAACTTTATTATCAGGTTGCTCAGACACAACAGTTTCTATTTGTTCCCGAGCGACTGACAAAGGGAAGTCTGTTTCTGCCATTTCATTCGCATTTGTTTCAACCCATATTCCATCTGCAGTGAGTAGAGGGCCTTGCTTAGTTTCAATACTTCCTTTGGCATGAGTGTAACCTTCCTTGGAAAAGCACAAATCAATACCAGCAAATAATATTTTTGAAAACCAAACGTGATAGCCAGAGTCAATGCCGAATTGCTTACAGTTGGTCCTGCCCCATCAACGTTTTCTAAATTTGCTTTTGTCTCCCAAGGGAAACGCGTGCCTAAATATAGACTGTGCCCATGCCATTGCGACAATAATTTTGCAACAACGTGGTACGAATTAACAAAAACAACAGATGGTGGGAATTCAAGCATTTCCTTGCTGACTTCAAAACTGTCATCAAATGGATCCACGGAAACAAATATATCAGGAATAATTGACAACTGTGAGAGACGCTTCGCTATTCTCGATACAGCGATAATGACTAACCGCTGTCTATTTTCAATTACCCAAGGAAGACAATCATCTAACGATGGTCCACCGGCAAGAATAATCGCAGTACATCCTGTAAAAATATCCTTTAAAGGTAAAACAGGTAATATATTTTCTGACACATTTTGCAATTGACGAACAACAAACTTTTCACTACCTAATGTTACTTTATTTCTATATGTAATTTTTTCCAAACTTACATAAGTAGAAAACTTCAGAGTGTGATACTCATCTAAATATTCGTATCTAGCCCCTAATGATTCAAAAAAACGCAATTTATTTTTATAGATATATTGTGGCAAGTGCAGTTTCTCTACTCCATCTTCCCAATTATCAACACCAAATATAAAAATATTGTCGTCTTTATCAAAATTACAATTCGTAATAACTAAATCTAAAAGATGTGTCAATTCAATGAAGACATAAACAGAATAATTATCCTTACGATTTTTTCTTACATAATCGACTAATAAACCAGAATCAGTACCAACGATCACATTGAATGTATCATCACCCCACAATTCATCTTGAAAGTGATTATTAAAAACGGTATTTGAGTCAGAACGTTCAAAACAGATTCGGTCTACTGAATACACATATTTTTCACCAAAATCATTCACTGAAAATTTTAAGTCGTCCTCAATAGGGTTCATAAATCATCCTTACAATTCATTACATTAAAAAATTAACTTCTAACTCTCGAATTTCGACATGGAAAATTCATAGCTTTAACTTTAACTCTATGTCCCGCTTATGAACAGTAAATTTTCATGTAAAACGAGCCAATTATAGATCTATTTGTAGTGACATAGTTATTTTGGTCAAGTAATTAAGGCAATATTACTGCCTCAACATAACTAATGACTGTCTGCGTCAACTGCTAGCGGAAAATCAACGGTGGCGCGACTAACTTGGAGTAGAAATTACTTGGTTACATAAGATAATTATTGGCCAACGAAAAATGGTGTCACAAGGAAGTAATGATAAAATTGCACGTGCGTACGGATACTACCGCGACTTTTGTTCACGCAGAAGCCATTCACAATGACCCCAAATGGGTAAAAAAAGCGATGCGAAAAATGGTTTTGAATGCATAGAAATTAATGGCACCAAACTAAGATGGCTCAGTTAGATAGGCAATCTTCAGTGCTGAAAATTTTTTGCTAAAATTCAGTACCTAATCACGTAGTCTGCAGTTGGCGTTTCAGTTTATGCTCACTAAGTCAAACACATATATACTCAATACCGAGTGGCAATACCTTGAGATTTAAGTTCTAAACTACAATCTTTGGGTGTAAAATCTGTAAAATGAAAAATACTTGATATTCCTAAAGCAGATACGTTAGTTTTAGCGACCTTAGCAGCATCTACAGGACTGCAAATTCCTCCAGCATAAATAACGGGTATAGAAACACTGTCAGAAACTAACGCAGCTAATTCGACACAACCCCCTTTCATACTGCCATCTCTCGTTACGTTGTTAATCAGTAGCTCACCAGCACCAAGTCTTTCAACTTCCATTATCCATTTCATTAATGATAATTCACGATTAATTTGACGATTACTATATATAGAAAAACCCTCTTCTTCTTCGACCACATCGATTGAAACAGTTATACACTGCGAACCAAATACACTCGCAGCTTCTTGTATAAAACTTGGATTTTCTAACGCATAGCTATTAATAGAAATTTTGTCAGCCCCTTTTGAAAGTAAGCCACGAATATCTTTAATTGACCTAATACCGCCACCGACAGTCAATGGCATAAAACAATCCTGAGCAATTTCACCAATTGTAAAATTATCTATCGCTCTCCCTTGTTTTGATGCATCAATGTCTAATAAAATTAGTTCATCTACGTTTCGAGTATTGTATGTCTTAGCAACTGTTATTGGACTCCCCAAGTTACGTCTAACATCAAAATTAATTGTTTTTAAGACTGAAAATCCATCCAGTAAAACAATTGGAATTATTCTTTTTCTCAACATAATTCTATAAAATTCCTCAAAAATCTAATGCCAACTTGTTGACTTTTTTCAGGATGAAATTGTGCACCATGTACATTAGCTTTGTTTACATAGGCGACGATATTCTCTCCATAATTTGTATAAGCAATACTGACATTTTCACTATCTGATATCTTCATTGCGTAACTATGTACAAAATAAAAACAACTATTATTATCAATATTTTTAAAAATAGGAATATCTTGTGAGCAAATGTCATTCCACCCCATGTGAGGTACGCGTAGAGTTCCGTCAAAACTATTAATTCGTTCTACTGTCGCATCTATGTATCCAAGCCCTTTTGAGGTTCCCCCCTCGACTCCCAGCTTTGCCAATAATTGCATACCAACACAAATCCCGAGTACTGGCACCCTATTTTTTAATACTTGTTCATTCAATGCTTCAGTAAAACCTGATTCATGCATTTTTTCAGCCGCAGCAGAAAAACTGCCCACTCCAGGTAGAATGATTTTACTGGCACCTTCAAGTTGTTCTGGCAGAGTTATTAACTCAAAGTCAGCCCCAAGATGCTTTATGACCTTAATAACACTACCAATATTACCAACCTCGAGATCGACAATCTTAAGCATTTAATTATCCTGGAAAGTATTTTCTGATTAAATTACCCTGTAAATCTTTACAGAGTTCACCAGTGTCTTCTTTACGTTCGAATATCATTTTATTGGTAAATCTATCTAGGTTTGCTAAAAATTCAGTTTCGGTTATATCTAAATAACTCAAAAAATCTGGAACATATTTCCAAGGTATGGTTCCTTCAGAAGATTCTCTTAAGGCTTTAATACCTTCTTCTCGGGTCATTCGTCCAGCCCTGATTTCAATACAAATTTGATCAGTTGCTCTACCATATCCATATTTGATGAATTTCATATAATCATGAAGACCACCGATCCATTTACAGTCTAGATTTTCAATATCGTTAAAAGCACCTTCTATTGGACCATCAGGATTTTTGCTCCAACCTAAACTACAACAAAAATCTGCATTACGTTTAGAATCCCACTTTTCAAAATAGCCTAAAAATAATCCTGTTACACCGACGCGCTTAACATCTTCGTCGCTTGGATATATTAATGTTTGAATATTCTTCAATTCCACACCATCATGGACTACATCTGACAACCTATGCCCGCTCATTTGAAATTGTTCTAACCAATTTCTATCTAAAAAATTATTTTCCTTTTTAGTCGCTGGTCCACCGTATTCAAATTGTGAATTCTCCCCCCAAATCAACAATGGAATATTATAGTTAACCGCAACTCTAACTGGAGCAGTAAAAATACCTATATGCTCTGGCCAACAACAATCACCTAATTTAAAAAAGCCTATTCTCACTAACTCCCGGTAATGCTTTCTATTGCCAGATATTTGTATCAGATCAAAGCCTTGGTCCCGTAAAAAATTTAAGTTTTTTATACCAACCGGAGTTAATTCACAAGGTGTATGAGTTACGCATAATGGGTTCATACCATACTTATCTCGCATGGTAATTGCCTGATAGCAACTGTCTTTACCACCACTAACTGGGATGATGCAATCGTATTGACTACCATCTTTACTTCTATACTTATCTAATATTGCTTCAAATTCTTCACTACGCTTAACCCAATCAATTGTAGAATGTTTTTCTACTGCAGAATGACATGCATCACAAATACCATCCGTAAATACTTGCTCGGGTCTAGTCACTGGCATAATACATTTTTTACAATATTGCATATACATTCCTTAAAGCCATTTAATAGAGCACTATATTTTTGATACAAATTTGGCTTGAAGCGCTGTGCCTCTTTCTAAAAATCTGGATGCTTTTTTACCTATAACACTTTCTAACAATTTTGGAGCCATACCAAAGCCTGGTCGAATACTGCGTATATTTTCCATTGTAAATATTTCACCTTCGCCAATATCTTTAACAACATAGAGCGAACGACGGAATTTCACGTTACCTTTTTCAGCTTCAGTTCGTTCGTAATTAACCTTCCCCATCGCTTGCCATGCTGTTTTTGCGTCTTTACACAGTTGAGCTAATTCAGGAGGTTCGATCGAGAAACTGTCATCAGCACCACCACCATTTCGATCAATAGTGACGTGCTTTTCGATCAAACAAGCACCTAAAGCAACTGAAGCTACTGCTGTTGCATTATCAATTGTATGATCAGATAAGCCAGACAGCACGTCAAAACGCTGAGAAATATCAGTGATAGTTTTTAAATTATATTGCTCTGCTGGTGCTGGATAGCCACTTACACAGTGTAAAACAACTAAATCTTCACACCCATTATCACGAGCGGTTTTGATAGCCTCTGCAATCTCCTCTTCATTTGCCATTCCTGTAGATATAATCATCGGTTTACCTGTTTGGGCTACACGCTTAATCAGTGGCAAATCAATTAATTCAAATGAAGCAATTTTGTATGCTGGTGCATGTAATTCTTCTAGTAAGTCAACCGCAGAAAAATCAAAAGGCGAACTAAAAATAGTAATACCCAAGGCTTTAGCTTTATCAAAGAGAGGTTGATGCCATTCCCATGGCATATGAGCATCTCGGTACAATTCATACAAAGTTTGTCCGTCCCAAAGCCCTCCATGAATTTGAAACTCTTCTGAATCACAATCCATGGTGATGGTTTCATGGGTGTAAGTTTGCAATTTAACCGCATCCGCGCCCGCTTTCTTTGCTTCTTCTAATATTTGAAATGCACGATTAAGGTCGCCGTTATGATTAGCAGATAACTCGGCGATAATATATGGAGGGTAACTTGGACCAATCTTACGACCATCTATCGTGATATACGGTTTCATAACAATCCTATTTTATAGGGAAGCGAATAAACTGTTCTGTCGAAACTCGCAGGTAATGCGCTTTGGTGAATAATTGTTGAGACACTTGGTTATTTTCTAAAACTGTTGCATGTAAAGTAACATCCGGATGGATAAAATCCGCCAACAACAATGCACTACTAGCAACACCTATGCCATATTGTTCAGGATTCACAAATATCGACACCAGATAATTTTTATCTTTTTGCTTATCTAAACGTAACACGCCACAAGGTTGCTTAGATAAGCGGTGCCTAATAATGTAAAAGTAATCCTCTGGACACGTCAGTTTTCTTATCATCCATGATAAATGCTCGTCCCATGTGGGTACTGCGGTATTTAACGCATACTGCCTTGTTTTGGGATGACATTGCCAATCATACACAACCTTAATATCTGCTGATGTAGCCAAAGTTAATTCAAAATCACAGTGTTCTATTGTTTTTGCCTGTTGCTGAAGGCTGAGCACAACTCGTTTAACGCCTTTTCCATCACATAATGCTAAATTCACTTTATGATATGTTTCCCAATCACTTAATAACAATTGAAAAGCATTGATAATTTTTTGACGAATCTCATTCAATTCTAATGCAATAACGGCTCTATGATTGACCAGTTGTGTCATAATAGTTTTCTGATTTGCAGCCAGAGGAATAATGATGCTAGGTAAACCTAGACAGGCTCGCTCCCAACTAGTCGAACCCGGTGCTCCAATGGCAATATCATGATCTAACATCAAAAGCGCCATATTGTCACAAAAGCCAACATGAGTTACCGATTCATGTCTATCACACCACGCTACAACCTCTTGATAATGAGGGGCTCGGGGACTCAATAGCACGGTAAAGCTTGCATCCACTTTTCCAACTAATGATTTCAAGACCATTAGCGTCGCATTAGGTGCATCAACTCCGCCCATGGAAACTAAAACTTTAGGGATCGATTTAGGTGAAGACTTACTTATGGCTATAGCCCTATAATGACTAAATGATTCAGCCAATAGCGCGTAGTCAGTTCCAGCTAAGATGGTTGTATTGTTGAAATATTCTTCCGCTTTTCGCCCTAGGGTTTGATCGATGATACAGTCCGCATCATGCTGTCTAACCAAATCATCTATGGCAACAATTTTACATTGTAATGCAGCTTTGATTCTTTGCTGCCACTCCCGCCCAATAGCATAATGATCTGTTACCACGATTTCAGCTTGTTGGATTTTACTAATAAAATCTGATGCATCTTCATCGACACTGCGTTGAAGCCAACCGAGATAATCGGCATCATCTACTGGCGTTACAGGTGACAAAACGGGAGTCATCTTTGTCACGCTATGCCCCCTTTGCTCTATATAAGCAATCATATCTCCATGTTGAGGCAAGCAGGCAAAACTTACATCTGCAGCGACATTTTTTAATGCATCAGCTAAAACAAGGCAACGCATTACATGGCCACTGCCAATCCAAATAGACGCATCAACGCGAAAAATCACTTTCATAAAAATTCTCAATGATGAATCTTATCTCTGTTAAAGTAAGGAAAATAGCGCTTCTGCAAAGTCCCAATCTTCTTGAGTATCAATATCTTGAACTCTACACCTAGGCAGTAAAACAATTCTAGAATGAGGAGAAAATATAGACTTGCACTCTAAGAATGCGGTTTTGCGCCCCCAGTAGAATTGCCCAGCATCATGATAGGCTGTCTCTAGATCTTGCGAACGCACTAGCTCTTGGGTAGGGTCAAACATTGAGACCGCACCTTCTCCAGAAACCTTAAACGCACGTTGGATAGGAAATGAAAAGGTGGCCGCACTAAAAACAAATTCAACGTCATCTTCTGTCTGTAACTTATTATATCCCTCGATTAAGTAGTCAGAGGTAACGAAAGGTGCAGTGGCATAAAGACAACAAACTAGCTCAATATCCCAACCTTGCTGTTCGCACCATTCAATAGCATGCTGCATAACGTCCATAGTGGTAGAGTAGTCGTCAGCAATCTTAGCTGGGCGCCAAAACGGCACGCTGGCACCATATTGCTTAGCTACGTCGGCAATTTCTTGATCATCAGTAGAGACGATCACTTTATCAAAACAGCCCGATGCTAATGCAGTGTCAATCGAATATGCAATCATCGGTTTACCATGAAAAAGTTTAATATTCTTCCGCGGTATGCGCTTACTGCCACCACGGGCAGGAATAATAGCAATTTTCATACATTACCCTTTCAAAACAAAGGTCAATACGCGAACAACCTCATCTTGTTGAAACTCACTCATAGAGTGAAACAATGGCAATGAAATTGCTTCTTGGTAATAAGCTTCCGCTTGTGGAAAATCACCAACTTTAAAGCCCATGTGTTGATAAAAAGGCTGAGTATGTACTGGAATATAATGCAAGTTAACCCCTATTCCATTATCGCGCAGTGCTTCAAATACTTCTCGATGTGTCTTTGAAATCGCGTCTAATTGCAAACGAATGACATACAAATGCAAGCCTGAATAGGTACCATCTAATTGATAAGGCAATGTTACAGGTAAGTGTTTCAGTAAATGATTGTAACGATCAGCAAGATGGTGACGAGCAACAACAAAACTATCTAAACGTTGTATCTGTGACACACCAAGCGCTGCTTGTAACTCAGTCATCCGATAATTAAAACCAAGAGCAATTTGCTCGTAATACCAACCACCATGAGATTCATTCTGCATAAACTCAGCATCTCGAGTGATACCGTGACTGCGATAGAGAGCCATCTTATTAGCCAACTCCTTGCTATTGGTCATCACTGCGCCACCTTCGGCTGTCGTTATAATTTTTACAGGGTGAAAGCTAAATACCGTGATATCTGAGTACTTACAGTTACCAATGGGTTCACCATGATAACAACCGCCGATAGCATGAGATGCATCTTCAATAATTTTAAATCCATATATTTTCGATAGCATATGGATTTTTTGCATATCACACGGTTGTCCGCATAAGTGAACAGGCACAACGATCTTAGGTAGGGCATTATCAGCCTTGGCTTGAAGAAGCTTCACTTCTAAAGCATAAACACTCATATTGTAAGTATGGGGATCAATATCGATAAAATCGACCTTGGCACCACAATATAAAGCGCAATTTGCTGATGCTACAAATGTGATAGGAGATGTCCACAGCGTGTCACCTTGTCCCAAACCAAGAGCTAAACAAGCAATATGTAAAGCCGACGTAGCGCTATTCACCGCCAAGGAAAATTCTGCGCCAGTATGTGCCTTTAATGCTGCTTCAAAAGCTGGGACCTGCGGGCCTTGAGTCAAGAAATTAGATTGTAAAACCTCAACAACCGCGTCTATATCCTGTTGAATAATTTCTTGTTTGCCATAAGGAATCATTATTTTCCTCTATTCCTAAACAGTAAAATTAGGATCTACGTGTTCAACGATAAGCTTACGTAACCCTTCAATCGTTTCCCACTCAGTATTAGTATAGGAATTATATTTAAATCCAAATGGTACTTTTACCGCCTTATGATGTTTAACATACTCATCCTCAGTATAAGTATATGAAACTGACGGTAAAATAGCATAGTAACGACCTAAATCGATAGTGTGTAATGAGTCTGTATCGGTGATCATTTCTTCGTGCAGTTTTTCACCTGGACGAATTCCTACCACTTGAATTTCACACTCAGGCGCGATTGCATGTGCAATATCTAGAATTTTGTAGGATGGGATTTTAGGTATAAAAATTTCGCCACCAAGATGATGTTGGAGTGCATACATAACCATATTGACACCATCTTGCAGTGAAATATTAAAGCGGGTCATTTCTTCGTGTGTGATGGGCAGAATACCTTCTTTTTTCTTACTCATAAAGAATGGGATCACTGAGCCGCGAGATCCCATGACGTTTCCATAACGAACAACACTAAATCGAATGTCTTTAGAGCCTCTTATATTATTTGCAGCAGCAAATAACTTATCTGACGCTAGTTTAGTCGCACCGTATAGATTAATTGGTGCACATGCTTTATCAGTGGATAACGCAACTACATCCCGAACCCCGCAATGAAGTGCTGCTTGGATTACATTTTCAGCCCCATCTATATTCGTACGAATACATTCAGTTGGGTTGTATTCTGCAGTATCGACTTGCTTTATAGCTGCCGCGTGGATAATTACATCGACGCCTTCACATGCTTGTATCATACGATTTCTATCACGCACATCACCAATAAAGAAGCGTAGCTGTGGGAAAGCATTCACAGGATACTTCTGACGAATCTCAAATTGCTTTAGTTCGTCACGGGAATAAATAATTATTTTCTTAACATCTTGATAGCGCTCAAGGATAGTTTGAATAAATTGCTTACCAAATGAACCTGTACCGCCGGTGATCAAAACAGTTTTATGATTTAGCATCTTATTTTCCTAATTCCATGTACTAGGGTCTGTTGATCTTTCGAGATTGATTTTAGACAGCATAGCAAGAAAGTTATAATTTACTTCGCTAAAAGTAGCCATAATCTCGAGCTATACCAAGACTTATGCTAACCGATGCTTGCAGGAAAAAGCTATTTCATTTAATGAAAAGCATGGGCCGTGTTTATGACAATCCTGAACATAAACAAATGCTCGAAAAATATATGGTCACTTCAGGGTTAGCAAGGCCAATGTCCTTCGTTGTTCAAACTAATTGTGCTAATCGATAATTCACCTTTTCACCTCGTGTCAGATTTTGTGCATCTGTAGTGGCACATTGCAATGCTAAGACCGAGGCGACCATCTCAGTATTCTTAACCACCCCAGAAGCTCCGTTATTTAGCAAAATTTCCATAATCTTAATGGGATCCGTATAATCTGTGTCATTCGTGTTTCGTGGGGTTAACACAACTTAGCGCCCTACTGAGGAGAATCTGCTTGACCACTACCTATATCCCCCTAAATGAATTTCGCCGTAAGTGGATTTTCAACCACCAAGACTTACCTGTGACCGATGAAGATAAGGCCTATATCCTACCTTTGACGGAGAAAAGTGCCATGGAAGTCTGGAATCAGTGGATCAGCAATAAGAGTAGTCGTGCCGAACAATTTACTAAGGGGGATTGGGCGGCGAAAGCCAACGCATGGACAAAAACAGATCATTGGCAGAGTGCCTGGGACAGTGAAGATAACAGCCTACCCGAGATGTTGGCCGAATTTATTCAGTGGCCAGACGAAACGCCGGTGTATTTTTGCTATGAGAAATACCAAATTATCGAAACGCGCTGGAATGTATTTGTCCGCAACTGGAAGTGCTTTCTATTTTTCGACGATGGCCCAATTCTTATCTCTCCTAAACAAAAACAAGCCGTTATGTTTGAGCAAAGTGGTCAGTACAAGTTAGGTATTCGCGGTTAGTCCTCCATAGGTAAAGACGAATGTCGTTTTTATGTTAAACGCCCCAGAACCGAGTGGTGACTAAGTATTGATTAGACTATCACTCCCCCTTTCTTTCGATTAGTATCTTGTTCGCGTTCACTGCTTTATATCCTAGGATTGCCGATTGAGTGAGCAGGAACAACTATAATTAAAACAATATGATATGAGGTGTATTATGAAGTTACTCTCGACACTAACCTTAGCTACAGCGCTGTTTTTACCTAATATTTCCTGTGCAAAAGATATCTCTGGCATACAAGTCGCCGACACTATGGTGCTTGAAAATCAATCTTTACAGCTAAATGGCGCTGGCGTTCGCAGTAAATTTTTTATGGATTTGTACGTGGGCAGCCTCTATGTACCATCACAGATCAGCAGTACAGTTGCTGTATTAGAGGCCCCAGTTGCCGCTATCCGCCTTAATATTACCTCAAGCATGATCACAGCTGAAAAAATGCGCGATGCGATCACCGAAGGTTTTGAGCACGCGACGGCGGATAATACCGCCGATATTCAACCGCAAATCGATGCATTTATGGCGTTGTTTAATGAGGAAATTAAACAAGGCGATCAATTCACCCTCGCGACCAGTAAGGTTCACGGTGTGACCGCTTTTAAGAATGGCCAAGAACAAGCCACCATAGAAGGTGAGATGTTCCGTCAAGCGCTGTTAAAAATTTGGCTAGGTGATAAACCAGCCCAGAAAAGCCTTAAGGAGGCTATGCTGGGCAAATAACTGGCATAAAAGTTAGAATTTGAATTCGATATCCAAGGCCGCTGCGCCTTGGTTATCCATCTCGAGTGCAGCTTGATGCGTCACTTCTAATTCACCATTAAAGTAGTATCCGGCGTAAAGATTTATCGATAGAGCCGGTGTCGCCAGCCAGCCGCCACGAACATAGCTCACCCACTCATTGGTTTCGACTGCGGTATCATCGTCCTCTATCAGGAATCGCTCCGTTCGACGCGCGCTCCCCAAGCCAATATTCCAATCAGGATTAAATTGGTAACTCAGCTCCAATCCTGCTGGACCGCTAAACCCGGCTTGGAAGGGATTGGCCAGAGCCCAATGCTCATTTATCTGCCAGCGCATCGCAAGGTAAGGAACCGTACGTACTTCATCAATATCATTAAGATAAGCGACACCAAAACCAATCATATTGCCCGAATCAAAGGCATACATAGCCGAAGCGACGACACCATAGCTCTGGGCATTGCTGGCCGAAGCCGTGTCGGCGTAAGCATATTGGATCTGTGGCGCTAGAAAGAAAGCCCAATGCTTATCCATGCGATAGTTTAAAGAAATACTCGCGCGATAACGGTCAATGTGATCCCAGCTTTGCCCTGTCGAACCGAAGAGGCTTGACACATTGTTGGCACCGCTGAGGGTGATTTGACGCCAATCGTAATCGAGTCGGTCATAGCCTCCCCGTAACCCAAGCGACCATTGTCGATTTAATGGGATATTCATCCCCGCATCTAACAGCAAACTGTCCCTTTGTAGCTCAGTATTGCCGTTAGCAACCGCGGTACTCTGAGTACTTATCTGCGAAACTCTGAGCTTAAAACGCTTATTTTCAGCCGCTGGTTTTTCAGCCGCGATAGTCACACTACTAAAAACAACCATCAGCAATAGGCTAGTTTTTAACATAAGGGGACTTATGCTGCTGTTTGTGGAATGATTTATCACGCTAGATCCTTATACTTTAAAGAATAAGTGTATTGTTGCGGATAATACACTGACACTAAGAGGAAGGTTCAATCTTTAAAAGTAAAGATACAAACTGATACTTTTAAATACGATAAGCCTTCAAAAACATCTCTGCGCAACCACGGATATAAGCTTCACGCTCAAGCATTAAACCTTCAACATCCAGTCCAAGTTCTAGCCTGAGTTTCAACTCACCAAAGAGCATTAAGCACAGCCTTACGGCGCAGTGATGGGCATTACCAAACCGATATTGACCTAAAGCTTCTACGGCCACTAAATAGCCCGACAGTATCGCGACCATATGCTTAGGGCCCGCCTCAAAAAATAACCGCGACACTTCGGGATGGCTTTCGGACTGCGCCACACAAGCTTTAAAGACGGTAATAGCCTCAGGACTGACAATCATGTCACCGAATTGCAGAGCAAATTGTGTGAGGGTTAACTCAGGTTGAGCAGGATCCTTTAACAAATCATCCTTCAGATTATGACCAACACATTTCGATTCTATCGCTGCAACAAAGAGTTCATCTTTACTGCCGTAATGGGAATACACGGTTTGCTTAGAGACCCCAGCAAGTCTAGCGACTTCATCCATGCTGGTATGGGGAAAACCTTGACGGCAAAATAAATCAATTGCAGCAACAAGAACTTGCTGTCTTTTCTGCTCACTACGGCTTATGGGTAATGGCTTATCGACTGACGATGTCATATCCACACTCGGATTGATAGGTAGGATAAATTTACCTTAGTTAAGCATAAAATAGACTAGACAGTCCAGTTCTACGCAACTAGACTAGCAAGTCTAGTTACACAAATTTAACCTAAAGCTCACAACGGAAGGATTGAAATGGACCACATAGCCCGACGTTCTTGGCGTACGATTAGCGCTTGCTTATTGGCTATATCGACCTTAACCGCCTGTCAAAAAGAAGTGACCGAGCACGCTAATACCGCCGTATTACAAACAGTGGTCACTGCGCCGCTACAGTTATCGACTAGCTATGAGCGTGAGCAAACCTTTACAGGCACCATTCGAGCAGGCAATACCACAGGCGCAGGATTCGAACTATCGGGTAAATTGAGCGAACTCTTCGTCGACAGCGGAGCCAACGTGGTTCAGGGGCAAGTACTGGCGAGATTAGACACCCGGTTGCTGGATGCAGAGCGTCAGGAAATACAAGCGAGTCTGTTACAGACTCAGGCGGATGTTGATCTTGCCACCAGCACCTTAAAACGTAATCTCGAGCTCAAAAAGTCAGGTTATGTGTCCGAGCAATTACTCGATGAAAACCGTGGCCAATTAATGAGTCTAGAAGCAGCTAAACAGCGTTTACAGGCCTCGCAACATGCCAATCAACTTAAGCTAGATAAATCCAGATTACTCGCGCCCTTTGATGGCACCATCAGCCAACGTCAACATAACCTAGGTGAAGTCGTCGCCGCTGGCAGTCCTGTATTTACCTTGGTTGGCAATGTTAATCCAGAAGCCTATATCGGTGTTCCCGTGGCCATAGCCAATCAATTTATCCCCGGACAAGAAGTTCATATCCGCGTACAAGATCAAACGTTTATCGCACAAATTGCCGGAATAAGTGCCGAAGTAAACCCCATTAGTCGCACCCTGCAGCTACGTATTAGTCTACCTAAGGATGCACGGGTCATTAATGGTGAAATAGCCTATTTGCATCAACAACAAGAAGTGGCACAAGCGGGTTACTGGGTACCCATCTCCGCCCTTACCGATGGTATTCGTGGCCTGTGGAATTTATATGTGGTCACAACAAACTCTAATGAGGCCAAAATCGAACGTCGTGATGTGGAGATCCTCTATACCACCCAAGATAGGGCCTTTATCCAAGGGGCCATACAGGCAAACGAAAATTATGTCAGCCAAGGGCTGCATAAATTAGTCGTTGGCCAAGTCGTCTCCCCCGTTGCCACTGCATCGACGAGGTAATAATGATCAAAGCCTTCGTTGAAAATGGTCGTTTAGTCAGCCTCGTTATCGCCCTACTGCTCGTTGCCGGATTTGGCGCTATTTCTAGCCTGCCCCGTACCGAGGACCCCCATATAACCAACCGCTTCGCCTCGGTCATCACACCTTACCCTGGGGCATCAGCCGAAAGGGTTGAGGCCTTAGTGACCGAAGTATTAGAAAACCAGCTGCGCCGTCTAGAAGAAATCAAGCTGATCCAGTCCACATCAAGACCCGGCATTTCGGTTATCCAGTTGGAACTAAAAGACACTGTTATGGCGACAGATCCCGTCTGGTCGAGGGCTAGGGATTTACTCGCCGATGCCAAAAGCTCACTGCCAGACGGTACTCAAACGCCAACTTTAGATGATCAAATAGGCTATGCCTATACTGCCATTTTGAGCCTAGTGTGGAACACCAACACGCCCGTTCGCGTGGACATGCTTAACCGCTATGCCAAGGAATTACAGAGTCGCCTAAGGCTACTCCCAGGCACAGACTTTGTTAAACTCTACGGCGCACCAACGGAGGAAATCTTAGTCCAACTCGATGGCAATAAAATGAGCCAATTACAGCTCACCCCCGCCGCTATCGCCCAAATACTCAATGGCGCCGATAGTAAGATCGCTGCGGGTGAGATCAACAATCAAGCATTTCGAGCCTTAGTCGAGGTTTCGGGCGAGCTAGACTCACAGACCCGCATTCGCCAGGTGCCATTAAAGGTCGATACCCAAGGGCAAATTATCCGTCTTGGGGATATTGCCAGCATTTCCCGTCAACCTAAAACCCCAGCGGACAGCATTGCCTTAGTCGATGGTGAACAGGGCGTATTTGTTGCCGCCCGTATGCTTAATAATACCCGTGTCGATCTCTGGCAGTTACAAGTTAACAGGGTCGTTGAAGAACTTAATCGTGATATCCCAGCCAATATTAAAATCCAATGGTTGTTCGAACAAAACAGCTATACCAGTGAACGGCTCGGCGGATTAGTAGTGAATCTACTCCAAGGTTTTGTGATTATTCTATTGGTTCTCCTGCTGACCCTCGGCCTAAGGAATGCCGTGATAGTGGCGATATCTTTGCCTTTGACCGCATTATTTACCTTGGCCTGTATGAAATATATCGGGCTGCCGATACATCAAATGTCGGTCACAGGTTTGGTCGTTGCCCTTGGGATCATGGTGGATAATGCCATTGTGATAGTCGATGCCATAGCCCAAAGGCGCCAACAGGGAATGGGCCGTTTAGCCGCAGTGAGCGAAACCTTACATCACCTTTGGCTACCGCTAGCGGGATCCACTATTACGACGATTTTAGCCTTTGCGCCCATAGTGCTCATGCCCGGTGCCGCTGGAGAATTTGTCGGCGGTATTGCGATGTCAGTGATGTTCGCTCTACTGGGTTCTTACTTGATTTCCCACACTTTAATAGCAGGTCTCGCGGGACGATTTAGCCATGAAGGGAAAAATGATGTTTGGTATCAACATGGGATCAATATTCCCTTTATCAGTGACTACTTTCAAGCCAGCCTAAGAGCCGCACTAAAACGTCCGCTACTGAGCGCGGTCGTGATAGGCATTATTCCGGCATTGGGTTTCTATGCCTCGGGAAAAATGACTGAACAGTTTTTTCCACCGTCGGACAGGGACATGTTCCAAGTAGAAGTTTATCTCGCCCCCCATGTCAGCCTTGAGAACACCTTAAACCAAGTCAGTTTAATGGATAAACTGCTGCATAACGTGGAAGGTATAACACAAGTCGATTGGGTCGTCGGTGGCAATACACCTTCATTCTATTACAACTTGACCCAGCGGCAGCAAGGCGCGACAAACTACGCGCAGGCCATGGTGAAAGTGATCGATTTTGAACGAGCCAATGCCCTTATTCCCCAATTACAACGGCAATTGGATAGCGAATACCCCGAAGCCCAGGTCCTAGTGCGCAAATTAGAGCAAGGTCCTCCCTTTAATGCACCAGTAGAACTGATGATCTTCGGTCCTAACCTCGACACATTACGCACCCTTGGGGATGAGGTTCGTCATATCCTTGGTGCGACACCCGATGTGATCCATACCCGTGCGACCCTCAGTGCAGGAGCCCCGAAGGTATGGCTGCAAGTCAATGAAGACGCCAGTTTAATCAGTGGTCTGAACTTAAGCGATATTGCCAAGCAAATTCAAATGTCGACCACAGGGGTAATCGGGGGCAGCGTGTTGGAACAAACCGAGTCCTTGCCCGTTAGAGTCAGACTCGGTGATGGCAGTCGTGAGCAGGCGAGTAAGCTTTCAGAAATTCAATTAGTGACCCCAAGGGGTGAAGCGGTCGCACTCTCAGCCCTCGCCCACAGCGAAGTACAAGTCAGTCGAGGTGCCATACCTAGGCGTAACGGCCAAAGGGTCAATACCATAGAAGCCTATATCGTCAGTGGGGTATTACCCGCCCAAGTGCTCAATGAGGTGAAGGAGCGAGTGAGCCAGTTGCCACTGCCCTCCGGCTATCGAATTGAAATTGGAGGCGAAAGTGCAAAGCGTAACGAAGCTGTCGGTAACCTGCTATCAAACGTCATGCTGGTTGTGACCTTGCTGCTTGCGACAGTCGTACTGTCCTTTAATTCTTTCAGATTGACCGCCATCATTTTATTCAGTGCGCTGCAATCTGCGGGGCTTGGTTTACTCGCGGTCTTTGTATTCGGCTATCCCTTTGGCTTTCCGGTGATCATTGGATTGCTGGGATTAATGGGACTTGCTATCAACGCCGCGATTGTGATCTTGGCTGAGCTTGAAGATATGCCCAGCGCCAGGCTCGGCGACAAAGACACCATTATCAGCACCGTCAGCAGTTGTGGCCGCCATATTAGCTCGACAACCATCACCACCCTTGGTGGGTTTATTCCGCTTATCATCGCGGGCGGTGGGTTTTGGCCGCCATTTGCAATTGCTATCGCCGGCGGCACGTTGCTAACAACCCTGTTATCTCTGGTATGGGTACCGACTATGTATTTAATCTTGATGAAGAAGCGAGCAAAGAGTCCCTTAGCAATCCAAGCTCAGATAGCATCATGAACGAGGTACTGATACAGCTTATCTTTGAGGTTTAACCGCTCTAATTTTAGCGCCAAAAAGTGCTCATCGGCGGTGGGCACTTTGGTGAGTTCCAATGCCCTAATTTTATGGTCTAGTTCATGGTAACGACCCGCCATAGCCGCAAAGGTGGCATTATTGCTTTTAAGGTGATTTATTTGATCGGAAAAATCAGGAAACTCGTAAATTAGTGCGTGATTCTCGCCCAGCATAGTGACACTCCTGTTGATGTTGAAATTCAGTAAACTGCACATCCCTAAGCAGCTTAGTCTATCGTCCTATGACTATGCCAACTCACATCCCCCCTATATGAGCCACAAGATTTGATCTTTCAACGATAAGATACAGAACTCTTTATAAATAATAGGAAATCTTAGACTCACATCAAGACCATTAGGTAAAACTTAGATTACATTAGTGTTAACCTCTACCTATAGGATCACAAAATGAACTATAACAATTGGCCGATTGCAAAACAGATTGGCGCCCTTGCCTTTTTTCTTACCCTGATCATTTTCAGCATACTCAGTACCCTCTCCTACCAAGCCGCTTCAAACGTGCTCGAAGACAAAGGCATCAGTGCGATGAAAGCCGAGATGCACGCCGTATCCGATATGTTAGAACTGCAATACGATAGCCTTTTGCAGCTTGCAAGGCGCAACGCCGATGTTTTTAAAGAAATGTATCCAGGACAATTTAGTCAACCGGATAAAACCATCAATGTGATGGGCGTCAGCTCCCCCGTTCTTATGCACGAACAAGAACAAATTAATTCCTCAAAGAGTAAAGTCGATCGTTTTGCTAACCTGACTGGTGGCACAGCAACGGTATTTGTACGGGATGGCGATGACTTTATGCGGGTGTCGACCTCGCTCAAAAAAGCCGATGGTAGCCGTGCGTTAGGGACTTTCCTTGGTAAAACCCATCCAGGCTATCAAGCGCTGATCAGCGGTCAAGAATACGAAGGCTATGCCAAACTCTTCGGCAAAGACTATATGACAGTCTATCGCCCAGTAAAGGACGTACAAGGCCAAGTCATTGGTATCTTATATATTGGCTTTGACATCACCAGCTCGTTAAAACAATTACAAGATGCAGTAAATAGACTCACCCTAGAAGAAAGCGGCCATTTCCTGTTAGTTCGAAAAGCAGACAATGTGTTAATCGCACACCCTCAGTTTAATGCGGGCGACGTTGTCACCGAGCACATGCTCGATGGTTTGAGTATGGCTGAGGCCACGAAAGATGATTCGGAGTCCCGTTATAGCAATAGTAAAAATGAGCCTATGTTTGCCTATAGTCAAAACGTGACTGGTTGGAATTGGATACTTGTGGGCCAAGTTAAAGCGAGCGAACTCAACGAAGAAAGCCTGCACTTACTCACTATCAACGCCATCGTCGCCCTCACTGGAATTGCGTTGATCACCGCACTGTTGTCAGTGGTATTAATTCGCGCGCTCAAACCATTACATGCCCTGCAAGTGCATATGGAAAGCCTAGGCAGTGGCGATTTTAGTCATCACTTAGCGCCATCAGAACCACAGAGTCAAAACGAAGTGGATAGAATAACCACCAGCGTATCGACCATGTCCTCAGAACTAAGGCAGTTGATCATTGCCCTGCAGGATTCGGTGATGAGTTTAGAACAGCAGGCCTCGAAGGCACAGAGTATTGCCAAACAGAATGGTGAAGAGGCTCAGGCCTTAATGCTACAAACGGATCAAATCGCCACTGCCATCGAGGAAATGTCGACCTCAATCCGCGATGTGGCAAACCATGCACAGGACGGTGCCAACCAGAGTCAACAGGTAGATTTAGCCGCGAAAGAAGGCCAAAACCAACAGACTAAGGTGGTGCAGGATTTACTCAAGCTCAGTGAACAGCTAAGCAACAGTCATCAGTCAGTTGAAAGAGTGAGCCAAGAAAGTGAAGCGATCAGCAAAGTCACTGAAGTGATTAACAGCATAGCCGAGCAGACTAACTTACTGGCACTCAATGCGGCGATTGAAGCGGCGCGCGCAGGCGATCAAGGCCGAGGATTTGCGGTCGTTGCCGATGAGGTGAGAACCTTAGCCCAGCGTACACAGGCATCCATTTTAGAAATTGGCCAAACGATTGGAAAGCTGCAGACGCAAGTGAAAAGCACCACAGAGCAAATGGGCCAGAGTCATCAATTGGGTATGGAATCCGCGGCACAGGGCGAAGTAACTGGCGAGCAGCTTAAGGAAATCACCCGCAGGATTGGTGAGCTAGCCATTAGTTCGCGCAATATCGCCTCCGCCACTGAGCAGCAGAGCAGCGTTGCAGAGGAAATTACTCATAATCTGCATCAGATCAGTGAACTAGCAAATGAGGGCGAACACCGCGCCACTGAAACAGTACATTCAGCCAATGAACTGTCTTCCTTAGCCGCAGCCTTAAAACGCCAAATAAGCCAGTTTAAGGCCTAACTAGACTAGCGCGACGGGTTCAACTAACACGACTAGCTCAAATGTCTAATGAGTTGTTGATCAAATGCTACCCACACTGGGTGGCATTTTTTATGGCCGTGATTCGCAACTGTTTTGGGCATCATTTAAGAAAGTGACTGAGGAGACAGTGGTTGGGGTTCACTATTTTAGAAGAGCCCAATACAGGTTAAGCCTTGCCTAATCCAGCAAATAAATGCCAATAAAAAACCCCGCTAGTGCGAGGTTTTTTAAATCGAGTTTAGACGTTACTCGGCATCATCTGCCGATCTGTCCATGTTCTCAGTATTTTCAAGCCACAGGGCATTGATAATCCCGAAAGAACAGGCCAACAAAACCCCTAATATCCACGTGAAATACCACATAGTAGATGCTCCTTAATGCCTAATAGAGTGAGGCTTTGTTATCTTCAATATGTTTGCGGTTTAAACGACCAAACATCTTGAAGTAAGTCCAGACAGTGTAGCTCAACACTATGGGGACGAAAATCGCAGCTGCAGCAGTCATAACACCTAAGGTCATTTTACTGGCTGTTGCATCCCACATAGTCAAACTGACGTTAGGGTTTAGTGACGATGGCATGACGAATGGGAACATAGCCGCACCGCAAGTCAAAATCACCATAGCCACAGTGAGTGAGCTGAATAGGAACGCAAAACCTGAACGGTTAAAGCGACTCACAACGATCACTAACAAAGGTAATACCACACCTAAGATAGGGAACAGCATAGTCACAGGGTATTTGTCATAGTTGGCAAGCCAAGCACCCGCTTCGATCGCCACTGTTTTCATTGCTGGGTTAGAAACCGCATTATGGTCAAGGACTGATGTCACAACATAACCATCGATGCCATTGGCTAACCACACGCCCGCAGCTGCAAACAACACAGCCACTAACAGTGCGAAGAGTTGTGTCGCTTTCGCAGCACGCACTCGCAGTTCACTGTCGGTCTTCATTTGTAGCCAAGAAGCGCCTTGCATCATAAACATGCTCACGCTCACTAAACCAGCGAGTAGGCCGAAAGGATTCAACAGACCGAATAGACCGCCGTGATAAGTCGCACGTAGGAACTCGTCAAATTCGAAAGGTACGCCTTGTAACAAGTTACCAAAAGCCACCCCGATAATCAGCGGAGGCACAAAACCACCGGCAAACAAGGCCCAATCCCATGACTTACGCCACTTTGGATTTTCGATTTTAGAACGGTAATCGAATCCAACTGGACGCATGTAGAGGGCAAACAGCACTAGCATCATGGCCACATAGAAGCCAGAGAAAGACACTGCATACACCATAGGCCAAGCAGCAAATAACGCACCGCCAGCTGTGATTAACCACACTTGGTTGCCGTCCCAATGGGGCGCAATAGTGTTGACCATGATACGGCGCTCGGTATCGTCTTTACCGATAATAGGTAATAACGCACCGACCCCCATGTCAAAACCGTCAGTTACCGCAAATCCGATGAACAGTACGCCGATCAGAGCCCACCAGATAACTCTCAATATTTCATAATCAAACATAATGAAATCCTCTGCTTAGGCTTCTAATTTTGTGAAGCATTAGTCTCGAAGTGATAACGGCCAGTCTTTATACTGCTAGGTCCAAGGCGGGCAAACTTAAGCATCAAGAATATCTCAATCACCAACAGCACAGTGTAGAACAGGGTGATAGAGAGGATACTGAACCATAAGTCACCGGTCGTTAAACTCGATGCAGACATAAAGGTCGGCAATACTTCAGAAATGGTCCAAGGTTGACGACCATACTCAGCCACAAACCAACCACACTCAATCGCTATCCAAGGTAATGGCAAACTGTAAAGCGCAGCCTTAAGTACCCATTTTTTCTCTTCAATTTGGTGACGAGTGCTTTGCCAGAATGCCGCGGCAAACACGAGCAGCATGAAGAAACCTAATCCCACCATGATCCGGAAACTCCAGAAAATTGGCGCCACATTAGGGATAGAATCCTTAGCCGCGGCTTGAATTTGCTCTTCAGTCGCATCGACTATGTTATCGGTATAACGCTTGAGTAATAAGCCGTAACCGAGGTCGACTTTTGCCGCCTCAAAGTCTGCCCGTAGTTCAGGTGTTTCTTCACCCGCACGCAGCTTCACTAACATGGCATAGGCTTTCATACCATTACGGATGCGCACTTCATGCTCAGCAATCAAATCACGGATACCAGTGACTTCTTCGTCCAATGAGCGAGTCGCCACTATACCCATAGCATAGGGAATTTTGATCGCATAATCGGTGTGCATGGTTTCTTGATTTGGGAAACCAACCGCAGTAAAGGCCGCAGGAGCAGGTTCAGTGTGCCATTCAGCTTCAATTGCCGCTAACTTAACACGTTGCGCTTCACCCACTTTATAGCCTGATTCGTCACCTAACACGATAACGGAGAGGATCGATGCCATACCAAAGCTTGCCGCAATCGCAAATGAGCGACGGGCAAAGGGTAAGTCACGTTTCTTGAGGATGTAATAGGCACTGATGGCCAGCACAAACATGGCACCCGCTACATAACCCGAAGCGACAGTGTGAACAAACTTCACCTGCGCAACAGGGTTAAACACAACCTCAGCGAAACTGGTCATTTCCATGCGCATGGTTTCGTAGTTGAACACGCTGCCCACAGGGTTTTGCATCCAACCGTTTGCCACTAGGATCCACAATGCCGACATGTTAGAGCCAAAGGCCACTAACCAAGTGACGGCTAAATGCTGACGCTTAGTGAAACGATCCCAACCGAAGAAGAACATACCCACGAAGGTAGATTCGAGGAAGAAGGCCATTAAACCTTCAATAGCCAGAGGCGCACCAAAGATGTCCCCTACGTAATGCGAATAGTAAGACCAGTTAGTACCAAACTGGAATTCCATTGCCAAACCTGTGGTAACCCCCAAGGCAAAGTTAATACCAAATAACTTACCCCAGAACTTAGTCATATCTTTATAAATTTGTTTATCTGTCATCACATACAGTGATTCCATGATAGCCAGCAAAAATGCCAACCCCAAGGTCAAGGGAACAAATAGGAAGTGATACATGGCTGTCAGCGCAAACTGCAACCGCGATAGCTCAACAACCTCTTCAACAATCATCGGTGACTCCTTACTTGGTGCGTCCAATTGCTATGACAAAAACCCGCGTCAATCACAGCAAGTGCCTTTGTAGGATAGTGAGTTTTCATTCTGTGTTTATATCTGCGACAACAGTATAAACCGTTAAATTTAATCTTTTGCATTACATCGAGGCAGCAAGGCCTAAAAGTCCCTATTTCCATCACATACTGAGACATGAGTCACACTATTATTTGGCATTGAGACAACCCCCTCACCACCCAATCAATCAAATGATCCCATCGATATAAATATCAGATAGTTAAGATATTTATTCGTTTTCATTTGTGAGTATTTTATACCACCCGTCTTTGATTCAAATCAATCAAACACAAGGGTTTAGATGGGTTTTGCGGCGGGGCACACACTTCATATTAACTCACGATTGACAGAGCCTCAAAAACAGAGTAGAGAGGCGGTTTAATTCAGTAAAAACCGACATTTTCAGCCAATTAAGCCAATAATTGACACCTAATCAACAAAACTAGCAGAAAACAATTTTTAAACAACAAATTTACTAAATTAAAATATTAAGAAAATATAATCACACACAAACCAAATTACATTAATTCATATATTTACACACATTAAAATCATAAAAATATAAAAATAAATTTTAATAGATTAGTTTTTATAATGATAAAATGTATTTTTTCTCGTTTGATAACATCCGTCGAACTGCCTAATATATGTTCTGTGTTAAGGAGACGGTTTGACAGTTCTGGTGAAACGCCCCAGACAAGCCCCACTTCGCGCACATAGGTATTAACTTTGGTGTGGAGATAGAGATATGACAAACTTATTTGAACGTCTGGTTAACAGCTATAAGCGTGTTTTCGTTGAACTTTATACAGCTCGTGAGCTGTAAGATTTTATCGCTTATGCAGCATAGATTTTGATTTAGCTTGAAGTTTTGTTAGCGCAAAACGAGCCTCCATTTCCTAGAGATGGGGGCTTTTTCTTTTATAGCTCAGCTCTGTTTAACCAAAGAATGCCTATCACATTTACAGCATTTAAATAACACGATTGCACCTTCTACCTATTAAGGGGTAATTATTGTTTTAAATGAACATTTTCCCACATATGTCCATTAGAATATTTGCACTATAGGTGAAAGCGTTGAAATATAAATGTTTTTGTAAAAGTGCATTTTAAATATAAAAAAAGGAGCGAAAATTTCGCTCCTTTTTTGTCACGCTATCGAGTTAACTTGCGACTTTTGAATCGCTTAGCCTAAGGTCACTCGGGCATTGCGGAACATGCGCATCCAAGGGCTATCTTCACCCCAAGCATCCGGATGCCAAGAGTTAGCTACGGTTCTGAACACACGTTCTGGATGTGGCATCATCAACGTTACACGGCCATCGGTAGTACAAATCCCTGTCAAGCCATTGGGCGAGCCATTCGGGTTTTGTGGATACTGAGTCGCGATATCGCCCTTACCATTAACAAAACGCAGGGCAATAGTGCCTGACGCTTCGGCAATCGCCAACGCTTCAGGGCTAGCAAACTCGGCCAAACCTTCACCGTGGGAAACGGCGATAGGCATACGCGAACCTGCCATACCTTGGAAGAATAGCGACGGGCTCTGTTGCACTTCAACTAAGCTGAAACGCGCTTCGAAACGCTCTGAGCGGTTACGCACAAAACGTGGCCAGTGCTCGCTGCCTGGAATGATTTCTTTCAGGTTCGACAGCATTTGACAGCCGTTACACACGCCAAGCGCAAAGCTTGAGTCACGTTCAAAGAAACGTGAAAACTCATCGCGCGCACGTTCATTAAACAGAATCGACTTAGCCCAACCTTCACCCGCGCCTAATACGTCACCATAGGAGAAGCCACCACAGGCCACTAGACCTTGGAAATCCTCTAGGCTGATACGGCCAGATAAAATGTCCGACATATGTACGTCGCGGCTTTCAAATCCAGCGCGGTCAAAGGCGGCTGCCATTTCCACGTGGGAGTTAACGCCCTGCTCACGCAAAATCGCCATCTTAGGCGCTGCGCCTTTTAGGATATAAGGCGCGGCAACGTCAGTGCTTGGGTCAAAACTTAAGTTAACGGTTAAGCCTAAATCGGTTTCGTCTTGCTTAAGTTTGAACTCTTCAAGCGCGCAGGCTGGGTTATCACGCATGGCTTGCATACGATAGGTGGTTTCTGACCACACTGTACGCAGCGCAACACGGGTATCACTGAAGATTTCACGCGCGCCATCTTTAATGGTGATGCGTTGATCGTCGACTAGAGTTCCGATCACATGGCAAGGTACGCCCGCGATAGCAAACTGAGCGGCAATTTTCGCTGCATTGTCACGGCTCACTTGCAGCACAGCGCCGAGCTCTTCATTAAAGAGTCGCTCTAAATCCGTGCCCTGTAGATCTTCTAAATCGATATTCAGACCTGTATTACCCGCAAACGCCATTTCCACTAAGGTGGTGAATAAGCCACCGTCGCTACGGTCGTGGTAAGCGATAACGGACTTCTTAGCCACCAGATTTTGCATGGTTTCAAAGAAACCGCGCAGCAGTGCAGCATCGTCAAGATCCGGCGCAATATCACCCAGCTCACCAAACACTTGGGCTAAACAAGAACCGCCTAAACGATTTTTACCCACACCTAAATCCACTAACAGCAAAGACGTTTCGCCTTTATCTGTGCGCAGCTCTGGCGTCACTGTATTGCGAATATCTTGCACCACACCAAAGGCGGTGATGACCAATGACATGGGTGAGGTCACGGTTTTATCCGCGCCATCTTGCTGCCATGCGGTCTTCATCGACATAGAGTCTTTACCGACCGGAATCGTCAGGCTCAGCTCTGGACACAGTTCTTCACCCACGGCTTTCACCGCTTCATAGAGACCCGCATCTTCACCGGGATGACCCGCGGCAGACATCCAGTTGGCAGAAAGCTTAATGCGTTTAAATGAACCAATATCCGCACCGGCAATATTCATAATTGACTCGGCAACCGCCATACGGGCAGAGGCACCAAAATCAAGCAGTGCCAGCGGCGTGCGCTCGCCCATAGACATAGCTTCACCGGCGTAGGTATCAAAGCTTGCCGCAGTGACAGCACAGTCGGCCACAGGTACTTGCCATGGCCCCACCATTTGGTCACGGTTAACTAAACCCGTTACTGTGCGGTCGCCAATGGTGATAAGGAAGGTTTTATCCGCGACGGTAGGCAAGCTCAGTACGCGTTTAACCGCTTCTTTAACATCAATCTTGTTTTGTTCGAGCGCTGGCGATACGGCTTTAGCCGATACCACATCACGGCTCATCTTAGGCGCCTTGCCTAATAAGACTTCGAGCGGTAAATCGATGGGATTATTGTCGAAATGGCTGTCGCTAAGCGTTAAATGTTTCTCCGCCGTCGCTTCACCCACCACCGCAAACGGTGCGCGCTCACGCTCACAGATTGCCGTGAATAAGGCGAGGTTTTCTGGGGCAACCGACAGCACATAACGCTCCTGTGATTCGTTACACCAAATTTCCAGCGGGCTCATGCCTGGCTCATCGGATGGTACGTTACGCAGATTGAATAAACCGCCGCGCTCGCCGTCATTCACCAATTCAGGGAAAGCGTTCGACAAACCGCCCGCGCCCACATCGTGGATAAATTGGATGGGGTTTTTATCGCCAAGCTGCCAGCAACGGTCAATCACTTCCTGACAACGACGCTCCATTTCTGGGTTTTCACGTTGCACAGAAGCAAAGTCGAGATCTTCACTCGATTGACCCGATGCCATAGAGGAAGCTGCGCCGCCGCCAAGGCCAATGTTCATCGCCGGGCCACCGAGCACAATCAGCTTAGCGCCAACGGTGATTTCACCCTTTTGCACATGTTCTTCGCGAATGTTCCCTAAACCACCGGCTAACATAATCGGCTTATGGTAACCACGGACTTCAACACCGTTATGGCTGCTAACTTCCTGCTCGTAGGTACGGAAATAACCCACCAGTGCTGGGCGACCAAACTCGTTGTTAAACGCCGCACCGCCTAAGGGACCTTCGGTCATAATATCTAACGCGCTAACGATACGATCTGGCTTACCATAGTTACCTTCCCAGGGTTGAACAAAACCCGGGATTTTTAAATTCGATACCGTAAAACCCGTTAAACCCGCTTTGGGTTTAGAGCCGCGGCCCGTCGCACCTTCATCACGAATTTCGCCGCCTGAACCAGTTGCAGCGCCAGGATAGGGGCTGATGGCCGTTGGATGGTTATGGGTTTCCACTTTCATCAGAACATGCATAGGTTCAGTGTGATAGCTATACACCCCGTTTGGATCGGGGAAGAAACGTCCGGCAACTGAACCTTCCATCACAGCGGCGTTATCTTTATAGGCCGATAACACATGATCAGGCGTTGCTTGGTAGGTGTTCTTAATCATCTTGAACAAAGACTTAGGCTGAACTTCGCCGTCGATGGTCCAATCTGCGTTAAAAATTTTGTGGCGGCAATGCTCAGAGTTCGCCTGGGCAAACATCATCAGTTCGATGTCATGGGGATTGCGGCCTAAACGGACAAAGTTTTCGACTAAATAGTCGATTTCATCTTCGGCTAAGGCAAGGCCCAATTCCGTGTTGGCCACTTCTAGTGCGCGGCGACCTTCGGCAAGAATGTTAACGCTCTTAAACGGCGCAGGCTCAGTGCGCTTGAACAGCACATCGGCTTTGGCAAAATCATCGAGAATGATTTCAACCATACGATCGTGCAATAGCGCATTTAAGGCTTGTTGCTGCGATGCTGTCAGTGCATCTGACTCGACATAATAGGCAACGCCTCGCTCCAAACGCTTCACTTTACCAAGGCCACAATTATGGGCGATGTCAGTAGCTTTTGAAGACCAAGGGGAAATAGTGCCGGGGCGAGGAGTGACAAACAGGAGTGAACCTTGAGGGATATGAGCTTCTATCGCAGGTCCATAGGTGAGAATTTTTTCAAGTTGCTGGCGTTCATTTGTGTCGAGCAACTCGCTCAAATCCGCTAAATGGACATATTCAGCATAGATTTGGCGTACCGGAAGCGCCGCATTTTCGCAGGCCTCCATCAGCTTTTGCACCCTAAACGTCGAGAGTGCAGGGGCTCCGCGGATGATCTCCATCACGTCTATTCACCTTATTATTTATTATTGCAGGGGTCAGAGGTGGCGCTATTATAAGGAAATGTCCGCCACAAATCACCTGTGACCTTACGCAAAACAGTGTTTCCTATGATATAAAAAGTGCGGTGTTGTCGGGCCTATTCTTTTCCCCTTGTGCGATTTTTTTACGCTATCCCAGACAAACGGATATAATCACAGCAACGTCAGCCATTTTATCTTTGATACCTCACTGACCACTCATCATTTACCACATTGATTTTATTTAACAAAATGCATTTAATGACACGTTTTCTGTTTGCTATCATCTTTGGTTTCTTACTGACAGCCTGTCAGCAAGTTACCGTGGACGAAACAGAATTCGCCCCTAAAAAGCTCACCGAATTGCGTGTAGGGACCCTTTATGGACCGCAAATTTATATGACATCGGGTCAAGGGAATAGCGGTTTCGATTATGATATGGCGGTACTTTTTGCCGAATACCTCAATGTTCCCTTAAAAATGCTGCCCTTTACTAATCGCGCAGAGTTATATGAAGCCCTCAAAAAGAATGAAATTGATATTATTGCCGCTGGCATGACGGAAACACCCGCCCGCCGAGAACTATTTCGCTTCGGTCCACCCTTATATCGGGTCAATCAAGTATTGGTTTACCGTGAAGGTATGCCAACGCCCCAAAATATCAGTGAGTTAAAAGGTAAAATAACTGTCATTGCTGACTCGGCATTTGTGGAAACCTTAACCCAATTGCAGAAACACAACCCATCACTCGTGTGGGACCAAGTGACAGATAAAGACAATGAAGAATTGCTCGCAATGATCGCCAATAAAGAAATTGACTACACCATAGCCGATTCCAGCAGCGTACAAATCAACCGTCGCTATTTACCCGATTTGCGCTCGGGCCTAGTGTTAGAAGAGAAACTCGATGTGGTCTGGCTATTACCCCCCACCCACAGCGATGAACTTATGAGTCAATTGCTGGCATTTTGGCATCAAGAAAAACTCGCTGGCACACTCGATCATTTAAACGAGAAATACTTTGGTCACGTTAAGCGCTTCGATTATGTCGATACCCGTGCCTTCCTGCGCGCCATCGAAACCGTACTCCCCCGCTACCGTCAACTCTTTGAGGCGCACGCAGGTGATTTAGACTGGCGTAAGCTGGCAGCCACCAGCTATCAGGAATCCCATTGGAACCCGAATGCCCGTTCCCCCACGGGAGTGCGTGGCATGATGATGCTCACCGAACCCACAGCGAAAGAAATTGGCATCACTAATCGCCTCGATGCCAAAGAAAGCATCCGTGGTGGTGCGGCTTATCTACGGGATATGATTAACCGTTTACCCGAATCCATCCCCGAAAGCCAACGTATGTGGTTTGCCCTCGCCTCCTATAATATTGGCTATGCCCATGTCGAAGATGCGCGAAAACTGGCTGAGTCTATGGAGCTAAACCCCAATGCCTGGCGGGATGTGAAGAAGGTATTGCCACTGCTGCAAAAACGCAAATACTACCAAAAGACCCGCTACGGCTACGCCAGAGGCAGTGAAGCGGTGCACTATGTGGACAGCATTCGTCGTTATTACGACACATTAGTCTGGGTGGATAATCAGTCGAGACCACAAAATTCAGAGGAAGAACCTAACGACCTCACCGCAGAAGAGACCCTCAGCTTACCTCAAGGAGCATTGAGTCCAGAGCAACCTAAGTAAGCATAAACGCTGAAAAACTTGCGCTAGCGAGCAAAGCTCACTTTCTCAGTATACTTTTGGCATATTTTAATCTTAGATTAAGCGAAAGGGCGTTAAAGTGCGCTAAAGCGATTAACATGCTGGTTTATAAAGCAGGTACGCCGAAGGGGATTGCCGCCCCCTGTTGCAACTGTTACTGTCATAGCATCAATAATGTCACAGCTATAAGCGGTTTCAGGCCGACACTTGAAACAATAACAATATTGAGTAAAACAGATAAAAATAATCAAAAATGGGGTCAATATGAGAAAAAAAACCATCCATAATAATGCATCGCGTCGCCGGGCTTTACTCAAGGTCCGCCATCGCAGAGTGTTAAATCGCCAAAAACTATTCTTTACCTTTATCCAGACCCAGGATTAATACGCCAGTCTTAGCGTCTACAACTCCGCTCCCTGCCGCGCTATTTGAGCCTGTTTTAAGGCCTTTTTCTCCTCCCTGCGACGTTTAAAAAAACGGCTCAATTGAGCGCTACAGGCCTCAGCTAGCACACCTGATGTCACTTCAACTTGATGATTAAACGCTGGATGTTGCAGTAAATTCACTACCGTACCCGCAGCACCGGTTTTTTCATCGCGGGCGCCAAATACTACTCGGGTAATTCTGCTATGCACCATAGCACCGGCACACATAGCACAAGGCTCGAGGGTGACATATAAAGTAGCATCCAAAAGACGATAGTTTTCGATCAGACGCCCCGCTTCCCGCAGACATAAAATCTCCGCATGGGCACTAGGATCGTGCTGGCTAATGGATAAATTATAACCCGTTGCAATCTGCTGACCATCTTTGACTAAAACCGCGCCCACGGGCACTTCACCCTCAGCTTCAGCTTTCTCGGCCATCTGCATCGCCACTTGCATCCAATGTTCATCTAACTTCATTTGGTCCACTAGGCTGTCACTCATTTGTAAAAATACGGCAATTATACCTATAACCAATGAAAAAGGCGCCCTTAGCGCCTTTCGTCAATCCAATAGAGGATTATTCACTTGAGTATCAATGATGGGAAAATAAAAATATTCACAGTGTGTTAGGAACATGAACATTTCAATACCATTATCTATACCATGCTTAGAAATCCCTTAAAAATGCTCCTGAATTTTTGACTAAAGTCAGGATCACGCGACAGGTGGCTATTTGATCGGCTCGGCGATGGGAAACGACCAACTGCCATTCAGAATCTCCGCACGCGGACGATACAAACGAACCATGTAGTTCCAGCCATCGGTCACGGGCAAACAGTTCGATATCCCCGCCGAACAACCACCGAACTGTATCGTGATGGAACCGTCCTTGCTCTTACTACCTGTGATGCTATTGATTGAATAGGCATTCAGATCATTAGGCGCAAAATATCCTTCGGCGGTGTAAGCAGTGACCGACCAAAATCCATTAACTGGTACATCTTTTACCCTCAGCCGGTACGGAACCACTCCGTCATTCTTCATCGGAAACACATTCAGGTAGATAGCATCTTTATCAGGGTTTAGCCCCCAACCAGAGGCCGCTGCGGCAATGCGCCGAACCGGATCCACAGTGTCCTTGTCCGGCCCAGCTGCATAGCGCAAATCAGGAATAGTATTGGACAGGGCGATCAACGCGTCTCGGACTTTCTTCTGACTGACCGAATCCCAGGCAGGGATCTCGAAAGTGCCCGGGCCGCCAAGCTGGGTAACACTGATGGCGTCTTGCAGCGCGTTCGCTTTTCTCATGTCCTCCGAATCGTTGGGGTCGGCCAAAATGCGCACAGCCACCATTACATAACGGGTGCCCACAGATTCTTTTGTAAGGGTATGAGAGCCTGCTCCATAGAAGACCTGCGGGTTATAGTGGTCTTGGTTGATAAGCAGCACTGACAGGAATCGCTCTCCAGGATCAGGCAGGTTTATCGTAACAGGACCAGCATCGAGGTCGAACACACCAGAAGAATAGATGGTATCGCGGTTGAGCCGCACAATTAGCTGCTTATCCACAGGCGCGGGAGAACGGGTATGTTTAAGCTGTCCAAACGCCCCATCCTTAACTTGGCCAGCCATATAGATATCAGATTCGGCTCGGATAAAATTATCAGGCGTAACGATGATTTTACCCTCAACGTTTTTTGCCCAGCGTTCCGAACTCGCCAAGTCGGGGACCACCGAAGATGTCGCAGCGACGGAGGGGGCCGTAGCAGCCACCACTTGACCAGAGCCACCAGTCACAACGGCAAGCAGAGCGACGATATAGAAATTGAAGGCAATTCGCGTGTTCTTCATTGTATACCTCGATTTGGATAAGGTTCTAGGGTTGTAGGGATATCGCAGTACGCACTAAGTCCGGAGTCTTCCAACTACCATCGAGTGCTTCAGGCTTGGGCCAATACTCACGCATGACAATGAAGAATGGGCCTTTAGGCGCAGGCAACCAGTTGGCTTCCTTTTCCTTGCCGGGCGATTCGTTCTGGATATACAGCGTAATACCACCCTCAGCGTCTCGGATAAGATCTGGCACCATGGGGGAGTTGATCAAATAACGGTTGATCGGATTTTCAGTCAAAAGACTGGCTGGCAGTTCGTACATGGTCAGCGACCAGAACGAGTTCACAGGGGGCAACTTGCCAGCTTTGAAGTAGAGCGTGTAGTGATTGGATGCACCATCCAACAGCTCGCCCTCAGAGTCGGTGAAGTAGACGGGGTAGTTCGCCTCCTCCTTGGAATTACCATAGATGCCAAGTACCGCCGATGACATGCGCAGCAGGTAGTCATTGTCGAGGAACTTGCGCGTCCCGAATCCATCGGCACTGCTCTTCTTGCCAGTATCGATCACTTCAGCCTTATACTGTGTAAAAGCCTTCCATGCGTCATCCATTCCGTCCGTTACCGCTTGGCGCTCCGCAGGTGAAAGTGAAGCGGCATCGAACGACTTACCCGCACCGATGCCAACCTTAGCAAAGCGAGCCAGCAATGCCGTCTCGCTGGGATGAGGTGGAGTGAACTGAAAGAGAAAACTGAGAATGTCAAAAAACTCCGGTGAATTTTTTTGCGCCTCAACCGATAACGGTTTGACGAACGGCACAGTCGGTATTGGAGGAGGTGTCGTCCCCAAGAAGCGTGACAAAGGCTGGACCGTGTATTGCGCTTGGATTTTCTGAACAGCCACCAGATCAGCATCGTTGAATAACTGAGTACGGAAAAGTACAAACGCCAGTTCCGTCTCAGAACGGATAACAGATTTCACCCCTTCGGGTACCTCCCCCTGCCAACGGGGGCCAGCGAGCAGGTAACTGCCCGCTTCAGTACCCGTCGCTCGACTGCCTACGTAGGCAAAATTGTGGGTGTACATGTCAATAAATTGCAGTGAATAATAGCGATCCTTAATTGCTGGCACACTGATCACCAGCGGCTCGGCGCGCAGGTCCGCACCTAGAAAACTGTAGGGCGTATCGGAGTTGGGGGTCTGAATAGCCTTATCCTGTGGCGTGAACACGCGGGCCATGTTGTGCACCTCGTTCCACGCGCCCTTGTATTCCGGGTTACTTTGGTCGACAAAATACGAGTATTGAATCCGGTAGCTATCCATCATAGGAAAACCATAAATGTAGGCCTCCTTTATAAGCTCACGAAGCTCGGTCGGTGTTGCTCTGACAGCTGCGGTCTGAGATTTTGAATCCTCAGCCGGAGTCGTTATGTCACAGGCTGACAGTGTCAATATGACTGTGACGAAAACAAATAACCCCACAAAGTGTTCTAACTTTTTTCTTATTGAAGTCATCACACAAACTCCCTTAACGTAGAAAGATTAAAACCGATAACTGAAGCCAAATAGAACCCCTGTCATTTTGAAATCATACAACTGCCCATCAGCTTGACGATCAATATCGAGATGTCGATAACCTCCACGCAGTAACCAACTATCTGTGAGTTGATAAGCTATTAACGTAACGGCTTGCCAGGTTGAATCAGAAGCACTGCCAGTACCGAAACCACCAGCATCTATAATGAAGGAAGCACTCCACTTTTCACTTAACCGACCAAAAAACCGAATCGCCAATAAAGGATCGATCCAATCATCACTGACGCTCTCGTTATGTGAAGGTAACAAGCCAGGCATTAGCATTATTCTGACTTCTGAATCTACCGCCCGCGCCCCTGCGCCGAGATCAATACTAAAATTTGAGTGATGATAAACCTGATAAAAGGCATAAGCGCTGAGAATCGATAGGGTGCTCTCCGATTCAAGGCTGCTATAGAGTGTCCCGAAAGGTGTATTTTCTTCAGTCTCTAAATTCAGATAAACAAAGTCACCTACTATGCTCAATTTATCATGCTGAATAACGCCAGTTAGCATGACCCCAAGATCTAACTGCTCCAAAGCGTCACTGACACTTAGCACGCTATCAATTGTTCCAGCGTCAGTTTTTATACCTGTGGTTGACTCAGGGAGCCAGATATAAGAAGAAGCCTCAAAGTTCCATGGGGTTGACTGTGCTAATACGGAAAAGGAAGATACGAGGGACAGCAAAGAAAAAACAACAGCAAATATTTTGATTGGGATTAAGATTGAAATTAACTGATTGCATAAGACAAGTGGAAAGCCTCTTCCATAACGGCGTAGTGTAAAATCCATATTTTCACCATTTTATACATAAAAAACTAGAACATACTTTACTTAAGAACGGCTTATTAATGCTGATGATTCTCCAGCCTACAAGCCGAATTACATAGGTGTCTTGCGCGTTATTTTGCTTTAGCAAAACATCTATTCTTCTTCGATATTTTTAGCAATGGAATATATTATTCATATCCCAAGACTCAGGCCTCTCTGACGCCAGTCATTGTCTGCCAAATCTATTTTTTAATGTTCTATCTCAAAATCGTTCTACGCGCAACAAAATATAATAAAAAAATACCACGCTTAAGTATTTTTTGATTTTTATATTTAGTCGCCTTTTTTAGTTTAACGGGGGCTACCAACACAACATCAAGCTAAACAAAAAGTATAAGAACCTTCATTCGAAGGACAATAAAAAAGGCGCCTAAGCGCCTTTCGTCAATCAAACAGAAGATTATTCAAATAACTAACTTATTCCCACTCGATTGTCGCTGGCGGCTTGCCAGAGATATCGTAAACCACGCGGGAAATGCCATCGACTTCGTTGATGATGCGATTTGATACGCGGCCTAAGAAATCATAGGGTAGATGTGCCCAATGGGCTGTCATAAAATCGATCGTTTCCACTGCGCGCAGTGACACCACCCAATCGTATTTACGCCCATCGCCCATCACGCCAACAGAACGTACGGGTAAGAACACGGTAAAGGCTTGGCTGACTTTGTTGTACAGGTCGGCTTTATGCAGTTCTTCGATGAAGATGGCATCGGCGCGGCGCAGTAAGTCGCAGTATTCCTTCTTCACTTCACCTAATACGCGCACACCTAGGCCGGGACCTGGGAATGGATGGCGGTAAAGCATGTTGTACGGTAGGCCTAACTCAAGACCAATCTTACGCACTTCATCTTTGAACAGTTCGCGCAGTGGCTCAACTAAACCCAGAGCCATATCGTCTGGCAAGCCGCCAACGTTATGGTGCGATTTGATCACATGGGCTTTGCCTGTGGCGCTGCCAGCGGATTCAATCACATCGGGGTAAATAGTGCCTTGGGCTAGCCACTTAGCATTAACGCACTTCTTCGACTCTTCATCGAAAATCTCAACGAAGACACGGCCGATAATTTTGCGTTTTGCTTCAGGATCGTCAACGCCTTTCATCGCATCGAGGAAACGGTTTTCCGCATCGACATGGATAATGTTCAGGCCGAAATGATCGCCAAACATTTCCATCACTTGCTCTGCTTCGTTCAAACGTAATAAACCGTTATCAACAAACACACAGGTCAGTTTTTTGCCGATAGCACGGTGCAGCAACATGGCCACAACCGATGAATCGACACCACCAGACAGCCCTAAAATCACTTCATCATCGCCGATTTGCTTTTTCAAGCGCTCAATCGCATCTTCGATGATAGATGAGGGTTTCCAATTAGCGGCACAGCCACAAATGTCTAAGGCAAAATGCGATAACATCCGCATGCCTTGACGGGTGTGGGTCACTTCAGGATGGAATTGTACGCCATAGAAACGTTTTCCTTCGTAGGCCATAGCCGCAAAGGGGCAAGTATCGGTTTTAGCCACCGCCACAAATCCCTCGGGGATCGCAGACACTTTATCACCGTGGCTCATCCACACATCGAGCAGCGGTTTACCTTCGCTATTGACAGCATCTTCGATATCTTTAAAGAGTGCCGATTGCGCCAACATTTCGATCTGCGCGTAACCAAATTCACCTTCACCCACGCCTTGGATCACTTTGCCACCGAGCTGCTCAGACATAGTTTGCATGCCGTAACAGATACCTAACACGGGCACGCCAGCGTTAAAGACATATTCAGGTGCACGGGGAGAATTTTCAGCCGTCACACTTTCAGGGCCGCCCGCTAGGATAATACCATTAGGGGCAAACTCACGGATTTGGGCTTCGGTCACATCCCACGCCCATAATTCACAGTAAACGCCAATTTCACGGATACGACGGGCAATCAGTTGAGTGTACTGGGATCCAAAATCGAGGATCAGTATCTTGTGCTCATGAATATCGCTCATGGATAACCTTTTCTCATCTATTGTTTAACTTGGCTCAAAATCGATATGGACAATCTTGAGGGCATTACACAGATTACCAACGGGGCGGCTTATCGCCGCCCCATTATTTCAAACGCTTAAGAACCTGAACGATAGTTAGGTGCTTCTTTAGTGATAGTCACATCATGCACATGGGACTCGCCCATACCCGCAGATGTTACTTTCACAAATTGGGCTTTTTCATTCAGTTCAAGGATGGTGGCACAGCCAGTCAAACCCATGCATGAACGTAGGCCGCCCATATGTTGATGGATGATTTCCTTCAGCTTACCTTTGTAGGGCACACGACCTTCAATTCCCTCAGGAACAAGCTTGTCGGCGGCATTGTCCGATTGGAAATAACGATCAGAAGAGCCTTGAGACATAGCACCTAAGGAGCCCATGCCGCGGTAAGACTTGTATGCACGGCCTTGATATAACTCGGTTTCACCCGGCGCTTCGTCAGTACCCGCAAACATTGAGCCCGCCATGATGCAAGATGCTCCCGCGGCTAAGGCTTTAGCTAAGTCGCCAGAGAAGCGCACACCACCGTCGGCAATCACCGGAATACCTAAGCCTTTAACGGCTTCGGCGGCATCGGAAACCGCAGTAATTTGTGGCACGCCCACACCAGTTACGATACGAGTCGTACAGATAGAACCAGGGCCAATACCGACTTTAACTGCGTTAACACCCGCTTCAACTAAGGCTAAGGCGCCCTGTGCCGTGGCGACGTTACCACCGACAATTTGTAAATCAGGATATTTGGCACGGGTTTCACGAATACGCTGCAGCACGCCTTCGGAATGACCGTGGGAAGAATCGATCAGCAGTACGTCAACACCGGCCTTAACCAGCGCATCAACACGCTCTTCGTTGCCCGCACCCGCACCCACGGCGGCGCCCACTCGTAGACGGCCTAACTCATCTTTACAGGCGTTAGGTTTACGCTCGGCTTTCTCAAAGTCTTTAACTGTGATCAAACCTTTTAATTTGAAGTTATCATCGACAACTAGCACTTTTTCGATACGGTTAGAGTGCATTAATTTTTGCACTTCATCTAACTTAGTGCCTTCGGCAACAGTGACTAGACGTGACTTAGGCGTCATCACTTCCTCTACCGTTTTGCTCCAGTCGGTCACAAAGCGCACATCACGGCCGGTGATGATACCGACAAGCTCGTTCGCTTCGTTAACCACAGGGTAACCCGCAAAACCGTTTTTCAGGGTTAGCACTTTCAGATCGGCAAGAGTCGTTGAGGGCGTCACAGTCACAGGTTGTTGAACCACGCCCGCTTCGTAAATTTTGACTTTACGCACTTCTTCGGCTTGCTTCTCAATACTCATGTTTTTGTGAATAAAACCTAAGCCACCTTCCTGCGCCATTGCGATCGCAAGGCGAGCTTCAGTGACTGTATCCATGGCGGCGGACACAAGAGGAATGTTGAGTTCGATAGTATTAGTTAGGCGAGTTTTAAGAACGGCGGTATTTGGGAGTACAGTAGAATGCGCAGGAACAAGTAACACATCGTCAAAAGTAAGCGCTTCTTTAATTAAACGTAGCATTAGCAACATCTCCCCAGTTGAGTAGGATTTAGAGGTGAAATATTGCGGCGGGATTATACCTTGCATCTGGGGCGCGGTAAATGGAAAATAGTGAAAAATTCCCATTTGCGCGAGAAAAACCATGCAAGTCGCCAAAAATAATGTTTATACCGTCTCACGCCTCAATGGGGAAGTCAGGCAAATTCTCGAGGGACAACTCGGCAAAATCTGGCTCAATGGCGAAATTTCTAACTTTTCATCCCCAAGCTCAGGCCATTGGTATTTGACCCTAAAAGATCATTATTCCCAGATCCGCTGCGCCATGTTTAAGGGACGTAACCAGAGTGTCAGCTTTAAACCCATCAATGGACAGCAAGTATTAGTTAAAGGCGCGATCAGTGTTTATGAGCCTAGGGGTGACTATCAATTATTGATCGAATCCATGTTACCCGCCGGTGATGGTCTGCTTGCCCAGCAATTTGATGCCCTCAAGATGAAGCTTGCCGCCGAGGGATTATTTGCCGCCGACACTAAAAGGCCGTTGCCCAAAAATATCCAACGCATTGGCGTTATCACTTCACCGACGGGAGCAGCGATCCGCGACGTGTTGCATGTACTGGCAAGGCGCGACCCTTCCATCGAAGTCATTATTTATCCTACCCAAGTGCAAGGTGAAACCGCAGATAGAAACATTTGCCAAGCGATTAATATTGCCAATCAGCGGTTAGAAGTCGATGTGCTACTGCTCACCCGTGGTGGCGGTTCACTTGAGGATTTATGGTGTTTTAACAGCGAGGCACTCGCCCATACGATATATAACAGTGCCCTGCCCATCATCAGCGCCGTTGGCCATGAAATCGATACCACCATCAGCGACTATGTTGCCGACATTCGAGCCCCAACCCCCTCTGCGGGGGCTGAACTGCTCTCCCAAGATAGTGAGAATAAAGCACAAAGATTAGCGGCCGTATTATCGTGCCTCCAACAAAGTGCCAGACATTATCAGCTCAAACAAGAAAGGCGTTTAACTGTGTTAGATCACAGGCTGCAACGCTTAGACCCCAAGCGAACACTGCAACAATTCGAGCAAAGATTCGATGAAATGCAATTAAGGCTAGAGTCGGCGCTCTCCAGTCGGCTACATCTGTGCAGTCGTCGCCAGCAATTACTCGCAAGCCGCCTTGAGCAGCAATCTCCTAAGCATAAACTCGCCCTAGAGGAAACTCGCTTAAACTACCTCGCCAGTCGCCTGCAGGATGCATTGACAGATAAGCTCAGCCAGAGTGAACAACGGATAAAACACGCCGCCCATCAACTTGAGACGGTCAGCCCACTGGCCACATTAAGTCGAGGCTACAGTATCACTACCGACGCGAGCGGTATCGTTGTGACATCGGCAGCTCAAGTACGTATCGGTGACGCTATCACCACCCAACTGCCCCATGAACGGTTAGTGTCGATCATCACACAAATCCCATAAACATGTGTTATTGATTAACTTTTTCACAAAAAATAAGCCCTGCATTAAACTTGACTATAATACAAATTAATCATCAGCATACATTGATGGGTAGGTTTGATATGGGGCTAACTGAAATCGAAAAAGAGGCTATTACCTCGTCATTTTCATTGATAAATCATCAAGAACAACACTTTGCGACCATTTTTTATGATTGCCTATTTGACATGGCGCCGCTGATCAAACCTATGTTTAAGCGCGATCGCAAACTAATAGAAGAACATTTTTATATGATCTTTTGTGCAGCCGTCGACAATATTCATCATCTAGATACGATCAGAACAATTCTACTGGAATTAGGCGCAAGACATCGGAACTATGGCGTCAAGGTTTTACACTTCCCCATTGTCAAATCTGCCCTAATATTAGCCATTCAGCATGAACTAAAAGGTCAATCTAATGCCAGCATTGAAAACGCATGGTCACACTACTACGACGTGCTCGCGGCGATTATTCTCGAGGGTATGCAGGAAGAAAAGATAGCCTGAGACTAACCCTGTCGACCCAAGCGCCAATCAATCAAATAAAAAGGAACCCTAAGGTTCCTTTTTATTATGAGCTTTACGTTAAGCTAGATTATTTTTTTCTATCTTTAATATGGCTCAGGGCGCGTTTACGGCGGCGCTCTTGGCTCATGGTCAACTTCTCAGTCTTGTTTTCAAATGGGTTATCCCCCTCTTGGAAACGCAACTGGATTGGCGTGCCGACCACTTTCAATGAACGGCGGAAGTAGTTCATCATGTAACGTTTGTACGAGTCAGGCAGCTTACTTACTTGGTTACCATGGATCACCACTATGGGCGGATTGTAGCCACCGGCGTGAGCATATTTAAGCTTAACACGGCGACCATTGACCAATGGCGGCTGGTGATCGTCCTGGGACATTTGCATAATACGTGTCAGCATAGAAGTACTGACACGGCGCGTAGCACTGTCGTAGGCTTCTTCAATCGATTCAAATAAATGCCCAACACCTGTACCGTGCAATGCCGAAATAAAGTGAATACGGGCAAAGTCGATAAAGCCAAGACGGCGGTCAAGTTCGCTCTTGACGCGATCTTTAATACCTTGGTCAATACCATCCCACTTGTTGACGGCAATCACTAAGGCGCGACCCGCATTGAGGGCAAAGCCTAATAAGCCTAAATCTTGCTCGGCAACACCTTCACGGGCATCGATGATCAGTAGCACCACGTTGGCATCTTCAACCGCTTTCAAGGTTTTAATCACTGAGAATTTCTCAATGACTTGATGCACTTTACTGCGGCGGCGAACCCCCGCGGTATCGATAATCACATACTCGCGGCCTTCACGCTCCATGGGGATGTAAATGCTGTCACGGGTTGTGCCGGGTTCGTCATACACCACCACCCGCTCTTCACCTAAGATACGGTTAGTTAGGGTCGACTTACCGACGTTAGGTTTACCGATAATTGCCAACTTGATAGGCAAATCTTGTAGACGCTTTTGCTCAGCTTCTGCTTCTTCTTCTGTGTATTGGCGCTCATCGACAACTTCTTCTTCGCCTTGACGCTCAATGCCCATGGCTTCGGCATAGGGGGTCAGCGCGTATTCGATCATGTTAGTGACGCCGCGACCTTGGGACGCCGCCATCTGGTAAACTTCACCTAGACCTAAAGACCAAAACTCGGCGCAGGCCGAATCGGCATCGATACCGTCCACTTTGTTAGCGACCACGAAGGTGGTTTTTTCACGGCTACGCAAGTGCTGGGCAATCGACAAGTCCGCAGCGGTTAAACCAGCACGCGCATCTGTCATAAATAAAACGACATCGGCTTCTTCAATGGCGGCAAGGGATTGCTCGGCCATCTTAGTTTCGATCCCTTCTTCAGTGCCATCGATACCGCCGGTATCGACCACAATGAACTCATAGCCGGATAAGAATGCTCGACCATATTTACGGTCACGTGTTAGGCCAGGAAAGTCAGCAACCAGCGCATCACGCGTACGCGTAAGGCGATTAAATAGGGTGGATTTACCGACGTTCGGCCGACCAACAAGGGCCACTACAGGGATCATATTTTGCCTCTAAAAAACTTTTCAATAAAAAGCCCCCGGAACACACTTCCAGGGGCTCTACAAGGATAACACTTTTAATTAGGGAAGTGTTACAACAGCTAACTTTCCACTGCGACCTTGAACATAGATTTTATCGTCAACCACTAATGGCTGGCCATATAATCCAGAGCTGTCCACTTGGACACGACCCACAATCGTCCCTGTACTGCGATCGATGAAGTGTAAATAACCTTCAAAATCACCCACAACTAAATAGTCTTTATACACAGCGGGTGATGTCAGAGTGCGGTTAGCTAACTCAGAGTTACTCCACAGTTCTAAACCGTTACGTTTATCAACTGAGTAGATACGGCTGTGGTCGTCAACTAAGAATAAGCTTAAGCCAGCCGAAGCTAACTCATTAAAGCTAGAATACTTACGCGTCCACACGACTCGGCCCGTGCGCAGTTCCATCGACACTAAGTTACCGTTGTAGCTCACCGCATATAAATTGTCGCCCAGGATCAGCGGCGTCATATCTACGTCGGCCATACGCGTAAACTCGTTACCGCCGGAGGGGTTGTAAATCGCCTGCTCCCATGCGGCTTGACCATTGTTTTTAATCACAACGGCCACTTTCCCATCGGCGGTGCCGATAAAGAAACCACCCGCTTCGTAGGCTGCAGAACCTGTACCGCGCAGGGTCAGATTCGGCAATTGCATTTCATACACCCACAACTTAACGCCAGTATCGATGTTAAAGGCTTCGAGTGAACCAGTACTGGTACTCACCACCACCACATCATCGGCCACTGTGGGGGCTGACAGTAATTCACCGCCCGTAACCACATGCCATAATACTTGACCATCTTCGACATTGAGTGCCGCTAATAGCCCGCTTTCACCACCCACAAAGACTTTATTACGTGCAGCTGTTACACCTGCTGCAAGACGCGCGCCCTTGTTTTTGGCTAAAGCATTATCACGAAACTCTTCACTGAAATCTTTAGTCCAAACACGCTCACCTGTGGCTTCATCAAACGCCATCACGGCACCGTATCGGTCGGCAGCAAAAATTTTACCGTAACGAACGGCGGGAGCAAGGCGCGAGTAGTAATCGCCAACACCGTCACCGACAGAGGCGCTCCAACTCACTTCAGGGAACACTGTCGCCTGAATGGCTGTTAGCTCACTCACAGGTTCGTCTTCAACATCGCTCGACGAACAAGCGGATAACATGGCTAGACTAAGTCCAGCGGCTAGCAGGTTTTTGCACCAAGACTTCATCAAGGGATCCCTTATGCCTGATTTAGGTTATCAAGTTTGATTTTAAGCGCAGGGCTAGTTACCACACCGCCATTATCAACTGCGGTTTGATAAGCCGTTTTCGCTTTATCAACTTCACCTTGGCGCACGAAGAAATCGCCTTTTAACTCTTCACGTTGAGCCAAAAATGCTTTGTCGGTCACTTGTTCTAATGTGGCTAAACCTGCATCAATTTGACCTTGCTCTGCTTGCACTCGAGCTAAACGTAGCGTCGCGATCATATCTAAACCCGCACTAGGTTTAGTGGCGATGACTTTCTTAAGCACTTCTTCGGCTTTCGTATAGTCCTTTGCCTCTACCGCCGTTTTTGCCACAATCAAATCTAAAAGTGCAAGATAACCCTTTTGATCATGGTTTTTAGAAAACTCGGCTACACCCGCCAACAGGGCAGCTTCATCAGTTGATTTAGTAGTCAAAGCTTGGAAAGCCTGCGATGCTTCCTCCGCTTGCGCGACTTTCATGTCGGAGTAATAATTCCAACTGTATAGGCCGCCTAAACCAACGACAGCACCAATTAAAATTGACGTTCCATAGTCTTTCCAAAATTGCTTGATAGCATCAACTTGTTGTTCTTCTGTGCTATAAATTTCCACGCGCACGTCCCCTTTATTTAATCAGTTCAGCTAAAAATGCACTTAATGCACTTCGAGCTACCCGTTGTTGTTCGATGTCATTGCGTAAATGTTTAACCGTCACCATACCTTCGGCCAATTCTTCTTCACCGATCAGTAGGGCCACTTGAGCACCGCTTTTATCGGCGCGCTTCATTTGTTTCTTCACGTTGCCACCACCGCAGTGACTCATCACCTTAAGCTTGGGTAGTGCGGAGCGTAATTCCTGCGCAATCTTGATAGCCTCAACCAGACAGCTTTCCCCCATGGAAGTGACATACACATCCACTTCTGACGGAATATCTTTGTTCAGTTCTAAGGTTTCAAGCAGCAATACAATACGCTCTAAACCCATGGCGAAACCGACTGCAGGGGTATCCTTGCCGCCTAATTGGGCGACTAAACCATCGTAGCGCCCACCCGCAAGCACAGTGCCCTGTGAGCCTAAACTCGATGTAACCCATTCAAATACAGTGCGATTATAGTAATCTAAGCCACGTACTAGGCGCGGATTAATGGTGTATTTGATGCCAACGGCGTCAAGTAGTTCACGCAATTGTGAAAAATGTGTCTTCGATTCTTCACCGAGAAAATCCATTAACTCAGGTGCATTCACCAATATGGCTTGGACATTTTGATCTTTGGAATCCAATACCCGCAGCGGATTGCTATACATACGGCGCTTGCTGTCTTCATCGAGCGCATCTTTATGCTGCTCTAAAAACGCAATCAGGGCATCACGGTAAACCGCGCGCTCAGCAGGATCGCCTAAGGTGTTCAGCTCTAATGAGACATGCTCACTAATACCGAGTTTTTCCCACAGACGTGCCGATAGCATCAAGACTTCAGCATCGATATCAGCCGTGCCTATGCCATAGACTTCCACACCAAACTGGTTAAATTGGCGATAACGGCCTTTTTGTGGGCGCTCGTGACGGAACATAGGGCCCATATACCAAAGGCGTTGTTCTTGGTTATACAGCAGACCATTTTCGTTACCCGCACGCACTGTCGATGCAGTACCTTCTGGGCGCAGCGTTAAGCTATCACCGTTATTATCTTCGAAGGTATACATTTCTTTTTCAACAATATCAGTTACTTCACCGATAGAGCGTTTGAAAAGTTCGGTATTTTCCACTATCGGAGTACGGATCTCGCTGTAACCGTAAGCACTGACGCTTGAACGCAGTACCGCTTCCACTTTTTGCCATAGAGGACTTTGAGTTGGCAGAATGTCGTTCATTCCGCGAATCGCTTGGATCTGTTTTGCCACTGTGTCGACTCGTCCGATTTAGCTAAATTAATAAAAAATGTCACGCATTATAGGCTTTTGAACGCAAAACGTAAAACGACCCCGTCGGTTTCGGGGCCTAGCTCAACATCATTAGGCGTAATCTATGCCCAAATGCAGATGCATATTACTCGGTTGTATCTTTCACTTGGATACGGTTTGCCATCTGGCTCGCCTTAGCACGAATTTTCGCCTCGAGGGAATCGACTAAATTGTCGTTATCGAAACGCTCTTTTTGACGCTCACCTTCATCGTAGTAGCCACTCTTATTGTGACCACCGGTTAGCCCAATATGCGACACTAAAGCCTCACCTGGGCCGTTGACGACGCAGCCGATAATAGACACGTCCATCGCGGTAGTTACGTCTTCGAGGCGACGTTCTAATTCATTCACTGTGCTAATCACATCAAACTCTTGGCGTGAACATGATGGACAAGCGATAAAGTTAATCCCACGGCTACGAATGCGCAGCGATTTTAAGATATCAAAACCCACTTTGATTTCTTCGACGGGATCGGCCGCAAGAGAAATACGTAGGGTATCCCCTATGCCTTCAGCCAATAACATGCCTAAACCGACTGCCGATTTCACTGAACCTGCGCGTGCCCCACCCGCCTCGGTAATGCCTAAATGCAGCGGCTGGCGAATTTGCTTTGCCAATAAACGATAGGATTCAACCGCCAAGAACACATCCGACGCCTTAACGCTGACCTTAAATTGATCAAAGTTCATGCGATCTAGAATATCCACATGGCGCATGGCCGATTCGAGCAAGGCTTCAGGCGTTGGCTCTTTGTACTTGTCCATCAGATCTTTCTCTAATGAACCGCCATTCACACCAATACGGATAGGAATATTGTGGTCACGGGCACATTCCACCACGCTGCGAATACGCTCTTCGTTGCCGATATTGCCCGGATTAATACGCAGGCAATCGACACCGTACTCGGCAACTTTTAAGGCGATACGATAATCGAAATGGATGTCGGCCACTAAAGGCACCTTGACCGCTTGCTTAATGAGTTTAAAGGCTTCTGCGGCATCCATAGTCGGTACTGAGACACGCACTATGTCGGCACCCACTTTCTCTAAGGCACGAATTTGAGCGATAGTGGCTTCAACATCTGTGGTCTTAGTATTGGTCATTGACTGAACGGCAATCGGCGCCCCATCACCAATCGGTACATTCCCCACATAAATGCGGGTAGAAGGACGTCTTTTTATGGGAGTTTCATTATACATGCTAAATACACTCTATTTCGGTACGTTCTGCTGCAGCGAATCGCCTAACACTGATCACTAAATTTTAGGTATGGTCAAACGTGCAACACGGCCCTTGGGGAAATCCGCTAAGCTAACCATTTGGCCATCTAAGCTTAAGGTCGCCACATGGGGCGCCCCTAAAATAATTTTAAACGGTGGCACACCACTCACTTGTATTACAGCGCCAGCGCCTTTAACGCCATCGACTAAGGCTTTGCCTTTTGCATCGACAATGTTTATCCAACAATCACCGGTTAACTGAACACCAATCATCGATTGTCCAGCAACAGCGACCTGAGTGTTGACTGAGGTGGCCGCTGGAGTTGAGGCTGGTGATGTTGAGGCGGATGAAGGTGTTGCAGCTACAGCAGGCTGTTGAACCACAGGTGCGGCAGTTTGCGATGCAGTGGTGGCAGCGGTAGCTGAACCACCATCTTCATTGCTGGTATCAGCCATTTGAGGATAAGTATTGTCCGTAGGCCCAGTGCTCACATCGGCAGTCCCCTCGCCAATAGTGCTGACATCGGTATCTTTAATCGGACCGTCGATTGACATAGAGCCGTTCGCGGCTATTTCAGTTAACTGTTGACTCGCATCGGTTTCGGTCAGCAACACATCCCCAGATAGGGTTTGATTGGCGGCGGCCACTTCTTCTGCGGTCGGTTGAGATACATCAACATGGGTTAACAAGGTCGATTTTTGCATCCACCACACCACAAGCAATCCGAGTAACACGATAACAATAAAAAAGCTCAGCCACTTTAACTTAGTGTCACGAGCTTGATAGGTCGTTTTGCGTGAAAAACTCTGCATGGTAGGCTCTGTCACCGACGGGACTTGCCTAGTGAGACAGGCCTCTATGAGCTGGGTATCGACACCAACCATTCGGGCATAGTTTTTGACATAGCCACGAACATAAGTGGAAGAAGCAATATTGGTGAAGTTGTTTGCTTCAATGTCTTCCACAATACGAGGGCGCAAATGCAGTTTCACTGCGGCGTCTGCGATGCTAAGTCCCATTGTTTCACGGGCGTTTTTTAATAACTTTCCAAGCGTTACATCAGGCGCCGCCGACTCGGTTTCACTAGACTCAACGGGTCCAACTGGCGCATTTATTTCTTGATCTTTCATTGATGCAAATTAACTCTGTATTGCTTGGCCTGAGGTGATGCTGGAAATTTGGCAAGCAATAAAATACCAAATTTCTTAACCGCAGCATCATCATTCATCGCCTGCTCTATTTTTATTCCGAGCGCTAAACTCTCTGGAGTCTGGGCTGCCACTTGGTGATATTGCGCAAGTTGATTACGCGCCTTGATAAAATCACCCCGTTCAACTTCAAGCTCAGCCAACTCCAGTAATGACACCGAGCGTCTCGGATCATACTTTAACGCCATCTGAAAATACTGTCGTGCCTTTTCTGCTTGTCCCGATTGCCGACTACAAAGACCTAAGTTTTCATAACTCGACGCGGTTCGCGTATATTTGGGCATTTCTATTGCGGCCAAAAACATTTTTTCAGCTTTGTCGTATTGCTTTTGTTGGCACAAAAACACCCCAAAATTATTCATGGAATCACCGGAGACATCATTAGTACCGATCGCGTCTTGGTACGACTGTTCAGTGCGAATGAGATCCCCTACGGTTTGGTAGTAATAGGCCATCGCGATATGGACATCTTCCAGCTCTGGCGCATATTCTATTGCTTTATCAAGATTATATTTAGCCTGTTCCGAGTTACCTCGATTCAAATAGGTTAAACCGAGTTGCATACGTTCCCTAGCGGCGGCAACCCTATCTAATTTTCGATCCGAAACTGGAATATCGGTTCCTGTATAGGTGCGCTCAGTCACACACCCAGTCATTAACAATGACAGCGCAAGTACTAATGAACACCCTGACAATCCATGCTTCATGGGCAAGCCTATAAATCTGTGCAAACAAAGAGTTAATTCATTGTGACTGAAATCTGATTTTCTTGCATGCGTTTTTTTGCCAAACGCTTAGTTCTGTCACGAATATCTCCCGCTAACTGTCCACAGGCGGCATCGATATCATCACCGCGGGTCTTACGCACTATCACAGTTAAACCGTATTCCATCAGTACCTTTGAAAAACGATCGATTCGTGAGTTTGATGAACGACCGTAGGGGGAGCCTGGGTACGGATTAAAAGGAATGAGGTTAACCTTACAAGGGGTATCCTTCATTAATTTGGCGAGTTCGTGGGCTTGCTCTGTGCTGTCGTTGATATGATCGAGCATCACATATTCAACGGTCACACGGCCACGGTTAGCATTCGATTTGGCAATGTAACGACGGATCCCCGCAAGAAACTCCTGCAATGGGTATTTTTTATTCACAGGCACAAGGATGTCACGTAGCTCATCGTTAGGGGCATGAATGCTCACAGCAAGAGCCACATCTAAGGCATCCCCGAGTTTATCAAGCGCAGGTACAACCCCCGAGGTAGACAGCGTCACGCGGCGTTTTGACAGACTAAAACCAAAATCATCGAGCATAATATCCATCGCTGGAATGACATTAGCTAAGTTGAGCAGAGGCTCGCCCATCCCCATCATTACCACGTTGGTAATAGGACGATCACCAGTGTCCTTTGCAAAACCTAAAAAGTGCGACACGCGCCAGATTTGACCAACGATCTCAGACACGGTCAAGTTACGGTTAAAACCTTGCTGGGCGGTGGAGCAGAAAGTGCATTCGAGGGCGCAACCGACCTGTGATGACACACATAAAGTGGCGCGATCATCTTCGGGAATGTAAACAGTTTCGACTTCTTGGCCTTCACCGACGTGAATGGCGAACTTAATAGTGCCATCGGTGGATTTTTGGAAACTGGAAATTTCGGGTGCAACGATCTCGCAGCGCGCCGCCAGTTTTTGGCGTAACACTTTATTGATGTTGGTCATTTCTTCGAAGTCACTGACGCCGAAATGATAGATCCATTTCATGAGCTGATCGGCACGGAAAGGTTTTTCCCCGAGATCCGCAAATAAGGCACGCATAGCCTTACGATCAAGGTCTAATAAATTGATCTTCTTTTCACTCATACCACTCACCTCAACACCAAAACCTGCAACAGGGCGGCGAATTATACAGACGCAAAATTTTTTTAGCCAGCAACACGACTCGACTATGATAGAATCTCGCTGGGCTAACGTTGGCCTAGAATACGGAGTTGTAATACCACCTATATGTTAACCCTCATCATTATAGTGCTTGTCGCTGTCGCGGTTTCTTTTCTGTGCAGTGTATTCGAAGCTGTTTTGCTCTCGGTTACCCCTAGTTATATCGCCTCGCTCGACCAAACTGACAGTGCTGCGGCCGCAAGATTACGTAAACTCAAAGATAACGTCGAAGCACCATTAGTGTCGATCCTCACCTTAAATACCATTGCCCATACTGTAGGCGCCGCCGTTGCGGGTGCACAAGCAGCGAAAGTATTTGGGGATGAAATGCTGGGCGTTTTCTCCGGGGTATTAACTTTTATTATTTTGTTCTTCTCGGAGATCATTCCTAAATCTGTGGGAGCTAACCATTGGCGTCGTCTTGCACCGAGTGTTTCAATTGCCATTACATGGATGAAGCGAGTCACTCAGCCATTGATTTGGCTGTCACATAAGGTTACTCACTTTTTAGGGAAAGGCGAAGAAGGTCAATATATTCGTCAAGAAATGAGTGCCATGGCCAAAATTGGCCATGAGTCGGGCGAACTCGATGAACAAGAGTCGAAGATTTTGACCCAAATGTTAAAGGTGCGCGATATGCCAGTGACCGCCATCATGACTCCCCGTACCGTGATGTTCTCGCTACCTGTGGATTTAACGCAAAATGAGTTCGTGCGCGAATACCGTGACAAACCTTTTACCCGTATTCCCGTCTACGATCAGGATCATGACGATATTATCGGTTACATCACCCGCACCGATGTATTACTGGCCGAGCGTTACACCCCGGATATGCCAATAGGCGAATTGAAGCGCAGCTTATTCGTAGTGCCTGAGACCGCAAAAATTTTGCCATTATTTGAGCGTATGATTAAACGCAATACACAAATCGCTATGGTGGTAGATGAATACGGTAGTAGCCAAGGCATTGTGACTCAAGAAGATATTATCGAATCCATGTTGGGATTAGAGATTGTCGATTTAAACGATCCCGCGACCGACATGCAGCAATTGGCCCGTAAACTCTGGACCAAGCGCATGAAACAAAAGGGATTCGTCTCTCCGATGACGGTGACTTTGAAGCCGCAGCCGATGATGACGAAGCGAAATCGGGTTAACCTAGGTTATTAAGTGATCGTTAAAGTAAAGGGGGCTAAGCTCCCTTTCTTGTTTTAGAGGAGAAGGTTATAATCTCCCGCCGTAATAGAGGTACGTTATGACACAGGGCTACAGACTCTCACTCGCGCATATCAACGATACACATTCGAATTTTGAACCAAGCCGCGTGCAATTCCCCCTCAATGTGGGTCATAAAACACTGGATGTCACCAGCCACAGCGGTGGTTATGCCCGCCTTGGCTATCACATCGCCAAGGCTCGTGAGCATGCAACGCAGAACAATATTCCCTTTTTATTCCTCCATGGCGGCGACAGTTTCCAAGGAACACTCTATTTTAGCCATTTTAAAGGCAAAGCTAACGCCCACCTGCTGAATTTACTCGCCCCCGACGCCATGGTGGTAGGCAATCATGATATCGATGAAGGCAATGCTCGCCTCGCTGACTTTGCCAGACAAATCGATTTTCCTTTGCTGGCGGGGAATATGGATTTAAGCCAAGAGGATGTGAATAAACTCGGCTGTCTGCGTACCGTTCCAAATATTTTGGCCTACGATGAAAAAGCCCAATTAGCGACTTATCTCCTTAAACCCTTCTACGATACAAAGATTGCGATAATAGGCATTACACTGGATCAGATGAAGGAGATTGCCCGCCCCGATCCCGATACACATTTTGTCGATGCTATCAGTACAACGGCGCGAACGGTGGCACATCTGCATGCCGAGGGGATTAAGCACATCATAGTGCTCAGCCACTTAGGCTTAGATCAGGATAAACGCCTCGCCGAGCAAGTCTCAGGGATCAGCCTGATTGTCGGCGGCCACACGCATACCCTACAGGGGGATTTTCGCGCCCTTGGTTTAAGCCATTTACCCTATGGTGAAGTCATCAACGGCACCCCCATAGTTCATGCGGGTAAATATGCCGAAGTCGTTGGCTTAGCCGAGATAGAATTTGATGCAGAAGGTCGGGCGATAAACCTGAGCGGTGGCAACTACTTCATGCTCGATCAGCAGTTTATCCTAAGTTCGAGTGTACAAGTTGATGATGTCGACTACCAAGCCGTACGCCAGCGCTTTGACGAGCATCCCTATATTCTTTGGGATAAAGCGGACAAAGATATTAACGACGTGATCCATGATATCTATCGCCCCGCTATCGCCGAGATGGAAAACAAAGTCTTAGCCCTAGTACCCAAGAATCTTGTGCATACTAGGCTGCCATCCAAGGCCCTGCCCCACGGCAGTGAAATCGCCCCTTGGGTGAGCCGCAGCATGTTTCAAGAGGCCAAGATTAAAGATCCTCGGGTTAACTTTGCCCTGCATAATGCGGGCGGCGTACGTCAATCGGTTGCCCAAGGGCAGTTAACCCTCGCCGATGTGATGGGGCAATTGTTACCCTTTGAATTACCGCTAGTTAAATATGAAATCCAAGGCCAGTTTCTCTACCAAGCACTGGAGTCGGCTATTAACGCCGCCACCAACAATAGTGTACGAGGCACGGGTGCAGGCAGTTTCCCTTACACCTACGGCTTACGCTATTACTACGATGGCAGACGTCCCCTAGGTGAACGTCTCTTTAAATTGGAAATGATGCAACAAGACGGGCTGTCACTTTGGTATCCCGTCAAGCCTGAGTCTTTATACATTGGTGTATCAACCTCTTATACCGCTGCGGGCAAAGAAGGTTATCACCCGCTATTACAGGCTCGTTGGCAGGAGTCGATAGAGTCACTCACCCTTCCACAGGCATTTATCCGCTTCTTAAATCGGGCCCCTAACCTTGCGGATTTTCTGTCTCCCCATGTGCATTACACGAGCCATTTAAAGCGTTCCGGTTAGAAGTATTAAGAAAGCCCTGATATTTAGGGCTTTGTTCCGTGTTATAAAAAAGACGACTAAAACTGCCAATCACAGTGAGGTAAACGTTCGGCAAACCAAGTCAGCGCCTTACCTTGGCTTCCCTTGCGCCATGCTAAAAATACCGCCTGAGGGGGCCTAGAGATCTCTACCTCACAGACAACTAATGCACCCGATGCCAACGCATCTAAGATCAAGTGTTTTGGAATATAGCCGACACCTAAACCTAACTGCTGCGCTTTAATCTTAGTTTGCATATTAGGCACCCGAATGACTTGGCGACTATCAAACAATCCACTCGAACGCTGTGCCAGCGCCATAGAGCTATCGGCCACAACAATGGATGGAAACTGTAATAGAGCTTCGGTAGGAATGGGGGCCCCATATTGTGCCAGTGGATGGGATGGACTAAGTGCAAATACAAACTCCAACTGACCAATCTCCACTAAATGGTATTGTCCCTTTGGTAATTCACCCGTGACCCCAATGGCAATGTCGGCCCGACCCGAGTAGAGCGCATCCCAACCACCACCTAATGACTCTTCACTGAGATTGAGAGTGACTTGTTTACCTAACTCGGTAAATTCGCAGACCAGTTGTAACAGGGGCAGATCCGGCACGACAGTATCGATAGCTAAGGTTAACGAGGACTCCCAGCCAGTTTCAAGCTGGCGCACAGCCTCTTCAAGCCTCGATGTGGCGGCAAGTATCTCCCGCCCTTGGCGCAATACCAGTTGACCGACTAGGGTCAACTCAGCCCTTTGCCCCTTACGTTCAAATAATTTTACTCCCAAATCGCTTTCAAGTTTCTGTACTGTGTAGGTCAGTGCCGATGGCACCCTGAATAGCGATTCGGCTGCGGCCGAAAAACTCCCTTTTTTATCAATGGCATCAAGCACAATTAATCCATCGAGGCTAATGATAGGTAACATAAAAACTCTCATTCAAATTTTTTGAAATTGACATTGAAAATGTTCCGATTTTCTTTATCAAAGGTCAAGTCTACACTGCTTAGCAATGGAGCAGTTCTACTGAACATGCAACAAAAACTGGATTAAACAACTTAGTTAAGATACTCGTTAAATAATTTGAAATAAGGAATATCCCATGAAAACACTTATCGCTAAAACACTGAAATCAGCTCCAAGCTTAGCCCCACTGGCACTGCGTATTCCTATCGGGATCATCTTGTTAGCCCACGGTGCACAAAAGCTATTTGGTTGGTTTGGTGGCTACGGTTTAGAAGGTACGGGGCAATGGATGGCATCCATTGGTCTGACGCCAGGTTATTTAATGGCGCTGATGGCGGGTTCAAGCGAATTCTTCGGCGGCCTATTCCTGTTGCTTGGCCTGCTAACCCGCCCAACCGCCCTAGTCTTATCCTTCACTATGGTAGTGGCGATTTTCTCGGTCCATATCGGTAATGGTTTGTTCCTAACCAACAACGGCTATGAATTTGGTCTAGCTCTGTTAGCGGCAACGGCATCACTAGCGATTTCTGGCGCCGGTAAATTCGCGCTAGATAACCTATTCGCTAACCGCATCAAATAAGGGGAAGAAAATGATCACAATCAGAAAAGCACAGGACCGCGGTCAGGCTGACTTAGGCTGGTTAAAGAGTCAACATAGCTTCTCTTTCTCTAGCTACTATGATCCTGAGCATATGGGGATCTCATCCCTTAGGGTGCTCAATGATGACAGAGTCGCACCTGGGGCAGGTTTTGATACCCATGGCCATAAAGATATGGAGATCATCAGCTATGTGATCTCTGGCACTATCGCACACAAAGATAGTTTCGGAAATATCAAAACCTTACCCGCTGGTGAGTTTCAGTTGATGTCGGCGGGTAAAGGTATTTACCACAGCGAGTTTAATGCCTCAAATACTGAGCCGCTGCATTTTTTACAGATTTGGATCCGCCCAGACACGCTAGGTATTGATGCGGGTTATCAGCAAAAAGCCTTCGAGCAAACATCGGCCCTGACCCCTGTCGTGACACCGCAGGGGGAAAATGGCACCTTGAAGGTACAGCAGGATGCAACCTTGTATCGACTCAAACTTGCCCCAGCCGCACAGGTGAAGATGGAGCACCTTGAGAAAAATCGAAATGTGTATGTGCAATTAATCGAAGGCCAGCTGAGTGTCAATGACAGTAAAATGCTGCCTGGTGATGGCGCCCATTTAACGGGGCTAGATGCGATTACATTTACGGCAACACAAGGGTCAGTGACTGCGCTGGTGTTTGATTTAGCCTGATCATTAAGTGCAAGAGAGGATTGGTAAACACACCGCGACAGCCGAACCTTGAGTTGGCGGTGTGAGTGAAAATCGTCAACAAAAACCGCCTAAGGAATCTAAGGCGGTTTTTTGTTAAGGCCATTATTGTTCAGTGGTATGGGTCTAATTAGACAATGACAGCATCAGGCTAAAATTGACTAATATCTGTGCTTTATCCTGTAACTTATCTTCTGGCGTTAAGTATCTACGCAGCTCATTACGACGAATACAGTTAAACCCGTGTTTCTCGAAGAAAGGGCGCGCCTGATAAGAAGCCTCAACTGTTAATCTTTTAAAGCCGCGGTTTTTCGACTCTTCCAATAATGCCAAATACAAGTGAGTCGCAACCCCAGCTCGACTGTAATCAGGGTGTACAAATAAACAATCGACCTCAGCAACCAAGGAGTCCAGTTCAGTATCGGGACAGGGCTTTAAGTTAATAAACCCGACTAATTTCCCACTCTCTTCAGCAACCCAAGTGGTTGTATTTTCAAGTTTGGTAAGCCAATAGGATTCGCTGCGCGCCTCCCCTTGATGTTGTGCCCATGCCAATCGTTCGGTCAGTGAATAATACTCCTGTGCCCCTTTCATCACGCTGGCATCAAATACTGTCGCAACCTGTGCCGTATCTTTAGGGGAGAATAAGCGAATCTGCATCCCGTCACTCCTATGGGTTTAATCGTGTCAGTAGACAATAACGGAGGAATAATTCCATTCAATTAGCATTTCTTGATCATATAAAAACTCGGCAACACTTGTCCCAGCTTTTGCTGATAACTTCGCTGCACTTGGGTAAATCCCATCTTTGTAAACAACCCTTTAGATAAATAGGAGGCATCCACACTCAAACTAGAATACCCCTGCAACCTAGCCCAAGACTCTAAGTGACAATAGGCCAGCTCACCTAACCCTTGGCGCTGCCAATCTGGGTGAATATACAAGCTATCAATATCGCCTCTGTGGTGAAAATCGGTTTCGACATTGATAAATCCTACACAAATCTTAGTGAAGCTTGTCGCGTCTGTCACCAAAATAATCCAAGCTTGGGAACGGCTTAGGCGTAGGTGCCAATGCTTAGCGGATCTCGGCGCTTGGGACCAAGCATCCAACAGGGGCGGCGGATAACGCTCATGCTTTATATTGTGCACACAAATGTGAAATAGTTCGCTCACTTCGCGGGCATATTTAGATTGATAGGGCACTATCTCAATAGTGTTAGGGGGAGTCACTGTCTGTCCAATACTAAAACGCAATGAGACCATTCTGCCGCGTTTCTGTCGAGGGTGGTAGAGGGTAATAAACGCAAAAACAATTCGGCCTCGAAGGATTCGAGGCCGATGGACTGATTAGCTTGCGCTAACCACTATGACTAATCGATTATTTCTTTTCGATTTGACCGACAAAAAGCAATTTATCAAAGGTACGATTCAAGGTTTTGCTCGTGAACTCATTCATCCACATTTGTTCAACCACGGCGACTTTGTCGCCCTTGTTCACTTCAGTTTGAGGACCTGCCGCCCAAAACGTGTTGTCAGCTTCTTTAATCTGTACATAGGTGTAACCACCACCATTCATCGTATCAACAACAGTGCCTTCATGAGTCACGCCCTGCGCCCAAGCACTTGATATGCCTAAGGCTAAGGTTGCTACTGCCGCTAATTTTACCCACTTTGCCATCATGCTTGCGTTCCTTTTGTTTTGCTAATATGCTCCATTAAAGCATGCTAAAAGTAATAAATCGCTAATCTCTATCACGAAATACAACACCTATCGCAAAAGTGTGATTTTTCTTCGCGCTACGGGAACTCATTTCAATAGGGGTTTCAACATTCCCTCTAAACCATTGAGCTTGATTTCATATATTAGGGCTAGCTGCTCACCCAATTTGCCCTCCACAAACCCTTGCTTATGGAACCATACGAGATAAGGCTCAGGTAATTCTAATAATTTTCGTCCGGCATATTTGCCGAAGGGCATAATTTGATTAACAGCGTCGATAAGCTGTTGCTGATCCATCTCGATATCCTCAATGCATGACCCGTATTTGACTGAAACATGCTACAGCAGAAGGAGAATAAACGCCTGTACAAAATGGGAAATTGGAGAGCAGTAGGCTTCAAACAGCCTCTAGTGGGTTAGGATATGGCTAACCCACAAAACTAATGCCACTAAACTAATATCACTAAACTAACGCCACTAAATAATACAACCACATCTAAGGGTAAATTTTTAACAGGTTCGGCCCTAGATTAGCGCAGTGAGAATGCACAAAACCATAGTCCGCACACAGGCGTTCATCTTCACCATGGGCGTTAATGCTGACACAAGTGCCAGTATTAACACGTTCATCAATAAAGGCCATAACGCGCTCTAAAATAATCTTAGCAAGCCCATAGTGTTGGTATTCAGGAAGCACAATAAAGTCTTCAATCGCTAAATGCCTTGACCTGTCACCATAAACACAGGCTGTTGCCACCACATTGGCGCGCGCCTTTTCAGCCTTATCTTTAAGTCTAACCGTGACCCAATATAGGGCCTGAGTCTGCCGTTGGTCTGCTTGTTCAACCCCGATGGCAGGATGCCCTGCAGCACCACGTAAGTTGAGCAACTCATGGAACAGTGGTGCGGTTTCAACTAATTCAAATTCAATTGACATAATCGTTTTAATATCCATTTTTGCATCCCTTCACTAATGGTAAAAAAAATCAAGGTGATTAGACGGCATGTTATGGAAATCATAGCGGCATTATTTGGCAATTTGATGACAATCCCACCAAGCGACAAGACAACTTTAGACTGAAAAAGATCAATACTTCATCAAGAGCTAATATTTTTTGAAATATAAAAAATCAATTTATAACAAAATTAATATAAGCAGATAACGAATACAAGCTGAATGGCTGTAACCGCGAGTCCCCAGTAGTATTACCGCTTAGCATAAAAACCATTAAAAACAATAAAATCAATAGCTTAATAACTCTCAGCTGCCATTATTCAACAAGTGAGCAAGTAGTCAAATAAACGGCATACGACAGCATAATGACAAATTACTCCTCCGCGACATTTTATAAAAAACCGTCAAAAATCAGCCAATTGACCATTGTTAACACAAGGTTTACATTCATTTCTGAGAACAAGGTGCGGTAACGACTTAAAACCTATTAACGACCTGCCAAGTGTCATCCCAAGTATTGAGGAATACGTCATGATAGTGTTAATCGGCGGCGAAAAAGGCGGCAGCGGTAAAAGTTGCCTCGCGCAAAACATCGCAGTATTTCTAACCACAGAATGTGGGGCCTCTGTCATTATGGTGGATTGCGATCCCCAGAGAACCACATCTGACTGGATCCATGCAAGGAACAACAACCCTAAGCTGGCCACCATTAACTGTGTGCAACTGTATGGCAAAATTCGTAACGATCTCCTCAGCCTAGAACAACACTATGACTTTGTCTTAGTCGACTGTGGTGGCCAAGATAACCTCGCGCTGCGGGCAACGATGTCGGTAGCGTCCCATATTTTGATGCCACTTAGACCGAAACGTCGAGATTTAAAGACCGTCAGCCATATGGATGACATAGTCGCCACCTGTCGGATGATTAACCCTAAATTACGTGCATCATTTGTGATCACCCAATGCCCCAATTTACCGAATCAAGCAAACCGCATATTAGAGGCCAAAGAAGTCTGTAAGACCTACGATATCAATGTGCTCGATGCTATTACCTACAGTCGTAATATCTACGATGACAGTGAAGAATCGGGACTATCTGTGATCGAAATTGAACCCAAGGGGAAAGCCGCCACGGAGATCCGCGCCATTGCCTGCGAACTCTTTCAGGTTGACTGCGCAACCTCCTTAATTGCACTACTGCGCCCAAGTACATCAATAGCGGCTCACAGTGCCCAAGTGGATCAACATCATCTGAGAGGACAATATGGGACTCAGCGATCTCAAGAAAAACGCTATGCCATCTAGGGGCTCGGCACAGCCCCTCTCTTTAGATGAATTTATCGATGCGGCAACACGCTATGCTATGGGTGAAAACCTCAGCTCGGAGGTGTTGCCGTTAAAGAGCTGCGCAGATGGGGCCAATGAAACCCAATTGAAAATCACATTAGATTCTTCCAACGTGGTGAGTTTACATCGGCAAGCTATCCCATCGGCACAATTACAGCCAGAAATGGCAGAAGATCAAAGCCCACACGATCGTCCACACTATCGCAAGGCAACATTTTCCTTGAGTGAGATGGCAATTACACACTTAGCCAAACTTTCTGAAGAAAGTGAAATATCAAAGTCCAAGTTAATTCGATTTTTAATTGAGCAGCATTATGCTTTGCCAAACGCCTTAAGGCAGATGCGCGAGCAGCAGATTAAAAAATCTTAGTACCGCGCAATCTCCCACCCTTTTCCGGTGACCTAGAATGTTTAGGTTTGCCGGTTTTTTTTTGCTTAAAAAACCCCTAAAAAATTAAGTGATAATTGTTTATCAAGCCTATCCTTAATATTCAACCAAATGAATTAGTACTATTTATTGGCATGTTCATACTTAATGTTGAAGGTGGGATTTTTGTTAAAAAGCATTTACATCCTGTTTATTGGGTTTGGATTAACGCTAACGATGCCGACTCAGGCGGAATTTTCATTAGCACAAATCCCACCCATCAGTAACCAAACACCGATAACCTTAGTGGCCGAAGAAGGTTTTTGGACAGATTACCTCACCCAGGAAATGCTGCCCAAATTTACCGAAAAAACGGGCGTAAAGGTGAAGGTCATCAGCACTGATCTTGGCACTATGTTCGACCTGCAAACCCAAGCATTGCAACTGGGTGAAGGTCGATACGATCTGCTCAGCATGGAGGCTGGCTGGGCAAAGGAATGGGCTGCCAATGGTTATACTGTTCCCCTCGTTGAACTCGCCAAACTCTATGATCCCGATGGGGAGAAGGCGATGGAAAGCTACCTTGAACCCTACTACCCTTCCCTGCTCAATATCCTGTCTTATCACGGAGAAATCCACGCGATCCCCTACAATAACTATGTAATGGGAAGTCATTACCGTGCCGATCTGTTTGAAAATAAAACGGAACAAAACAACTTTCAGCAACGTTTTGGTTATCCACTCGCCCCCGCCAAAAATCTTGAGGAACTGCAGGATCAAGCAGTGTTCTTTACTCGAAAAGCAGGCGTACAGCTCGCCGACAAAGTATTAGCGCAGGACTTTTATGGTTTAGCACTGATGTCGGGGAATAAACCTCATATTAATGATGAGTTTTCGAGCATCATCTGGAGTTTAGGTGGCGCCTGGATGTGGCCTAAATACAATCAGCAAAAACAACTGACTCATTTTGAAGTCCCCACCGTTAACCATGAAGCGATAAAAGCCACCGATATTTACCGCAAGCTGATGCCCTATGCATTCCCCGCCGATGATCAGTTTGCCTTCAACGAGGCCGCCAACGCCTTAGCCACTGGCCAAGTCGCCATATGGCCATTTGCCTATAATAATCTTTGGTCAGCCTCGTTTCGGGTCGAGAAAAATATTCCCGGTGCTCGCCTTGGGGTTGCCCAGGTCCCAGGAGGCCACCCTTACAATGGCGCCTATGCCTTTGCTGTCAGTTACGATAGTAAAAACCCTCAGGCAGCCTATTGGTTACTTAAGTACATGGGGACTTTTGCAGCACAACGCGCCTATGCGCTTGGCGGTGGTAATCCCTGTCGAATGGACGTAGTCACAGCACCTGAATTTAAGCAGGACTCCCTAAGGGAAGTGGCAGGAGCCTTTGAAGTAAGCCATGCCGCTAACTTGTTTTGGTCAACTAAGGTATTAGAACTCGGGCATTTTACGACAACAGCTATGGGACAAATTTATCCCGAACTTAGCCACGCTTGCTATGCAGCAAGCCATAAACAAACCGACAGTACCAATATTTTTATCGAATTAAGCGCTAGGATCAAAAATCTGCAAAACACCTATGGGGAAGTTCCTGCAATTGATAAGAATAATGCCAAATGACAGCTAAACGATTAACGAGCCTCAAGCACAAGATCGCCCTTGCCTTCTACATTATTCTCGGCATGGCGCTGTTAAATGGCATGATTGCCATACTCTTGTCACAACAATTGAGATCGGAAATAGAACATTTGGTCGGCATAGATGTAGTGAAAGTGACCACGGCACTGCAGCTAGCTAAAAACAGTGAAAAACTGCAAATTATCACCACCCGGCTCAATCACTATGATACGGAGCAACAGCGACTAGCACTATTAAGCGAATTGACTACCCAGTGGGAACTGCTGCTCCATGATTCGCGCACACTCGCCAATCTTGAAACCTCCCATAAAGAGCACGCTGAACTCAACAGCACTATTGATACCCAGCTTGATTCCCTACAACAGCTATCGTTACTGAATGACTTGACCGATAGTGCGCTACAAGCCAAATTGCAGGTCGAGAATATTCAAGCTAATTTGACCGGAATGGCATCAGGCTTCGCCGATGAAATGCAAATTCAGCTACAGCAAATAAATAGCCATTACGCCCCGCTGATCGCACAAAAAAAATTTGATGCCATTAGGGTTAATATTCAAGAAAACCAAAAACTATCAACATACCTGCACTTGGGAGAACATCTTTTCGTCCTGCTTTCGCAAGTAAAAAATGCCAGCAGTATCGTAGAGTTAAATCAACTCCAGCGAGATGCCATGCGCCTAGTTATCAAGATGGAAGAGATCGCAATCTCATTCCACCAAAACCGAAGCATCTACCTCGATTGGTTATCACAAATTAAGCAAAATATGGTGGGAGATGACAATCTATTCCAATTGTCCCGTAACGCATTAAAAAGCACTCAAATCGCCAATGCCCACTTATCCTATCAAGCCGATGCCGCTCAAGTGGTGGCAACCTTTACCCAAAATCTTGTTAATCATGTGGAAGGAGAAATTAAATTAGCGGGGGGTGAACTTAAAAATGACAGCACCGCATTTGTGGTACTGATCTTTTTCAGCGGAGCCTTATATTGCTTTTTTATCTGGCTCACTAGCTGGCATTTCATTGCCAAAGGAATCATCACCCCCGTCATAGCAACCCGTGACGCCATGAACGCTATCGCTAACGAAAAACTCGATACTCAAATGCCAGTAACAGATAACCTTGAACTTCAGCAAATGGTGAGTTCACTTGAAACACTGAAAACCTATGCCGCTCAAGTGAAAGCGATGTCCGAGACAGATGGTTTAACGGGTTGTTATAACCGCCGCTATTTAGATGTCCAAATTCAAAGGGAGCTTATTTATGCGCAAGAACATCATATGCCACTCGGGATTGTGATGTTTGATATCGATAACTTTAAGCAATTTAATGATAGATACGGCCATGTACTCGGCGATCAGTGCCTAAAGCAAATTGTGAATGCAGCTAAATCCATACTGCAACGCCCAACAGATATACTCGCCCGTTATGGGGGAGAAGAATTTATGCTTTTATTACCCTCAAGCCACCTCGAAGATGCCTACAAAATTGCGGAACGCTTGCGGGAGAAAATCATCTCACTTGAAATCCCCCACGAAGATTCTCCCCACTCAGGCATAGTCACTATCAGTGCAGGTATTACCTGTTGGCAAGAGCCCCAGCGACTCGATATCAATGCTTTGATCAACCAAGCAGATGAAGCTCTCTATCATGCCAAATTAACTGGGCGCAACCGTACTGAGACCTTCTTGAATATACCTGCCCGCTATTCGTGATAGTTAAGTCCAACACGCCTATCAAGTACTGAGTCAATGACTTTCTTTTTAACCCAAGGATTGACTTCCCCCCGATCTATCCCCATTAGCTAATATATCGAAGACACATAGCGCGAAGGAACCCTATGCTCGCTATCTTACTCACATTGATCCTAGGCATTGGCGCTATCGCTTGGTTAAGTTCGAGTCGTTGGCGTAAAACCTTGCGCCGACGCCGCATCAAGGCAAAACCTTTCCCCAAAGCATGGCGTTCTATTCTTAAACAAAGGCTGCCCTATTTCTATGCATTGCCTACGGATCTTCAGCTTCAACTTAAACGGCATATTCAAGTCTTCATCGATGAAAAAGACTTCGTTGGTTGCAATGGTTTAACCATTACCGATGAAATTCGAGTCACTATTGCCGCCCAAGCCTGCCTGTTGCTATTGAATAGAAAGACAGATTTTTACCCTAAATTGAGGCAAATTTTGGTTTATCCGGACGCTTTTATTGTGAATAACCAAAGCCAAGACGCCTCAGGCGTTGTGTGGGAACGTCGTAATGTGCTCGCGGGAGAGTCATGGGAACAGGGGAAAGTCGTTCTCTCATGGAGGAACACCTTAGAAGGCGCCGCCGATCCCCACGATGGTAATAATGTCGTGATCCACGAATTTGCCCACCAATTAGATCAAGAGGATGGACATGCTAATGGGGCACCCATTTTGCAACACCGAGAGGATTATCGCACTTGGTCAAGCGTGTTTAGTCACGCCTTTGCCGAGTTAGAAAAAGCCGTGTCACTCGGCTCCCCTTCACTCTTTAGTTACTACGGTGCCACCAACCCTGCCGAGTTTTTTGCGGTCGTGACCGAAGTCTTTTTTGAAAAGCCTGAGGCGCTATACCAACAATATCCCGCGCTTTATCGAGAATTAAGTCACTTCTATCAACTCGATCCGATAAACTGGTACTAATGCGATGAACACGCAATCCACTCCAAACAAGTAGAGATCAAACAAGGAATACCCAATGCCGACAGTGAGAAGCACTAACCGCCGAGCCCTATCTATAACTTGGTTCAGTGCCACATTATTTGTGATAGCGGCCCTGATATTTAGTGCACAAAACGCAAAAGCCAGCGAAAAACAAGCCATAAAAGTGCTGACAGTCGATGAACAAGCTGCGGCTCAACTACTTGATAAATTAAATCAATATTCCAGCAGTGCTGATTGGGATAAGTATTTTGCCCTGTATCGACAGGACGGCATTTTTATTGGTACCGATGCGAGTGAACGTTGGGGTATGGTGGAATTTGAAGGTTATTCTCGTCCAACTAAAGGCTGGCGTTACGATTTAGTCGAGCGGCATTTGATCCAACACGATAATATTATCCTCTTCGATGAGCTGCTCAATAGTCCAGCCTATGGCATTAGCCGAGGAACTGGCACCTTAATTAAGACTGACGGTGTATGGAAAATTGCCCAATACCATTTAAGTTTTCCCATCCCTAACGCACTGGCAAAACAGATCACCACAGAAATTAAAAATGCCCCTAAGCAATAAATCGCCTATGGAACCATTACTTTAATGACACGGTAAAACACACATTCGCCAATTGGGAAAAGTGGATAAAACTTTGAAAATCAGACTCTTCAAAATCTCTTTCCGAAGGCCCCCTATCGGCGTAATAAAACCCAATGACTTTATTATCGACTAGTAATGGTGCCAGCAGGAATCCCCTTCGAGAGACATGCTGAGAAAGTAATTCTTGGCATTGTTCCCGCCATTTTTTTGAGGTGGGATCATCAATCCAGAGGGGGTCTTTATGCTCCATCGCCTGACGAAAGAGTCCTTTTTTATCACTTAAATCAATAATAAACTCCCGTTTCATCTCCTCGGCATCCGAACCAAGCATCACCCGTGGCTGGAGCTGTTTACGACTCGGTGATAATAACAACACACCACAACGATCAACCCCAACCCCTTCTAAAATGCCCTCGAGGACAGTCTGCATTATCAAGTTAAAATCTGCCTTGTTGATGGCATATCCTGTTAATTCTCGCAGCTTTGCAAGTTGAATATTTAAATTAGCTTGATAAACCGGCATCTCCAATGGGATCGGCTCAGGTTCAACGGTGAGAATACGTTTAGGATCGGGCAAATATTCCAGCAACACCTTAGCCCCATAGACCTCTGCCAGCTTGTGCGTCGCGTTAGCACAGCGCTGCATACGGTTCTTAAACTCCCCTTCCTCTAGGCCAGTAAAATTGACCGCTTGAGTTATGCGCTTTTCAAGCTCCACATTATCGATCACGGGCTGGGATAAAATATCGCAAAGCTTGTCTGCTAGAAATATGGAGCGGATCTCTGGACGTCGATCATCGGGGTAATTAACCGCTTGGATCAATAAATCCCCAAGCCCCCAATGACGGGCAATACTCTGGGTTAATTGTGAAAAAGAAGTGCCAAGATTTTCACGGATCATGCTTCGTTCTTCCGTTGGCGTTTCACACTCTTTCAATTTTTGGTCTAATTCTTCGGTAAATTCACCACCAACACTCCAAAATGCACTTTCACCTATGTGATAAAGTAAAGAAGCAATAAAGGCCTCTTCCTGCAATTCTTCATCATAATCACTCAGCATCATTCTCGCTAACATGGCCGCTTGGAATGCCTTTGCCATAAGCTTAATCAATCTTTGGTACACTGAGGGAGCAAGATTCTTACTTTCCAACAGGCTGGAGAGCAACTTGGCGGTAATACAAATATTTCGCACAGCATCAAACCCCAGCACAATGGCGGCTCGACTTACTGTGGATATTTGCGTGCTTCCTTTATGGTATATAGCGCTGTTTGCAACGCGCAAAATGCGGGATGTTAAGGCATTATCATGCATCACACTCCGCCCTAGTAGCGCGAGAGAAGAGACATCATCCTTAGCAAGTTTCTCTAACGATTTTACCGTCGAACACAGTGCAGGCATTTCTAACTCACTGATCCGATTTGTCCAGTAATCGACCCCTTTATTAATATTGTTATTAGGTTTCAACCTAGATTTGCCTCAATGAATTGATATTATTGTTTTTAGTATAGATAGGCATAAAAAATTCGCCTAGGTCCACATATTAATTCTCATCATCAGCTTAAATAATGCTCAGTTTAGTATTTGTTACAATGAAAATACCCAAGATAGAGCTTGGGTATTCCCTATGAGTGCTTAAGCCTGTAGATGGAGTTTAAATACCCGCAGCACTTTATCAATATCTTGGCGGCTCACATCCTTATGGGTCACTAGGCGCAGTGTTCTTCCAGGGCTAATGAGAATACCTTCTGAACGGCATCGTTTTGCCAGTGACTCGGCATCGACGTGGGAAGCAAGGGTTGCAAATAACATATTGGTCTGTACTGTGGCTAAATCGACGTCAAACTCGCTGAACTCGGCCAGTTGCCGCGCAAAATAAGCCGCATTATCATGGTCTTCACTTAATCTTTCTACCTGCTCAGTTAACGCCAGTTTACCTGCAGCAGCCAAGATCCCCGCTTGACGCATTCCGCCACCGAGCATTTTACGCCAACGAATGGCTTTTTTGATTAACCGCTCATCCCCTAAGAGTAACGAACCAACGGGCGCACAGAGCCCCTTAGACAGGCAAATAGAAACTGAGTCAAAATGTGCCGTGATATCGCCGATGGTGAGATTTTGCGCAACGGCAGCATTCGCGACCCTAGCACCATCTAAATGAATTTTTAATCCCCGATGAAAAGCCAAAGCCTGAGCATTGGCAAGGTATGTTTGTGGTAACACTTTGCCACCGATAGTGTTTTCAAGACTCAGTAAACGTGTGCGAGCGAAGTGAATATCATCGGGTTTTATCGCGGCCTCGATATCTGCTAAAGCGATAGTGCCATCCAATTGATTCATCAATGGCTGTGGCTGAATACTCCCTAAAACAGCAGCACCGCCCCCCTCAAATTTATAATTATGGGCCTGTTGTCCACACAAATATTCATCACCGCGTTCACAATGAGCCATCAGGGCGAGTAAATTTGCCTGAGTCCCCGAGGCGGTAAAAAGGGCACTCTCAAACCCAAACATATCGGCGGCCATATCCTGCAAACTGTTTACCGTAGGGTCATCGCCATACACATCATCACCAACTTCGGCTCTAGACATGGCTAATCGCATCGCTGCTGTTGGCTGAGTAACAGTATCACTGCGTAAATCTATCATCTTATCCTCGACTTCTTCCACGGGATCCCCTGAGGGCTTAGACTTGTGTACTACTGCGACTCTAGCGCCAAAGAGATATTTTGTATAGTTTGCCAAGATACTTGCCGATAAAACTAATATGCCATATTTGCGTTAAACTTGGCGTAGCGCTCGTAAAACGATAGACTATGCCACTAAGGATCTCATGCTGCAATAATGTAAATTTCCTAGTGGTTTTAACTAACGCTTTTCCATACCTAAGGTGATTTGTGGTGAATATATCCCCAACACAATGCATTAAGTTTATGCTTTTGATATTAGGTTTGTCCCTAACACCACGGGTGTATGCATGGCAGGATACAGATCATGATGGAGTGCCGGACATTAAAGATGCTTGTCCAAACACCCCCACAAATACTTTAGTCATGGCCAATGGCTGTGTTTATGAAATAGAAACCAAGGCCGAAAATATTCAATGTGATATCAACAATCCAAGCACCTATTCCGGTGTTGATTGTCATAATATTATGACGGCAATAGTATACTTTGAGTTTGCCATTGCTGAGGTTGACATATCCCAATGGAAAACTTTAGCCTTAGTTAAAGCATTTTTAGAAGCGAATGACATTAGATTAACCATAGTTGGTCACACAGATATTGTCGGAACACCCGAGTTTAATTATCAGCTGTCATTACAGCGAGCTCAAAATGTAAAACGTATTTTGGTCGAAGATTATGGTTTCGATCCAAATCGATTTACCGTGATAGGTAAAGGCATATCTGAACCCGTCGCTGATAATCGTTCCAGCGAAGGGCGCAGATTAAATCGACGAGTACAGTTTATCGTCAATAATAAGTAGTTTTTGTTAGCGTATTTTTAGGGAGTTATTCAATGGAAAACCTAGAGGGTTTATTAAAGCAAGCACCGGATCTTGTCATGACCTATGGCTTAAAGATCTTATTTGCCATTATCATTTTCTTTGTTGGTAAATACTTTTCTGGCGTCGCACAGAAGTTAGTCCGCAAATTACTTAATAGCCGCAAAATAGATCCAACAGTCGTATCCTTTGTTGCGAATCTAACATGGGCCGTAGTGTTTGTGTTCACAGTGATTGCTACTCTAGGACAAATTGGGGTACAAACTGCATCATTGGTTGCCGTTCTCGGTGCCGCTGGTTTAGCCGTAGGCTTAGCGCTACAAGGTTCGCTGTCTAACTTCGCCTCTGGCGTATTAATGGTGTTATTCCGCCCCTGTCGCGTGGGTGATTACATTGAGGCTGCAGGTATTGCAGGAACAGTTGATGAAATTACCATTTTCTCCACTAAGCTGCGTACACCTGATAACAAAGTCATAGTTGCACCAAACTCTGCGATCATGAATGGCACTATCACTAACTACTCAGCCTCTGAGAACCGTCGTATCGATCTTGTGATTGGAGTTTCATATTCTGCAGATATAGCATTAACCAAAAAAGTATTAACCGATATCTTAGATAATAACCAATATGTTCTAAAAGACCCATCCTACACTGTGGGTCTATCTGAGTTAGCGAATTCTTCCATCAACTTTGTTGTTCGTCCTTGGGTAAAAACCGCCGACTATTGGATAGCTCGTTTTGAGATCCTTGAACAAATTAAGAATGCGCTCGATGCTGCAAATATTGAAATTCCATTTCCACAAATGGATATCCATGTAAAGCAATTACCAGAGAGCAAATAACGTACGTTTAAAGCAAATGGCCAGTTAATACTGGCCATTTTTTATGGTTCTAAAAGATATTTTAGCGTACCTTAGTGGTTAATTGTTAAATGCGCACAGGGATATTCTTGTGCAAGGAGATAAAATGCAAAAGCACATTTCATTTTTAGCCGCGGGCTGTTTTTATAGCTTAATGCTACTCAGCCCCAACGCCAGTGCCAATGAAAAGACACAGGTGTTGATGGGTGAAAAAACCGTCACGTTAGAGGGAACATTACCCAAACTGACCCAAATGGCGCCGGGGTTTAAAGTGGTAGACGAGCACTTTACGCCAGTCACCCTAAGTGACTTTAAAGGTAAAACAGTGCTTATCAGTGCGGTGCCAAGCTTAGATACCGGTGTATGCGCATTGCAGACAAAACGCTTTAATAGTGAAGTCAGCCATTTTTCAGATGATGTAATAATGCTGACAATTAGCACCGATCTCCCCTTCGCACAGAAGCGTTTTTGTAAAGTTGAAAATGTAGACAAAATTAAAGTGCTATCAGATTCTGTCTGGCGTGACTTTGGTGAAAAATACGGTCTATTAATTCAAGATTATAGCTTACTGGCCCGCGCTATTTTTATTATCGATGCCGAAGGTAAATTGCAATACCAAGAATTAGTGCCCAATATTACCGAACATCCAAACTACGATGCGGCACTGGCAGCATTAAAAACCATTCAAGCTCTTCAGTAATTCGCATAAAAAATAGGGCAGCGAAGTACTACCCTATTTTTATCATACCGTTCAGAACATACAGATAAGCTTTGAATAGATAACGGGTTATCAATGCCAATGTTTGATCTCCGCTATTCGAGGCGCTATTTAATGCGTATGTTGGTCGCTATTGGCCTGATAATCAAACGTCGGCATTGACCAATGGTAACGTAACGCCAACATTCTCAAACTGAAACCTAGACTTAAACAAATTATTAGATTGATCCATTCGGTCAGTTGATAGGTTTCTAAGGTGATATACAACCCTGCCGTTAACAGTGAAATAACAGCATAGAGTTCCTTCTTAAAAATCAACGGCACTTGATTGCATAGAATATCGCGGATCACGCCACCAAACACGCCTGTGATTAGCCCCATCACCACAGCGATTGTAGGACTAAATCCAAGCATGAGGGTTTTCTGCGCGCCGACAATTGAAAAAACAGCAAGACCTAAGGCATCGATGGCTAAAAATAACTTAGATAGATAACGCATAACTGGTGCAATCGCCACCGTCAATAGAGAAGCAAAAGCAATAGCGATTAGGTAGTGGACATTCTCCACCCATATCAAGGGGTAGTTGCCTAATAACATGTCCCTTAATGTACCGCCGCCAATTGCGGTCGCACAACCAATGATCACCACACCAAACAAGTCCATCTGCTTACGACCCGCAGCTAAAGCCCCAGTCATTGCCTCGGCAAGGATCCCTATCAACCATAACAATCCGATAAACTGTGCTTCTTGCATTGCTACTACTGCTCACATTAAAAGACGCTGATTTTGCCTGATAAATACGAGGTTAGATAATGATATTATTTCAAATAAACCATTAGAAAAAATAATGAAAAAAACTGCTAAGTGAATGCGTAAGGCACTTAATAATTTGCAAAAAATAAAAAGTGAATACTAAACAAGCAATTAAAAACAAATGCCTACTATCTAAATTATAAAAAATATACTTTATAATAAGTATAATTAATGAAAATTTAGCTAAACTGCAAATAAATACAGATAATGCATCAATATGGGTCGAATGGATAAAATCTAGTCAAAAAAAGAACGGCCTATTGGCCGCCCTTAATCTTTAGCCATAATGGAGGGAAGTGCTATTTATTCTCAGGCTTCGGAGGATAATTCATCATGACACTACCCACGGCCTCATTAATGATCTCTACTCTTTCTTCTGGGGTATTTTTATCGCGGATCGTATCGGCAACAGAACCACGCCAAATCAACTTAGCATTTTTATTATCAATTAAATCAACTATTAATGTCCCAACTTCATATTCTCGCACTGTTGTTTGGCTATGCATATTGCCACCCCACCCCCAGCCTGGGCCGTAATAAGGACTATAGCCAAAGTTAGTATTAAAAGTGTCAACATTAATCTTCTTATCCACTTTGGTCAGATAATTCACTAATACATCGGCATCTTTTGCATCGACTAAGTTCATCCCCTTAGCGGCAAGTTGCATATTGATAGCATCTCTTACACGTTGATCCATCAAACCATCTAGATGGTATCCCGACGAATCTGCTTTTTGAGTCACCCAAGCATAGGTTTTATATTGGCTGAAATTAGCACTAGGATCATAATCCCAGCCCGATTTAAGCGAGCTACAAGCACTTAAGGCGAGTACGGCTAAGCCAACAATAATACTTTTCATTTTAATTTCCTCAGATGTTCACACTGAAAAAAGATAGGCCTATAGAGCTAAATTTAGCTTACAGAGCAATTGACTGATCTACAACTCTATTTATTAAAAAGCTATATGTTATTCAGCTTGACTTCAGGACACACTTAAATGATAATGATTATCAATTGGTAAATGAAAGAGGCAAGTGACATGTATTGGTTTATTAGTGCATTTATTGTTGCATCTGCAGTTTTTTTCCTCATACCACAGAAAGCCGCAGCCGAGGTCAGTAGTACAAAACTTAAACCTAATTTGTCATTAAGTTTGTTGATTTTGCCTTTAGGTGTGCTCAGTTGGTTAGTTTTCGACACGCTGTCTAATGGTGGCAACTATGCAACAGTAACGGCATTCGGTTTTGTCTCTACGGCCTGTTTAATTGCCCTACCTAAGTTACATCGCTATATCATGCCTAGCGCATTATTTACCGTACTTGCCCTGATTACCATGGTGGTAGAACGCTTTTAAGTTTACGGTTTTAAAATATGCTTACTTCCCTGCAAAGAGTTAGCATTTTCTCCGGACCACTTATAGTCTATCTCTAGGTGGTCTTTTTTTTTACCTCCCAGAACCCCATTGAATTTGGTAAACTTAAGCCGCATAAATTCCAATGAAAGATGACTTATGAAAGCAGATCCCAATGTATCCTTAGTGTACAGTACTGATAAAGGTCGTATTAGTGCCGAACCAGCTCCAAGAGCGATACCAGAATCAGATGGCATAGTACGGATCCACAGAGATAGTAAGGGCCGTAAAGGCAAAGGGGTATCGATTATTTCAGGCCTAGGGCTCGATGAATCCGCCTTGAAAGCTCTTGCACAGACCCTTAAGAAACAATGTGGCTGTGGTGGAACAGTCAAAGACTTCACCATTGAAGTACAAACAGATAATCGCGAACAGCTCAAGCTGTTACTCGAGAAGCAAAATTATAAAGTGAAATTGGCTGGCGGCTGATAAGAGAACCTAGATACCATTCTCCTGTGAGTTAGTTTGCCACTACACATTTTGCGATTCAGGTTAATGCCTATCGGCTTGAACGGAGTTTTAATGGAGAGTTTGCAAAACTATTTTTTAATCGCTATGCCTTCGCTCGATGGCACCTATTTTGAGCGCACTGTCATCTATCTTTGCGAGCATGACGCTAAGGGCGCGATGGGGCTAGTGATTAACAAACCACTGGGTATTAAGGTCAATTCACTGTTAGAACAGATGGATTTACCCGCAGAACAGACCTCCGTCGATCTTGCCCAGAGTTCACAGGTCCTCATGGGCGGCCCAGTCTCACAGGACCGTGGCTTTGTATTGCATAGTTCCCAACCCTATTGGGCAAATAGTACAGATCTAGGATCAGGACTGATGCTCACCACTTCACGGGATGTGTTAACCGCTATTGGCAGCGACAGATCGCCAAAGAAATTTCTCGTTACGTTAGGTTATGCTGGATGGAGTAAAAATCAGCTAGAGCAAGAACTTGCAGATAATTCTTGGCTCACAATCCCCGCGGACCATGCACTGTTGTTTGATGTTAAACATGAAGACCGTTGGCCACAGGCGAGCCGTTCGCTCGGATTTGACGTTTGGCAACTATCGACTCAAGCTGGTCATGCTTAAACTGCTTCAATCACAATAAGTTTGTATTCTATGAATTCTAGAACTGTTTTGGGCTTTGATTTTGGCACTAAGAGTATCGGTGTCGCCATTGGACAAGAAATCACCTCCAGTGCCACACCACTCCTGTCACTCAAGGCTATCGATGGCATTCCCAATTGGGACCAAATTGGCGAACTTATTAAAGAGTGGCAGCCGGATTTAGTCGTTGTGGGGTTACCCCTTAATATGGATGGAACTGAGCAGGAAATGACCCACAGGGCGCGTAAGTTTGCCAACCGGATCAATGCTAAGTTTGGGATAAAAATAGTCACTCAGGACGAGAGACTCACGACCACTGATGCTAAAGCAAGATTATTTGAGTTAGGAGGTTTTAAAGCCTTAACGAAAGGCCAAGTCGATGCCGTTTCTGCGGTACTGATAATCGAAAGCTATTTTGAAAATCACTTTGGTCAATAAAGACTTTAAACATAAAAAGGATAGTCACTCGCCTATCCTTTTTATTGCACCACATTCATCATTCACATACACATTTTCAGGCTATAAATACGGCTTCACTAAGTTTGCCATCATAGCCACATGTGCATCACTGTCATTCAACGCGGGAATATAGCGGAACTTATCCCCCCCCGCCTTCGCAAAAATATGGCCGTTCTCACCCACTATCTCTTCTAAGGTCTCTAAACAATCAGCACTAAATGCGGGACAGACTATCGCCACATCCCGTATCCCCTCACTCGGCAGAGCTTTGATTGTGGCATCAGTATAGGGTTGTAACCATGTTGCCTTGCCGAAGCGGGATTGGAATGTCATCACAAATTCGTCTTGGCTCAAGCCTAGTCTTTCCGTCACTAATGCGGTGGTTTTCATGCAAAAACAATAATAGGGATCGCCTAAATGCAGATTTCGCTCAGGCATTCCATGGTAAGACAGTACTAACTTCTGGGGTTTGCCATAGGCATCGAAATCGGCCCGAATGCTATCGGCAAGTGCAGTAATAAAATCAGGATTGTCATGGTAGGTATTAATAAAGTGCAGAGATGGAATATAACGCCACTGGGATAATTCTGTTGCTATGGCATCGAAGGCGGATCCCGTCGTTGGCGCCGCATATTGCGGATATAGAGGTAACACAACAAGTTTATCGACACCATTACGATGCATTTGCTGCAAAGTGCTTGCTACCGAAGGGTTTCCATAACGCATCGCTAAATTGACAACAACCTCTTGACCATCGCTCGCTAATTTATCCGCCAATTTTGCCGTTTGCCGTAGGCTTATGTCCATCAGAGGTGAACCCGCTTCTGTCCAGACTTTTTGGTACAGTGCAGCGGATTTGGCTGGGCGTACTCGCAGCACTATCCCATGTAGGATCAGCATCCAAATCAATTTAGGAATTTCAACCACTCGGGGATCAGACAAAAACTCCGCGAGGTAACGTCTTACAGCAGATGCTGTGGGCGCATCCGGTGTCCCTAAATTTAATAGCAGCACACCAACCTTACCCCGCTTAGCATGACCACTTTCTTTAGAAATCCCTAAAAATTTTGTCAAAACAGCCTCTTAATACATGTTAATGAGTGACTAATTTATGATGGCGACACCATTATAGAACCGATTCGATTGCCTGCTTAAGTTCAGTACTATCTGGCTTAACCTTAGAATTAAATTGCTGAACAACGGTGCCATCGCCGCTGACAACATACTTATAGAAGTTCCATTTTGGCGATCCGGTTTTTTCGGCTAAATATTTGAAAACACTATTCGCATCGCTTCCCCGAACGGCTGAGGTCGCTAACATAGTGAAAGTCACGCCATAGTTGATATAACACACTTTAGCCGTGTCTTTTTCGTCATTTTCCTCTTGGAAAAAATCATCTGACGGGAAACCAATCACGACTAAGCCTTTGTCTTTATACTCTTTATGGAGTGCTTCGAGAGCTTTAAACTGCGGGGTATAACCGCAGTTACTGGCGGTATTAACAATAAGCACAGGCTTACCTTGGGTTAATTCACATAGATTAATCTGCTCTTCTGAGTGTAATTTACGCACGTTCAGATCAAGATAGCTTGGACAAGTTACCGCCATGGCATGGACACTCAATAAGCTTGTCATTGCCGTTAGTGCTAGGGTGAATTTATGCATTACTCTCTCCTTTACCAGTGCATTACGCACAGCCGCTAAGTAAAGATCATATTAAATTTAAAAATAAAAGCTATGGTTAACGACAACATAGCGATGAGGTAGAACCGATTGAGCCGAGCGATAATCTGAAAACATAAACAAAAAGCAGCCCATAAAGAGCTGCTTAGCGGATTAAACTCTGATTAATCCATATCCAAAGTGACACCTTCCATAAAGCTTGAACTGTTAGGTTCTTTATTTTGCAGCTTAATCATCAAGCGTAAATCGTTAGGTGAGTCGGCATGGTGCAGGGCATCGGCATAACTAATCTCACCATCGACATAGAGTTTTAACAGAGCCTGATCGAATGTCTGCATACCTTGCTCATTCGATTTGGCCATGGTTTCTTTCAGTAAATGCAGCTCATTTTTGGCAATTAAACTCGCCACCCTAGGGGTGTTAATTAACACCTCAATGGCTGCTCGTCGCCCAGTCCCATCGACTTTAGGGATCAGTTGCTGCGCCACAATGCCACGCAAATTCAAGGATAAATCGAACAGTAACTGCTGATGTTTACTCTCGGGTACTAAATGCATGATCCGATCGAGTGCTTGGTTAGCGTTGTTCGCATGCAAGGTAGCCATACAAAGGTGGCCGGTCTCGGCAAACGAGAGGGCAAATTCCATGGTTTCTTGAGTACGGATCTCACCAATCAAGATCACATCGGGAGCCTGGCGAAGTGAACTTTTTAGTGCCGCATCAAAAGACTCTGTATCAATCCCAACTTCACGCTGGGTAATGATACTTTTTCGATGATCATGAACAAATTCAACAGGGTCCTCAATGGTCAAAATATGACCACGGGCATGGGCGTTACGGTAACCGACTAAAGCGGCAAGCGAGGTTGATTTACCCGTACCAGTACCACCCACCATGATGATCAACCCACGCTTACTCATGACAAGATCTTTAAGAATCGGCGGAAGTTTTAAATCATCCACTTCAGGGATTTTTGTCTCGATTCGGCGCATGACACAACCCGGGGATTCCCGCTGCCAAAAAGCACTCACCCGGAAACGTCCAAGTTCCTTTGCTGCAAAGGCAAAGTTACATTCACGGCTAGTATGAAACTCTTTCTTTTGCGCTTCCGTCATCAGGGACTCAACAAAGTCCAAGGACTGCGCAGGCGTAAATGCACTCTCAGCGAGGGGGCGTAACTCACCATCTATTTTCGCGCTCGGCGGAAAGCCTGCGGTAATAAACAAATCCGAGGCTTTTCGCTCAACGATGACTTTTAAAAACGGACGCACATCCATCATAAATCCTTAAAATGTCGCTTGTTTGTTTGAACTCTTAGACATAGCGTCCTCACGGGTGATGAGGCCGCGGTTGACTAGATTCTGTAAACATTGTTCCAATGTTTGCATCCCGTGGGCCATACCCGTTTGAATTGCCGAGTACATTTGCGCCACTTTATCTTCGCGGATTAAGTTACGAATCGCAGGCGTGCCCATCATAATTTCGTGGGCGGCCACACGGCCACCACCGATTTTTTTAATCAGCGTTTGTGAAATAACCGCCTGTAATGACTCTGATAGCATAGTGCGCACCATGTCTTTCTCACCGGCAGGGAATACGTCAACCACACGGTCGATGGTTTTAGCTGCCGAGGTAGTATGCAAAGTACCAAAGACTAAGTGGCCAGTTTCGGCAGCGGTCATCGCAAGGCGAATCGTTTCAAGATCTCGCATCTCGCCGACGAGGATCACGTCGGGGTCCTCACGCAGTGCACTGCGCAGTGCGGCATTAAAACTGTGGGTATGGCGGTGAACTTCCCGCTGGTTGATCAGGCATTGCTTATTTTGGTGAACGAATTCGATAGGATCTTCAATCGTTAAGATATGGTCATGGCGGTTTTCATTGATGTAATCCACCATGGCCGCAAGTGTGGTACTCTTACCCGAACCTGTAGGCCCAGTAACTAAGACTAACCCTCTGGGAAAACTAGAGATTTTTTTAAAAATCTCGGGAGCACCTAGCTGCTCGAGTGACAAAATCTCGCTGGGAATGGTACGAAAAACCGCCGCAGCGCCGCGGGATTGATTAAATGCGTTCACCCGGAAACGGGCTAAATTAGGGACTTCGAAGGAAAAGTCGATTTCTAAATGCTCTTCATAGTCCTTGCGCTGTTTATCATTCATAATATCGTACACTAAACTGTGTACGCCCTGATGATCGAGCGCCGGCAGGTTAATTTTTCTCACTTCACCGTCGACACGGATCATGGGAGATATCCCTGCAGAGAGGTGTAGATCCGAGGCTTTGTGTTTTACACTAAAGGCTAATAACTCAGTGATTTCCATAGTTTGGGATATCCTAGCAACCAGATAATTACATCATGACAACAATAGCAGACAGACTCGCAATCGCCCAGCATAGGATCGCGCAAGCGGCGCAAAAATGTGCACGCCTACCTAACAGCATTCGTTTACTTGCAGTCAGCAAGACCAAACCCATTGAAGACATTATAGCAGCCTATCATGCCGGACAACGTGACTTTGGTGAAAACTATGTCCAAGAGGGGATGGCAAAAATTCTCGAATTGAAGGAAAGCTATCCCGATATTGAGTGGCATTTTATTGGACCACTACAATCGAATAAAACCAATATCGTCGCCCAATATTTTGACTGGATGCACACGGTATCACGGGACAAAATCGCCCTACGCCTCAATGAGCAACGTCCTATCTCAATGGCACCACTTAATGTGTGTATTCAAATCAATATCAGTAATGAATCGACCAAATCAGGCATAGATGCCGAACAAATGTTGCCGCTCGCACAATTAATCACCCAGCTCCCTAACTTAACCCTCAGGGGATTGATGGCCATTCCCACAGCAACAGAAAACTCAGCGCTACAAGTGCAAGAATTCACTAAGCTAAAAGAATTATTTGAAGAGTTAAAGCACCATTATCCCCATATTGATACTCTCTCAATGGGCATGAGCAATGACCTCGACACAGCGATAACCTGCGGCTCGACTATGGTACGCATTGGGAGTGCAATCTTTGGTGAACGCGATTATTCAGCCTGATGCCGTAGATAGCTTAGGACAATCAACTCGGCTGCTAGCCTTGTTTTTACAACCTAGCGCCCAAATACTGTAGTAAGACTCACTTAATATACTCCCATTAGGGCTCTATCGCTTAATGGCAAACAAAAACAACATTAAGCGATTAATCAACAAACGAGAATCACATGGATCAACAGAAAATCTGCTTTATCGGCGCAGGTAATATGACCCGCAGCATCATTAGTGGCTTAATCCGCAGTGGCTATCCCGCAAGGCTTGTTCAAGCCACAAATCCAAGCCAAGGTAAGTTAGATGCACTCGAGGCCGATTTTGGGGTTTTAGTTTCTCAAGATAATTTAATCGCCGCCAAAAATGCCGATGTCATAGTGTTATCAGTGAAACCGCAGTTGATGCAGCAAGTATGTGAAGCCTTACAGACGGTGGATCTATCACAGAAGTTAGTCATCACTATTGCAGCAGGCATTAAGGCGAGCCGTTATAGCGAATACCTCGCGCAGTCCGTTACCCTTATCCGCGCAATGCCGAATACCCCAATGCAAATAGGGGTTGGTATGACAGGGCTCTTTGCACCTCAATCCCTGTCTGCAGAGCAAAAAGCCATCTGTGAGCGTCTCATGTCAAGCGGTGGCGACATCGTCTGGGTGAATGAAGAAGCGGATATTAATAAAGTGATCGCACTGGCTGGCAGTTCGCCTGCTTATTTCTTCCTGCTGATGGAGTCTATGATAGATGCGGGTAAACAAATGGGAATGGATGAAGCAAAAGCCAGAAGTTTAGTACAGCAAGCAGCCCTCGGCGCTGCTATGATGGCCAAACAAAACCCGAATCTTACTCTTGGTAATCTAAGGGAAAATGTCACATCAAAGGGCGGAACCACTGCCCAAGCCATTGCGACATTTGAGGCCGCCGATATGCGGGGATTAGTGAAAAAAGCCATGGAAAATTGCATTAACCGTGCAGAGGAAATGGCTGCAACATTTTAGCTTTAACGCTTTTTTTATCGAACTCACATAGGCAGAAATATCGATGAATGCATTAACCTTTTTAATCAACACATTCTTTGATTTGTATTTAATGGTGGTGATATTGCGGATCTGGCTACAATTGGCTAGAGCCGACTTTTACAATCCTTTCAGTCAGTTTATCGTAAAGGCCACCCACCCCCTTATCGCGCCGATGCGCCGAGTGCTCCCTTCTGTGGGGAGATTCGATACCGCCTCTTTCGTGCTCGCCCTACTCGTTGTTATCGCAAAATTATTGCTAATAAGCCTTATTGCTGGTGGTGGATTTGATATTCTGCTGTTTCTCGTATTTGCCTTAGTGTCTGTGGTAAAAAAAGCGGGAGTACTGCTCTTTTGGATGCTGATCATTCGCGCCATTTTAAGCTGGTTTAATCAAGGCTATAACCCCATAGTGATGATTATGGACCAACTAACAGAGCCTGTTTTAGCCCCCGTTAGGCGTATTATCCCCCCTATCGGCGGGTTAGATTTGTCCGTAATGGTTGTTATTATTGGCATGAACTTCATCAACATGCTGCTCGCTCAATATGTCCCTTACTGGGCAATCATTTGATGAGTGCTATTATTTTGCAGCAAGGCGACTTGCTGCTTAATCTGTATATTCAACCTAAGGCGAGTCGAGATCAAATAGTGGGGCTGCATGGCGATGAGCTCAAAGTTGCCATCACAGCACCGCCCATCGATGGTAAGGCCAATGCGCACTTGAGCAAGTATTTAGCTAAAGCGTTTAAAGTCCCTAAAAGTGATGTTCACATCCTAAAGGGTGAACTTGGCCGCCACAAACAAGTTCGCATTATTGCACCAAAACTTATTCCACCCGAAGTCAATGCCTTGATTGAATAAGCGCGAATATGTATTAGTAAAAAATTCCTTTGGAAGCCATAGGCCCTGTATACCCAAACAACCTCAAGATGCAGGATTCAGCGGGAATTTAACGCACTTTAGGCAGGGCGGCTATTAGCAGACTTAGTGGGCTAAGTTAAAAATAGCCAGCACGACATAAAAGTGCGTTAAAACCCACCGGGACGGAGCGCCTAGGCACTCCACTTCCGTGTTGCATCAATTCAAAAGGTAGTCGACATTCTGTCATTGATACGCCTTGAATTGAAGCACCCTAGGCGCCCTGAAACTCGTATCTTGAAGTAGCTTGGGTATATACTCAAGACTCCACTAATATGAAGGTATCCAATCATGTTTCGTCACCTCCTCTTACTGCTTGCGTTAACCGCAAGTCTATGCGGCGTAGCAAACGCCGAACAAAAAGAAACTGTCGGTAATTTTGATATTCATTACATGGCATTAGGCAGCACATTTTTAACTCCTAGCATAGCTAAGTCCTACGGCATCGAACGCAGCAGCTATACGGGGATCATCAATATCGCCGTATTAGATACGAGTGCAACGGACTCACCAGCGGTTCCCGTTGACATTACAGGCGTAGCTAATAACCTGTTAGATGCACGTATTGATTTGAAATTTAGAGAAATCCGCGAAGGTAATGCTATTTATTACATTGCAGAAGTGCCTTACCGAGACGATCAAGAGATCAACTTCAATATCGCCATCAAACACGGTAATGAACTCAATACCAACCTGCAGTTTAAACAAAAATTTTACGTCGAATAGCACCTCAACAATCCCTATTCGGGCGATGTAAAACCACATCGTCCGGCCCCTTTCGCTGTCCTTTAACCCTGAGCTTGGGTATCATTGCCGCAGTATAAGTCGCCCCAATGATATAGGTGTTCCATGCAACAGATTGTCCTCGCCAGTGGTAACAAAGGTAAACTCGCCGAATTTGATCAAATGCTAGCCACTTATGGTGTAAAAGTGCTGCCGCAGAACCAATTTAACGTCAGTGACGTCGAGGAAACGGGCACTACCTTTGTGGAAAACGCCATTATCAAGGCAAGGCACGCGGCTCAAATCACCGGCCTTGCCGCGATTGCGGACGACTCAGGCCTAGAAGTGGACTTACTCCAAGGCGCTCCAGGTATTTATTCGGCTCGCTACGCAGGTGAAGCCGCCAAAGATCAAGATAATGTGCTGAAGTTGCTTGAAACATTAAAAGACAGTCCTGCCCCTCGCACAGCCAGATTCCAATGTGTATTGGTGTATATGCGCCACGCCAAAGATCCCACCCCGATTATTTGCCAAGCCTCCTGGGAAGGGCAAATTGGCTACGAACAACGCGGCGACAATGGCCATGGTTACGATCCAATTTTTATCCCTGAAAATTATCCATGTAGCGCGGCAGAGCTGAGCAGCAACGAGAAAAATGCCTTAAGCCATCGCGGCAAAGCCCTAGTACAACTCTTAGCCGCAATGCAAGCCCAAGGCGTGTTAACCGGCGGGAATGCACAATAATGTCGTCAACTGCCGTGACTACTGCGATGAAACTCGAACTGCCACCACTCAGCCTGTATATCCATATTCCCTGGTGCGTACAAAAGTGCCCCTACTGCGACTTTAACTCCCATGGTCAAAATGGTGAGCTGCCACAGCAGGCCTATGTTGATGCGCTTCTGGAAGACTTACGCCAAGATTTACATCTGGTCCAAGGTCGAAAAATTCATACCATTTTTATTGGCGGTGGCACACCATCCTTATTCGATGCATCGCAAATCAAACGCATACTCGATGGTGCTAATGCGCTGATCCCCTTTAGTGATAATATCGAAATCACCATGGAAGCCAACCCTGGCACCCTAGAACACGATGACTTCAGCGCTTACCGTGCAGCCGGTGTCACTCGTTTATCTATCGGGGTGCAGAGTTTTTCTAAGGATAAGCTCAATTTACTCGGGCGTATTCACGATCAAAACGAGGCACAAATCGCCGCTCAAAAAGCCAGCCAAGCGGGATATTTAAGTTTTAACCTCGATTTAATGCATGGATTACCGAACCAACGTTTTGCTGAAGCCATGGCCGATATTGACACCGCTGCGGCGCTCAATCCTCCCCACCTGTCTTGGTATCAGTTGACGATAGAACCCAACACCCTATTCCACTCAAAACCACCGCAGCTGCCCGATGACGAAGCGCTCTGGCATATCTATGAGCAAGGTCAACAAAAGCTGGCCGAATTAGGGTATGAGCAATACGAAATATCCGCCTATGCGAAACCCGGTTACCAATGTCGGCATAACCTTAACTACTGGCAGTTTGGTGATTATCTAGGTATAGGTTGCGGTGCCCACGGCAAGGTGACCTTGCCAGAGGAAAACCGCATCATACGCACGGTAAAAATTAAGCATCCCAAGGGTTACCTGAGTGCCAGCAACTACACCTTCGAATCGATTGACGTTGCAGAGGAAGACCGCGCGCTCGAATATTTAATGAATCGTCTGCGCCTGATGACCCCAATCCCTAAGCAAGAATTTGAACTGCGCACCGGACAACACAGAGACACACTGGCCGAAGGAATGGAAAAGGCTAAACAGCGAGGGTTACTCACAGAATCGACCGAACATTGGCAATTAACCAGTAAAGGTCATATGTTTGTGAATGATTTACTGACACAATTCTGCTAAGCCTGTTGTTAAAATAGCTATATAAATAATGTGTTAGTGGTCAATGGCGCAGTTTAATACTATTACTGCTAACACATTTTCTAACATTAATATTCATACATTCTTACTTAGCTTCTTTAGAATTGATGCAACTCAATCTAGGAAGCCTGATCATGCCAATAAAAACGAAAATCAGCTTAGTCGCACTGACCCTTTCAGCGCTGTTGACCATTCCCGCGTATGCCGCACCAACCTCGCCAGCTTTACACAGTGCAAGCGAACCAGTGAATGCGGTAACGCAAACTGAGTCAGAAAAAGCCAATGCCTTGTTCGAAACCATCTTCATGGAAAACATCATGGCAAGCCCCATTTCGCAAACCTATATGGGGATCAAGCAAGACTATGATAAATGGGATGAACTGGGTGATACAGCCGATGATAACGCCCTAGCGCGCACGAAAAAACAACTGGCACAGGTCAATCAGATTGATGCGGACAAACTCGACCCACAAACAAACCTTAGCCTTACCTTACTAAAACAAAATCTGCAAAATGACATCGAAGATGACCAATGGCGCTACCATAATTACCCTGTGAATCAGATGTATGGCGGCCACTCTATGATCGCCTCCTTCTTGATTAACCAACATCAAATCACAGATGTCAGCGATGCCAAGGCCTATATCAACCGCTTAAATGGCGTGCCCAAACGCTTAAGTCAATTACAGACAGTATTAGCCGTTCGCGCAGATAAAGGCATTATCGCGCCTAAGTTCGTATTCGCTTATGTAATTTCAGACAGCCAGAACATTATCAAAGGTGCGCCCTTTGATAAGGGCGACGATAGCGCGCTACTCGCAGATTTTCGCCGTAAAGTGAACGCATTAGCGATCCAAGAAACAGAGAAGCAAGCACTACTTAAACAGGCTGAGCAAGCACTAGTTACTCAAGTAGAACCCGCCTATAACAAGCTCATCAGTTACGTCAAAACCTTAGCAGCTAAAGCTGATGACCGCGATGGTGCGTGGAAGCTTCCTAACGGAGCCGTCTTCTACAATAATGCCTTGGCCCGTACTACCACGACCAATATGACCGCCGATCAAATCCATGACTTAGGTCTTTCAGAGGTGGAACGTATCCACAATGAAATGCGCGCCATTATGAAGAAGGTCAATTTTAACGGCGATTTACAGCAATTCTTTAGCTTTATGCGTGACGATCCCCAGTTCTACTACCCCAATACCGCCGAAGGCAAAGCCGCTTATTTAGCCGAGGCGACTAAGCTCATCGACAATATGAAATCGCGCTTAGATGAAGTGTTCAAAGTAAAACCTAAGGCCGCCATGATAGTGAAACAGGTTGAAGCTTTTAGGGAAAAATCAGCAGGCAAAGCCTTCTATGAGCAACCGGCACCGGATGGTTCGCGTCCAGGTAGCTACTATGCAAACCTATATGACATGAAAGCCATGCCCAAATACCAAATGGAGGCGTTGGCCTACCACGAAGGTATTCCTGGTCATCATATGCAGATCGCCATTTCCCAAGAACTGCAAAATATTCCTAAATTCCGTAAGTTTGGTGGCTATACCGCATATATCGAGGGCTGGGGTTTATATAGCGAATCTTTCCCGAAAGAAATGGAACTCTATGCCGATCCTTATTCTGACTTTGGTCGCCTAGCAATGGAGCTGTGGCGTGCATGCCGCTTAGTCGTAGATACAGGTATCCACGCCAAAAAGTGGACCCGCGAGCAAGGTATAGCCTATTACGTGGATAATACGCCAAATGCTAAATCGGATGCCGTGAAAATGGTTGAACGCCATATCGTTATGCCATCTCAAGCGACGGCCTATAAAGTGGGGATGATTAAACTACTGGAACTAAGGCATAAAGCAGAGCAACAGCTTGGTAATAAATTTGATATTAGGGACTTTCATACTTTAGTACTAGCGAACGGCGCATTGCCATTAGATGTACTCGAAGAGCAAGTTGACCAATGGATTGCCAGTAAAAATAAGGCCTGATAGCAACTGATAGGGAGGCATAGGGAAGTGCCTCCGATGAACCTTACATGGGACGAATAGAGCCCAATAAAAAACGCCACGTACTCCGTGGCTTTTTTATTGGATTTATTACCTATTTGATAATAAAACCCTATCTCACTGTGGGTCACTATATTTGATGTATTAATTTCAAAAACTCAATACTCGATGCGACTTTAGGGTACAGAGAGACAAAACTTGTCCCAGAACTAAACCACCAGAAAAAATTACCTCAGCTATAGGGCTGAGGTAAACCAAAAACTAGGATGATGGTTTAAAAGCCAACATTGTTTTAGTTCGAAAACTTCTGCTGGCGGTGATCTAGAACTGCATTTCTGCCAACCTGTACAGCCATATCGAAAGGGGTCATTTCCAATATGAGTATAGGACTCAGGTCATTCCAAATCAGCTGTCGCCATTGTATTCAAATAAGAACAGAGTTCAAGTGCACTTAACAAGCATGCTTTAGAAACCCCTAAAAAATCGAACGCCAATATACCAACAAACAAAACATAACCAACTGATTAACAAACAAAAATTAACAACAAAAACCAACCAGAACCACATAAGACTGATTTTGAGAACAATGTTTTCATTTTTACTGACGTTTACTAAAGAGTTCAGCGTAGGGAATATCCCAATAGGGCGGATTTCCTATGTGATCTTTGATAAATTCGATAAAGGCACTGACCTTAGGAGCAAGGTGCTTACGACGTGGATAAACCGCTTGCAAAGGTAAGTGGTGGGTCAATTGCCAATCCTTTAACAAAGGCACTAAGGTCCCCTTAGTGATCTCATCTTCCATCAAATAACTGGCTAAATACACAATACCTAGGCCACTAATAGCCGCAGATTTTAATGCAGGGGCATTATCAACCCTGAAATTCCCTGACACCCCAATTTCACAGTAATCATCACCCTTCCTAAATTGCCACATACTGTGTTCATGCCACTCGCCTTGATAGACTAAACAATTGTGGTCAACCAATTGTTCAGGACGAGTCGGTTCTCCATGCTTGGCAACATAATCCGGGGAAGCAACGAGGAGGAATTGGCACTTCATTAAGGGTCTTGCAACCATTCCCAAAGGCAATTGTTCTGACATAGTAAGCAGTAAATCAAGACCTTCACTCACCACATCCACCTTATGGTCAAGTAAACTCACCTGCAGTTCGAGTTCAGGATGTTTCGCCATAAAGGATGGTAAGGCTGGAATAATATGCATAGCGCCAAAAGACTGGGATATACCCACTTTCAGCACCCCTCGGGTAGCGTCGTTCAAATTATGAACACTTGCAATTGCCTGCTCAGCATCACGCAGTAGCTCTTCCCCTTGCAGATATAACAAATGTCCAGCTTCAGTCAGACTTAAGCTTCGAGTGGTACGTTGGATTAATTGAACACCAAGTCTATGTTCAAGATCGGCTACCTGCGTACTGACCTTAGACTTAGAGATCCCAAGCCTTCTTGCGGCGGAGCTAAAACTACCAGCTCTGGCCACATGAGTAAAAATCGCAATAGGTTCTAACAGTTCTAACATTGAAAGTCGCCTTAAGCAGTTTACGACAATGATATTAACTTTCGGTATAACACAGGAATACAGCATAAAATAGCTGCATACTCAATTTTGCATTAATATCCCATGGCAAAATGTATTTATTGCAGAGATTTAGACCGAAAAAGTCCGCTGAAGTAGAGTATTTTATCTGACTGGATGGTCAGCTTTTCATTATATTTTAAGAGTATACCAAACATTAGTCTTTAGACTGTAACATTCCATACTAAATAGCCGCAAGCACCACCATATCGCTCATATCAATGCCCATATTCCCCTATAACGCCAAAGCCCTAGTACGATTACCGTAGCTAGGGCTTTGGATCTCAAAGATTGAGTACTTAGAGTGAATGGTCACTCACTAAACTGTCATTCACGCAGCTCACTGGATGAGTTTTGTGTCAAAGCATAGGAGGCTAATTCAGGTACTTCCTTACGCAATTGGTTTTCAAGCACTAACAGCTCTTCAAATCGGTCACATAAACGGTCGGCTTTTGCTTCTAGCCCCTTAGATTGGGCCTCAATTTGTTGCTCTATATCTTGGCCTAAGTTATCCATTTTTTGGGAGAAGGCATCCATCTTGGCTTCAAAACTATCACCGTCACCCGACATGATTTGGCCACCTATAGTCATCATAATGGTGCCAATTGAATTCTGGACAATTTGCTCCATTTCCTGCTCGAATTCATCATTAAAGGTGTTCTGCATCGAGTCTTCCGTTGCCCCTAAATAGAAACTATCGCCATGCTTGTAGGCCACTGAATCAACACGTTTCTGCACGCCAGCCATCATTTCATCGAGCTTAGCACCGGCTGCATCACCCATTAAAGGTGTTAATGCCATACTCACAGCTTGGGAAGCCAGAGCGACAGCCTCGTTCACGATTTCAATCACTTCAGGCACTTGCGTCGAGACTTCATCGGCGTATTGGGTCACTAGCTTTTTTGTTTATCGGTTAAGTTAACTTGTTTACCCTCTACAAATAACTTATCGGCTTCTATGCGATACTTCTCAGTGCCCTTCTCGCTCATAACTAATTTTTAGGTTCGATCTTCACATCATAATTTAAAGACACGTCACAGCGGTCATCGGTATTCGGCTCAGTTTTCGCTTGAGCGAGTTGTAAAGTCGATACTGTGAAAATCATTCCAGACACAGCTAAACCCATCATCAGCTTATTTATTTTCATTTTTGGTCATCCTTTGATATGAAGATCGATAAAATTTAACAACTAAAAGATGATTTGCAGAAGACATGCCAACTATTTAAGCTATTGATTATTAAATACTTATAAAATTAGCACTAAAGAACAAATAGTGAAATTCACTAACTTTTAGCCGATTAGTGCTAATAAAAATGGGAAATAAAGCTAGAAGATAGATCGGCCAAGACGCTGGCTTAAATGCTCCAGCATAGCGGTACCCGCAAGGGAGTTGCCTTGATTATCGAGTTCAGGTGACCAAACACATATGGATAACTCGCCAGGGATAACCGCAATAATCCCACCACCTACACCACTTTTACCCGGCATACCAACACGATAGGCAAATTCACCCGCACCATCGTATAAGCCCGAAGTCGCCAACAGCGCATTCAGTTGCCGAGTTTGCACCTGAGAAATTAGTTCAGTACCATCCAAAGTTTTGCCGCGATTAGCCAAATACAACATGGCCTTAGACAAGTCAGCACAATTCATCTTTAGGGCGCAATAATGAAAATAGGTGCGCAGCACTGTATCGACATCGCCTTGAAAATTACCAAAGGACTTCATCAAATAAGCGATAGCCGCATTGCGCGCACTATGCTGATATTCTGAATCCGCCACTTGTTTATCGAAACACACTTTATCGTTTTGGCTTAGTTGCCTGACTAACTCAAGCATCCTGTGTTTAGGCGCACCTAAACGACTCTGCAATAAGTCAGCAATCACTAACGCGCCAGCATTGATAAAGGGGTTACGCGGCTTGCCACGTTCTAACTCGACTTGGACAAGAGAATTAAAGGAATGCCCCGAAGGCTCTTTGCCAACACGGCTCCAGATTTCGGCCTCTTCATATAAGTTTAAGGCTAAGGTTAAGCTGAAAACTTTAGAGATACTTTGAATTGAAAACGGCTCAAGGTAATCGCCCGCACCTAAGGTTTCACCATCAACAGTTGTGATGGCAATGCCTAATTTACCAGCATCAACGCTGGCCAGTGCGGGGATATAATCTGCAACCTTTCCTTGGCCGAGCAAGGGTCGAACTTTGTCGACCACTTCCTCAAGTAATGCCAACTCGGGCATTAACTCCACCAAATGTCGTACAGTTCGCTAACTTCAACCTGAGAAACTTTTTGGTTCGCCCAGAATGCCTTAACTGCAGCAATATCTTCTTCGGTGCATTTGCCGATCGTTTGGGTTGCGATAATGCCTTCCCATTCGATATGACCGCCACCGTGGAAACCTAATTTGCGGGCTTCAATCACTTCATCGATGAATTTATCTACCGTTGCATCGATATCGGCTTCAGATACTGATGCATCAAAAGTCCAAGCCATATCAAAACCTAACTCTTGGAATTCATCAACGCGCATTTTCTTACGTAAACGACGGCTACGATTAGTTGCCATAGTGACTTTCCCCGTTGTGTTAAAAAATTAATAAAAATGAGAGTGCTAGATTAAGCGATACGCTCAAACATCAGATCCCATACCCCATGACCCAATCTATGGCCGCGGGCTTCAAACTTTGTCAATGGGCGGTGATCAGGACGTGGCACCACAGTGCCATCTGCCGATTGGTTTTTATAACCGGGCGCCACATTCATCACTTCGAGCATGTGTTCGCTATAGTTTTCCCAATCTGTCGCCATATGGAACACGCCGCCAACTTTTAGTTTACGGCGAATAAGTTCAGCAAATTCGGCTTGGACTATGCGGCGCTTATGGTGACGTTTTTTATGCCAAGGATCGGGGAAAAACAATTGCACTCGGGCTAATGAACCGTCGGCAATTGCATGCTCTAATACTTCCATCGCATCGTGATGATAGACCCGTAGATTAGTCACACCCGCAATGGCGGCATCACTTAAGCAAGAACCGACACCTGGTTTATGCACTTCAATACCAATAAAATTTTGCTCTGGTGCGTCTTTAGCCATTTGCACTAAAGAGGCGCCCATGCCAAAGCCAATTTCCAGCACAGTATCAGCCTCACGGCCAAAAACGTCGCTCAGTACCAATGGCGTTGGGCTGTAATCTAAGCCCATGGTTGGCCACTGGCTTTCAATGGCATGTGCCTGCCCCTTAGTTAGGCGACCTTCTCTTAGGACAAAGCTTCTGATCTTACGCAGATACTTGCCTTCTTCATTAAATTCAGCGGTAGTGACTTCGCTCATTTTTGCCTCGTCTCGTGGACAGCACCATAATAAAAGAAGGGCATTATCCAAAGTTCAACATACAGTGCAAGCACTAATGGCGCCAAAGTATACCAAGATTATTTGAGAGTGCGAATTTAGCGGTGATTTTCGACTTTTTAGCCCTTATTCACTTGTCTTTTGAGCTTGTCTAAGAAGATAACTGCCGCTACACTGCGCCGATGAAATCTACAGCCTCCTTTGCTACACGTATCGTCTCTTGGTACGACAATCATGGTCGTAAAACCCTCCCTTGGCAGCAGGATAAAACCCCATATAGCGTATGGGTTTCTGAAATCATGCTACAACAAACTCAGGTTGCGACTGTTATTCCCTATTACCTTAAATTCATGGCGCGTTTCCCCGATGTGTTAGCACTCGCTAACGCGCCAGATGATGAGGTGTTGCATCATTGGACTGGCCTTGGTTATTACGCTAGGGCGCGTAATCTGCATAAAGCCGCCAAGATGATCCGTGATGATTATCAGGGATTATTTCCAACGGATTTTGAGCAAGTACTGGCTCTGCCTGGCATTGGTCGCTCGACGGCTGGTGCGGTATTGTCACTATCACTTGGGCAACATCACCCGATCCTCGACGGTAACGTCAAACGCGTGTTAGCAAGACACGGCGCTATAGCAGGTTGGCCGGGGCAAAAAAACGTTGAAGAACAGCTTTGGCAGCTGACCGATACGTATACACCGCAGCAAAATATTCAGAAATATAATCAAGCCATGATGGATATTGGCGCCAGTATTTGCACTCGTAGCAAACCTAACTGCGCCGCCTGTCCAGTCGCTATTGATTGCAAAGCTCAGCTCATTGGTAGACAAACCGACTTCCCCGGTAAAAAGCCTAAAAAAACCATACCGACCAAAGCGGCGTGGATGTTGGTACTGATGCAAGACAACCAAGTCTTTTTAGCTAAACGTCCACCAGCGGGAATTTGGGGCGGACTTTGGTGTTTCCCTGAGTTTGCCACTCAAGTCGCACTCGAAACCCATATCGAAGAGCAAGGGTTTGCTGCGCAGCAACTCGAATGGTTAACTGGCTTTAGGCACACATTTAGCCACTTTCATTTAGATATTCAGCCCATGATGCTTAATTTAGATAACAGCCACGGCAATAAGCAGAGCGTGGGCGCTGTCATGGAACAAAACCAGTCTCTCTGGTATAACATAAGTCATCCTTCCAAAGTGGGACTCGCCGCCGCCACCGAGCGCGTGCTAGCCAATTTGGGAACACTCGTTCAATCCGCAGTCAGTAAGGAATAATCATGGCGCGTACAGTCAATTGCGTATATTTAAATAAAGAAGCCGACGGCCTAGACTTTCAACTGTATCCAGGTGATTTAGGTAAGCGCATTTTTGATAACGTCAGCAAAGAAGCTTGGGGCCTATGGCAAAAAAAGCAAACCATGCTGATCAACGAAAAAAAACTCAATATGATGAATGTTGATGATCGTAAGTTTCTTGAAGAACAAATGACCTCTTTCCTCTTTGAAGGTAAAGAAGTTGAAATTGAAGGCTTTGTGCCTGAAAAAGACCAAGATTAATTATTGTCGTTAACTTAACGATAAAGCTCACAAAAAAGCGCCTTTCGGCGCTTTTTTGTTTATTCATCTCGTGAAGAATAACTGAGCGTTACTTACGCACACCTTCAACCACTAAATCTAACTCAACATGGCTAGACGCTGGGCCTAAATCCATTTTGATACCGAAATCTTTCATCGCGAAGGTGGTGGTGCCAGTAAAACCGGCACGGTAACCACCCCAAGGATCTTGGCCTTCACCCACGGCATGGGCATTAATCGCTAATGGCTTAGTGACACCATTTAAGGTTAAGTTGCCATTAATCACTAAATCGCCATTTCCTTTATCTTCCACCGAAGTAGATGCAAAGGTCGCTTTAGCGAATTTGCCAGTATTAAGGAAATCTTCGCTGCGAATATGTTTATCACGCTCGGCGTGGTTTGAATCCACGCTTAAGGTATTTACAGTCACATTCACTTTAGCTTCAGTCGGTTTAGCCGCGTCATAACTAAAGTCACCACTAAAATCATTAAAACGACCAACGACATAGCTATAACCTAAGTGGCTCACTTTAAAGGTAATAGAGGCATGTGCTCCTTCACGGTCAATGACATAGTCCGCCGCTGAAGCCGCCATCGGAGCCAATAGAGATGCACCAACCAGTGCGCTTAACAGTTGCTTTTTCATTGTATTATCCTCGATTAAATTTAATCATTTTGAGTAGAGTTGCGTCTTTATCGATAAAGTGATGCTTTAATGCACCTGCACCGTGGATCACGACGAGTGCAATTAAGCTATAAGCTGCGTATTGGTGGATATCGCCCGCTATATCAGCTTGGTTTTCAAACAAAGGTCCAAATCCTGGTAGTTCAAACCAGTCAAACACCATAATTCCCCGACCTTCTGCCGTTGAAATTAAAATCCCTGTAAACATGATCATCAGCAGCAAGGCATAAATAGCTAAATGCGCAATATGGGCCGCCTGCTTTTCCCACTGTTTATGATCCGCCTCTGGTGCGGGTTTAGGGTTCACTAAGCGCCACAACAACCGTAGTAAAGTCACTGCCAAGAGTAAAATTCCTATGCTTTTATGTAGATGCGGCCCTGTCTTGTACCAAGCGCTGTAGTAGGTTAACTCCACCATCCACACACCGACTGCAAACAAGCCTATTACGATTAAAGCACTAACCCAATGGGTCGCAATGGCAATCAATCCATAAGACAACTGACTATTTCGAAACATACTGCGACTCCATACCCGCGATTTCTCATACCATAGATGAAATAATGTTCATTATCATAAATCTAAATTTAAAAACTAAAATCAGTAAAAATCGCTCATATCTTTCGAAATTTTAGAAAATAGACCCGAAATCGAGATTTATGAGCACAAATCTATTTGTAAACATCAGTATCCTTCTGCTTAAAAAATACAACTAACCAATGAAATTGGCCCGAATTCGTCAAGTAGTAGATAAAAAACATCCAAGATGTGCATTAAACAGCCGAACGAGTTATTTGTCAGGAAAAAGCACTTGCAGAGGTGAAACTCACTAGCTAATATAGCCGCACTTCGAACGAGGCGGCTTTATGCAGCAGGTTCGCAGTAGTCAACTAACGCTTAGTTTAGTTGCCCGAATAGCTCAGTCGGTAGAGCAGAGGATTGAAAATCCTCGTGTCCCTGGTTCGATTCCGGGTTCGGGCACCACTATTTTGCAGTAAAAGTTTAGCCGGCATAGCTCAGTTGGTAGAGCAACTGACTTGTAATCAGTAGGTCCCGAGTTCGACTCTTGGTGCCGGCACCATATAAACAACGAAGCCACTCAAACGAGTGGCTTTTTTGTCTCTGAAATTTGGTTATATCCACAGGTGATGGTTTTACATCAGCAAGAGTACTCAACCCCTTGCCGCGCAACTGACTTACTCTCGATAATTCCAGTAGGTCCCGAGTTCGACTCTTAGTACTGGCACCATATAAACAACGAAGCCACTCAAACGAGTGGCTTTTTTGTCTCTGAAATTTAAATATTTTATCTCTGATAGTTTGAAATGTTCAGAGCAGAGCCAACTGACTTACTACTAGTTTATTTGTTTAATTCGAGTGGCATAGGCCTATCACCGGCTTGCACTTGATGTTGAACATGGCGCCACCCTTGAGTCAGTTCACTAAGGTATGCTTTTCTCTCGGGGAAATGCATAGAAAGTTTATCGAGAACATCGATTTGCATCTTACATAATAATGACCAACGATCCGCATTTGATAAGTACATAGTGTTTTCCTTAACTGGGGGTGAGTTTTCCTTGGACAATTAAGTTTAGGCTGAAACCCTTTTATAGCCAATTCAAAATTGCGTGTTAGCGCACTGTTAAAATACCTCACTCCAGAGTATCTTTGCTCTATAAACATAAGATAGGAGGCATTATGACAGCCGATATTTTCAAACTCATTTTTGTTGTGATTGGCTTATTTCTGGTTTACAAGCTGATATTTAGCGGCAAAAAGGGGCTCACGATTTTTGAAATGCATTTTAAAGATGGCCGTATGACCCAACATAAGGGCAAGATCCCTGAGCGCTTCGAGCGCGAATGCCGCCACATTGCTAAAACCGAAAAACTGACTTGTACAATAAGGGCGGAAAAATCTGGAGATGTACGCTTACATATTTCTGCCAATGTGAGTGACAATGTGAAGCAAAGGATCCGTAATCTATTTCCCTTCGAGTATTACGATAAAAAATTCGTTGATAACAGTCGTCAAGCTGGCTAGTTCTTCTTATTTTCCCTAGCAACTTCAATACTTAATTGAGGTTGCTACTGTTTTCTAACGCATTGTCCTTAATGAAACTTAAAGTCACAGTAAGGACAAGCGGTTAACGATAAACTAAGTCGTGCACTCCTTAGCACTCAGTGTTTTTTATCATTCACTCAAATCAAACAAAATTGGCTGTTCTTATTTTTGGATCACTAAAGTCACCTGGGCGACTGTGATGCCAAACTTAATAATATCACTCTGATTTATAATGGTATTGTCATTCACTAAGAACATCCAATCGTCAAAATGAACTTGATACTCATCGCCATCCACGGGCAATAACATATCGTATTTCCAACGTAGCGCACTACCGCTAGATTGACCATCGGCGGTGCCGATAATGTCACCCGCAGTTCCCGAGTATCGCCCTTCCCCTAGTGCTTTAATGCGCCACACTCGGGTTTGAGTTTCGCCATCGTCATAGACAAACCATTCATTAATGACGCCCTCGTTTCCCTGCCAACTGGCTTCCATAGTGACATTGAATTTGCGGATCACTTTGCCACTAAAATCATGCACTATCCCAGACGCTGTTAATGACCCATTAAAGAATGATTCCAACACCAGTGTTGGGTGAGTGTCTTTATAATCTGTCACTTCCACCGATGAGCAACTCGATAGCAGCCCTATTATGATCAGGCCTAACAATAACTTTCGACCGATAAGCCCAGCTAACAATCGCATGGTTTTTCTCCGAGTAATTGCGCCCGCAAACTCGGACGGCTAGTGTCTTTCGATAACCAAATCGCTAAAAATGCCTCCGCAAAATCAGCATCGTGGATAATATCGAGTGGTTGATGATTAAAGAAAAACTGACTCGTTTGCCCATCCATAACCTTAAAACTTAAATGGTCGCCCTGCTTCACATCTGGCCAAGTGGCGGTTAATAAACTGAGCCAACGCTGGATATCATTTTCGGCAAACGCTAAATGCTGCCATTGATCCTTTGTCGCCTCTAACAGATCTTCAAAGACTATATCTCGATAATATTCAATATCTAACAGCAGAGGATATTGCCCCTTTTGATAACGGCCAGTTACCGTCATCAGTCTCGCCTTATACAAACTAAACCACAGCCAATCCATTTCTCCGCGCCCCACCTCCAAAAAAGTCTGTGTCACATCGGCGGTATCATTCAACTCGATACTAATATTCTCAAAATCAGGCGTTTTCGCCTCTAATGCTTTTAAAGGTGCGGTCAATAAACCGAGCGCCAATAAACTTAAGCTACTTAAATTCAAAACAGTAACAGAGCGAGCCTTAGTGCTTCGATTAACGCCATAGGAATTAGCAAGTTGGATTAAAAATGGCAGCAAGACTAGCCAAACAAAACATAACACCACAGCAGAAATGACATTACCGTAGGGTAAATTAACCGCATTAAACTGTGCGCCCGCGACATAGCTTAACGCGCCAAATATTCCTCCGAGTAACGCCTGAAACATCAGCGGTAAGGGTCGCATAAAGGCCAAGCTATGATTCAAACTCAAGCCAAAGTGCAGCCATAAACAGCCAAGCCACCAAGGTAAGGTTGCAAACTCGAACAGTCCTAAAACCGACAGCACAGTGTCAATGCCTATCCCTAGGGCGGCAACCTTGAGCATTAATTGTAAATCCACTTGGTGATACTCGTGCTTACCTAAGGCGGCTAACAAGATAAAGTGAATCAATAACAAAGGGATAGTAAGCAGCAGTGAGCTGTTAAGCCAAAGCACGCTAGACCACCACACCAGCTGAAAACTCAGGGCGTTATAGAGAATAAAGCCCTGATGTTTAGGCAGATGCCGAGAGTTAGCTAACATTGACTTCATCTTTGCCTCACTTTTATCTTGCTATAACTAAAGCGATGATTTTATTTAAACGAACGCATTTAAATACATGTAGCTAAACGGATTTCACCTCGAAAAGGCGATTATTGGGAATGCGATAGTCTGGACGTACGGCAACTAAATGCACTGTGCTGGTGGTGCGTTCTAAAAATCCACCCTCGCAATAACTTAGGTAGAATTTCCACATGCGGATAAAATCTTCGCCATAACCTAAGGTTTGGATTTCACCCACAGCATGATCGAAATTCCCATGCCAATGCCGCAGAGTTTTAGCGTAATCGAGCCCCATATCATTGAGCGACCAGACCACCATATCCGTCTGTTTCGCGATGTGACCGACCATTTGGCTGACAGAGGGTAAGCAGCCACCGGGGAAAATATAGCGCTGAATAAAATCCACGCCTTTGCGATAACTGTCGTAACGTTGATCGGCAATCGTTATCGCCTGAAGCAGCATGCGCCCATGGGGTTTTAACAGTGATTCCAGCTTTTTAAAGAAACCCGGCAAATATTCATGCCCTACCGCTTCAATCATCTCGATAGAAACAACCCTGTCGTATTGCCCCGTCAGATTGCGATAATCTTCGGTCAGCAGCGTCACTTTATCGCTTAGTCCTTCACTTTCAACGCGCGCTTTGGCATAGGCGTATTGCGCATCAGAAATCGTTGTCGTTGTCACCTGCACGTCATAATGCTTTACCGCATAAATAGCCAGTGCGCCCCAGCCGGTGCCAATTTCCAGTAAAGTTTGACCCGGCTGTAAATCGAGGCGCTCGCAAATAGTCATCAGCTTAAACAGCTGAGCTTCCTGCAAACTGGCTTCCTCATGGGGATAAAGCGCACTCGAGTACAACATTTCACGGTCGAGGAATTGCTCGTACATGGCATTACCTAAATCGTAATGGGCCAGAATATTGCGCTTCGAGCCCTGCTGCGAGTTACGATTCAGCACATGCTTCACACGGTTTATCGTGCCCGTTAACCAAGAAAACTTGGCTTCAATCCTATCGAGCAAAGCTAAATTGCGGGCAAACAGTTGCACGACTTTGGTGAGATCTGGGCTCGTCCAATGGCCTTGAATATAGCCTTCACCCGCACCAATGGAGCCTGAAAGCATGATTTGGCGATAAAAACTGGGGTGTTTAACCACTAAGGTCGCGTGTAAATCGGTATGACTCTCACCAAAACGATAGCTCTTGTCGCCCTCAACCAAGGTCAAGCAGCCGTGGGGCAGACTTTCCAGCGCCTTAAGCAAGACTTTACGCGCAATACTGTCGGGCAGTTTCCCTGTGTCGACAGAGGCCTGTGAAGCAGTATTTTCCATGTTATTTCTCCACCTGAGCTGGATGCGGCACAAAGGGCACACGTTTGAAAAAGAGTTTCAGCGCTTGCCAATAAATCCCGAAAAAGATCTTGAGCGTCATAAAAGGGAAGCGAAACAACAGCATCCGCAAATTGGCCGCCGTGATCGGTTGGCGTTTCATCACAAGATTGGCATTAAACAATTTTTTGCCATTTTCCTGCATCGACTTGTTTTCAATACCAATATTTAAGTCTTCACTCGGCGCAGCCACATGCCAGAGATAACGCATATCGAGGGTCATAAAAGGGGAAACGTGAAACACCTTGTCAGACGGTTTGGGCGCGGCTACATCCACTAAATAGCAATGGCGCTGATCCCAAGGCGTGTTACTCACCTCGGCCAACATGTATAAAGGCGTTTGATCTTGATAACAAAAGTAAAAATTGACAGGGCTGAAATACACACCCAAATGACGGATCTGCCCCACAAACAAGACTCGGTCGCACAGCTTATCTGCACCTAACTCGGCCACTTGAGCCAGCACTCGACTCTTCAGTGCCGCGGCGCTCGGATCGGCAACGACTACTTCACCGCTGTTATTGGATTTAGTCGTAAAGGTCGTTAAATAATCCCTTGGATTAAATCTCAGTAAAGCACGGCGCTGACTGGCAAAAATACGCCCCATGGCACTTATCTTGTCGACTTCATCTAAGTCAATCGCCAGCAGCGCCATTGCATAACTAAAACTATGTTTAATCGGCGTAAAACGGCTGTGGGATACAGTACCGTAATAAATGCCGCTATTTAGCTCTGGCATATTGGGACCTGTCACATTTAAAGCTGTCATAGGCTGACACCAAAATGGGCACACACATCCAGTGCACTGCGAACACCATCTTCATGGAAACCATTGTGCCAATAGGCTCCTGCAAAATGAGTATGATTTTGACCGGATATTTCCTCACGGCGGCCCTGGGCCTTAAGGCTAGCTTCGTTAAACACTGGGTGGGCATAATTGAAACGGCGTATCACTTTCGCCTCATCAATCAACTCTGACTGATTCAAGGTGACACAAAACGTCGGCGCATTAGCTGGCAACTGCTGCAGTATGTTCATGTTGTAAGTCACTGACGCTGGACGTTTTAGATTGCCGTCAAGCCGATAGTTCCAACTCGCCCAAGCCACTTTTCGCTTAGGCAAGATACTTGTATCCATATGCAGCACCACATCGTTATTCTGATAGCTGAGATCGCCTAGAATGGCGCGTTCTGTTGGCGTGGGATCGTTTAACATCCGCAGTGCTTGGTCGCTATGACAGGCTAAAATCACCTCATCGAATTCCAACCATTCACCGTTAACCGCTAGCTTCACCCCATTGCCATGGCGTTCAATACCCGTCACGGGGGAGTTAAGGCGAATATTGTCTTTAAAGGGCGCAATAAGATCAGGAATATAACTCCGTGAACCGCCCTTTAACACATACCACTGGGGTCTATCACTGACATTTAATAAACCATGGTGCTGGAAGAAACGAATAAAAAACTTCAACGAAAACGCGCGCATATCTTCTATGCTCGAAGACCAAATCGCCGCCCCCATGGGCAAAATATAGTGCTCGGCAAAAAAGCGCGAAAAGTTTTCACTGTCTAAATATTCACCTAAGTTACCTTCAGGGTAAATATCCTGTTGATAGAGTGCCTTACAGCCTTTATTGAAGCGTAGAATTTCTTTTAAAAAGGCCCAAAAGCGCGGATTCAGCAGGTTACGCTTTTGGGCAAACAAACTCCCTAAATTGTGGCCATTATATTCAAGCCCTGTCAGCGCATTATGGACGCTGAAACTCATCTCAGTCGGTAATATGCTGACATTGAGGCGAGCCAATAAACGTTCAAATCGTGGATAGGTTCTGTCGTTGAACACGATAAAACCTGTGTCTATGGCGTAGGTTTGTCCTTGGTGCTCCACATCGACTGTCGCCGTATGGCCGCCAATATAGTCATTGGCCTCAAACACTGTGATCTTATGCGACTCGCTTAATAGATGGCCGCAGGTTAATCCAGAAATGCCGGTGCCGACGATGGCGATATTTTTCATACACTCTTGTCCTTAAGCGGCTTGGCTTGAGTATCGTTTGCAATCATTTTTTGCCATACAAAGGCAGGTAAAAACGACATTAATTTCAATGGATAAGTAAAGCGTCGCGGAAAATGGATCTCGCGCTTGCCACCTTTCAGCCCATTACGTATCGCCTTAGAAGCGGTTTGTACACTCACTTGCATTGGCATAGAAAAATCATTTTTTGCGGTCAGTGGTGTCGCCACAAAACCAGGGCAAACCAAGCTCACGCCTATGTCATTCTTGGCAAGATCAAGCGCGAGACTCGAGGCTAAATACTGCACGCCAGCTTTAGAGGCGCCGTAGGCTTGCGCGCGAGGGAAAGGCAGATAAATAGCGCTGGAACTCATTAAGCCAATACGTGAACCCCTTGGCATTAAAGGTAAAAATGCCCCGAGGCAATATCCCATCGCAATCAAATTGGTATGGACGACGCGCTCGAATAACACATCATCGAAGGCCTTCGCATCGTCTATGTACTCACAACTGCCGGCATTCAAAATCACCAAATCGAGCTGGCAATCGGTTTTCGCCAATAGCTCGGCTAAATCTTGGCCAGCTTGTTGAACTTGGTCGCGCTGGGATATATCAAAAATTAACAGCGTGGCACCTACGAGTTCATTCAAGGCTAACGCATCTAATCTTTCTTGGGAGCGGCCACAGGCAATGACGTGCCAACCTAAGGCTAAATAATCCTGCGCCAGTTGCAGCCCAATGCCTGAGCTTGCACCTGTAATCAGCACTGAATTTATTTTCAATGGCTTAACAACGTCCATTACTTAGCCGCCCTGTCTTTGAGCAAGCGGATAAGGCCGCCCATGCAAGGCAAATGCTCATACAACATTTGCCCTAGGTCGAAGTAATCCCTGTGAAAATAAATCTTGTCGTTGAATTTAAGTTGGCTCATGCCATCGACACGGATAAGTCCGCCTTTATTCAACTTAGGGTGGCAATATTGCATCTGCCAAAATAGCGCAGCTTGATTCGCATCCTGCTGTACTTCTTTGATCTCAAACTGAATATGCTTAACATTCTTATATAACTTCGCGAAGTACTGAGTTAACGATGCTAGCCCGGTGATTTGATGCATAGGATCGGTAAAGCTAATACTGTCGTCATAAACCTGAGCTAACAAATGCAAGTTATCTTTATTCAAAGCTTGATAAAGCTGAATAAAATCATCAACAAGCGTATTAGTCTCAGTCGTCACTTGGTTTGTCATCTGGTTATTGCTCCTGATCCTATTTATTGGGCCGCGGCCTTTTTCAATACGCCTAGTACGGTTAACGCCCTTGCTCTTGCTGCACTGTGCTCGACAATCGCACTCGGGTAAGCCGTTTGAGTGTTGAATAACGGCGGTTCAAACAAGGACGGTGTCTGCGCTGTACTGGGTTGATGTAATTGCTTAATTCCCCAAGATGCGAGCTCTGGTAAGTACTTACGGATGAAGCTGCCATCTGGATCAAACTTTTCACTCTGGCTCATAGGATTAAAAATGCGGAAATAGGGCTGGGCATCGCAGCCACAACCAGCGGACCACTGCCAGCCGCCATTATTCGCGGCTAAATCACCATCGATGAGCTTTTGGCGGAAATAACGCTCGCCCCAACGCCAATCGATCAGCAGATGTTTAGTCAGGAAACTCGCCACCACCATACGCAAACGGTTGTGCATCCAACCCGTTTGATTGAGTTGGCGCATTGCCGCATCGATAATCGGATAGCCTGTACGACCTTCACACCAAGCGGCAAACTCCTGCGGATTGTTGCGCCACTGCACATGGTCGGCTTGCCGATTGAAATTGTGACTCTTAGATAAGTCAGGAAACGCCACCAGCAAATGACGATAAAACTCACGCCAGGTAAGCTCATTTAACCAAGTACGGGCTGGGCTAGTGTCATCGGCAATCACCTCAGGAAAGTGATGCAGCAGCGCGGCAACACATTGTCTTGGGCTAACCACACCAATGGCCAGATAGGGTGACATTGAACTGGTGCCATCGATGGCAGGAAAATCCCTATCTTGCTTATAATCCTGCACTTTCTGTTGAATAAATGCCGAGAGTAAAAGCTTTGCCTGCCCTTCTCCCGCTGCCCAAAATTCACTCGATACTTTAGTGACATGGTTAAATAAAAGCGGCTTTGGCTCGGCCAACACAGGTCCAAGCGGCGCCGGAACTGGAAGCGGCAAAATGGCATGGCGGGCGGCAATTTCTCGCCACTTACGGCTAAAAGGCGTGAACACCTTATACATGTCGCCGGACAAGTTCAGCACTGTGCCCGGCTTAAGCAAACAATGCTCTTCGGTTAACACTAGAGGGATACCCACCTGAATACAGGCTTGGTCGCGCTGTTGCTCATTAATCTCAGGCTCACTGCCGGCAAACACGCGGCCAATACCCTGCTGTAGACAGTAATGACCGAGAAACCTAGGCACATCGGCAAAGGTATCTAGCTGAATTAATTCGAATGTAATACCCAGACTCGCCAGCCCTTGGGCAAGTAAATTGATGTGACGTTCGATAAAATCTAACTGGATGGGCGCCACATCATGGCGTTGCCACTGGCTTGGGGTAGCGATGTAAATGGCCTTAAGTGCCACGCTATTCGCCCGCGCCCAATCGCAAGCGGCGGTTAGCGCTTGATTATCGGCAAGGCGTAAATCCTGGCGAAACCACATCAGTGCATTATTGCCCTGCGCTTCTTTTGGGGTTGAATGATGAGCTGATTTTATTGGATGGTTAGCTGATATCATTGTGTTCCCCACTATTGCCCTGCTCGCTTTTCCCTTTGCCTTTGTGACTTCTGTTGACCTTCCCCACCGAGCGAGTCGATATTTGCCCAATCAAGTCAGCAATCGAAGGCGCCCAGAAAGCCGATAAGGAAGTCAAAGTCGGCGCAAAGGGGCCAACAAATCGACAGGGGAAACTCATTTGTGTCAGCACAGTGAGCATTTCAGCCTGCTCAGAACCGGAATGATTTGGATCAGGAATAAGCAGGAGCGCATCGAGCTTAAGCCGGCCTCGCAGCAGCGGTAAATGGCCTATGGCCTGCTCGCCAAGGTCGATAACCGATACCCTAAGCGACGCTAACTCGAGGGATAGCAGCAGAGAATACAAGCTTTTAGTACGACTAGAGTTAGGCGGTGTTGCAGCGCCGTGGGATAACTGCACCACAGCAATGCGCGCCGCGGCTGGCTGCCCAGTAAAAGCATAACGCCCGCCTACTCGGCTGAGTAATTCGCTCTTTAACCACGCCATAATGAGTTCGGCATCGAGCCGTTCATCCACTAAGTCATCGAGTTGATTAAGCCAAGGTTGCAGTAACTTTTCTTTCACTAATTGAAAAGGATATAAACTAAATGCCTCATCCAATATCTGCTGCAATTTGCGCTGATTGAAGTCGAACACTGCCGTATTCAACGTAGTCATTTGCTCGCCCCACAGCTCGACAACTTGAGGTTCAACCATTTCTGTAGACGAAGATTTGGCAGTACTCGTCAGCAAAGGTTTAACCTTGCTAATCGCAACGCCTTTAGCTAGCCATGCATTAATCTCATGGATTTCTTGGATATTTTCGCTCGTATATAGCCTGTGCCCCTTAGGTGTGCGCTTGGGGATCACTAAACCAAAACGGCGCTGCCATGCCCTTAAGGTCACGGCATTCACGCCCGTTAATGCCGACACTTCACCTATAGGCAGTAAGGTTTCGTCATCGCTGATTAAGGGTAAATCTTTTTTCATATTAATCACTTACTCTTTTTTGTGGCGTAGAAAACAACGACTAATAGGCATAGCGCAGCTTTAACGCCTCTGGGTGAGGATTTAAATACACTTGTTCTTCAATATAAGGCGTCGGAAATTCCCGCAGGTAATGGTTAATCAGCGTGATGGGGACTAACAGAGGCAATAGGCCTTGGCGATATTTCATAATAGCTTCAGACAGTTCTGTCTTTTGCTCTTTGCTCAGATGCTTTTTAAAGTAACCCTGAATATGCTGCAGCGTACTGGTATGGTTTTTACGGGTCGCATTGATTTTCAGCGCCGCCATAAAGCCGTCAAAGTAGTGGGTCGCGCTTTGCTCAAGATCCTCAATATTGGCCACTATCGACCCAAGCTCGCGATACCATATTGGGCTATGTGCCATTAACAGATATTTATAGCGGGAATGAAACTTCACTAACCTATGCTTAGTCAGCCCTTCATGCCGCATAAGGTGCCAATCGTGATAGGCATAAACGCGGGTGAAAAAGTTATCCCGCAGCACCATGTCATGCAAGCGGCCTTCTTCTTCCACGGGTAATAATGGGTAACGCTCCATCAACTTGCGGGCAAACACACCAATCCCCGACTTAGATCCATTGTTGGTGCCAATTTTGTACTCAGTGACCCGTTCCATGCCGCAGGTTGGCGACTTAGCACAGAGCAAATACCCGCCGAGGAAGTCGAGCTCCTGAACCTTGTTTTCGCTGTATTCATTGAGCCTGTCGGTCACATCTAAGCTACCGTCACCGCTCTGAACCAAGATGGTTTCACCATCACGGACTAGACGGATACTTTTACGGGGCGCACCAAGGCCAATCGCCATTTCAGGGCAAACTGGCACATAATCAAAAAATGGCGCAATCTCTTGATTACAGTAGGAAGAGTTTTTATGGCCACCATCGAAACGAACCTTCTCCCCCAATAAGCAAGCACTGATCCCAATCTGAATTCGCTGCGGGTTAAACTTGTACATAAGAAGACTCGTTGTATAACTATGGACAGTATTACGGTCCATAGTTGTACAAGGATCAAATTTTTGTATAAATATTTTCGAGAAGTCTGGTTCAAACGTACTCCAATAAGTTAATCACAGATGAATCAAGCTTGGCCTCTAACTTGCTTATTAAAAATGTGCGGTAATTAGATTGAGTTCAAACGCCCGGTAGCGCCATTTAACCGCACAGCATTAACATCAAAGGTACAAAGGGACTTAATCGCAACCACTGGGCCATACGTAAAGGAATCGGACATGAGCACCATCAACCCCAATAGCTATACCATTGCTAAGAACTATGCCAATGTGGCACTCACACAACTCAAATCGAGCCAGAGTAGCCAAGCCAATAATTCATCTTCAATGACCACATCGGGTTCAGCGGCAAGCCAAGATTCAGTCACGCTCTCTTCTACTGCGCCTGTTGCAACAGCCGATACCTATAGTCACCTCGCGCCCAATGCCAAACAAGGCTATACGGAGAATGTACAAGCCATTGCTGGAACCTCTGAACCAGAAAAACCAACCAATAGACTAGAAGAAGCGATGCAGGCAATTCTCGATAAACGCACAGGCGTGGATAGGGAAAAACTGAAACAACTCGAAGAGGAAATGGCCAAAATCGCCGCCGATAACACTTTATCCGAGGAAGAAAAAACCAAGCAAATCGCATTGCTTCAGGCTCAAAAAGTAGAACTGATTAAAGAAGCCAGCGAGAAAAATGAAGAGCGGCAGCGTAATAACCAGGCCGAAGTGTATTACAGCTAATTTTCTGAATATAAAGGACCCTCTGAAACGCAATTGCCCCAAAGTAAGACAGTTGAGCTACGCGCATTACGCATTAATTGACATTACTTCCCCAGTGACACGCCGCCCCTTTATTTAACAAGAAGCGTCCCTGAGGGCTCTACTAAAACACCCATGTTTTAGAAGGTCACTGGTGCAACAATGCCAATCTTAACTACCCCTCTGGCTGTTCATTCAGCTAAAAAGCTATTGCCCCAAAGCTTGCTAGCATTTATTTAGTGAATCGAAAATTGACGAACTACTTGCTCTAACAGTTCAGAGAAGAGCCATGGGTATACAGTCATATTCAAATTTAAGTAGCTTTTCGCGTTTTAAACCCATTATTTTGCGCGTTTTTCCAATCTGAAATTATCAAAACCATTTAAAATCAACTACATATGGTTTAACCAAATTAGTTAATAGGTTTGGAAAACGCGCATGCGCGTTTTCCCAAGTGGTGTATTTGATAGAAAGCTGATAAGTTCTTTGCATACAGCTAGTTAACTGTGCGCGTTTTCACTGGTCCAACAAGGTAAACGCGCATGCGCACTAATAAAATGTTATGCAGTTTTTATTCGTTGGTAGCTTTGCGGGGAATTCGAGTTTTAAAGCGGTGTTAGCTGCAAGTTCAGTGTTGTTTACAGCTCACTATTGCAGCGTGGTGCCCGCTCATAATACGCCAAACATTTTAGCCGTGGGCTTCAGCAATTTCGACGCAGCGATTATGAGCTTCTGCACATCAACGCCGTCGTGGGTAATTCCTTACAACCATTTTTTCTGTTTACAGTGTTGAACGCTAGTCCGAGAAACCAGTCGTTACTTCTGAGGCGAAATCGGGTTCATTTTTTCAATACTGCATAACAAGGCGTTCAACGCCGTTCGCGTTGCTCACTGGACTGGTCTCCGCTTCGCTACGCCCAGCCCGTTAACTTGAAGTTATGCGTCAAAGGAGAGGCCTTGGAGTTTTATCTAAAAAAGTATGGAGACTGGCTTTTTATTCTTGTAGCAATTGTTGCCATAGTCCCCAACTTTTTATATGACACAGTTTTGAATGCGCCTTATCACTGGGCCTTTAAATATTTGTCTATTCCAATCTTTGGCATATCTTTCTACGTTTATTTTTACAAGCTACCAAAATTTCGACGTAAAGCTGGAAAATTTAAGGGTATTGCATGGACTTCAATGGTTGCAGCTTTGCTATTACTATTTAGTGGCGGCTATGTTCTGTTCTTTAATGCTTTTGTGGGTAGCCAAGATGAAGTTTATCTAACAGGTACAGTTGTCGAACTTGATACATATAAGAGTACGAAAGGCGGTATGAGTTACTATGTATACGTTTCACTTCCGAACTCAAGTGAGCCGGTGAAATTGGATGTATCAAAAGCGCACTTTAATACATTCGAAGTTGGTTCAGAGTTCAAGGAAGTCTGGGTTCGAGGATCGCTTGGTATTTTATACCATCGGCGCTAACGCATAACAAACCGCTGTAGCCGGTCGCAAGCACCCTGGGACAATAACACGTGGGCTCAGTCGCTTCGCTCCTAATTTTAACCCACGTGTTATTGCCCCTAAGCGGGGCGTTGGTAGTGAGGAGCCGATAGATCCAATAGCCACAAGGGCCTGCTTCGTAGACAAAGTGCAGTGTTGCATCTGGATACTTGGATTGAAATTGTTTTGCTAGTTTAGTGATGGAGGCTTTTGCACTAGAAACGCGGCCGTAATGTACCGCTTGTGCCCCATAATCATCTTCGATGTAGGCGACCTCGACGAATGCTTTATGAGTATCTAAGCCAATGAAAAGTATGTTATGTTTTATCATGCTGATCTCCAATTTTTAGTTTCTTTGACAAAACTATTATGGCTCTAGCTTTCAGCTAACCCACGATTGATTGGAGATCAGCATCTTTGTGGGGAGTCATTATGTCTATACATCTTTTTAGCATGGAGCACATTTGAATCAGGATACGAAAAAACGATTTGTTTCGAATTTAAAATCTACGTCTAAATTTTTGGGCTTAGTTTATTTACCTATGGCTATATTCATTGTTGTAAATGCTCTACTTGAAGATGATTATTCGAATGCCCTTGTACCTTTGTATATGTTATTTTTGATACCTTCGATTGTTGTATCTGTCGTTGTTTATTCTCAACTAGAAACCTCTCAACGCAATAAAACCATCAGGGCGATAGGGTTTTCAATTTCGGGAACTTTTACATTAATGCTTTCTTATGTCGTGGGAAATTATCTCGACGCAAACGAAATTGACTTAAACTCTATTGCGCGTATAACACCCATAAGCTTGGTGATTCATGCATTGCTGTATATTCAATTGCCCTGGTCAAAAGATAACGATGTATAACAAGCCGTTTAACGAAAACGCCAGCAAACAACGCTGGCACGGACTCGCAAACAACGCTCGCCCGTTAACGGAGCGTTATAAGCCATAGGGAAGATCGGTGTTCAAAACGTTAATAGGCAAACTCGATGTACTCAGCGTTTTTATTGGGTGGTCTCTTCTGATCATCTTCTTTCTAGCGCTGGGTTACGGTAAGTTTTTCTCTCCACCGGGAGCAAGTGCGAGTCATTTGGTATACATCTTCGGTGCGTTTCTTGGTGCTGTTGCTGTTCATATTGTCTTGGCATTTTTTAACCGTTGCCCTCACTGCAATAAATGTTTAACTGTTCAGGGCCTCGCAGCACCACATCCAGCATCAAGTGGGGATTGGTCTAAAGTTGTTTGGCGTTGGTTTTCTGGCACAATTGTTTGCATTCATTGTGGTAATAGGGTTAACACAAATGGCTTATAACAAGGCGCAACACTCGTGGCCTGAGGCCACTGGGACGTCAAACGCTAACGCGTTTTTCCGCCCGTGTGCTAAGCGTTAGAGGCTTATATGCGATTCAGCGCAATGCTATTTTTTTACTTGTCCCATTTTTAACTGATGCTGAGCAGTTGTCTGTTATTAAAGACTCAAAGCTAAAAGACGTTCTGACAAATTTTGTTTTACTCGCTGAAACGCCTGAATCGTCAAAAATGTTTGCTCGTGTTTTTCGCGTGCAAGAGCACGGAGAATGTGATGGTTCACCGGACACCTGTCCAAAATCAACAATGTATATTGCCGTGTCAGAAAACGGTGAGTATCCCGAGCAGAAACTTTATCAATTACCAGAAGGGTATAACTGGGAATTTATTAAGTGGGTAAGTTTTCCAGAAACAGAGGATCCACCGAGTAATTTAATCCTTAAAGTAAAGTCACAAAAACCTAGCAAAGACGTCAATAAATCTTGGTGGGTTAATGAAACATACACCTTAAAAGTTAATTATCAGGCTGGTTCATGGGAAAAAGAGTAAGGGCCTCTAACAAGGTCCGGCAGCACGCAGCCTTCGGCTGCTAGCAAAGGCAACAGGCAAGGAAACAGGCAAGGACAGCCACATCTTTTTGTGTTTTTCAGCCCCTTCTACTAGGCTTTAAATTATCTTGATTTTGTCTGTGTGGAGTTTGTGATGACCTCGGCCAGAAGACAGTTAATTGATGCCAATGCAACGCCTTTCTATCATGTGATAAATCGCTGTGTTCGTAGGGCTTTTTTATGTGGTGAAGATAAACTCACGGGCCGTAGTTATGAGCATAGACGTGGCTGGATTGTCGATAAAATCAAGGCATTATCTGCGATTTTTTGCATTGATATTTGCGCTTATGCGGTGATGAGCAATCACTATCATTTAGTGCTTAAAATTGATCGTCGACAAGGCAAAATCGTTAACGCAAAAAGACATTATCAGCCGCTGGCGTCAAATCACTAAGGGCCATTCAGTCGCCACTAAATATATGAATGGTGATGCTTTTAATCGACGCTGAAGTCATGTTACTCGATGGCTTACTTGCCGAGTGGCATGAACGATTAAGTAGTATCAGCTGGTTTATGCGCTGTTTAAATGAAGAAATTGCTCGTAAGGCCAATCGTGAAGATGAGTGTAAAGGGGCCTTCTGGGAAGGTCGGTTTAAGTCGCAAGCATTATTGGATGAACAAGCTTTGCTGGCATGCATGATGTATGTGGATTTAAATCCTATCAGAGCGGGCATTGCTGACTCTTTGCAATCCTCTGATTTTACATCGATTCAAGAAAGAATTAGTTCGCTAGACCCGCAAGATGACACTTTTCCCTCACTTAACACACTGGCTCAATCCGCAAATAAACTACCGCAAACAACATACAAGTCTCTCGCCAAATTTGATGGTTCAACACATCTAAGTCAGCAATCTGGCATTCCGTTTCATTTTGCCGATTATCTCGAACTGATTGATTGGACCGGCCGAGCGATTCGCCAGGATAAAAAAGGTTATATCGATAACCAACGGCCAAAACTGCTTAATGAGTTAGGCATTGCGCCCGATGCTTGGTTGACCTCAGCCAAAGAATTTCGCCGTCAATACAGTGGCATAAGTGGTCGTTGGGATGCGATGTGTGAATTCAAAGAGCAACATCACAGCGGACATTGGTGTAAAGGTAAATCGCCAAGCCAAGCGTTGCATCCTTAAGCTAATAAATGTCCACTATTCAACGCTCGGTATGACTTTTGTTTATCCGAATTGCAGATAATCCCGCGAATAATGCTGATCGCTTTTGTCCCTTTACTTTTTAGCCTAACAAATAGCACGTTCGGTAGTTAAGATTGGCATTGGAGCTCTTTTCCAAAAACAAACAAAAAAGCGGTAGGGATTTACGCCCTACCGCCCTTTTGAAAGCAAAATCGAAAACTACAGTCGACGAGCCTCAATCACACTATCGACTTGGGATAACTTAGATAACACCCGCGATAAACCATCTAGGTTATAAAGCTCCAGTTCCAACTCAATCGCGGCGGTCTGGTTTTTAGTGTCCGATGACGAACTCATGGCCAATACATTGGATTTTTCGGCGGCCAGCACTGAGGTTAAGTCACGCAATAAGCCGCTACGGTCGTGGGCCAATACCCGCAGGCGCATGCGATAACCGCCAGAGTAATTTTCCCCCCAGACCACATCGACACCACGCTCTGGATGAAGGCGCATCAGCTCTTTAACTTGTTCACAATCGGCGCGATGCACTGAAATGCCACGCCCCTTAGTGATAAAACCTAAAATCTCATCTCCGGGTACTGGCTGACAACAACGGGCAATATGATTAAGTAAATTACCCACACCGTTGACTTCAACCTGACCTCGGCCACTGGAGGTTGGCTTATGTTGGCCTTTCTTGACTAATTCTTCGACGGCATCTTCTTCTGACACGTCGTCGAGCCGCAGACGGCTTTGAATATGGTTAACCACTTGGTGCAGACGAACATCACCGCCACCAATCGCTGCCAGTAAGTCATCCATGCTCGCCATATTAAAGCGCTCGACCGCAATCGCAGCGTCTTTAATTTTAAGACTCACCCGCGCCAGTTCAGATTCAAGCATTTCTTTGCCGGCGACAATATTCTTGTCTCTGTCCTGTTGCTTGAACCAATGCTGGATTTTCGAACGCGCCCGCGAGGTACGGATATAACCTAAGTTAGGGTTAAGCCAGTCGCGCTTGGGATTAGGCTGTTTCGAGGTGATGATCTCGATACGCTCGCCCGTTTCAACCTGATAGGTGAACGGCACAATACGGCCATCGACCTTAGCACCAATACATTTATGCCCCACCTGGGAGTGAATGTAATAGGCAAAGTCGAGCACAGTTGAGCCCAGTGGCAGGTCAACGACTTCACCGCTTGGGGTGAACACATAGACTCTGTCTTCAAACACTTGGCTGCGTACTTCTTCGACCAAGTTGCCACTTTCGACCACATCCTCCTGCCATTGCAGAATTTTGCGCAGCCAGTTAATTTTTTCTTCGTAGCCGCTTTGCTTACCGGAATGATTGCCTTCTTTATATTTCCAATGCGCGGCCACACCCAGCTCTGCATCTTCATGCATGTCTTGGGTACGAATTTGAATTTCAACGGTTTTGCCCTCAGGCCCCACCACTACGGTATGAATCGATTGATAACCGTTAGGTTTAGGGTTAGCGACATAGTCGTCAAATTCACGGGGAATATGGTGCCAAAGCGTATGTACAACACCTAAGGCGCCGTAACAGTCCTGCAAACGCTCGGTCACGATACGCACGGCGCGCACATCAAACAACTCATCGAATTTGAGGTGCTTGCCCTTCATCTTGCGCCAGATACTGTAGATGTGTTTCGGCCGGCCGTAGACCTTAGCGCGGATATGATCTTCATCTAACCTTTGCTGCAATTGGCTGACAAACTTGTCGATAAAGACTTCACGATCCAGCCGCTTACCGTCTAACTGCTTAGCGATGTCTTTATAGGTGTCTGGATGTAGATAGCGGAAAGAAATATCTTCCAGCTCCCACTTCAATTGGCCAATCCCTAAACGGTTAGCCAGCGGCGCATAAATATCGGCAATTTCACGGGCCAACAACACGCGAGTTTCTTCATCGGCATTTTTCACCGCCCGTAGCAAACACACGCGTTCGGCAAGTTTAATCACTACTGCGCGCACATCTTCAACCATCGCCAATAACATGCGGCGGATATTGTCGATTTGCGGCTCGGTTGAGCGCGAATTGGGGTTAATTTTCAAGGCGCCGATGGCATTCATGGTCACGACGCTCGCCACTAAACGCGCCAGCGGCTCACCAAATTTTTCTTTGATGGCTTCTTCGGTCAAGAGTCCGGCATCGAACACCACAAACAGAATTGCCGCCTGCAGGGTTTCGATATCCATGTTCAGCGGCGCGAGGATTTCAATCATCTCGCGGGCACGTTCGAGCAGTTCTCTCTTCGCAGCGGGACTCTTGGAGGGCAAAGCATCAATCTGCCCAATCAGAGTGAGCAGCATCTGAGCTTCATCGGCATGAGCGACATAGCGGGCCACCCAATCTTCTAAGTGAAAATCGGGATCATTAAAGTGCGCTTCGCGAACAGAGACCATCTAATTTATTTCCTTATCCGTGCTCAGGGAGAAAGTGGGCACCACTTCAGCTCTCCTATCTTCAGCATTGGCGCGAACTTGTCAAACCCAACCGACGTAATAATCACATTTTTTACGTTATTCAAACGCTTTGCTTACTTTGTTGATTCACTCTTAGCGGCTCAAGTGGCGATATCTAACTGACTTTAAGTGTCCTAGATTTATTTTACCAATTCAAACAACGCCATCGCTTCGATATGATGCGTCTGCGGGAACATATCGATTAATCCGAGTTGTTGCAGCTTATAACCCCGATCTAGTAAAACCGCACTATCGCGGCCTAAACTGGCGGGATTACAAGAGACATACACAACCTTGCGCGGCTTCATTTTCTTCAGCCACTGTAAACTTTCAAAGGCACCAGCCCGAGCAGGATCGAGCAATAATTTATCGATCTTCCCCATCCAAGGCTCGAGGGATAAATCCGCACTCAAATCGCCGTGGTAGAAGGTGAGATTATCGAGCCCATTAGCTAAGGCATTATCCCGCGCTTGGTTCACCATTTCGGCAACCCCTTCGACGCCTATCACATCGCTGCCCATTTTGGCTAAGGGCAAACTAAAATTACCCATACCGCAGAACAGATCTAAAATCCGCTCACCGGCCTGTGGGGCTAGCCACGCCAATGCTTGCTCAACCATAGCCTTGTTGATTTGGCCATTGACCTGCACAAAGTTACCTGGGGTAAAACGTAAACTAACAGCCTGTGGACTTGCCAAACCTTGGTCATCGAGAAGCGAGTAACTCGGTAGGACTAGTGCCTCACCGACGCCGTGGAATTGCCCTTCATTATCCTGCAAACAAATGTGGATCTGATGCTGCTCGGCAAAGGCTGACAACTTAGCGAGATCTTTATCGTTTAACGCCTTAGTGATACGCAGCACCGCAAAGTGACCATTATCGGCTTCAATAAGCTCTAAATGACCTAGACTTGCTTTAGCCGACAATTGATTCAGCAATTTAGCAAATGGCACGATCAAATCCGATAATGGCTTAGCTAACACCTGACACTGGCTGATAGGCACGACATTGCTGCTGCTCGCCGCACGAAAACCTAAACTTAACTGTTTGGTATTTTTGTCGAATAAGGTTGCCAGACGGGCACGGCGGCGATAATGCCAGCCTTCCCCCGTTAAGGCGGGAGATAACACACCGCCAGCAGCACCGGCAAACTTAGCCATAATATCCAGCAGCGCGGCTTCTTTATGCTCACGCTGACCCGCTAAGGACATATGCTGTAAATCACAACCACCACAGGTATGGTAATGGGGGCAAGCAGGCACAACCCGCTCAGCACTAGGCGTATCAATAGTGACCAACTTAGCGCGGGCATAATTTTTCTTCTGCTCCGTCAGCTGTACCTGCACGTTTTCATTAGGCAGCGCACCGGGGATGAACACGACTTTCCCCTGATGTTGTGCTATACCTGCCCCTAAGTGATCGAGCTGGTTGACCGTTAGCGACAATTTGGCCGACAACTGTTTGGAACTATTTGGTTTTGCTTTAAAAAATTGTGCCATTTCGGCCTCTAAATCAATAAAAAACTGGCAAAGACAGGCCTTTTTCTGGCAGTCTTATAAAACGATTATGTCTCTGTTTCAGGAAATACCACCGCTGCTATGAACCCTGTCAACAACATGACCAAATACAGCCTGCGTTCTTGGGTTCTGGTACTGGCGCTTGCGCCAACGATCTTGGTCGGTATTCTTCTGGGCAGCTACTTTACCATAAATCGCTTTTATGAACTCGAAGATACGCTCATTGAGCAGGGCAGTAACATTATTGAGCCCCTCGCCATTGCCAGTGAAGGGGGATTAGTCAACAACGATCGTGAAGCCACCAAACGATTACTCGCTGCGGCACAGCTCAATAAATCCACCTTAGTGAAATCCATTGCCATTTTTGATATTCACAACCAGCTGTTTGTCACTTCCCATTACCATAAAGACTTTGAGATCATGCGCTATAAAGAGGCGCTCGGCAATTTACAGCAGACAGAAATCGAACATGTCGGCGATAGCCTGATTTTACGCACCCCCATTTTTGCCACAGCGCCCACCGCAGCCCCTGCCAATATGGAGGCCCACACCGAGAATGGCGAGCTATTGGGGTATATTTCCGTCATTATCAACAAGGAGCGCGCTTTACTCGAGCAGCACAGAGCCGCCGTTGCCGCTTTTATTATTGTGTTGATTGGGGTGCAATTAAACCTGCTATTCACTTTCCGTTTAGTGAAAAATGTCACTCAGCCTATTACCGAAATGGTGCGTGTGGTCGCCAAAATCCGTGAAGGGAAATTAGACGCGCGTTTAGATGGCAATCTGATTGGGGAACTGGATTTACTCAAACGCGGCATCAATGCCATGGCGGGTTCGCTGTCGGAGTACCACGATGAGATGCAGCAAAATATCGATCAGGCTACGTCCGACTTAAGGGAAACCTTAGAACAAATCGAAATCCAAAACGTCGAGCTGGACTTAGCCAAGAAACGCGCCTTAGAAGCGAGCCGGATTAAATCCGAATTCTTAGCCAATATGTCCCACGAGTTGCGCACACCGCTCAATGGTGTCATCGGCTTTGCCCGCCAACTGGTTAAAACCCCCTTACATTCAAGCCAAGTCGATTACATCAATACCATTGAACGCAGTGCCACCAACCTGCTGGCCATCATTAACGATATCCTCGACTTTTCCAAACTTGAGGCAGGTAAGATGGTGTTGGAAAACATGCCCTTCGGTTTACGGGAAACCATAGGCGACACTATGACCTTGATCTCAGGCAGTGCCCAAGCAAAGGGCCTCGAATTGGTCGTCGATATCGCCCCCAATGTGCCCGACAGTGTCAACGGTGATGCCATGCGTGTATGCCAAATCATCAATAACTTAGTCGGTAATGCGATCAAGTTTACCGACTCGGGTAGCGTATTAGTCAAACTCGAATTACAGAGTCAATCGGACGAACAGGTCGTACTCCGCTGTGATGTGATAGACACGGGTATTGGTATCGATGAAAGTCAGCAGGACTTTTTATTTCAAGCCTTTGGCCAAGCAGACTCATCGATTTCACGCCGCTTCGGTGGCACAGGGCTCGGTTTAGTCATCACTAAACGCTTAGTTAATCAAATGGGGGGCCAAATTGGTTTCACCTCCTCTGTTGATAAGGGCTCAAATTTCTGGTTTACCCTGCCATTAGGGCTAGGCCAATTCCAAATTGGCGACTCGTTACCCCTTGAGAAACTCAAACATAAAACCATACTCTTTTATGAGCCTAGGGTACTGACACACTCAGTACTCAGTCGCCAATTGCAACTCTGGGAGACAAAAGTCACCCACCATCAGCATATTCCAAGTTTGCTCATCACTCTCTCCACCACCGAGGGCAACTTCGATTATATTCTGTTGAGTTGCCACGGTTTTAGTGATGCTGGCCAACTGGTTAATACCTTAAACCTAGCCAAAACAAAAACCGATTGTTTAATTGTGCTATACGATTGCCAAGAGCAAGATGCTCTCAGCCAATTTATCCGTCCCAATGCCGATGTAGTGCTTTCACTTCCTGTCAGTGAACATCAACTCGCTCGCAATATGCTTTATCCACCAATGGAATACGACATAGTCGCCCCCATTACCATCGCTGCACCTGCAGCCCGTCAATCCTTAACAGTACTGGCAGTGGATGACAATTTTGCCAATTTAAAACTGATAGAAACCTTACTCAACGAGCTAGTGACGACAGTTATCGCCGTCAATAGCGGAGAAGATGCCGTAAAACAGGCGAAGAGCCGTACCTTCGATCTGATTTTTATGGATATCCAAATGCCAGGAACCGATGGGATTAGCGCCACTAAGCAAATTCGTCAGGGTTCAATGAACCGCAACACACCGATTATCGCGGTGACGGCCCACGCGATAGCCGAAGAGCGCGAACTGATTTTAGGCAGTGGTATGGATGGCTATTTACCTAAACCCATAGATGAAGCCGCGCTTAAGGTGGTGATCAACCGCTGGATCACGCGGCCCAAGTTTACCCATTTTGATCTGCACACCCTAAACTGGGATCTGTGTTTAACCCAAGCCAACCATAAGTCGGACTTGGCCCTCGATATGCTAAGAATGCTCTTGGACTCACTCCCACAAACCGTGGAAACGATTCAAACCTCACTGAATCAAAACGATCAAGCCACTATGCTCAGTACCATACATAAATTACACGGTGCGAGTTGCTACTGTGGAGTGCCAACGACACAGCGTTTATGCCAAGAGATTGAATCAGCATTAAAACGTGAAACCCCTGTGGCAGATCTCGAACCGGAAATACTAGAGTTACTTGATGAGTTAACTAAGGTAGAATCTGCGGCAAAACAAGTGCTATCACAGCTATCAGCGGAAATAACAGATGACCAAAAAAACGGGCTTCTTTAAGCGTCTAAAGGCGCTAGAACTACCACAAAAACAACTCTTTGCCATTGCACTCTGTCAACGCATGTTGCCCAACTACCAACTGTTTTCAGAAGTCTGCGAATTTGGCGATCCGACGGTATTAAGCACTGCCTTAGAGTTACTGTGGCAATCCCAATACGATAATAAACTCAAGTTTAATATCGATGTTCATCTGCAACGATTAGAAGACAACACACCGGATCCCGCTGACTTTGAGGCCTATGGTGTTTATCCCGCCATGGATGCCGTCGTTGCCCTATCGACATTATTAGGCGCCATTCAAGGTAAGATTGAAGAAGATATCATTAATATTAGCAAGTTATCTTCAAGTACTGTTGCTAACTATATTGAGGCTATCAGCGAAGTCGATCTCGTCGATGATGCACTGGATGATTTCATCTTCGCCCATGAAGTCATGGAAGAAGAAAAAGCATTACAGAATACTCTGCTGGAAATTATTGAAGAAAATCCCAAGATCACCGCAGAACTGGTGAAAGGGTTACGCAAAGATATTATCGAGGCTGGAGTGTCAAATATCGGCATCAGCGTCGCTTAATTGATGGGGTGCTTGGGGCGACTCAAGCACCTATATTTAGGTGCCTATATTTAGGTACCTATAGAATAAATGACCGAATCATAAGCCCAATCACGACCATATCACTGCCAAGCAAACCCCATAACGAATAAGCACCCGAGCTAACCGGTTACATCAGCCAATATTGAGTTATTCCAATGAGAAAGATTGTTTATCAAGGATTTATCTTAACCAATAGCGAAGGACGAACCGACAGTTGGAAACTAAGCATCAGAGATCAACAGCGCATCGGTTCTTTATTCGAATTACGGCGTTTAGTCGGATATTTCTTGGAGCTAGGCATACTCCCCGCGACGCGTTCAAGCCTGCAGGACGCGAAACAAACGCAAAATACCATGAGCAAAAATACGGTAAAACCCAAAAAACGTTAAAAATCAATTTCCCTTGTTAAATCAACGCATAGAGAATAACTCTGGCGCCTTTGACTGCATAAATTCAATAAAGACTCTTACCTTTAGCGGCTGCTGACTGCGCTGATGATATAAAATCGAAATCCGCCGCTGCTCACCTATCCACTCTGGGAGTAGTACTTGTAGTTGCCCCGCTTTAATCTGCTGTTTTACAAATAATTCAGGACCATACAAAATCCCACCGTGGTCTAACGCCGCCTCAATCGCACCGTGCAAATCCGTTAAGGTCAACTTAGTCGGACCATTAAAGTAGAAGGACTCTCCATTAGGATGTTTTAAATGCCAGTTAAATAAGGGCCATACTTTTATGAGTTGATGGTCTTCTAAATCGTCAGGGTGCGTTAATTTTGGCGCATGGGCTAAATATTCCGGTGTTGCGAACAAGCAATAATCCAGTTCCCCCAAGGTACTCGAGACCCACGAAGAATCGGGCTGAGCCCCCCCCACAATAGCCACATCGATCCCCTTATCAATTAAATCGACCAACTCATTGCTTTGGGAAATATGCAGCCGAATATCTGGGTAGAGACGACCAAACTCGTTCAGAGCACGGATAAAGATGATGGAGATAATCGAGATTGGAGCGGCGATGCGTAACGTGCCTTCAGGTTTATCACTTCCTACACCACTAAGCTCATCAAATTGAGCTATAACACTCTGATAGCGCTGAAATAGTGCTAAACCTTCCTCCGTCAGTCGCAATTTACGGGTACTACGCATAAAAAGTTGCTTATCGAGCTTCTCTTCCAACTTAGCTAATTTGCGGCTCACGGTAGCGATGGGCATATCTAGCACCTTCGCAGCCTGGGAAAAACTGCCCGCATTCACTAAGTGTACAAACAGGTAAATAAGCTGTAATTCACCGCCTAAATCATCACTCATCTTAGTTCCTAATGTCCCTGTGCGCAGGTTTTACAAGCAACCTTAACGCTAAGTAACTGTGTTTTAAACATTGAATTATTCATTTATACGACCATAGCGCAATAGCCTTACTGGTAAATGGTATGCTAATTTGCGGACAGTTTTACTGCGCTAGTTCGAATAATACTAAATCAAAAGGATGAGTGAGGGACATGACTATCTTAACCCCTCTGTTTGCCGTCTTCGGGATCATGTTACTGGGTACAGTAGTACAGAAACTGCGACTTCTTCCCGTGGAAACGGACCAAGTGCTGAATCAATATGTGTACTATATTGCCTTCCCTGCGATCTTACTGATTGCCCTCGCACAGCAACCGATTGGCGAGATTTTGCAATGGGGATTCATTGCGGGCTACAGTGCAGCCATGGTTATTATTTATCTGATCTGCCTAGGCATTTCCCTTATCGCTCAACCCAAAAAACATGCAATAGCCGCGATTCGAGCCCTCAATGCAACCTTTGGCAATACCGCATTTATTGGGATCCCACTATTGATCATTCTCTTTCCGCAGCAACAAAGTGCCTTAGTTGCCGCGGCGATTGCGAGCCTATTATCCGTGTTGATGTTTGCCGTAGCCTTGGTCTCATTGGAGCTGGCCACCAATACGCAGCGGCAACAGCATGCCATCATCATCATGCTTATGGCCGTAGGCAAAAATCCCATCGTAATAGGCTGTTTGATTGGCGTTGGTATCTCAGCATCCGGCATTAAGCTGCCTTCTGGGCTGGCAATGATGATCCAACAAATAGGCAATACCTCTAGTCCCTGTGCACTCTTTGCCGTGGGGATGGTATTGGCAAAAGCGATGCGCTATCAAAAGGACAGTTCCCTTTTTAGGGTTGCAAATTTTGTCGAACTGAGCTTAATAAATCTTTTCAAACTGGCTCTACAACCCGCAGTAGCCTTTGTAATGTTGAAATGCTTTGGTGTCAGCGGCGACTATCTGGTGATGGGAGTTATTCTCAGTGCATTACCGACGGCAGCGAGTGTGTATTTACTCGCACAGCGTTACAACACCCAAGCGTCCACCAGTGCCCAAGGGATATTGTTTGGCACTCTGGTGACCTTTTTCAGCCTTCCAATATTAGAGGACCTGGTAAAAACATATTCTTAATCAATATATTAATATACAGCATCAGAAAAACGTCGAATATTTACCCAAGCCCACTTTACTGTATATAAAATCAGTATATACTGTTTATCAATACAGTGTTTTGATCGGTCTTTCGACAGGAATTCATTATGCTTTGCCAACTCAGCATCAACAATTTCGCTATCGTACGTTTTCTTGAGCTGGACTTTCGTCCTGGCATGACCAGCATTACCGGTGAAACGGGTGCAGGTAAATCGATTGCCATCGATGCCCTTGGGCTCTGTCTTGGCAATCGTGCCGATGCCAGCAGTGTCCGACCAGGAGCAAGCAAGACAGAGGTCAGCGCCCGCTTCTCCTTGGAAGATATTCCCCTAGCACAACGCTGGTTAGAAGATAATGACCTCGATCTCGACGATGAATGTATCCTACGCCGCACTATTAGTAGCGATGGCCGTTCGCGGGCCTATATCAATGGCAACCCTGTTCCATTAGTTCAGCTTAAGTTGTTAGGACAGCTGTTAGTCGGTATCCACGGACAACACGCCCACCACGCCATGTTAAAGAGCGAGCATCAGCTGACTCTGCTCGATAGCTATGCTAATCACAGACTCCTGATTAATACGGTCGCCACCAGCTATCAAAGTTGTAAACAAATTGAAGCCGAACTGAACCAATTAGAGGCCTCCCAACAGGAGCGTATTGCCCGTAAACAATTAGTCCAGTATCAAGTCGAAGAACTCGATGAATTTGACCTTAAAGTCGATGAATTTGAAGAAATTGAACAGGAACATAAACGCCTCGCAAACGGCACAGAACTCGTCGATACCTGCCAAGCAAGCCTTTGTTTACTCACCGATGGTGAAGAGAGCAACATTAGCTCTCTGCTAAATAAAGTCGTTTCCCTTGCGGAAAATCTACAAAACTTTGACCCAGCGCTAAACAACGTCAGCACTATGCTAAATGACGCCCTGATCCAAGTTCAGGAAAGTAGCAGTGAGTTGCAGCATTACCTAAGCAAGTTAGAGCTAGATCCAGCACATTTCGCCTACCTAGAAGAACGGCTGTCTAAATCTATGCAGCTGGCGCGTAAACACCACGTCAGCCCAAACAAACTGGCAGAGCATCATCGCGCTTTAAAAGCGGAACTTGCCACCTTAGATGAAGATGAAACTAAGCTTGAAGGCATCCAACAACAGGTCGAAGCCAGCAAAGCGGCCTACCTTACCTGCGCACAAAAACTCAGCCAAAGCCGTGCCCGCTATGCTAAAGAGCTAGATAAACTCGTGACTCAGTCGATCCACGAACTCAATATGCCTAAGGGGAAATTCACTATTGATGTCAGTTTTAACCCAGAGTTAATGTCTCCCAACGGCAGTGATCATATCGAATTTATGGTCACAACTAACCCTGGGCAACCCTTGCAACCTATTTCTAAGGTGGCTTCGGGGGGAGAGTTGTCGCGCATAGGCCTTGGTATACAAGTGATTACTGCTAAAAAGGTGGCAACACCCACACTGATTTTCGATGAGGTCGATGTAGGTATTTCGGGACCGACTGCCGCGGTCGTTGGTCGAATGCTGCGCAGCTTAGGCGAGTCTACCCAAGTGCTGTGTGTAACCCACTTGCCACAAGTCGCTGGTAATGGCCATCAGCATATGTTTGTCAACAAGCATAATAAAGCGGGAAGTACAGAGACCACAATGACTGCACTAGATAAAGAGCAGCGTATTCAAGAGCTTGCTCGATTACTGGGTGGTGATATTATCACGACTAATACGTTGGCGAATGCGCGAGAGTTATTACAAGCATAGTAGTTACCTATATAAGCGTTTGAGCGACAAAAATCCATTTGATACTCAGCAGCTTATTGTCCATCAAAGCTTTAATAAAGAGCAGATTAACATTATTGAATACGAATAAATTCGTATATTAAACAGCTTTTTAGGCATAAAGGATAAATAACGAATTTTCACTACTAAGTAATGATATGAATTTAAAAGCGTTAATTTACATAGATTATTATTACCTAAATTGCAAATTTGATAGCGATATTTAATATTACTCTATTATTGGGCTTCTCCTAGACTTAATAACCCAAAGGAAATAGGAGAAGAACATGTCCTTTCAGCATATTCTCGCCGCGATTGATGATGTAGTCTCACCCGCGGCCGTGCTTAAAAAAGCCGTTATCTTAGCCCAAAAAAGTCATGCATCCTTAACCATCCTAAAAGTTAAACGAACCCATCACTTCAACTTAAGCTTGTTTTTTCACCACGATAACCATGTTGAAAATAAAGAGAAAAAACGAAAGCCCATACTAGCATATCCAGATAAAGAGCATTCTATTGTCATAAAAGAATGTCAGTCTCATTCTATCCACAACGCCATCGTCAACGAATGTAAACAACTGCCCTATGATCTTATTGTGGTGAGTCACAAATTCTATCCACCCTTTTTCAGTGAATTTTTAATTGCAGATGAATGGTTATTACTGCGTATGCCAGATATTCCAGTGATGTTTGTCAACCTTGATGACTGGCATGAAAATGGACATATTTTAACGGCGCTCGAACTAGACAATGAACACTTTTCACATACGATGTTTAATGAAACCCTGATAGAAGAAAGCAAACGTGTTGCGAATATTCTCTCTAATGATCTCCATTTAATTAACAGCTACTTACCCGATCCATTCTATATGAGCTTTAATGTACCAAACACCACACTACTGATATCTGAGCGAGATAAATACAAAGAAAAGCTAACAAATGTCGCCCGATATTATAATCTCGATACCGATAATCTTCATGTGGTCGAGGGATTACCTGAGGATACCATTTCCATGGAAGCTCAAAAGCTTAATGTGAATATGCTTATCATGGGGAGCGCGGAACACAAAGGATTGTTGAGTCTATTGAAAGGCAATGCTTCTCGAAATATTATCAATCAGCTAAAAACCGATCTCTATATCGTAAAACCGAAACTACAGCATTGAGTAAGACAAAAACTAAGCGAAACAATATAAAATGCCTTTATCAACAGTATGTTATAAAGGCATTTTGAGAGTGAACATGGATATGCGGCGTACTGTATCCGTTATAAGAGGAGCATGGCTAGCAGTTGTAGACCGATAAAAGCAAAAACGCCCGCTAGCACATCATCGATCATAATCCCAAAACCACCTTCGACTTTGGCATCGAGCCAGCGGATTGGCCAAGGTTTGATAATATCGAAAAAGCGAAATAAACCAAATCCAACCAGTAGCCAACCCCAGCCCGCTGGCGCCGCTATCATAGTGATCAATAACCCAACCACTTCATCCCAAACAATAGCACCATGGTCATGTACGCCCATATCCTTAGCGGCTTTATCACAAATATAAACACCCGCCAACACGCTAAGAAGGGTTAACCCCAAATACCAAACCAAGGGCAACGGTGACATCAGCAAATATAAAGGAATGGCCGCGAGAGTGCCGAAGGTGCCGGGCGCTTTAGCGGCCAGCCCGCTACCAAAACCGAGCGCTAAAAAGTGGACAGGATTTTTTAATGACAGGCGAGCCAACGCCTGATCCTTTGAAAACCAATTCATTAGAAGTGCTCAAAACCGTGGTAAGGCGGTGTAAAGGGTGCGCCATTGAGTTGCAGCTTAAGCTTAGTGCCTGCGCTGATTTGTCCAACTCGCACAAATTTAGTCCCCGCATGGCTTAAAGCTGTTTCTAAAGCGCCTTTTTGCGCCTCAGGGACAGTAAACAGCAGTTCGTAATCTTCGCCCCCAGTCAGTGCATACCCTAAGGCGTGCTCTTCACTCACTGTATCTTTCATCGCACGGGACAAGGGAATATTCGCCACATCGACAATGGCCCCAACCTGTGACGCCTTAAGGATATGACCAATATCTGAGATAAAACCATCGGAAAGGTCGATAGCACTCGATGCCAGTGAACGCAGAGATTGTCCAGCTAAGACCCTAGGTGTAGGACGATAATGGCGGTTGATCAGAAACTCTTTATGCTCTGCTCGCGCGTGTTGAGCGCCTCGAATGATATCCAAACCTAAGGCAGAATCTCCAAGCGTACCAGTGACATAGATCCAATCGCCAGCCTTAGCACCGTGGCGGGTCAACGCTTTCCCCTGCGGAACTTGACCGTGTACAGTGATATTAATGGCCCGTGGACCACGGGTCGTATCGCCACCAATTAAAGCGACACCATAATATTCAGCCGCTTCAAATAAACCTTCGCTAAAACCACTGAGCCAAGTTTCATCGACTTCGGGCAGCGTTAAGGCAAGCGTCATCCACGCGGGTTCAGCGCCCATGGCAGCCAGATCAGATAAATTTACCGCTAAGGCTTTGTAACCTAAAGCAACGGGAGACATATCGGGGAAGAAGTGGACATTTTCGACTAAAGTGTCACAGGAGATAGCGATCGATTTATTTTCTGCGGGTTGCACTAGGGCACAATCGTCGCCGATGCCAAGCTTCACATCACGGCGAGTGGGGCCGCGGTTATTAAAATAACATTCAATTAATTGGAATTCTTTCACTGTACAGTTTGGCACGACTTACATCGGCCACCTTTGTTAGCAATGAAAAACGGTATCCTAGGATACCGTTTGTCTTTATTACTTACGTGCAACCAGTTTGTCGAGTAATCCATTAACAAACTTATGACTGTCATCCGCACCGAAAGCTTTAGCCAACTCGATTGCTTCATTAATCGCAACCTTGAAGGGCACATCTTTACGGAAGGTCAGTTCATAGCTCGCTAAGCGAACTATGGCCTTTTCCACTGGCGACACCTCATCAATTGGGCGGTCCAGAAACGGGATAATCAGTTCATCCAGTTGGGCTTTCTTAGTTGCAACGCCTGCAAATAGCTCACGAAAATAAGCTACATCAACACCGTCGAGACTCTGCTCAGTTAAAAACTCATGCTCGACATCGGCAATATTATTCCCGCTTAGTTGCCATGAATAAATGGCTTGAACGGCTAAACGGCGGGCCTTGCGGCGCTCAGAAGGCTTCATTATTTTTCCTACTATTACAACTGTTGTTCAAGTTCTTGCAGAACATTGACCATTTCAAGCAAGCTTAGCGCAGCTTCGCCGCCTTTATTGCCCGCTTTAGTACCAGAACGCTCAATCGCTTGTTCAATGGTATCAGTGGTCAACACACCGAAGGCAACAGGCAGATCAAACTCAAGGGCAACTTGAGCTAGACCTTTGTTACATTCGCCTGCAACAAAATCAAAATGGGGAGTACCACCACGGATCACCGCACCTAAGGCGATAATACCGTCGAACTTACCACTGGCAGCCACACGACGGGCAGCTAGCGGTAACTCAACCGCACCGGGTACACGGACAACAGTGATATTGTCGTCGCTGACTTGGCCAAAACGCTTCAGCGTGTCAAGTGCACCTTCAAGCAGGCTCTCAACTAAAAAGCTGTTGAAACGCGAAATAACAATCGCAACTTTGGCATTTTTCGCTTCGATATTACCTTGAACTATGTTCATTATCTTACCTAAATTTTGCTAAAGCACCCAGCTCGGGGCGAAAAGTGGCGATATGATATCACAGCCATTTGCCCAGAGCCCTATGCAAATTATCAGAAATAGTTAATTTTACCTTACTGCAACTTCGCCCCAGCGTAGCAAGTGACTCAGTCGGCCACATACTCGGTCACTTCGAGGCCAAAGCCAGAAAGTGAATGATAGCGCTTAGGAGAACTGAGCAGGCGCATTTTAGTCACCCCTAGACTGGCGAGGATTTGTGACCCCACACCAACGCGGCGTGAAGTTCCCTGCCATTTGGCGCAGGCAGGTCGCCCTTGATCTTCCGCCTCAAAGGCTTTGACCTTAGCGAGGATCTCATTAGGATGTTCTTGATTACCGAGTAACACTAACACACCACCTTCTGCGGCAATGCGCTCCATTGCTTTTTCCAGCGGCCAGCTGCGCTGTTGATCGCGTTCAGAATGAAGTAAATCATTAAACGTATTTTGCAGATGCACGCGCACTAAACAATCGGGCTTTACCTCGCCTTTCACTAAGGCAAAATGCAGTTGATTGTCGATTGTGTCTCTAAAGGTGACCATATCGAACTGGCCGAAACGGGTCGGTAGTTTGCATTTAGCTTCACGCACCACTGTGGTTTCTTTGGTGTTGCGATATTCGATTAATGCCGCAATAGTGCCAATTTTAACGCCATGTAATTCGGAGAAAATCTCTAAATCTGGACGGCGTGCCATAGTGCCGTCTTCATTAAGGATCTCAACAATCACGCCCGATGGTTCGAGTCCAGCAAGGCGTGCTAAATCGCAGCCCGCTTCAGTGTGGCCAGCGCGGGTTAATACACCGCCGTCCTGCGCCATCAAGGGGAAGATATGTCCAGGCTGCACTAAATCCGATGCTTTAGCATTCTTAGCCACAGCCGCTTTTACCGTCACGGCGCGGTCATGGGCCGAAATCCCCGTCGTCACACCTTCAGCAGCTTCGATAGAAACGGTAAAGTTAGTCGAGAACTGCGCATTGTTATTAGTTACCATCAAGGGCAAATTTAACTGCTGGCAACGGGCTTTGGTCATGGTCTGGCAAATGAGTCCACGGCCATATTTCGCCATAAAGTTGATCGCTTCTGGCGTGACCATTTCGGCCGCCATGATCAAATCACCTTCGTTTTCTCTGTCTTCGTCATCCATCAAAATAACCATCTTACCTTGACGAATATCCTCGATGATCTCTTCTATACTGTGCAGCGCCATTGTAGGACCTTTATGATTTTGCTGTTGTTATGGAATTTTATACCTTAGCAATACGATTGCCAGTGCTCTAACGCACAAAGCCAGCACGGGCTAACATTTCGAGGGTCACGCCCCCGCTTTTGCTGTCTTTGTTATCAAAACTCATCAAGCGTTCTAGATAACGGGCGATTAAATCCACTTCGATATTCACCTTATCGCCCGCTTGCAGGTCGACTAAGGTGGTTTCCCCTGCAGTATGCGGCACTATGGTCAAACGGAATCGACTGCCGTCCACTTCATTAACCGTCAGGCTCACCCCATCAATAGTGATGGACCCTTTGTGGGCAATGTAACGTCCAAGCTCTGCGGGCGCGGCTAACCAAAACTCAATAGCTTGACCACGGGCGTGACGCTGCTCAACCGTTGCTATACCGTCTACATGGCCGCTGACCATATGGCCACCTAAACGTGTGGTTGGAGTAACAGCCTTTTCAAGATTAACCTTAGTGCCCACTTTATAGTTAGCAAAGCCTGTGAGACTGACGGTTTCAGCCGACACATCCGCCACATAGCCATCGGCTAACTGTTGCACCACAGTCAAACACACACCATTGGTGGCGATACTGTCGCCTAAACGCACATCGCTTAAATCCAGTTTGCCACTGGCGACCGTTAAACGAATATCATCGCCCTTGCGTTCAAGCTTACGCAGCGTGCCAACGGCCTCAATAATCCCAGTAAACATGGTTAACTCACTTATTCGATAAAGATGGATTGGACTCGAGCCTCAAGGTGAAACGCATATCCGCGCCCACTTTACGCTCATCGACCAGTTTGAGGGTCGGAATATCGGCCATCATTTGATAATCGGGTAATTCAAGTAGATTACGTCCCTGTGCGCCAAGGACCTTCATCGCTTGATACAGCACTAACTCATCGGCTAATCCGGCGTCGATAAAGGCGCCAGCTAAGGTCGCGCCCGCTTCGATAAGCACCTGATTACAACTTTTGCCTAAATAGCTTAATAGTGCGGGCAGAGAGATTCGACCATCAATCGCCGGTAATTGAAGACAAGTCACATGGACTGGCAACTGCGTGACAAAAGCTTCAGAATAAGGCTCGGTTGAGACTAATAAAATTGGCGATTCAATCGCAAATAATGCCGCCGTAATAGGCATGCGGCAACGACTGTCTAAAATCACCCGCAGCGGTTGTAACATCTGAGACGCACTCAATTGCGAGGTGAGACTGCCAAGCTCTGAGTATCGCACATTGAGCGATGGGTCATCGGCCAGTACGGTTTCAATCCCAGTGACCAGTGCGCAGGCGCGTAAACGTAAGCGCTGCACATCGCGGCGAGCTTCAGGGCCTGTGATCCATTTAGACACCCCGTTTGATAGCGCAGTTTTACCATCGAGACTCGCGGCCAGTTTCACCGTCACCCAAGGCAGAGACGATTCCATGCGCTTCATAAAGCCTAAATTTAAGGCATAGGCTTCGTCGCGGTGCAAGCCAACATCCACTTGAATGCCTGCATCGCGCAGCATTTGAATACCGCGGCCACCGACCTGCGGATTGGGATCTTCCACCGCAACCACGACCCGTTTTTACCCCAATATTGATCAGTGCCAAGGCGCAGGGCGGCGTGCGGCCATAGTGGCTGCAAGGTTCTAAGGTGACATAGGCGGTTGCGCCGCGGGCATGTTCGCCAGCCATGCGCAGCGCATGCACTTCGGCGTGGGGTTCACCCGCTTTCTGATGATAACCCTCACCGACAATCTGATCCGCTTTAACGATAACGCAGCCGACGCTAGGATTGGGCCGAGTGGTATAAAAACCTTTGCGTGCCAATTGGATAGCACGGCTCATCATTTGGTTATCGAGTTCTGACCAATTCATATAAACCCTATGAAATGTTGGGGAATATCACCCTGATGCTCGGCGCTAGACCAAGCTCTAACCTAAGGTAACCAAAATTATTTTTGCAATTTAGCAATCGCTTCACCAAATTCAGACACATCCTCAAAGGCACGGTACACAGAGGCGAAACGAATATAGGCAACTTTATCTAGGTTCATTAACTGTTCCATCATCAAGTTGCCTATCATCTCGGAAGGCACTTCGCGCTCGCCTGTGGCACGCAGAGTTGACTTGATCTTACTGAGCGCCTGTTCAATTTCATCCATAGACACAGGGCGTTTCTCAACGGCACGCAACATACCACCTTGAAGCTTCTCTTCATCGAAGGGTTGCCGGGTGCCATCGCGCTTAATCACCCTAGGCATGACTAACTCGGCGCCTTCGAAGGTGGTAAATCTTTCATGGCATTCGGTGCATTCTCGGCGACGGCGCACTTGATGGCCTTCCGCCACTAATCGGGAATCGATCACTTTAGTATCTGTCGCGCTGCAAAATGGACAATGCATTGAGCCTCCTGCCAGTGAATGGTGTAAAGCCTTGGCTTTACGGTGCAATATTGCTTAAATCGAGCTGATTTAAGTCTAAGATTTTAGCAATAAAAATGGCCGCAAGATGCGGCCATGGGATTTTATCCTATTTATGGGCTGAGGTTAACCACCAAGTCTGGTGCAACGCTTCGCCACTCATCTATATGATGCGGTGATTAACCGTAAACAGGGAAACGTGCACACAGTGCCAATACTTGGCCCTTCACACGCTCAATTACCGCAGGATTGTGGGCATCGTCGAGGATGTCACAGATCCAGCCAGTCAGTTCCTTCGCTTCGGCTTCTTTAAAGCCACGGCGGGTAATTGCTGGCGTACCGATACGCACACCTGAAGTCACAAAGGGTGAACGTGGATCGTTAGGTACTGAGTTTTTGTTGACGGTAATGTTAGCGCTGCCTAAGGCGGCATCGGCTTCTTTACCGGTTAAGTCACGGCCAATCAGGTCGACTAACATTAAGTGGTTGCTGGTTCCGCCAGAGACGATCTTGTAACCACGCTCGAGGAAGACTTCAACCATCGCTTTAGCGTTGTTAACCACTTGCTGTTGATAGACTTTAAATTCTGGCTCTAGGGCTTCTTTGAACGCAACCGCTTTACCCGCGATAACGTGCATCAATGGGCCACCTTGACCGCCTGGGAATACCGCAGAGTTCAGCTTTTTATATAGCTCTTCATCGTCGGCAGCAGACAGGATCACGCCACCGCGAGGACCCGCTAAGGTTTTGTGGGTCGTTGAAGTCACAACGTGGGCGTGTGGTACTGGGTTTGGATAAACACCGGCGGCAATAAGACCGGCAACGTGCGCCATGTCTACAAACAGGTAAGCACCTATTTTGTCAGCAATTTCACGCATTCTTGCCCAGTCAACGATACCTGAATAGGCAGAAAAACCGCCGATCATCATTTTAGGCTTGTGTTCTACGGCCAGACGTTCCATTTCGTCGTAGTCGATTTTGCCAGACTCATCGATACCGTAAGGAATGATATTGTACAGTTTGCCAGAGAAGTTAACGGGTGAACCGTGGGTCAAGTGACCACCGTGGGCTAAGTTCATGCCCAGTACAGTATCGCCAGGATTTAACAATGCCATGTAAACGGCGCTGTTTGCCTGTGAACCTGAATGAGGTTGTACGTTAGCGTAAGTTGCGCCAAACAGTTGTTTAGCACGCTCAATCGCTAAGGTTTCAACTACGTCCACATACTCACAACCACCGTAGTAACGCTTGCCTGGATAGCCTTCGGCGTACTTATTGGTTAATTGTGAACCTTGCGCTTCCATCACGCGTGGACTGGTGTAGTTTTCAGAAGCAATCAGCTCAATATGCTCTTCTTGACGCAGAGTTTCGTTCTGAATTGCGTTGAACAGTTCCGGATCATAATCTGCGATATTCATATCTTTTTTCAGCATTGCTTACTCCAGCTGCCAATTCTTATAGGTAGGGTTGCGCGGTATTCTACTCGGAACGCGGCCACAATCCCAGTATTTGAAACATGAAATTCCTAGTGGTTGTGCTTGAACTTGGCTCATTGCCGAGTTGAGTTCGGCGCGCAATCGAGTAGAATTAGCCGCATCATTAGTCACTTAAGATAGAGAAAAATGGCTCAGTTTGTGTATAGCATGCTGCGGGTGGGCAAGGTTGTTCCGCCTAAGAAGCAGATCCTTAAAGACATTTCTTTAAGCTTTTTCCCCGGCGCCAAAATTGGTGTATTAGGCCTTAACGGTTCAGGTAAATCCACCCTACTGCGCATTATGGCGGGTATCGATACTGAGATTGAAGGCGAAGCTCGCCCAATGCCAGGACTCAAGATTGGTTACCTGCCGCAGGAACCTAAACTCGATCCTAATCAAACCGTGCGTGAAGCGATTGAAGAAGCCGTTTCTGAAGCCAAAAATGCCCTCACTCGCCTCGATGCCGTTTACGCTGCCTACGCCGAGCCGGATGCGGATTTCGACGCCCTTGCCAGGGAGCAAGGTGAACTCGAAGCCATTATCCAAGCCCAAGATGCCCACAATTTAGATCATATCCTTGAGCGCGCTGCCAACGCCCTGCGTCTGCCGGATTGGGATGAAAAAATCGAAGTGCTATCGGGTGGTGAGCGTCGCCGCGTGGCGATTTGTCGCTTGCTGCTTGAAAAGCCAGAAATGCTGTTACTCGACGAGCCCACCAACCACTTGGATGCTGAATCTGTCGCTTGGCTTGAGCACTTCCTGCAGGAATATGCCGGTACTGTAGTGGCAATTACCCACGACCGTTACTTCCTCGACAATGCCGCTGGCTGGATTTTAGAACTCGACCGCGGTGAAGGTATTCCGTGGGAAGGTAACTACTCTTCTTGGCTTGAGCAAAAAGATGCCCGTCTGAAGCAAGAATCTGCCGCCGAAAGCGCCCGCCAAAAGACCATCGCCAAGGAATTGGAATGGGTCCGCCAAGGTGCGAAAGGTCGTCAGTCTAAGGGCAAGGCCCGCATGGCACGCTTTGAAGAACTGAACACTACCGATTACCAAAAACGTAACGAAACCAACGAGCTGTTTATTCCGCCTGGACCACGTTTGGGTGACAAGGTTATCGAAGTCAATAACCTGACCAAATCCTACGGTGACCGAGTCCTTATCGATAACCTGTCGTTCTCGATTCCTAAGGGCGCCATCGTCGGTATTATCGGTGCCAACGGTGCGGGTAAATCGACCCTGTTCCGTATGTTATCCGGCGCAGAAACGCCAGATAGCGGTAGTATCGAACTGGGTGAGACGGTGCAACTGGCATCGGTCGAGCAGTTCCGTGATTCGATGAATGATAAGAACACCATCTGGCAAGAAATCTCCGGTGGCCAAGACATCATGCGCATCAACAACATGGAAATCCCAAGCCGCGCCTATGTGGGCCGCTTTAACTTCCGTGGTGCGGATCAGCAAAAAGTCATCGGTACTCTATCGGGCGGTGAGCGTAACCGAGTGCATTTAGCCAAACTGCTGCAGGCTGGCGGAAACGTACTGCTCCTCGACGAACCAACCAACGACTTAGACGTTGAAACCCTGCGCGCACTGGAGGAAGCGATCCTCGAATTCCCAGGCTGCGCTATGGTGATCTCCCATGACCGTTGGTTCTTAGACCGTATAGCGACCCATATTCTGGACTACCGCGACGAAGGCCAAGTGAACTTCTACGAAGGTAACTACACCGAGTACTCGGCGTGGTTGAAGAACACCTATGGCGCCGATGTGGTTGAGCCACACCGCTTAAAATACAAGCGTATGATTAAGTAGAAGGATCTAGGTTCTACAAGCCTATAAAAAGGAGTTTAGCTCGAACGGGTTAAGCTCCTTTTTTATGGCATCCAGTTACGCTATGAGTACCGCTGACTTTGGCATTATTTCAAGCTAGCAAAGTAGACCACCAGCATATCCATCATCACCCTGAGTGCGGGCTGCATATGTTTGCGGGATTGGTACACCCCATATACTCCCAGAGACTGCGGCTTAAACTCCGTTAGCAAAGGCACTAACTGGCCCGAATCTAAATAGGGTTTCGCCGCCCATAGCGGCTGCATGGCAATCCCCTCACCCGCCAGCGTGGCATTAAGCACCACCATAGAGTCATTGGCACTCAAATTCCCCTTAACGGGAATATTAAGGGCCTGACCCAACTCACTGCCCTGCATTTTGTTCGATGCCGAGCTGACTTGGGTAAAACGCCACATCACATCGCCAAAATAGGAATAGGTTAAGCAGTTATGCTGGGTCAAATCCTCTGGGTGAGTAATGGCTGCGCGGGAGGCGAGATAACTCGGCGCGGCGCACACCACAGACTCGCACTCCCCTAACCGTCTTGCGATAAGATTGGGGTCGAGTTCATTGGTGATGCGGATTGCCAAATCAATCCGCTCGGCGACCAGATCGACAGTTTGGCTACTCACGTGAAAATTCACACTCGCCTGTGGATAATTGGCTAAATATTGTTGTACCACAGGCGCTAAAATCTGATGTGCCATAAATTGTGAGCAGCTAATGCGGAGTAATCCCCGCGGGATTGCCACACTGGCATGACTGACTGCTGGTACTTCATTAGCCAGTTCGAGCAACCTGTGGCAATAATCGAGCACTTGTTCGCCAGCACCGGTCAGGCTCAAACGTCTTGTAGAGCGGTGCAATAAACGGGCGCCCGACCATTCTTCCATCTCGGCCAAATAACGGGTCACCATAGAGCGCGACATATCTAACGCCTCGGCGGCGCCAATCATGCTGCCCCGTTCGACAATAGTCACAAACACCTTTGCCGCTTCGAGTCTATCCATGGTTTATCCACCCTTTGTGTTGATTGCCTTGCACTGAATAATCCGTTTTAAAATCCCAATTCATCCGAATTATGCAACAAATAAGCGCAGTTTTCCGTGTTTATCTAACGTTTTTTGCAACCTAAACTGAGCTCACTTTTGCAGCTGTGCAAATCGACGAATGCCTATTTGAATGAATCAGTGAGTACAGAAATGACACTATCGAATAACCTAAACTTGACCTCCTTTAAACTCCAGTTAGCCGCCGCCATGTTCGTTGCGGCAATGGGCACGGCTCAGGCCGCACCTTTGCAAGTGAGCCATTTTAATCCGGGTGAAAACAGTATCTTTGCCGTGTCATCGAGCTTTATCAGCGGCGAGCACGAGATGATGCTGGTCGATGCACAATTTCAACGTAACGACGCCCAAACCTTAGTGGATACCATTAAAGCTAGCGGTAAAAAGCTCACTTTGGTCTATATCAGCCACAGCGATCCGGATTTTTACTTTGGGCTGGATCTGATTAAGCAAAACTTCCCACAGGTTGAAGTGGTCGCAACCCAAACTACAGTCGATGCGATTAAGGCCTCAATGGCGGGCAAACTTGCCTACTGGGGGCCGATTTTAAAGGACAATGCGCCAAGGGAATTAGTGTTACCTAAGGCCGTTCACCGCAATACTTTTACTATCGACGGTGAGCAAGTGATCATCAAAGGTTTTAATGATAAGCACCCTAAACACACTTTCCTGTGGGTGCCCTCGGCAAACACCATCACAGGTGGTGTAGAAGTCTTTGATCACACCCATGTTTGGATGGCTGACACTCAAACAGCCCCAGAGCGTCAAGAATGGTTAACTCATTTAGATGCGATGGAAAAACTGCAGCCGACCACAGTGATCCCAGGGCATTACTTAGGCGAAGCGCGATTTGATACCCGCGCCATCGGTTTTACCCGTGAATATGTGAAAGCCTTTGAAGTTGCGGCAAAAACATCAAAAAATTCAACCAAACTAATCCAGAAGATGCTGGCGCTATACCCACAAATGCCCGCCGATGCAGGGCTTGAGATCGGCGCCAAAGTTTACATGGGCGAAATGAGCTGGCCTATGTAAGTCCGGCACTTAATATACAGGTGATTAGGTACAAGCATTTAAGTGCAAACAGTTAAAGATGGGCACGTGAGCGACTGCGTGCCATTTTTAGCTAAATAACTGTACCAACTAAACTATTTTAATCAATGATTTCAAAGGGCTTTAAGTAGCGAATTTAGCGACGAACTTAAGCCAAAAGGTTTAACACTATGACTCACCCAACAGTTCATTCAGCAAATTCAGCCAACAGAACACTGGCTGCCAAAGAGCGCACTCTGCATGCCATTATTGACCCTTTATGCGGTTGGTGTTATGCCGCAGCGCCACTGCTCGATGCCGCCGCCAAAGCTGGTTTTACCATTAAGCTCCACGGCGGCGGTATGCTCACGGGCCCGAGACGCAAACAAATCGATGCCAACTGGCGCGACTATGTTATGCCCCACGATCTGCGTATTAGCGAACTAACCGGACAACCCTTTGGGGAAAACTATTTTGATGGTCTGCTGCGCGATACCACAATCGTACTCGACTCGGCGCCTCCTATTAAAGCCATGCTCGCCGTCGAAGCTATGGGTGGCGACAGTTTGGCCTATCTACACTCAGTACAACGCGCCCATTACCGTGATGGTCACTGCGCCAGTGATGAAGGTAATCTCGCAAGGTTAGCCGCTGAACTTGGGCTCGACCCTATAGGCTTTGCGCTGCATTATGCCCAAGGTGAAGACAAGCTATATGAGCATATTGTTGAATCCAGAGCATTACTGAATCTGATAGGCGCTCAAGGTTTTCCTTCGATGGCAATAGAGGCGAATGACGGCAAAATAACCGCCATTAATATCAGCCGCTATTACGGCCAACCCGAGCTGTGGGTAAACGATCTTAGAACGCAATTCACTGAGCCACTCTAGGGTGTACTGAGATTTGATGGTTGCATTTCGTTCACCAAGACAAGCGCACGATCGCGAAACGAGGATAAAAAGCTGCCATTTTACTCAAATGATAAGCAGCTCCTATGACAGAAAATAAGCGCTTGCCAGCCCCTTATTCGGACAGTGTTTGGTTGACGTTTCTGCTGCGTTAGCGTCCGTTTACCTAGCATTACTACGCAGCACGGACTTTGTCTTACATAAAAGCCAGCCAAATCCTGCAAAATTAACCCTGAAACGTCAACACACTCTATACTCAATCCAAATACAACTCACTAAGGTGCTGGAGTGTATATGGAGAAAACGTTACCTCTGATAGCGAGCTTAATGCTACTGCTATCGGGCTATATTCCAGACACTTTTGCGGGCCGTGAACTTCAGTTAGTCGCCACGAATTATCCCCCTTTTTATACCGATGCATTACCCGAGCAAGGTGGGATTGCACAGGTCGTTAAAGAGGCCTTTAAACGTCGAGGCTACCATGCCAGTTTGAGGTTTTATCCCTTCGCCCGAGCAGCCCTGCTAGTCAAAACGGGGCAAGCCGATGGTATTGTAGGACTCTGGTATCGCAAAGAACGTGAACAATGGGCACGCTATTCTGACCCTATTCACCCCATACAGATTGTGTTTTATAAACGTAAAGATAAGCCATTAAGTTTTAACCAACTTTCAGATCTCAAGCCTTACACTATTGGGATCGGTCGAGGCTACGCCAACCCACCCGAAATCTTTGCCGCAGGGCTGACGACTGAAGATGGCAATTCCGATGAAATGAATCTTAAAAAGTTATTTTTAAAACGTATCGATTTAGTATTGATTGGCCATAACCTAGCGGAGTATTTAATCCAGCAGCATCCCGATGAATATACCGATATCTTTGAGCAAGTAGGTCAGCCTATCGCCACTGAGGTATTTCATTTAGGCGTATCCTTAGCAGTAACAGATCACTTAACACTGGTGGATGAATTTAATAAAGGGCTTGAAAATATGAGAAAAGATGGCAGTCTAGCCGCTATTTTAAGCCAATATCCTCAGATCAAATCGGCTTTAGCCCCAATAGAAAAACCACAAACACAAGCATATCCCTAGCCTCAGGAGTAAGCCATTTTACCCTTGGTGAGAGTGTCAAAAAAATGAAAGCGTGCTCTACTTACAAAAAACACAATTTCTTTCACTTTCTAGTAGTTAACTTTACAAACTTTTACCCACTAGCCGCCGGTTATTCACTAGAATAGCGCCTAAAGCGCTATCACCTCTTAACCGTCTTTGTGCGAGATAATCATTACAATGAAAAAAACCATAATAGCCATTGCCTTAATTGCAGCGGTTGCCACCGCTGTGAGTTTTAGTGATGTATTGCAAGCGGCGAAACCCGAAAGTGCCCCCCATTTAATGCGCACAGTTCCCGTGGTCACGGGTGAAGTGGTCGAGCACCCACTAGCACAATCCATTTCATTAATCGGTAAACTCGCCGCCGAGCGTGCCGTAGTGATCGCGCCGCAGGTGACCGGGAAAATTAAACAAATAGCTGTCACTTCTAACCAATCGGTTAAGCAAGGCCAACTGCTTATCGAACTCGATGATATGAAGGCCCAAGCCGCCATAGCCGAAGCCAATGCCTTTTTAAATGATGAAACCCGAAAACTTAGGGAATTTGAAAAACTCATCAGCCGCAACGCCATCACCCAAACCGAGATCGATGCCCAAAAGGCCAGTGTCGATATCGCCAGAGCGCGACTCGCCTCGGCGCAGGCAGACTTACATTACCATTCACTGATCGCCCCCTTTGCCGGAAAAACTGGCCTGATTAATTTCAGTGAAGGCAAAATGGTAAGCATAGGCACTGAGTTGATGACGCTGGATGATTTATCCAGCATGCGACTCGACCTACAAGTGCCGGAACATTTTCTATCACAGCTGAGCATTGGCATGCCCGTCTCGGCCACCAGCCGTGCTTGGCCAGGCGAAACCTTTATTGGCAAAGTGATCGCCATCGATCCCCGCGTGAATGAAGAAACCTTAAACCTGAAGATCCGTGTGCAATTTGAAAACGCAAAAAACCGCTTAAAACCCGGCATGATGATGTCATCCACCATCACCTTCCCGCCGATTTCGGCACCTATTGTGCCAGTACAGGCTTTGGAGTACTCGGGAACCAAACGCTATGTCTATATAGTCGCAGACAATCATATTGCCCACCGCACCGAAGTGATTCTAGGCGCACGCGTTGGCGATCAAGTGCTTATCGAGAGTGGCCTTAAGATTGGCGATAAAGTGGTAGTTCAAGGGCTAGTGAATATGCGCGATGGTTTAAAAATCAATGAAGTCGCCCTCGAAGCAAAGAACACTGGTAATAACCCTACGGTCCAATCAGACGTTAAAGCAACGGAGAGCAAATAATGTGGCTGTCCGATGTTTCAGTTAAGCGCCCCGTCGTCGCTATCGTTTTAAGCCTACTGCTGTGCGTCTTCGGCTTAGTGTCCTTCACTAAGCTCTCGGTGCGGGAAATGCCCGATGTCGAAAGCCCTGTGGTGACCGTCAGTACCAGTTACTCCGGCGCCTCGGCCGCCATCATGGAAAGCCAAATCACTAAGACCCTCGAAGATGAACTGACGGGGATCAGTGGTATCGATGAGATCACTTCCACTACCCGCAATGGCAGCTCACGGATCACGGTTAAATTCCTGCTCGGTTGGAACTTAACCGAAGGGGTGAGTGATGTGCGTGACGCCGTGGCCCGTGCCCAGCGCCGCTTGCCCGAGGATGCCAACGATCCCGTGGTTTCTAAGGACAATGGTTCCGGCGAGCCCTCTGTCTATGTGAATTTAAGCTCGAGTGTGATGGACCGAACCCAACTCACCGATTACGCCCAGCGGGTATTAGAAGACAGATTTAGCCTGATCAGCGGCGTGAGTTCGATTAGCATCTCAGGCGGCCTCTACAAGGTCATGTACGTCAAGCTCAGACCCGAGCAGATGGCGGGACGCAATGTCACAGTCACCGACATTACTAACGCGCTGCGTAAAGAAAACGTCGAAACTCCCGGCGGCCAAGTGCGTAATGACACCACAGTGATGTCGGTAAGGACCAAACGGCTCTACTACACACCTAAGGATTTTGATTACTTAGTGGTACGTACCGCCAGCGATGGCACGCCTATCTATTTAAAAGATGTAGCCGATGTTGCCGTTGGCGCGCAGAACGAAAACTCCACCTTTAAGAGTGATGGTATCGTTAACTTAAGTTTAGGGGTGATCACTCAGTCCGATGCAAACCCTTTAGTGGTAGCACAGGAAGTCCATAAAGAAGTCGATAGAATTCAAGACTTTTTGCCCGAAGGCACGAGTCTCGTGGTCGATTTTGACTCAACAGTGTTTATTGACCGCTCGATTAATGAAGTCTACAACACCCTCTATGTCACCGGTGCCCTTGTGGTATTAGTGCTGTATATCTTTATCGGACAAGTAAGAGCCACGCTTATCCCCGCAGTGACAGTGCCCGTGTCACTGATCTCGGCCTTTATCGCCGCCAATATGTTTGGTTATTCTATTAACCTATTGACTCTCATGGCATTAATCCTAGCGATTGGCCTCGTCGTCGACGATGCCATCGTGGTGGTTGAGAATATTTTCCACCATATTGAGCGCGGTGAAGAGCCGCTGCTTGCCGCTTACAAAGGCACGCGGGAAGTGGGCTTTGCGGTCGTGGCCACTACTGCGGTATTGGTAATGGTGTTTCTACCAATCTCCTTTATGGAGGGCATGGTGGGTTTACTCTTTACCGAGTTCTCGGTGATGCTGGCGGTTTCAGTACTGTTCTCATCTTTAATCGCTTTAACCTTAACCCCAGTGCTTAGCAGTAAGCTCCTGAAAGCCAATGTTAAACCGAACCGTTTCAATCGTTTCGTTGACAGTGGTTTTGCGCGCATGGAAAGGGTTTACCGCGGTGGAGTCACCCATGCCATTCGCTTTAGATTACTGGCGCCACTGGTGATCCTCGCCTGTGTCGGCGGCAGTGTATGGTTGATGCAACAGGTACCATCACAACTAGCGCCGCAGGAAGACCGCGGCGTACTGTTCGCCTTCGTTAAAGGCGCCGAAGGAACCAGTTATAACCGAATGACGGCAAACATGGACATAGTCGAAGACCGACTGATGCCCCTCCTCGGCCAAGGCGTATTGCGGTCCTTCAGCGTGCAAGCTCCGGCGTTTGGTGGCCGCGCGGGCGATCAAACGGGCTTTGTGATCATGCAGCTAGAGGACTGGGAGCGTCGTCATGTGACGGCGCAGCAGGCTCTGGGCATTATCAGCAACGCTTTGAAAGATATTCCCGATGTGATGGTTCGCCCTATGATGCCAGGTTTTAGGGGGCAATCGAGTGAACCCGTACAATTTGTGCTCGGCGGCTCAGATTATGCCGAACTGTTTAAATGGGCACAGGTATTAAAAGAAGAAGCCAACGCCAGCCCTATGATGGAAGGCGCGGATTTAGACTACGCCGAAACCACACCAGAGTTGATTGTTACCGTCGATAAAGAACGTGCGGCGGAGCTTGGGATCAGCGTCGATGAAGTCTCACAAACCTTAGAGGTCATGCTAGGCGGTCGTAAAGAGACCACCTATGTCGACCGAGGCGAAGAATACGATGTGTATCTGCGGGGCGACGAAAATAGCTTTAATAACGTCGGCGATTTGAGTCAGATCTATATGCGCTCGGCCAAGGGCGAGTTAGTCACGCTCGATACAGTAACCCATATCGAAGAAGTGGCCTCGGCGCAAAAACTCAGCCACACCAATAAGCAAAAGTCGATTACCTTAAAGGCCAACATCAGCAAAGGTTACACCTTGGGCGAAGCATTGAAGTTTTTGGATAGCAAGGCCATTGAGCTATTGCCTAAGGATATTTCCATCGGTTATACGGGCGAATCTAAGGACTTTAAAGAAAACCAGAGCAGTATTCTGATTGTGTTCGGTCTCGCACTACTGGTAGCTTATTTAGTATTAGCAGCGCAATTTGAAAGCTTTATCAACCCCTTAGTGGTGATGTTTACCGTGCCTATGGGGGTATTCGGCGGTTTCCTCGGCCTGCTAGTGACCAGTCAAGGCATTAACATCTATAGCCAGATCGGCATGATCATGTTGATTGGTATGGTGACCAAAAATGGTATCTTGATCGTCGAGTTTGCCAACCAACTGCGTGACCGAGGTTTGGCACTGGATAAGGCCATTATCGATGCTTCGACCCGTCGGTTACGTCCGATCTTAATGACGGCCTTCACTACCTTAGTTGGGGCCATTCCACTGATTTTCTCGACGGGCGCGGGCTCAGAGAGCCGTATCGCGGTGGGTACAGTGGTGTTCTTCGGTATGGCCTTCGCGACCTTTGTAACCCTGTTCGTGATCCCGGCGATGTACCGTTTAATCTCGGCCGCCACCCATTCACCGGGTTATGTTGAAGCGAAACTCGAAGCTGCCATTAAAGCTCAAGAATTAGCAGCACAAGAGGCCGCCAAACAACAGGAACAAACGGCCAAAGCCTAATTTATCGCTGTATGTAAAACAGTGTGAATAACGCGTTTGCTTAGATCATAAAAGCCAAGGGAGCCATCCCTTGGCTTTTTCATTTAGGTTTCAGAAGAGTTACCTCTACGTTCTGTCCAACCTACAAGATCTGCACGACGCACAACAGCGACAGCGCCTTTATCAGCTTCTTTAAACAATATACTGGCACCACTCCGGCACAATACTTTAAATCCTCTGGCGTTTAGCGGAAGTTCAAATACCTCTGGTACAACTCAAAGGCGGTAATCCGTTACACCAAGTGTGAATATTCCCCTTTCGCGCCCTTTACCATCTTGCTGTGCTATAGTGCGGGGAGTCTTCCCCCAGATAGCAATATACAAATCCCTTGAAGAAAATCGCCCTCTTTGTCGATGTACAAAATATCTATTACACCTGCCGCGAGGCCTATCAGCGCCAGTTTAATTATCGCAAACTCTGGCAACACTTGAGTGCACAGGGGGAAATTGTCAGTGCTGTGGCTTATGCCATTCATCGCGGAGATGATGGCCAGTTAAAGTTTCAAGATGCCTTAAGGCATATCGGCTTTGAGTTGAAGCTGAAACCCTTTATTCAACGTAGCGACGGCTCAGCCAAGGGAGATTGGGATGTCGGTATCACGATTGATGTTTTAGAAGCTGCCCCCGATGTGGACACTGTGATACTCCTTTCAGGCGATGGGGACTTCTCACTTTTACTTGATAAGATAACGCAAAAATATGGTGTTGAAGCTGAGGTGTATGGCGTGCCATCACTCACTGCAAAATCATTGATTGATGCAGCAACTCAGTTTTATCCCATTGACCAACCCCTACTGCTCTAACCGCCAACCTAACGCTACTGATCGCTAAGATTGAAACTCTTGGGTCGAAAGTCGATAAAAATTATCTATATCAGCCAACAAAACGCTATAAACATAAGCATCTAGCTGCCCTTTGTCGACCATAGGCTGCATAATGTCAAAAATGTCTGATAGCGGTAAAGAACCTCTATATGGACGCTTTTGAGTTAGCGCCTGAAACACATCAACTACAGCCAAAATGCGAGAAGGTAGATCTAGCTGTTCCTGCCGCTTACTAAAGGGATAACCCGAACCATCGAGGCGCTCATGGTGGTTTGAAGCCCACTCACCAATCACCGACTTGGGAAAAAAACTCTTTAAGGTATGGTCGGTATCGACTGTATGGCGCTTAATGATCGAGTATTCTTCCTTGGTTAACTTACCGTCCTTGTGGAGTAGTAAGTCAGGCGTCTTAAGCTTACCCACATCATGCAAAAGCCCTGCGACGAACAGTAACTCGGTATCGGTATCCAATACTCCGCAATCCTTGGCGACAAGCTTTGCCAATAGTGCAACTTTATCCGAATGATGGAAGGTAAAGGGGCTCTTAGCATCGACAATCCGTGCCAGAAATCTGGCTAACTGTTTAACGCCTTCAATACCTAATTCTTTGTCGTACAACTGATTAACTTCAAAATCCAAGGCCATTTGCTCAATATGGACCGAATTCATGTTGTACCAAAAGCCATCTTTGCTGACTAACTGGCACATGGCCAATACCATCTGAGGCTCGAAGAGAACTTCACTGTGTGCCCGCAAATTATCTGCGACTAAGCCTTCATGGAGGGTGATGAGTTCTTCATGGCAACCATGGGTATAGCGCGCCCGTAGAAAGTCGGTGCGATCCGAGAGAAAAATCAATGCGGCAATATCACGGTCAAATTCAGAAATATCGAGGGATTGCAGCTCAAGCCAAGGGGTATGATGATAAAGCACTGTTAAGGCGAAGCGTTCTAATATCGGGCATTTCACTAATGCCTCATAACCGCGGCGACTGTGGGAAGTTGCATCTTCCGGCTGCATTAATTTGAGTAGACGCAAGTGTTCTTCGGAGGAAGAGACGCCGCAATCATGGATAAGCCCCGCAAAATAGGCAAACTGCTTCTTTTCATCGGACCAACCCAGCACATTGGCGCATTCGTAAGCCATGTAAGCCACTCTATGACCGTGGTGTAAATCATCCACACCGACAAAATCCAATACGGTCGCCACGGCCAGCAGCGCATGCCGAACATCAATTTTGACGCGGATTTCTTGGGGCTGAAAAGTACTCATCGAATTTCCCTGATTTAATGCGCTAGCCTAACTATAGTAACTCCCTTAATATTTAGCCGCTAAAGGCGAAAAAAGACCTGCAAATGCAGGTCTTTTTATTGTTAACAGGTTGAACAGGCAGAACTATTGCGCAGCCAATGCTTCTACTTTGCGACGACCGCGTTTAGCTAACGCGTAGTAGAACAATGGCGTTAGGATTAAGCCAAACAACGTCACCCCAATCATACCGGCAAATACCGCGACGCCCATGGCCTGACGCATTTCTGCGCCCGCCCCGGTGGAGAACACCATAGGCACGACTCCCATAATAAAGGCGATAGAGGTCATCAGGATGGGGCGCAGTCTTAAGCGCGCCGCCTCGAGAATTGACTCCATGACTTCCATACCATGGTCTTGTTTTTCTTTGGCAAACTCCACAATCAAAATAGCGTTCTTGGTTGCCAATCCGACTAAGACAATAAGACCAATCTGGGTGAAAATATTATTATCGCCACCATAGATAAGCACGCCACTGAGCGCCGAGAGTAAAGTCATTGGGATAATTAAAATAATCGCCAATGGCAAGCTTAAACTCTCATATTGGGCTGCCAGCACCATAAACACTAACAAGATCACCAACGGGAAGACTAACAAGCCTGTGTTACCCGCTAAGATTTGCTGATAGGTCAACTCAGTCCACTCGTAGGTCATACCTATGGGCAAGGTCTCGGCGAGGATTTTCTCAATCGCCGCCTGTGCTTGACCTGTACTCACGCCCGGCGCAGGACCACCGTTGATTTCAGCGGTCGTAAAGCCGTTATAGTGCATCACGCGATCGGGCCCAGCGCTCTGGCTGACATTGATAAAGGAGCCTAAGGGGATCATATCGCCATTCACGTTAGGCACCTTAAGCTGACTTATCTGCTGCGGGCTTTGACGGAAGGCCTCATCGGCTTGCATATTTACCTGATAGGTTCGACCGAAACGATTGAAATCGTTGACATAGGTTGAGCCCATATAGGTTTGTAATGTCTGGAAAATTTGATCGAGCGACACTGCCTGCTGTTTCGCTTTGGTTCGATCTATATCCAGTTCAAGTTGTGGCACGTTCACCTGATAGCTGGAGAAAATTCCGGCTAACTGAGGATCGGCCCACGCCTTGTACATCACTTGTTGGGTCACCTGATACAAGGCCTCATAACCAAGGTTGGCTCTGTCTTGAATTTGCAGACGGAACCCTCCTATAGTGCCGAGGCCTTGCACAGGTGGCGGCGGGAAGATGGCAATAAACGCGTCTTGAATACCAGCAAATTGCTGATTTAATTGTCCAGCAATGGCATTGGCCGACAGCTCAGGACTCTTGCGCGACTCAAAATCATCAAGCGCAACAAACACCACGCCTGAGTTGGGACTATTAGTAAAACCGTTGATGCTAAGACCAGGGAAGGCAATCGAGTGCGCCACACCCGGGTGATTAAGCGCAATCTCAGACATCTTCTTGATCACGGTATCCGTACGTTCAAGGGAAGCTGCATCGGGTAGCTGGGCAAACGCCACTAAATACTGTTTATCTTGGCCAGGCACATAACCCGTTGGCGTATTGGCAAATTGCACGCCCGTGAGCGCAACCATACCCAGATACACTAGGCCGATAATGCCACCAAAACGGATAACCTTACGCACTAAATAGCCATAACCGTCTGATGCACGATTAAATAAACGATTAAAAGGGGTAAATAACCAGCCACCAAATAGTTTATCCATTAACCTTGTGAGGCCATCTTTAGGCGCATCATGCCCTTTAAGCAGCAAAGCCGATAATGCAGGGCTCAAGGTGAGTGAGTTAATGGCCGAGATAAAGGTCGAAATAGTGATAGTCAAGGCAAACTGTTTATAGAACTGCCCGGTTAAGCCACTCATAAACGCCGTTGGAATAAATACCGCCGCCAGCACTAAGGTGGTTGCCACAATCGGGCCTGTCACTTCTTTCATCGCTTTTTGTGTCGCGGCAATCGGGCTTAAACCAGCGGCAATATTACGCTCAACGTTTTCGACGACCACAATCGCATCGTCCACCACAATCCCGATGGCCAGCACCAGACCAAACAGCGATAGGGCGTTTAACGAGAAACCGAGCAGATGCATAAAGGCAAAAGTACCGACCAAAGACACAGGCACAGCCACCAGCGGGATGATCGAGGCGCGCCACGTTTGCAAGAACAGCACTACCACTAACACCACCAGCAACACAGCCTCGAGCAGGGTTTTGACCACAGCTTCAATCGAGCCACGCACGAAGACAGTCGGATCGTAGACGATTTCGTACTCTAGCCCTTCAGGGAAAGACTGAGACAACTCAGCCATTTTGGCGCGCACATCGTCGGAAATCTGAATCGCATTAGAACCCGATGCTTGGAACACAGGAATCGCCACCGCATCCTTATTATCGAGTAATGATCGCAGTGCATAGCTGGTTGCACCTAATTCAACTCGCGCGACATCTTTTAGGCGGATCACTTCAGCGTTTTGACCGACTTTGATGATAATATCTTCAAATTCAGACAGTTCAGTTAAACGACCTTTCACGTTGATCAGGAGTTGAAAGTCGGCATTGCCGCTAGGCTGCGCCCCTAAACTGCCGGCGGCGGCCTGTTGGTTTTGCTCACGCACGGCGGCAATAATGTCCGCGGGTGATAAACCCAGAGCCGAAACTTTATTCGGGTCGAGCCAAATACGTAGGCTGTATTCACCAGCGCCAAACAAGCGTACCGCGCCCACACCTTTGATGCGTGCTAACTCATCTTTTACGTTTAATGCCGCGTAGTTAGACAGATACAGCATGTCGTAACGGTTATCCGGTGACAACAAATGCACCACCATGGTCAGGTCCGGCGATGATTTTTCGGTGACAATACCTAAGCGTTGCACTTCCTGCGGCAGACGTGGCATAGCGCGATCGACTCGGCTCTGCACTTGGGTTTGCGCTCTATCCACATCGGTGCCAATCGCAAAGGTGATGGTCAAGGTCATGCGGCCATCGGAGGTGGCTTGCGATGACATATACAACATGTCTTCGACGCCGTTGATTTCTTGCTCTAAGGGCGAGGCAACGGTTTCGGCAATCACTTTTGGGTTAGCGCCTGGGTAGTTAGCAGTCACCACTACTGTGGGCGGCACAACTTCAGGGTATTCGGTGATCGGCAGTTGCCAAACGGCGATCGCCCCTGAGATAAAAAATAGCAGTGACAAAACGGCTGCAAATATCGGTCTTTTAATGAAAAACTGCGACAACATAGTGTTTTATTCCTTAACCGCGGCTAGCCGTTTCGACCGCTTGCGCCGTCAAAGTATCTTGGTTTTTATCGAGCATGAACTGGGCTTGACGTATTGCTTCGAGCTTGTCGCTGTCAACCATGTCCACCATGTGCGGCTCAATTTGCATCTTAGGGCGTACGCGCTGCATACCATTAACCACGATCTTATCTTCGGCCTCTAAACCTTGAGTCACGATACGAAGCCCTTGAACTTTCTCACCTAAGGTCACGCCACGATATTCGACTAGACCATCGGCACCGACCACTAACACAAACTTATTATTCAGATCTGTGCCAACGGCTTTATCGTCGATCAAGATGCTTTCATAGGCACCGCTCCCTGCGGTACGAAGGCGGGCAAATAATCCTGGTAATAAGCTATTGTCTTCATTGTTAAAAGAGGCCCTTACGCGAATGGTGCCAGTTTGCTTATCCATCGCATTATCAACAAAGTCGACCATACCAACACGCTGGTAATCACGCTCATTGGCTAAGGCCATGTAGACAGGGTTATCACCAGCGCGGGGATCGTTACGTTTTTTCTGTGCGGTTAACTTCACGTATTTAAGGTAAGTTTGCTCATCCACATCAAAATAGGCATACATGCTGGCGGTAGAGACTAAGCTGGTCAGTACACTCTGTCCGGCGGTGACATAGTTACCCGCAGTGACATTGGCGTAGGACACGCGGCCATCAATCGGAGCCCGCACTTGGGTATAATCTAAATCGAGTTCGGCCCGCAGCAATGCCGCTTTTACCGAAGCCACTGCCGCTGTCGTTTGACGTTTATTCGACTCACGGGTGTCGAGTAACTCTGCGGACACCGCTTTTTGGGCAAAGAGTTTACGGGCACGTTCGAGGTCATTAGTGGCCAGTTGCTCAGCAGAGAGCGCGCTAGCAAGATCTGCTTTTAACCGGGCCACTTCAGCTTCAAATACGCTCGCATCAATGCGAAATAGCACATCGCCTTTTTTGACTAAGGCGCCTTCTTTAAAATCCACAGACTCGATATAACCCGAAACCCGTGGGACTAAGACCACACTTTCGGGCGCCTGTAAACGACCGGTAAACTCATCCCATTCGGTGACTCGCTCGTGCAATACTTGGGCGACATCCACCTTGGGCGCACTCGGCGCAGGCCCCTGCTGCGCTGTTTGCTCACCACAAGCAGAAAGGACGACAGCAGCAATGGCCGTTAACATCATTGTTCGTAAGGGGTTGTGACTCATCATATTCCTATCCTCAAAGTGGTGGGCATTTTGTGCAGCGCCAATAAATACCGACTGGTAAAAAATGTTCTGTACTGAACGGTAATATATAGCGTAAAATGACTCTGTCAACAAATTTATGTACCAGTCGGTATAAATCTTAAAGGCGTGTTTTTCATTGGAGGATTGTGGGAGAAAGGATTGATGATCACTCACCCGCCCTAACGCCCGTCAGCAAGTGTGGCTGGACATGGACTAAACCCATGTCTATCCTAGGGGCAATTGAGAATTGAGGAGTCTATTGATGTCAACCGCCACCCAGATGCCCTGCGTAGGTCGCCCGCGTGCCTTCGACACTAATGATGCATTGGCCAAAGCCTTAGAAGTCTTCTGGCGCAAAGGTTTTGAAGGCACGTCATTAACCGATCTCACCCAAGCAATGGGCATTAATAAGCCTAGCCTCTATGCCGCCTTCGGTAATAAAGAACAGTTATTTCTCAAAGCGATAGAATTATATGAGCAGCGCCCCTGTGCATTTTTCTACCCCGCACTCGAACAAAAAACCGCCTATCAAGTCGTAGAGTCCATGCTCTTAGGCGCCGCCAGCTCACTTGCCGATGATAGTCATCCGCAAGGCTGTTTGATTGTCCAAGGGGCTCTTGCCTGTAGTGAAGCGGGGGAGGCTATTAAAGAAACCTTGATTAATCGCCGTCGGGACGGAGAGCTGGCCCTGTGTGAGAGACTACAAAGAGCCAAAGACGAAGGTGATTTACCCGACACAGCCGACCCCCTATTGCTCGCCCGTTATATTGGCACTGTCTTGCAAGGCATGGCCATTCAAGCGACGAATGGGATCAGTTCGGAGGAATTGCTTCAAGTGGCTGAGCTTGTTTTAGCGAGTTTTCCCAAAAGTAACCGCTAATGTATCCGCTTAGTTGAGTCCCCTGTTAGGTCATGACCTAACAGGGGAATTTTGGGGAAAACTCACCATTAATCGTGACCATTAACCCTATGGGTCACAAGTGTAGGTTGTAAAAGATTGTCATGTACTGGACAACGATTACACACAGTATCTAAAAATTCACGCTTCTGCTCCTCTGTAAGGTCGGCATCAATACTGGCATTTAGGGCAATGTGCTTAAAGCCGACGGGATCTTCTGAGGGCTGACCCAATAACCCAGCGGAATTCATCACGGCACGGACATGCACGTCAAACTGGCGTAGCTCAATATGACGTTCCCTTGCGACCATTTTCGCAATGGCAGAAATACAGCCACCCAGTGAAAATAGGAATGTCTCCAAAGGATTCGCCCCTTCGTTAGTGGCACTAGGTTGATCTATCACTAAAAGATGCTCTCGAACCTGCGCAGTGACTTTCCAACCACTTGCCATATGGGTGGTGACTTCGACAACTTTTTCAGCCATTGAATATTGCTCCATTAGTTTTTTTTCAATCAGATTATTCTAATAATTAAAAAACAAAAAGTCACAACCTAAGATCACAGTTTTATGTGTCTAAATTATTTTGCAATAAACAATCTAAGCCACGCCACAAATCGTAAAATGATTAGGTTCGCAACAGGCAGTTATGATATAAATTTCCATTAGGAATAGGATGATATGGAAGTAAGATGCGTGTTTGCAGCCCGACAAGGAATGAATTTCAGCGAGTGATGGCCCTCCCGCTGGCATTGTTATCTGCTGCTTTCTTGCTTTTACTCTCTACCGCTGACAACTTCTCCTTCGCCCAAGAAAGCCAAGCTAACCCCACACAAGCCGCATCACAGAGTATTACCTTAGCCGCAGAAGACAGCTGGCCTCCCTTTGCAAATCAGTTCGGGCAAGGTATTTCCCATCGCTTAATTGCTGCCGCATTTAAGCAGTCCAATATCGAAGTCAATAGCCTCGTCGTACCCTATTCCAGAGCATTAATGATGGCGGAAAAAGGCGCAGTAGACGGTGTATTCAATGTGACACGCGAGGTGAGTACTGAGCAGCGATTTGTGTTTGGTACGACGCCATTATTTATTGCGACAGCCTCTTTTTACTATAAGAAAGAACACGCTATAAAAGCTGATAATAAATGGGACCTGCCTAAGGGCACCATAGTTGGGGTGATAAAAAGCTACGAGTATGGTGATGAATTTCCCCTATTAGTCAAACAAAGACAACTGAACCTAGTACAAGTCGCCACACAACAGCAGTTAATCAATTTATTGCTGATAGGACGTATAGATACCGCATTAATGTTCGACCTCGTCGCCAAAGAAAATGTACAGAAGATGGGGGTGAGCGATGTGGTAATTCCCGCATTTAGTAATCATAGTAGCCATATTTACCTCGCATTTTCCAAGACAAATCCCAAGGCTGTTTTGCTCGCTCAGGCACTGGATAAAGGATTATCACAACTTAAAAGTGATGGACAATACCAAAAACTCTTCGCCGCTGAGCACTAATGAACTGATTAGATATTTAATGTATTGGTATAAGACATTTAAGACTGTTGAGAACGGATAATCTCTTGATTTACCCAGTATAAAAGCTGTTTTATTGCCTTAGAAAGGATTTGGTTTTGCCGCACTATATAGCCTAAACTCGTGCTTGGAAATTGCGGCAGAGGCGTCACCTTAGTCGTCAAGTTAGCCTTAGTGTAAATCGAAAACTCGGGCACAATCGCCACCCCAAATCCGGCTTCAGCCCAATCAATTTGCGCATCAACACTGCCCACTTCCATGATCCTGTAACTGGGCAGGTTTAAGGATGGGAGTGCAGGATCCAATAACTCACGGGTACGGGTATCATGGCCGAGTAAAATCAATGTCGGTTGCTCGGCAAGTGGTGTATCTGCTGACAATTTAGCCTGTTGCCAAAGCTCAAAATTGTCCCCAAGGGCACACCATTTAATTTGTTGTAACTCAGTAAAATGCAGCGGTTGACTCTCCTTTTGCGCGATCACAAAGCCTAAATCGGCTTCGGCATTGGTCACTAACTCCGAGGCCTGCGAGGAAGTCGTATTGAGCAGTGAAAAGTCAATTCCCGGAAACTCCGCCTTAAATAGCTGAAACGGTTGGATCAACAGTAACCGTGAAATAATATCACTCGCGGCAATGGTGAGAGTGCCTTGGCTAAGATCGTTAATAGCATTCAGATCCGCCTGGCAAATTTGCAATTCCATCAGGGTCCTTTGGCTGCTCTCTAACAGACGAAATCCCGCCTGCGTCAATCGAAAGGGATTACGTTCAATCAACTTCACCCGAGTCGTTTGCTCTAACTGCTTAATGTGTAAGCTCACATTCGGCTGTGTCATATGTAATGCCGCCGCAGCCTTACCAAAATGTTTATGTTCAGCGAGGACGACAAAGGTTTTTAACCAATGAAGATCGAGCATAGTGCACCCTAAGACAATGAAAATGTATTAATCATGGGATAATGATATATGAAATTCTTATCAGCACGATAACTATAATTAATTTCTCTTATTTATATTGGAGGTCTAGCATAACCGCTTAATCAATGTGGAGATGATGTTATGCCGTCTATCGTGGTTGTGGGTGCAAATTGGGGTGATGAAGGCAAAGGCCGCATCGTAGATTATTTAGCCGCAGATGCCGCTGCCAGTATTCGCTTTCAAGGCGGTAACAACGCTGGCCATACCGTAGTCAACGACTATGGCACCTTTAAATTACATCAATTACCGAGTGGCATTTTCAATCCTAACTGCATTGCAGTTTTGGGCCCTGGCATGGTGATCAGCCCAGAAAAACTCAGCGTTGAAATCGCTGAAGTCGAAGCAGCTGGCATTGAAGTTAAACTGTGCATTTCTGACCGCGCCACCCTGTGCTTACCTATTCACGCACTGGAAGATACCTTAGAAGAACAGCGTTTAGGCGATCTGGCCTATGGTTCAACCCGTCAAGGGATTGCACCAGCCTATGGCGATCGCGTGATGAAAAAGGGCATCTTAGTCGGCTGGTTAAACCAACCCGAAGTGCTGCAAGAACGCATTCAATTTATGCTCGACTGGAAATTACCCCAGTTAAAAGCACTGTACCCAAGCTGTGACTTTAGCCAAACTGCCGCCGAAATGACTCAGTGGTTATTGGATGTGACTGCGCCTTGGCGTCCGTTTATTTGCAATGTGACTGAGCCATTAAAAACATTGCAAAAACAAGATGCTAACCTGCTGTTTGAAGCGCAATTAGGCGCGGGTCGCGACTTAATTTACGGTGAGTATCCTTACACTACTTCTTCTAACGTGACGGCAGCTTTCGCAGGTCTAGGTAGTGGTTTACCCGCTCTGCGCCCAGAGCGGGTGATTGCGGTAGCTAAAGCCTTTAGCTCATCTGTAGGGACTGGCACTTTAGTCACCGCGATGGAAGAACAAGATGCCTTCCGTGAAAACGCCAACGAGTTTGGTGCAACTACGGGTCGCCCACGTGACATGGGTTACTTCGATGCAGTAGCAACTCGCAATGGTGTTGAGCTACAAGCGGCAACTGAAATCGCGCTGACTAAGATTGATTGCTTAACTGGCATGAAAGATCTCAAGATTTGCGTCGCCTACGAAGGCGAGCACACAGAGAACCCCATTTGGCCACAAACGGCCGCGCTGAGCCCAGTGTATGAGCAAATGCCAAGCTGGAGCGAAGACATCACCACTTGTCGCACCTTTGAAAGCCTGCCAAAGGCTGCGCAGCAATATGTTGAACGCATCGAAGCCTTAATGGGTGTGCGCGTCAGCATGGTGTCTGTGGGTCCTGAGCGCGATCAGATGATCATTCGCTAAGCTATACTCGCTTAAGCCACCGATTACCCTACAAAAAAGCCATATTCGTTTCGGCGAATATGGCTTTTTACTCTGTGCTGTCGATGCAATTTCAACCCTAACAGCAGGATTTAGCCTATATATCGGGTTTTGTTTAGCCCCATAAACCGCTAGACTGCGCTCAAACAAAACTACTCCATATCGAACACACCATGCCACAATTTAGCCCGAGTTATTCTTTCCCTGTGCAAATTTACTATGAAGATACGGATTTCTCAGGTGTGGTGTATCACCCCAATTTTTTGAAATACTTCGAGCGCGCCCGCGAGCATGTGATTGGTGCCGAGCGTTTAAGTGCACTATGGCAACAACAGCAATTAGGTTTTGCAGTGTATCGTAGCGATATGCTGTGCCATGAAGGGGTAGAGTTTGCCGATATTATCGATGTGCGAACCCGGTTTTATTTTGAGAGTAAGTATCGCACCGTATGGCAACAGGAAATTTGGCGCCCTAACGGCAAAAAACCTGCCGTCACGGCCACAATTGAAATGGTGTGCATGAATCAAGCCCGCCAGCTAGCCCCAATGCCAGCGGATTTAATTGCCGCCCTTAGTCGCGGATTTGCACTGGATGAGTAAGTATCTGCGTATCCCTAAAAACGGGTTGTAACTGTGCCCAGTTCATTTCCAATTCAGCGGCCCTCATGGGCTTAGCATAATGTATGCCCTGCAGTGTATCGGCACCCATTGCCACTAAAATTTCACGTATTTCAGGGGTTTCAACACCTTCGACAGTCACATTGTAGCCGAGCTTTTTCGCTATGTTGATACTAGCCTCGAGAATGTATGCAGCCGATTTATTCTGCTCGAGATCCCTTAAAAAAGCCTTATCGATTTTGACTTCATTGGCGGGTAAATGCTTTAAATAAGCGAGGGACGAATGGCCTGTACCAAAGTCATCAATAGCGAGTTTTATCCCCAATTTGCGAATTTTCGCTAAGGTTTCAACAGCCTTATTGAGATCTGCCATCAAGGTACTTTCAGTGATTTCGATCATTAAACATTCTGGTGGCAACTGATAATGGGCAAGACGCGCCGCCAGCTCCTGGGGCAAGGTTTCACTGTCAAGATCCCGAGTCGATAGATTGACTGCCACGCAAAGTTTCATCCCCATGGCCCGCCATTTTACCTGCTGGGCGAAAACCTGCTCCAGCGCCCAGCGACTCACTAAATCAATCATCCCTGCGTATTCCGCCAAGGGAATAAACTCCCCAGGGGAAATGGACCCCAAGGTTTCATGCTCCCAACGTATTAACGCTTCTACTTGGGTGCACTGCCCCGTTTTTACATCCTGCTTAGGCTGGTACACCATATACAAGTGATTACGCTGTAAGCCTTTGGGTAAGCTGTCAATAATCTGCAGCTCCCGCAGTTGCCTAATATCATCATTCTCACTGTAATAGGCAATGGCACTGCGTGTCACGCGCGCTTTGTTAAGGGCAAGATCGAGTCTGCGTAGCATATTGCTGGCATCAGCATGGTGCTGTTCTAGCTGTACGCACCCCACCTGGACCCGCACACTCACAGGCGTATCTTTAATCCTAAAGGGCACTTGTAGCCGGCCGCGTAGGTGCAGTAATTGCGCCTCAGATAGGCTCTGCTCATAGTACAGAAAAAATTCATCGCCATTTAAACGCGCAATGAGTCTAGGGGCTACACTGAGGCTAGTTAACCGCTCGGCAAACTGCTTGAGCAAGATATCTCCAAACACGAAGCCGAAAAGATCATTTACATAGCGAAACCGATAGATGTCGAGCAACACCATAGTACCTTGGGTAAGCGGCATCATTGAGGCTAAGGTGCGTTTCAGCCCGAGACGGTTGCTCAGTCCCGTCAATTTATCCTTACCCGTTCCCGCGGGCAAGGCGGCTAACATCTCGTTTAAAGAGTAATAAAGAGGGGCAAACTCCTGTGGGACTATGGGGATATTCAGGGGCTGACGTTCAACCTTTTGTTGGTCAAGCTGTGGGCAAAGTTGTGCTAGAAATCGCTGTTGTTCTCGCAAAGAACGATATTTTTCTAACAAAATGTAAAGCACGCCGATCAAGACGATAAACAGTGCTACCCCAATAAATCCCAATATAATCATACGTAGGCCTCAATCTTACCGCATAAGCTTATTTCCAATGGTGACCCAGCATCTGTCGCACCGAGTCATCATTTGGGTTCCATCTAGGCCGACTATTGGTAACTTTCTCTAATTGAATGGAATTTGTCCATAAACTCATCACTGGCTAGATCACTAGCCGATACAGGCAATCCCCGTGCAACAAACACATCCAAACGCTGCTCTAACTCTGTGCCGGCCCGCAATTCCCCCGAATAAAATGCCGCGGCGCGGATAAAATCTAAGTAAGTCACCTGCTCGGGTAAATAAGGGAGGTCCGCCCAGCGCTCAACCACTTCCATCACTTCGGGGGCAAAATCCCAACTCTTTAATACGGCCCGACCTAATGGCCCTTGCATTTTACGCACTAACGCACGCAATTGATCTATGCTAGTAAACAACTCAGGGTGCGCTTCAGCCTCTGTTAATACGGGTAAAGCCCCTATGTTATGTACTAGTCCAGCCAAGGTTAAGGTATCGAAATTTAACCCGCTACTAGGACGACGCTTATTGTACAACTGCAACATAGCGCAAGCCGCCGCCGTGACGTCGATGGAGGTACGCCACACTTCATCCATCACTTCCCAAACCATTTCATTGGTGGAAATAAATAATTGTTCCATCGCAACTGATGTGGCAATGCTCTTGATCTGAATTAATCCAATACGTGAAACGGCACTATTAATGCTCTCAGCGGGAATACCGCGACTATATAAAGCACTGTTGGCAACCTTAATGATCCGAGCCGAAATCGCCGCATCTTGGCCAATCACTTCGGCCACTTGTTTAAGGCTGGCATCGGAACGTCCCACGACTTCCTGCACCCGCATTGCCACTTCGGGTAAGGTTGGCAATACTAAGGCATCATCTTTTAGTTTTTTAATAAGCCGACTAACAGTAGATGTTCGGTAGACATCTTAGCTCCCATCAATCTATCAACATGCACATTGGATAGTTGGAGTATATCAGTTGGCTGTGATGAGATGGGTAGAAAAAGCAGCGGAGGTTAATAATTTGTATGATTGCGTTATTAATTCTACCCATAGAGCCTTTTTCTCATCCATCCCCGAGGGATTAAAACGGTTATATTCGCAAAATGTGAAGTATAGCTAAAGTTAGGTGCCACCATTTGCATAACCCTACTTTCATTGTGTAAAATGCCGCCCCCGCGCATTGCGCCTCTATTTAGATCAACCAATTCGAGAGTCATTATGTTTAAACCAGAGCTACTATCTCCCGCAGGGACGCTGAAAAACATGCGCTACGCCTTTGCCTATGGTGCAGATGCCGTGTATGCCGGCCAGCCGAGATATAGCTTAAGGGTACGTAATAATGACTTTAAGATGGAAAATCTCGCCACAGGGATTGAGGAAGCCCATGCGCTGGGGAAAAAACTGTATGTGGTGAGCAACATTGCGCCCCACAATGCCAAACTCAAAACCTATATCAAGGATATGGAACCCGTAGTGGCGATGAAGCCAGATGCGCTGATCATGTCAGATCCGGGTTTAATCATGATGGTACGTGAGGCGTTTCCCGATCAAGTGGTGCATTTATCGGTACAAGCCAATGCCATCAACTGGGCCTCGGTCAAGTTTTGGCAAACCCAAGGTATCAAGCGCGTGATCCTATCCCGCGAATTGTCCTTAGATGAAATCGAAGAAATTCGTCAGCGTTGCCCCGATATTGAACTCGAAGTGTTTGTCCATGGTGCTCTGTGTATGGCCTATTCAGGCCGTTGTTTACTCTCGGGTTATATCAACAAACGCGATCCAAACCAAGGCACCTGCACCAATGCTTGTCGCTGGAAATACGATGTGCACGAAGCGCAGCAAAACGACAGCGGCGACATTATTGCCATGCCTAATGCGGTGCAAATCGAGACCCCGACGACGTTAGGTGCTGGTGCGCCAACGGACCAAATCTTCCTGCTACAGGAAGCCAATCGTCCCGGCGAGTACATGCCAGCCTTTGAAGATGAACATGGTACTTATATCATGAACTCCAAAGACTTACGGGCCATCCAGCACGTCGAGCGCCTAACAAAAATGGGCATTGACTCACTCAAGATTGAAGGCCGCACTAAGTCTTTTTATTATGTAGCCCGCACCGCGCAGCTTTACCGTCAAGCGATTGAAGATGCGTCATCGGGTAAAGATTTCGATCGCAGCCTAATGAATCAATTAGAAGGTCTCGCCCACCGCGGCTATACCGAAGGCTTCTTACGTCGTCATGTGCATGATGAATATCAAAATTACGACTATGGCTACTCAGTCAGTGACACTCAACAATTTGTGGGTGAACTAACGGGTAAACGCAACCTTGCGGGGCTGGCCGAAATCGAAGTGAAAAATAAGTTTTCCGTGGGTGATAGCGTCGAACTGATGACACCACAAGGAAATATGAACCTGACGATTGAGCACCTCGAAAATCGTAGAGCAGAAGCGGTTGAAGCTGGCTTAGGTTCGGGGCACACTGTGTATCTGCCCGTGCCTAAGGAAGTCGATTTGAGCCACGGAATTTTGCTGCGTAACCTGCCACAAGGCCAGGATACCCGCAACCCACATGAACTAGGTTAAGGTATGGCATTACTGATCGACGATAGCTGCATCAACTGCGATATGTGTGAACCTGAGTGTCCTAATCAGGCCATCACCATGGGCGAAGAGATCTATGAAATTGATCCCGACCGCTGCACCGAATGTGTAGGTCATTACGATAAACCGACCTGTGTCTCTGTCTGCCCAATTGATTGCATCGACCCCGATCCAAGCCGTATCGAGTCTAACGACGAACTATTAGTCAAATTTGCCCTACTCACACAAAAAATCTGAGTAAGCGCCAGCCGTTCAAGCCAACAAAAAGCCCCGCAATCTGGCGGGGCTTTTATTTATCAGTCGATTATAGTCAATACCGTATTAACTCATGCTCGGGGATTTGGCCAAGATAACCGTCGGTTTTGCCTCAAGCTGCAAACGAACAATCGCATCGGTCAGCTTTTCAACGCTTAAGCGGATCGGTGTCGGCAAGCTGGCAAACTCAATGCTCAGCAGCAGGTTCTTCACCTCAAGCCCTAACTCAGTATCGCCCTCGATGCTAAGTTTTCGTTGAAAAAACAGCGTATCCGGGTCCTCTTTCGCTGCCGCAACCAGTAATAGTTCTGCGGAATTGGCACTGAAGCTGACCTGCGCATCGGTAAGTTCACGCACCTGCCAGCGGCCACTAAAGCTCACTTCAAAATACAGATTTAAGTCTTCAACGCGGATCGCGACCCACTTGTCCGCCAAGAAATCTAACTCGCCATCTTCGGCCTGCGACGCAAGCAGTTGTGTCAGGAGTTGGCTTAGCACCTTGGCCTTGAGGCTAAAGGGCACTTTGGAGAGTGGCAAACTGATCAGTTTTGGGGTGAGTTCAAGCAATTGTTTTGCAACATTTGCTGAAAAAACAGCGGACATACGGAAATTCCTACGGAAAAAAACACGATGTATCTCAGTTTACCTAGATTTTATGATCTTAAACCTGTTTTAAATCAATTCACCGTCATTCAATCTTGCCTACACTCTGCGGCTATTATTTTATCGGGAGCATCATTATGGAGTTATTGTGTCCAGCGGGAAATCTGGCCTCGTTAAAGGCGGCACTACAGGCCGGAGCCGACGCGATATACCTAGGACTAAAAGATGATACCAATGCACGTTCATTTGCAGGATTAAACTTCACCCCAGCAAAATTGCAGGAAGCGGCAGAACTAACGCAGAAGCACGGTAAGAAAATCTTTTTAACCTTAAATACCTTCCCTAAACCAGGTGAAGAACACCGTTGGTATCAAGCTATTGATTTAGCAGCAAAGCTTGGTATGGATGCCCTAATCGTTGCCGATCTGTCTTTACTCGATTATGCCCATAGGCACTATCCAAACCTGCCGCTGCATTTATCGGTGCAGGCCAGTGCCACTAACCTAGGGGCGCTCAGCTTTTATAAGGAAACCTTCAATATCGCCCGAGTCGTGCTGCCGCGGGTGTTATCCATGAAGCAAGTGCGTGACTTAGCCAAGGTCAGTCCGGTCGATTTAGAGGTATTTGCCTTTGGCAGTCTGTGCATTATGGCTGAGGGGCGTTGTCATTTATCCTCCTATGTGACCGGGCAATCACCCAACACGGGCGGCTCCTGCTCGCCCGCGAAGCATGTGCGTTGGGAAGAACAAGGCCAGGACAGACTAACTCGGCTCAATGAGGTGCTCATTGATAAGTCTGGGCTGGATGAGCAAATGGGCTACCCCGTCGTCTGTAAAGGCCGTTATCTCACCGAAGATCAGGACTCGCCCCAGTATTTGCTCGAGTCCCCGACCAGTTTAAACACCCTAAGCCTACTGCCTGAACTCGCCAAAGCCGGCATAGTGTCTCTCAAAATTGAAGGACGCCAACGCAGCCCAGCCTATGTTGAGCAAGTGACTAAGGTATGGCGTCAAGCCATAGATACCTACCTAAATAATCCCGAACAATTCCAAAGCCAATCCCATTGGGAACAGGCACTTGCAAAGGTGTCCGAAGGGCAAATTACCACTCTGGGTGCCTATGAGCGCAATTGGCAATAACGGTCAATGACAGATAACAAAAATGGATAAAGGAGGAGTGATGAATATTTCCCTAGGACCGTTGCTATATTGCTGGCAAAAACAACAAGTTATTGATTTTTACCAACAAGTATCTACCAGTCAAATTCCCTTAGTGTATTTAGGCGAAGCCGTTTGCAGCCGTCGACGCGAACTCAAATGGGGCGATTATCTGGCACTGGCGCAGATGCTCAAGCAGGCGGGTAAAGAGGTGGTGATATCAACACTGGCGTTAATCGAGGCTCCCTCTGAATACGCTGAGCTTAAACGCCAAGTTGAAAATGGCGAATTTATGGTCGAAGCGAACGATATGGCGGCAGTGTATCTTGCCCAAGAACATAAACTGCCCTTTGTCTGCGGTGCGAGTATCAATAATTACAATCGTGCGAGTTTAGATATCTTGCAGCGCTTTGGGATGCAAAGGTTTGTGATGCCAGTGGAATTATCTAAGACCTGGCTGAGTCAAGTGATCCAAGAAAAACCCTCATTTGAGGTCGAAGTGCTAGGCCATGGCTATTTGCCACTCGCCCATTCGGCGCGCTGCTTTACCGCACGGCACAAACAACTCACGAAGGACAGTTGCGAAACGATCTGTCGTCAATACAGCAAAGGACTTCTCGCCCAAACTCAGGAACAACAACCCTTGCTCAGGCTCAATGGTATTCAAACCCAGTCTGCCCATTGCTTGGATTTACGCAGCGAAATGACCACTATGGCGAAGATGGGGGTAGATGTCTTTAGGGTGTCCCCCAGCAGCATGGAATGCATCACTATGGCCGATACCTTAGTCACTGCACTCAAAGCACCAGAGTTGTCCCCCTATTTCCCTATGAGTGCAGAGCAATGTAATGGCTACTGGTTTGGTGAGGCAGGCGTCGCCATTCATATTAGTTAAGCTGTTTTTCGGTCACTGGTACTTTTGTGAAACTCAGCTGACTCAGTAACAGGGTACCCACCCACCCCAATAAACTCCCCAGCCCTAGCCACTCTAATAGGGCTGGCCACCATAATGTTGGACGAGGAAACTGCAGAACCACTTCCTGGTAGAAAGGCCTGCCACCTTCGGTGAGCCCCAAGGATAACTGCGGGGCATAGAGGAATGTCATCATGCTAGTGAACACCATCAGCGCCAGCAATACCGTTAAACGGCGAAGGGCCGAGCGACTCGCTACCACTAAAACCAAATAAGATATTGCACTTAGGCTGCCAAAATAGAAAAACCATTTCAGTCCTAAAATGTGCAAATGGTACACATTCACCGGAAACAGCCCCACACAAGCTAAGGCTAAAAAAGTGAAGGCTAAGAAGAGAAAAAAAGGATATCCCCAGAAAGATGTCACGTTTTGTAGCGAGGATAAGCAATAAAAAACGACGCTTAAACTGCCAAAAAATAATCCGCCATTGAGGACCACAGCATAGGTAGAATGCCCATAAGTGCCTAGTTCACTTAGGGTATAGTTTAAAAAGTTAAAGGTTTCTGGCTCGGAACAGTTAAATCCCACGACCGCCACAACAATCCCCAGCAATAACCCAAAGAGACCAAGAAAGCCAAATTTAGTGGCGAGCCCTGACCCCTTCCTTATCGTGATACTTGATCTTGTAACAGTCATAAGTAATTTAGCCAAACAGAGGTAGTAATACCTTACATGGAATTGAAAAGATTTAAAGCGGCGCGCATCCGCTTTATCAGAAAATTTTTACTTTCCGCATCTTTATCGACTTTTTAGTCATACTCAATTGGGGTAAAAAGTGGGCCAAGCATGGCTGAATGCTCCTTGGCTGGTATTTTTTCGTCGAATACAAATACGAGCAGCCATCAGTTATAAAACAGAGCATTTAGCTAAACTCGAACCAATTAAAATCAACAAGCAATTGATTTAAATGAATATAACCATAATCCACTACGATAAACATCACTACAACCCCTTGCTACTGGCGCCAAAATAACTATGCTGTTTTGTTGCTTATATCAAACTAACTAGCGAATCGTTTTACATAGCGGAACTAAGCGAGTAATCTTCCCCCTTCTCGATTTTGAGCTGAATGAAAATGCACCTTAACTGCCCCTAAAAACAGTTTTGGATGGCTGCTTATTCAAGTTTATTTTGTGCGACTCGTACTTTAAGGTGTACACCATTGGCTACTGAACATAAAAACCGCAACATAAAGACGATACTCACCTTTATCGTCCCTTCGCTGATAGGTCTGCTACTGTTTATGACCCCTATCAGCTATAACGATGCGATTACTATTCCCATCGCAATCATCTCTAAGGCGCTGCAAAGTGCATTAAGTGAAGACCTAACCTTAATCATCACGGCAATTGTGGTGACTATGGCATTTGCCTCCCTACTCACCAAAATGCTCAAACCTAAGTTTGTCCTCCATAACCACTTTCTCAATGGCTTACTCAATATAAGCCCACTGTGGTTAACGACTCGAGTTGTGGGCGCAGTCTTTATTGTGCTGACCTATTTTGCAGTCGGCCCCGAAGCGATTCACTCCTCCAGTACGGGCGCCTTAGTCTTAAACGACTTACTGCCCGTGTTGTTCTCGGTGTTTATTTTCGCGGGCATGTTATTGCCGCTGCTGCTGAACTTCGGCCTACTCGAACTCTTTGGCACACTGTTAACTAAAATCATGCGCCCAGTGTTCAATTTACCGGGTCGCAGTGCCATCGACTGTATGGCCTCATGGTTAGGCGATGGTAGCGTCGGTATTTTGTTGACCAGCAAACAGTATGAAGCGCGTTTTTATACTCAGAGGGAAGCGGCGGTTATCGGCACGACGTTTTCTGCGGTATCGATCACTTTTAGCTTAGTAGTGATCTCACAGGTGAAGTTAGAGCAAATGTTTGTGCCCTTCTACCTGACAGTATGCCTAGCGGGTTTTGCGGCTGCGGTAATTGTGCCTAAGCTACCGCCGCTCTCGTGGAAAAAAGATAACTATATCGACGATACGCCACGTTTACCCGATGATGAGATGATCCCTGCTGGACACGGCGCACTCTCTTGGGGCTTTGATAAGGCCCTAGAAAAAGCTGCTAGTGCCGGTGGCATAAAAGCCGTCTTGAATGAAGGCGTTAAAAACGTGATCGATATGGTATTTGGTATTATCCCCGTGGTAATGGCCATTGGTACCACAGCGCTGATCATCGCCGAGCATACACCTATCTTCAATTACTTAGGTATGCCGTTTATTCCGTTACTGGAACTGCTGCATATCCCAGAAGCGACCGAAGCCTCTAAGACCATAGTGGTGGGCTTTGCCGATATGTTTATTCCGTCGATTTTAGCCAGCTCTATCGAATCGGATATGACCCGTTTTGTGATTGCAGCATTGTCTGTGACTCAGCTAATTTATATGAGCGAAGTGGGCGCGCTGCTGATTGGCAGTAAGATCCCAGTGAATTTTGTTGAGCTATTTGTCGTGTTCGTACTGCGTACCTTAGTGACTCTACCAGTGATTGCCGGCGTGGCTCACCTGCTGTTCTAAGCGCGACATCACCTTTGAAATATCAAGGGGAGTCAGGTTAACTGACTCCCCTTTTTTGTACTCACTCATGCATACACAAACAGATAGTTTTGATTATGTAGTGTGGCTTAAGCGTACAAACTCCACTCGTCACCACATAACTCAGTTGGGGGCAAAAGTGAGCTAGGTTTTTACTCTAATTTGTGGGGTTAGGGTTAAAATTTCGATGGGTTAATGCCCCAATCAGCCGCCGAAAGATACGCAGCGTATTGAGGCCAGATTAATTGGTTTGTTAAATGCCGTAGTCGCGCTCTACCTTCGATATACGGGTTTTGAACGATGAATACCATTTTTGATGACCAAGCCTTTGGGCTTCTTGGTGCTCAGCATTTGCCTTCCACTGTCTGATGGACTCAAGATCGGACCAATATGAAATGGTAATTCCAACATCCTCTCGTGCCGACTCTACGCCCAAAAAGCCTGGTTGTTTTGAGGCTAGTTCAACCATTCGATCTGCCATTTGGCCGTAACCGCCATCACCTTCAGTACGGTGAGATGTAAAAATTACCGCGTAGTATGGCGGCTTCGGTGTGTTAGCGATGAGGGACATCTTTACTCCTGTAGGTATTTAACGTCTCATTATGTGTTTTTATAGCTCTTTAAAGCCCTGTACTCTTCGGTAGATGAAGGCCATAGAATAACCTTATAAAGATCATCTGCGCATTCCCACTCCTCGGTGATTGAACCAAGACCTTTGGCAAGTGAAAGCACGGCATACTTACCTGGATTGATTTCAATCTTGGCTGCATCAGGAAGATAGTCTGTGCACCCGAAAACAGTGCAACTAAAATCTAACCACCCATTTTAGAACAACAACACAAAACACTAAAATCTAGCCACCCATTTTAGATCAACAACATAATGCACTTTGGGTTTGTCTACAACTGTACGAGCTAAAATTGCTTAAACTAGAGTCATCAAAAGTTAAAGGGCTAAAGCTGAGGCATGAAAATGAGCTAACTCATTAAAAATTAGTGTATTTAAGATATGCTAACTCGCCCAATAAAACAAATGAGCAGTGATTGGTTTGGTTAAGCAGGATTACCGTTAATTGCTGTGAAAGTGCTGGCAGTTTGCCGCAAAGTGCCGTCGTCGCTTTTCTAAGTGTTCACAGTAATCGGTCAGTTCTTGCAGCGTCCCCACAGGGCCATGAAATAGCTTGCCAAACTCTGTGGTCAATTTAAGCCAATTATCATGAGGGATATTTAATCTTGTCAGTAACTTGGCGCTATTTTCACTGATGCTTCCACGTTTATCATTGCGGATGATTCGACCGGTATCATCAACCAATTCGAGGTAGTCTGTTAATGAAAACGCAATGCCATTGGGTTGGTTATCACGTTCATTGCCGATAAAAGGCAGTAGATTTTTAGGCTGTTCACCTTTTAATGCGGCCCGAATCCGCAGCTGAGTACTGGTATGGTCGGATTGTTCTGGCGTGTCGGCCACCTTGGCTCGAATGGACTTTTGCTAATAAAGAGTAATCAACATAGGCCATACAAGCTAAAACGGCGGCTTCATCGAGTAGAGCTTGTGATTTAAACAGACCTTCCCAGAAACGACCTGTACAGATATCTTCTTGATTCGCTTGCCTTGCTATCGGCTCGTTTAAGCAGCGCACTCTTTTGAAAACACTGGCAACTGATATCACATAAACGGCTGCGATATATCGCGATTGAATGCCTTAATCTGTTGACCTCATGGGCCTCAACCAATTCACCTTTGGCAAATTTTTGCGTTAATTCATCGCCTTTAAATAGCTTATGCCATTGCTCAAGCACCTCCCTGTCGCTCCAGCGGTTTGCTGTCTCTATATCAATACATAAAACCACATGTAGATGATTGGACATCACCGCAAAGGCCGCCACATCAATAGCAAAAACGGCTTCGAGTTCAAACAGTAGTGACTCAACCCAACCACGGCGATGGTCATAGTTTTTTCCAGAATAGGTATCATCGCCACACAAAAACGCACGCCGCACAACGCGGCTACAGCAATGGTAATAGGGACTAATTTTAAAGAGATAGTTCAACACTAATCTGAGTTCTGCGAGGGCGCGGCATACAAACCTCCTTGTTTAATGCTTAACCCAAGCATAGTCGGAGGTTAACAACTGCGCTATTAAGGCTGGGTGTCTTTGAATTCTTTTACCGACGAAGTTACTTGCTTCATCTACTGCGTTAACTCAATCCTTTTGAGTCACGTAAAAATAAGGCTTAAATAATTAGGCCGATATTCGTGCGCTCTGCTTGACGTGGGGAGTCATACCAACGCCTTGCTAACCAGCGGCTGTGGCTTTGCAAATGTGTGGTAGAGTTTTGCGAAGCAAAACCACACATTTGCAAAGGCGCAGCCGTCCAGCGAACGTAGTGAGCGCCCTTGAGCAACTTGTTATGCGGTTGAGTAATTTGGCAATGGTGATGATGAGCCACTTTTGCCTGAGTTAACGTAACCAACTGATAGCCTCTATTTTGTATTTCGTAAAGAAAGCTTTCTTTTAGCAGAAAGAAGGAAGGCATGAACGAAACCAGCTAATAAGCCTGGTGATATGAACTGCCTTGTAACCTGAACTTTTTCTTTTAGATAAGAAAGAGGGCAGGGTCTTGCTGCCACTTACTGCCCGCACAAATCTACCTGAAAACTGCGGGTAACGAACAATCTATTTAATCTTAATGCAACTTAAAAACAAGAACGTGGAAACATTTTATAAAGCCACATCGCATAACGCCGCAATAAAAGGCGAGCGTTAGCGAGTCCAGCCCACGCTTTTTGTGGGCGGTTTTTGATTGCCTTGTTATAGGCTTTACCCATACTACTCATTTTCATCGCCAGCATATGTATAGCTAAAGGAAATTCCACCACCGACCTTCTGAAACAACCTGCATACATGCTCGGGAACATCGATGATAAATGACTCATTACTATTACAAGTAGAGACATAGAAGTCATACGATATGTAATCTGAAGCACACGCGATAATATTTTTGAGTAGCTCGCTGCTGATATTTTTGCTGAGAGGAATAGTAATGACTTTTTTAGTCTTATCCTTGAAATAGCTACCAACTCTGAATTCACAGTCACCCATTATGGATTCTGCCTTGGCTAATTCAGCAGAAGTAAGCCCAATTAGCCTAAATGAAGAGTTATGAGTGCACTCTAGATTTAATCCATGCATAGACTCGATTTCTCTCTTGCCCTATAACGTTAAGCTCAGCCGCAGGTTGTAAGTTGGTTTTTTGTGGAATACTTTTGCGTAGCAAAACCACAAAAAGGCGACTTACAAACTGTCGAGCGCACAGAGTGCGCGGTGCTGGAGCGCCTTGTTAAATTTTTTCAAGCACACCTGATGAATTGAGAATTGGTTGCGCCCAAGCATAATATTCTGATTTGTTTTCGCTCCACGGCCAAATGCCAGCCGTGGTAGGCCAAATTAGTTGGTAAGTTTTAAAGTTATTACCCGAGTAAAGCCAAAGCCCCCAGCCAAGGTATTCTTTGTAATGCTTTTTGTCCATTTCAATGAACGTAACATCAAAACCTTCTATAAAGTCCGAATAAAACACCCCAGGAATGAAAACTTCACCGGAAGCTAACCTTTGACGATAGTTATTTATTATGGAGTGTGAAAGTTCGCGCTTTAGCCCAACTATTATTAATTCAGACTGGTTTAGCGTTTTCTCTATGCCAATGGAATATGAAAAGCATGGCTGCTCTTCACCTTCCATAACATTTAGAACGTGGCAACCAAACTTTTCAATATCTTCCAGCGCTTTCCGATCTCGCTCATCCATTCGTACTTTCCAAATTTAACATATTATTAGTGCGCATGCGCGTTTACCTCATTAGACCAGTGAAAACGCGCACAGTTAACTACCTGTATGCAAAGAACTTATCAGCTTTCTATCAAATACACCACCTGGAAAAACGCGCATGCGCGTTTTCCAAACCTATTAACTAATTTTGGAAAAGTATATGCAAATGATTTTAAAGAATTTTGTTAATTTTAGGCTGGATAAACGCGCAAACTAATGAGTGTAAAAACACTCAAAAGCATCTAAATTTAAATATGACTGTATACCCATCCAGTTCCGCTCATTCATGAAGACTCACTAAAAATAAGGTTCATCGATAAGAACTGTTAGGGCAAATAGTTCGTCAATTTTCGATTCACTAAATAAATGCTAGCAAGCTTTGGGGCAAAAAAGCTTTTAGCCAGATGAACAGTTCAATGGTCGTAAAGATTGGCATTGTTGCAACTGTGACCGTTGGCGGCATGGTTGCTCATTCACATCTGACCCATAGGGATATGGGGAATGTCACTATGATGTCGGGAACATCATTGACCATGTGATCGCAACATTCGATTCTTGTAATGCTAGAGCCATATACAGCAGATACCGCCGTCGAGCCCTCAGGGATGCTTCTTGTGAAATAAAAGGGTGGCGTGTCACAGGGGAAACAATGACAATTCATCCAGCACACCTGACGACAAACTTATCTAGTTTTGGGGCAGAAGTAAGTTAAATCCTCCAGCCTGTTCTCATTGCATCCAGCTCCAAATCTTGACGGTTAAGTCTAGGCTAATCACCCCTGTTGTCATCTGCATGTCACCTAAGCTTCATCATTCAGTCAAAGCCCGTCACTAATCTCTAAGGCAGTCAACAGCCGCATAGGGTGAATATGAGATGACTGGAGCCAATTACAGGGGACTTGATCGCACGCTTATCGACGCACTCAACGCTCCCCGCAACTCTTCACGTAACTCTCCTTCCAACTCTTCCGACAATGCTCCATCCAGTGTTAACGCCACTTCCTTCTCAACACCACATATTGCCAACGCCAGCAACGCCGCAAATAGCCAAACCACCACAGTCAACGCCCTCTGGTTATCGGATATCCACCTAGGTTGTAAGGATTGCAAAGCCGACTATCTGTTAAGCCTGTTAAATACAGTGCGTTGCCAGCACTTGTACTTGGTCGGCGATATTGTGGATTTATGGGCGCTTAAGCGTAAATTGCATTGGCCAGATAGCCATAATAAGGTGCTGCAAAAGCTGATTGAACTGGCACAAAACGGCACTCAGGTGATGTACCTGCCGGGTAACCATGATGAGCTAATCAAGCCCTATGCCGAACTGACCCTGCTGAATATCAAAATTGCCCGCCAACATATTCATCAGGGGATTGGCGGCCATAAACTGCTAATGCTGCATGGAGATCAGTTTGATGCCGATGTCTGCGTTGGGCGCTTTTATGCCATCTTGGGCGATCACCTCTACGACTTACTGCTGTTCCTCAACCGCAATCTCCATCGCCTACGTGAGCGTTTAGGCTACCCCTACTGGTCACTCGCCAGCTATATCAAATCCCGCGTCGGTAAAGCGCAAACCGCAATCACCCGTTACCGCCAAGCCGTGGTGAATTATGCCCAGCACTATGATGTGGATGGCGTGATTTGCGGCCATATCCATCAGCCAGAGCTATCGATTCACCCTCGAGATAATCAATACAGCACGCCGGATAAGCGCCAGATAGTCTATGCCAATGATGGCGACTGGGTCGAAAACTGCAGCCTCATCACCGAAACCTTAAGCGGTGAATTACAGCTCTGCCGCTGGAACGATCAAACCTTAAGCCTCGATATTCTGAGCAGTATTGTGCTGGCGCAAACTCAGCCTAAAGCGCCTATTCAAATGCCTGCTCAAGCCTCAAAACCAGCCCTACAAACGGCCACTCACAGCCCCAAACAACCAGAAATCCAACCAAGGGATGTCGCCTAATCATGGATCAATTAACCCATAGTACGCCAAGCACAGATTCACTAAACCCAAACACACAGTGCGAGCCAGTTAACATGCCACTGCCCGCCTTAAAAGGCAGTTCGATGATCTTTACCGTCGAAAATGTGGTTGAACAAAATCTCCCCTCTATCAATGACAAACCTTGGCTCGCTAAACCTGCCAAGGCCATGCTGCGTTACCTACTCAATGAAAAACAATGCAACGATATCGCCAATCAATACGCCTATTTACAGGGCGTGGACTTTGTCGAACAAGTGCTGGCGAGTTTCGACTTTAGCTTTACCGTGCCTGCCAACGAAATAGAAAACATTCCCTGCGAAGGCCGAGTTGTGATCTTCGCCAACCATCCCATAGGTTCACTCGATGCCCTCGCCCTTATCAAACTCATCAGTGAAATACGCCCCGATATCAAGGTGGTGGCTAACGAGCTATTGATGGCGCTCGAACCACTGCACTCTATCCTACTGCCGGTGCGTAATATGACTGGCGGCACACCGAAACAACACCTAGATAAGATCCACCAGCACCTGCGTAACGAAGGCGCAGTGCTGATTTTCCCGTCGGGGGAAGTCTCGCGCCTACGCCCCAATGGCGTGCGTGATACCCTGTGGCACTCGGGTTTCTTAAAGATGGCGATTTCCTGTAATGCGCCGCTACTACCCATTTTTTTAGATGCCAAAAACTCTGCGACCTTCTACGGCGCATCGATGATTTACAAGCCACTCGCCACACTGCTGCTCGTGAAGGAAATGTTCAAGCAAGCCAAACGCAATATGCCGATCCGCATTGGCGAGCTGATTCCCAATGAAGCCGTGCGCTCGATGGACTTTCCGCTAAAGACCAAGATAAAACTGCTTAAAAATCATTTATATCGCATAGGCAAAGATAAAGACCCGCTGTTTATCACCCAAAGCGCCATCGCCCACCCTGAGTCGCGCCGTGAACTGCAAGCGGCACTGCAGCAATGTGAACTTCTTGGGACAACGCAAGATAACAAGCTGATTTATTTGTATCAGCATCAGGACAGCAACCCGATCATGCGGGAAATTGGTCGCCTGCGGGAAATCGCCTTTCGCGCCGTCGGCGAAGGCACAGGCAAACGCCGCGATATCGATAAATACGATTCCTACTATCAGCATTTGGTTTTGTGGGATAAGGAGCAGTTTGAAATTGTCGGTGCCTATCGTTTTGCCAGTGGTGACAAAGTCTTAGAAAAATACGGCGATAATGCCCTCTACAGCCAATCCCTGTTTCAATACGCCGACAACTTTATGCCCTTCGTCAAACAGGGATTAGAACTTGGCCGCAGCTTTGTGCAGCCTAAATATTGGGGTAAACGCAGCTTAGATTACCTCTGGTTTGGCATAGGCGCCTTTCTCGCCAAACACCCTGAATACCGCTACCTATTCGGTCCTGTGTCCATCAGCAATCAACTCCCCGGCAGCGCTCGGGAAATGTTAGTGCATTTTTACGCGAAGGAATTTGCCCCCGAACAAACCATGGCGGTCTCCATGTCGCCCTTTGGGTTATCACCACAACGTAAAAAACAGCTCAATGATGTATATTCGAGTGAAGATTATCAGAGTAATTTCAAGCAACTAAAACAAATGCTCGCCAGTATGGGGGCGGCAGTACCTACGCTCTACAAACAATACGGTGAACTCTGTAAAACAGATGGAGTGAAGTTTCTCGCCTTTGGTATAGACGCCGATTTTGGCGATTGTATCGATGGCTTAGTCTTGGTCGATACTCATAAACTGAAAGGGAAAAAGTACCAACGCTATATTGGTATACATTTACCGGAGGCGGAGCGCAGCTCAATAACCCCCGAAGATGAATATAATGAAGCGGATTAACTGAACACCGTTCGGCTCGATCTTAATCCTGTTTAGGTTAATACTTTATGATAATGAATTGGCTAATTAAACATCACTCTGTTATAAGTAACTGTAATACAGCGTATTAACAGAACATGTTGCAATAACAGGGAGAGTATCATGACGATCATTATCGCCGATATTATGAGTACCCGTGTCGTCACCGTCGAAATGGACGATCGTCTCTGTGTCGCTAAGGAAATTTTCGATCAGGCGAACTTTCATCACTTACTCGTAGTGGATGAACGCAAACTAGAAGGTGTGCTATCGGAGCGAGATTTACTGCGCGCTATCAGCCCTAACCTCGGCAGCAGTGCTGAAACGGTAAAAGATCTTGAAACCCTGCAAAAGCGCGTGCATCAAGTGATGACGCGTAATCCAGTGACCATAGCATCCCATATCAACTTAGATACGGCGACCCGCATCTTGCTCGAACATAATATTGGTTGCTTACCCGTTTTAGAACAGGGTGAGTTAGTTGGGATTGTGACTTGGAAGGATCTATTACGCGCCTACTGCGAGCACCTCTCTATAGAAGAAAGCGAGTGCTAATCTAAGATTAGCACTCGCTTTTTATACCAATGGGGTTGAAATTAGATCGCCCAGCCGCCCATATAAAACACGACTAAACCTAAGGTAATGGCCAGCACGCCAATCTTAAGTTTACGCCATTCGCCACTACAAATACGGCCGATGACCAGAGTCACAAAACCCAGCATAATACCAGTGACGATATTACAACTTAGGATAATAAATACGGCGCAAGTTAGGCCCGCCATGGCATCGACTTTATCGTTAAAATCGAGTTTTGCCACATTACTGAGCATCAATAAGCCGACATACATTAATGCTGGCGCAGTTGCATAGGCTGGCACTAAATAGCTGAGCGGTGCGAGAAACACCATCAATAAAAACAGTACGCCAACGATCGTCGCCGTTAAACCTGTCTTACCACCCGCCGCGGTACCCGCCGCCGATTCGATATATACCGCCGCAGGAGCGCCACCCACTAACCCCGCAAACATGCTGCTGACGGAGTCTGAGGTTAAGGCTTTACCACCGCCGACAATATTGTCGTCCTTATCGAGCAGATTAGCTTGGCCAGCCACAGCGCGAATTGTCCCTGTCGCATCGAAAATCGCCGTCATAACCAGGGCTAATACGATAGGCAAAACCACGGGATTAAAGGCCCCCATAACATCGAGCTGCCCAATGAGCGAATGCTCCGAGGTAAAATCAGGAAAGGCAAACAAGCCTTGGTATTTCACACTCGGATCGAACACTAAACCAAATCCCGATAGCGCGATAATCACCAGCAAAATACCACCAGGAACACCACGACGCTCTAAGCCGATCGTTGCCGCTAAACCTATGACAGTCGCGATAACGGGTAAGCTATTAATATCGCCTAACTTCACTGGTAAGCCTGCGTTATTGGCCACAATCAACTGCACGCTGTTAGTCGCAATCAAGAGTAAAAACAAGCCAATACCTATTCCTGTACCGTGGGCAATCCCTCGAGGTAAATTAGCCAGCACCCACTGACGAATACCCGTCACACTCACGAGTGTGAAGGCCACGCCCATCAGGAAGATGGCACCTAGGGTGACCGGAATCGACATACCTTGACCTAGCACTAAGCTAAAGGCAGTAAAGGCGGTGAGCGAAATCGCACAGCCAATCGCCATAGGTAAGTTTGCCCATAAACCCATAAGCAAAGAACCAAAAGAAGCAATTAAACAGGTAGCGATAAATACGGCGCCGGGGTCAAATCCCGCCTGACCTAACATATTGGGCACCACAATCACCGAGTACACCATAGCTAGGAAGGTGGTTAATCCCGCAATCACCTCTTGGCGAACCGTGCTACCACGTTGTTTTATTGAAAAATATTGGTCCAGAAATGAACCAGAGGGTACGGCAGTTGAACTCAATTGCTCAGACATAATATTGTTATACCTTGTGATCTCTTAAAATAGGGTCGATACCATCCACATTAAACGGGATTGGCGACGCTGGCTGCGGCAGATTAGAGCCCCAAATCCACAGGATTTAGGTGAGAGATCCACATCATTCTCCTACTGTGGGAAAAATCCATGATCTGCAAGCAATGATGCTTCGTTAGAGTTAACCGTCGTTACCCCTGTAGACGCAGCCGTTGTTGGCCGCGGATAATACTGTAAACGCCCCAAGATAGCTAAGACATCACCAACACTTTGATAAATAATTAGCCCAAAAACGCAAAATCAGTTGTTTAAAAAACGTCCATCGTGACACGCAATGATACACAGCATCACAGATAAATTTGCCGAGCTTTTACAGACATATGAATATGACTTATGCTTACCACTACGAATGAGGACTCATGTTGGCAGACTATGAAAGAAAAAGGATCGATTATGGACGAGAGACGCAAGTTTTCGCGAATTTTATTCGCTGCTAGCGCATCTTTGCAACAGGGTAACGAGCAGTGGCAGACCACCATCCTCGACCTCAGTCTTAATGGCGCATTAGTTGAAGAACCTGATAATTTCGCCAGTACGGAGCAGCCTATTACCCTAAGTTTTATTCTCCCAGGATCCGATATCGAACTAAAAATGGAAACTGAGTTAATCCACCATAGAAATGGTCAATTAGGCCTAAAATGCAGCTTTATTGACGTCGATAGCATTAGCCACCTAAAACGCATGGTCGAGCTGAACTTAGGTGATACCTCCTTGTTAAACCGCGAACTCATATTGTTTATCGAAGCACACAATACCACGGATTAAGACACCAGCTCACAAACACAAACAGCGCTTAGTGGCGCTGTTTGTGTTTGTGACATTAATCTCGCTCGAATGCATGTATGCTAACTCGCGTCAGCATTCTAAATTGCTTCTAGCGCTTCGGATAATTTTGACACGCCAATGACCTCCATGCCCAAGGGCGGCTTTTTCGGGACGTTCGCCTTAGGTACGATTGCCCGCTTAAAACCATGCTTAGCGGCTTCGACTAATCGTTCTTGACCATTGGGGACTGGGCGAATTTCACCGGATAAACCGACTTCACCAAAGGCAACTAAATCGCTGGGTAAAATATCCCCGCGAAAACTCGACACCATCGCCAGCAATAGGGTTAGGTCGGCGCTGGTCTCGGTGACTTTTACGCCACCCACGACGTTAACAAACACATCTTGGTCCGACATCTGTAAGCCGCCGTGACGGTGCATAACAGCAAGCAACATGGCTAAACGGTTAGCATCCATACCCACAGCCACCCGTCGAGGATTAGACATGGCCGAGTTATCCACCAGCACTTGTAATTCAACCAGTAACGGCCGAGTGCCCTCCCACACCACCATCACTAAGGAGCCTGAAGACTCCTCTTCACCGCGGGATAAAAAAATGGCAGAGGGATTAGCGACTTCCTTTAGGCCACGTTCGGTCATGGCAAATACGCCTAACTCATTGATCGCACCGAAACGGTTCTTATGGGAACGTAAAGTGCGGTAACGGCTATCACTATCTCCCTCAAACATTACCGAGCAGTCGATGCAGTGCTCCAGCACCTTAGGTCCGGCGAGACTACCATCCTTAGTCACATGGCCGACCATAATCACAGCGATACCGTTTTCCTTCGCAAAACGGGTGAGATAAGAGGCGGATTCGCGCACCTGTGACACACTCCCAGGACTCGATGCCACATCGCTCATATGCATCACTTGAATCGAATCGACCACTATTACCTTAGGTAATTCTTTGAGGGCCACTTCGCAGATTTGCTCAACGCTGGTTTCAGACAACATCCGCAGTTTATTGGTGGGTAAACCGAGTCGATGGGCACGCATAGCCACTTGCTGCAAAGATTCCTCACCCGTGACGTACAGTGCGGGCATTTGCTCGGCCAGATGACATAGGGTTTGCAATAAAAGCGTACTCTTACCCGCGCCGGGATGGCCGCCAATAAGAATTGCCGAACCCGGCACAATACCGCCACCAAGTACACGGTCTAGCTCACCAAAATGACTTAGGATCCGCGGCAATGCATTGAGATCAATTTGATCTAAGGTTTTGACTTCACTGCTGCCAGCACCGGCATAGCCGACGAACTTAGCTCGCCCAGGAGAGGCTGCACCGAGCCTTACCTCAGTTATCGTATTCCACTCCTGACAAGCACTACATTGACCTTGCCAACGGGGAAAGTCTTGCCCACACTCATTACATACGTACGCGGTTTTATTCTTTGCCATAACTTATTAAAATCTGTATAAAATCAATTTAAGTAACTGTGAATACTGCCGACATAAGACTAACACAGCACGACATAAAATCAGCATTAGAAAAGAATCCCTACATGAGTTTAGATAACCATAGTGCACTTATAGAACAGCTCAAGCCGTTGCTCATGGAACCTAATTTCCAAGAGATTTTTCAACAGCTAACCACAGACGAAAGCAATTCAACGCGTTTTCTGTTGAAAATGGAATTGAATCGCTTAGCGTCGCCCTGCACACGGATCATCGATCTTAGGGATAAATCTGAACTCCCCTGCACTGAAGTCATGCTCGGCCAACAACGTCACTTTTTAGATGAGCCCGCTAAACACAGCTTGTTGGAAGCTATGTCCTTGTACCGTAATCAGTACACTTTAGGCGTGTATGAATATGTGCTTACAGCCCATCAGCAGCGCAAACAAAAATTACGCCAAGGAACGCAAACCGACAGTTTCGAATCCGAGCCTTTTATGGTGCCGGGAGTTGTCCTCGGCAGTTATTTTAATCGCGCCGAAGAACGAATGAATTACAGCATCCGCATTGCGGTCTCCCAGCCTGGACGACCAGAAATGCCGGGGATCACCGTCGATTTATCGATTGGTGGTGCGCGTATTCGTTTAGCGGCAAATCATCCCTTCGACCTCGACAAGCCCCTCAAGGTCAAATTACTCGAGCTCAGTGAAGAATATTACTACCCAGATCTACAACTCGGAGTGGATTATCAGATTGTTGACAGCCAAACCAATGGCGAATTTATTTGGTTAAGATTGAGGCGGATTGGCGGTACCGATGCTCTAGGTGAAATGCTTGGTAATTTAATTCGAGGCTACAAATTACGCTATAAGTTAGATGTTAACGATGTGTTAGTCACAGCATCGGGCCTAGGATTTGAGCGCCATTATTTACCCCATTTGCCACACTTGCCCCTATATCTGAACCAGCAGACGCAATCGATAAGCCACATGCTGCTGAGCCGCGATAACCAGCAAATAGTACATTATTTTCAGGATGAGAATGATATCAGCCAGTTACCCGCGATGCTGACCCCTGCGCGGCTCTCGGCACTGCTTAATCATCCCGAAAATCCCGACTACGGACTGTTTTTTAGCTTTACCTACAATGCCCAAGGTGCCTTGTATTTTTATTCGGCCACCTTAGCCGAACTAAAAGCGAAGGGATTAATGTCGTTATTTTTAGGTTTTGCATCCACCAAACCGAGCTGGCGAATTTTTAAACTCATCCCCGATAAGATTTACCATGCCAAAGGCTATCGCCGCGCCACCTTGCCGGGGGATGAAGCTAAATACAGCCCGCTGGTGGAACAACAATTGGCCCTGTTCAGCCATATGCTGCAGCTCATCGATCTCACCAATGAAGATGAAAGAGCCACCTATAAAGCCTGGCAGGACGATAGTAATGCCAATGCACTCAAAGCCTTCGGCCAACAGCGGCTCACCGCGCATCAAATAAAATCGGTTTCGATGCAATTTAGTGAGCGTCGACAGGAAGCGCGTTTTGCCTTCAAAACCTTAGTCAATGTGTCACAGGGTGGCATAAAAGCGACAGGGATTACCTTAGATATTTCTGGGCGTGGCATGCAGCTCACCTTAGATAATCCAGCAGAGTTTGTTGCAAACAAACCTCTAATGATCAGCTTGCCTAAGTTGCAGACCATTGCCGGTAAGACCCAGTTGGATAATTTACCCTACCGCTTAGTGCGCACCCGTAAAAATGGCGTAACTCTCCATTTAGCCGCGGTCATGGGCCATACGCCCCACGTTGGTGTCGAATTTTTAAATAAACTGATTGCCCATAATAAACAAAAGTTAGAGCAGTTGACCGAAAACAATAGTGAAGTCAAAGAACTTGCCGATGGATTAAAAAACATCCTGTTACGCGAGCTACATTCTGTCCCCTACTTTGTCGAGAAAACAACAAAATCGGCCCAAGTCGCCTGCCTTGGAGTCGGTACTCAACGGGATGATATCAGTGATATTTTTGCAGCAGGCACCTCCGATGCACTGCAATACAATTTAGCGCCGCTACTGAAGGATGGTTTCTTCAAGCGGGAGATCCTTGAGCCGATACGCCAAATGAAGCCGCAGCAGGATATGGATTTTATTGAGGTATTTATCCAACTGACCCGTCAATCCCGTGGGCAGATCCATTTAAAGTGTATCCTAGCGAGTGATGTTGGGGATGAAAAAGCTAAGGTGATGTTTATTAGTCAGAGTAAAATGGCTGGCCGTTTTATCGCCCTGCGCATCTATCGCGGAGCAACGGAAAAACCCGATATCAGTTATCTGCGCCGTGAACTGGAATACATTAATGTCCATGCAAATCATAGGGCAAAGCAGTTAGAAGAGCAGCTTTGGCGGATCATAGGTGTCGGCGAGCTACTCGATATCACCCAAGAAGTGGAACTCAGGTATCCCGCATTACATCAAAAGTCGACCTAGCCAGCATAAGCTGAAAATCCGCGGATCTTTAATCCCTAAACACACACAGATCAAATGCTAAATACCAGTCTAGGATCTGCAAAAAATGATCACCTGCGGCATCTAAATGGGTCAGCATATCCCCATGGCCGTAATCGTGTTTAAAACCATTAGCCTTAGATAGCAAAGTCAACCTCACTTGTTCGAATCCACATTCACGCACCATATCGGCAACATCTTCTGGGTGCCCTAGCACAGTGTCATTTTGCCCCGCAATAAACCAAGCCTGTGGCCAAAGCGCCTTCTTTGCAGCCTTAGCATAGTCAAAGCCATCATCGTGATCACGCCAATCCCCCCGCACCCAGTCAATACTTTGATTGAGTGACGCGCGGCTCTCGTTATCCATACCAACACCTAATTTATCCGCGGCGAGATACCCTTGACCTATGGCTAAACCAGGAGCGAGTCGATTCCAAAATAGATCGACCATCAACCACTTTTTAAAGGATTTAACTCGGATAGTGCGCTTACTGCCGAAGGTCAACAGTGAGCGAACACTCTGCTGTAATTGGGGATAACGTGCTAGGCTGCTCGCCATTAATACACCGCCCCAGGAATGGGCGCACCAATGCACCTTCGACGGGGCTACCGCGTTGATCCCTTGGCAAGTTTGTTGATGTAAATTCAGAATAAATTGCTGCACTAACGGGATCTGCTCACGAATAACCTCGCCTTGTCCTAGAGTAAAATCCCGGGTGATCTTAGGCAGGCTCAATCCCCTACCAGCGGTATCGAGCACATAAACAATAAATCCAGCCCGAGCGAGGAAGCAGCCAAGACCCCGTCCGTTTTGGCTATAAAACACCCGCCCATTAGACATGGCGCCGTGAAGCATCAATATAGGCGTTTTAGAAAAATCTGGCGTAGCTGGCAGTAACTGACGAAGGTGCAAGTGCCCGTCACGGTAAGGTAAGTAAAGCGAAAACTGTGAAATGGTCGAAACCGAGGCGTGCTGAGTCAAAATAAGTCACTGGTAGTTTATCAAGTAAGACTAAACTACCAGCTCGGATTCAAAAAACAAGAGTCATTACTCTAACTTTGGTTTTGACCTAAGCAGTTTATCACGTTGAAAAATAGTCTAATACTGCAGTAAATAAGGCAAAACCCGTAAATCAAGCCGACGAATATTCGCATCGGCCGCAGCGGCTAACTTAGGTTTCGCATGAAAGGCAATGCCAAAGTCTGCCGCTTGAACCATAGGAATATCATTGGCACCATCGCCAATGGCAACTCTTTGTCCCTGTGGAATTTGCCAATCGCCACTACAGGCGGCGATCACATCGGCCTTAAATTGGGCATCGACAACCTTTCCCGTCACTTCACCGACGAGCCGTCCGTCAGTAATCACTAACTCATTGGCAAAGGCCGCATCTAAGTTTAATAGCTGCTTCAAATGGCCGACAAAAAGGTGTGAAGCCACCCGAAGCAACCACTAAGCGCCAATGGTGCGACTTAAGCTCGGTAAGCATAGGTTCAAGTCCGGACATTAAAGGTAGGCGATCACATAGGATCTCAATAATGCTGGCATCAGCCCCCTTAAGTTGGGCCACCCGTTGACGTAAGCTTTGCTCAAAATCCAACTCTCCCAACATGGCACGCTCAGTAATTGCAGCCACTCGCTCACCAACCCCCGCCATCGCCGCCAATTCGTCAATACATTCGATTTGAATCGCGGTTGAATCCATATCCATGACCAATAAACCAGGTTCACTCAGCTTAGGCAATGCCTGTCTAATCACATGACATTCGGCTAAATCATCGGGGAAAGTCGCTAGCAACTCGCGGCTAGGTTCAAGGGGTAAGGTAAGCTCAATACAGTGCAAAGCCACTTGGCGGCGAATGGGCGCGATATAAATAACTTCAGGCCCAAGTGCTTTAGCCAGAGAAAGCACCCAAGCCGAGAGTGCACTTTCAACACTAAGATCGTCATAAATTAGCCGCATACGAAAGAGAGAACCCAATGGCGCACCCGCTGACTCTTGGTAAGCTTCAAAGGCATGCCCTTGGTATTCAAACCGTGGCGAGGGGCTAGCGGCTAACCATACAAATAATGCATCTTGGTTCAAGCTTTCCATAGGACGGGGATTCTCCAACTATCGGGCTCACTCATAATCAATTATGATTAGGCAAGCGTGTTAAATGTTAAGGGTCGAAGTGTTATATCTTAAAGGGCTTAAGAAAAGCCATAAAATCAGTAGACTGCTCCAAATCGCCATCGCTTTGACCTTGATGGTGGGCTTAGTGCAATTGTGGCAGACAAGCCTACTACAAGGTCAACTGCTTCTAAAGTCCCAAACGCAAAAGATGGCAAGATTACTGGTACAACAAACCGCCTACAGTGCGGCACCGGCACTGCAGTTGCAGAATGATGAGCAGTTGCAATGGCTCGCCAGTGCGCTAGTCGAAGATCCAAAGGTCATCTCCGCGGCAATATTCAGTGACCAAGGCATCCGACTCTCCTTTGCCCAAAGTATTTCCAAAGAAGGAACAGACCCTGACTCCGAGGAAATGAACCTGCAGCTCAGCAAATATCCTCCCTATGTTGAACCTGTGATCCAAGAGGGTAAAAATCTCGGTTATGTTGAGGTCAGGCTCGATACCAAATTATTTTTCAATGAAATTAAAGAAGCCCATAACCTGAATATGGAGCAACAGCAAATGATGCTGCTGGTCGCGGGTTTAATCGGCATGTTGTTATCCCGCGCCTTATCCTTTAAACGCGCCGATTTTGACCGCCGTCGCACCCGGGTTAAGTTACGCCAAAATCCCCAAAAAAATAACAATGCCAAAGAGAGAGGAGCGACAGACGCAGAATTAACCACATCCGATACTCCCAAAAATACCGAGGACAATTTAGAAGAGAGTGCTAAGGATGATGCCGAGATAAGCCTAAGCAATCCGAATGATCAACCGAAGGCAAAGGATAAACCCAAGCCAGAGGAAAAGAGTGGCGGCAACATAAAACCAGAACAAGAAGCTCGTCATTCTGAAAGTGTTATTCAGGCAGAGAAGTCTGAATTAAAGCCTAAAGTGAAAACGGTTCGCCGAGTTAAAACCCAGACAAGAACCAGCGCGGAGAAAAGCCCTATCCAACCTAGCGATCTCGATACGGACTCCACGGGTTAATATCCCTCAACATCCGCAATACACTCGACGGCGGGATTGATCGACGCCCATAAAAAAGGGTTCGCATTGCGAACCCTTTTTAACCCTAACAACAATTACAGGGTAATAGCCGCATCTAAGGTCATGATAATCATATCATTGAAGGTCGTTTGGCGTTCTTCTGCAGTGGTTTTTTCACCGGTGCGGATATGATCGGATACAGTCACAACACACAGGGCGCGGGCACCAAATTCATGGGCAACACCGTATAAACCAGCCGCTTCCATCTCTACCCCTAGCACACCCATTTTTTCCATCACGTCAAACATTTGTGGATCTGGAGTGTAGAATAAATCGGCAGAGAATACGTTACCAACGCGGATCTTAGTGCCTTTGGCTTTGGCAGATTCGATCACGGCATTCATCAGCTCGTAGTTCGCGATAGCAGCGAAATCTTGGCCTTTGAAACGTAAACGGTTTACTTGAGAATCGGTACAAGCACCCATGCCGATGATCACATCACGCACTTTAACGTCAGTGCTGATCGCGCCACAAGTACCCACGCGGATCAGGTTCTTAACGCCGTAGTCTTTAATTAATTCAGTTGCATAGATTGAGCATGAAGGAATACCCATGCCTGAACCCATAACAGAAATACGTTTACCTTTGTAAGTACCGGTAAAACCTAGCATGTTTCGAACGTCAGTCACTTGCTCAACATTTTCTAAGAATGTTTCAGCAATATATTTTGCACGTAATGGATCGCCAGGAAACAGAACCGTCTCAGCGAATGCGCCCTCTACTGCATTAATGTGTGGTGTTGCCATCGAAATAACCCCTGTTTATTTTATTAAGACTTAAGTCTTTGTTTACTGACGGCCAAATATCAGCCGCCAAATCGATATCCAGCGCGTTTAATTAAATAAACGACTCACCATAGGCCATTGGTTCAAGCTTAAAGTGACTTGCAATTGATTGGCCTATATCGGCAAAACTATTGCGGCGCCCAAGCGTTCCGGCTTTTAAGCCAGCACCATAGGCAAGTACAGGCACATACTCACGGGTATGATCCGTACCTTGCCATGTTGGATCGCAGCCATGATCTGCGGTTAAAATGAGTAGATCGTCTTCACCCAGTAAGGCCAGCATTTCGGGCAAGCGGGCATCAAAATACTCCAGCCCCTTAGCATAGCCCGCTACATCACGGCGATGACCATAGTGAGAGTCAAAATCTACGAAGTTAGTAAACACTATAGTGTTATCACCGGCGGATTTTACTTCGGCTAACGTCGCATCAAACAGTGCTTCTAAACCGTTTGCCTTCACCTTCTTGGTGATACCACAGTAAGCATAAATATCGGCGATCTTGCCTACACTCACCACTTCACCACCAGCGGCTTTTAACTTATCTAATACTGTTTTCGCAGGCGGCTCGAGGGAGTAATCCTTACGGTTACCGGTGCGAGCAAAGTCGCTTGGGCCTGTACCATCGAATGGACGCGCAATCACGCGACCGATGTTGTAAGGCTCTAACTCTTCACGGGCAATTTCGCAAAGACGATATAGGTTCTCTAAGCCAAAAGTGCCTTCATGGCAGGCAATTTGGAATACCGAATCCGCCGAGGTATAAAAAATGGGTTTGCCAGAGCGCATATGCTCTTCACCTAATTCTTCCAGAATAGTAGTACCAGAAGCATGGCAGTTCCCTAAAAAGCCATCGAGCCCCGCACGGGCTAAAATCTTATCCGTCAGTTCTTTCGGGAATGAATTTTGGTGCTCGCTGAAATAGCCCCAGTCAAATAACACGGGCACACCCGCCATTTCCCAGTGACCACTCGGGGTATCTTTACCCGAACTTAACTCTTGGGCATGACCATAGGCCCCAATCAGCTGAACATTGTCACCAAAACCAGGCGCAAAGGTACCTGTGCTTTCCATGGCCGCATGGCCTAGGCCTAAGCGCGCTAGGTTAGGTAGTTTAAGTGGGCCTTCACGGCCAATATCGGCTTTGCCTTCGGCGCAGGCCTTCGCAATATGACCAAAAGTGTCAGATCCTAAATCCCCAAACTTGGCGGCATCGGCTGCAGCGCCAATGCCAAAGGAGTCCAACATCATAATAATTGTACGTTTCATAATACTTCCTTAAAGATCCGACGCACGAATGTAAGCGTAGATCTCAGGTGTTTTTTCAGGAGCGGTTTCACCAATGTGAATCGCTTTTTTGACTGCATTTTCCGCTTCGGCAAAGGCCGCTTCAGATTGTGCGTGGATCACTGCAATCGGTGTTGATGAGTCAATTTTATCGCCGAGGGCGCATACTTGAGTTAGGCCAACACTATAGTCTAGTGCATCGCCCGGTTTACGGCGCCCGCCACCTAGGGTGACCACGGCTAAACCCAGTTCGCGGGTATCCATGCTGTGGGCAAACCCTTGAGTATCGGCAAATACAGGACGAATAATTTGCGATTGCGGTAAGTACTTACTGTAGTTTTCGACAAAGTCGACTGGGCCACCTAGGCCTGAAACCATCTTGCCAAAGATCTCGGCAGCACGGCCGTTATCCAATACGCGGTTTAACTTAGCTCGGGCATCCGCTTCGTCAGTGGCAAGGCCACCGAGGAGTAACATCTCAGCACAGAGTCCCATCGTCACAGCGTATAGACGAGGATTACGGTAAGCACCGGTCAAGAAATCGATGGCTTCTTTCACTTCAACCGCGTTACCCGCACATGACGCTAATACTTGGTTCATGTCGGTGAGTAAGGCTGTGGTTTTAGTGCCTGCGCCATTAGCCACCGCCGCAATACTGCGAGCTAATTCCTCGGAGGCTTCATAGGTGGGCATAAAGGCGCCGCTACCAACTTTAACGTCCATCGCCAATGCATCTAAGCTACAAGCTAATTTCTTAGAAAGAATGGAGGCGGTAATAAGGGAGATGGATTCGACGGTTGCGGTATTATCACGGATGGAATAGAAACGTTTATCGGCGGGAACCAGATCGCCCGTTTGACCGATAATGGCCACACCGACCTCTTTAACGACCTTGCGGAACAGTTCGCTTGAAGGCTCGGTCTGATAACCAGGAATGGCATCAAACTTATCTAAGGTTCCGCCGGTATGACCTAGGCCACGGCCTGAAATCATCGGCACATAACCACCACAGGCGGCGGCCATAGGGCCAAGCATTAGGCTGATGACATCACCGACACCGCCCGTACTGTGCTTGTCGATTACAGGTCCGTTAAGGCCTAAAGATTGCCAGTTAAGCACAGTGCCCGAATCGCGCATTGCAAGCGTTAACGCGATTCTTTCATCCATATTCATGTCATTAAAGTACACTGCCATACCTAATGCGGCAATCTGGCCTTCGGACACGGCATTGGTGGTTATGCCCTTAACAAAGAACTGTATCTCTTCGGAACTTAACGCTAAACCATTACGTTTCTTACGAATAATTTCTTGAGCTAGAAACATGATACTGCCTCCAAGATAAACACCAAACCCAAAGTCTGGCATTTATCTTTGCAATGAAACATCAAAACTGTAGCAATATTACAAACACATGCTATCGAAGTTCTGATGTTTTCAACTAGATTTAGGTCACACTTAATTAGATTCGATATACCCTTTTTGTATTAATCTGTGATTAATAGCCTTGGGTAGGCTTAGGCGCATCGGCTAATTCTAAGGTGTGTAACAAGCTGTTGAGTAAGCTTGAAGCCCCAAATCTAAAGGTACGTGGAGACACCCAGTCAGCACCCAGAATACGTTCGGCAACCCCTAAGAACTCTGCGGCTTGGGCAGCATCGCGTACACCACCAGCAGGCTTAAAGCCTACCTTAGGGTTCTTTTCACTGATCACAGTCAGCATGATCTCGGCCGCTTCTAGGGTGGCGTTAACGGGCACTTTACCCGTAGAGGTTTTGATAAAATCCGCACCCGCATCGATTGAAAGCTCTGACGCACGGCGAATAAGCGCAGGATCGGCTAATACACCAGACTCGATAATCACTTTCAGTAAGACTTCACCACAGGCCTCTTTACAGGCTTTAACTAACTCAAAACCTATGGTTTCGTTACCTTCCATCAGAGCTCGGTATGGGAATACCACGTCGACTTCATCGGCACCGTAGGCAACCGCTGCGCGGGTTTCAAGTACGGCAATCGCAATATCATCATTACCATGGGGGAAGTTAGTCACAGTGGCGATTTGAATATCTTCGGCGCCAATCTCATCTAAGGTTTTACGTGCAATGGGGATAAAACGTGGGTAAATGCAGATCGCAGCGGTGTTGCCAGCGGCGGTTTTCGCTTTATGGCACAGATCAATCACTTTCTGATCGGTGTCGTCATCATTCAATGTGGTTAAATCCATTAACTCGATGGCGCGTTGTGCTGCTTTTTTTAAATCAGTCATAATAGCTCTCCAAAAGAAAAATTAAATAAATATAAATCAGTCTCTTAAAAGCAAGGCTTAGAGGTGGCATTATTTTTGATTATTTTTATATGGCCGGGCCTTCAGGCGATGCCGAGTAATTTGTGTAGGGCAAATTACATGTTTATTAGGTATTCAATCTTGCCTATGCATAACACATACGCATCCTGACACTTAAATTGACTATAAGTGGTCACGACTTGAATCCTTGAAGACCGGAAGAGAGGATACGAATAAAACCTTGTTCCTACTTTTCCGCGAAAAATCCGTTTTAGCGCGAGAAAAACACAAACCTTTATATAAACGCACTGCTCAAATTATAAATGGGTTTAGATAAAGATTCATGACATATAAAAGATGGAGCCGCCATCGCGGCTCCAACGACTCTTACAAGAAATTAGAACTTGTAAGTAGCTGACAGGTAGTGTGACCAACCTGTTGATTCTAAAGCAAGAGCACCAGCACCATCTTCTAACAGGTAAACGTCTTTAAAGCCTTTCAGACCATAGCCCAGAGCATAGCGATCTGAGTGCCAGTATAGACCGAAGAAGATGTTACCACCATCAGAGGTTTTTGGTACGAAAGCAGTCTTATCTTCGTCAGCACCGAATTGGTAATCGATGTAACCTTGGAATGATAGGAAGCTCTTGTTATCGAAGAAGTAGAAAGGTTTGAACCAGTTAGCAGAGAATTGGTAACCGTTCCACTCTTTCGCGTTCATGTCATAGTAACCGTACAGGTTCATACCTGTTTTGCCTAACCAAGGCACGTTTACGTCAGCACCAACACCCCAGAATGTAGAGTTCACGCCTTCACCGTTCAGACCGTCCCAGTTGAACAGAGTTGAGAAGTAAACTTCTTGTACTGGGCCGAAAGATAAATCTTTACCAGTTAATGCATCGATAGATACACGTGGTGCAAACTTCATGAACAGCTTGCTGGTGCCAGAACCAGGGTTCTTGTCACCATCTTTGGTGTGCTCGTTTGCTAAGTTGAATACGTCAACATAACCATAGAGATCGAAAATGCCAGAACGGCCGCCGAATTCCATTTCTAAGTAGTTATGTTGGTCGCCAGTAGCTGGGTTATCTGGTTTTTCACCGATAGAGTACATAGCGTTGAACTGCATCCACTTATAGTCAGAACCGTGAAGATCAGTACGGTCTGCAGCAAATGCGTTGCCAGAGATTGCAGCTACAGCAGTAGCGGCTAAAGCTAAAGTTTTAACATTTTTCATCATCAACCCCATTTATCTTGTTTGCTACCATCGAGGATAGCGTTCTTTTTGTGGCGCTCGCATTCTACCTCGATTAAAAAAATCTCAATAATCTAGCGTAAAATCACGAACACAAAATTCTTAATTGTGAACAAAGTCGCGACTTCATTATCACGATTAATTAACTTAACCGTGCATTCACGACATACGAACAGAATAACAAATCGAATTTCCTTGTATTCTGATCAATGCAATCGGAGAAACTATTCACTACAGGAATCACTACTGGAAAATGGTTGAATTAACTTAGGTCCTGCCCTGCATAGCCAGGACCTAGTTAGTGGGGTTCCCCCCTGCGACTGCCTTAACTTAGATAGCTAAGAACAGACCCGCAATTGTGGCGCTCATTAAGTTAGCGAGTGAGCCGGCAATAACCGCACGAATACCCATTTTCGCTAAATCATGGCGACGGTTAGGAGCCATAGCACCTAAACCACCAAGCAGAATTGCAATTGAAGACAAGTTAGCGAAACCACACAGAGCAAACGAAATAATCGCCTTAGTTCTGTCTGTCATAGCTAAACCCGTTTCAGCGACTATCATGCCGCCGTCAGCAATGTCTTTTAAGTATGGAGCAAAGTTTAAGTAGGCAACGAATTCGTTAACAATGATCTTTTGACCAATGAAAGAACCAGCAACTAAAGCTTCGTTCCAAGGCACACCGATTAGGAAAGCTAAAGGCATGAACACATAACCTAGGATCAGTTCCAGTGTTAAACCTTCAACACCAAACCAACCGCCCACACCACCGATAATGCCGTTGATCATCGCAATCAAACCAACGAAGGCTAACAGCATGGCACCCACGTTCAGCGCTAAGTGCATACCAGATGAAGCACCCGCTGCAGCAGCGTCTAATACGTTAGCTGGCTTATCAGGATCTTCTGGCAGCTCATCCATATCGTTTTTAGCAGCTTCAGTTTCTGGGTGCATCAGCTTAGCCATTAATAGGCCACCTGGTGCCGCCATAAATGACGCAGCAACTAAGTACTCGATAGGCACGCCCATCTGCGCATAGCCTGCTAATACAGAACCCGCAATAGAAGCTAGACCACCCACCATGATCGCAAACAGTTCAGATTGCGTCATAGTTGGAATGAATGGACGAACGACTAACGGTGCTTCTGTTTGACCAACGAAGATGTTAGCAGTCGCTGACATAGATTCAGTACGGCTTGTGCCCAATGCTTTTTGTAGACCGCCACCGATGATACGGATGATCCACTGCATGATGCCTAAGTAGTACAGAACGGCGATCAGAGAAGAGAAGAACACGATAACTGGCAATACGTTAACAGCGAAAATAAAGCCAAGTTTGAAGTTAGCTAAATCACCAAACAGGAAACCGATACCGTTTTGTGCATAGCCAATTACGCTAGAGACGGCGTCAGATACACTTTTCAGAATATCTTTACCGACAGGAACGTACAGTACAAAACCACCGAAGGCGGCTTGGATGGCTAATGCACCACCCACAGTACGTAGATTAATTGCTTTTTTGTTATTCGATAGGAGGAAACCTATCGCAAGTAGGACGACCACCCCTACTAAACTCATCAATATATTCATTAACCATCACCCTATTGTTAACACTTTTTAATTATGTTGTTAATCAACCTATTTCCGAGTCAGATTATACCCGAGGCAAAGTCGAAAATCGTCGTTTTGATCAAATTTTTGGAGTTTAATTTCAATCGCTTAGTGAAGAATGCTAATGCGACCTACACCTGTTTAATTAAAAACAACTAAAGGTCAAACAGTTGCACAGCATTCAACATCAAGTGTTCTGATATTAGAACACTTGATTTTTTTTGCAAAGTTGCAATTTTGTCGATAAAAAGCGCAGCATTGGCGGGCTGGTTACGTTTTTCAGTAACATTTATCGGTGTCATGGCGGGAGAATCAGTCTCAAGTAGGAAGTTTTCGAGCGATAATTCAGCGACTGTTTTGAGCAATTTTTTGGCGTTGGAATTCATGATCAAACCACCAATCCCAAGCTTAAAACCTAATTTGATGTATTCTTGCGCAATCTCAACACTGCCAGAAAAAGCATGTATCACGCCGCCTCTAGGCAATTGATGCTTTTTCAAACAGGCCAAAACCTCGGAATGCGTTTTCACGCTATGGACGATAACCGGCAGATTAACGGATTTAGCTAATGCCAGTTGTGCCTCAAAAAAAGCTAACTGTTGCGGCCAAGTTGAGGGATAAAGCGCATCTAGGCCACATTCACCAATGGCAACAAAACGAGGACATTCGAGCAACGAAGTAACTTTAGATGTTAATGCTAAGATCCCTGCGTCAACATCCTCAGGGCAAAACCATGGATGGATGCCTAGTGCAAAATAGGCTTGATATTGCTGTGCAACGGCGAGTTGTTTTTGCCAGTGACTGGGGGAAACGCCAGGGATGATCAGATTGCTGATCCCAGCTTGTTGCATACGCTGAACCACTTGCTCACGGTCAGCATCAAACTCAGGAAAATCTAAGTGTGCGTGGGTATCTAACATACACAAACACCTCACTCATCATCGGGCTTACACTCAGGTTTCAATGCAGGTTTCAATGTAGGTTTCGATGCGTTTGGTAGACTAGGTGCTTTAGTCGAGCACTTAGGGGCGAGCGGGGGATCCTCAAGGCGTGGCATGCAACAACGGCGATTTTCAGGAGTGAGCCCCATTCGATCGCACCATCGAATGTAAGCTTGCCATGATTTTGTGATCCAATTAGCCATATCAGCATCCCAAACCGTAAATTAGATACAAAAATGGCGGTAACACACCGCCATTTAAACACTGCTGTAAACCAACCAAGATTAATGCTCGCGGGTTTTCGCAAACTCTATATCAGGGTATCTTTCCATTGAAAGATTAAGGTTAACCATAGTTGGCGCAATATAAGTCAAATTATCACCACCATCGAGGGCCAAGTTCTGGCTACACTTGCGGCGGAACTCTTCTAGCTTACGCTCATCTTTGCAATAAACCCAGCGTGCGGTAGAAACACTAATACCTTCGTAAATGGCTTCGACGTTGTATTCGCTCTTTAAACGACCAACCACCACTTCAAACTGCAGCACACCCACAGCACCCACGATCAAGTCGTTGGTGTCTAATGGACGGAATACCTGCACAGCACCTTCCTCAGATAACTGCACTAAACCTTTAAGCAATTGCTTTTGTTTGAGCGGATCGCGCAGACGAATACGGCGGAACATTTCCGGCGCAAAGTTAGGCACGCCAGTGAAACGGAACTTTTCACCTTGGGTAAAAGTATCACCAATACGAATAGTACCGTGGTTATGTAAACCGATAATATCGCCTGGATAAGCCTCTTCGGCGCGCTCGCGGTCACCCGCCATAAAGGTCAGCGCATCGCTAACGTTAACATCCTTACCAATTCGCACATGATGCATCTTCATGCCTTGTTCATATCGGCCCGAACAGACACGCATAAAGGCGACACGGTCACGGTGCTTGGGATCCATGTTAGCTTGGATCTTAAACACAAAACCGGTGAATTTTTCTTCATCTGGCATGATCATCCGTACATCGCTTTCGCGCGGTAGTGGCTTAGGTGCCCACTCGACAATACCGTCGAGAATATGATCCACACCGAAGTTACCTAATGCTGTACCGAAGAACACGGGGGTCAACTCGCCTTTCAAGAAAGCCGCATGGTCGAACTCGTTCGATGCACCACGCACTAATTCCATCTCATCACGCAGGTCAGCTGCATAGCTGCCAATCGCTTTATCTAAATCTGGATTATTAATGCCTTCAATCACGCGACGTTCTTGAATAGTGTGTCCCATACCGCCTTGATAAAGCACCACTTCATCGCGCAGAATATGGTACACGCCCTTAAATTCTTTACCCGAACCTATAGGCCAAGTAATAGGTGCACAGGCGATATTGAGTACATCTTCGACTTCGTCCATTAACTCAACAGGATCGCGAATATCACGGTCAAGTTTGTTCATAAACGTCACGATCGGCGTATCACGCAGACGGGTCACTTCCATCAACTTGATGGTGCGATCTTCAACCCCCTTTGCCGAGTCGATGACCATCAGACAGGAGTCAACCGCGGTGAGAGTACGATAGGTATCTTCCGAGAAATCTTCGTGACCAGGCGTGTCGAGTAGGTTAACGAGGGCGCCACCGTAAGGAAATTGCATCACAGACGTAGTAATAGAAATACCACGGTCCTTCTCCATTTCCATCCAGTCAGACTTAGCATGCTGACCCGATTTTTTGCCTTTAACCGTACCCGCTTTCTGCAAAGCGTTTCCGAATAACAGCACTTTTTCGGTAATGGTTGTTTTACCCGCGTCGGGGTGCGATATGATCGCGAAGGTGCGACGTTTATCGACCTCTACTTTATTGCCTGACATGTTAACCTATGCACTAGTATCGCTAAAAAGGCGCAAATTATAGCGCCTCACTGCTCACTTGGCTAGGCAAAGCCCGAGATGAACTCGGGTGCACAAAGGTTATTTTGCATCCTCTAGCAAGCCTTTAACTTTTGCCAGTTCGATGCGTGCATATCTGTGTTCGACAAAATCATAGATATTGGTCGCCAACGCTAGGCGTAAATAGTTAGCGGCATCCTGATAGTGCTTAGTCTCTATTGCCATTTTGGCTAGATAGAAATAGGCCTCACATAAGCGCTCAGCATATTCTTTGGGATGAGTCAGCCCTAATTTTGCCGCGGCAAAAACATCATCACGGCTTTTTAAGCCAAGATAGTGATCAACGATAACGGTTGACCAGGCATCGGCCTCGAGGCCCTTGCGGTGTTCCTGTAATTGGCGTTTGGCTTCGTCGACACTGTCTTTTGATTGGATCAAATACAGCCACAATGCGCGGTAACCATCTTTATTATCACCGGCATAAAAGGCTTGCATATCCTTTACCGCGAGGTCATTACGATCCCCATAATAGAGCGCTATACCACGATTTAAATAGGCGTAATCGTAATTAGGTGAGAGTTCTAACACGCCATCGAAGGCTTCATAGGCACTGTCGTATTCCCCTTCCTGAGTGTAATAAATCCCAAGAAAATTATAAGCATCGGCCAGATCAGGCTGGAGCTTCAACGCTTGCATAAAATCAATACGTGCGAGTAATCTTAACCCCACACTGTCATAAATCACACCGCGGTCATAGTGAAAACGCGCTCTTTGCTCATTAGTTAGCTCAACGGCAGATAAAATCTCATTGAGTTTTGCCAGTGTCACTTCGACTTTATAATCGGGCATGACTGGTGCAACGACTAACTTACCTTCAACATCGTTGTGGTTCTCTAAGGGAGACTGAGTGGTTGCACATCCAGCCAACATCAGGCTGGCACCCGCCGCCAGCACAGCAACAATAGCGGTTCTAATTTTAAGACTCATCCATTTCTACCTTTTTAGATTCCCAACACTCGCAGAAGAATGTTCATGATAGCAATCCCACCACAGGACTGCTATTGACGAATAGCATTAATCGTAACTTAATTAAATTTGAACAAATAAAAAGGAGATCAATTGATCTCCTTTTTGGACAGTCACTTAAAAGTGCTTGGGAATACTGAGTTTATCCCTCAATTATTCTGCAGCAGCTTCTTTCGTTTGTGCTTCTTTAATTGACAGCCTTACACGGCCTTGACGATCCACTTCCATGACTTTAACTGTCACTTCTTGGTTCAGTTCAAGGTGATCAGACACGTTAGCCACACGCTCATCACTGATCTGTGAAATGTGTACTAAACCATCTTTGCCCGGCAGAATGTTCACGAAGGCACCGAAATCAACGATACGAATAACCTTACCATTGTAGATACGGCCCACTTCCACTTCTGAAGTGATTTCTTCGATACGACGGATAGCTTCTTTGGTTGCTTCGCCATTCGAAGAGGCAATCTTCACAGTACCATCATCTTCCAGTTCAATCGTAGTGCCCGTTTCTTCGGTCAGAGCGCGAATAACTGCGCCACCTTTACCGATAACGTCACGGATTTTTTCTGGGTTAATTTTGATCGTGGTGATGCGTGGTGCGTGATCAGAAATATCAGCACGGTGTGAACCAATGGCCTGGTCCATCACGTTCAGGATATGCACACGTGCGCCATAGGCTTGTTGCAGTGCGATTTCCATGATTTCTTTAGTGATACCTTCGATCTTGATATCCATCTGCAGTGCAGTAATACCATTACGGGTACCCGCCACTTTAAAGTCCATATCACCTAAATGATCTTCATCACCTAAGATGTCAGAAAGAACAACGAAATCATCGCCTTCTTTCACTAGACCCATAGCGATACCCGCGACAGAAGTCTTGATAGGTACACCGGCATCCATCAGCGCGAGAGAAGTACCACATACTGACGCCATAGAGCTTGAACCGTTAGATTCAGTGATTTCAGATACCACGCGCACGCTGTATGGGAATTCAGCAGCTGAAGGCATAACAGCGTTGATACCGCGCCATGCTAACTTACCATGACCGATTTCGCGGCGCTTAGGTGAACCCACCATGCCTGTTTCACCAACAGAGTATGGAGGGAAGTTATAGTGCAGCATGAAACGGTTAGTGCGCTCGCCCATGATGCTGTCGATCTTCTGTGCATCACGTTCAGTACCTAAAGTACAAGTCACTAAGGCTTGAGTTTCGCCACGGGTGAACAGTGCGCTACCGTGAGTACGTGGCAATACGCCCGCTAACACGCTTAATGCACGGATCATGTCTGGTTCACGACCGTCGATACGAGGCTCGCCACGGATAATGCGACCACGGACCACTTTCTTCTCTAAGCTGCCCAGTAAATTATCAACTTCACGCAAATCAACGTCTGGGTTGCTTGCTAACAAAGCTTCCTTCACTGCCGCTTTAACCACAGAAACTTGAGCATAACGCTCTTGTTTAACTTGAATTTTATAGGCATCGCCTAAACCCGCTTCAGCCAACTCTTTAATTTGAGCGACTAAGGTTTCATCTTGTACTGGTGCGGTCCAATTCCACATTGGTTTGCCAGCTTCTGCTTTAAATTCAGCAATCGCTTTGATAACCACTTGTTGTTGCTCGTGACCGTAAACAACAGAACCTAACATCACTTCTTCTGGTAATGCTTGGGCTTCTGATTCCACCATTAATACTGCGCTTTCGGTACCCGCAACTACTAAGTTCAGTTGGCTAGTCTCGATTTGAGCAACAGTTGGGTTCAGTACGTATTCGCCATTAATATAACCCACACGAGCCGCACCTAAAGGACCGCTGAATGGAATACCAGAAATAGCCAACGCCGCTGAAGTACCGATCATCGAAATGATGTCTGGCTCGATTTGTGGATCGACAGAAACCACAGTAATGATCACTTGAACTTCGTTTTTGAAACCATTAGGGAAAAGAGGACGAATTGGGCGGTCAATCAGACGAGCGATTAATGTCTCATCTTCTGAAGGACGACCTTCACGCTTAAAGAAACCACCAGGAATTTTACCCGCTGCGTAGGTCTTTTCTTGATAGTTAACAGTCAGAGGGAAAAAGTCACGACCGGCTTCGGCTTCTTTTTTACCTACAACAGTGACTAACACTGTCGTGTCACCCATACTCGCTAACACGGCTGCATCGGCTTGACGCGCTATAACACCCGTTTCCAGGGTGACTGTATGTTGACCATACTCAAAACTCTTTACAATTGGATTCACGTGACCCATTCCTTAATTAATGACCTTGAATTACGCGCGTAAGTATACTGCAATTAAGGACAATAGATAAAGAGCAGATAATGATGACAAAGACCTATCTTTTCACTAAAGTGGGTAAATCAACAAAGAGTTATACTTTCATTTGATACGGAAAATCATCCCTATGGCGAAAAACAATTATAAAGGACGAGCTGAATGACGGGTCGCTTTAAATCCCTGACTTGGAAACAAACTAACCTCGTCGTATTTACTGCGTTATTTTTCGCTATCGCTATTTTTATCGTTGAGATTGCCCTCGTTGTCATAACGACAAAACAACAACTTACAGCCACGCAGCAGGAACTACTCGATTCAGTGGAGCAGCCAGCAGCCAATGCCGTTTGGGCCTTGGATGATAATTTAGCGAGGCAAACCTTAGAAGGTGCTATCAAAGTCGAACACGTAGGCTCGGCGGTGATTGAACTCGACGATGGTTCAATGTTTGTTTCCGTCAGTAATAATAAAAAAATAACTCGCAAACATTTATCAGTCTCAGCAATAAACTCTTCGATGATCTGAAAGAAATCTCTCGGCCCTTGTACCGTCCCTTCTATTTTGAAGGCACCCAAAAACAGCAGCTTATCGGCACACTGACTATTTTCTACGACACACAAGAGTTGACCAATACACTGTTTTCACAGCTAAAACTAGGCTTCCTAGCTACATTAGCCCGCGCCTTATTGCTCACCTTAGTGCTCTCGGTGGTATTTCACCGTTTCTTAACCCAGCCAATAGCAAGAATAAGCGAAGCAATTGATAAGATTGAGCCCGATTCGCCGGATGAAAATTTACTCCCCATGTCCAACGCCCATAAGGATGATGAATTAGGCTTAGTGACCTCTAAATTTAATCAAATCCTCATTCAATTTAGCCAAACACAATCTAAACTGCGTAAAATGGCGACCCGAGATCCTCTCACCGGATTACCTAACAGGACGCTATTGCTCGAAACCATCGCAGTTACAATTCAACGCGCCCGAGTTCATAAACGCAGTTTTGCTTTGATGTTTATCGACTTAGATCGCTTTAAAAATATCAATGACTCCCTCGGTCACGCCCTCGGCGATCAGTTCTTAGCCAGAATAGCCCGCATTCTCGAACGTGTTGTGGGTGATAAAGGTACTGTATCTCGTTTGGGGGGAGATGAATTTGTGATTTTGGCCGACGCGGTCCAGTCACCGGATCAAGCGGCAGACTTTGTCGATAAACTGTTAGTTCAACTCAATGTGCCTATTCAGCTCAACGAGCATGCGATCCATCCGGCGGCGTCCATTGGTATTTCAATTTATCCCGAAGACGGTAACAGCGCAGAGGATCTTATCCGTCATGCGGATATCGCCATGTACAGCGCAAAAGCGGCGGGTTCGAACCAATGGGCCTTCTTTAAACAGCAGATGACCGAACGCGCTGCCGTACGTTTACGTACCGAAGCATCATTACACGATGCACTAAAAAACAATGAATTTTTACTTTATTTCCAACCTAAACTCGATCTGCAAACCGGTAAGGTTATCGCCTGTGAAGCCCTCATTCGTTGGCAAAAAGACGGCCGTTTAATCAGCCCTATGTCATTTATTCCTGTGGCCGAAGAAACTGGCATCATTATTCCAATTGGTCGCTGGGTGATAGAGCAAAGCTGTAAAACATTAAGGGAATGGCAGAAAAAATATAACTATGCGATCCCAATTGCGATTAATGTTGCGTCGCAACAATTTGCCGATGCAAGCCTAGTATCCGATATCAAGCAAATGGCGTTGCGCTATCAGATCCAACCTGATCTGTTAGAAATAGAGATCACCGAAACCTCATTAATGAATGACATTGAGCAGGCCATCAATAAACTTGAACAATTGAAATCCGCTGGGTTTGGTATCGCAGTAGACGATTTTGGCACCGGGTATTCTTCACTCTCATACCTGCGACATCTTCCCATCACGACGATGAAAATTGACCGTTGTTTTGTATCGGATTTACCCTGCGATAGTGCAATTGCATCCACCATCTTAATGCTTGGGAAGCAGCTCAATTTAACGATCGTTGCCGAAGGGATTGAAAATGAGCTTCAACTCGACTGGCTTAAGGAAAATCGATGCCAGATTGGACAAGGTTTCTATTTTAGCCAACCTTTACCACAAGCAGATTTTGAAGCCCTCTATATTTCAAGCCAAACCGCGAGCCTTGCCCATATCGATGGCAAGTGGTAGATGGCATGAGGGTTGACGGTTGACGGTTGACGGTTGAGCAACTTAGAGAAAACCCAATTTAGAATAATAAAAAAGGAGGCTAAGCCTCCTTTTTTACGTTAGTCGACGTGAGATTAACGACGTAGACCTAACTTTTGGATCAGTGCGTTGTAACGCTCTGCATCAGTACGCTTCAGGTAAGCAGTTAACTTACGACGCGCGCTAACCATGCGTAACAGACCACGACGTGAGTGGTGATCGTGGATGTGCTCTTTGAAGTGATCTTGCAAATGGTTGATTTGCGCAGTTAACAAAGCAACTTGAACTTCAGTTGAACCAGTGTCGTTTTCGCCACGGCCAAATTCAGCCAGGATTTTTGCTTTCGCTTCAGTACTTAGTGACATGTGTCTCTCCAAATATATAGTATGAATCTCTAGCCGATCACTAACTCAGCCAGAGGGCGCGCTATTCTACCCATAATCCAACCCTAGCGCAATAAAAGGCTGGTCTTAATCGAATAATGATTTCGAATTGGTTCAATGCGCTACTTTGCAGGCTCGTCATGGATAACAATGAGTCGTTTAGGCGCTAACAGACCGTCATCATTCATCGCGCCAATGCCGACAAACCGACGGGTATCCCCTAAGGTGATACGTACTAATTGATCGGCTTCTAAACCCACAACACGCACCGCCTGCCCTTGCATCAGATAGGCAGCACTGGCATCGGGTACATTCACCTCGGGAAAATCGGCCACGGCCGTATCCATAGGCAATAAAAGCGGATCGAGTAGCAGACTCGGCTCTATCTGCTGTTCCTGGGCCTGGGCAACGAGAGCTTCAAGCTGCTCAAGGGTAACCATTCTAGCATAGGGGTACTGTGCCACTTGGGTACGGCGCAACATGATCACATGGGCACCACAGCCAAGCATTTCACCGAGATCATCGATAATAGTACGAATATAAGTGCCTTTAGAACAATGGATGTCCAAGGTCAACTCATCGCCTTCAAGCTTGATAAAGTTAAGCTCAAATACCGTGATAGGCCGCGCTTCACGGGGCACTTCAATGCCTTCACGCGCATATTTATATAAGGGTTGTCCCTGATATTTTAACGCAGAGTACATTGAAGGCACTTGCATTGTATCGCCACGGAAATGCTCGAGCGCAGCTAATAGCTGTATCTCGGTAAAATCCATAGGGCGCGTCTGCACCACTTCGCCATCGGAATCACTGGTATCGGTACGCTGGCCCAGTTTTGCCGTCACTAGATAACGCTTATCGGCATCTAACAAATGCTGTGAAAACTTGGTCGCCTCACCTAAACATACGGGTAGCATGCCTGTGGCTAGCGGATCGAGCGCGCCCGTGTGTCCGGCTTTGTTCGCATTAAAAAGCGTTTTACCCGTTGCAGCGCAAAGTTGGAACTCATGCCAGTGGCTTTGTCCAACAACACGATACCATCGATGAAGCGGCCTTTTGGACGACGAGCCATTAATCTTTACCTTCTGTATCTTCGGTATCGTCTGTCGCGTCCACATCTTGGACATCTTCAGCACTGCCAAATTGCTGCTGTTTCGCTTTATCTTGATTAATTACTTGGCTGACGAGGTTAGACATACGCATCCCCTCAACCAATGAGCTATCGTAGACAAAACGCAGCTCTGGCATCACTCGCAGCTTCATCCGGCCAGCCACAAGGGTGCGAATATAGGGTGCGGCGCTGATCAGCGCGTTGAGCTTTTCCTGTACAACTTCTTTGTCTTCCTCAAAGAAGGTCACAAAGACCTTGGCGTAACTTAAATCACGGGAGACATCGACGTCATTCACGGTAACAAAACCAATACGGGGGTCTTTCATGTCGCGCTGCAACACCAGAGCAAGCTCTTGCTGCAACTGCTGTGCTATGCGACGTGTACGACTGAATTCTTTTGCCATAATATCTGTACCATAGCTAATGTCATTAAATCGAAAGGGCGGCTAATGCCGCCCTCTTTATCGTTACAGAGTACGTGCCACTTCGACGGTTTCGAATACTTCGATTTGGTCGCCTACGCGAACATCGTTGTAGTTCTTAACGCCGATACCACATTCCATACCGTTGCGAACTTCGTTAACGTCATCTTTAAAGCGACGCAGAGATTCGAGTTCACCTTCGAAGATCACCACGTTATCACGCAGTACGCGGATTGGTGCGCTACGTTTGATGGTACCTTCGGTCACCATACAACCAGCAATCGCACCCAGCTTAGGCGATTTGAACACATCACGAACTTCAGCCAAACCGATAATTTGTTGTTTGAACTCAGGAGACAGCATACCTGTCATCGCTGCTTTCACTTCATCAATCAAATTATAGATAACGCTGTAGTAGCGTAGGTCGACGCTTTCGCTCTCAATAGTCTTACGCGCCTGCGCATCGGCACGCACGTTAAAGCCAACCATGATAGCGTTAGAAGCCGCGGCTAAAGTCGCATCGGTTTCGGTCAGAGCACCCACACCGCGAGCGATGATGTTCACTTTCACTTCATCGGTAGATAGACCCGTTAACGAATCGGTAATCGCTTCCAGTGAGCCTTGTACGTCTGCTTTAAGAACAATGTTCAGTTCTTTCACTTCGCCGTCTGTCATGTTCGCGAACATGTTTTCAAGCTTAGATTTTTGCTGACGTGCCAGTTTCACATCACGGAACTTACCTTGACGATACAGGGCAACTTCACGGGCTTTACGCTCGTCACGTACGACGGTCGCTTCATCACCGGCTGACGGTACGCCAGACAGACCCAAAATTTCAACTGGGATTGATGGACCCGCTTCAGTGATAGAACGGCCGTTCTCATCCTTCATCGCACGGATTTTACCGTACTCAAGGCCACATAGAACGATATCACCTTGGCGCAGAGTACCTTCCTGAACCAGAATCGTTGCCACAGGGCCGCGACCTTTATCCAGTTGGGATTCAATAACCACACCCGCAGCCATGCCATCACGTACCGCTTTAAGCTCTAATACTTCAGCTTGTAATAGGATACCTTCGAGCAGATCATCAACGCCTTCACCTGTCTTAGCGGATACGAAGGCAAACATGTTGTCTCCGCCCCAATCTTCAGACATAACACCGTGTTGTGACAGTTCACTCTTAACGCGATCGATATCCGCTTCCGGTTTATCCATCTTGTTCACTGCAACGATTAACGGCACGTTACCGGCTTTAGCATGTTGGATCGCTTCGATCGTCTGTGGCATTACACCGTCATCGGCCGCAACGACTAACACAACGATATCGGTCGCCTTGGCACCACGGGCACGCATTGCGGTAAACGCGGCGTGGCCTGGGGTATCGAGGAAAGTGATCATGCCGTTTTCGGTCTCAACATGGTATGCACCAATATGCTGAGTAATACCACCGGCTTCGCCAGCAGCCACTTTCGCGCGGCGAATATAGTCAAGCAGAGACGTTTTACCGTGGTCAACGTGGCCCATGATGGTCACAACCGGTGCACGGGATTCCAGCTTAACGCCACCCTCATCGTCACGGTCTAACAATACTTGATGTTCAAGTTCGTTTTCACGAATTAGCACCACTTTGTGGCCCATTTCTTCGGCAACTAATTGGGCAGTCTCTTGATCTAACACTTGGTTGATCGTGACCATTGAGCCCATTTTCATCATCTGTTTGATGATTTCAGTCGCTTTCACTGCCATTAAATGCGCCAGTTCAGAAACAGTCACAGTTTCACCGATACGCACATCACGGCTTACAGCAGCAACTGGCTTGTTAAAGCCGTGGGCCATAGACTCGGGTGCTGTGCTGCGGTTACGCATGTGCTTTTCACGGCCATCACGGGCATCTTTACCGCCACGCTTCTTAGCGTTGCTCTTGTTACGAGCACGACGGCCGCGTTTTTCTTCATCCAGATCGGAAGTATCTTCAGCAGCACGCGCTACTTTAGAGGTGGTGATGTGGTGATCGCCGTTTCTTTCCGCTTCTAAGCGTTGACGCTCTTCTTCAGCCCAACGCTTAGAGTTTTCTTCCGCTAATAAGCGGGCTTTTTCGGCCGTTTTTGCCGCTTCTTCATCTTGCTTGCGTTTAGTTGCCGCCTCTTGCGCCGCTTTTAAACGCTCAGCTTCTAGACGTGCCGCTTCTGCTTCTGGAGAAGCATCTTTGGTTACTTTCACTTCTGCCGCCGCTTTGGCTTTTGCCTTGGCTTCAGCTTCTGCTTTAGCCTTAGCTTCTGCCTCAGCTTTCGCCTTGGCCGCTTGAGCCGCTTCCGCTTCGGCCTTTGCTTTTGCTAATGCTTCAGCTTCTGCTTTCGCCTCTTCTTCCGCTTTTAGCACAGAGTCATTCACATCACGTTTAACGAAAGTGCGGGTTTTACGCACTTCCACTTTCACATCTTTAGATTGACCACCATTACCCGCCACGCTCAGGGTTGATACCGTTTTGCGCTGCAGTGTCATTTTAGTCGGGGCAGTCTCGCCACCGTGCTGTTTTTTCAGATAATCCAGTAACTGCTGCTTTTCAGCTTCAGACACATTATCAGCTTGGCCTTTCTTAATTCCAGCCTGAGAGAATTGCTCAATCAGACGTTCAACACTTTTACCCACTTCCGTGGCCAATTTCTCTACGGTAGTATCTGCCATCAGTTAAATCCCCCTGTTGATCGACTTATGCTTCTTCGCCAAACCAACAGATGTTGCGGGCAGCCATGATGAGCGCACCTGCTTTTTCTTCTGTCAATTCTTCAATTTCGATCAAATCATCAATGCCTTGTTCAGCCAAGTCTTCTAGAGTCACAATACCTTTGCTTGCAAAAACATAGGCTAAGTGTCTTTCAACACCTTCAAGTGCTAACAACTCGTCACTTGGCTCCACACCATCTAGTGCTTCTTCAGTGGCGAGTGCTCTGGTCGAGATCGCCGCTTTTGCACGTTCACGTAAAGCTTCAACGAGATCTTCGTCAAAACCATCAATCGCCAATAGTTCAGACACAGGTACATAAGCGATTTCTTCGAGCGACGTAAAGCCCTCATCCGCAAGCACTTGTGCAAAATCTTCATCGACATCCAATGAACTCATAAATAGATTCACCACTTTGGCGCTTTCGGCCTGATGCTTCTTATTCATGTCTTCCACTGTCATAACGTTCAATTCCCAACCTGTCAGTTGAGTCGCTAAACGTACGTTTTGGCCATTACGTCCAATGGCTTGTGCCAAACTATCAGCCTCAACGGCGATATCCATTGAATGGTTATCTTCGTCAACAATGATAGAGGCCACATCGGCTGGCGCCATAGCATTGATCACGTACTGTGCTGGATTATCATCCCACAACACGATATCAACACGCTCGCCACCCAGTTCATTCGATACCGCTTGTACACGTGCACCGCGCATACCCACGCACGCACCAATAGGGTCGATACGACGGTCATTGGATTTTACGGCAATCTTTGCGCGAGCGCCTGGATCACGGGCAGCGCCCATCACTTCGATCAACTCATCGGCAATTTCAGGCACTTCTACACGGAAAAGCTCAATCAGCATTTCAGGTTTAGTGCGCGTTAAAAACAGCTGTGCGCCGCGGGCTTCTGGACGTACTGAGTACAGCAATGCACGCACGCGGTCACCAGGACGGAAAGATTCACGAGAAATTAAATCTTCACGGAACAGCACGCCGTCAGCATTGTTGCCTAAATCGACCACCACACTTTCACGGGTCGCTTTTTTCACTACACCAGTGATCAGCTCGCCTTCTTTATCTTGGAACTGCTCAACCACTTGCGCACGCTCTGCTTCACGTACTTTTTGTACTATGACTTGCTTAGCGGTTTGTGTGGTAATACGGTCAAACACTACCGACTCGATATCGTCTTCGATATATTCGCCTGGTTGAATGTCCGGATTTTCATAACGAGCCGCTTCGAGCGTGATCTCGCGGAATGGGTTCTCTAGGGCTTCGCCGTGATCGTCAACCACCATCCAACGACGGAATGTTTCGTAACCGCCAGTTTTACGATCGATGGAAACACGAACGTCGATATCACCTTCGTATTTTTTCTTGGTTGCAGTAGCCAGAGCGATCTCTAGCGCTTCAAAAATTTTCTCGCGTGGAACGGCCTTTTCATTTGAAACCGCTTCAGCGACTAGCAGAATCTCTTTATTCATCTCGTCTTGCCTCGTTCACCTTGAAACCATCAAAACTTAGCGATTACGTTGCCTTTACGGATATTATCCAGGGCGACAACTAGCTCTTTACCATTGACATTCAGCGAGAGCATTTGCCCTTCAACCTTGGTAATGGCGCCTTTTAAATTACGACTGCCCGCGACAGGCATAGTCAGTTGAACTTTCGCATCTTCGCCCACGTAGGCCGCATACTGCTCTGCAGTAAACAACGGTCTATCCACACCGGGTGAAGAAACCTCTAGGGTATATTCAGTCGGAATAGGGTCTTCAACATCGAGTACAGCACTGACTTGACGGCTAGCATTGGCACAATCTTCAATATTGATACCGTTTTCACCATCAATAAACACGCGAAGTATTGAATGCTTACCCGCTTGAACATATTCAATGCCCCAGAGTTGGAAGCCTAATGCCTCCACAGGCACTTTGAGCATTTCTGCCAGTCTGGATTCTAATGTTGCCAAAATTGACCCCCGAAAAAAACAAAAAAGGGCTTAATAGCCCTAGTACAACGCCGTATAGAATATACGACAAATTTAAAAGTCCCAGATAACAAAAAACCCCGTAATCACGAGGTCATTAGTGTCAAGAACCTGTAAACCATAACGAATTCAAACACTATTCGTTACTAGGAGCTGGTTGCGGGGGCCGGATTTGAACCGACGACCTTCGGGTTATGAGCCCGACGAGCTACCATGCTGCTCCACCCCGCGTCAACTGTGTGCAAGTATATTGACTATCGTCTTTTCTTGCAATAACTAAGAGAGAACTTACCTCGTCTATCTTAGTTAATTTGGTGCCGAGAGCGGGACTTGAACCCGCACGTCCGTTAGGACACAGCCACCTCAAGGCTGCGCGTCTACCAATTTCACCACCTCGGCTAAACTCTTACTAGTCAGGAATTTTGGTTTCTGACTTTTCGGTTCCTTGCTCAACAGGTTGAGTCACCTGCTCAGTATCTGAACCTAAATTTTTCCATGAATCTTCATTTTTTGCGTGATTTGCACTTAAGTTACCAATTAGCAGGCTTAAGGTAAAAAACGCAATGGCCAGAATCGCCGTAGTGCGTGTCAGGAAATTCCCTGAACCACTTGAACCGAATAAGGTACCTGATGCACCGGCGCCAAATGAGGCCCCCATGTCAGCTCCTTTTCCCTGCTGGATGAGGATCAGGCCGATTAAACCTAATGCAACCAACAAGTAAACAACCACTAAAACTTCATACATATTATGCGCTCATCGCTATGGTACACAGACTTAAAAACTCGCTAGAGTTTAAACTGGCACCGCCAATCAGTCCACCATCAACATCAGGTTGGGCAAATAAATCTGCAGCATTACTCGGTGTTACACTACCACCATAGAGAATCCTGATATTTTCTCCGATAAACGGAGATACTTCAGAGAGGCGTTTGCGAATAAACGCATGAACTTCCTGTGCCTGCTCTGGCGTCGCACTCTTACCTGTTCCTACAGCCCATAATGGCTCGTAGGCGATAATAGCGTTATCAAAAGCCATAGTGCCATTTTTCTGGATCACTATATCCAACTCTTCAGCAATCACCTCAAAGGTACGTCTTGCTTCCCGCGCTGGACCCGACTCACCCACACACAATATTGGGGTCAGACCGTGCTTTTGTGCAGCGGCGAATTTCTCCGCTACGATATTACTCGTCTCTCCGTACATACGGCGACGCTCTGAATGCCCGATAATCACATATCGACATCCTGAATCTTTTAGCATCTGACCTGAAACTTCACCGGTATAAGCGCCAAAGTCATGTTGACTTAGGTTTTGTGCGCCCATCCTAACAAGTGAACCGTCTAACGCTTCCTTGTTTGCTTCTAGCAGTTGCCTAACGCTCTCTAGATAGATAGAAGGCGGGCATAAAACCACTTCAGCTGAATCATTTTGGAGCTTAGAGGCAAATTTCTTGAATAACTCTTGCGCTAATGCCGCACTGCCATTCATCTTCCAATTGCCTGCTACCATAGGACGTCTGAGTGCCATCACTGTCTCCTCTGAAAGCGGCGTGAATAATAGCGAACCACTTATTAAGTTACAATAGCTAAATTCGAATTTTTTTAGATATCCGGTTGGAATGCTTAATTTTTACACTCCAAAGCTATTTTCTGTTCATTTGTGCAGCTAACACCTTCATTTTCAATCGGTATCAGCCGCACTCACTACAAAATCGGCAAAGACTAGCTTGCCGACTTTACCGCATCGGCGATCAAATTTGCGTGGGCCAATACTGCACTATGATCGTCACCTTCTACCATGACACGGATCAAAGGTTCAGTACCTGATTTACGTAGTAATACTCGACCACGAGCCCCGAGTTGTGACTCGACTTGGGCTTGGGCCGCTTTAACTTTATCGGAATTCAATGGATTGTGTTCGCCCTCAAAACGCACATTCACTAACACTTGTGGCAACATTTCCATAGGTGCTGTGAGTTGCTCTAGAGTGGCATTTTGCCGACGCATGGCCGCTAACACTAAGATCCCTGCGACAATGCCATCACCGGTTGTGCCGTGGTCAAGATTAAGGATATGCCCTGAATTCTCACCGCCGATACGCCAATCGAGTTCCTTAAGTAATTCCATCACATAACGGTCGCCTACCTTTGAGCGTGCGAAGGGAATATCGAGTGCTTGTAGGGCTAAATCCAGCCCAAGGTTAGACATTAAGGTGCCAACAACACCGCCGCGTAACACGCCACGATTTTTCGCATCACAGGCCAGAATATAGAGGATTTGATCGCCGTCAATCACTTCCCCTTTACTGTTAACCATCATAATTCGGTCACCGTCACCATCGAGGGCGATACCTAAATCGGCACCTTCGGCAAGCACTGTCTCACAAATTTTGCCCATGGACGTCGCGCCCACTTTGTCATTGATATTCATACCATCAGGCTTATCACCGATGGCTACCACCTCGGCGCCTAATTCACGGAATACCGCTGGCGCTATGTGATAGGTTGCACCATGGGCACAATCGACCACAATTTTTAGCCCCGTTAAGGTGTGCTCTGCAGGGAAATTACCTTTACAATACTCGATGTAACGGCCTCGGGCATCTTCGATACGGGACACTTTGCCTAGTAGATGTGACTCGACGCAAACGAGGGGCTTTTCGAGTTCGGCTTCAATCTCTAACTCTAACTTATCGTCTAACTTACTGCCGTCGGTGGAGAAAAATTTAATGCCATTATCATAATAGGGATTATGTGATGCACTGATCACCACCCCAGCTTCGGCGCGAAAAGTACGCGTCAAATAGGCGACTGCAGGCGTTGGCATAGGCCCCATTAACATCACATTAAGACCCGCGGCAGAAAGACCAGCTTCTAATGCCGATTCAAACATATAACCCGAGATACGGGTATCTTTACCGATAATGACCTTCTTGGTACCACTACGGGATAATACTCGTCCCGCGGCCCAACCTAATTTCAGCGCGAGTTCAGGCGTCATTTGCCCTGAACCTACCTTGCCACGAATACCATCGGTTCCAAAAAATTTACGTTCTGTCATATCGCCCCATAAACTAAATGTGTCCCAGTTAACTGGGATCATAATATTAATTAGATGCGTAGAAAAAATAGCACTTAGAGATAAGCCTGTGTTGCTTGTAACACTTTAAGCATATCCACCGTTTGTGCGACATCATGTGCACGAATAATATGAGCCCCTTTCTGTGCCGCTATCATAGCGCCAGCCAGACTCCCCGCCAAACGATCTAAGGTCGGCCTTCCAAGGAGATTGCCTATCATGCTCTTACGGGATAAACCGATCAATATTGGTAACTCAAACTGGGCTAAAGTCTGCAATTTACCAAGGAGTTCATAATTATGTTCTAAGGTTTTACCAAAACCAAAACCGGGGTCGATTAATAATCTTTCCCTTGGGATCCCCGCATCGAGACAAGCCTGAATCCGCTCAGCGAGAAAAGTCGACACCTCGGTAACAACATCTTGATATTCGGGAGCGCTTTGCATACTACGCGGCTCGCCTTGCATATGCATTAAACAGATAGGCACATTCAACTGCGCGGCAGTCTCAAGCGCCCCCGGCTCCATCAGGGCACGCACATCATTGATTAAATGTGCTCCAGCGTTAACCGCTTGTCGCATCACTTCGGGTTTACTGGTATCGACTGAGATCCACACATCATGGTGCTTAGCGACATAGTTCACCAACGGGAGCACTCGCGCGAGTTCATCCTCAACACTCACATCGGCCGCACCTGGTCTGGTTGACTCGCCACCGATATCGATAATAAGTGCGCCTTGGGCGACCATTTCGTCCGCATGTTTACAGGCCAGCTCGAAGGAGGAGAATTTTCCACCATCGGAAAAAGAATCGGGAGTGACATTCAGAATGCCCATCACTACGGGCGAAGCTAAGGATAAGCGTTTGGTTCCAGCAATTAATTCAAACACGCATTGACTCCATTTGGGACAGCTTGCTAGCGCGTTATCGATTTCCTATCCACTGTCCAGCGATCTCTATAATAGAGAAACAGTGACAAATGACAGGCTGTCAATTTTCTAGCAAGGTAAAACAAGAAAACCCCTTAACGGGGTTCTCTTTCAATTACGACAACTTACTTAACGGGTGATTCATCGACATCTTTCAGTTCAGTTTCAACGGGAGCGGATTTTACCACTTCGTCGACTTTAACTGCAGGTTCGCCTTTGTCATTGCCTTTGTCATTTGAACCATTGTCATCGGCTTGCCAATCGGCAGGTTGACGCACTTCACGACGGTTCATTAGATCGTCAATTTGAAGTGAATCAATGGTTTCATACTTCATTAAGGCTTCTTTCATCGAATGTAGAATATCGAGGTTATCCGTCAATATCTGCTTCGCACGGCCATAGTTTTTATCGATAAAGACTTTCACTTCGGCATCGATAAGCGTCGCCGTTTCATCGGACATGGCTTTGGCTTTACCCATGCTGCGCCCTAAGAACACTTCACCGTCTTCTTCGGCATAGAGTAATGGACCAAGCTTGTCCGAGAAGCCCCACTGAGTCACCATATTACGCGCAATAGATGTCGCGTATTTGATATCCTGTGATGCACCAGTCGACACTTTTTCAGTACCGTAAATAAGCTCTTCCGCTAAACGACCACCGTAAGCGACCGAAATTTGGCTCTCTAACTTACGACGACTCTGACTGACTGAATCAGCTTCGGGTAAGAAGAAAGTGACACCCAGCGCACGGCCGCGGGGAATGATAGTGACCTTGTGCACAGGATCGTGCTCTGGTACTAAACAACCCACAATTGCATGGCCCGCTTCGTGGTATGCGGTCATTTCTTTTTCGGCTTCAGACATCACCATAGAACGGCGCTCAGCACCCATCATGATTTTATCTTTTGCACGCTCAAATTCTTCCATGCCCACAACTCGGCGATTTCCACGAGCCGCAAACAGGGCTGCTTCGTTGACTAAGTTAGCTAAGTCAGCACCGGAGAAACCAGGGGTACCACGGGCAATCACGCTTGCTTTGACATCTTCAGAAAGCGGTACTTTACGCATATGCACTTTCAAAATCTGCTCACGACCACGAACATCTGGTAAGCCAACGACCACTTGACGGTCAAAACGACCTGGACGCAATAACGCAGAATCGAGTACGTCTGGACGGTTAGTTGCCGCGATAACGATAACGCCTTCATTGCCTTCGAAGCCGTCCATTTCAACCAGCATTTGGTTTAGTGTTTGCTCACGTTCATCGTGACCACCACCTAAACCTGCGCCACGTTGACGACCGACCGCATCGATTTCATCGATAAAGATGATACAAGGTGCGGACTTTTTCGCTTGTTCAAACATGTCACGCACACGGGATGCACCGACACCGACAAACATTTCAACGAAGTCAGAACCCGAAATGGTAAAGAAAGGCACCTTTGACTCACCCGCAATCGCTTTGGCAAGTAAGGTTTTACCTGTACCTGGAGGACCGACCATCAGTACGCCCGTTGGAATACGGCCACCGAGTTTTTGGAATTTGGTTGGGTCACGCAGATAATCGACCAGCTCTTTGACTTCTTCCTTGGCTTCATCACAGCCAGCAACGTCAGCAAACGTAGTCTTGATTTGGTCTTCGCTCATCAGCTTGGCTTTACTCTTGCCAAAGGACATAGCACCTTTGCCACCGCCGCCCTGCATCTGACGCATAAAGAAGATCCACACCCCGATCAGCAACAACATAGGGAACCAAGAAATGAAGATCTGGGTTAAGAAACCCGACTCTTCGGCCTCTTGGCCTTTCATGGTAATGCCTTTACGGTCAAGATCATTAATCAAATCTTGGTCATATAATGGCATGATCGTGGTGAATTTCTCGCCCGTTCGTTTAGAACCTTCGATAGTACGTTGGTCGCTTTTCACTTCAACAGTTGCGACCTGTCCATCACGAACATTGTCTAGGAAAGTAGAATAATCCATCTTCTGCGATGACGAAGAAGAGGGGGAGTAACCCTGAAACACTGACATCAGCACAACGGCGATGACAACCCAGAGTATTAGATTTTTTGCCATGTCACTCAAATTACTAGACCTCATAAAGTCTTGCGATGATTAACGCTAGGGTACTACAACTTGTACCCTGTCGCCACAAGATAGACTTCCCGGGAGCGTGCCCGCGAAGAGTCCGGTTTACGTGTTTTTACGACTTTGAACGCCTCTTTAACCGCTTTCATATATTCGTCAAAGCCCTCCCCCTGAAAGACTTTGACCGCAAAACTGCCATTAGGTGCCAACACTTGATGACACATATCTAACGCCAGTTCGACTAAATACATCGCGCGCGGCTGATCGACACCGTCTGAACCACTCATGTTGGGCGCCATGTCAGACAACACAACGTCAACCTTATCCGCACCGACTCGGGTAAGCAATGCTTCGAGGACTTTATCTTCACGAAAATCCCCTTGCAAAAAATCTACCCCGACGATGGGATCCATAGGTAAAATGTCACAGGCGATGACCTTACCTCTATCTCCGACCAACTTCACTGCTACCTGCGACCAACCGCCAGGTGCAGCACCAAGATCGACCACTGTCATACCAGGGCGAATAAGTTGGTCCTTTTGCTGAAGTTCTTCAAGCTTAAACGCAGCGCGAGAACGCAATCCCCGTTTCTGTGCTAGTTTGACATAATGATCATCAAAGTGTTCCAGCATCCAGCGATTGGAACTGGCCGTACGTTTTTTACCTGACATTTAAAATCCGCAACAATTGAGAGTTACACAAGGGCTATATAAGGGTAGAATAGCCGTTTTTCAACAGTAACTCAGCAAAAGTTGGTAGAAATGAACTTAACAACCAAACAAAAACAGCATTTAAAAGGTCTGGCGCACAATTTAAAGCCAGTGGTGCTGCTTGGTGCCAATGGATTGACTGAAGGTGTACTCGCTGAAATTGAAAGCGCACTCGCTTATCATGAATTGATCAAAGTGAAAGTAGCCTCTGCCGACAGAGAGCTAAAAAATGCCATCGTTGATGCCATAGTACGTGAAACTCAATCCGCAAAAGTGCAACTTATTGGTCATATTCTGGTGATTTATCGTCAATCACCAGAAATGAAGATTGCTCTGCCAAAGGCAAAGTAATTTTTTATAACGTTAACAAAGAGGCCACTCAATCGAGTGGCCTCTTTGTTTTTGCTATGAATTTACGCCGTTCGGTATTGTCCTAAAATAAAGCACTAAAAACCTAAGAGAGAGTTCTAAGGCATATCAGAAATCATTTGTTCTTTATAATGCTCTGGTGTTAGACCTAAAAACTCTGGCAGTGAAGCCCCAACGGAAATCGATGAGAATGTACCCGTTAAGATACCGATAAACATTGCAATAGAGAATCCTTCCAGCGGCCCACCGCCCATGATCCACAGTGCACCAACCGTCATTAAAGTAGTCCCTGAGGTCACCATAGTGCGGGAGAATGTCGCCACAATTGCTTGGTTATTAATCTCTTGAATCGCAAGCTTTGGCTTAGCAATCAATAGCTCACGGATACGGTCGGCAATGATGATCGAGTCATTTAAGGAATAACCCAAAATCGCCAGTACAGCCGCGAGTACCGTTAGATTAAACTCCATCTGCGTCAGCGCAAAAAATGCCAGTACGAACACCACATCGTGCACTAGCGCAAACAAAGCGCCCGATGCGAGTCGCCATTCGAAGCGATAACTTAAATAGCCCAAAATACACAACATAGCGACTAACAGCGCTAAACCGCCCTGCTCCGCCAGTTCTTGACCAATCTGCGGCCCAACGACGCTGCTGTTAAGGACTTGCACCTCAGAGTTAAGTGGCGCTAATGCCTGCTGAATATCGACATTGTTTTGCAGTGTATCTGTACTCTGTGGATCAGTGTTCTTGATATCAGAATAACGCAACACCCAGCGCCCGGGCTCACTGGCCGAGACCACACTAACCTCTTGATGATAAGCGGCGTTAAGCAAGGGTTGTAACTCACTGCTGGTGATTTTTCTATCGAGCTGAACTTCGGTGACCACACCGCCGGTAAAATCTAAGCCCCAGTTAAAACCCTTCACACCTATGATGGCTAATGACGTTATCATCAATAACATTGAGATAGCACTGGAGACATAACGCCATTTTGTTAGATTGATATTTTTCATGGTTATACCCTCACATGACGACTAGCATCACGTCCGTAAACTAAGTTAATCAAGGCCCTTGAGGCAAAGATACCAGTAAACATGCTGGTCAACAGACCTAGCCCTAAGGTCAAGGCGAAACCTTGGATTGGGCCATTACCGATGGAATAGAGCACGACCGCGGTGATCATAGTGGTGAAGTTAGCGTCGAAAATGGTAGAAAACGCGCTATCAAACCCCGTATCAATTGCCAGCGCAAAACTGCGACCTTCCTTCAACTTGTCTTTTATTCGCTCGAAAATCAGCACGTTGGTATCAACAGCCATACCGACCGTTAACACTAAACCTGCGATGCCCGGCAGGGTCAGCACTGCGCCTGGGATAAGCGCCAGTAGGCCAAACAGGATAACCATATTGGAAATCAGCGCGATATTTGCCACCCAACCGAGACGACGATACCAAAGCGCCATGAACAACAAGGTAATACCCATACCAAGGCCGAGCGCAGCAAAACCGTTTTCAATGTTTTCAGCGCCTAACGTCGGGCCAATGGTACGCTCTTCCACAATCGTCACTGGCGCCGTCATGGAACCCGCTCTCAGTAACAGGGCTAATTGCTGCGCTTCTTGATAGGTGCCAGCGCCAGTGATGCGGAAGCGGTCTCCAAGCTGGGATTGAATGGTCGCGACGCTGATAATCTCTTGAGTTTGCTTAGCCTTACCTTGTTCATCACGACTGTATTCGCTGTAAGACGTCGCCATAGGTTTGCCGATATTGGTTCGGGAAAACTCAGACATTTTCTGCCCGCCGACACGGTCGAGGTTAATGTTCACCTCGGCCATGCCCATCTCACCTAAACTCGCTCTGGCATCGACAATATGATCGCCACCCAGCACAGGCGTGCGGCTCACATAAATAGGCTTACCCGACTTGTCGTTGAGCACCATGGCATTCACAGAGCCTGACTCTTTCACCTCGAAAAAAGCCAGACTCGCCGTAGCACCAATGACGTTTTTTGCGGCCGCAGGATCTTGCACGCCAGGCAACTCAATCCGAATTCTATGATCGCCTTGACGCTGCACTAAGGCTTCTGTGATGCCAAGTTCTTCAATACGACTGCGCATAACTTGCAGGTTTTGCTGCACAGTCAAATTACGCAGTTTTGTTTGCTCCTCTGGGCTCAACTTAATCTGTAAACCCGCGCCATCGGTATTGGATAATTGCCAATTGGGATAGGACTGTTTCATCATCTGACGCACGGCGGCGCGAGCATCATTATCGGGCAAGGTCAGGTTTAACTGGCTAGCTTGATCCAAATAGACGCTGGCGCCACGGATCTTCTGCTCACGAATGAATTGACGTAGCGAATCAACTAACGCCTCACCCTGAGTTTGATACACAGGGTCAACATCCACATCGAGTAGAAACTGCACCCCACCACGTAAGTCGAGCCCAAGTTTAATTGGCTGAAAACCTAAATTTTGCAACCAACTTGGCGCTGCGCTGGCAAGGGATAAGGTCAATTCCTTTGGATCCGCCACCATAGAAGAAACGAAGGTTTTAACTAAGGTTTGTTGGTTATCCGCATCGAGGACAATTAAGGTTTCGCCATTCTTTTGGTCGATGCGTTTTACCGTCACGCCTTCGGCTTGCAGCTTATCCCTAAGGGCAACGGGGGTGAGTGTTAACCCCGCCTTTGCGCCCACCTGCACCGCGGCATCCTCACCATAAAATGTAGGTAAAGCACTGAATAACATCACTATGATGGTGACGATAAGCACTATATATTTCCAGGCTGAATAATGATTTAACAGCCTTTGATTGGGTTTTATTTCCATGGGATTAACTCGCTATTTATCACCTAACTTTTAAATCAAAAGCTAAGTGAACATATTGATATCAGTCCGAAACCAGTCATTGAGCACCAGCAAGCTAAGCTAGATAAACTCGAGTCATCACAGCGAATAACCGTGATGGAGAGGTTTCGGTGAGAACAAAAATGCAATGGCATGCAAGTTCAACGGGAGCTGACTCCAGTCGATAGCACACCTAAATAGGCGGGTTAAGCGGCTTGTTGGCTAAATCGATATTGAAGATTTGAGACTTTCCAACCCGAAATTCGAGCGGGGGAAGATACGGCAGAAAGCGTCCAGTCGGATGTGATATCCAGAACGGTAGGTTCAACGGTATTGAGCGTGGGCTCGGCAGTGAAGTCTAGCACGAGTACATATACCGGCTTCACCTCACGCACATCATGTTGGGCAAGACTGAGAAAACGCGGTGAATTTATCGGGGCAAAATTTAAGTCATCCGCATGACCCACGTAATCGGAGCTTGGACAAGGTGCAGGCTGAGATACTGAGTCTGCAATGGCAGTATTGGCAACATCAGTATTTAATGAGCCGCAGCTTTCAACGGTTTGTGCATCAGAATGTGAATTCGATTGAGCAATAGCGTCGGCATCGGGCAAACTTTGGGGAGTAGCGTTTGACTTGGTATTGGAAGCCGAGTTATCGAGACTCCCACTGTCTTGAACAGTATCTATCTGAACCGTGTGCACCTGAACATGCTGGAGAGTGTGATCGCTGCGCTGTACTGAGGTTTTTGGCGTATAGCTAGCCGAGTGCGCAATCAACATGATCGCCACACAAACTAACATCAATCCAGTACGCCAATGTTTTACCAAAGCGTGCCCTCTCATCAAACCAACAATAAAACCATCAATACAGTGAACTCGGTGACGGAAAAACAACACTGGAGCATTCACTTAGCCTGCAGCTTAGGTAAAACAGCATTAAGAGACAAATTAATCTTTGTCCATCTTCCCCTATTTATTAACAAGTAACCTCAAAATACACATGTTAGAACACCCACTGCAGTAAACGACCTTGTATAGATAATTTTTTCCTTGCAGTAAATAATTACAAGTGTAATAGTTTATATATTACACTTGTAATTGATGAGTGATAGACAATGAAAGATATCAGTCAAGCCGAGCTAGAAGTATTAAAAGTATTATGGCAACAAGCCCCTGCCACAGCCAATCAAGTGGTAGATCAGTTAGCCGATGCCAGTGAGTGGCATGAAAAAACAGTAAAAACCTTACTAAGCCGGTTAGTCAGCAAAGGCGCTGTTTCTTTTGAGAAAGACGGGAGAGCATATTTGTACAGCCCAGTATTGCAGCAGGCTGATTATCAGATGAAAGAGAGTCAAAGTTTTATTCAACGGGTATTTTCTGGCCGTATCGCACCTTTAGTCGCGGGTTTTGCGCAGCAAGAAAAACTGGCAGAGCAAGATATTGCTGAATTAAAACAACTGATCGCCCGCTGGGAACAGGAAAATAACCATGATTAGTTTATTGCTGGCATTGCTGCTGCCTTTATCTTCAGTGTTGCTGATGTTATTGCTACTACGGCCTTATCTTTTAGCGCGCTTCGGTGCCCGTACCTTATACGCCTTATGGTGTATAGTGCCTTTATTGCTGTTGTGTTTTATGTTGCCACTGCAGTTTGGAAACAACAGTAATTTGGCAGCCATGCAAGTGTATCAGGTCGGTTTACAACAGGCTGAGCAACAGTTCACTCGCGGCTCAATCCTTTTCTGGTGTTGGCTTGGCGGTGTGCTGTTATTCGCCGCCACGATAATGCGCAGTCAATCGCAATTAAACCAACACAAGGCCGCAGCAAAATATCTCACACTTGATGTCAACCTACCTTGCTTGTTAAGTAATCAAGCGCAAGGACCTTATATCAGCGGCCTATTTACGCCTAAAATTTTACTGCCTAACGACTTTTTCCAACGTTTTTCACCAACCCAGCAACAACTGATTATTCAGCATGAATTAACGCATTGGCACCGTGGTGATTTGCAGTGCAATTTGTTAGCGCTGGGTTTATTGATGCTGTTCTGGTTCAACCCTTTGTGTTGGTTAGCGTATCGTGCTTATCGCCACGATCAAGAATTAGCCTGTGATGCGCTGGTGTTAGCCAGTGCATCCATCGCCGACAAAATTGCTTACGGTAAAGCATTACTAAGCAACTCAGAGCCAACACCAGTCAGCTGGCAAGGGCTTACCACTCACTACGGAGATATCAAACACATGAAACAACGTTTATTACATTTACAGCTGCAACAAGGTTTCAGCAAAACCACGCTAATTACCGCTGTTGCCACTGTGCTGATCGCAGGTCTGTGGTTACAACAGCCCGCGCAAGCAGATAGCGCCCACAAGGCTAATGACCCCACACCAGTGACTCGAGTAGAACCTAAATATCCAATCAAAGCAGCCCAACAACGAATCGAAGGTTATGTACAGGCCAAGTTTGATGTATCCGCCCAAGGTAACGTCAGTAACGTGCGCATTGTGCGTTCAGTACCCAGCGATATCTTTGACAAGGTCAGTATCACAGCGTTAGAGCAATGGCAGTACGCTGCCACAGGACAAGAATACAAAGACATGCTAGTACAGCTGGACTTTGCAATGGATTTGCCAAATACGGCAATCGAAAGAGTAGGTGTCACACCGCCGAAAAAAAACAATCAGTAGCAATAATCAAGTCATCCAGCACAGTCTACGCAACAAAGGGGCCGCAGGCTCTTTTGTTATTTAGATTGTTTTAAGTATGCAAAGCCTTTAAGCATGATCACGTCACTTGAGCATGCTTAAAGGCTGTGTATCTGAAACTGTCATTAACGCTCAGTAACAAGGCAAATACCGCTTCTTCAATCATCACAGCGATACCTTCTTAGCCGAAATGCTAAGCTCCCCCTTTAACGCAAAATCCCAAACAAAGCTCCCGGGTTCAGCTAAGAAGCACAAAAAAACCGCCATCAGGCGGTTTTAGAAATATCAGGAGCCACGCTCACTGCATGAACAATCGCTTATAAATACTGAACTGAGATGATTTCGTAATCTGTCATACCACCAGGCGTGGTAATCGACACTTCATCACCTTCATTTTTACCCACTAAGCCACGGGCAATCGGTGAGTTAACTGAAATCAGGTTTTCTTTAATATTGGCTTCATCATCGCCGACGATGCGATAAGTCACTTCGGCATCGGTATCGAGGTTCAAAATGGTGACTGTGGTGCCAAAAATAATCCGGCCGTTATTCGCCATCTTAGTCACATCGATAATCTGTGCGTTAGATAATTTACCCTCAATATCACGGATACGCGCTTCACAAATACCTTGTTCCTCGCGGGCTGCGTGGTATTCCGCGTTTTCTTTTAGGTCGCCTAATTCTCTCGCTGAGGCAATCGCTTCAGTAATTTTAGGGCGACGTTCAAACTTGAGAATGTCTAATTCTTTACGCAGCTGCTCTGCACCGACAACGGTCATAGGAACCTTAGTCATAACTTCTTTCGTCTCCTTTAAAACAAAAGCAACCCGTGCCAACGCTAAGGTCAACACAGTCAAATGAGGGTGGAATTGCGCTATTCTAACCTTATACCCAAGCTACCTCAAGATACGAGTTTCAGAGCGCCTAGCGTGCTTCAATTCAAGGCATGTCAATGACAAAATCCCGATCATCACCGCCTCAAGAACCATAGATTGATGCAGCTTACCCAACCTGACGCTGAGTTACCAGCAATGAAACCTAATTCCGCGACTCAGGTTGCTCAATACAAAGATTCACACACCGAACAGGCTGCAGGCATTTTGCACTTTACATAGGGGCATTTACGTAAAACGTTCACCTTAAAATTAACTTTTTACCCCCCTCGTTTACAGAATCGCGATCGGCTACAATCCGCCGCCGGCGACTTGCTGGTAATTCCGAAGGAAATATCATCTTGAGTACATCTCTGCTCAAAAAAATGCGCTGCTTACATATAGTGTGGTTAGCGCTAATGCTAAATGCCTGTGTAGCGCCACTATTATTAATGTCACCCCAAGGTCAAATGATGTGGGCCTTACTAAAACCCCTCGTCGGCTTAAATCCAAATGATGTTGGATTATTTGAGCAACCCTTAATCAAAGACCGCATGCAAGCCTTATTAGGGGATAACTACGACACAACCATGTCATTGCTTAACACTGCTGACAAAATACAGCAAGAAGGCCCATTATTTTACCTTGTATCCACTTACACCCCAGTGCCAGAAATGGCCGAGAAAGCCGGGTTAGTGTGGAACTCGGATACCAACCAAATGGCAGTGATGTTACTAACGGGTGGCTCACCCAAAATTATCTCAGAGCAGTTTACGGATCAGGCTGAGAAGCTCGTTCCTAGTTGGCCAAAAGAACTCGCCGACTATGCCGATCCGCAAAAACTGCAGCAAAAGGCAATTGAAGCGGGGACAAATCAGCTGCAACAGCAAGTAGGAGCCTCTGCGGCTCCCCTAAAAGCTGTAGTGTCGGGAGAGGCAAATACTGTGCAGGATGCAATGCTTGAAAAGGTGAGCACTGAAATCGCACCACTAAAAGAAGCGCACCCAATCAAAGAAATCAAACCTGTACAATAATACAGGCCCACTATCGGGCGGCGTATTTCATCCAAGTCGCGATATGCCTTAAAGCATAATGCTGACTCAAGCCACTGTGTTTATTTAAGCACTGTGGCTTTTTTTATCTCGATTGAACACTTATCTCACCGTCTTTATAGCAGGCCAGTTTCCTCCCGCTTATCACAAACCTTAACCCAGTTCGGCTTTCCTAGGCTGACGCGAGAAAAAGGTACGTTGAAACATAGCAGGGAAATAAAAGGACAACTGACGAAGTACAAGATAAAAAGCAAAAAGCCCGTCCTATGACGGGCTTTTTAACTATGGCTGGGGTACTAGGATTCGAACCTAGGTATGCCGAGATCAAAACCCGGTGCCTTACCGCTTGGCGATACCCCAATAAACTTATTAGCTATTTTCAATATTAGCTATCTTCAATGAATATAGCATTTTGATGGTACGGGAAGAGAGACTTGAACTCTCACACCTTGCGGCACCAGAACCTAAATCTGGCGTGTCTACCAATTTCACCATTCCCGCATCAAAATGTACCAGACTGACTCATACAAGTAGTTCTGGATTTTTCCAGATAAATCAAATGATTTAGCGTGGATTTAAATATGGTAGCAATGGCGGGACTTGAACCTGCGACCCCAGCATTATGAGTGCTGTGCTCTAACCAGCTGAGCTACATTGCCAATGGCTGGGGTACTAGGATTCGAACCTAGGTATGCCGAGATCAAAACCCGGTGCCTTACCGCTTGGCGATACCCCAAACAACTTGGAAACTGAAAAATGGCTGGGGTACTAGGATTCGAACCTAGGTATGCCGAGATCAAAACCCGGTGCCTTACCGCTTGGCGATACCCCAACTAAACTCTGTTTCAAACATCCGCTATCGCCGATGTTTCTAAATTCGTATTTCGAAACTGACATTTCAAAATAATGGTACGGGAAGAGAGACTTGAACTCTCACACCTTACGGCACCAGAACCTAAATCTGGCGTGTCTACCAATTTCACCATTCCCGCACAGTCTCAATTTTACATCTTGAAAAGATGGTAGCAATGGCGGGACTTGAACCTGCGACCCCAGCATTATGAGTGCTGTGCTCTAACCAGCTGAGCTACATTGCCACTTCGGTATTGCGCGCCCCTCTCAGCGAGGAACGGGGCGTATTATGCTTATTCGATGTACCTAGGTCAACAGCTTTTTTTCGCTATTTCCCTAAGCTTAAGCTGTTCGGCTATTACTTCACCAAACTGAGCAACAGATGCGCTAAATTAACGTCCATTGCCCATCTCGAGCTAAAAATTCTATAGCTTACGCCTTGAATAACAGCGCTTATACGTTAAATAGGAAATGCATCACATCGCCATCTTTAACGATGTAAGTCTTACCTTCAACGCGTAATTTACCCGCTTCTTTGGCTCCAGCTTCCCCCTTATAGGTGATGAAGTCTTCAAAGGCCATCACTTGGGCACGAATAAAGCCACGTTCAAAATCGGTGTGGATAACACCCGCAGCTTGTGGGGCACTGGCCCCTACAGGAACTGTCCAAGCACGTACTTCTTTTACACCTGCGGTAAAGTAAGTTTGCAGACTCAGCAACTGATAACCTGCGCGGATCACGCGATCTAAACCAGGCTCTTCGATACCCAGATCGGCCATAAACTCATCGCGATCGGAGATTTCCATCTCAGCCAGTTCAGATTCAATCGCCGCACACACAGCAACAACGATAGCGTTTTCTGTCGCTGCGATCGCACGAACTGCATCTAAATGCGGGTTATTCTCAAAACCATCTTCCGCAACGTTAGCAATGTACATGGTTGGTTTTAAGGTTAAGAAATTCAGGTAAGCTACCGCTTCCAGTTCTTCTTTCGATAATTCCATTGAACGCAGCATTTTGGCTTCATCGAGCACTGGACGCATTTTTTCCAGCACTTCCACTTCAAATTTTGCGTCTTTATCGCCACCCTTAGCGCGTTTTTGTTGGCGGATCACCGCACGCTCTAAACTGTCTAAGTCCGCTAAGGCTAATTCAGTGTTGATGACTTCAATATCACGTGCAGGATCAACCTTGTTGGCCACATGGACAATGTTATCATCATCAAAACAGCGCACTACGTGTCCAATCGCATCGGTTTCACGGATGTTGGCAAGGAACTTGTTACCTAAACCTTCACCTTTAGAGGCGCCCGCGACTAAACCTGCAATATCCACAAACTCCATGGTCGTAGGTAGCACACGTTGCGGATTCACAATCGCAGCTAAAGCATCTAAACGTGGATCCGGCACAGGAACGACACCCGTGTTCGGTTCAATAGTACAAAACGGGAAGTTAGCCGCTTCGATGCCAGCCTTAGTTAACGCATTAAAAAGCGTTGATTTACCTACGTTAGGAAGACCAACAATGCCGCATTTAAAACCCATATGCTTACCTTTCTCTCGATTATTGGCTGACAAGTCACACTCATCAGCGAGGTTTAGTCGTCCTGCCCTATGGCAGCACATTACTGAATGATTAAATCACTTAATACTGATATTTCGCCGAAGGCAAAAGCTACTCCGCTTTAAAGGAGTGTAATCTGTTCATGGCTTTTACCATGTCTTCTTTAAACAGGATCTCAGTGGAACGCACCGCTTCATCGATCGCAGCCTCGATCAGTTCCTGCTCTTTAGCTGGGGCTTTACCTAAAACATAACCACTGACTTGGTTTTTATCCCCAGGGTGGCCAATACCTATGCGTAGACGATAAAAATTTTTATCATTAGCGAGTTTGGCAATAATATCTTTCAAACCGTTGTGACCACCATGGCCGCCACCTAGCTTAAATTTAGCGACCCCGGGTGACATATCAAGCTCATCGTGGGCCACTAAAATTTCTTCAGGCGTAATACGGAAAAAATTCGCCAAGGCCCCCACAGCTTTACCACTTAAATTCATATAAGTCGTCGGGATCAATAACCGCACATCTTTGCCATGCAATACCGCCCTCGCCGTTAGACCAAAATACTTGCTATCTGGTACTAAGGTCACGCCACAAATCCTTGCCAACTCATACACATACCAAGCTCCCGCATTATGGCGGGTCTGTGCATATTCGGCCCCAGGATTGGCAAGACCAACGATTAATTTAATTTCGCTCATGACACTCAATATCGTGATGTTGTCCTATTTTTGCCGTGGGAAATACGGCAGAAATGAACCATACTCGCTAAAAACGCGGCATTTTAGCACTCAAAGCCAAAGTCAACAAATGCCGCATCAATTTACCGCTTCAGAATCCCGAAAAGTTTAAGGTTCAGTTTAAGCCCATAGCGTATTTCAGAACGGTTTGCTTGATAGGTGAATTGATATTGGCCAATTTGAGGGCGCCATTTCGCAGCAATTTCAACGGTAAAATGTCATTACTAAAGCCCGCATAAAAGACATCCATAGTCGTCATCATCAATTGATTATCCCGATATCGCCTATCTTGATACCGAGCCAACACCTCTTTAGACCACCAAGCTTCATGCCGTGTTAATGCCTCTTTGATGACCGTAAGCAGCGCTTCAACATCCTTAAATCCAAGGTTGACCCCTTGGCCTGCAAGCGGGTTTATCGTATGGGCGGCATCCCCTAAGATCACCACGTTCTGCCGATAGTAACTCTGTGCATGTCGGCGGGTAAGGCCAAAACTACCTTTACTCTCAACGGTAAAATCGGCGTCCAAACGCGCAGGGAAATGCTCTCTTATCTGCTCGGCCAGCTGCTTATTATTAAGCTGCATCAATTGCTTAATGCGATTGGCATCATCATACCAAACGAGTGAAGCGTTATTTCCGGGCAGAGGCAATAGGGAGCGCGGCCCCTTAGGCGTAAACTGCTGCCAAGTGACATCCTGTTGACCCTGCGTAGTTTTTATATTGATCAGCATCGCCGATTGGGCGTAATCCCAACCCGTAATCCCTATCCCCGCCCACTGGCGTACTTGGGAGTTTGCGCCATCGGCCCCCACTAATAACTTAGCCACAAGTTTAATATTGGACTGTAAGTGGACACTGACGCTATCACTATCACGGGCAAATGCCGCGACATTATCTGGACAATATAAGGTGATGCCATCCAATTGCGCCATCCGTTGCCACAGGGCAAGTTGAATTAAACGATTTTCAACAATATGCCCTAAATGACTGGCGCCAATTTGACTGCAGTGAAATTGGGTAATGCAACCTTCGAGTTCCCAGGTTTCTAGGCCAAGATAAGGAACATTGCGCATTTGCAGCAGCGCATCCATCGCCCCTAAGCGATCGAGTAATGTTTCTGAGGCAACACTGATGGCTGACACTCGAACATCTAACGGCTGCTTAGGATCATAGGCCTGAGGCACAAAAGACTCGATCACAGCCACCTTAAGACCTTGCTCTGCCAGCCCGATAGCGGTCGCCGCGCCAACCATTCCGCCACCCACTAAAATCACATCAAATGTCAGTTCATCGGGCGCAACCTGGGCCACAGGTTCATTTTGGCTCATCTCAATCACTACTTGTATTCCCTTCTTAATTGCTACCCCACCCCATGGGAAACCACCGGCATTGTATCAAAAGCATGTCCACTTAGGTTCAAAGGTGAGCAAATGTTGCTATAGGGGCTTTTGCTCACAGTTGCTTACAAAGGGAACATTCGCCTTTTTCTATACTCACTACACTCTAAGCGACACCATCGAGATAAAGTTTCATTCGAGCGGAGTAAAACAAATTTAACAACTCACTTAACTAGCCCTAGCCGTATCTAATGAGTTAACAAGTGAATCCACCTTACACCTTAGCGAGGATGTCATGAAAACACTCACCTATTTACAGATAGCAAGTAGTTTACTGGTTTGCAGCTTAATCCCATTGAGTCATGCCACGGCGGCAAGCCCAAGTATGGAAATCATCACAGTGACTTACCGCTCACCGCTCGATTATGCCTTATATCAACATACCACGGAAATATTGAGTGAATTTCGAATCGAAATCCGTGAGGACATTAGCATTCAAGCACGCAACGGTTTGCAGGAAATGGCTAAAGCACAACGAGTTAACCGCATTGAAGTCGCACACGTCACTGGCAAGGATAAAAACCTAGCTTCTATGTGGTTATCACAAACGGCGAAAGCCAACAAGTAAAAGTGTGGACAAAGCTGGTCAGCGGCCCTAACTGCAGGTAAAATGTCGCGCTATTTTTACTGGGCATCTTAGGGCGACACAACTGATGAGTAAAAAACTCCATATTAAAACTTGGGGCTGTCAAATGAATGAGTATGACTCATCCAAGATGGCTGATCTGTTAGGCGAATACCAAGGTTATACCTTGACTGAAGAAGCGTCGGAGGCTGACATTCTCCTGCTCAACACTTGCTCTATCCGCGAGAAAGCGCAGGAAAAAGTGTTCCATCAGCTCGGACGCTGGAAGACGCTGAAAGATAAAAACCCCAACCTCATCATCGGTGTGGGTGGTTGTGTTGCGTCTCAAGAAGGCAAAGCCATTAAAGACAGAGCACAATGCGTCGACATTATTTTTGGACCACAAACCTTGCATCGTCTGCCAGACATGATCGAGCAAGTGCGCCGTGGTGACAAAGCGGTTATCGATATCAGCTTCCCTGAAATCGAAAAATTTGACCGCCTTCCAGAGCCACGCGCCGAAGGCCCAACGGCGTTTGTGTCTATCATGGAAGGTTGCAGCAAATACTGCTCATTCTGCGTGGTACCTTATACCCGTGGTGAAGAAGTCAGCCGTCCACTGGATGATATCATCCTTGAAATCGCTCAGTTGGCAGAGCAAGGTGTGCGCGAAGTGAACCTACTCGGCCAAAACGTCAATGCCTACCGTGGTGAAACCCACGATGGTGCAATTTGTAGCTTTGCCGAATTACTGCGCTTTGTCGCCGCCATCGACGGTATAGACCGCATTCGATTTACTACAAGTCATCCAATTGAGTTCACTCAGGATATTATTGACGTTTACCAAGATACCCCTGAATTAGTCAGCTTCCTGCACTTACCAGTACAATCGGGTTCTGACCGAATTCTCACGGCGATGAAACGCGGCCATATGGCGATAGAATATAAGTCGATCATCCGTCGTCTGCGTAAAGCCCGTCCAGATATCCAAATCAGTTCAGACTTTATCATTGGCTTCCCTGGCGAAACTAAAGAAGACTTTAGTGACACTATGAAGTTGATTGAAGACATAGGTTTCGATCACAGCTTCAGCTTTATCTATAGTGCACGTCCGGGCACGCCAGCGGCGGACTTACCCGATAACGTCGATATGGAAGAGAAAAAACAACGTCTCGCCATTCTGCAAGATCGCATCACCCAACAAGCTATGCGCTACAGCCGCCATATGATGGGCACAGTACAGCGTATTCTAGTGGAAGGTCCTTCGGTGAAAAATCCGATGGAGCTACGCGGTCGCACCGAGAACAACCGAGTAGTGAACTTCGAAGGTCAACCTAAGCATATTGGCACCTTTGTGGATGTGGAGATTGTTGACGTTTATACCAACTCACTACGCGGCAAGTTTATCCGCGGTGAAGATGAAATGGATCTGCGCCGCAGTTTACGTCCAGCGGACATCCTTGCCAAACATAAGCAAGATGATGATTTAGGCGTGACCCAATTTAAACCCTAAGGGTTTAAATCAGTTCAAGCAGTCCCTATATAAAGAAGGGCGACAGGTTTTTTATAACCCCAGTGTCGCCCTTTTGCTTTTACACACTTTTGTTTAAGTCTACCGAGGCAATTGCAAATTTCCGTTAGCAATTATTGATTGTGGCTCGTAAACTGACATTATCTTGCGGTAAAAACATATCGCACATGGCTTTTCCCTTGGCAGTAGGAGCACTATTTGTCCAGTAAATTAACCACTATGAATCTGTATCTCGAACCCGCCGAAACCCGCCGTTTGGCGTCATTGTGCGGTCCATTCGATGACAATATCAAACAGATTGAGCGCCGAGTAGGTGTTGAAATTGTTCGTAAAAACAACCACTTTCAAATCACTGGACTGCCACGTAACTGTTTAAGTGCCAATAATTTACTTAAACAGCTTTATATCGAAACCCAAACAGTGAAAGGCAGTACACCCGATCTCGAGCCTGAACAAGTTCATATCGCCATTCAAGAGGCTATCGCCCTTGAGCAGGACGATAGCGGTGACGATAAAGCCCTGCATATAAAAACCCGCCGCGGTGTCATTAAACCACGCAATCCGAACCAAAGTACCTATGTCGCCAATATTGTGCGCCATGATATCACCTTCGGTATTGGCCCTGCGGGAACGGGTAAGACCTACCTCGCCGTCGCCGCTGCAGTCGATGCGTTAGAACGCCAAGAAGTGCGTCGTATCCTGTTAACCCGCCCTGCGGTGGAAGCCGGTGAAAAACTCGGCTTTTTACCCGGTGATTTGAGTCAAAAGGTCGACCCCTATTTGCGTCCACTCTACGATGCCCTGTTTGAGATGCTCGGTTTTGAGAAGGTCGAACGCCTGATCGAAAAAAACGTCATCGAAGTGGCACCACTTGCCTATATGCGCGGTCGCACCTTAAACGATGCCTTTATTATTCTCGACGAAAGCCAAAATACGACTATTGAGCAAATGAAGATGTTCTTAACCCGTATTGGTTTTAACTCTCGAGCGGTGATCACCGGTGATATCACCCAAACCGACTTACCTAAACATATTAAGTCAGGTTTACGCCATGCAATTGAAGTATTGAGCCAAGTCGAAGAGATCAGCTTTAATTTCTTCGTCTCCCAAGACGTAGTACGTCATCCTGTGGTTGCGCGCATCGTTGAAGCCTACGACGCCTTCGATCAAAAAGAGCAGGCCCTAAAGGCGAAAAAAGAAAGTCACTATCAACAAGTTCAACAACAGCAGGAAGCCCTAAAGCATGAGTCTTGATTTAGCCTTAGACGTTCAGTTCGCCACCACAAGCGACTACCTGCCCACACCAGCACAATTGACGCTATGGGCGAAAACAGCCATTGGCAATAGCATGGAACAGGCGGAATTGACTATTCGCATCGTCGATAGCCGTGAAAGCCAAATGCTTAACAGTACCTATCGTGGTAAAGATAAACCAACCAATGTGCTGTCTTTTCCCTTTGAGGCCCCTCCAGAAATTGAGCTTCCGTTGCTTGGGGATCTTGTTATTTGCGCCGCAGTCGTTGAAAATGAAGCCCGTGAGCAGAAAAAATCCCTAGAGGCCCATTGGGCACACATGGTTGTACATGGTTGTTTGCATCTGCTAGGGTATGATCACATCGAAGATGAAGAAGCCGAAGAGATGGAGTCGTTAGAGACTCAACTCATTGTAAGCTTAGGTTTTACTGACCCATATAAGGAAGAATAATTAACAGAGATAAGATTTATCTAGGTTAATGAGAAAACTATGAGTGACGATATCCCCCCGAGTACGAACGCCCATAAGAAAAGCTGGTTTGATAGAGTAAGTCAGTTATTTCAGGGCGAGCCTCAAAATCGCGAAGATTTAGTCGATGTGATTGATGGTGCAGAGCAGCGCGATCTGATCACTGAAGATACCCGCGAAATGATCAAGGGTGTATTAGAAGTTTCTGATATGCGTGTTCGGGACATTATGATCCCAAGAGCTCAAATTGTGGCGATTCAAATCGACAATACCGTTGAAGAGCTCCTTGCCACTGTGATTGGCTCGGGCCATTCCCGTTTCCCCGTCGTGAATGAAGACAAAGATCATATCGAAGGCATATTGCTGGCTAAAGATTTGATCCCTTACGGTTTCTCCAACAGTGATGAGCCCTTTACCCTCAGTCGAGTGATCCGTCCTGCCGTCGTTGTGCCAGAAAGCAAGCGCGTCGATGTGTTACTCAAAGAATTCCGTTCACAACGCTACCATATGGCGATTGTCGTCGATGAGTATGGCGGCGTATCTGGGCTTGTGACCATCGAAGATATTTTGGAAGAAATCGTCGGTGAGATTGAAGATGAATTCGATCACGATAGCGCCGAAGAAACCGAAATCCGCAAAGTAGGCAACACGGTTTATATGGTTAAGGCTTTAACGCCTATCGAAGATTTTAACGAAGAGTTCAATACTGATTTCAGCGATGAAGAGTTTGATACTGTTGGTGGTTTAGTCTCCCACGCTTTCGGTCATCTGCCTGAACGCAATGAAAGCATTATGATTGAAGGCATAGAGTTCAAAGTGATTAGCGCCGATACAAGGCGTTTGATCCAACTCAGGGTTAAGCTCCCCGATCCTAATATTAGCGAAAACATAGAATAATCACTCGTGCTAAATAACATTCGGGCTTTTGCCCAACAAAAGTCCCGATCTCGCACATTGAGGCTCGTACTGGCTCTGGCTCTTGGTGCCAGCACGGCGCTTTCATTTGCGCCCTATTCCATTTGGATAATCTATCCGTTTGCCATGGCGATTGCCCTCTGGCACAGCCGCACACTTGGCACTAAGGCAAGCTTTTATTATTGGTTAAGCTTTGGATTTGGTTGTTTTGCCGTAGGGATCAGCTGGGTACACGTGAGTATGGACACCTTTGGTGGCCTACCACTTCCCGCCTCTGTTGGCTTAATGGGTTTATTAGCCCTGTATTTAGCCTTATATCCCGCACTGGCTGGATTAGCGCTGGCTTGGCTAACCAACGCGCACAGCCGTGATGGCAAAACTCAGTTCAGCCTTTTGCGTAACCTCGCCCTATTCCCCGCGCTGTGGACCCTAACCGAATGGGCCCGTGGTTGGGTGCTAACCGGTTTCCCCTGGCTATGGGCGGGCTACTCACAGACCCAAGGACCGCTAAAACCCCTTGCCAGTATCATAGGTGCGCTGGGATTAAGCTTTGTGCTAGCCATGCTCGCAGGCGCATTAGCGCTTTGTTTGACTAAGCGCTATAAAAGCTTACTGATTTTACTGCCAATAACAGTGCTGAGTGTTTGGGCTGCACCTAAACTTTCAAATATTCATCCAACGGGTGAAAACGTCAAAGTCGCGCTGGTACAGGGCAACATTCCCCAAAGCATGAAGTGGGAGCCAGAAGCACTTTGGCCAACCCTGTTGAAATACATGGATTTATCCCGCGAACACTTAGATGCCGATATCATTATTTGGCCAGAGGCCGCCATCCCAGCGCCCGAGTCTATGGTGCAGGACTTTTTAGATAATGCCAATAAAGTCGCCAATCTAAACCACACATCCATTATCACAGGCATTATTAGCCACCAGAATAATGAATTCTATAATTCATTGATTGTGCTGGGTAATCATAACCAGAAACAACAAGCAGGCCCTGACTATGAAGGCGATGGCAGCAACCAATTTAAGAAGCATCACCTATTGCCGATTGGTGAATTTGTGCCCTTCGAGGCACTGCTGCGCCCGATAGCACCGTTCTTCAATTTACCCATGTCTTCCTTTGCCAGGGGCGAATATCGACAGCCGAATCTGAGCGCGGTTGGCCATAAAATCGCACCGGCCATTTGCTATGAGATAGCGTTCCCAGAGCAGCTCAGGGACAGTGTCGACCTAGATACCGATATTCTGCTTACTGTATCGAACGATGCGTGGTTTGGCACCTCAAATGGGCCACTACAACATATGGAAATGGCCCAAATGCGCTCGATTGAGCTGGGCCGTCCTTTAGTTCGCGCAACCAACAATGGCGTTACCGCCGTGGTAGATGAAAAGGGGAATATCACCGCATCATTACCACAGTTTGAAACGGGTGTGCTGAGCGCAACGATCCCACTGGTGACAGGTCAAACATGGTTTGCCAAAATAGGCCAAATGCCCCTGCTACTGCTCTGTGGCTTACTCGTGTTACTGGGCCTTGGCCGACGTGTTAAAGTGCAATAGGATTTAAACCATGTATTATCGAGACAACCAAAAAATATCTGGCTTCACCTTAATAGAACTCGTTGTGGTGATTATTATACTTGGGATCTTGGCTGTGATTGCCGCGCCTAAATTTATCGGCTTAAGCAAAGAAGCTCGGGAGAAAACCCTGATGCAATTACAAGCCAGTGTAAAAACTGCCAATACACTCGCCTACTCAAAAACCCAAATGCCCAGCCTACAGAGCCAAGTAGTCGCAGGGCGCGATGATATTATCGACATCGATCTCGACGGCGATGGCACAGTTGATACCCGCCTAAAATGGGGATACCTCGATAATACCGATGTGGGAAAGTGGATCACATCGGACGAAAAATTGGTGACCCAATATCAAGGTATTGATATCACTTATATTGGATATGATCTTAATAACAATATCTTAGTGAATGATGATCAATGTTATTTCCGCTATACTCAGGCAACGGATGCCAACACACCACCGCAATATGATCTCAATCTCCAAGGTTGTTGATGCAGCAATGCCGACAAAATAGATTAGGCCCTGTGCTGATTTCACGGTAAAGTGCCCCATTAGACGTGGCCCAGCTTGACTGCCTCGTATTTCATACCAAGGCAAACCTATGGCTCCCCTGCGTATCCGCTACCAAACACACGAGTTTGGGGCGATTGACATCCATGTTCGCACCCTTAGAGATAATCAAGAATTTCAAGATATTAACGGCGAGGCGGAAAAGCTCGGTATTTCCTCTGCCACTTGGCCATTATTTGGCATAGTCTGGCCATCAGGCCAAGTGCTCTCACACCACATGCTTGACTACGATATTAGCAATAAACGTATTTTAGAGGTTGGCTGCGGAATTGGTCTTGCCAGCTTAGTGCTGAATCACAGGCATGCTGATATTACGGCAACGGACTATCACCCTGAAACCGGTGGCTTTCTTGCGCAAAATGTGGCGCTTAATAAAGGCCGCGCCATTCCCTTCGTACGAACGGGTTGGGCTGATGAAATATCGGAATTAGGCATGTTCGATGTCATTATCGGTAGCGATCTGCTCTATGAACAAGAACACGCTGATTTGCTTTCTCAATTTATTGAACAACACGCCAAGCCGAGTTGCGATGTAGTGCTGGTCGATCCTGGCCGTGGAAATCACGCCAAATTTAGTAAAAAATGGTATTGCTTGGTTTTGACCATTCCCAACATAAACCCATAAATACGGCATTTTTAACCGCGCCTTTTCATGGTCAAATTCTTAACTATTGCCGCAGTTAACCCCATAATGTCCCGCCGCCATTCCTTATATTTACCCCCCTAAAAACAAACGACGCCTAAGCGTCGTTTGTTTTAGGTTCTATGTTAATGCTTAGGGCGTTAGGGGTTCACGGGTAAACTCTTCGTGGTCGCACTCTGGACAATCTGGGACAATACCAGGAAACTCAATGCTCATTTCATGGCCACAGTTAGTGCAGACCATAATGCCTTGGCTGACAATATCACCACTCTGATAATAGCCGTGGTGCTTAAAATCCTGTGTTAACTCATGCCACTCCACTTGGCTACGGTCGGTTATTTCACTCAGCCAGTGCCATAGGGTATTTTCCATGGCGATGACACTTGGGCTATGGCTGATACTATCGGCATTTTGCTCACGCAGAAAACTCGCTATATCACGCTTTAAAAATTGTTCCACTAATGCGAGTTCATCTTCTTTGGCCTGTTCTTTAAGACGCAAAAACTCCTTACCTTGGGTGACTGACTTAAATAAATTCTTTGCAGTCATAGTGTTATCTTCTGCAAATTGGGATTTCACCTCGGTAATTAAGGCTTGATACAGTCCTAGTAGCGCGTTACTTCTATCATTCATAACCAATACTCCTTCATAGGAACCTTTTTAATGCATCGCTTCTAGTTTATTCTATGCAGATCTTATTCGCGCCGATATGGCGTTAGATCAAATAATAGGCGGCACTGCCGGAAATAGCGTGATGCAAGAGCAATATAATCCCTCAGAAATTGAAGCCTTAGTGCAAAAGCACTGGCACGACCACAAAACCTTTGAAGTCACTGAAGATGCAAACAAAGAAAAGTTTTATTGCCTTTCGATGTTCCCTTATCCTTCTGGCCGACTCCACATGGGACATGTACGCAACTATACCATAGGTGATGTAGTTGCACGCTTCCAGCGTCTTCAGGGCAAAAACGTGCTGCAACCTATCGGTTGGGACTCTTTCGGTTTGCCTGCAGAAAATGCCGCGATTAACAACAAAACTGCACCTGCACCATGGACCTATGAAAACATAGAGTACATGAAGAACCAACTGAAACTGCTGGGTTTTGGTTACGATTGGAGCCGTGAAATCGCCACTTGTACCCCAGAATATTATCGCTGGGAGCAATGGTTCTTCACTAAGTTATATGACAAAGGCCTAGTCTATAAGAAGACAGCTTCGGTCAACTGGTGTCCAAACGATGAAACCGTACTGGCGAACGAGCAAGTTCAAGACGGTTGCTGCTGGCGCTGTGATACCCCTGTGGAACAAAAAGAAATTCCACAGTGGTTCATCAAAATCACCGCCTATGCGGAAGAATTATTAAACGATATCGATACCTTAGATGGCTGGCCTGAGCAGGTCAAAACCATGCAACGCAACTGGATTGGTCGCAGCGAAGGTGTAGAAATGACCTTCGGTGTTGCAGGTCTCGATAAAACCTTCGATATCTACACCACCCGTCCAGATACCTTAATGGGCGTGACCTATGTAGCGATTGCTGCGGGTCATCCATTAGCGGAGTTCGCGGCTCAATCTAACCCAGAGCTTGCCCAATTTATTGAAGAGTGCAAAAACAGCACAACATCTGAAGCCGAACTCGCGACCATGGAAAAACGCGGTGTCGCTACTGGGCTTTTCGCCATTCATCCTATTACTGGCAAGCAAGTGCCAATTTGGGCAGCTAACTTTGTGCTGATGAACTATGGCACCGGTGCCGTGATGTCGGTTCCAGGCCACGATCAACGTGACTTCGAATTTGCGAAAAAGTACGGTCTAGCGATTGAGGCTGTGATCAAGCCAGTCGATGGCGAAGTGGATATCAGTGAAGCGGCTTACACCGAAAAAGGCATTCTGTTTAACTCAGGCGAGTTTGACGGTTTAGACTTTGACGCCGCCTTCAATGCTATTGCCAACAAGTTAGCCGCCGAAGGTAAAGGCAAGCGCCAAGTCAACTATCGCCTACGCGATTGGGGTGTTTCACGTCAACGTTACTGGGGCGCACCTATTCCTATGGTGACCTTAGCCGACGGCACTGTGATCCCAACGCCTGAAGATCAACTGCCAGTCTTGCTGCCAGAAGATGTGGTGATGGACGGTATTCAAAGCCCAATCAAGGCCGATAAAGAATGGGCAAAAACCCAAGTCAACGGCCAAGATGCGCTGCGCGAAACCGATACCTTCGATACCTTTATGGAATCCTCTTGGTACTACGCCCGTTACTGCAGCCCACAGGCTGACCAAATGTTAGATCCCGCTAAAGCCAACTACTGGCTGCCTGTGGACCAATACATTGGTGGTATCGAACACGCTTGTATGCACCTGTTATATTTCCGTTTCTTCCACAAGTTGCTGCGCGATGCGGGCCTAGTCAACACCAACGAACCAGCGAAGCAACTGCTGACTCAAGGCATGGTGCTGGCCGATGCCTTCTACTACACCAACGACAAAGGTGCCCGCGTATGGGTATCGCCGTTAGATGTAGTGACCACAGAAAAAGACGACAAGGGCCGTATTACTAAGGCCATCGACAAAGACGGCAACGAGCTGGTTTACACCGGTATGAGCAAGATGTCGAAGTCGAAAAACAACGGTATCGATCCACAGGTGATGGTTGAGAAATACGGCGCCGATACTGTGCGTCTATTTATGATGTTCGCATCACCACCAGAATTAACCCTGGAATGGCAAGAGTCTGGTGTTGAAGGTGCACACCGCTTTATCAAACGTCTGTGGAAACTGGCGAGCGAATATGTAGCGCAGGACAATAGCGAAGCCTTGGACGTTAGCAAGCTAAACGCTGACCAAAAAGCACTGCGCCGAGAAGTGCACAAGACCATTGCTAAGGTGACCGATGATATCGGCCGTCGTCAGATGTTCAACACTGCGGTTGCCGCCGTGATGGAACTGATGAATCACCTGCAAAAAGCGCCACAAACGACAGGCCAAGACAGAGCCATTATCGGCGAAGCCTTAACTGCGGTAGTCCGTTTACTGTACCCTATCATTCCACATGTGAGCTTCACCCTGTGGAACGAATTGGGCCACACAAACTGCATCGAAGACAGCCAATGGCCAGTTGTGGATGAATCAGCCCTAGTGGAAGACAGCAAACTCATCGTGGTGCAAGTGAATGGTAAAGTACGTGCCAAAATCACAGTGGCCGCCGATGCTGACCAAGCCTCTGTTGAAGCACTCGGCATGGGGGATGAGCAAGTGATCAAGTACTTAGATGGCGTGACTGTGCGTAAAGTGATCTATGTACCCGGTAAACTGCTCAGCATCGTTGCCAACTAACATCGTTGCAGTGATAAACGGATGCTGTCCACAAGACAAACAGGAAACCGCGAAAACTTATGCTAATTAAACGCTTAGCTTTCGCAATCATGGCACTGGTCATTATGACCAGTGCCGGTTGCGGTTTTAAGCTCCAACGTAGCTATCAAATCCCCGCCGAGCTTAATCAGTTAAGCTTGAGCAGTTCGGATGAATATAGCGAACTCACTCGCTTAGTGCGTGAGCGGTTACGTTTGAATAACGTCAAAATTGTCGATGCCGCCGATGATGTCCCAGTGTTAAGGCTGATCACCGACTCCCTAGAGCGTTCAACCTTATCTTTGTATCCCACGGGTAACGTCGCCGAGTATGAACTGATTTATTTAGTCGAATTCGCCGTAGCATTGCCGGGCAAAGAGTCTCAGCCTTTCAAAGTTGAAATTCGTCGCGATTACTTAGACGATCCCCGTACCGCGCTGGCAAAGAGTCGTGAAATGGAATTGCTGACGAAGGAAATGCGTATCCAGGCTGCCGATCGCATTCTGCAGGCGATGGCTAGCACTAAGGTGAATTAATGCGGGGCTACGATTAAATGCCGGATATCATTCAATGAGAGTCTATCCAGATCAACTCGCCCGCCACCTTAACCAGCTATTTCCTTGTTATCTGATTTTTGGTGATGATCCTTGGTTAATCGAAACGACTAAGGATCAGATCCGCCAATTCGCTAAGCAGCAAGGCTTCGATGAACGAGTCCAGCTTATCCAAGAAACGGGCTTTAATTGGAGCGACTTAACTCAGGAATGGCAGGCCATGAGCCTGTTTTCCAGTAAGCGCATCATAGAACTCAACCTACCAAACGCTAAACCCGGTGCCGATGGTTCAACCACGTTGCAGGCGCTATTGCAAACGCCCAATCCCGATATGCTGTTGATTATCGAGGGCCCAAAGCTTGCTACCGAGCAAACCAACAGCAAATGGTTTAAGGCCTTAGATGCCCATGGCATGTATCTGCCCTGCGCCACGCCCGAAGGCGATCAGTTTATGCGCTGGCTCGACTCACGTATCAAGCATTTTAAGCTCAATCTGCAAAATGATGCCCGTACTATGCTGTATTCCCTCTATGAAGGGAATCTATTGGCCGCCGATCAAGCCATGCAACTATTGCAACTACTCAGCCCAACTCGCCCCGTCAGTGCCGATGAGTTAAACCATTACTTTGAAGATCAATCCCGCTTTACCGTGTTTCAACTCACCGATGCCCTACTGACCAATCAGCAACAAAGTGCCCAGCACATGCTTGGACAACTTAATGGCGAAGGCACAGCACTGCCAATCCTGCTGTGGGCACTCTTTAAGGAGCTACACCTCCTGCTTACGTTAAAGAGTGAACAGGCACAAGGCGCAGCGTTAAATGCACTTTGGAGTAAACACCGTATTTGGGATAAGCGTAAACCCCTCTACCAAGCGGCACTGCAACGACTGACACTCGAACAGATTGAGCATATGTTAGCGTTTGCCTCCAAGCTTGAGCTGAATTTAAAGCAGCACGGTAGGGAAGATTGGACAGGACTGAGCCATCTGTGTCTTTTATTCGATCCCAAAGCACATCGGCATTTGGCACATATAGCCATAGATTAATCATAGGTTAACCAAAGAGTTGATATGCGCATTGGTATTTTAGGCGGCACCTTCGACCCCATACATTACGGCCATATTCACCCTGCCATGGAGGTGAAACAAGCGCTGGGCTTAGATAAAATACTGCTGATGCCCAACCATATTCCTCCCCATAAACAGCAACCACACTCCACCACGGCGCAACGCTTAGACATGGTGGCGGATGTCTGTACTCAGCTCGATGGCTTTGAGCTTTGCGATATCGAAGCGAAACGAAATACGCCTTCCTATACCGTCGTGACGCTAAAACAACTGCATAAACAATATCCCAATGATGAGTTGTTTTTCATCATGGGAATGGACTCATTTATTCATCTACAGAGCTGGCATAAATGGCAACAACTATTTGAATTTTCAAACCTTGTGATTTGTCAGCGCCCCGGTTGGCAGTTAGCCAAGGGTCATCCAATGCAGCAAGTACTTAGCGCACGCCACGAAACCATTGATGCCCTTAAAAAGGCAGAACTACCGCACACACCAGTCCTTGGCCGTATTTTCACCGTCGATATCACCCCCCGGGATATCTCTTCAACCCAAATACGCTCACTGTTAACTCAGGGGGAAATACCACAGGACACCCTGATGCCAACAACATTAAATTACATTAAAAAACAACGACTTTACTTAGCTTGATTCAATATTAACCCAGATATAGTAAACTCGAACGCCGATCCAATGTATTCCATGGCCCAACACTGATATACTACCGCGCTATTTAAAATTATTGAGGTACATCAGCGTGCAGAGCGCCGAATTAAAGCAGTTCGTAGTCGACAAGATCGACGACTTAAAAGCCAGAGATGTGGTAGTTATCGATGTTAGCAAGCAATCTAACATTACTGACTATATGGTAATTTGTTCAGGAACATCAAAGACTCATGTTAAAGCTATCGCCGAAAACCTAGTCGTTGAAGCTAAAGCCGCGGGCATTCCACCTATTGGTGTAGAAGGTCGTGATAGCAGCGAATGGGTGCTTGTAGATATGGGCAACGTGATCCTGCACGTTATGCAAGATCAAACCCGCGATTTCTACCAGCTTGAAAAACTCTGGTCAGAAAAGCAAGCCTGATGAAGTTGCAACTCATCGCAGTAGGAACACGGATGCCCGATTGGGTTACCCGTGGTTTCGAAGAATACCAGCGCCGCTTTCCCCGTGATATGGCGCTGGAGCTTATCGAAATACCCGCAGGAAAGCGGGGGAAAAATGCCGACATAGTCCGGATCCTGCAAAAGGAAGGCGAACAAATGTTGGCAGCCATTCCCAAAGGCAATCATATTGTTAGCTTAGATCTTCCCGGTAAAAACTGGACAACCCCAGAGCTAGCAACTGCGCTGAACAAGTGGCAACTCGATGGCAGAGATGTGAGTCTACTGGTTGGAGGCCCCGAGGGTTTAGCCCCCGCCTGTAAAGAAGCTGCGCACCAAAGTTGGTGCCTATCGGCATTAACCTTACCCCACCCACTGGTGCGGATTGTGGTGGCCGAAAGCTTATACCGCGCGTGGAGCGTGAATACCAATCACCCCTACCATAGAGAATAGCGGGATCTTGATGTTAACGAGTGTCAACCACCCGTCATGGGATCAGCCGGAGAGAGCATAAGTGTCGCCAAAAAAGCGGATAACAATGCATGATCACGCCGCCGAGGCGTCACTTTTTAAGCGCCGTGCGCTATTCACTTTTCTGTGTGTTATCGTCCTATTGAGCGTGTTAGTCACCAACCTTTACCACCTACAGGTTGAATCCTATAAAGATTACGCAACTCGCTCTAATGAGAACCGCATTCGTGTCGTTCCAATCGCCCCCAGTCGTGGTCTCATTTACGACCGGAACGGGGTACTTTTAGCCGAAAACCAACCTTTTTACTCCCTCGAACTGATCCCCGAAAAAATCACCAATATGTCCGAAACCTTGGACGAACTCGGTCAGTTAATAGAGATCAGTGATGATGAACGTGAAACCTTCACCGAAGCACTCAAATTTCATCGCCGCTTTAAGCCGCTTACCCTGAAGAATCAGCTGACCGAGGAGCAGGTCGCTATTTTCAGCGTGAACCAACATCGCTTTCCGGGGATTACCGTCGAGGCGGGGTTAAAGCGTAATTATCCCTACGAGAGCCAGCTCACTCACGTCCTCGGCTATGTCGGAAAAATTAATACTCGAGATCGCGCCCAACTAGAGCGCAGCGATCAATGGAAAAACTATGCCGCGACTAAAGATATTGGTAAGCAAGGCATTGAAAAATTTTATGAATCCTTACTGCATGGCACGCCTGGTCACCTCGAAGAGGAAGTGAACAACCGCGGTCGAACTATCCGTACCTTACGCATAGTCCCGCCCGAACCCGGACAGGATATTTATCTAACCCTCGATCTCCAATTACAACAAAAGGCTGTGGAGTTACTCCAGGGCCACAAAGGTTCAATCGTAGCCATAGACCCAAGGGATGGCGGCATTTTAGCCTTAGTGTCGAGTCCAAGTTATGATCCAAACCAATTCGTTCAAGGGATTAATAGCAAAGATTACAGCGATTTACTCAATGATAAATCACGTCCCTTGATCAACAGAGCCACCCAAGGCCAATACGCCCCCGCATCGACGGTTAAACCTATCATGGCCCTACTCGGCCTCGATGAAAAAGCCGTGACCGAGCATACCCGTGTTTGGGATCCTGGCTTTTGGCAGATCCCAGGGGTGGAGCGAAAGTACCGCGACTGGAAGCGTTGGGGACACGGTTGGGTCAACGTCTACAGCGCGATTGTCGAATCCTGTGATACCTATTTCTATGAGTTAGCTTATAAAATCGGTGTTGACCCTATCGCCCGTTTTATGGAGCAGTTTGGCTTTGGGCAAAACACGGGCATAGATATTTTTGAGGAATCGGCGGGCAATATGCCCTCTAAAGACTGGAAACGCTTAAAGTACAATCAGGCTTGGTATATTGGCGATACGATTTCTGTGGGTATCGGTCAGGGTTACTGGACGGCGACCCCATTGCAATTGGCGAATGCCACCGCAATTTTAGCGAATAAGGGACACCGTTTTCCGCCGCATCTGCTTAAATCAATCAAGGACAATACGGCTAAAATTGACTCGCCAATTAACGAGTTACCACCTATTGAGCTTAAAAATTCGCGCAATTGGAATATTATCAACGAAGCCATGCGCCAAACCGCGCACAAATCCCGCTTCACCGACGCCACTTACACCGCCGCGATGAAAACAGGTACGGCTCAGGTCATTGGCGTGGCAGAGAATACTAAGTACGATGCCAATAAAATTGCCGAGCATTTCCGTGACAATGCCCTAGTGGTGGCCTACGCCCCCTTCGAAGAACCCAAGATTGTCCTCGCCGTTGTGATGGAAAACGCTGGCTGGGGTGGTGCTAACGCAGGTCCTGTCGCCCGCGCTATGCTCGATGAATATATGCTTAGAGACACTTGGAAACCAACGCCATGAGTGCCCATCAACGTCAAAATATCTGGCAACGCCTGCACATAGATCTACCGCTCTTACTCGGCCTGTTCGCGGTGATGGGCTTTGGTCTCTTCGTGATCTATTCCGCCAGCGGTGAAGATCTTGGCATGATGGAGCGGCAGCTGTTTCGTATGATGTTGTCCCTTGGGATCATGTTTACTATGGCGCAAATCAATCCAGAGGCGTTGAAACGTTGGGCGCTGCCGATTTATCTTGCGGGTATAGTCCTGTTACTTGGGGTGCATTTTTTTGGTGAAATCAATAAAGGTGCGCAACGCTGGTTGAACTTAGGCTTTATGGAGTTTCAGCCATCGGAGCTAATTAAGCTCGCCTTCCCGATCACTATGGCCTGGTATATCAGTAAGTTCCCGCTACCGCCTAAGAAACGCTATCTGGCGGGTGCGGCCGTTATTCTTCTGGTACCAACCTTGCTCATTGCAAAGCAACCCGATCTTGGCACTTCGATTCTGGTGGCCGCATCGGGAATATTCGTATTGTTTTTATCGGGTATGAGCTGGGCTATTGTCGGCGGATTTGTTGCCGCGGTATTAGCATTTTTACCTATCCTTTGGTACTTCTTGATGCACGATTACCAAAGAACGCGGGTATTAACCTTACTCGACCCTGAGCAAGATCCCCTCGGTGCGGGTTACCATATTATTCAGTCAAAAATTGCCATCGGCTCTGGGGGACTTTGGGGTAAAGGCTGGCTCGATGGCACTCAGTCGCAGCTTGAGTTTATCCCCGAGCGTCATACGGATTTTATCTTCGCGGTGATCGGAGAAGAGTTTGGCTTGATCGGCAGTATTTTACTGCTCATCATGTATCTCTATATCATTGGTCGCGGCTTAGTCATTGCCTCACGAGCACAAACCAGCTTTGCTCGGTTATTGGCCGGGAGTATCACATTAACTTTCTTCGTGTATGTTTTTGTGAATATAGGCATGGTTTCAGGTATCCTGCCCGTAGTGGGTGTACCTTTGCCCCTTGTGAGCTATGGTGGCACCTCAATGCTGACATTGATGACAGGGTTTGGCATTCTAATGAGCATTCATACCCATAGACGTTTTGTAGATAGATAATTTTTAGGGACTTCTTAATGCCTATTCTTCGAGCTTATTTGGCTCCATTGGCAGTGCTTTGCCTCAGTTCATACCTCTTTGCCTGCTCTACGGCAAACGAGCCCGTTAAGGCTACGCCCCCCGCCAGCGCAGCAGAGGTAGCACAGACTCCAACCCCCGTATTACCAGAAGCATTAAAAACTGAGTTTATCAAAACTCAGTTAGCACAAGGCTTTACCCAAGCAGAAGTCGAAAGCTTCCTTGCCAAAGCCAACTACAACCAAGCCGTTATCGATGCTATATCTCGCCCTTGGGAAGCCAAGCCTTGGCATGTGTATTACCCGATTTTCTTAACCGAGAAACGTCTCGAAGCCGGACTCGCCTTCTGGAACAAACACGAGGCAACCATCGCCAAGGCGGCGGCCAAATACCAAGTCGAACCACAAATTATCGTCGCCATTATTGGGATTGAAACCTTCTACGGCCAGTACACAGGCAATTATCCTGTGATAGATGCGCTCTATACCTTAGGTTTTTATTACGAGCCGAGGGCCACCTTTTTCCGCAAGGAATTTGGCGAGTTGATGACGTTAGTAAAAGAAGAACACTTAAACATTGACGACCTCAAGGGCTCCTATGCTGGCGCTATGGGTTATGGACAGTTTATTCCCTCAAGCTATCGCCACTACGCGGTCGATTTTGATGGCAGCGGCAATCGTGATCTATTAAAGAGCCCAGAAGATGCCATTGGCAGTGTCGCCAATTATTTTCATGAGCATGGCTGGCAGGTGAATGCCCCTGTCGCCCTGCCATTAGTCAATGACAGCCAAACAGCCCCCAAAGCCAAAGTGTGGGCGGGTGAAAAACTGAATTATCAGGTTGCCGACATTTTATCGCCGAGCTTATCTCTGGCCGATGCTAGGGACTTAGATGTATCGCAAAAGGCGATGCTCATTGAGCTTGAACAAGCGGGGAGTAAGGATTATTGGCTAGGGCTGAATAATTTTTATGTGATCACGCGTTATAATCGTAGCCCTTTGTATTCAATGGCCGTTTATCAATTTAGCCAACAACTAAAAGAACAGCATGCCTCTAAAAAATAATTTTTTACTGCTCGCTATTATTGTACTCAGTTGCACACTAGCTGCCTGTTCGAGTAACAATAACACTGCCGCCAGCAAAAAGAATATGGATCCAAACAAGGGTCGGTATTCGCTTAAAAACGACAAGATGCCACTCAATCCACCCAATGTGGAAAATGTGCCAAACGCGAGCCCTAAATATGAGCCCTACAGTCGTCGCGGCAATAAACCCTATACGGTTTATGGTGAGTCTTACAGTGTGATGAATACTGGCCAAGGGTTTACCGAAACGGGCCGCGCCTCATGGTATGGAGAAAAGTTTCACGGTTATGAGACTTCCAACGGTGAGCCCTATGATATGTATTCCATGTCAGGGGCACACAAAACCTTACCCTTACCTAGTTATGCCAAAATCACCAACTTAGATAATAACAAGCAGGTAATTATCCGGATTAACGATCGCGGACCATTCCACTCGGATCGCATTCTCGATGTATCCTACGCCGCCGCCTATAAACTGGGTATGTTAGGTACCGGGACGGCACGCATTAAGCTCGATGTGATCTATATCGGCAGCCTTGCCGCCACCAATAGCGCTGTGGCTAATGCCCAGGATTCGGGCAACCATTACATCCAGTTAGTGGCATCAAAAGATCAGCTCAGGCTGAAGAAAATGGCAAAGGAACTTGAGCAGAAATATCAAGTTCAGACCCGTGTACAAGCGGCAAACAATATGTTTAGACTACAACTCGGTCCCATAGGCCAACCTGAACTTGCCGATAGATTGCTTAACAAAGTCAAACAAGATGGCTATCCTGAGGGCTATATGGTGTTAGAGTAATGAAGACTCATAACGCTAAGATATCGATTTAGCTGAAAAATGCCGCGGATGAAGGAACCTTCACTGAAATCCCCTGTCGAAGGGTGGTATACTTTCGAAGCTATTTAGCCCTTTCCATTCCATACAACCAAAAAGACGTGCCAAGTTAATGATGAATTTTGTCAAAAGTCCCATTAAAACATTGCTGCTAATCTCTAGTGCCTCTCTCCCTGTTTATGCTGCGCAGCCGATTGTTACCCCTGATGCACCGACAGTTGCCGCCAAGGCTTACGTCTTGATGGATTATAATTCAGGCCAGATTATTGCCGAAAGCAATGCCTATGAAAGCTTAAATCCCGCGAGCTTGACTAAAATGATGACCAGTTATGTCATTGGTCAAGAAATTAAAGCCGGTAATGTTTCCCCCGATGATGATGTCACCATCAGTAAAAACGCTTGGTCTAAGAACTTCTCTGACTCTTCAAAGATGTTTATCGAAGTGGGCAAAACCGTTAAGGTTTCCGACTTAAACCGCGGCATTATCATTCAATCCGGTAACGATGCCTGTGTGGCCATGGCCGAACATATTGCCGGAACCGAAGATGCCTTTGTGGACATGATGAACTCATGGTCTAAACAATTGGGCATGCGTGACAGCTACTTCGAAAACTCCCACGGTTTAGATTCTGAAAACCACAAATCTACTGCCTACGATATGGCGTTATTAGGCGCCGCGTTAATTCGTGACGTACCAGAAGAATACCGAGTCTACAGCGAAAAATTCTATACTTTCAATGGCATCAAACAATATAACCGCAACGGTTTATTGTGGGATAACAGCATGAATGTCGACGGTATCAAAACTGGCCATACTTCTGGCGCGGGTTACAACTTAGTCGCCTCGGCCACCAAAGATGGCATGCGTTTGATCTCTGTGGTGCTCGGTACGCAAAGCGAATCCGCCCGTAAGGCCGAAAGTAAAAAGCTGCTGACCTATGGTTTCCGTTTCTTTGAAACTGTCACGCCCTACAAGGCGGGCGATAGCTTCGTAACTCAGCAAATTTGGTACGGAGACAAGAGCACAGTCGATCTGGGTGTTGCAACCGATACCCCCATTACCATCAGCCGTGGCCGTGCTAAGGACCTAAAAGCTAACTTTGAACTGACTAAGCCACTCGATGCGCCACTCAAGAAAGGTGAAACTGTAGGTCGTTTGTTCTTCCAACTCGATGGTAAAGATATTGCCCAGTTCCCACTGGTGACATTGCAAGAAGTTAACGAAGGAAGTTGGTTCAGCAAATTAGTTGACTACTTTAAACAACTGTTTTCTGGTTGGTTTAGCTAACTAATTAAACAGAAACAACAAGGCCACCAACAGGTGGCCTTGTTGTTTTGAGGATACAGCTCAAGATACGAGAGTCGCCTCTTTAGGCGGTTTGGGTATATCCCTTGATATCGGGTATAATTGCCACCATATAGATCCCATTGAGATTGTTACGAGCACTGATTATGTTGAACACTAAATTTGATGAACTGATGGATTTCCCCTGTGCATTCCCCTTTAAAGTCGTCGGGGATGCCCATGAAGCCCTAACCGATAGAGTGGTGGCCGTCGTTCAAAAACACGCACCGGGTGACTATTCCCCCACCACAAAGACTTCTAGTAAAGGGAGCTACTACTCGATCACGATTCGCGTCACTGTGACCAGTAAAGACCATATCGAAATTCTGTACACAGAACTTGCCGCCGTCGAAGGTGTACGCCGCGTACTATAAGAATTCCTCGAGATCATGAAATGTGATCTGTCCGACATTTATGGTTATAATGCCGCCACTCAATTTTAAGGGGAGAGGTTGCCCTTGCAAGAAATGACTTTGCATATTCGGCATCTAGGCCAGCAAGATTACGAGTCAGTTTGGCATGCGATGCAGCAGTACACCGACACGCGTAATAGCGATAGCCCAGATGAACTGTGGATCGTAGAACACCCACCCGTGTTTACCCAAGGCCAAGCAGGCAAGAGCGAACATATCTTGAATGCTGGTGACATCCCCGTCATCCAAGTGGATCGTGGTGGGCAAGTCACCTACCACGGCCCAGGGCAACTTGTGGTTTATCCTCTTCTTGATATCAAACGTAGTAAACTCGGTGTGCGCCAGCTTGTGACTCATATAGAGCAAAGCATTATTGATATGCTCGCTAAATACGATATCCAAGCATATGCTAAGGCCGATGCACCGGGCGTATATGTCAATGAACGTAAAATCGCCTCCCTAGGATTACGTATTCGAAAAGGTTGTTCATTCCACGGCTTAGCGCTTAATGTCGATATGGATCTCGCCCCTTTCCGCCGCATTAACCCCTGTGGTTATGCCGGTCTTGAAATGGTGCAATGTAAGGAGCTTGACGGCCCACAAACCGTGGTGGAAGCAGGCGAGCAACTCACTATTACCTTTAGCCAACTATTGGGCTACCAACATCTAGTTCATCATCAAGGATTAGCAGCGTCATGAATAGGCCTGAACGTTTACAACCCGGAGTAAAATTAAGAGATGCCGATAAGGTGTCACGCATTCCGGTCAAGATAGTGCCCTCCGAGCGCGATACTATGCTGCGCAAACCCGATTGGTTAAGGGTCAAGCTGCCCGCATCGAATCAACGCATTTTAGAGATTAAACAGGCGCTGCGCTCTAATGGTCTGCATTCTGTGTGTGAAGAAGCTTCCTGTCCTAACCTCGCCGAATGCTTTAACCACGGTACGGCAACCTTTATGATTTTGGGTGCAATTTGTACTCGCCGTTGCCCATTTTGCGATGTGGCTCATGGCCGTCCACTTAAACCCGACGCCGAAGAGCCCGTTAAATTGGCGCAAACTATCCGCGATATGAAGCTCAAATATGTGGTTATTACTTCGGTAGATCGTGACGATTTACGCGATGGTGGTGCCCAGCATTTTGCCGATTGTATCCGTGAGATCCGTAAGCTAAACCCTGAGATTAAGATTGAAATCCTAGTGCCGGATTTCCGTGGCCGTATCGATGCCGCCCTTGACATACTCGCGACAGAGCCGCCTGATGTGTTCAACCACAACCTCGAAACCGCACCAATGCACTATCGCAAGGCCCGCCCAGGTGCAAACTATCAGTGGTCCCTCGATTTGCTTAAACGCTTTAAAGAACGTCATCCTAACGTACCGACTAAGTCGGGTTTGATGATGGGACTGGGTGAAACCAACGAAGAGATAGCGCAAGTTCTACGTGACTTACGTGCCCACAACGTTGAAATGCTGACCTTAGGCCAATACCTACAGCCGTCTAAGTTTCACTTACCGGTTGAGCGTTATGTGCCACCCGCTGAATTTGCCGAGCTAAAAGCGCTTGCCGATGAGTTAGGCTTTACCCATGCAGCATGTGGCCCATTAGTACGCTCAAGCTACCATGCAGATTTACAGGCCCAAGGCAAAGAAGTTAAATAAGTTATTATTGGGCTTTAAAATAAAAAAAAACAGCGCCTTAGCGCTGTTTTTTTATGACTATCGCTTGGGAATAGGTAAAGCATCAAGTCACTAGGTTTACATCCATCAACATCAAGTCTCTAAGTTTAAATCCATCAAGAGTGCATCTTCTTTACCTTCACCCAAAGAATAGTACCCCCTACGGCGACCGGATTCCGTAAACCCCATCTGTTGATATAAATGGCGCGCCGCGACATTTGATTCTCGCACTTCGAGCATGATCACCACTGCGCCAGAGGATTTTGCGGCGTCAACCACCTCTTTTAATAATAAACGCCCATAGCCATGGCCCTGCTCCGCAGGGTCGATACAGATATCAATCAAGGTCACTTCATCGATAATCTGCTGGATAATCGCAAATCCAAGCAGAGTATTAGTCTCAGTCTTTAATCCGAGTACCCGATACAAGCGGCCGAAGCAATCGGCAAGATTGCCCTCACTCATAGGGTGAGAGTGCGCCTTACCTTCAATGCTGACCATTTGGCGAAGATCATTGGCCTCAAGGCAAACTAACTGTAATTGCTCTGTCATACTTTTAGGGTATTGAGTATTCACACGGGGTTTCCAGATCCAGTTTTTAAATGTCGTTTTATGTTTGGGACTGCTGCTCACGCCACTGCCAAATCTGCGCCCACAGGGCGCGTTTAGCTTCACTGTCACAGAGTAAAGCGGCAAGCGGCTCAGACACTAACCAAGCGGTGCGCGGTCTCACTTTATGGCGGCGTAAATCCCAGACAATTTGCTTCCCCTTACGGGGCTCACAATCGAAATCGCATTCCTCCCGTGCCACATCAATTAACCTAAGCACGGTATCGATGAGGGGATCGGCTTGGGGCAGCTCACCATCCCTATCCCAAATCACTTGGTAGGGTTTGACCTGAGTATCGCGAACTTGCCAAGAGGTAATCGCCATGGCTTCTAAATAGGCTGATTTATTCACAGGTTAGCTTTCATTCTCTGTTATCGACGCAGTGGTATAAGCATACCAGCTATGCCTAATTATTGTTACTTCAAAGGGGATCTAGTCATGTTTAGCCGCGCGTTAGCCCCAGACATCAAATCGTAAAACACGATTAAATAAATCTAATTTAATCGCTTTATATTGAGTTAAGCTCTGCTAATCTACTCCCATCAAGTTGGGCAATAATAGAAGGAAAATACCATGATTAATATCGGCATCAATCAAGCTCATAGAGAAGATATCGCTGCTGGGTTAAACCAGTTATTGGCCGACAGTTACAGCCTTTATCTGAAGACCCACAGCTTTCACTGGAATGTCACTGGCCCAATGTTCACCAGTTTACATTTGTTGTTTGAGCAACAATATACCGAACTGGCCCTCGCCGTTGACCTCATTGCAGAGCGTGTTCGCGCCTTAGGTTCTAGGGCCTTGGGCTCCTATTCAGCCTACGCTGCACTCACTGAGATCAAAGAAGATAAAGGGATCACTAAAGCTGAAACTATGATCCGTGAATTGTTGAGCGATCAAGAAGTCATTATTCGTAATGCGCGTGCGCTGTATCCGCTGGTAGGTCAAGCCAATGATGAGGCGACTGCGGATCTGCTCACCCAACGCATTCAACTCCATGAAAAAAACGCCTGGATGCTACGAAGCTTATTAACGGAATAGTTCACGAAACGGATGATTGTGTTAGCCAAAACGAAAGTCGCCAAACGGTTACGCTTGGTGACTTTTTCTTTAAAGCGCATAACTAAGATTTCGAGGTACTTAATCCAAACCTGAGTGCTATGCCCTTTATGCTCGCTTAACCGAACAATACAGCGCAACTACTAACACTCCCGATTAACCAACCCCATACGGCTCACTAAGAATGCTCAGTGATAAGTGCCAAAGGTGAATTTCGCTAAGCTATAAAGCAGTAGCAACACGTACAAATGTAAAATATAGAAGAACATAGGGACTGAGCCAAACACAGACAACCCATGGCCGACTCGCGCTAATATCTCACTACCACTACCTACTGATGAAAAGTATCACTCAAACACCACTAAGCAAAAGAACATGCCGCCTAAGGTCACCAGTAAAAAGCTTAATGATGGCGGATATTTGGTTAAGTTGAATACCGACATTAAGGTTTCACCAAAATGCACTCCCACCTGCCAAGGCAAGGTTTCACCATAGATGTTAAACCTGCGTAGCAATGCAAAAATGCCCCAACAACTTAGCCCTAACTTCAACCGTGTTTGCTGGCGCAGCGAGGCTTCAAGCGGGTTGCTATTCGGTTTCTGACTGAAAATGGGTCCAGCCACATAGCCGAGTAATATCACCCCCCATCCAAGAGATGTTAATCACTACGATTTCGAGCGCGATTAAAAACAAACCACGTTTAATCAAAAACACCCGTGCTGAACGCGGCTGTCCATGACTGCGATTAGCATAAAGCCAAGCAGAAACGCCCTTTAGAAACACAAACACTGGCGCACAAAAATGGGCGGCAAAACGGCTTAGAAAAAGTCCCCATGAGGTAACACTCAAATCCATAGGATCGCTCACCTGCATATGCAGGTAAAACCGTTCCTGCACATGGTCGAGCAGCATAATGAGCATCACCAGACCGCGCATCATATCGATACTGTTGATACGGCGTTCGGACCGATGCTTGAGCAGAAAAATGGGCTGACAACGCAGAATTCGAACTGATGTTAGAACTATAGCTGACACTCACTCTAATGCGACGTGGCTCATCGGGTACCGCCCAAAGCGCCGAATAACTGCTGGCGATATAGTGCTCATCCAATAAGTTGTCCAGATTGACGCCAAGGATGACGTTGCGCTCAGGTGAGTATTCATAAACACCCCTAGCAGCTGATACGACGGTAATTGAAAACTTGGATCGGCAGAATCACCCAGACGAGAATCCACATAACGCCAACTCGGCATCAGAGGAATAATCCTTTAAACTAGAATCACGATAGTTGTAGCCAGCGGTTAATGACCAATAATCACTTAATTAATAATCATGGGTCAGCTGATGTCCGCTGGCATTGACCACTGTAGCGCCATCATTAGGCTCTCCAAAGTTACCCGAGCGTAGCACTGTAATGTTACAAGAGGTATATGACCGTTTTAAAGGAGGATAGATAAAGAACATCATAAAGTCAGGCCACCCTAGCCTGACTCTCACATAGAAAAGGCTTATAAAACTATATAACGCCCGTTTTAGCTAACTCAGCTACCGAGTCTCGCTCGACTAAGTTGGATAAAAACAAGTGAGTATTGCGTGATTCCGCCGTGGTATTTGAGGCTAACTTAATGGCTAAATCCGTAGCGTAATTGGCCATTTCCTCTATCGGGTAATGCATAGTCGTCAATCTAGGACGGCAAGCACGGGCAATGGCTAAATCATCAAAACCAATTACAGAGACATCCTCAGGCACCCGAATTCCCGCCGCAAATAACGCATGAATCGCACCAATCGCCATTAAGTCGTTATAAGCTAAGATGGCCGTAAACTTTGTGCCCCTTGCGAGTAAGGCTTGCACAGCGGCTTCGCCACCTTCCATATTTGCGGTGGACTCTTCAATAGCATCTAGGGGTAGCTTCATATCTCGCAACAGCAGAGCTTGGCGCACCCCTAATATACGTGAAGCAGGATCGCGGTTTTGGTAAATACTAGTGATCACAGCGAAATCTTTATGGCCGCGGTCGAGTAAGTAGTTGGTTGCCTCTTGGGCACTGGTCACGTTGTCTAGCCAAACACAGCGATCGGCAATTTTAGGGATAAAGCGGTTGATGATCACTAGGCCGGGGATTTGCTCAGTGAGGCCGATTAATGTCGACTCATCAGAATACTCGCTGTGGAGAATAATAGCGTCACAGTTTTGATCGCGCAGGGATTCAATCGCATCGATTTCAGACTGAGTCTCATAAAGCGAGTTACGCATAATCAAACCATAACCACGTTCACGGGCAGCACGTTCCGCGCCGCAGGCTAAGCTGCTGAAAAATGACATAGATAAATTCGGCGTGACGATACCAATCGTATTAGTACTGCGTTTAACAAGCGCTTTGGCGTTCGAGTTTGGGCGATAGTTAAGTTGTTCTATCACCTTCTGCACCCGTGTGCGGCACTGGGCGCCAACCTTGCCCTGACCGTTAACAACCCGTGATACAGTTGCAATTGAGACACCCGCCACTCTCGCGACATCTTTTATGGTAGCCAATTTATCCCCTTTAACCGGAAATTGTACTATGAATGAATTAACCTATCGGCCTTGTATCGAGACAAGATCATTAGGGCACCAAGGGTAAAAACAAAACTGCCAAAAGACAATAATAAACGCATAGCAAACAAAGTACTATCCGTTTGATTACCCGCTAAACTGGCATCAAAACCAACTAAATTAAGTAACTCACCAGACCCTAACATTGCCAGCACTAAACTTATGCTGATAACGGTATGGTGGCGACTGACTAAATAAGGACTGATATCTTGCCCTGTGTCACGCCCCAGTTCGGTGAGCATGTTGGGTACAATGCTGGTCATCGCCGTCCAAATAGCGGCGCCAATCACAGCATCTATCCACAATGCCCAATAACCATACGGCGTATACACATACCATTTAAGCAAACTGCCTAAAACCGTAAATATGAGTACTTTTTGTAGTGTCTCCACCACGCCCCAGTGCTTAACACCACGGGCGAGTAAGGGTAAATACAAGGCTCCAGCTATCGCATAGCCACTCGATAATGCGCCCTTAAGCGTTGAGCCTTCGGTTACGTCACCTGCAGCCACAAAATACACCAGCAGGTAATAATCAAAACTGATGCAAATCCCCACGGCGCCAAATTGCAATGCCGAGATCCACAGTAATCGGTTGACCTGCCTTCGAGTATGCGCTCTCAAGGTTGGTGCCATCTCTGTTGCAATTTTCATCCGGCTATCGCCTAATCGCACCCGCTCGGGGGCGAATTGCCAAACGACTAAAGTACATAAACTGCCGATTAAGCCTAAACCCACCAGCCAACCTATTATTCGTACACCACTCGTTGCATCGGTAAATATGGCCAACTGGGTTAATGGGAATAACCAAAAGTATAAAACGGCGGCAATCTTCTCGAACAAGGTAATGTGACTAAACACCCCTTGCCCATCGCCGCTCATCAAAGCCAAACGAAAGGCTAATAGCTTTAAGGTAAGGATCAGCACTGTCATTGAGAGGCTGTAGCACAAACATAAGGTCACTAACACAGTCCACTGCCAAGCCATAGGCCAGTCTGCAGGGACCATCCACAAGAAGCCAAATAACAAGGCGGTTACCCAACCACAGATTAATATTATCCGTCGCTCGGTCCATAAGTCTCGCTGCAACAGCGACATAATTCGCCCCGAAAGCGTGGCCCCGCAGACGATAGGTAAACTCAGCAAAGCGCCTAAGAGTAAGGGATCTAAGCCGCGCAGCATTTGATAATAGGGTAAGGCTAACGCGACTAACCCTTGCTGGGCGATAAATGCCGCGAAAAAACCGGCACCCAGCACCCATTGCAGGTGCTTTTTAGGCGCTAAATCTAGGCTATGGCTTACGGCATCACTCGTAGAGTTATCTTCTGGCGGATCCCTGTGAGCATTATTCGCGTGGCTTATCGATATAGCCCTTACCTCTTAATTAAATTTATTTCAGATAAGACGAGATTATGGCCTTTATCCGTCGCCTTGATTTCATAATCCTTTGCTACAAACCCCAACTGCACGCCCTGTAATTTGCTCAGCGTCTCAGCGTCGAACGTATAGGGTTCAGAATGAGGATAATTCATCGGCATAAACATAGGGTAAGCCTTTGTTAATACAGTCGGCATGGGTGATAAATCGGCTACTGGCATGGTAATGGATTGCCATCCAGCCTGCAATGTCACAACCGCACCATAGGCGAGCCCATGCTCATTTAACAGTGCGACAGACACATGCTCATTAGCTTGGTCGGCATAGATACGTAGTTGCACTGCATCGTATCCCTTAAGGTTGCGTTGTGACAGTGCATTATCCTTGGCGGGTGAAATACGCACAAGCATATTGTCCGCCTCTGAACCTGTCGCTGATGTCACTAGACTTGGGATATAAAGCTGCAATCCAAGCCCTTGATCGCGCACACCACTTTGGAAACGCCATTCACTACGGGCATTTTGTGGGTAGATTAAATTGTCCCTATCGAACGAAGCATTAAACAAGCTCACCGGAGTGCCTTTCGCACGCCACTCAAATTGATAAAAAGCTGCACCGCCACCCTTCACAAAATCCCATTCATTCGGATTTCCCTCGGCATTACCGGGAAAGCTTGTTTGACCTGAGGCTTGAGTCACCACAAAGGCATACTCAATCCCCCCTGTTCGCTGCCAGTTTTTGAGATCGGTGAGGGTGTGACGATAGACACTGCCATGGGCCTCCATCGGATAAACCTTAAACTCACTATCACCAAGATAGCGAACATAAAGCTCAACTTTATCTATGGCTTTGGCATCCATCACGCTGGCGCTAAAGGTGAGCGCATCGCCTTGATTCAGCGCCTGCAGATTTTGGTGCACTAAGGCTAAGGTTTGATGTGGCATAGGCGGCAGATAATAATGGTCATCAATCTTGGACTGAGTTGAAGCAAGTAAGGATTTATTTTTAGCGAGTAAATACTTGCCCGGCATCAATTGCACAGAGCCTTGACTGGCTTGCAGCGAAACCGTCTTATTTTGAACCTTGCCTTGATTGATACCTTGTAGCCAATACTGTTGGCCTAAATCCGGTAAAGCCAGATTAAAATGCCGCGAGGCTTGGTACAAACGCACAGCTTCACGCTTTAAGCTCGAGTTCTGGTGTGGATCGGTTAAGGCTAAGGCATCGGGATACACTTCTAATTGCCATAAACCATCGCTGAGCTTATCTAAAAAGTAGCTACCATTGCCGTCATAATCAACGATCGCAGAACTGCCAACACCAGCAATATGCTCAAGCTTTTTAGGTGCTTGTGGTTTAACGTCAGTGCTGTTGCTGTAATAAAAACGTTCAGGCTGATTTAGCACACTGACATCATGCAAATAATCTAAAGTCACGTCAGCAAAGTGATTATTTTTAGGATAGGTTGTCGGATAACTACCGCCCTCAAAACCGCGGGGAACTTGCCTGAATACCTCACCTGCAATCAAAAAACTGATGGCTTTGGATGGGGTATACAGCAGATTGAGAAAATGGGTGTTGTACTCAGCATTACTGGTAGCAATCACAGCTGAATCGTAGGCAAACTGGGTCGCCCATTGGAATCCCGCCTCGCGGAAACTGCGCGCCATAGCCGGATACATGACACTGCCCGTGACATCTGCAGCATCAAACTCATAAATCATTTTCGCCTTCGTCTTACAGGCAGCAATATCGGCGAAGGGATTGGTGTAATGGGCAACATTCGGCAGAGTATTGCTGTTGATACGGCTCATTTTTACCAGCCCAGTCGGATACCACTGATAGGCAATACCATCGATATTAGAATCGCATACCGCTTTTGCAAAGGCTTGATTATCACCCTGCTCGCTAATGTTATAAAACAGCGGTTTAGTTACGCCACTCTCATGGCTCACCTTAATTAAGCCATTAATATAACTTTGACTCTGATTAACATCACCATGGTGACTCGGCTCGTTAAACAACTCAAAGGCAATAATGTTGGCATCCTGACCATAAGTCACACCGCTATAACGATTCCTATGGGCAAAGAATTGTTTAAGATAAGTGTGCGTTGCCGCAATAGCCTTAGGATCGGTATTCATCTCGGTTTTTGTAAAGCCATTAGCAAATCCCTGAGTCTCAGTATCCGGCGCTGGATAACCATTACCCCACCACGCAATTGGAGTAATAATGGCGCGGATATCATTAGCGGCAAGCTTATTCAGTAAGTAATCCAACAGTTCTAAATGAACATTATCGAGCAAGTTGCCCTTGGCATCGGACACTTCTCGGTCGAACACATGCACGCGATAACCTGTCACTCCAAGGCGCTTAAGATGTGCCACATCCATATCGATAGCGGCGTGCATATCGACGCCGCTTTGAACCATTGCACGGTAAGTAAAAGCAAATGGCGCTGAGTAGTTCACCCCAAAATGACGGACTTCGCTACCATCATCTAGGTATAACACTCCGTCTTTAACCTTCGCATCAGCCGCAAAAACACTCGCGCTCAATAACGGTAACAAAGGTGATAACGCAAGCACAGCTGCTAATTTTGTGAGTATTTTCATGCTCAATTCCTTTTATTCTTGACTGTAGCCCGAAGGATTTTGACTTTGCCAACGCCAAGTATCCTGCATCATCTGGGCGAGATTGCGTTTGGCTCGCCAACCTAGCACAGTGCTGGCTTTATCTACATTGGCCCAAAATGCGGCGAGATCGCCCGCTCGACGTGGCGAGATCTCATAGCGAACGGGCACGCCGCTCGCCTGCTCAAAGGCTGCGATAATTTCCAGCACGGACACGCCTTGACCCGTGCCTAAATTAAAGGCTTCAACACCACGTTGCTGAGGATGGTCTGCCAACCAATTAAGCGCCGCCGTATGGCCTTCGGCCAAATCCATTACATGCAGATAATCCCGTAAACAGGTGCCATCTTGCGTTGGATAATCACCACCAAAGACGCTTAAATGGGCGCGGCGCCCCACTGCGACTTGGGCTAAATAAGGTAATAAATTATTCGGGATCCCCTTGGGATCTTCGCCTAAGTTACCGCTTTCGTGGGCACCGATAGGATTGAAATAACGTAGGGATACGCCACGAAACTCAGGGTTAGCGGCCGCATAATCGGCCATAATGCGCTCGACCATCACCTTAGTCGCGCCATAAGGGCTCGAAGGAGACCCTAATGGCATTGACTCAAGATAAGGTACGCTTGCCTGCTCACCATAGACTGTCGCCGATGAACTAAAAATAAAATCAGTGACTTGATGGCGCTGCATCGCCTCAAGCAAACACACACTGCCGTGTACATTGGTTTGATAATAGGCCAGCGGTTTTTGTGTCGATTCGCCAACCGCTTTGAGCGCGGCGAAATGGATCACAGCCTCAAATTGATGCGCCCCGAACACGGCATCTAATGCCGCGACATCACGAATATCACCACGGAAAAACTCGATGTGTTTACCCGTCATCGCTTCGATTCGTGCTAAAGGTACTTCACTGGCATTACACAAGTTATCAAACACCACCACTTGGTGGTCCTGTTGTAATAATGCTAACACGGTATGCGAACCTATGTAGCCTGCGCCACCTGTCACTAATACTTTCATTGTGTTACCACCAAGTTGTGTACAGTGCGATTAAGATAATCGCGATAATCGCAGTATGCAGATTAAAGGATGGCGTGGTCGCAAAAGACACTTGGCTTAAATCCACCGTCTTGCTTGGTTGGGTTCTTGGGCGCAGTAAAGACACCAACACACCGAGTCCTAAACACAAAAGGAACACCACGCTCATGCGATCCATAAAGGGCAATGTCGGCCAAGTAAACTTAAGCACAAATGAACCCACGGCAGATCCCAGTGCCGCCGCAATGGCGCCCGCGGGTGACGCTTTACGCCAGAACATGCCCAGTAAGAAAATCACCACAATACCCGGCGTAAATACGCCAGTAAATTCCTGAATATATTGGAAGGCTTGGTCAAATTTACCCAGTAGCGGCTCAGCCATGATCATCGCAATCACTAGGCTAACTAAGGTAGCCGCGCGGCCCACAAACACATAGTGAGTTTGTGATTTAGCCGGTTTGAGGTGACGATAGATATCCATAGTGAAAATGGTTGAAATACTGTTGGTCATCGAGGCTAATGACGAAACAATTGCCGCCACAAGCGCCGCAAATACAAGACCTTTAATCCCAATGGGCATCAGCTCTATCATCGACGGATAAGCTTGATCCGGTGCTGAAAGATGAGGATATAACACAACCGCGGCGATACCAGGCAACACCACAATAACCGGTACCAGTAGTTTTAAGTAAGCCGCAAACGCCATGCCTTTTTGGGCTTCACGGATATCTTTCGCCGCCAATGCGCGTTGAATAATATATTGGTTAAAGCCCCAATAGCTTAAGTTCATGATCCACATGCCGCCCACCAGCACAGAAATGCCGGGTAAGCTCATGTAAGCTGGATTATCACTGCTTAAGATCATGTCGAAATGTTCAGGTAACTTCTCGGTCAGCACACTAAAACCGGCTATCACACCCGCACCATCGGACACCGCATCCAAAGCCAAATAACTTAAGATCAATCCGCCAAACACCAATAACACCACTTGGATGATATCTGTGTAGGCAACGGCTTTTAAGCCACCATAAAGCGAGTATGCCGTTGAAAAGATGGCCAGCATCATCATGCCCGTAAACCAATCGATTCCCGTGACCGTTTGAATCGCCAAACCACCGAGCCATAGCACAGCGGTTAAGTTTACAAACACATACACGGCGAGCCAGAATAGTGCCAGCACTGTCTTCACTCGGCTATCGAAGCACTGCTCTAAGTACTGCGGCATAGTGAAAATCTTGTTTTTCAAAAAGATAGGCAACATATACTTGCCGACCAATAGTAAGGTAATCGCCGCCATCCATTCATAGGAGGCTATGGCCAAACCTATGGCATAACCTGAACCTGACATGCCGATAATCTGCTCGGCCGAGATGTTTGAAGCAATTAGCGAGGCACCAATCGCCCACCAAGGTAAGGCTTTACTGGCGAGGAAGTAATCTTCCGTATTACGTTCGTGATTTTTCTCCGAGCGTGAAATCCATAACGCGACCAACAACAGACCAATGGCGTAAATGGCTATGATGGCTATATCGAGTGTGGCGAGCTTCATATTCTGTACTCTTATTATTGTTTTATCTTATGTTGATACGCTAAACGGCGACGAAGGCCCCATCGACCGCATGGCATAAATAGATATCAGCCTTAAGCCCTGTCGCCGCGTGATAGTCCTCGGCTAATGTGGCCAGCACCTCATCCACATGGCTACGCTCAGTCAGCGCGACCACACAACCACCGAAACCACCGCCAGTCATGCGAGCACCGCCATGTTCGCCGAGCTTGTCGGCCAACAAGGACACTAGATTGTCTAACTGTGAGGTGGTGACTTCGAAGTCATTTTTGAGTGAACGATGGGACTGCGCCATCAGCGTACTGATCTCTGCCATGTCGTGGCGATTCAGTGCGGCTAACATGTCGCAGGTACGGATACTTTCACTGATCACATGGTGGGCACGGCGATAAAGCACAGGTTCGAGTTCGGCTTTAGCGGCATTAAGCTCAGCCAAAGTCACATCACGCAGTGAGGCTTTTCCTAAAAAGGCCGCCGCTTGTTCACACTGACCACGGCGCGTGTTGTATTCGCTATCGACTAAACCGCGCTTCACATTGGAGTTAACTATGATGATGGCGAGATCTTCAGGCATGCGGGCGTATTGGATTTCGAGGCTGCGACAATCAAGTAACATAGCGTTGTGCTGTTTACCCATGGCAGAAATCATTTGGTCCATAATGCCGCAGTTACACCCCACAAACTCATTCTCTGCTTGTTGACCCATCAGCGCCGCTTGCACGCCGGACAAGGGCAAGCCGTAAAGTGCTGCCATGGTCTTTAAGATCACCACTTCAAATGAGGCCGATGAGCTTAATCCCGCACCGCGAGGCACATTACCCTTCACCACTAAATCGGCGCCGCCAAAGTCTGGTAATGCTTTCGCCAGAGCGATCAAACTGCCGCGGACATAGTTGCTCCACGGCGAAACCTCATCGAAGGTGATGTCATCGAGGGAAAAGCTGACGCGCTCGCCAGCACAATCCAACGCCACCACATTGATAATGCGGTCGTTTCGAGTATGACCCGCCACCCAAGTGCCAAAATTGATCGCAGCGGGTAGTACAAAACCGCCGTTGTAATCAGTATGGTCACCTATCAAATTGACTCGACCTGGCGCATGGCAAACTTGCTGGGGCGCATAGCCAAAGTGTTGTACAAACGCCTGCTCAAGCTGAACGAGAATATCTGACTGAGTCACGGCTTGGCTCATAGCATGGGTATTAATATCGTTAGCGCTATGTTGAGTAAGGTTCAACGTATCTTGATTCATGTTTAGGGCTTCATTTTATAGTGAACGGGTGACAACTGACGTAGGCGCTCGGCGGCCTGCTCAGGGGTGAGATCGCGCTGTGTTTCGGCGAGCATTTCGTAGCCCACCATAAACTTACGTACTGAAGCGCTGCGCAGCAGGGGTGGGAAGAAACTGGCATGTAATTGCCATTCATCGTGTGGTTCGCCATCAAAGGGCGCGCCGTGCCACCCCATGGAATAAGGGAATGAACACTGGAATAAATTGTCATAGCGTATAGTGATTTGGCTGAGAATATCGGCCAAACTCGCCTGCTGGCTGGCGGTCAATTCCGTCATACGTTGAATCGCAAAACGCGGTAATAATAGGGTCTCGAATGGCCAAGCGGCCCAATAAGGCACCACAACCGCCCAATCTTCATTGCTCACCACCAAACGCTCACCGCTAGCGACCTCTTGCTCAACATAATCGGCAAGCAGGGCTTTACCCTGTTGTTTGAAGTACTCGCTCTGGCTCTGTTGCTTGCGCGCAACCAACGTGGGTAATTGGGTTTGTGCCCAAATTTGGCCATGGGGATGTGGATTAGAGCAACCCATGACGGCGCCTTTATTCTCAAACACTTGCACCCAAATATAACGCTGGGATAAATCGGCACACTGACGCTGCCATGTGCTAATCACCTTGATGATTGAATCGACAGATAGCTCAGGCAAGGTTTTCCCATGGTCAGGCGAGAAGCAAATGACACGACTCTCACCTTGTTCAGTACGCATACGAAACAGCGGAGAATCCTGCTGCGCTTTAGGTGTGTCGGCTTTTAATGCCGCAAAATCATTGGTAAATACAAACGTATCTGCGTAGTTCGGATTCACCTCACCATTGATACGCGTATTACCTGCACATAGAAAACAGTGTGGATCATGACTCGGTTTTGGTGCGTCATCGACCGCTTCCACTTGGCCTTGCCAAGGACGTTTTGCCCTGTGGGGCGACACTAAAACCCATTCCCCTAGCAGCGGATTAAAGCGGCGATGAGGATGTTCAGTCGGATCAAATTCAGTGTTCATGATATTACTCAACTCATTCATGGAAATTAGAATTTCAGCTCAGCAGTTAACGGCGCAGCTGTGTTTTCTGCCGCAAAAGAGGCTTTTAAGTGCACGCCTTTTGCACCGTTATGCACTCTCACCAACGCGCTGGCGACGCCCTTTTCTGTCACTATCGCATCCGGATTGAGCACTTGAATCGCGCCATTGACTTCAAAGCTCACCACCTTGTCATTCACTGGCACTGTGGTGCCATTGGCATCAACCAGTCTGACATTCACAAATAGCACATCACTGCCAGCGGAATTAATCGGCACACCAGCGGTATCGAGTGAAATCTCAAGCGCATGAATCGCTTGGGGAGTACGAACTCTGTGGGTCGCAACTAACTGATTGCCAATAAAGGCTTTAGCACTTAGCTCTCCCGCCTCAAAACTGGGCAGATGGAAAGTAAAAGGTGGATGGGGCAACTTGTCGGTATTGGCGCCGTTATCGGGCATTTGACGGGCAATTAATTTGCCGTTTAGCCATAACTCGACGGCATCCGCGTTACTAAACACCCGCACATTTGGTGAAGAGTCCGCTTGCCAATCTGAGGCGATATACACCATAGGTCCGACATTGTATTGGGTTGACGTTAACGCGGGATCGCGCTGACTTTGGAACAGGTAATAGCTGAACTTAGGTTGACGATAGATGCTCATAATGCCCGAGGACTCTAAGTCATTCGCATAGCCACGGTTATAGTCAAACATCACCCAATAGCCATCAGCAAACGCGGGCGTGTGCAAATTATCGTTATGGGCTTCCTGTAGGTTCATTGCCTGTTGTAGTAAACGTTTCTCACCAGCACCGAGTAACTGCCGACTGGTGCGTTCATCATCCTTTAGATCGGCCCACGCCTGTTGGTTTAGGCCTGCATTTTGGGCGTAGTATTCCCAATCGCCGTATTCAGACACATTGTATGGCTGAGTCGGTGTTTGATAATGCTGCATTCTATGTTGACGAGCTTGCAGATAGATATCGTATTGCGTTTGCCAACCTGCAGACATTGCACCGGGTAATTCCGCCTGAATGATGGCTTTCAGGTTGTCGATAAAGGCCTCTGGCATTGGGGTTTCATTAAGCGAGCATTCCCACGCTAACACGCTGGCGTGGTTACGATCGCGGCGCAGTAGATCTCTGCAAGACTGATACACATGCTCAGCAAACTCAGGCTCAGGTGAGAAATACTGCCAACCTAGTACGGCATCAATCAGCACTAGCCCAACTTCATCGGCGGCGTCCATAAAGGCGGGCGAATGGGGATAGTGAGATAAGCGGACATAATCAAATCCGGCTTCTTTGATCTTGATGGCATCACGGTAATCGGCTTGTTTTGAGGTGGCATAACCGACATGGGGATAATCTTGATGACGATTTATACCGCGCAGGAAATAGGGCTCCCCGTTAATCAACAATTCATGCTTGGCATTGAAGGCAAATTCACGGATACCGACCTTATTACTGCTTCGCTCGAGCAAGGTGTTGCCTTGCCAGAGTTCCGTCTGTAATTGATAAAGATTCGGATGGGTTGGATGCCATAACTTTGGTTGTTTTACCGTTAAGTTCTGGCTGAAAACTTGCTGACTATTAGCTGCCAAAGTGTAGCTTTGCGCTGTTGTTGCAATCGCTTTACCATCGAACTCAAGCATCTGTTTTAAGGTGAACTGAGCCGTTTTACTGCCTTGATTACGGATATCGGCCTGAACGGCGACACTCGCCTTAGCCTTATTGTCTATCTTGCTCGAAATCACTAAACCACCACGGTTCGGTAAATTCGTCAGCATCTCATCGCTGATGTGCAACGGTGCTTTAATGAATAAATTAACGTCGCGGTACAGACCACCATAGGTATTAAAGTCGAGTAAATGTAGTGGTTTAGGACCGGTAATTGGATTGTCGTTATTGTCTAACGCCACCCGTAACTGGTTGTCCGCACCGTAATTAACCGCTGCTGAAATATCGATGCTAAAAGGAAGGTATCCACCTAAATGTTCACCCACAGCTTTACCGTTTAACCAGACTTTAGTGTGGTTCATTGCGCCTTCGAAACGCAGATAAAGACGCTGTCCTTGCCAAGATTTAGGGGCATTAAATTGCTTTTGATACAGGGCAATACCCTGCCATTGGTCATTGACCAATAGGGGTTCAAGCTTTGGTGTATGGGGTAAGCTCACTTTTTCCCATGCTTTAGCCTCAGGTTGAAACGCGGTAGCGTGGGCGGGTGACTTTTGGAATTGCCAATCTTCGTTGAACGACAGTTTGATGGCAGTCTGCGCCTGTGGCGAAGCCTGCACTTGCACGCTGGAGATACACAGCAATGCTATTGCAAACAACAACTTGAAATACATACCAAGGTACCTTATTGACGGAATAAACCAGAAATCCCGTAAGGGAAACAATATGAAATAAGGCGCCCGCCTCGGCGGGCGCCCCAGTAACCATTACATCGCGAGCGTAAAGCCCAGCACGTAACGGCGACCCCATTCCACATTTTCTGCTAGACGGGTTTTATCGTTGTCCCAGTAACTTGTTGACGCTTCGTTGGTCAGGTTTTGGCCCTGCAACATCACTTTAAAGTTATCAGTGAACTGATAAGAAAGACTCGCATCAACCGTACCTTGAGCATCATATAAAGAGATTTGACTCGGGTCCCAGCTATTAATACCTGTGTATTCACTGCGGTAGTCGTAGCCTACACGAGCTTCAAATCCTTCTTTGTAATACCACAATGTCACGTTACCCACATTTTTAGATAAACCCGCCAAAGTGTATGGATTATCCTCTGGTGTGAACTCTTCCACCGCGGAATCTGTGTAGGAGTAGTTGGTATAAACACCTAAACCATCGAAGGGTGCCGGTAAGAAATCAAAGCTTTGTTGATACAAGACTTCAAAACCTTTAATCGCTCCACCATCACCATTAATTGGGCCGCTATATTCATAATCGACACCTTCTAAGGTTTTAGTGCTGGTCGCGATACCTATGTGGCTTTGCATGTCTTTGTAGAAGAAAGACACTGTCATGGCGCCACTGTCAGAGAAGTAATACTCGTAACCAAGGTCAACCTGATTGGCAATATATGGGTCTAACTCAGGATTACCCCCAGAAGCGGTATTGGGCGTCACTGTGGTATCGATGGAGAAACCGGTGCGCATCTCAATCAATGGAGGACGTGACATAGTGCGAGCTAGGCCAAAACGGATTTGCGAATCATCAGTCACATTAAACAGCAAGTTAAGTGACGGCAGCACCTCTGTGTATTCATGATCGACACTTGCTGGAGCGAGGGAGCCGTCGAGCAACTGCTCATAGCCTTCTGAGGTTGAACGCGTGTTGACAACGCGAATGCCGATATTGCCCGAATAAGGCATATCACCCCATTCACTGTTGATATTCAACATGGCATAGGCAGCACTGTTCTTTTCAGTCAGCCCCCAAGAAGCAAGCTTGTCAGCATTGTTTTGCAGTGAGTAATCCGCTGTGCCTCGTCCACCAAAGGCAACACTCGCCACATTATCCCAATCCTTCAGTGCATAAAGGTTAGGGACCTTATAATCGCCACCAACGGCATAACTGCTGCCATAGTTGCTTAAACCATTGCCCGCGATAACGGCTTTTTGCCAATCGACAACACGGTTTTGTTTATCTCTATCCGAATAACGCACGCCAAAGCTCAGCTGATCAAAAATCCCCCAATCGACATAACGCTCGAAGTCTAAACGGGTATTGACCATTTTATCCGACAGATCACGGTCGTTATCCCCGATCATGCCAATGTGTTGCTCTTCCCAAACACCGGGTGTGGTTTCCACCCATTTCATTGCACCTAAGGTGTAATAATCTGGGTTAGCTATGTCTATCGCGCTTAATCCTTCCGCAGGATTATCAAGTACTTCTGTGCTAAAACTATTACCATCGACCACACTCCAACCTAAGTCGTAGCTTGGGCCGTTGTAGCTAGAGATGATATCGACCCAGACAGAATCGATTTGCGCCTTAGAAAAACCGACATCGGCCTTAATTCGCCAAACGTCCCCTTCCCATACGGCATTCAAACCTGTGCTCAGCAATTGGTTTTCTTGGAACCAAGTCGCGTTATGCACTTCGTGACTGGCATAAGCCAATCCACCGCCCACTAACTGTTCGCTGCCATCGGCTTTGGTAATGATGTCAGGCTGAGCCGCAGAATGGTTGTAGTTCCAATTTTGGCCGCTTTGATAGTTACCTAAATTATTGAAATACATCTGATCTTCATGTTCTTCAATTTTAAACTTAGAGTAGAACAGATCGTATTTGAGTTTTAACTTATCACTCGCTTGCCACTCTAGGATCCCCATAGTGCCTAAGCGTTTGTTATTACCAATTTTAGTGCCAGATTGCCCGCCCCAAGGTGCAGACTCTTGGATGCCATTACCATTAATGTCGCCTCTATCTGCGCCATTATTGTAATTCCAGCTCTTAGTTCCACGTTGCACAGAAGGCTGATCTTGATAAGCAATACCAAATGCATAGCCTAAATCATCGGTGATTTTATCAACCATACTAAAGCTCAATTTAGAGCCTGTCGTTTGTCCGTCCGGCAATTCATCGGCCAGATCGTAATACATGCCATTGGCACTCAAGGTCACTTTACGTTCGCTTTGCGCCAATGGACTCACAAAGTCCATATTCACTAAGCCAGAAATACCGCCTTCGATATTACTGGCCGTCGGACTTTTATAAACTTGTACCGCATTAATCAGTTCTGCGGGAAATTGTTCGTAGCGCACATCACGACTTGGTTCACCGCTAACAATTTCACGGCCATTCATTGTTGCCATATTCAAACGAGGTCCCATACCACGAATTGAAATACGACTTGGGTTACCGCGATCGCGATCGGCTGCCACCCCAGGCAGACGAGCAAGTGCATCGGTAATGGTCACATCAGGCATATTGCCAAGATCATCGGTAGAAATCGTTTCCACCGTTTGCGATGAAGTACGTTTGCTAAACAGCGATTGTTTTAGGGTTGAGGCAAATCCCCTAACTTCTATCACCTCAATTTTTTCTTCGGCAGTAGCCGCAACTGGTGTGGTGTCTTTTTTAGTTTCATCTTCCGCAGCAAAGCCATGGCTTACATAGCATAAAGGGAGCAATGCAATTGCGACTTTGCTGAGCTTGAATTTATTATTTTTCATTATCTTATCCATTCTCTGAACATTCATTTGTGTAGAGTAGAGAGCGTGACAACCATTTTGTTAATTAGATGTATCCATCTGGGGCTAATTTATAACACCAAGGGTAAACGTTTTCCACATCAATTTGCACAATAATGGGTAAATATAGGGTAAACTCATGTTTCAAAATGGATTAAAATTTATTCAAAATTATGGTAATTGGTGTTTTTCGCCCTAATATCGCGCATTCCCCCTACTGAGCGCATCAAGATAGCGCAAACGAGCCAGAAGGAATAAAGGGAAAACAGGGTAAAAAGGATTATGGAAAAGATGTTACTCAAGGAAGGTAAATTAAAAAATATAGGAGGCATTACAGGCTAAATCTTCAACGGGGTAAATGGGATATTGCAGAGTGAGATCAATGTCGGAATATGGGCCGGAATGTCGAATAAAAGATTAGAATCCGAGAAAAGACAAAGGCCTAGCATTTCTGCTAGGCCTTCTAGAATTTGGCAGGGGTGGCAGGACTCGAACCCGCAACCATCGGTTTTGGAGACCGCTGTTCTACCAATTGGAACTACACCCCTGTTGACGTGGGGCATTATGCTAAAAGCACTCCCAAAGGTAAAGGACTTTTTATGACAAACCCTATTAACTGGGGATTTTTCAAACAAGTTTTACTATGCATGTTGATTTTGCAGACATAATGCTGAAAAACACGCCACTAAAATCCGCCTAGTTGCAAAGCCTTGTGGTACTTGTACCGCTAGATAAACCTTTTCCAGTCGTCTGCAAGCTTGATGGCCAATTGCCTAGGCCAAAAGAGCCGCTATAAACGCAGTTATCGAAAAAATATCTGAGTTCGATTTATAAAAGTGGGCTTTTATAGTATAAGCGTCGTCAATTTCATACACAGATCCACAGGACCCCAAATGTCTGACAAATTTTTCTTTAAAGGCCGCCGCACGCCTAAGCCAAAACATGAAAGTTATGGCTACAACACTAAGCGAGTGACTAAACCAGGCACCGAAGCCTCACCGCTGGAACTCGTGGTCGGAAGCGAGGCTCGTAAACTCGAGGTGGAGGCGATTGTTGCCGAGCACCAGTTGTTCGCTAATATTGAAGTCAATGCCGATGTGGCTGAGAATATCCTTGAGCTGGAAGGCTTATTAAATAAACCTAAGACCACCACCTTCGAGAAAAAACCGAACCGAAATGAGCCTTGCGCCTGTGGTAGCGGTCAAAAATTCAAAAAGTGTTGCGGTAAATAAACGCAAGTAAGAGGGACTTTTACTGTGACGTTTTGTGCGTCGGGAATAGCCCCTTTTCTCCCCTATTTTAAGTCTCTATCCCTAAAACCTAATCTTCCAACTTCGAGATAAAAATCCGCTGTAAGTCGTTATTCCATAGCTGAATAATTTTGCGGGTCTTTTCTTTATTCCAAAAACATTTACCAAATAAAATCAAACCAGCCCCTTCGAGGCCGCGTTTATCTTCTATCTCAAATTGCGCCAATAATGGCTGTTTTATCCCGTCGATGGGGATGCCGATATCTTTACTGTCGGCAGGGTTAAGCCAACTCATCGTCGGATCCGTATGGGAGATAGTGCCCCAATACATATGGGGTTTATGATCGCTTGGATCCGCATCGGCAAAATTCACAAACAGATTCTTGGCCCGCCAGCGGTACTTGCGCTCACTGTCCGTGTATACCCAGAGATCAGAACTCGCGAGATCTGAGCCGCGCAGCAAACTATGGAGTAATTTCTCGAGTCCTTGGCTCGGGACGCGTTTCGCTTGTGTTTTTTGGATATCCCCATTGGCTGGCTGCAATGTCCGATAGTCAGCCCCCGCCTCTTGAACACCCCCACTCGTTGCTAAATGGCTAACACTATTAGAGGAATAATCCGCCGTATTCACCGCTTTGTGTTGGGTGTGAGCCACACTGTCCTTGGACTTAGCTTTAATCGAATGACCTTTGCTCGGCTTAAGGCTGAAATCGATCATCAACGCATCGGCATCCACCAGCTGTTGATGTACTTCGATGGCATCTTGCTCCTCACGGGATTTTTGCGCCGAGGGTTTAAATTCGATGCAATCGAATCTATGGTATCGGGAGCCAAAACAGGCCGCCTTACCGTCCTTTGAAGCTTTGCGGAAATAGGCTCGACCGCCACAGGCGGGGCAAAATAACCTTTGACGTAGACGGTCAATGTCCTCCTCTGGCATACGTGCAAAGGTGAACACTTGGTAAGTAACCCGAGTCGTTTCGCCCTGTTCGCTGGTCAGTTCACAAATTGCATCTAGCATGGCGCCCTGCTTATCCCCCTATGGCGTAAATCGTTTATCCCGGCCCATTAGCCTGTTCAAAATAGTGACTCAGTCTCGCCGTTAAATGGGGGGAGAGTAATGACTCCCCCGCTCCGACTCCGGCCCGATAAAACGGCTTGAGTATGGCGATTAGCTGGATAAAACAATGTTGTGCCGCCAAGGCATCTAGGGCGGCATAATCGATCTGCATATTCGATAACGGAAGCTGCTGCCAGTTCGACAGGGTGACTTTTTTAGGCTTTTGTATATGGCGTTGTAGCAAGGCGGCAACCAGTTGGCGGGTTCCCATTTCTTTGCCCGCTCCAAGTTGCGCCATCGCCCAGTTGAGATCTAATCTAGGTACGACATTAATGCCCCACTCACGCCGCAATACTTGTGCATCACTTCTCAGACCAATCCCCACTTTTAAGATGGCCTCATCTTCGAGCAAAGATTTAAGCAAGGCTAATTGCTGCCCCAATAACGCCTGTTGAAACAAATAGCAGGTATCGTGGGTCGCAATTTGGATCAGGCTTAAGGGATGGGTAACATTGGCTTCGAAACTCGCCCGGGTCTCAGTATCAAACCCCAAAACCGACTCACGGCTCAGAGTTTGCAACACCGAAGCCATGTCTTCGGATTGCACCAGTACAACCTTTGCTCCATTAAGGGTAAAAGGGGATAGTTGGGCGAGCTCGTTATCATCTAGGCGAGTGACCAAGGCCATCTTTTGCTTAAACCATGCAAACTTAAGCCGAAGTATTTCGGCCTTAACAGGGGACTTTTCAGCTAATAAAGTATCGGGAGCTACGGCTTGAGCTAAATAGGCACTACCCGCCGCATCCATAGTCGCGATCATCCCATCGGCATGTTCGCCTAATTCCTGGCGTAACCAGGCCAGTTTATTGGGCGATAGACAATACTTCATTAATTTCATCGCACCTTCCTTGAGCAGCCATGGCGATATAATCGGATACCACAATCATTATTTGGGGTTAAGACTTATTGCGCAGTTTTTGTATTCCCGTTATCAGGAATACAGCAACCGCACCCGCTAACACACCAAATAAACCGTTAAGTATGCTTGGCGTTAATAGGGCAAGCGCAGGACCAACAACACTAACTGTCTCAACCACTTGTTCTGCATGATGAATTTGCTCGCCAATTATATGCAAACCATGGGTTAAAATTCCGCCGCCCACCATAAACATGGCCGCAGTGCCGATGATGGTTAAGCTTCTCATCAATAGGGGCGCGGCACTTAATAGGCCAAAACCGAGTTTACGATTGAATTGGGTGATGGCTGACTCACCTTGGCGCTGGCTTAAATACAAGCCCGCATCGTCTATTTTCACAATGGCGGCGACTAAGCCATACACACCTATGGTCATTACTATGCCGATAGCGGCTAAGGTGAGAAACTGTGTCGACAGGGACTTATCCGCCACTATGCCTAAGGTAATAGCGATGATTTCTGCCGATAATACAAAGTCGGTACGAATCGCGCCTTTGACTTTTTCAGCCTCAAAGGCAACCCAATCGGTGATTTCTGGCTGTTCGTGAACCTCGGGGCTCTCCTCCGGCTGATCTTTTCTATGGCGATAACTGTGGTGCAGCTTCTCAAAACCTTCGAAACACAAAAACAATCCACCAAACATCAATAGTGGCGTGACGGCCCAGGGAATAAACGCACTGATCAACAGGGCTGCGGGCACTAAAATCAATTTATTACGGAATGATCCTAAGGCCACGGCCCAAATGACGGGTAATTCACGGTCCGCATTCACCCCTGTTACTTGCTGGGCATTGAGGGCTAAATCGTCACCTAACACCCCCGCAGTCTTCTTCGCCGCCACCTTACTCATTACCGCAACATCATCCAAAATGGATGCAATATCATCGAGTAAAGTCAATAAACTCGCGCCTGCCATGCTAAATCCCTCTATAAATCATCTATAAATCATTCTGCTTTTGCCATAGTAACTTAGTTAGATTAGTGGCGTATAGCGAAATGCTTTCCAAGTTAACTACTTCAGTTGCTTAGGTTATTGGGACCACAGACTGATATTGACCTGCCTGCAATCTAGATCACAGCTAAGGCGGAATTGCGCCACATTATTTATCGGAAAAGAGTATACTAAGCTCAAAATTTTTACTCATTTGCCTTAACAGGATGTCAACATGACTCAAGATGAAATGAAAAAAGCAGCCGGCTGGGCCGCACTCAAATACGTTGAAAGAGACAGTATTGTCGGTGTAGGTACAGGTTCAACTGTGAATCACTTTATTGATGCACTGGCGACCATGAAAGCCGATATCGAAGGCGCAGTCTCTAGCTCTGAGGCCTCCACTCAGAAGATGAAGGCGCTGGGCATTCCCGTTTATGACTTAAACAGCGTCGATCGTTTATCTGTCTATGTGGACGGTGCCGATGAGATCAACGGCCATATGGACATGATCAAAGGCGGCGGCGCGGCGTTAACTCGCGAGAAGATTGTCGCAGCCGTGGCCGAGAAGTTTGTCTGTATCGTCGATAACACTAAACAGGTCGACATTCTAGGTGAGTTCCCTCTGCCAGTTGAAGTCATTCCTATGGCTCGCTCCTATGTGGCGCGTCAGTTAGTTAAACTAGGCGGCGATCCTGTATACCGTGAAGGCGTTGTGACCGATAACGGCAACGTGATCCTCGATGTGTACAACCTTAAGATCCTTAATCCAAAAGAATTGGAAAGCCAGATCAATGAGATAGTCGGTGTTGTCACTAATGGTCTGTTCGCTAAACGCGGCGCGGATGTGTTACTCGTTGGCACCCCTGATGGCGTAAAAACCTTTACTGCCAAATAAGTAACGTGTAAAAACTTTCGCAAAAATACGCGATAAAAATACCAGCCACTTTATTCAAGGGCTGGCATTTTTTATGGTTCAATTTTATTCGGCTAAACGACTAATATCTGGCCGCTTATACAAAAACAAAACTTACCAAGCTCTGGCGACTAGACCTTTTAAGTAGAATCCTTCGGGGAAGGCGCTACCTATGGGGTGATCGCTCGCTTGGCTTAAGCGCTCGATAAACTGGATTTCACGTTTCGCATCCAGCGCCGCATCGGCCACGATTTTTTGGAACAGATCCGCAGGCATTAATCCCGAGCAAGAGAAGGTCAATAACACCCCGCCCGGATTTAACAACTGCAATGCAATCATGTTGATGTCTTTATAACCGCGGCAAGCCCCGTTCAACTGCGCCTTGTTATCGGCAAATTTAGGCGGGTCAAGTACGATCACATCGAAGGTTTTGCCTTCATCACGGTATTGGCGCAGCAACTTGAACACATCGGCCTCGTTGTAATGCACATTGTCATCACTCAAACCGTTTATTTGCATATTTTGGCGCGCCGTCGCTAATGCTAAAGAAGACACATCGACGTTTTCTATGCTGGCGGCGCCTGCTTTCGCGGCGTACAGACCAAAGGTGCCTGTGTAGCAGAAACAGTTCAATACCGATTTATCTTTCACAAACCGGGCGGCAATCGCGCGGTTATCACGTTGATCGAGGTAGAACCCCGTCTTATGACCTTTAGTCACATCGACGGCGATCTTGATGCCGTTTTCTTCGATAATCACCGGCATTTCAGGCAGAGTGCCATGCAGTAACCCCGTCACAGGCAGCAGGCCTTCTTTCTTACGGGAATCCACATCGGAGCGCTCATAGATAGCACAATCAGGATATTGCTCGGCCAATAGTTCGACTAAGGTATCACGCCAAAAATCCGCCCCCGTACTGAGTAACTGACACACCAACACGTTGGCGTACTTATCTATGGTAATACCGGGTAAACCATCGGACTCGGCGGCGACTAAACGATAACCCGTTAGCCCTTGCTCGCGGATTAAATCATTACGGCCAATTTGCGCTCGCTGTAAGCGTCTTGCAAAAAACTCGCGATCAATTTCTTCTTCGCGATCGAAAGTCCAAATCCGCACTTGGATTTGTGACTCAGGCGACCAGGCACCACGGCCCAACCAATGGCCATCATGGGCAACCACATCCACAGTTTCACCCGCTTCTGGTTTTCCCTTAATGTTATGAATCGCATTAGAAAATACCCAAGGATGGCGGCGTTCGAGCGATTTCTCACGGCCGGGTTTAAGTTTGATCCTGATAGCCATAGTCTGCCTGTAAAATAGTGCCGCCTTTAAAAAAGGGCTGCAGTCTAAAAAATGGGAAACGGATGATATACCCAATGTCACCTAAGTGCGAGTACCGAACGCGCCGCAGCGCTTATTTACCATCATCCACGGGTTGTCGATCATACCTTATTTACGCCACTAAACCTGCGCAAGAGACACCATTTTTTCCATCAATTGAGCAATACCCCGGCGAACGAGATCGCGCCGGTCTCGATTTTTACAACATTATTTTAACTTAAGTTGAAAGATATTGGTCCGAGTGCGGGTCTCATTAACGCAACAGGAAAAGCACTGCGCCTTCGAAAGACTCGTTTAGCCAGCGCACAAAATATTCAAACGAATCGCTCGATAACAACTAGGCTTATTCCTGTGTTTATTAGTCAATGCTTTATTAAGCCGTCGATTTTACAGCTGTCGTTATCAAAGCAACCCAATCAAGATCACTGATTAGCAGTCATACTCAAAAGGAATAGATCATGAATAAGAAAGCACAAACCGCACTCACTGGCGCCGCACTCGCAATGGCGATGGCAAGCATGGCAGGTTATGCCAATGCCGCCGAACCTATGGCTGGCGCCAACAGTGCCGATCTCGTACATTGTTATGGTGTAAATACCTGTAAAGGCCATAACGATTGTAAAACCGCCGATAACGCCTGCGCCGGACACGCCAGCTGCAAGGGCAGTGGTTTTGTCGCTATGCCATCAAAAAGTTGTGGTGATGTCGGCGGTAAAGTGGCTGATGACTGGGTTGGCAAGATGGCCAATACCGAACTGGTCCACTGCTATGGCGTCAATACCTGCAAAGGCCATAACGATTGTAAAACCGCCGACAACGCCTGCGCCGGGCACGCAAGCTGCAAGGGCAGTGGCTTTGTTGTCACCCCCGCAAAAGCCTGTGGTGATATCGGCGGCAAAGTGGGTGCTTAAACGCCATATGCTGATTAGAAGTCGTGGCCAGCTCAGTGCTGGTCACACTTATCACCCTGTTTATCACACCGACAGCAGCAGACTTAAGGATAAGGAGTCAATGTGGCGCAAGATGTCATCACCCAAGCACCATTAGGTTTTGGCTTAGGCCTTAGGACGCAACATTTTGATGCCGTACTCAACACAGAGCCCGATATCGATTGGTTTGAAGTACTCTCGGAAAACTACATGGTCGCTGGCGGTAAACCCCGCTATTACCTTAAAGCAATAGGTGAGCGTTATCCCCTGGTGATGCACGGTGTTTCCCTGTCGATTGGCAGTACCGATCCCCTCAATATGGATTACCTTAAAGCCTTAAAGCAGCTAGCCAACGATGTGCAGCCCCAATGGATTTCCGATCATATCTGCTGGACCTCGATCCACGGGGTGAACAGCCACGATCTCCTGCCACTGCCCTATACCGAAGAAACCGTCAAGCATGTCGCGCAGCGGATTACAACCGTCCAAGACTTTTTAGGTCGCCGCATTTTGATGGAAAACGTTTCTAGCTATTTGTCCTATCAAGATTCCAGCATGGACGAATGGGAATTCGTTAATGCCGTGGCCGAGGCCGCTGATTGTTTAATCTTGTTAGATATCAATAATATTTACGTCAGTGCCCGTAACCATAATTTCAATCCGTTGGACTACTTGAATAAAATCAATCCCAAACGGGTGCAGCAATTCCACCTCGCCGGACACAGCGACTATGGCGACTATGTGATAGACACGCATGATCATGATGTACCAAGCAGCGTGTGGGACCTCTACCGTGCAGCACTGAAACGTTTTGGCGGCATCAGCACTATGATAGAGCGCGATGCCAATATCCCCGCGTTTTCCGCCCTCGAAGCCGAACTCACGATTGCCAGAAATATCGCCCGCGATACCTTAAGTGAGGCGCATCCACTCACCGCCGCCAAGGGTAGAAACAACATGCAGGAAGGAAAGGTTATCCCATGAGCCAACTTCAGCAGCTGCAACACGCATTTATGGATTATCTGCTGGCGAGCGCGGCGGTCGATACGCCGTCAACCCTTGAGCAAACCACGCAAACCTTCAAGGATAAGATTGCCGAGCAAGGCGGCATCAATGCCGATATTCGGATGCAGATCTATGCCAATGCCTATCGCATTCGTTTGACCGAAACCCTCGAAACCGACCACGAAATGCTGGGTATCTATCTGGGTGATGAATTCTTTGAGCGTATGGCAAAAGGTTACATTGCCAGTCAGCCATCGACGTTTACCTCACTGCGCAGTTTTGCCGATGCCCTGCCCGACTATTTAACCCAAGATGCGTTTTTCAGTCAGTATCCGATCATTGCCGATATTGCCCGCTTCGAGCGGCGTTTACTAAATGCCTTCGATGCGTTTGATAGCGAGCGCGCCACTTTTGCGCGCCTGCAAGCGCTGCCCGCCGAGCAATGGCCGGGTTGCCAACTGCGTTTTCATCCCAGCGTGCAGCTATTCCAATGCAACAGTAATGCGGTTGAAACTTGGCAAGCATTAAAACAGCAAGCATCACCGCCCAATCCCGATTATCAAGGCAAGCGAGCTTGGTTACTTTGGCGCGGCGAAAGCCGGTTAACTGAGTTTATTTCCCTATCCGAGTATCAACTCGCCCTATTGCTGGGTTTTATCGGCGGCGCTACCTTTGCCGAGCAATGCGAAATGATGTTGGCATTTTTTAGTGATGCGCAGGCGCCGATGCAAGTGCTGCAGGCACTGCAAGCTTGGTTTCAAATGGGGCTTATCCGCGATATCGCTTAATCTCAATGGGGTTTGTGTGAGTGAGCGCTAGCGTGATTTAAAGTAAGCTAGAGTCCGCTTGAGTGAGTTTAGGTTGCTTGATTTAGCTCGCTTAATTGAAGCATAAAACTTAGCTACGTAGCGCTAGCTCAACGATTACGGGCGCATGGTCAGTACTGTAGGCGTCGCGCTCATATTCGGGCCTGACTAAATGCCTGTCGCAGGTTTGATAATCCACCACTTGGGCTAAACTGCGGCCATGGCTCGCATCGAACTCGCTCGAAAGCAAAATATAATCCAGCACAGAACCTTTAGGGCCATAGTAATGGGTCGCCGCCCTGTGTTCCCTATGGTAAGCGGTATTACCCGTTAAACTGCCCTGCTGATTGGCATTAATAAATAGGTTGGCCTCGATAAATAACTCATAGGCATCTTTAAGTTGATATTGAGCAAACACCGCCGCTAACGCCGCATCCGATAAATGTCCGAGGCCAGCGGCTTTAATATCATTACTGTGAATACTCTCGCCCTGTATCGTTAGCGCATCTAAGGCGCCCATCGTCAGGCTGTCATTAAAGTCACCCATCACTACGACGGGATATTTAGATGCTTGCCTGCGCACCAATATGCCATGGAATAATAACGCAGCTTCTGCACCGCGCTGCATGGTAGATGCCCAGCGGCCCAAGGCTTGCTCGGTGAGCAATTGGGTTTCTGAATGCAGTGTCATGCTCGCCACCTGCGGCGCCAAGTCATCTAAGCCAAGGGGCTGATGTTCAAATAGCTTAGGTTCAAGTGGCTTAGGCTCGAGGGCTAATCCCGCGCGTTTTGACTTAAAGTGCACCACATAGTGATCGCACAAACCGATTTGCGGCACCTCAATGGTTGCACGCAGCACCTTACGGCTAAAGGCAAATTCATTCGATAATCCCATGGCCGCCACTAAGCGCGCATCAGGTTCGACACTGCTGATGTCCATAATGGGATAACGGGAGGCAAGCGCGACCACAGGGCTACGATAAATGTAGTCACTGATAAGCGTAGGTTCATCGACAATGGCAAAATGCACTAACCCTTGCTCGCTGGCGATACGCTTGAGCGGTTCAGGGCTAAACACTTCTTGAAATCCGACAACATCGGGTTGACGATGGGCGAGAAACTCACTCAGCCATAGGCACTTTTTCTGCCACTGGCCATGGCTATAGATATTTTCAAAATCGTAGTAAGCCAAAGGTGGCTCAATAAAGTTAAACAGATTGACACTGGCGATCTTAATATTCGCCAGCTTAGTATGGAGAACGGCTGCCGTCATTGGCCTAGGATCATCGATATCATGTGTCATAGCTTAATACCTCTAACTCTGAATACGGCGGTGGATATTTATGTTCCCTTTGCCTTATCAGCAAAGAGCAGTTTAAAAAACATACTGACAACCTTTTCCTGCGTGCAAATCCATCAACAGCCGCAATAAATTCACACGAAACCCAGCACCACACAAGCGTTAACTTTTATTTAAAATATAAATCCAAACAAAAACATATGTAATTTTTTGTGCGGTTGACTTTCGATTTGAGTCCCTTAAAATCAAGCCACTTTTCATCATTGCGGAGACCCACTGTGGGCACACACATAAGCGACAGTAGATGCCCTGTCCAAAAGACAGGATTTAACGCCTAGCACTAGCCCGCAATAATTGCTGCTACCTGCTAAGCAGGGTAGTAGTGTGAACCATTCTTCACTCCGCCTCCCCCAAAATATCAATCACAAACCGTAAAGCCTAGGCCTCTGGCTGCGCTTTTCGCCATTCCAGCGTGTTCGCTGGGGTTGGGTTATGGGTATTTTTTGTATCTCAAAGCAAGTTTTTGCCTCGGTACCCTCCGTTTACCCCTATGGATTAACACCTAAGGGTTTACACCTGAGGAGCCTCAACATGGCTTATATAAACAACACGTTCATTTTACGGTCTTTATCCTGTGCAAGCATCAGTTTGTACTACAGCATGCGTGCGGCGGCATCACACCTCGAAATGGATGATCCCGCCCTCGCAGATCGCTGCGAATTAGAAATGGGCTGGCAACAACCCAGATCGGATCATGCTCGGGCGCAATTAAATGCAGCCATCACCTGCAGCCGCAGTCAATGGGAATGGCATTTAGGACTAGCGTCTAATGCCAATGACAATATTCGTGAAGAGCAGGCTGAAGTCGGCATCAAGCTACCGCTCAACTTAAGCTATCTCTCCCACTCAGATCCATTGCTACTACAGGACGATTGGCACAGTGCACTGGTGATCAATCTGCAAAAAAACCTCGATATCGACAACGGATTTGCCACCGAAATCTTCGGCATAGTAGGCAAAACCTTAGGCGACTCCGATGTCAGCCTCTATGCCAACTTAGGGTTGACCTATGGGTTTAATGAGCCAACCCAATTACTGGCGGGCATCGCGGCGGCCTATAAACTCAGCAGTCACCATCACCTGATCGCCGAGCTTTACCAAAAAGAGTTGAGCAATGCGGCCTATCAGCTCGCCTATCAACACACGCAGCAACGGCAGCTACAGCTGGAATTGAGCCTAGGTAATGCCCTTAGCGGCAACGCGCTGCAACTTGGCGCAGACATCACTTTTTACTTTGGTCACTAGATCGTTGAGAGAATGAACTATGAACATGAATAACAGCACAAACAACACTAAACAAATCATCCATAATCTTAGGACCGCTAGTATTGGCTTACTCTATCGTAAGCGTGTAGTTTGGTTGGTGATTTTGGTCTTTGGCAATATCTTCTCTGGGGCAAGTATCGCCTTTTTCGAAGATACCATCGCCAGTTATGTGTCCTTGGTCTTCTTCCTGCCGCTACTGATCGATAGCGGCGGTAATGCGGGCTCACAATCGGCCACCTTAATGGTCCGCGGTTTAGCCACGGAGGAAGTTAAAATCAAGGACTGGCTATCTATGTTCAGCCGGGAGTTACTGGTGGCGGGTTTACTGGGCGCCAGCATGGCTGCGGCCGTGTCCTTGCTAGGATTTTGGCGCGGGGGGCCTGAAATCGCATTGGTTGTGGCGCTCACGATGCAAATTGTGGTGATTATTGGCAGCTTGATTGGTATGTCACTGCCCTTCCTGCTGAGCAAATTAAAGATGGATCCTGCTGCGGCGAGTGCGCCACTGATCACCTCCATCGCCGATATCATTGGTGTGTTGGTTTACTTTAGCATTGCAACCCTAGTGCTCGATTTACCAATGCCTTAGATAATATCAATGGGGAACACTGCCGATTGCCTTAGCCGTGCTTCCCATCAACACTAGGGTCTCACTTTGCCCTCGGCTAAATCGACTAGTAACCACAAAAAATATAAGAATAAACCCTAGGGATCGCGTAATATTTCGGTAGCAAGATTAATTTTTACCTATCCTTAACATTCGTAAATCCACAGCCATTCAACAAGCAGTAGCCATTACGATACTAACAAAGGTTTAGAGGTTTTTATGTGGTTTAATTCCAAGCTCAACACGGAAAATAATAGACTCAAGCAACAACTCGCCGAGCAGCAGCATAGATATCAAATCGAAATTGATGAACTCAAAGCTATGGTGCGTGAAAACGAAACCATGCAACAGCAATCACGCCAAAATACCGATCTCTTTAATGAAGTGATTGCCTGCCAAAACCAAGGGGGGGAGATGCTACATACAGTGCGCGATGGCCTAGCCAACAGTGCTGAATTACTCACCGCCGAACAAGAAGAACTGTCAGAACTCGATAAGATTTTCGATCAGACCCGTGTCGCTATCGTGAATTTAGGCAGCAGGGCGACTTATATTAATGAGCAGGCCATGGGCAGTATGAAAGCCGTGACCGAGTTAGATACAACAACCTCATCGATCAATCAATTTGTCGCGGCAATTCAAGGGATTTCAGAACAAACTAACCTTCTAGCATTGAATGCCGCCATCGAAGCCGCCCGAGCTGGCGAAGCGGGACGGGGCTTTGCCGTAGTCGCAGATGAAGTGCGCCAACTGGCCAGCAAAGCCCATGAAGCCAGCAGCCAAATTGAAAAACTGGTGAAACAAATCGTCACTCAAGCGGCGAGTATTAAAGAGATTGTTCATAATAATCAGAGCAGTGCCATGGATGTCGCCTCATCATCGACCCAGATAGGCCAAGTGGTTGAAGACGTATTACAGCGCTCTAAAAAAATGCAACAGGTTATCCATAACGCCGCCACAGCCTCTTTCTTAAATACCACTAAACTGGACCATGCAGTTTGGAAGAGCAACATATACCAACTGATTGAAAAACCAAAACATAACCACGATATAAACTCGCATACTGAGTGTCGCTTAGGGCAATGGTATTTCAAAGGATTTGGGGCTGAACATTACCAGCATTTGAGTAACTTCAAGGCCTTAGATGTACCACATAAGGCAGTGCACGAGGCGGGTAAAGCGGCGCTCAATGCAAGGCAAAAAGGTCATCTGCCTGAGATGGTTAAACAACTGCATTTAATGGAAGATGCCAGTATGCGCGTTGTCTATTGCCTAGATAATCTTATGCGTGATGTGTATCGGGTCTAAATACCTCAGTTTCTCAACCCCAGTCCCCCACCGAAGAGCGAGATATCTGCGCTTTCGGTGGGTATAAACCCAATCCATAATTTCAATTTACAAAAATAAGCAAAGCCCTACTTGCTAGCCGAAGGCATCTCATCTTTAATAGCGTTAGAGCAAGCCGTGAGACTCAATTATAACATTCTAATTTTTAGGGTTATTAATGAAATTTGTCACAGGCACTTTGCTCACTATTTTTCTCTGCAGCACCTTTCCCCTAGGTGCACAGCCGCTAAACATCTATACCGAAGAATGGTCGCCGATCAGTTTTTCCATTGAGGGTAAACCCGCTGGTTTAGCGGTGCAGGTCGTAGAAGAAATTCAACAGCGCATCAAAAACTCAGATCCTATCAGGGTCGTACCTTGGGCTCGGGGCTGGAAAATGCTAACCGAACAACCCAATACAGTGCTGTTTACTATGACGCGTACGGCCGAAAGGGAGCAGATGTTTACTATGATAGGGCCAGTTGCCGTCGGCACGACCAATTTTTATGCCTTAAAAAATAGCGGCATAAAAATCACCACCCTAGATGATGCTAAAACAGCTATGGCGATTGGCGTCTATCGTGCCTCAGTGGAGGAACAATTGCTCATTGAGCATGGTTTTAGCAATCTTGCCGCCTCATCGACCCCATTATTGAGCGCAAAGCAATTGATGAAACACCGTATCGATCTTTGGTGTAATGCCAATCTCACCGCGCCGAGCATTCTTGCCGATGCGGGCGCCAGTATCGATGAGGTCGAGTCCCTCTATACCATCAGCGCCAATCATCTGTATATTGCTTTTTCAAAGGGCACGCCCAATGACGTGATCGAACAATGGAAAACCAGTCTCGCTGCAATAAAAGCGGACGGCACCTTCAAAGCAATTTACCACGCTTGGCTCCCCAAGGATGTTCCGCCGATGCAAACCGAGCGAATCGGGCTTGGCAACTAAATCGAATCTGTTAGGTCCATCGACAGCTCTTAGAAAGGGCTCTCGCAAATCCAGTCGATACGCTCGCCCGTTATAGGATGATCGAAGGCTAAGCGGGTCGCATGCAGCATCAATCTGGGATGACACTTAGTCTTAGAGATCTCATCATGTGCATCAACTGTGTCAGTCCTCCTCTCTCCCACACCACCATAAAGATCGCACCCCAGTATCGAGTGGCCCAATTGCTGACTGTGGAGCCTAAGTTGATGGGTGCGACCGGAGACTGGGGTGAATTCGACCCGCGTAGCAAAAGGTTCGGCTAATCGTTCCAGCACGCGATATTCGCTGATCGCAGGTTTACCTGTGCTGTGACAAATTTTCTGCAGCGGGAAGTTGTCACTATCCTTAGCGATCGGCAGATTAATGACGCCACTATCATAGGTTAAATGCCCATGGAGCAAAGCGGTGTAACACTTTTGGACAGTGCGAGCCTGAAACTGTTTGGTCAACAAGCCGTTAACGATTTTACTGCGCGCCACTAGCATGATACCCGAAGTACCAAAATCGAGTCTGTGCACTAAGGTTGCACTCGGAAAATCCTGCACTAAGCGATGATGCACCGAATCAAGATTCAGCGGATTCTTCCCCGACAGACTCAATAAGCCGCTCGGTTTATCTATCAGTAAAATATCACTATCTTGGTAAAGGATCTTAATCTGTCCCTCACAGGGCGGTGCAATAAAAGTATCGACTCTCACATGGGGATCATAGGTAAGGGGCATAAGGTTCCAGATATTAGCAACAATGACAAACAATAAGGCCGTATAACCTAAGTTATACGGCCTTATTGACGTGCATTAACAGTCTGACTTATTTAGCCAGCACGCGCTGATGCAGTTCTTGTACCGAAGTCACATTGGTACGATCATCGGCAGCATGGGCCATACAAGTGGCGAATGCGGCGTTCATGGTCGTGGTGTAGTTCACTTTGTAACGCAGTGCACCGCGGCGCAATTGACGAGAATCTTCAATCGCTTGGCGACCTTCGGTGGTGTTCACAATATAAGTGTATTCACCATTCTTGATGCGATCGAGAATGTGTGGACGACCTTCATGCACCTTGTTTACTAGACGTGGGTTGATACCCGCTTCGCCTAGGATAACCGCAGTACCGTGGGTGGCGTCGATTTGGTAACCGAGCTCAATTAACTTAGCCGCTAAATCGGCAACACGTTTCTTATCGCTGTTACGCACAGACAATAATGCACGACCCGACTTAGGCACCTCAGAAGTTGCCCCTAACTGTGCCTTGGCATAGGCTTCGGCGAAGGTATCGCCCACACCCATCACTTCACCGGTAGAGCGCATTTCTGGGCCTAACAGTGGGTCAACACCAGGGAACTTGTTAAAGGGCAACACCACTTCTTTCACTGAGTAGAAAGGTGGGATCACTTCTTTAGTGAAGTTTTGCGACTTCAAGCTTTGACCCGCCATCACACGCGCGGCAATCTTAGCTAAAGGCACGCCCGTCGCTTTGGACACGAATGGCACGGTACGGGCTGCACGTGGGTTAACTTCAATCATGTAGATTTCGTTATCTTTCACGGCAAACTGTACGTTCATCAGACCGATAACACCGAGTTCCATCGCCAATTTACCCACTTGCACGCGCATACGGTCTTGGATTTCTTGGCTTAGCGTGTACGGTGGCAGTGAGCAACCAGAGTCACCCGAGTGAACACCCGCCTGCTCGATATGCTCCATAATGGCGCCGATCACCACAGTTTCACCGTCGCACACGGCATCGATATCCACTTCGATGGCATCATCCAAGAAGTGATCGAGCAGTACTGGTGAGGCGTTCGATACGCTCACGGCTTCGCTAAAGTAGCGCAGTAAATCCTGTTGGTCGTACACGATTTCCATCGCGCGCCCGCCCAATACATAGGATGGCCGCACCACCAGTGGATAACCGATACGCTCGGCGGCAATCACCGCACCTTCAACGGTAGTGACTGTATCGTTTTCAGGCTGTTTCATCTCTAGACGTTGGATTGCCTGTTGGAAACGTTCACGGTCTTCCGCTCGGTCAATCGCATCAGGGCTAGTACCAATGATTGGCACACCAGCCGCCTCAAGGGCGCGAGCCAATTTCAGTGGCGTTTGGCCACCGTATTGCACGATAACGCCCTTTGGCTTCTCGATACGGACGATTTCTAATACATCTTCCAGTGTGACTGGCTCGAAGTACAGACGGTCTGAAGTATCGTAGTCGGTTGAAACGGTTTCAGGGTTACAGTTCACCATAATGGTTTCATAACCGTCTTCACGTAGCGCTAACGCCGCGTGTACACAGCAATAGTCGAACTCTATGCCTTGGCCGATACGGTTTGGTCCACCACCTAACACCATGATTTTGTCACGGTTTGAAGGGTTGGCTTCACACTCTTCCTCGTAGGTCGAGTACATATAAGCCGTATCTGTCGCAAACTCGGCCGCACAGGTATCCACGCGCTTGTAGACAGGGTGCAGATTGAAGCGGTCACGCAGCTTACGCACTTCGGCTTCGCTCACGCCTAATACATCGGCCAGACGCGCATCGGCAAAGCCTTTACGCTTCAGCTTACGCAGTAAATCTTCATTTAAGCCCGCAAGGCCTGCTTCGGCAACTTGACCTTCTAGCTGAACAAGCTCTTCGATTTGTACCAAGAACCAAGGGTCGATATTGGTCAGACGGAAGATCTCATCTAGGCTTAGACCAACGCGCATCGCATCGGCAATGTACCAAATGCGGTCACAGCCGGGCTCTTTCAGCTCGAGGCGAATACGTGACATAGCCTCTGGCTTAGTCATATCTGTGATAGGGTCTAAACCATGGCGACTCACTTCTAAACCACGTAAGGCCTTTTGCAGTGACTCTTGGAAAGTACGGCCAATTGCCATCACTTCACCCACAGACTTCATCTGTGTGGTTAAACGATCGTTAGAACCCGCAAACTTTTCAAAGTTAAAACGAGGCACTTTAGTCACAACGTAGTCAATTGCTGGCTCGAATGACGCAGGCGTACGGCCACCTGTGATGTCGTTCATCAGCTCATCGAGGGTGAAACCTACGGCTAACTTAGCGGCGATTTTCGCAATTGGGAAACCCGTTGCCTTCGATGCTAATGCCGATGAGCGCGATACCCTTGGGTTCATCTCGATGATCACCATACGGCCATCTTTCGGATTAATACCAAACTGTACGTTTGAACCACCTGTCTCAACCCCAATCTCACGCAGTACCGCCATAGAGGCATTGCGCATCAATTGGTATTCTTTGTCGGTCAGGGTTTGAGCTGGCGCAACGGTAATAGAGTCACCGGTATGCACGCCCATAGGATCGAAGTTTTCGATAGAGCAGACGATGATGCAGTTGTCGTTACGATCACGGACCACTTCCATCTCGTACTCTTTCCAACCGATTAAGCTTTCATCAATAAGCAGCTCTTTCGTTGGCGATAAGTCGAGGCCCTGGGAACAAATCTCTTCGAATTCTTCCTTGTTATAGGCGATACCGCCACCCGAGCCACCCATAGTGAATGATGGACGAATAATACAAGGGAAACCCACTTGGTCGAGTACACCATAGGCTTCTTCCATACTGTGGGCGATGCCCGCACGTGGACACTCTAAACCAATACGTTTCATCGCTTGGTCAAAACGGCTGCGATCTTCTGCCTTGTCGATGGCATCGGCGGTTGCGCCAATCATCTCGACATTAAATTCCGCCAGTACGCCTTTAGCCTCTAACTCTAGGGCGCAGTTCAGTGCGGTTTGACCACCCATGGTCGGCAGAATCGCATCGGGACGTTCCTTAGCGATAATGTTACGCACCACTTCCCAGTGAATTGGCTCGATATAAGTCGCATCGGCCATTTCTGGGTCGGTCATAATGGTGGCTGGGTTAGAGTTCACTAGAATGACACGGTAACCTTCTTCACGCAGCGCTTTACACGCCTGTGCGCCTGAATAATCAAACTCACATGCCTGACCAATAACAATCGGACCGGCGCCTAGGATAAGAATACTCTTTATATCTGTACGTTTTGGCATTGCTCTTCTCTTCTCCTAGCTAGCGTACTACTTGGCGTTCTGACGGTATATTTCGATAAGCTCGATAAAGTGATCGAACAGCGGGGCTGCATCGGTCGGGCCTGGGCTCGCTTCGGGGTGACCCTGGAAGCTAAACGCAGGTTTATCCGTACGATGGATACCTTGCAATGAACCATCGAACAGCGACTTATGGGTCACTTTAATATTGGCAGGCAAGGTGGTTTCATCGGCAGCAAAACCGTGGTTTTGGCTGGTGATCATCACATTACCTTTCTCAATATTGCTCACTGGGTGGTTTGCACCGTGGTGACCAAACTTCATCTTTAAGGTTTTCGCGCCCGATGCTAGAGCCAGTAACTGGTGGCCCAAACAGATACCGAAAATGGGCACCTCTGTCTTGAGGATTTGTTGAATCGCTTCAATGGCATAATCGCATGGCTCTGGATCGCCAGGGCCGTTAGAGAGGAACACCCCGTCAGGGTTCATCGCTAACACTTCGGCGGCCGAAGTTTTAGCCGGCACTACGGTCACGTCGCAGCCACGGTCCACTAGCATACGCAGAATGTTTTGCTTAATACCGTAATCGTAGGCGACCACTTTGTATTTAAGCTCTTCTACTGGCGTATCAGCGGGTAAGCCACCGACTAAACGCCAGCTGCCTTTACGCCATTGATAGGCTTTATCTGTGGTAACTTCTTTGGCTAAGTCCATGCCTTTTAAACCTGGGAAGGCTTTAGCAGCAGCAAGGGCTTTGGCTTCATCTAAGTCAGCACCCGCCATAATACAACCAGCTTGGGCACCTTTTTCGCGCAGAATGCGAGTTAACTTGCGGGTATCGATATCGGCTATGCCAACGACATTGTTCGCTTTAAGATAATCGCTTAATGTCTGTTGGTTACGGAAACTACTTGCTATGAGCGGAAGATCGCGAATGATAAGACCACAGGCGTGAACCCCATTGGATTCAATATCTTCATTATTAGTACCAGTGTTGCCTATGTGTGGGTAGGTTAAAGTTACAATCTGGCGTGAGTAGGATGGATCAGTTAAAATTTCTTGGTATCCTGTCATGGAAGTGTTAAAAACCACTTCACCAACAGAGAGTCCATCGGCACCAATCGCTGTGCCAGTGAATACGGTTCCATCTTCGAGTACGAGTAAGGCAGACTTTGTCAACGCGACCTCCATAAAGAGCCAAGCCACTGAAATATAATGTTTTTATGTTATGTTAAGATACCAATTTCCGCTGATTTACGAAATTTTGACAAATTCCAGCGAGTTTACAGGAAAAACGCTAAACCGTCCACCCATTGGTAACTGGGTGCAAAAAAAAACGCCAATTTGGCGTTTTTAATGAATTAATTCAAACCTAATACCTGCTGCATATCATACAGACCCGGCTTCTGCTCCACTAACCAGTGGGCGGCGCGCATAGCGCCATTGGCAAAGGTCATACGACTCGAGGCTTTATGGGTGATCTCTAAACGCTCACCGATATCGGCAAACATGGCGGTATGTTCACCCACTAAATCACCGGCACGGATGGTCGCAAAACCTATGGTTTCACGGTCACGTTCACCCGTGATCCCTTCACGGCCGTATACAGCACATTTTTCGAGATCGCGACCTAAGGTCTTTGCGATCACTTCACCCATTTTGAGCGCTGTGCCCGATGGTGCATCTTTTTTATGTCTGTGGTGACCTTCGATAATTTCGATATCAGTGTAGTCACCCATGACTTCGGCAGCCAACTCGAGCAATTTCCACATCAGATTGACACCCACAGACATATTGGGCGCCATCACCACAGGGGTTTGCTCGGCAAAGGCATTAATCTGTTCTTTCTGAGCATGATTGAAGCCCGTAGTGCCGATCACCATGGCTTTCTTATGGCGAACACACCAGTCTAAATGGACAATACTGGCTTCGGGCGCGGTGAAATCAATCAAGACATCAAAATCATCGGTCGTATAATCGAGCGAATCCATAATGATGACATTCAATTTACCTATTCCTGCAAGCTCACCCGCATCCACACCCACTAGGCTAGAACCCACACGCTCAATGGCGGCGCCTAGCAAAATATGGTCGTGATTGTAAGCCGCTTCAATAAGAGTGCGTCCCATGCGACCACCCGCACCGACGATGGCAACTCTCACTTGTCCACCCATTTCAATCTCCTCAACACCCGTTCTTCTAGTCCATAAGAAAACGCCTAAGACTGGCTTAGGCGTTTCAATCACATTAGACGATGTCTAACAACTCAACTTCAAATACCAAAGTTGAGTATGGAGGAATAGAAGCCCCCGCGCCACGCTCACCGTAGGCTAAATGATGTGGTACGTATAATTTTAACTTAGTGCCAACAGGCATCAGTTGCAGAGCTTCAGTCCAACCCGCGATAACACCAGATACGGGGAATTCTGCAGGTTGGCCACGAACCACAGAGCTATCGAACACATCACCATTGATGAAAGAACCATGGTAGTGAGTACGAACTGTGTCTTCGTAGGTAGGTTTAGCGCCACTACCTTGAACTAATACTTCATACTGCAGACCAGATCCAGTCACAGTCACGCCATCACGCTTAGCATTTTCAGCTAAGAACGCATCGCCTTCAGCAGATGCAGCAGCTGCAGCTTGCTCTTGAGCAGCTTGAATACGACCGCTAATTTCAGTGAAAGCAACTTGCAGATCTTGCATAGACACAGCACTTTCTAAACCGGCAAACGCATCGGCTAAACCCGCTTGCACGGCTGGAATATCCACACCATCAAAAGAATTGGCGGCCAGTTGCTCACCCATTTGACGGCCTACACCGTAGCTTGCTTGCTGTTCAACAGTACTGAATTTATCAGACATAATTAACGACTCTCAATTATCAGTGGAATTTTGCGCGCCAGTTTACCATAGTTCAGCGAGCTATGCCGATAAACTGACTGCTTATTTAACTTTGGCAATAATTTCTTATTCTGAATGCGTATTTATCCACCAGCAGCGACTAATCTGGCTTAAGTGCTGTACTTGGCAGAATGACTTTTCCCTCGGCATTTAAGCGTTATTTAGGCACCACACATTGGCTGTTCATATTGGCCTTAGCCTCCTGATAAAGCGGCTGCATTTGCCCTTGTAACTGCTCAAGTTGGGCGATGCGATTGCTGTTCGATGGATGAGTCGATAATAATTCAGGCCCTTGGCTACCGCCCGCCTTTGACATATTTTGCCAGAGCGCCACGCTCTGCGCCGGGTCGAATCCGGCACGCGCCATTAACTCCAAGCCCATCACATCGGCCTCGCTCTCTTGGGCGCGGCCAAAGGGCAGAATAACGCCGACCTGAGCGCCTAGACCCAAGGCCGACATATATAAGTCACGATTAGACACGCCACTCGCCCCCAGCGCCACATCTGCTATTTGCATGCCGACGTTCGTTAACTGTCCGCGAGATACCTGCTCGTTACCATGTTGTGCCAACACATGTGCCACTTCATGACCTAATACCGTAGCAAGTTGATCGGGACCTTTTGCGACCTTGAGTAAGCCGCTATACACACCAATGTGGCCACCCGGCAGTGCAAAGGCGTTAACTTGTTCAGAGTCAAACAAGACGACATCCCAGCGCTGGGTTTGATCCGGCAGCACTGCGGTCACACGATTGGCAACACAATTCACATATTGCGTCAGCTTTTTATCGCTACTCACCTTTTGTTGCTTTTTCATCTCCTCAAAGGAAGTATCCCCCATCTGCTGCATCTGCGCCGCAGAAAAGAGCAAAGTCTGCCCCCGCCCCGTTGGTGATTGTGTCGTCGCGCAGGCCGATAAACCGAGCACGAACGCCACTATGCCTAAACGCATTGATTTCATGTGACACTCCTTAAATCCCATGACGGGTGTGAAGATCCTTGAGCCTACTCGGGCTCAACTAATGGAAAGATTTTACTGAGATAGGATCAATAAGCCAAATTATGTCTGTGCCACACATAACAGTAACTCAAGCCCACTTTTACCATCGCTATGACGGGAAAACCTATTTATTTCAATAAAAATTAACAAATGTAAATAACCTGCAAAACCATTCGATAATAATTATCATTCGTGCGTCTTAGGTTTGATATCAGTCTTTAGCAGGACCCAATACTACGCCTTAATTTCGTGTTCACTTAATAGGATTTACTATGCGACTCGCGCTCACCCCATGTGCTGCTTCAATACGTTATGCTTTAGTTGGTTCAGCGTTATTTTCAGGTATGGCCTTTGCCACCTCACCAGTAGACTCTGTCACACCACCAGCAAACGTTGAACGCCTAATTATAACGGGGAGCCGCGTCGTGGAACGCATTGATGAAGTCCCCTCCTCAGTTACCTTAATTGATAACGCCACTCTTAACCAAGATCTCAAGGTCAGCTCTGAGCTACAGAATATTCTCACAATACGCGTCCCTGGTTTAGCGCCATCCTCAGGTACCTCGAGTAATGCCGGGCAAACGCTACGCGGGCGTAAGGCACTAGTACTGATTGATGGTGTACCGCAATCAACACCACTGCGTAATGGCTCGCTTGATATACGCTCTGTGGATGTTAATGCCATTGAACGTATTGAAGTGATTAAAGGCGCGACCTCAATCTACGGTAATGGAGCCGCCGGCGGTATTATCAACTACATCACCAAGAAACCTGGCGACAGTAAAGCGCAGGTTAACCTTGGCGCCTCGAGTAAATTCAGTACCGTTAAGTTTGAAGACAGCGCTGGCTATCGCTTTAATGCGGGAGTGGATGGCTCACTTGAAAAATTCAGTTATGTATTAAATGCCGTGACCGAAGAAACGGGTCTGCAGCGTGATGCAGAAGGTGATGTACCGGGCCTAGTTTATGGATTATCCGAAACGAAAACTCAAAACCTATTTACCAAGTTGCAATATCAGTTTACCGGTGCCAGATCGCTGCAATTCACCTACAACTACTATGAAGCACAACAGGATGCCGACCTAGTCGATGTCACAGGCAGTGTCAATTCGGGCGTTAAAACCTACGCCATTAAAGATACCTCAGGCAAGCCTAAACTCGGCGAACCACAGGGGCCTAAGGGCAACCATAACCTGACCCTAAAATATGTTGACGATGCATTATTAGATAACACGCAAATGGTGCTAGACGCCTACAGCCAAAAAATCGATAACATGTTTTTCTTCTCGTCCTCACTCGCGAATCCTTCTGAAGGATACAGCGGTGGGCAATCGATTATTCTGTCTGAAAAAATTGGCTTACGCGCTAACTTTAATACCGAGGTCGATTGGGACCACATAGCCGCCAACTTTATTTATGGTGTCGATGCCTTGCAGGATATCAGCAGTCAGCCGCTCGAAGATGGCCGTATTTGGGTCCCTGAAATGGACATGACCAACCTTGCTTTTTATCTGCAAACTAAGTGGGTCATGTTTGATGATTGGGTCATTAAGGCGGGAGTTCGTCAGGATAGTGTTGATTTAAGTGTTAAGGATTACAGCACGTTAAAGCTGTGTGCGAGTGCAACTCAGTGTACCGAATCAGTTGATGTAAAAGGCGGCGACTTAGGCTTTAACGCCACCACCTATAATTTAGGGTTACGTTATACAGGCAGTAGCTTTGCTAGCCCGTTTATCAGCTATTCCCAAGGCGCAGATATTTCTGATCTTGGTCTGTTGTTACGTACGGCATCGGTAAATGACATCGCCCTAATCAAAACAGAGGCAGCCATAATTGATAACTATGAGATAGGTGTATCAGGCTATATTGATCTCTTTTCCTATGAGCTAGCCGCCTTTTTCAGCGAATCAGAACTCGGCACTAGCAGCAAATATGACGCGGTATCAGGCGCATATGTGCCTATTCGCGCCCCGCAAGAAATTTGGGGCTACGAGGCGCAAGTCAGTTACGCTTGGCGAGACAATCTCAGCACTGGCATGAGCTATAGCTTCGTCGAAGGGAAAGATACCGAAAAGGATGAATATTTAGATGGGCAAGTCATCTCGCCACCTAAATTTACCGCCACCTTAGACTGGCAACCCACAGATGACAGCAATATTAGCCTTGCCTATCTATATGTCGGTGACCGCGACCGATTCGAGCCAGTGAATGGCGCGTATGTTGGCAGCCAAGGACCCGTTGAGCATTACAATATTGTCAATTTGAGCAGTAGCTACCAAATAGATGATTGGACTTTATCACTTGGAGTGGAAAACTTGCTCAACGAAGATTACTACTCTGCCCGCTCGCAATCTTTTACCTTTAAGGGCTACAACACCAAAGGCTTAGGGACGACAATGAATGTCGGCGTAAGCTATCAGTTTTAAGATGCTCTCGAAAAAGAGTTAATCACAGAGTAAATGAAGCCAAATAGGATAGAGCGTTCTGCTTGGCTTCATACTCTATACCAAGAACAAAATCTGCAGGTCAATGAGTTATATGGCTCATCCAAAAGTCGGACTTTAACGACCTAAACCGTTACTGCTAGATTTTTAAGCTTAGATTAGATTAAGTTTGCTATCTGTCTTTATTGAATAAACTCTTTACCATCATGTATTTCATCGTAATCGCGAACCTATGTATATCTATTCTATTAATCGCTCAATTTAATAATTTTGCTAAAATCCAGCGTTATGTTGAAAAGTATTATCCAGAAGAATGGCGTAAAGCTTCGGCGAATCCGATGAAAATCCGACTCAGGACAGCCAGAAGTGCCTATCTTCACGAGTCACTACAACATGGCTTTCTCTCAACACAAGCTGATCCAAAGCTTACTCAATTTACCCGAAATGAAAAACGCATTAGCTACCTTTGTGCGGTTATTCTTTTATGTGGTTTTATTTTTGCCTTGTTTTTTTAATATTCCTCCTTTAACAAGGCATAGAGATACTCATCACCCCACGCGCCCTTAAAGAAGATATTTTTGACATAATGGGCTTCGCGCCTAAAGCGGAGTTTTTCGAGTAAGCGACAGCAGGCAAGATTTTCTACGTCGGTGATGGCAATGACTCTATGCTTATGCAATTCAATAAAGAGGTAATCCAGCAATGCGCTGACGGCCTCAAAAGCGACATGTTGACCTTGATGCTCAGGCGCAATCGTAAAGCCGATCTCCACCTGCTGTTCATCAATAAAATGTAGCGCCAGATCGCCAACTAGTTTAGTCGATGTCGTTCCCGACGCCGCGCTGACAATCGCCAGTTGAAACCAAGTATCCGTGGCACCAAATTGCGCATAATCCATCTTCTCAAATAGCGCGACTGCATCGCTATAGCTGTAATCGGTCCAGCTTTGATATTTGGCGACCTTAGGGTCGGCTCGATAGGCGGTAAAAGCCTCCAGATCCGCCCGCTGGAATGGTCTAAGTACAAAGTGCTCGGTCGTTAAACCGTTATTCACCACTTTATGAAGTGCTTTACTTAACGCCAATGTCGATCCCATGACTTAGCTCCTTAATGTAAATAAGTCACTAAGTTACACCCAGAGCGAAAGTGATAACAGCGGCCAATGAGCTTTATTCTGTTATCAATTTAGTGATTGTGGCACGCCAAGCTTGAACGCTATGAATAGCTTCAAGCTCAGTGCTTACCTTTAAACGCTTTGGCACTGTGTTTATTAATGCTACGGCGGTTCGCCTGTTTATCCCGCAGTGGCCGCTTACGCTCAACCTTACCACCCGCAGCGCCATCACCGGATTTATCACTCGGCTTATCCGTTACCGGAAAATCGGCCAATAATGCCAGCGGTAACTCCCGCGCAGTTAAGCTGCGGATCGCCGTTAAGCTAGGCATTTCACCATGGCACACGAGGGAAATCGCCAGCCCTTTTTCGCCTGCGCGGGCGGTGCGGCCAATGCGGTGCACGTACACAGGTGCACTCATGGGTAAATCTAAGTTGATGACAACGGGCAAGGCATCCACATGAATGCCACGGGCCATCAAATCGGTCGCCACTAATACTTGAATGCGATTGGCTTTAAAGTCAGCTAAGGTTTGGCTGCGCACGGTTTGATCTTTTTCACCATGCAGCGCAGCAGCTTTCATCCCTGCTTTGGTGAGCCGTTTAGCGACAGCATCGGCATCATCACGGGCGCTAATAAACACCAGCACCTGTGGCCATTGGTATTGTTTTAACAGCGCAATTAATGCCTGCGCTTTACTGCCCTTATTCACTAAATAGAGTTGTTCTTCGATTTCACCAACCACTGAATTGACCTTGTGGGCTTCAACCCGTAACGGATCATTCACCAGCAATTTGCCCGCTAAGGCATCCAAAGCCTCGGGCAAAGTGGCAGAAAACAACGAGGTTTGCTTACGCTTAGGCATCAACGTCATCAGTTTTTGCACATCGGGCCAAAAACCCATTTCCAGCAGGCGATCCGCTTCATCCAGCACAAGATGTTTTATCGAATCGAGGCTAATATGGGATTGCTTGCATAAATCCAGTAAACGCCCAGGGGTTGCCACTAAAAGCTGCGGCTTGGTTGCAAGTTCGGCTAATTGCTCTTCCAACGCAACACCGCCACAGAGCAGCTGAATGTGTAAAGGCGCCGATGTCGATAACTGACTCGCCACCGCTTGCAACGCCTCGGTCACTTGCAGCGCTAACTCCCGTGTAGGCACCAGCACTAACGCCAGCGCATTTAAGGCCTGCACAGACTTAGCGCTCTGTAACTGTGTTTGCTGTTGAATTTGTTGATAGATGGCTTGCAGCATGGGCAAACCAAAGGCGAAGGTCTTCCCACTACCGGTTTGTGCTAAGGCTAACAAATCCCTCCCTGCAAGAATGGCTGGAATGGCCAATTGCTGAACCCGAGTCGGATAGTTAAGCGTTGTAGGCAAGGCCTTAACTAACGCCGTATTTAAGCCAAGCTCGGCAAAGGTTAGCGGCTCTAGGGAAGAAGAAAGCTTGGGAAAGGTCATTACTGCACCAGTTAAGAAACGGGAGCAAAAGTTTACTGAGAGTGGGATCAGATTACCAATCTTGCTTTCACTATTGTGTAAATAGTGCAGCTACGGTGTGGATGTGATCAGTTTTCCACCCGCGCGCTCCTCCCTAGCAGCCCGACGCTCGCTACACTAATAACCGAGTCCGAAACCCACGCGCGGCATAATAAGAATCGGCACCATTGTGATAGGTAAAGATCTGCCCATAACGTCTATCGCCGAAAATTGCACCGCCCAGCATTCTGATCTCAACTGGTGTTTGCAGCCAACTGGAAGTCTTAGTATCAAACTCACCTAAGGTTTGTAACTCACGATATTGCGCCTCAGTCAGCATTTGTGCGCCCATTTGCGTCGCAAGTTCCATTGCACTGCCAACAGGCTTATTGTTCTTACGCGCATCCAGCGCCGCTTGGTCGTAGCAAAGACTGCGTCGCCCCAAAGGGCTTTGCGCTGCACAATCAACAAAAATAAATTTGCCCGTCAGTGGATCAACACCCACGACATCAGGCTCACCGCCAGTAAGCTCCATCCCATGTAGCGCATTTTGATTCTGCGTGCCGCTTTGGCGAATTTTGGCCTCAACATCAGCCCAATGAATCCCCTGATGACGCGGCATATTCGTCGCAAATCTTGGCGCTAGCTTTGCGAGTAATTCGCTTAATAGTGAGTCATTCACAGTTATCTCCTTTAGTGATTGTTGAAAATCAGCGCGTTGGGTTGTTAATCATAAACCGTTTTACCATAACTGAGGATAATGGCCATACCAGACAAAATATACCTACTTCATCTAGCAGGTTAACCCAATACCAAGCTCATCTAAACATCTCAATCCAACATTCAATGCGCCGTTTTAGGCTGGCTCTTTTACCTCGTGGGTTTAAACATCGCTTATGATAGAATCCCGCACAATCAGCCTTATGAATGAATGTGCAACACAACTCATTTGTTTTACTGAACGTAGTGGAACACTACCGTGATTAACTAAATGAGGAGAAAAGATTATGAGTAAGTTAAATGCCGAAGAACGTAAAGCCCGCGATAACGCCCGTTTTTCACAACGCGTCGATGAACGCCGCACAAAAGGTGAAGACGTTGTCGCCTACGTGCTGGGCAACAAGCTCGCGTTTAAGTTTCTGACTAAACCAGAGAGACACGAATTTAAACAAAGAGAAGCCGCACTCGAAGCAGAAGCCAAGCTAAAAAAGCAGCAAGCGTTTCAGCTTAAAACCGAGCAAGAGTTAGAAAAAGTAGAAGCCGCATTTACTGAATAATACAAGATTGTATCAACTTTAAACCTGTGGGTGTAAAGCTTGGCTAAAAGCTTGAATTCATATACTTTTCCATTAATGTCGATTAATGATTAAACCCAAACCAACTCAGCGTTAGCCTTGTTCGTACACGCTTATCTAAAGGCTTTGATACCATCAACAGATTTGGGCATAGGTAAACAACTAAGACATTGGCCTTGCTAACCCCGGGGTGACCATATATGTCCTTTCTTTTGTCCTTTCTTTTTTGATGAGGACAGTGGCCTTAAAGGCCATGTGGGTGCCAAGGAGGGTAAGACGTCAATTTGGATCTCATTAGGGTGCAACAGACGTCAGCCTTTATTTTCAACATCAGGTCGCAAGACCGCGAACCATTAACGCCCAATACCCCGTTGTGAAAGGTGAATTATCGATTAACGCAAATCTAGTTTGAAAAAATAGGACATTGGCCTTACTAACCCCGAGGTGACCATATATGCCCTCGCTTTCCCCATTGGCCAATGGGGTTGTTCAAATTATGAACTCTGATGAGTCAACCCTGCTGAAAGATCCATTCATTTTATTTTAGATTTTTCCTTTTTCTTCGCGTTCTGCATCCATACAGTCTTCACATTTATTGGTGAGAAATGTTTTCCAATTGGATGGGGCATCGGCCCATATGAGTCCCCTCTTGCAACGAGGGCATTTCACCCAAATCATGCCAACGAAATTCATCCCCAATATCATAATTAAGAAATACACCACAAAAAACCATGGATAATTAAAAGAAATAATTAGCCCTGAAATGCCAACAATAAAAATAGAAAAGTGGTATGTTCTATATGTCATATCAATACCTAAATAATTCGATTCTTTCACCAGTGACAGTTGAAACACTTGTTCCATATCCACCACCCCAGTCAAATCCACCAGCCTTCCGCAATCCTTGTCCTTTATTAGTATAATCAAAGCCACCAGTATTTAGAGTACTCTCAGAGGATGTTTCTAAAGGTGCACTCATATCACATCCCCTCGGAGTTGCCGCAGGGCGAATAGAGCTCTTGATTTAATAAAGAGTGCGTGTGTTCGGTCATGGTCGTTCTCGTGCATCCATGCACTTCACGACATTCAGGCATCCAGCCTATCAGATGCCGAGCTAGCTTTCGCAGGTGCAGGGGCGAATGAAAATCGGTGATTTTCGCGCTTATGAGCGAGAGGCAGGGATTACCGAACTGGGATGCTTTACATGGACGTAAAGCCGAACCATCGGAAGCAATAGCAAATTTGCCTTTAAGCACAAGGGGCTTTCAACTCCGTTGGGGACGCAGGGCCATGTTTTATAAATAAGCCAAAAGGGGAACAGGCGCTTTTCCCCTTTTGGTCGGGTGTGGGGTGAAGCCCCACGACTTTGACTTTTCTTATAGAAATAGAAAACGAATACTTAAAACCTATAAGTGCAGAGCTAAAAAACACATCAGTGATGCCAAATATTATCAAAATGTATTTGCTAAAATTCGAACATAAAAAAGCCCCGCGGTGTTAAACATTGCAGGGCTTTTTTCTTCTAGTGCGCTGCTAGCCGCTGCGCCACTCGATCAAGTTAGCTATTCAGATCTTGAAAGAACTTTTTCACGCCATCGAAAAAGCCCTCAGCCTTTGGGCTGTGTTTTTTCGACTCACCGGTTAGGGTGGCTTCAAATTCGCGTAACAGTTCTTTTTGACGCTCGTTTAAGTTAACTGGGGTTTCCATAACCACTTTGCAGAGCAAGTCGCCTACCGCATGGCTGCGAACCGATTTAACCCCTTTGCCACGCAGACGGAACATACGGCCCGTTTGGGTTTCGGCTGGGATCTTCAGGCTGACTTTACCATCCAGTGTTGGCACTTCAATCTCGCCACCGAGCGCCGCTTTACTGAAGGATATCGGCACTTCGCAGTACAAGTTGTTGCCATCACGGACGAAAATTGCATGCTCACGCACACTGACCTGAACGTATAAATCCCCTGGAGGCGCGCCAAACTCACCCGCTTCACCCTCACCCGCTAAACGAATACGGTCGCCCGTATCGACGCCGGCGGGGATCTTAACCGATAAGGTCTTGCTCTTTTCAACTCGGCCATCACCATGGCACTTAGTGCAGGGATCTTTGATGATCTTGCCGCGGCCATGACAGGTTGGACAGGGTTGCTGCACCGCAAAGAAACCTTGGCGCATTTGTACTTGGCCTTGACCATGACAGGTGCCACAGGTGGTTGCCGAGGTGCCTTTTTTCGCGCCACTGCCGTCACACAGATCGCAGGTCGCTAATGTTGGGATACGCAGTTCTTTGGTCAGGCCCTTAACGGCTTCTTCCAGTGATAACTCTAGGTTGTAACGTAAATCTGAGCCGCGGGCCGCTTGACGTTGACCGCCACGACGTCCACCACCGAAAATATCGCCAAAGACATCACCGAAAATATCGCCGAAATCGCCCTGTCCACCACCGTAACCACCGCCACCACGATTAGGATCCACGCCCGCATGGCCAAATTGGTCATAGGCCGCTTTTTTGTCGGCATCGGTAAGGATTTCATAGGCTTCTTTCACTTCTTTGAAGCTAGCCTCTGCGGCTTTGTCGCCGGGGTTGCGATCGGGGTGAAATTTCATGGCCAGACGTTTGTAGGCCTTTTTAATTTCACGTTCGCTGGTGTCACGACTGACACCTAATACTTCGTAATAATCTCGCTTTGACATAATCTCATGCTTCTGGCTTAAGTTGAACGAACGGGCGTTAGAGTTTCCCCATAACGCCCGCCTAGAAATTAACGCTTTGAAATCAATCTATTTGATTGAAAACAAGTCATTACTTCTTGTCGTCTTTCACTTCTTCAAATTCAGCATCGACAACATCATCGGCAGTAGCGTTAGACTGTTGACCCGCATTGGCCTCTGCGCCACCTTGAGCTTGAGCCTTAGCTTGGGCAATTTCCATCAGCTTCGCAGACGCTTCGATTAAGTCTTGAGTCGCTTTTTCGATGGCGTCTTTGTCATTGCCTTTGCTGGCAGTGTCAACGGCGGCCATAGCGGCTTCGATCTTAGCTTTATCGTCTGCAGGTAATGCATCGCCCGCTTCTTCAACTTGTTTCTTAGTTGCGTGAACTAAGCCATCAGCTTGGTTGCGAGTTTGCACTAGCTCTTCAAACTTCTTGTCTTCTTCCGCATGCGCTTCTGCATCACGTACCATTTGTGCGACTTCTTCTTCACTTAAGCCTGAAGAGGCTTTGATGGTAATGTTTTGTTTCTTACCGGTTTTCTTGTCGGTGGCAGAAACATGCAGAATACCGTCGGCGTCGATATCGAACATCACTTCAATTTGTGGCATGCCGCGTGGTGCAGCCTCAATACCGTCTAAGTTGAACTGACCTAATGACTTGTTCGCGCTCGCTTGCTTACGCTCACCTTGCAACACGTGAATGGTCACGGCGCTTTGGTTGTCATCGGCGGTTGAGAACACTTGCTGTGCCTTAGTCGGAATAGTCGTGTTTTTCTCAATCAGCTTGGTCATTACGCTGCCCATGGTTTCGATACCCAGAGACAGTGGTGTTACGTCTAACAGCAGAACATCTTTCACATCGCCTGACAGTACGCCCGCTTGAATCGCAGCACCTACGGCTACCGCTTCGTCTGGGTTGACGTCTTTACGAGGTTCTTTGCCGAAGAAGTTTGTCACTGCTTCTTGAACCTTAGGCATACGGGTTTGACCACCGACCAGAATCACTTCGTTGATGTCTGATACGGATAAGTCAGCGTCAGCCAGAGCGACTTTTAGCGGCTCTAATGTGCGGACGATTAAGTCTTCAACCAGAGATTCCAATTTAGCACGGGTGATTTTAACCACTAAGTGCTTAGGACCTGTTGCGTCTGCCGTGATGTATGGCAGGTTAACTTCAGTCTGGTTGGTGCTTGAAAGCTCGATTTTCGCCTTTTCAGCCGCTTCTTTCAGACGTTGCATTGCTAATGGATCTTTACGCAGATCTAAGCCTTGCTCTTTCTTGAATTCGTCAGCTAAGTAGTTGATTAAACGGTTGTCAAAGTCTTCACCACCTAAGTGGGTATCACCGTTAGTTGCCAATACTTCGAAGGTTTGGTCGCCGTCGTTGCTGTCGATTTCGATGATAGAGATATCGAATGTACCGCCACCTAAGTCGTATACAGCAACAACGTTATCGCCTTGCTTCTTATCGATACCATAGGCCAGTGCTGCAGCCGTTGGTTCGTTGATAATACGTTTAACTTCAAGACCTGCAATGCGACCCGCATCTTTAGTGGCTTGACGTTGTGAATCGTTAAAGTAAGCAGGTACGGTAATAACCGCTTCTGTCACTTCTTCACCTAAGAAGTCTTCTGCCGTTTTCTTCATCTTTTTCAAGATTTCAGCAGAAACCTGTGGTGGAGCCATTTTGTTGCCACGGGATTCAACCCAAGCATCACCGTTGTCGGCTTGGATAATTTTGAATGGCATGATGTTCACGTCACGTTGAACTTCGTCATCTTTAAAGCGACGACCGATCAAACGCTTAATCGCGAAGAATGTGTTATTTGGGTTAGTTACCGCTTGGCGTTTTGCTGGTTGACCCACGATAGTTTCGTCATCGGTATAAGCGATGATTGACGGGGTTGTACGATCGCCTTCAGCGTTCTCTAGTACGCGTGCTTTGCCACCATCGAGGACAGCTACACAAGAGTTTGTTGTGCCTAAGTCGATACCAATAATTTTACCCATGAGGTCCTCCGAAAAATTTCATTCAATCTAAATTTGTTAGTTGGTTTCGATATGGGGCCGGACGCATTGTTTATCAAGTCCATTGTTGGCCACCTTCTCTGCCTTAACACCTATATTGGGACAGGGAATTTAATTACAAGGGTGAACAAAAAAATTTTCTTATTTTATCTTTGACACACCTTTGATTGTATAAAATATCCAAATAAGCAAAATACACTTGATTATCAGCTTAAGCTGTTATTCAATCTGCCCATATTCGGGCGGGTGTTTCAGTGGGTAAGGTAATTAACAGTGCAGTCTTCAAATTTAGCGTACCTGTATGGCATGGCGGCGGTATTCCTTTGGTCGACTGTTGCCACTGCCTTTAAAATTGCCCTCGGATATTACAGTCCTTTGCAATTGGTGTTTGTTGCAGTGCTCACTTCGATTGTTGCCCTTGGCTGTATTCTCGCCTGGCAAAAGAAGCTCTCTTTGCTTAAGCAACAATTTTTACGCCGTCCAACCTTTTACCTGATCACTGGGCTAATCAATCCCTTCCTCTACTATGTGGTGCTGTTTAAGGCGTACTCTTTACTGCCTGCGCAGCAGGCACTGTCACTCAATTACACTTGGGCGGTGTTACTGCCACTGCTCGCAGCGCCTTTGTTAAAGCAACATTTACGTAAGAGCGATATCATTGCCGCACTGATTGCCTACACAGGAGTGTTTATTATTGCCACTGGCGGTGATATCAGCGGCTTTCGCTTCGATAGCCCACTCGGGATTGGCCTAGCCCTAGCAAGTACGCTACTTTGGTGTCTATATTGGATTGTGAACACTAAAGATCAAGGTGATCCTGTCGTCAGCCTGCTACTGAGTTTTCTGATTGGTTTGCCCTTTATTGTGGTGACTCTGCTACTGACCGATACGTTGCCAAGTTTCAGCCCTAAAGCAGCAATGGCGGGGATATATGTGGGGTTATTTGAGATGGGCATTACTTTTGTGCTTTGGCTAATGGCACTAAAAACTGCCACCCGCACGGCAAATATCAGCACCTTAGTCTTTCTGTCCCCAGTCATGTCGATTGGTTTTATTGCTTGGATTTTGCAGGAACCCATTGCGATAACGACCTATATTGGCCTTGCGTTTATTCTCTCGGGGATGATGTTGCAACAGCTTTTACCTCGATATTGGGAACGAAAGGCAAAAATAAACCCAAAACTTGCCGATAAGACTTAACTTTTGCACCAAGCGGCAAAAAATGAAGCGGCTAACATTTTTACGCCGAATTAGCGGCTAATATCCCCCTTTTTGTGAAGGAATATTGCATGACGCCTGCCGTCCGACTGGCAAAAAAAGCCAAGATTGCCTTTGAAATTTTAGAATATAGCCACGATCCCCATTGCGCCGCCTATGGTGAAGAGGCCGCAAATACTTTAGGGCTCGAACCCGCACAGGTATTTAAGACATTATTAGTTGCCACGGATAAGGCCCACGCCCCCCTCGCCGTTGCGTTAGTCCCCGTAGATCATCAACTTAATCTTAAAGCTGTGGCCAAATCCTTAGGCCAGAAAAAGCTACAGATGGCTGACCCAGACCTTGCACAAAAATCCTCGGGCTACCTAGTGGGTGGTATTAGTCCCTTAGCCCAAAAAAAGCTACTCCCCACCTTAATAGATCAAAGTGCACTCACATTTGAAAAAATCTATGTCAGTGCTGGACGTCGCGGGTTGGAGATCTGTCTAAGCGCCAATGAATTAGCCCAGTTATGTAAAGGCTCATTTGCCGATATCAAAACACGTTAATAAGGCTCAACAAACCACCCAACATTAGCCCTTTAAATCTATGCTTGGAAAGCGTTTGTAAAAGCGGGTATTTCCATCTATAAATGGTATTGCCCAACAAAAAAGGCTAAGGACAGTCAGATGGAAAAATCAACTCAGTGGAGGCAAGAGGACGGTATAGGACCTATAGGTTGGGTCGCCATGTTGCTTTGTATTGCACTCTTTATCTACGAACATTTTTGGGGGAATGGTTTTACCACTATGGTAGTGATGCTCTATTGCAGTTTTATGCTGCCCTCGGTATTACTCACCCGTCGAGTGCAAGAAAAGTACTTCATTTATACCTTGGAATACATTAAGGCCTTTCGTAAATTCACTATTTTTATGTCGGCGAGCTTCTTCTGTCTTTGGCTACTTGCCACCTATACACCACTTATCCATTGATAAAACCTAAAATGGTGAGCTATACAATTCATTATCAAAGTATTCAGTTAGATAGCACCAATAGAAAAGCCGTTAATGCACTGCATCGACGGCTTTTTATTATTGGTTACTGGTTTTTGACTTTGGGTTTTGAACCCTAAACACGACTGGTGTAATCGCCCCATGCCAACCACTTATAGGTGGTTAGCGCCTCGAGCCCCATAGGGCCGCGGGCGTGAAGCTTTTGTGTGCTAACCGCCACTTCGGCGCCAAGGCCAAATTGGCCACCATCGGTAAAACGCGTGCTGGCATTAACATACACAGCCGCCGAATTCACTTGGTTCATAAAATGCGCCGCGGCGTGAATATCATCGGTCAAAATCGCTTCCGAATGGCCACTCGAATAGGTGCGAATATGGTCAACGGCAACGTCGATATCGCTTACCACTTTAATGCCTAAGGTTAACGACAACCATTCGATGCCAAAATCCTCAGCCTTAGCGAGCGTCACATCGAAGCCTAAACCATCTAACAGAGCAAAACTTTGCTCACAGACTGAAAACCGCACGCCTAAACGATGCAGATACTCGGCAATTTGCGGCACAAAGGTGCTCGCCACGCGCTCGTCCACCAGCAAGGTATCAAGCGCATTACACACGGTTGGACGTTGCACTTTAGCATTAGCAATCACGGCCAAGGCGCGCTCAAGATCGGCATTTTTATCCACATACAAATGGCAAATACCAATGCCGCCTAAGATCACCGGAATCGTCGCCTGCTCGGCACATAGGCGCTGCAGTGCTTGACCACCACGGGGCACTATCATATCGACATATTGGTCGAGCTTTAGTAAACCCGTCACTAAAGCTCTATCTGGTGAATCAATAAATTGCACCGCATCTATGGGTAAACCTTGGGCAACAATCGCGCCGCGGATCACTTCGCTGATAAGCTTATTCGATTCAAGGGTTTCTTTACCGCCACGGAGGATCACCGCATTACCGGTTTTAAGGGCAAGCACCGCGATATCGACGGTCACATTGGGCCGAGCTTCATAAATCACCCCAATCACCCCTAGTGGTACCCGGCGACGAGTCAGCCTTAAACCGCTATCCAATAATTGGCTACCGAACTCTTCACCAACGGGATCGGCAAGGCGGATCACATCGCTAATATCGCCGATAATGCCAGTAAGGCGCGCATCATCTAGCAACAATCTGTCGATCATCGCATCCGTTAATCCATCGGCCTTAGCAGCGGCCACATCCTTAGCGTTGGCGGCTAAAATGGCGGCAGCGTTTTCCGTCAGCGCCTCGGCAATGGCCTGGAGTAAATCGGCCTTTTGCCTCGCCGTTAAATTGGCTAAGGCATAACTTGCCTGTTTGGCATTGGTGCCAAGTTGCTGTAAATACTGTGCTTGATTAATTTGATTCAAAACAGACCTCGCTTATAAGACCACCATGTCGTTGCGATGCACTATGGCGTCACCATAATCGTAACCGAGCACTGACTCGATCTCGTCGGAATGCTTGCCCGCAATCAAACTGAGAGCTTGACCACAATACCTCGTCATCCCCTTAGCAATCACTTTACCTTGTTGATCAACTAATTGCAGCGTTGCACCGCGCTCAAATTCGCCTTTAACCCCAATAATGCCTTTAGACAATAGGCTACGGCCCTTATCGGTGACGGCTTTTACCGCGCCCGCATCCAGCACGATGGAACCTTGAGTCGCAGGGCCAGCCAATATCCACTGTTTACGACTTTCGAGCGGGTTTTCAATCGCACTAAAATGCGTACCGACGGACTCTTTACCGACGACTTTTTTGATCACATCGGGATGATGACCCGAGGCGATCACCACTTCGATGCCCGCACGACGAGCAATATCCGCCGCTTCTAGCTTAGTCGACATTCCGCCCGTACCTAAACCCGAAACCGAACCACCCGCTAACAGACGCAGGCTATCATCAATTTTCTCGACTTGAGAAATCAGTTTAGCATTGGGATTGGTGCGGGGATCGGCATCGAATAAACCCTTTTGATCCGTCAATAAAATCAACAGATCGGCATCACACAGCAGCGCCGCACGAGCCGATAAATTATCGTTGTCACCCACTTTGATTTCGTTGGTGGCTACGGCATCATTCTCATTGATGATGGGGACAATATTGTTTGCTAACAAGGCATTAAGGGTATCTCTGGCATTGAGATAACGTTCCCTGTCCTGTAAGTCAGCCCGGGTTAGCAAGAGTTGCCCCACATGTAGCCCATAAATACTAAAGAGTTGGGACCAAGCGAGGATCAGCTGACTTTGCCCGACAGCGGCTAACAATTGCTTATTGGCCATAGTGTCGGGCAGTGTCGGGTATTGGAGGTGTTCACGCCCAGCGGCTATTGCGCCAGAGGTACATAATACGACTTCGACCCCTGATCTCATCAGTACGGCCATTTGACGAGCAAGCTCAACCATATGGGCTTTATCTAGCTGTTTACTGCCAGAAGTCAGCACACTCGTCCCCAACTTCACTACCACGCGGCGATACGCTATCTCACTTAAGTTCATTATTCATTTGTAAAAAATAACCGAACAATCCTTATACCTAATCCATTGGCTAATTGGTAGCGAGGAGTCCTTAAGTCACCATAAATTTTCTATTTTGCTTGGGATAGCGCATTAAAAAGGGTCATCGGTTAGATGACCCTCAAAAATTTGCCCAACAATAGGCTATGTCACTAAGGACTAATCATTAGCCATAAATGAATTTAGCCACAAATAATGCCGCCAAGACGATGATACCTAGGTTCAAATCACTAAAACGTCCTGTCAGTAACTTGATCGCGGCATAGGAGATAATGCCAAAGGCAATGCCAGTCGCAATTGAAAAGGTGAGCGGCATTAAAATACACACCACCACCACAGGGGCTGCTTCGGTTAAATCTTCCCATTCCACGTGGACTAGACCAGACATCATCAGGATCGCCACATAGAACAAGGTGCCCGCCGTCGCGTAGGCTGGGATCATTCCCGCCAATGGCGACAGGAATAATGCGGCAATAAAGAGTAATCCAACGACGACGGCAGTTAAACCTGTGCGACCACCCGCACTCACACCCGAGGTACTCTCAATATAACTAGTCGTAGTCGAAGTCCCCAAAGCCGCGCCCGCGATTGTGGCTAAGCTATCGGCGGTTAAGGCACGATTTAAGCGCGGTAAACGCCCTTTATCATCGAGAAAACCACCGCGCTGCGCGACGGCGACTAAGGTACCTGAGGTATCGAAGAGATCCACAAATAAGAAGGCAAACACCACTGATAGCATTGTGACTTCAAATACTTGGGATAAATCCATCTTCATAAAGGTGGGGGCGATCGAAGGTGGCATAGAGACTATGCCATTGTAATGCACATCACCGAAAGCCAATCCAAGTCCGGTGATAATCAGGATGCTTAAAATCACCGCCGACTTCATCCCACGTTGCACCATGGCAATGATAAGGAAGAAACCTAACACCGCCATCACGGCAGGAAATGCGGTGATATCCCCCATAGTCACTAAGGTTGCCGGACTTGCCACGACAATGCCCGCACTCTTAAGACCAATTAACGCGAGGAATAACCCAATCCCCGCGGCGATACCTAGGCGCAATGACATAGGTATACTATTCACAATCCATTCCCGTATACGCACTAAGGATAAGATTAAAAAGCAAATTCCCGATAGGAACACTGCACCTAGGGCCGTTTCCCAGCTATAACCCATTTCTCCCACGACAGTATAGGTAAAAAAGGCGTTGAGTCCCATGCCAGGGGCGAGGGCTATGGGATAATTAGCCATTAATCCCATCACTAAACAACCTACGGCGGCAGCTAAACAGGTCGCCACAAAAACGGCGCCATGATCCATACCCGCATCGGCTAACATCATTGGATTGACAAAAATGATGTAGGCCATCGTCATAAATGTGGTCAAACCTGCTATCACTTCCTGCTTGAGATTCGTTTGATTCTGTTTAAGTTTGAACAGCTTTTCTAACATGGAACTGGGTTCCTTTTTATTTTGAGTAGGTAGGGGCTAAAAATGTAAATACGATATTGCTGTGTATTATTCGCAGGCGATTATAGGGAGTTTGTGCTGGTCAGGCCAGAAAATTGATAGGAAAATGATTGATAGAAATCGCTAAACAGAACAAAAAACCGCCGTAAGCAATTCGTATTAAAGCTCACCATAAATAGGGGCTAGCGAGCCAATCTTGACCTAAGTGCGGATCACACCTCGTTCAGCATTAACAGCACATTGTTTTTTAAGCAGAATAATCTTGATGAATGGCAACTTCTTTCATGCCACTACACATTACGCCACATCATATTTACTAAGATAGACATATCTGCACATAAAAAAACCGGTGTCCTTAGGAACACCGGCTGCTTTTAACTCAAATGATTTAAGCACTTAAAACCGATAGTTAAAACTTACGGTAAAATTACGCGGTGCACCATAATGATATACGCTATAAGCTTCGGGCAGATAATCAGAGGTCGACATATAAGCGTAATATTTTTCATCGAATAGGTTCTCTAAGTTGAACTGCAGATCCATATTCTCGGCCAGATCATAGCGCGCCATCAGATTCACTAATGAATAGGCATCCTGTTCAATCCGTACAGAGCCTCCCTCAGAATAGCTTTCACTTTGCCAATTAATACCTCCACCTACGGTCAGTTCAGGTAGAAGCTCAACAAACTGGTAAGTGGTAAATAGCTTAAACTGTTTTTGAGGATTGGTCGTCGCAACCCTTTCTCCCTCTTCATCCTCAGCATTAAACTGCGAATAACCTGCGGAGATATTCCAACCATCGGCGGGCTCACCAACGACTTCCAACTCAAAGCCCTTACTCTTAGTCCCTTGGGCGGCCTCATAATAATTCACTAGTTGGCCACCAATAACCACACTGCCCGCAAGAATGGCTAAATTATCCTGATCGATTTGAAATAATGCCACAGTGGTGTGTAGACGATCATCGAGATAGGAACTCTTAAGGCCCACCTCATAGGCTTTACCTTCTAATGGATCAAGATAATCACCATTAATATCTACATAGTTTTGCGGATTGAAGATTTCGGTGTAGCTGGCATAAACCCGATGCGCTTCATTGATGTCGTACAAGGCGCCCACATAGGGCACAAATACCCCATCATCACCGAAGTTAGTATCGGTGCCATAACTAACACCTTCACGATTCCAACTGGAGATACGTCCACCGGCAATAACTTTAATATCATCGGTAATGGCTAGGCGAGTCGCCGCATAGAAGCCTTTCTGCTCCGTATCCATATTGAGCTGACGGTTCGCATTGCTCGACCACTCAGGCTCTGCAAATTGATTTTGCTGCCATTCATAGAAGTTATCGACCACCTGAGAATCCCACTCCGACATATTGTCACGGATAGGTTCAAAGGTATCGGCATAGGATTTTTGTTTGCTATAGAGAGCACCGGTCACAAAGTCATGGTTTTGCCCAAATAACTGATAATCGCCCTTCAACTGCAAATCGAAGTTGTCGGAATTACTCTCGCCATGGCTATGATAACGCTGGCCACTTAATCCGGCCCCCGTCTCTTCATCAAGTAAGCCAGACATGTAAATCATTTTGGTGGTGGTTTCATACTCCATGCGATTATAGTTCGCCACCAATTGCCAGCCGTTGCTGAAGTAGTGATTAAGGTTAGCGAAGTAGTTGATATTGGTCGTTTCCCAGCGGCTCCAGTCGGCGGCCGTAGTCGTAGAAACATCCCAATCGGTGGCAGAACCGTCACTGAATACCGCCGGCAATGCCCCCCACATCGCACCTTTAGGGTCATTATGATTGTAACTTCCCCCGACTCTCAGCAGCGTATTCTCGGTGATATCTGTATCGACAACACCGTAAAGAATCGTCTTACGATCCTCATAGAGATCCTGATAAGAATCGCTATTAACATACTTAGCCACCATACGGCCACGCACACTACCGCTGTCATTCAAACCATTGGAGACATCGGCGGTAATTTGCTTTTTATCCCAGCTGCCCGTCGCCACATCGATGTAGCCCTTAAGTTCGGAACTATCTGCGTGTTTACGAACAAGGTTAATGGAGGCTGAAGGATCCCCTGCACCAGTGAGTAATCCTGTCGCTCCCCGAACCACTTCAACGCGCTCGTAAATAGAGACATCGGAGACAGTTTCCCCCGCATCCCCACCTAAGCTCCAAGATAGAGGCACCCCATCAATTTGATAGTTTTGCACATCAAACCCACGGGCCGAAAAACCATTACGCACGTTATCTGTCTTAGATGAAGACAAACCCACAGTATTATTAACCACGTCGACAACGGTATTTAATGCCTGATCCTGTATCCGTTCGGCGGTCATGATACTGACTGACTGCGGTGTTTCCTGTAGCGATAGCCCTAAGCCCGTCGCAGTATCAATGGTTCTGCTAATGGTGTATTTACCCATCACAGTAATTTTTTCGATATTTTGATCTTTTGCATCGGCAGCGGAAGACTGTTCTTCAGCCCAAACCACCAAGGGGTTTAATGCCAGAGTCACAGCAGCCGCAAGAGGAAGTAGATTAAAGCGCATAGTTAGTTAGGTCGTTGCTTCAGGATGCGCATACGGTAACACTATTGATAATGGTTTGCATTTGCAATTTATGTGACCAGGATAGCAATTCTGTCATTCTTTAGTCGTATAACATTGCCATCGAACATCAACAGCTATTTTTTATTACAAATAACATGACGTTATAAAATCTCTTTTTCCCAGAGATGGCGCTGTCATGCATGAATAAATCCCCCTATGTGCAACAGGTATCCGTTCATGGGTATTAGTTTTTAAGCGTTAGGAGGAAAAAAGCAAAAAAAAAGCCTGCTCAATGAGCAGGCAAAGACATATTTCAAGCGTCCCTTTCGGGGAAGTACATTACCGCGCTAGCGGGAAAACCTGGCATACCCATGCAAAAACACCGATATGCTACTTGAGTCTAAACACGCCAAAAAAGGCGATACAAAGGTTGATGGATGATGGATGATGGATGATGGAAACTAAACTTTAAAGAGGGTTAGGCCTTAAAGCTCATGGCGAATAAACCGCCACGCAAAACATCAGTGTTGAACCAAGTGTTCTGCCAATAAAAAGGGTTGTTGCCTGTATAAGACATAGTCAATGCTCCTAAATAAGTTGTGATTAAGTGCTCTAGTGAAGCTTGGCTCGGTTCCTTGGAACTAGAGATTCTCAAATCCGTTGAGACGACTTGTCACTCGGGTCCTTGGAGAAAAATATCCATCCTGGATAGACTAGAGAGGAAAGGCTCAGTGCCTAATCCACGAAAGCTATTATATGGATTTGTAGTTTTATTACAACCTTTATTTGTATTTTTTTAATTAACGCTTTTTGATGTAATTAAATTACACAATTATAGTGGGGTTAATGGCGATCTGCTTCACAAAAAAACGGGAATAACCCTGTAACCACCTAATAAGTAGGATATTACAGAATTATTTCTATTTGTTACTAGGGTGTGTTGACCTTTCGAGATTAAATTTTGTTCGATCTGGCAAACTCGTGCTCGCGAAACGAGGAATGACGTGTAGTTATTCTACTCAAATGACGAGCGGCTCGTATGAAAGAAAGTAAGAGCAAGAGCTTGCCAGACGACCCCTTCGGGCAGCGTTTCTGCTGCGTTATCGCCCGTTTATGTAGAATAAGTACACCGCACGGACTTTACCTTGCATAAAAGCCAGCCAACTCGCTGTAAAAATCCCCCTGAAACGTCAACACGCCCTATCCGTTATCGATTGATCAGATATTGATACAACGCCACGAGTGGGCTGGCCGTCGGTTTACCATAGAGCGGATCCCCTTCGGTCGCACTGCCTGCGATATCTAAGTGGGTATAAGCTAAAGGAATAGGAGCACTTATCCCATGGTCAAATAGCCCCGACGCCTTCAGTAAAAACGCCGCAGGATATTGATGTCCACGGGCAGTCACCGATGACGGCGCATTATTTGAGGATAATATTTCAGCAGCACCAGACACATCGCGGATCTTGGCAAAATCTTCCCGGCGCAGGCTAGACACTTCAAAGGGCTCACCCCACTGAGTCGCCTGCCGTTGTAAAGTCACGGCGCATTGCTGCGCACCCGCCACCGAGTTTTCCACCGCTGCAGGATACCCGCCATAGCAGCGCACAACATGCCCGGTAAGCGTTGCCACCGAAAATAGTTCAGGTTGCACCGCCGACACGGCTTTAATCCGTAAATGGCTCAATAAATCCGCCAGCACTAAACGCCCTTCGGCATCGGTATTACCAATTCGTACCCGCACACCCGCATGGCTGGTGATGATTTCATCGGTCACAAAGGCTTCACTACCTATGTTGTTACGCACTAAACCTAACTCGGCAATCACTCGAATTCCCTTAGGCTTGAGCATTGATAGGGTTTTGAATAACCCCGCCACTGCAGATGCTCCACCCTTATCACGGCTCATGCCCGCCATAGCACCACCGACCTTTAGATCGGCGCCGCCGGTATCGTAAATCACCCCCTTACCCGCAAACAGGAAAGTGCGAGTCACCTCTCCCTCTGGCAGATACTCTAATTTCACAACACGGGGTTGATGACGTCCAACGGCAAAGGAGGAACGCGCCACGGCACTGAGCAGAGGATAGTCACGCTCTAAAATATCTCGGTCCTCCACCACTGCCGTTTTAATCACGCTGCCCGCAAAGGATTGCAGACAATAATCGGCAAAGGCTTTAGCCGACATGCGCTCGGGCTCAGTACCGCATAAATCCCGCGCTAATACGCGGCCCGCTTCTAAAGCATTGAGTAAATTGCTGTTATGGGTTGATAAGGATAATAACCCTATGGCATCAAATGCAGGTGTTAGACCCGTCGCCTCACGCAGCTCTAAGGTCTGCCACAATTCTTGACCGCAGGCTAACGCCGCGACTTCAGCGGCAAAACCAAAACGCAGATCCTTCGATGGCACTACATATAACAGCGGACGTTTTGCTCCCGCGTCTTTGGCAATGGCAATCGCCGCCCTTGCGGCATCGGCATACACTCGCACGTCGACATACTCGTCGTTCACTTGGGTAACAGGCGCGATAATCAAGCGGCCTCCCGCCAGACCCGGGGCAAACAGTAATGTCGGACTCTTACCTACGCGCTTATCCACGTGGGCACCGTGCTTGGCCAATAAACTTATCTCATCAAAATTGATGGCATCCAGATCTGGCGTCACCACCACAACCGCATCCCAACCTTCACCATCAAAAATGGCATTTTCTGCTTTTACATCAACGAAGTTAACTTGAAACATGACCCATCCTTTTTCATTATTGTGCCTGCATTATTCCCGCTCTATCACTTAATTACCAATCTAAAATCGGCATTACCCCTATCGAAAAAAACCGAACTGGAAACTTTGGCTGCCAGTGCAACAACAGCTTGTGATACCAAGATTAATTGGCTGCGCAGAATGTGGTAGAATGGCCGCAAATTTGCCCTATACCCACAAGACCTTATGAGGGACACATCAGTGACAGCGTTAAGTCAGTTATATCCACAACCATTATGGCAATGGTTCGAACAAATTTGTGCTATTCCCCACCCTTCCAAACACGAGCAAGCCTTAAGCCAGCACATCCAAGCGTGGGCGAAAAGCAAGCAACTTGCCGTCGTTGAAGATGCCGTTGGCAACTTGATCATCCGCAAACCTGCTACGCCCGGAATGGAAGATCGTAAAATCGTGGTCATTCAAGCCCATATCGATATGGTGCCGCAGAAGAATGCCGACAAAGTCCACGATTTCACCCAAGATCCTATCGAGGCCTATGTGGATGGCGATTGGGTAAAAGCCAAAGGCACGACCTTAGGTTCAGATAACGGTATCGGCATGGCATCGGCGCTGGCTATTTTAGGCTCAGATGACATCAAACACGGTCCATTAGAAGTGCTGCTGACCATAGATGAAGAAGCGGGTATGACGGGCGCCTTCGGTTTACAGGCGGGCATGTTAGAGGCAGAGATTCTGATCAATACCGATTCAGAGCAGGAAGGCGAAATCTACATGGGCTGCGCCGGTGGTGTCGATGCCCAAATCACCCTGCCTATGGTATGGCAAGCGTCTGAACAAAGTTACTCGGCCTTTAGCCTGCATTTATCTGGCTTAAAAGGGGGTCACTCTGGGGTGAACATTCACTTAGGTCGCGGCAACGCCAACAAGTTATTGGCGCGTTTCCTATTTGAAAATGCAGATGATTTAGCGTTAGAGCTGACACAATTTAGCGGCGGTTCATTGCGTAATGCGATCCCACGTGAAGCCAACATCAGCTTTATGTTACCCGCCGAAAATGTCGATGCGCTTAATGAAAAAGTCAAAGCCTTCGAAGCCCTAATACGCACAGAACTTGCTATTGCCGATCCAGATATGCGTTTAGTGTTAAACAGCATCCCAACACCCAAAAGGGTGATGAGCGAAAACAGCCAAAATACCTTGATCGATTTGCTGCATGTGTGCCCGAACGGCGTGATCCGCATGAGCGATGAAGTCGAAGGTGTGACTGAAACCTCACTCAACGTAGGTGTTATCAACACAGACGATGAACAAGTCACTATCCTGTGCCTTATACGCTCACTAATTGATTCTGGCCGTACTCAAGTCGAAGGCATGTTAACGGCGTTGACTAACTTAGCCGGAGCCGAAATTGATTTAAGCGGCGCTTACCCAGGTTGGAAACCCGATAACAGCTCGCCTGTGATGGCGATAGTGCGTGAAACCTATCAAGATATTTACCACAAAGAGCCAGTGATCATGGTGATCCATGCGGGTCTCGAGTGTGGTCTATTCAAGAAACCTTATCCAGAAATGGATATGGTCTCAATTGGCCCAACCATTCGCTATCCCCACGGACCAGACGAGATGGTGAACATCACCACAGTCGGCCAATATTGGACATTATTGCTAGCTGTACTCGAGCGTATTCCAGTTAAGGCGTAACGCCCGAATGTTAGCCTAGCTAACTCAATTGGCACTCAATTCAAGGCCATATCTGCTCAAGTCAGATGTGGCCTTATTTTTTATCGCCACTCAATCTACGTAAAATATCCTCGATAAAAATTTAAGACAGAACTGAATAACTTGAATTTTCTACTATAGTTGTTCTGTCTGACTCTAACGTATTTATGCTTCTCGCGCTTTGAGAAATAACCGCTTTTCCCTTCAATACTGTGGCCTTAAGGAATAGAGATCATGAAATTTGGTAACATCTTGTCAGCAGCCGCACTACTGCTCAGTAGCAACCTCAGTTTCGCCGAAGAAGTCCCCCAAGCCGTTATCGATCTAGCCGATTCACTGATGCCATTAGGCAGAGAAGTGGTGCTGGTGAATGCCGTTAAAACGCAAAATACTCAAGGCAAAAGTTTAGATTCAATCAAAACATTAGATGAAAAATGGATCGCCACCGCGGGGATTGATGACTTTATGTCGACCTTGATGAACAACGAAGCGGCCAAGTTTCTCACCACCTTCGAGGCGAGCAAACCTTACTATCAAGAAATTTTCCTGATGGATAATCAAGGTGCCAACGTCGCAATGACAGCTAAAACATCGGATTACTGGCAAGGAGATGAGGATAAATGGCAAAAATCCTTCGCCAATGGCAAGGGCGATAAACACATAGGTCCGGTCAAATTTGACGAGAGTTCCCAAGCTTATCTAGTACAAATCTCTATCCCAGTGATGGATGGTGATGCTGCAATTGGTGCCATCACTATCGGGATCAACCTAGATCAGTTCGGACTCTAATGGCCAGAGAACGCCAGTGATGGGCCGCATCCACGTGGTTATCACGGCCCTCACCTTTCAGTGCATCAATCAAGGAGGGCGTGATTATGGAATGGCATAAAGATCTTTCCGTTAATCAGAAACTGACTTACCCGAGTCTGTTACTCGCTGGCGTAGTCATCTTCGCCTCTTCAACTGGCATCTTAGGGCTTAAAGCATTAAATAACAGCGCAAACATGCTCGCACTCGAATACTTACCGAGCCAATCTGAACTGCTACAGGCCGATAAAGAGCTTTACCAAGCTCAAGTTGCCGAACGTAGCCTGATGTTCGTTAACGTGGGTACCGATTCCTATAATAGTCTTCTAAAACAGCATACTAATAGCATTTCGCTGGTCAAAGAACATCTCAATCAGTTTGCCGATGTGACCACGAGTCCCCTCGCAAAAGAGAAGCTGAATGAATTAAATCGCAGTTTCGAGGTGTGGCAAACCACCACCACTGAAATCAGCAATCAGCGCACCCAAAATGGCCGTAACGGTCGAACGACCGCAATTGATCTGAGTTTTGGCCAAGCTGCCACACAATTCGAACAGCTGCATCAAAATATTAATCAGCTGATCGATGACTTAAACAGCAACACGGCCGCCGCGATCACCCAAGTGGATGATGATGCCTATCATGGGCAGCAGATGCAGTTAATTGCCTTAACAATTAGTATCCTGATCTGCATTCTGTTTATCGTTGCGCTACCTAAGCTCATCAGTAAGCCACTCGCTGTTTTGCTCGCGAAAATCCACGACATTACCGATGGCGATGGTGATTTGACCGAGCGGGTCCAGTTAACCTCTAAGGATGAACTGGGCGATCTTGCCAATGCATTCAATCATTTTCTCGATAACTTACATGGCATTATCTCGCAATTTAAACAGTCTACATCGGAGCTCAATATCGCCGCCGAAGGGCTAGCCAACACCAGCGCCACGGCAAAACATACCTTGATGGATCAACAGGCGGCCACCCACAGAATCGCCGATGCCAGTGATCACATTGCCGCCTCAGTGCACGAAGTATCTGTCAGTGCCAGTCGTGCCGCCGATGCCGCCAAACAAGCCGATGTCTTTACCGCCGATGGCCAAGAAAGAGTGAAAAAAACCATCAATGTGATTCGAGAGCTCGCGGGGGATGTTGGTACGGCAGAAATGCAAATCAATAAACTCGAACAGGAAGGCCAACATATCGGCCGCGTGCTTGAGGTGATCCAATCTATTGCCGAACAGACGAATCTATTAGCCCTTAACGCAGCAATTGAAGCGGCGCGAGCGGGCGAGCAAGGACGTGGCTTTGCTGTGGTTGCCGATGAAGTGCGCTCCCTCGCCTCTAAGACCCACCAATCCACCGAAGAAATTAAGTTGATGATCGCCAATGTGCAAAATGGCACCCAAAGCGCTGTGGCGGCGATTAATATCGGTAATGAAAAGGCGATTTCAAGCGTCGAAGCCGCCAGCAATGCCGGTGAAGCCCTAGCGCATATTGCTGATATGGTCAGTCAGATCAGCGAGATGAATAACCAAATAGCCCTCGCGGCCAAAGCGCAAACCACTATGGCCAATGAGAGTCATCAAAATATTCAACACATTGCCGAACAGTCGGAGGACAGTTTGCGCACCACGGATGAAATCTACGCCGCAAGCGTACAACTCTCATCAATGGCGGGTAACCTCACGTCTCTGGTCAGTCGTTTTAAACTATAAAAATTTGAAAATTAAAGATTATTAATAAATGATGTTTTGAGAAGTCCCCTCCAACGAATAAGGGAGCATAAACCTATCGCAGCTTATGCCCCTGATCTTTGAGCCTTAACGGCAAAGCTAGCATCGATTAGCAGCGCTTAACCACTAAGCCTCTTGCCGCGCGTAGATTAACCAGCATAGGTAACATCAGCGCGAGGATCACTATGAGCATACCCAGCAATTGAATTTCCGTCACCGCCTGCCCCATGGCTAAGGCCGTTAATGCCGCAAAAACTGGCACGAGATTGAAAAAGACCGATGCCTTAGCGGGGCCAAGCACCTTAACCCCGTTAATCCAAAACAGATAACCGAGCACAGTGGCGAATAAACCTATGTAGAGTACGCTGGAAAAAGCAGTAGTCGACAGCCCCATCAGCTCCTGCCAAGGGTGAAATTCATCACGGCCAAGCCCAACCACGGACATAGACACGCTGGCTGCTATCATACTCAGCAAGGTAAATGGCAACACTGGCAACCAATGGCCTATCCGTTGTGAACAAATGGTATATCCACTCCACGCCAACATGCCGGCGACAATCATCACATCACCTTGGTTAAAACTAAAATTGAGCAACTGCTGCACACTGCCGTTAGTGATCACCAACAGCACGCCCGCCAAACCGCCCACTAAGCTGAACACTTGTTGTCTGCTGAGCCATTCACGTTGTAATAGCGCATTGACGATTGAAGTCACCAGCGGGCTGAGCGCCATGATCAAGGCGCCATTGGCGGCAGAGGTATGCTGCAGGCCATTGAATAACGCCAGATTTAAGCCACCAACACCAATCACGCCTACTAGCGCTATGACAGCGTATTGCGCCAAACTCAATTTGGGCCAAGCCTGACGAGTAAAAACGATATATAACGCCAGAGTTACCGCCGCAATGGTAAAACGCCAGAATACGAGGGATTCCCCTGACATCTCCTCCAGCACTCGTTTAGCTATGGGAAACACACTGCCCCAGCTAAAAACACAAATCAGTAGACAAACAAACGTCATGTAAGGTGTACGGGATTTCATATCGACCTCTAGGGAGGTAATTTGGATTGAGCTTAGTTTATAAGTTTCATATATTATTAAAACCCACAAGATTGAGAGCTTAAATTCCAAATATGAAACTTAATTATTCCTTGGACGATATGCGCTTATTTTGGGTGGTGGCACAACAAGGGAGTTTTAAGCTCGCGGCGGAGCACTTAGGCATTCCACCTTCGACCTTAAGCCGTCGAATCAGTCTGTTAGAACAATCATTAGGCTTGCGTTTACTGCACAGAGACGCCCATAGAGTCAACCTTACCGCCACAGGTCAGCGTTATCTCGAACGCTGCGGCCCGCTGTTTATTGAGTTAAACCAAGTGTCCGGTGAGTTACATGCGGATAAACACCAAGCAGTCGGCAAACTGCGGATCTCGGCGCCCATTAACACTACCTACCGCTGGTTGGGTGAATCACTCAACGCCTTCCAACTGCATTATCCCAATATCGACATCGACTTAAGTCTGTCGAATATGAATATCGATGTCAGTGAAAACGCCATCGATATCGCCTTTCGAGTGGGCGAACCTAAAGTTCCCGATTGGATTACAAGGCCGCTCACCACGATTAGCTTTGTACTTTGCGCCAGCACATCGGCAACCCAATCCCATGATCTGCAGTCCATAGAAGAACTCGAACAGCATCCGGTTATCATCGCAAAACCCGTAAAAACATGGCGCTTACAACACAATATCACTGGGCAAAATATCGAATTTGAACCGAGGGGAAATATCAAACTAGCCGTCGACGATATGGCTATCGCCTGTCAGGCAGTGGTCGCGGGACTCGGGATTGGACTATTACCCATCAGCATGGCGAGTGAGCAGATACAAAACGGCAAGCTCATACAAATACTGCCCGAGTGGCAAGGTATTCCTCGCACCGCCTACTTGATGTATCGCGATCGGGACAACCTCCCCTTGCGGGTCAGATTGTTAATTGATTTTATAATGGCAAACCCACCCGAGGCATATTGAGCCAACTCAGGCATAGTCTGCGGCATATCGACTCAATCAGTGGCTAGAGCGCTAAATTAAGTTGAGTCTGTGCATTTAAACTTTCGGGAATTGTGTGGATAGAATCGGCGAGCCCGACCGAAATACCCAATAGGCGAATGCCACGGCCCTCTTGTCTTGCCATCGCCTGCGCGAGTAACTCATAAAACATCACAATAGAGACTTCATCGCTGCGGTGCTCGATGGTGGTCTGCTTGAAATCGTTAAACTTGAGTTTAACCACTTGCTTGTGAATTTTGCGATCCTTAGCGCTACGGCTCAAACGTAGGGCTAATTCTTGGATCAATCCCGGCATCACCTGTTGGCATTGCTCTAGGTTATAAATGTCCTTTGCTAACGTAGTTTCAACACCGACGGATTTGCGCTCTTGACCGATGGAAATACCACGTTCATCAATACCATGGACACGTTCAATCAATACGCCGCCAAATTTGCCGAATCGGGAAAGTAGCTCTTGTTTTGAATAGTGCTGCACATCGCCACAGGTATTAAGCCCGAGTGCAGAAAGCTTTTCAGCGGTGACTTTACCGACACCGGGAATGTTACGCAGCGATAAGGTTTTAACAAACTCGGGAAGCGTCTCTGGCGTAATCACATATTGGCCATTTGGCTTATTCAGATCCGAGGCAACCTTAGCCAAAAACTTCACTGGGGCTATGCCTGCCGAAGCGGTTAACCCAGTTTCGGCTAAGATATCGCGGCGAATGGCCTGCGCAATCAAGGTCGCAGAGCCCTTATATTGTTGGCACTCACTCACGTCTAAATAGGCTTCATCTAAGGACAACGGCTCAATCAATTGGGTATAGCGGGAGAAGATTTCTCGAATTTGCAGCGACACGTCTTTATAAACCTGCATCCTTCCAGGAACCAGAATGAGATCGGGACACAACTTAAAGGCATAGGCGGTCGCCATCGCCGAGCGTACACCGAATTTACGCGCCTCGTAACTGCAAGTGCTGATCACCCCACGGCGATCGCTGCTGCCGCCCACGGCTAACGGTTTGCCACGATATTCGGGAAAATCGCGCATTTCCACTGCGGCAAAATAGCAGTCCATATCGATGTGAATAATTTTTCGCACATTGAATTCCTCCAACGCCAAAATACTGTATATAAAAACAGTAATCAAGTATTCATCATCAATTTAACGGGGATCAGGCGGGAAACCTCAACATAAAAGGAGCCTAAGCTCCTTTTATGGGTACACGGTAAGCCATACCACGATTGAGCCGATGGTCAGTAAGCGAATAACTTACTGACCTGCTCAGTCTTAGATCTTAAACTGACCAATATTACGGCTGAGTTCGCGGGTCATATGCTCAAACCCCTTCAGGCTTTGGGACAGGTCCTGACTCGATAGCAGAGACTGATCCGACAGCCCACGTACATTCTCGACATTTTGTGCCACTTCCTCGGCCACCACGGCTTGCTGACCGATCGCAACGGTAATATCTACCGTCTGCTGCTGGATTGACATTATCGCCGTGGCAATATCATTCAACGCGGCTTCAACCTGAGTCGTTAACGCTTGACCCGCTTTCGCCTGCTCGACGCCCGACTCCATCACTTGCTCTGCTTGCAGGGCGCTCTGTTGCAAGGTTTGGATAATGCCTTGAATGTTAGTGGTAGAATCTTGGGTACGGGATGCCAGTGTGCGAACTTCATCGGCCACCACGGCAAAGCCACGACCCTGCTCCCCCGCCCGCGCCGCTTCGATCGCCGCATTTAATGCTAATAGATTGGTTTGCTCGGCAATATTACGGATCACACTCAGGACTTCACCGATTTGCTCTGAGCTGCTGCGTAAGTGTTTAATCACTTTCGCCGCTTCAATCACTTGCTGCGATAGCGCCTTCATGCCTTCGGTCGCGCGGGAAACAATTTGCGAACCATCACAGGCCTGAGTTTGCGCCTTCTCGGCAAAATCATTGGCTCTCTGGGCACTCACCGCCATTTCTTGGCTGGTTTGCGCCATTTGAGTTGCGGCGGTGGCAACCGAATCTATCTGTTGTTTTTGTGAGGATACTGACGATACGGCTAAGTCACAGATCTGCCGCGCATCGATAACCCCCGTGCCCACCTCTTGGGTTAAACTACGGGTATCCAACAACATTTGTTGGACTTTCTCGGCGAAGCGGTTAAAAGCATCACCCAGCTTACCTAACTCGTCTTCCCGTTGCATGAGAATACGTTGGGATAAATCACTATCGCCCTCGGCAATGTCTTCCATCGCATCGAGCAGCTTAGACAGCTGGCGCCTAAAGGGCAGCAGCATCAACCAAACCGTCATCCCCACTAAGATCATAATGCCGATGGCGACAAAACAGGCATTCCAAAATGCCGTCTTAACGGGCGCCTCAATCACTTCGTGGGGCAACATAAAGGCTAAGTGCCATTTTTGTTTTGGATAATCACCGCCGACGGACACAAATACCACGCGCTGCGGTACACCATTAAAGGTAACTTCGGCAAACCCCTCAGGCTCACCTTGCATCTGCTGTCTTAACGCGGTAAAACCGGTTGTGTCCTTAAATTGGCTATCAATTTGATTGGCTAAGGATCCCGGTGGAAAGCGCTCGGAGAAGCCAGGGAAATACACCAACTTACCTTCATTCGTCATCAAGAAAGCTTGACCGAAATTACGGTATTTGATCGGTGCCAACAGGTTTTTGCCTATGGTGTCGATCAAAATATCCATACCACCAATACCAATAAGCTCGCCATTGGCCCCATAGACAGGAGTTTTAACCGTAGCAGAAATAGAGCCATCGTTGGCATCGACCGCAGGATCGCCCACAAATAGGCCACGCTGGTCAATCGCTTCCTGCCACCAAGGGCGTTTATTGGTGTAGTAGTTGGGATCACCATCGAAACGGCCATTTAAATCAAAATACTCAAAGGTATTGGCCGAACCAAAAAACACCGATTTCACATCGGTATCACGCTCAGAGAATGACTTAAAGTAACGAATAATATCTTGGTACTGCACATCAGCGGTGAGGTTACTGCCGCGGGCGTGATACTGGCTAAACCAATTTGTTAACCCTGGCTCGGCAAACACTGAATGGATCACTTGCCCCTTGGCAATAAAGTAACCACTGATCTCATTGGCTTTTAACGCCACCAGCGCCGAAATATCCGCATCCACTTGCTTACGGGTATTGTTACTTTCTTTATTAACCAGCAAAGCAGCAACTAAAGTGAGGAGTACAGCAAGTGCACCAACGATAGTCACCACCAACTGTAAACTGAGAGAGCGTTTTATATATTCCATTAATCTTCCCGTCTGGCTGAGCTATAACTGACAAAATGTGTACAAAAACAGTTTCACACGGTAACAATTTTTACCGACTAACAACAGATGAAATAACCAGAAAATACGTAAACAAGTATTTGTAAAGAAAGAAGAATGGTTATTTAACACCATTTGCTAAATTTGATATAGTTCACAGAATATGAATTGGTGAAATAGCGATTTTGCAGTCAGTTAGACTATATACTCAATTTAAAGGGAGTCGCTATCTGTCTAAGAACACGCAGGACAAGCTCCGCCTATCGGAGCTTAAATAAAAAAAGGCCAGTTAGATCACTTCACTGACCTTATTTTGAGGTACTTTTTAAACTACATCTTAGTTTGCAGATAATTTTGCAAACCAATGCGGTTAATCAATCCTAGTTGTTTTTCGAGCCAATACATATGGTCCGATTCAGTATCGTCGAGTAACACTTCGAGAATTTCGCGGGTCTGATAATCTTGCTTCTGCTCACACAAGGCGATTACCTTACGAAGTGCATCTGCCACTTTGTATTCATAGGCGAGATCGTTACGTAGCATCTCTTCAACGTTTGAACCGATATTTAATGCCTCACGGGCCGCCACATTAGGCACACCTTCGAGGAATAAAATACGCTGCACCAGTTTTGCCGCATGACCTTTTTCATCATCCGACTCATGGGCAATACGCTCATAGAGCTCCTTAAGCCCCCAGTCTTCGTACATATGCGCATGCACAAAATATTGATCCATCGCCGAGAGTTCTCCGGTTAGGAGTCGATTTAACGCGTCGATGACGTCTTTATCACCTTTCATATTCAGCTCCTATGACTCACTCATTTGTGACTGCAGATAGTTTTGAATGCCAGTTAAACTAATCAGCTCTTGCTGCGACTCGAGCCAATCTAAATGCTCTTCCTCGTCTTCGAGAATGTCTTCCAGCAGATCGCGGCTCACATAGTCTTGTTCGGCTTCACACAAACTAATCCCATCACGCAGCAATGATAGCTGCTCTAGCACCATGGCCAGATCGCAGTCGAGCATTTCTTGGCTATGTTCACCAATACGTAACTTTTCGAGTTGTTGCAGATTCGGCAGTCCTTCCAAAAACAGCACGCGCTCGATAAGCTTATCGGCGTGTTTCATATCTTGGATGGATTTCTTGTATTCGACGTGGTTGAGCTTTTCTAGGCCCCAGTGCTTAAACATCCGAGCATGGAGAAAATATTGATTGATGGCCGTCAACTCACAGGTAAGCACCCGATTCAGTTGCCCCACCACTTTTGGATGACCTTTCATAAGTTACGATCCTTGTTAAAGGTAAAAAGATTGATCTAAATCAAGTTCTAGCCTAGTACAGTTTAACTGCTAACTCAAATTTTCTTTATTTTTCACTCACTTAAATATAAAAAGCATTCTCATTTGCACTTAGATTGGCTTGCTATCCTCCTCATTAATCAAAGATTATTTTCTATGCTCAAAAATATGAGACAAAAAAAATAGCCTCCTAGATAGGAGGCTATTAGCTAATAAAGACCCTTTAAATAATTCGGTCTTTGGTTAACTTCTCACGGCGAGCTTCTTCCGCCGCCATACGACGCTTACGCTTGTCACAGGGATCATCACAATCGCAGGCTTTTTCAATCCCTAGAACACCCAAACCGCCACAGCTTCCTTCAACGGCTTTGCGCTTAATGAGATAACCTATCGACATCAGCAAAAAGAACAATAACAAAATCACAAATGCCGCGATAAAAGTGCTCATGTTTACTCCAACTACTTAAGGAAAGGCTTGAAGGCGTCACTGTAATAGACTTTAAATCCTTCACCTTGCTTTTCTATTAGCATTATCGCCAAGTGTTCCTTCTTGGCAAGCTCCAATGATGCTTCTGTACCCAAAACCATCATCGCCGTCGCAAAACCGTCGGCCGTCATACACTCTTTATGCAGCACGGTCACAGAGGCTAGCTTATGATCCACTGGCAAACCAGTACGAGGATCTATTATATGGGTAAAACGTTGGCCATCTTCCTCATAATAATTGCGGTAATCCCCCGAAGTCGCCATGGCCATAGTGCCAGGTTCAATCACCTGTTGCACCGCCATACCATCGTCGGTCGGTTTTTCTATCGCCACACGCCAAGAACTACCATCGCCCTTAGTGCCTTTTATGCTTAGCTCGCCGCCAATTTCCACTAAGTAACCGGTTGCATGGTACTTATCTAAAATAGAGGCCACCTTATCGACACCAAAGCCCTTGGCAATTGACGATAAATCCACATACAAGTGAGCATTATGTTTACGTAAGCGGTTGCCTTCGATAGAAAGTTCGCTGATGCCCGTCTTTGCTTTAGCCGCATCGATATCGGCCTGAGTCGGGACTTTAGTGGGACGTTTATCTGGACCAAATCCCCACAGATTCACTAATGGCCCTAAAGTAATATCAAGAGCCTTATCCGTCACTTGATATAAACGTATCCCCTCCTGCACCACTTTAATGGTATCGGCTGAGACTTCAACACTCTGCTCTAATGGGAGTTGGTTAAAGCGGGAAAGTTCTGAATTAGGGCGATAGGTAGACATTTGATCATTGACTAACTCAAGCGCCAGATCAATTTCAGCCTGTAGTAACTGCGCCGTCGGAATCTGCTCATTAGAAACGACTTTAATATGGTAAGTCGTGCCCATAGTGCTACCCGCTAACGAAATCACTTCGTCCGGTTTTGAGCAGGCTGAAACAAAAAAGGCCAGCCCTACGAGGACTAGCCAGTTCACTGAATGCTTTAATACTGAGGTATTGATCTTTAAGGTCTGAAACATAGTGACCTACTACTCTTATTTGGGCCCTTAAATGCAAAAGTTGCAGATAAAAGGTTTCCCTAACATCTGCAACTTTTTTCATCTCAGGCTAATGAACATTAGCCGCCGAAGTCATCCAACAGGATATTTTCGTCTTCGACACCAAGATTTTTCAACATACCAATTACGGCAGCGTTCATCATTGGAGGTCCACACATGTAGAACTCACAATCTTCTGGGGCTTCGTGGTCCTTCAAATAGTTTTCATACAATACGTTATGGATGAAACCTGTGTAACCATCCCAGTTATCCTCTGGTTGAGGATCTGACAGCGCCACATGCCATACGAAGTTTTCATTCTCAGCCGCTAGGCCGTCAAAGTCTTCCACGTAGAACATTTCACGCTTAGAACGCGCACCGTACCAGAAACTCATCTTACGCTTAGACTTAAGACGCTTGAGTTGGTCGAAAATGTGCGAACGCATTGGCGCCATACCCGCACCACCGCCGATAAAGACCATTTCTGCATCGGTATCCTTCGCGAAGAACTCCCCGAATGGACCAGAAATCGTCACTTTATCACCCGCTTTTAAGCTCCAAATGTAAGATGACATCTTACCGCAAGGCAGTGTCAGGTTACGTGGTGGAGGCGTAGCGATACGCACGTTCAGCATAATGATGCCAAACTCTTCGGGGTAGTTAGCCATTGAATATGCACGAATCGTTTCTTCATCAACCTTAGATTCAAGATTAAAGAAACCAAAGTGTTCCCAGTCGCCACGGTATTTTGCAGGTACATCGAAATCTGCATATTTAACATGGTGAGCGGGTGCTTCAATTTGGATATAACCACCAGCACGGAATGGAACTGATTCGCCATCAGGAATTTGTAGCTTCAGTTCTTTAATAAAGGTCGCCTTGTTATCGTTAGAGATAACAGTACATTCCCATTTTTTGATACCGAAGATTTCTTCGTCAAGCTCGATTTCCATATCGTTCTTAACGTTAACCTGACAAGATAGACGACAACCTTTACGGGCATCACCTTTACTAATGTGGTCAAGTTCAGTTGGCAGAATATCACCACCACCCGACTTCACAACCACACGGCATTGGCCACATGAGCCACCACCACCACACGCACTCGATACGAAGATACCGCTGTTAGCCAAAACGCCTAACAACTTACCACCCGCACCGGTTTTAATCGCTTTTTCAGGATCGTCATTGATGCCGATCGTGATGTCACCACTCGCCACAAGTTTAGATTTAGCGAATAAAATCACTAATACTAAGATGAGGACGATAGCAGTAAACATACTCACACCGAGGTAAACCTCGAGCGGAGTAGATTTAAAAATACCAAGAATATCCATTAACTTATCCTTAGAAGGTCCAATTCAAGAAGCCGTTTGGTGTCGCTTATAGAGACACACCAGAAAACGACATGAAACCTAAGGCCATTAAACCAGCGGTAATAAAGGTAATACCTAAACCACGCAGGCCGTTAGGCACGTCGGCATACTTCAGCTTCTCACGGATACCGGCCATCAATACGATAGCTAATGCCCAACCTACTCCAGAGCCGAAACCAAACACCACACTCTCACCTAGCTTGTAGTCACGCTCAACCATGAATGATACCGCACCGAAAATAGCGCAGTTCACAGTGATCAAAGGTAAGAAGATACCTAAGGCGTTGTACAAAGGTGGAAAGTACTTGTCCAGAGCCATTTCCAGAATTTGAACTAAAGCTGCAATCACACCGATAAAGGTAATGAATTTCAAGAAGCTTAAATCGGCTTCAGGTGCGCCAGCCCAAGCGAGAGCACCAGGGGCGAGCAGCCCTTGATAGATAACTTGGTTAGCAGGAACAGAGATAGTCAACACTACAACTACCGCAATCCCTAGGCCCATGGCGGTGGTCACTTTCTTAGACACAGCCAAGAAAGTACACATACCAAGGAAGAAGGCCAGTGCCATGTTTTCAATGAAAACAGAGCGAATTAACAGGCTAATATAATGTTCCATCGCACTTACCCTTTTGCTTCAACTTGCTCTGGCTTATAGGTACGAATAATCCAAATCAGCACACCGATCAGGAAGAACGCACTTGGAGGCAGTAGTAGCAGACCGTTTGGTTGATACCAGCCACCATCAGAGATCTTGTGCAGGATTTCAACACCGAACAGAGAACCGTTACCAAACAGTTCACGTACGAAGCCAACGGCTAACAGAATTGCACCGTAACCTAAACCGTTACCGATACCATCCATAAAGCTCATCATAGGCGGTGTTTTCATCGCGTAGGCTTCGGCGCGTCCCATTACGATACAGTTCGTAATAATCAGGCCGACGAATACCGACAATTGCTTAGAAATCTGATAAGCATAAGCCTGCAGCAATTGGTCAACCACGATTACCAAAGAGGCGATAATGGTCATCTGTACGATAATACGCACACTGCTAGGAATATGATTACGGATCATTGAGATAAACAGGTTCGAAAACGCAGTTACCGCAGTTAATGCCAACGCCATTACCAAGGCAGTTTCGAGCTTACTCGTTACCGCTAACGCACTACATACACCAAGAACTTGTAATGCAATCGGGTTGTTGTTGACTATAGGTCCTGTCAGAACCTGTTTCAGTTCTTTAGCGTCAGACATTAGCTGAGACCTCCATTGCGTGCTTTTTCAATGAAACTCGCAAAACCTTCTTTACCTAACCAGAATGTCAGTGAATGTTGCACACCATTACTGGTCAGTGTCGCGCCAGATAATGCGTCTACACCGTACTCAGAGCTGGCCACTGCAGGGTTTTTAGTTACGCTGATGGCAATGTTACCTTGCTCATCAAATAACTTTTTGCCATGCCACTTTGCTTTCCACTGGGCATTTTGAACTTCGCCACCTAAGCCAGGGGTTTCACCTTGCTCGTAGTAAACTAAGCTTTGCACTGTGTTTAAGTCGGCATCCAAAGCGAGGAAGGCATACATAGTCGACCACAGGCCATAACCGTGAACGGGCAGGATCACGCTGGTCAATTTACCTTGCTCATCACGAACCAAATAAACCACAGCATCCTCTGCAACACGCTTCACCGAAGCGATGTCGTTTTCTGGCACAAATGAAGTCTTCACATCACGGGACGCTTTGCGTTGATCGAATGTGTCAGCATTCACACCATCAACCCAATCACCGGTTTTCAAGTTAACCAGTTTAGCTTCGATGTGTTTGCCGTAAGTTTCCAAAATTTGCGCTTTGGTCACTTTGCCCGCTTTAGTATCGATAAGACCTGCGGCCTCCAGAATGTACTTTTGCTTATCAAGCAGTTTATTTTCCGCTTGAGTTGGGCGCAGTAACACTGCTGCAGTAGACACAAATATCGCACAAATTAGACATAAGCCAACGACGATAAATAACGTTCTGCCGAACGAATCTTTATTACTAGCCACGGGCAATCCTCCGCTTGATATTTGCCTGAACCACAAAGTGGTCGAACAATGGCGCGAACAGGTTAGCAAACAGAATTGCTAACATCATGCCTTCTGGGAATGCAGGGTTAATCACGCGGATAAACACAGCCATTGCACCGATCAAGATACCGTATGCCCATTTAGCTTGGTTAGTGAATGACGCCGACACAGGGTCTGTCGCCATAAACATCATGCCAAACGCAAAACCACCTAACACTAAGTGCCAGTACCAAGGCATTGCAAACATTGGGTTAGTGTCACTACCTATAACATTAAGCAGTGTCGAGATCGCAATCATACCCACCATCACGCCGCCAACGATGCGCCATGAAGCAATACGGGTATAGATGATGACCAAACCACCTAACAGAATCGCTAATGTAGACACTTCACCGACAGAACCAGGAATGAAACCGAAGAACGCATCCCACCAGTTTTGGTTAATGGCGTAATCTAGGGTGCCAGACGCTGCTTGACTCAGTGCAGTTGCACCTGAGTAGCCGTCAGCGACAACCCATGAGGTATCACCCGACATGTTCAGCGGATAAGCGAAGAACAGGAAGGCACGACCCGCTAGCGCTGGGTTTAAGAAGTTACGCCCAGTACCACCAAACACTTCTTTTGCCACAACCACACCGAAGGTGATACCTAAGGCAACCATCCATAATGGAATCGTTGCAGGGAGTGTTAAGGCAAAGAGGATTGAGGTAACGAAGAAACCTTCGTTGACTTCATGACCGCGAACAGAGGCAAACAGCACTTCCCAAATACCACCAATGGCAAAAGTCACCGCGTAGATAGGTAGGAAGAAACAGGCGCCATACCACATCAGCGCAGGCCAGCCAGAATTAGCAGTCAGTTCAGTACCGAACATGCTAAACAAGCTTACTTGCCATACGTCAGGGGTAGCAAAACCAGCCACGAGCGCTAATTGAGCTTGTAAACCTACGTTGTACATACCCACGAACATCGCTGGGAAAGCACAGGCCCAAACCGTAATCATCATACGTTTTAGGTCGAGGTTATCGCGAACGTGGGTTTTACCCTTGTTCACTTTACCTGGGGTATAAAAAATCGTGTATGCCGCTTCAAATAGGGCATAAAACTTTTCGTATTTTCCGCCTTTTTCAAAGTCGGGTTCAATACGTTCGAAAAAATCTTTCAAGCTCATTAGCCTTCCCTCTCGATCGTATCTAAACAGTCACGCAGATATGAACCGTAGTCATACTTGCCTGGGCATACGAACGTACACAGTGCGAGATCTTCTTCATCTAACTCTAATGCGCCCAAGGTAGCAGCACCATCAAAGTCACCTGAAATCAGGTCACGCAACAACATAGTAGGAAGAATGTCCAGGGGCATAACACGCTCATAGTTACCAATTGGCACCATAGCGCGGTCTGAACCACCTGTACTGGTCGTCATACTGAACAGACGAGAAGGAGCAAGATGTCCTAAGAATGCACGAGTAATTGAATATTTATTTGAGCCTGGTAATACCCAGCCTAAAAATTCTTTCTCAGTACCTTCTTCTAACAAACTCACTTGAACATGGTAACGACCTAAATACCCTTGTGGGCCAATAGCGGTACGACCGTTCAGAACAGAACCTGAAATCAAACGAACATTACCATCTAAGGCTTCGCCAGCAGTCAATTCTGCCATGCTTGCACCCAACACTGTACGAACCAGTCTTGGTTTAGCCGCTTTAGGACCCGCAATCGCAATCACACGTTCAGAATTCAGTTCACCCGTCGTAAATAGCTGACCAATGGCTATTACATCTTGGTAACCGATATGCCAAACAGTGCGTTTTGCAGAAGCAGGAAGTAGGAAATGAATATGAGTACCAACAAGACCCGCAGGGTGAACACCAGCAAATTCTTCAACTTGGGCGTTTGCGGCAGGGATATCGGCGCCAGGCGCTTTACAAAGGTAAACTTTACCTTCAGTGAGTCTTGCTAAGACTTTAAGACCATTAGCAAAATCTTCTTTATGCTCACGGATCACAACGACGGGATCGGCAGCATGGGGTTGAGTATCAATCGCGGTTACAAAAATACCAGCGGCAGAAGAGTCTACAGCAGGAACTTTGCTGAAAGGACGAGTACGCAATGCAGTCCATAAACCTGATTCGATCAGATTGTCACGGACCAGTTGCGAGTCGAGCGTATCGAGTGCAGTGGCGTCATACTTAGCAAAGGCAACGCTTTCGTTGCCTTCCACTTGAATAACGACAGACTGCAGCACACGCTGGGCGCCCCGGTTAATGTCTAATATAGTACCACTGGCTAAAGCCGTATATTTAACGCCTAAATTCTTCTTATCTTCAAAAAGAACCTGACCTTTTTGTACTTTATCGCCCACTTTGATCTTCATCGTAGGACGTAAGCCAATATACTCTTCACCCAAAGTAGCTACATGTTTAATGGCTGGGCCATTATGGATAACTTGCTCTGGTCCGCCTGCTATAGGCAGTTCCAATCCTTTCTTAATTGTAATCATATCCACAAGCACTACGTTTTGAAGGAAAGACAATGCGCCGCGTTCCTGCTAAATACTGAGGTTTTAAACAAAACCTACTGCATTGAGCTAGCGCAGATTTATCACAGAAATGCGATCGCAATCACGCTGGTCGCGCGCATTTTACCCCAATTGACTTGGCATCGCCACGAAAATTATAGGTGTTTTCAAACCTAAAATACGGATTTAAAAGAATCATGCGCTACGGCGTCCACCTTCCGACCTAGTGACGGATCAGAAAGAGAAAATATTACGGTCAGCAAATACTATAACATTAATTTCTAAAGATTTAATTTAGCAAAAAGTAGAGGGTGACCATAAAACTCCCCGATGGTATTGTTCTTACCTTCCACCGAATAAAATTCAAACAAGATTTCATCTAAGCTTAGAAGCGCCATTGGTAACCTAAATAGCTGATCCGTCCATTTTCAGATCGAATTCCACTATTTGATGCTGTTGTGACCAGTGATTCATCTAAGAGGTTTTCGATGCGAAAATAAAGTTCATGATGACGGTCAAAACGATAATTGGCCGCTAAATCGACCCGCCATTGACTCGAAACCGTTTGCAGTTCAGAACCAAACTGAGTTAACTCTCGTTCAGATTGATAGAAGGCATTCAAATTAAGACCATATTCGGCATATTTAACCCCAGCGCTGAATTGCAGTTGCTGCTCGGGTAACCAAGCCAATTTATCACCCGCAGAGACACACCCTTGAATTGCTGTACAAGTGTTGGTTTGATATTCAGAACTCAAAAATTGATAATTCAGCCCCAAGGGTAACTGTACTTGGCCGAGATCCCAGCGATAGCCTAGGCTGAATTCAACACCATAAGTGAGCACATCTGGAACATTTTCTTGAGTTAACAAGCGCGTATCTGAGCACATTGAATAAGCATCACAGTCCACATGCAGATTATCAAACTCTTGAACATAGGCTTTAATATCGGCGCTCAAACCGTCACTGGCGTATTGGGCACTCACTTGATAATGGAGCGAAACCTGCGCCTCCTGTTCACTATTGCCCGCACTTGCCGCACTCCAGGCCCTACGTATATCGGTGCTAAAGCGCCAATTTCCTGCATCGTATAAAACCCCTAACTGTGGCATCCAATCACTATCGGAAAAGTCCACCACCTCGAGCCCTGCATAATCTAAATTAACTTCACGGCTCACATCCACATGCTCATAAGTGAGTGCTAACTTGATTTGCAATCCTTGCCAGTTGAACAATGAATCAATTGCAGAGGTAAGGGCTGTCGCATTATCGGTGTAAGCCAAGATATCCGTAGAGATGCCGCCAGCAATGCTTCTATCTGCCAGCCACTGTTCCTGTTGCTCACCAAAACGCATTTCGGCTTTATCGGTATGATAGCGAGCACTATAGATCACTTGATGCTCACCGTACTGAGTGATCGATTGGGTTTGAATGCCAAAAGAGCTGTAATCATTGTCCTGCATTAGGGCTGTGAGCTCTGCGCCATCGACTGTGGGCTGTCGATCGAATGCGGCAATAGCTGCAAGGTTCTGAATATCAATGTCCTGACCGTTGAATTGGCTTAATTGATTTAATTGCTGTGAATAGGATTGGTAGTAAAAGTCAGTAACCACTTTACTACTACCTAGGGTCACTTGATGTGAAAGTTGGTATTTATGGTGCCGTCCCTGGTGCTCATCCTCAGCGCTCGCAGAATAAAGCATAAGAGGATCATGAAGCCAGTCGGCTTCGGTCAATCCCAATTGTGAGCGGTAACTATCATCATCGATAAATTGATACGTAAATTCTGTCACCTGTGGGTTTCGAGCGCCTAGCAGGCTAGAGGCATTCATTTTAAAGAGAATATCTGTGGTTCGCCTGTCAGCATCACTATCATTAAGAAAGTATCCATCGCCTTGATTTTGGCTGTAATTTGCCGCCAAAAGCATGCCATATTCTTTTTGCTTAATACTCCAGTTCATGCCCGCATTAATATCCGAGTCAGTCGTTCCCTCAATCATTAGACTGGCATTCTGAACATGATCTGCAATGGCTAGACTCTGGTAATTAATCACCCCAAACGCACCTTGTCCTCCAACAGCCATATCCGCGAGGGGTGTGACGGTAACACTTTGTTGCTGCAGAACATGTGGCAGTAACTGCAACTGTGGTGCGCTATAGGGAGCCGGAGAGAAATAAACCCTATCCTGTATCACAGCCACACCTTGACTGGCCGAGCGCATATCAACATTGGCCGTATTACCACTGTGATCGGCGGGCAGTAGGGTTAATGAATTCAAGTGGCTGAGCGTCATCACATCATCACTGCTGTGATAGCCATCATTGAGTTCGCTGAGTTCTAGGGTCTGATAATAAAGAGGGTTGGCAGAGAGAGCATTTGAACAAACAAGAGAAACCGCAGCAGCGGTAAGCGATACTGCAAAATAGTGGCTAGACATACCAAGCTCCCAAAAGTGTTTGTTAGCGTACGGTGTTTTTGTTATTAAGTTGTAAAATAACTGAATTTATTCTAAAAAAAAAGCGACATTGTCGCTTTCTTCTATCTTTGGCTAAAACTCTCAGTTGCAACTTTCAATATTCAGGATTGCTAAAACTTAGAGTTTACCGAGGATCTCATCGCTTAGTTTCAGATCATCATTACGGTTCACACTCACGCCAGCCGCAATAATATTACGGGCGATATCTTGTGCCTGCTCTAATGAATGCATTTCATAGGTGCCACACTGGTATTCGTTCAGCTCAGGGATTTCAGACTGCTCAACCACTTTCAGTACGTCTTCCATCGCAGCTAACCACGCATCGGCTACTTGGTGTTCTGTCGGCTCACCAATCAAACTCATATAAAAACCAGTGCGACAACCCATGGGTGAAATATCAATAATTTCAACGTCATTGCCATTTAAGTGATCACGCATAAAGCCTGCGAATAAATGCTCCAGAGTGTGAATACCACGCTCGCTGAGGATCTCTTTATTCGGCGCACAAAAACGCAGATCAAATACAGTAATCGCATCGCCCTTTGGCGTGCTCATATGCTTAGCGACTCGGACCGCAGGTGCATTCATTCGAGTATGGTCAACGGTAAAGCTATCAAGTAATGGCATAGGGATCTCCAAATTCTCAGGGCGACATCAACGCCACTGTCATTGTCTATATAGGTTGCAAGCATAACACCAAATGAATTAGGTCGATAACAAGATAAGGTAAGATGAAATCATCTCATATAAATTCACTGCTAATATGGCTATTTAATATCAACACTGGTGGTTATTGTTGCCTTTGTTGGCTGTAGGCATCCTCAGATATTTTATGATACTGACGTACACCTTGTTCGTAGACATGGTAAGCATCGTAAACTTTACGCATTAAGGGATCTTGATTAGCTTGATCTTCAATCACTTTCAAGAAAATCTGCTCAAGCTCTGTCAGCACTTCGACGGGAAATTCCCTTAACTCAACCCCCTCATCTTTGACTAAGATCTCAAGGGCGGTCACATTACGGGTCGTATATTCATCGAGCATATCTTGGTTTATGGCCCTAGCCGCGGCCTTCACAATGGACTGCAAATCCTTGGGAAGCGCCTCGAAGGCGGCTTTGTTAATTAAAAACTCCATATTAGAACCTGGCTCATGCCAACCGGGATAATAGTAGTACTTAGCCACTTTATGCAGACCAAAGGCAAGGTCGTTCAATGGTCCGACCCACTCGGCCGCATCGATCGACCCCGTTTGTAACGCACCATAGAGTTCACGCCCTGCCATATTAACAGGGACGGCACCGGCTCGTTTTAACACTTCACCGCCTAAGCCCGGCATACGGATCTTCAAACCTTTAAAATCGGCGATCGTATTGATGGGTTTATTAAACCAGCCACCCATTTGCATGCCCGTATTACCGCCCGCTACTGGGATGATGCCAAAGGGGCGATACACCTCCTCCCACAGCGCCATGCCACCACCATAGTGCAACCAACCATTCATTTCTTGGGCCGTCATTCCAAAGGGGATCGAAGAAAAAAACTGTGAGGCGGGCGCTTTTCCCTTCCAATAATAGGAGGCTGCATGGGCCATTTGGATTTTGCCTTGGCTGACGCCGTCGAACACCGCAAAGGCGGGCATTAATTCACCCGCGCCATATACCTGGATCTTTAAGCGGCCACTGGACATCTCATCGACAAGACGGGCAAAGCGCTCGGGGGCCATACCTAAACCGGGGAAGTTTTTAGGCCAAGAGGTTGCAAGACGCCATTCGATAACTTGAGGGTGAGATGATAGCGGGCTGCCAAGTTCCCCTGATGCATTTTCCGCATTGCTGGCTGGTGGTTTGCAACCACTAAGCACCACAAGCAACAGAGTTAAAAGCAGGAACCCAAACCTACGCATCTAATACACTCCCGAGTTTTAATCGCCCTCTTTATCAAATCTGAGTCAGCGTTCTTTACGAGGCGTGTTAAACGCATTGATGTGCGTTGAACACCCCACAAAATAGAACATATTGTTAACACAGAAAATTCAGCAGGGAAACTAAAGAATGCCTTCCATGTGACCTAAAAAAGCCACTCCCGAAGAGTGGCTTAGTAGCAAATACGTTAACCTTTAACCTTTAACCTTTAACCTTTAACCTTTAACCGCGGCAATTAGGTGTTTTAGGGACCTCCACATTCGCATTCCACTCACTTGGGGTAAAAGTATGAATAGAAAGCGCATGCACTCCTGTGGCTAATTCATGGGCTAAACAGTTATTGACTAAGCGATGACGTGCCAATAAACGCAGCCCATCGAACTCTTCACTCACTAATACGACTTTAAAATGAGTCTCTGAATTAGGTGGAACATGGTGACGGTGGCTTTCGTTAATAACCTCTAAGTGAATTGGCGAGAAACTATCAGTTAACTTCTGTGTGATGATCTCGGCCACTATAACCTGCGTATGCATGTTGGACATATTCGAATCTCAGAATGGGAAAATCCAGTGGGCGCAGAGTACTGCTTCAATTTAAAAAGATCAAATTCACGCAGCCAATTTTGTCGGTGATGACTCACTCAATTGCAACATTAACGACAAGATCAACGCCATATCTTATGGGTAAATATTAACCGTGATAATTCACTACCAGTTGCCTAAAAGTATAGTTCCAACGGGGGTCCTTAACCTTTAATCGCTTAGGCACACTGTGCAGCCAATCGCGCTGCATAGGCCAATGCATGATCAGCAAATCACCACCATGCAAACTGATGTTGTACTTCACCTGACTATGTTTATGTTTAATCACAAAATCCCGAGTAGCACCAAGGTTGATAGAGGCAATATGACTCCCGTGGACAATTTCGGGCTCATCATCACTATGGGCCCCCATACAATCTTTACCATCTGCGTAACGATTCACTAAGACACCATTGCAGGCCAAGCCAAAATCCCGTGCGAGTTTTTCCCTCAGTTTATGGGCATACTTAGGCCAAGGTAAGGCGCGAATAAAAAGGCCAGAATATAAATAGTCACAGCCCAAATCACCGAACCACACTTGCTGACGGGGGATAGGGTGAAACTGACCGAATACTTGGATTTCAGGACGGCTCAAGGGATAGAATTGCGCTTCTTGAAGTAAAGCCGCTTGCTGCTCGGCATTAAGATAACCACGCACTAAGGTGATGGGCGGTTTTGCTTGAGCCACATGGGGCTCGATGTTAGACAAAACCACTGGAATATTCGACAGGATAGCCACTTGATCATCAGAGTGTTCGAATGAGACTGAGCAATCATCCTCACTATCGAATTCAAATGTTCCCTGCAGCATGGGCCTCCTCCTCGCGAGTCGTCGCACTCAATCGTGAAATCTGCGATAATCGGCGCCTTAAATTTATTGGCTCAGTGTGGCACATGACGACACAATTTTCAGTAGCGGGTGTTGAACTCGAACTTTTACGGTATCCGGCCCAGCAGGAATCTAATCTTCAAGCTTGGGATGCCGCCGATGAACACTTACTCAAAAGCCTCGTTGAGTCAGAGCAAATCGCCGTGCCAACCGCCATTATCAACGACAGTTTTGGTGCCTTGAGCTGTGCCCTATCGAAACTCAATCCGAGTTGGCCCCTGTGCATTGAAACCGATGCCAGAACCAGCTTTTTAGGCACAGAACAAAACCATGGCCGCAATCAGCTGTCGATGGATAACCTAGAATGGTTTACCAGCCGCGATACTTTGCCAGAAAACTTAGCCTTAGTATTGATGAAGTTACCTAAAAATTTAAGCTACTTTGCCCACCAGCTAACGCGCTTATCCCAAGCGTTACCCGCTGGCACTCGTATATTAGTGGCAGCCAAAGCCAAATCGATCAATAGCGCCCTACTCGATATCTTTGCTAAGCATTTAGGCCCAGCGAGCGCCAGTTTAGCCTGGAAAAACACGCGAGTAATTACCTGTGTGAGCGATGGCAAGCCAAGAGTATTGCCGAAAGAAGTGACTTGGGTGATACCTGAATATCAACTTGAGATCAGCAACTTAAGTAATGTGTTTGCCGCCAACAAACTCGATATTGGCGCTCGCATCATGCTTGAAAATCTGCCCAAGGGAGATTTTCAAACGATTGTCGATCTCGGCTGTGGCAATGGTGTACTTGGGTTACGTACCGCCCAGTTATTCCCAGAGGCCAATATCCACTTTATTGATGATTCTGAAATGGCGGTCGCATCTGCCAAGGCAAACTGGGTACGCAATCAATTGCCCGCAGACAAAGGCCACTTCTATTGGGACGATTGCATGACGCATCTGCCAGATGATGTACAGCCAGATCTGGTATTGTGTAACCCGCCGTTTCATCAAGGTGAGGCCATTACCGATCACATCGCCTGGCAGATGTTTTTAGACTCTCGCCGTCGCTTAAAAGACGGTGGGATCTTGCATATCGTCGGCAACCGCCATCTGGCTTACCATGTGAAATTGCAGCGTTTATTTAAGAACTGCACCACAGTCGCCTCCAACGGTAAATTTGTGATCCTGCAGGCCAAGAAGTAATCCTTCAGCATTCGCATAAAATAGCCCCTGAATATTGCGGCCCTATTTTATGCGAGTATGCTCCTTGAACACTTTGAGTCAGCGGTCATCCCTCTAAGAACCCTTCTCAACGAATGGCTCGACTCGCCGAAATGCCTTCTCGCCAGTACAATCTACAACAAAAGTCCTCAGACATGATTGTCTCGACTTAGTCTTACCGCGGCCAGAAGGCGAGGAATCGACTGCTGCTTGATTAACATCGTTTTTAAAGTACTAAAAAAGCCGCCAGTGAATTGAATCGATGGCGGCTTTTACTATTCACGACTTAATATCAGCTATTCGATATGGCCTATTTGCTCACCAGAGCCTTATCCAGCGCCTGGGATACATCGGCAATGATATCGTCGATATGCTCTATGCCGACGGAGATACGAATAAGATCTTCAGACACACCGGCTCTAGCAAGTTCATTCGAATCCAGCTGTCTGTGGGTGGTGCTGGCAGGATGGCAGGCAAGCGATTTCGCATCACCAATGTTCACTAAGCGCAAAATCATTTGCAGCGCGTCGATAAACTTACCACCGGCGATTTTGCCTTCCTCAGGTGTGGCCGCCTTAATCCCGAAGCTGATGATCCCTGAGGCTTTACCACCGGTGATCTTTTGGCAATTTTCACGGTAGGGGCTGCTCGGCAAGGCACCGTAATTCACCCAACTCACCGAAGGATGCAGTATCAAATATTCGGCCAATGCCAAGGCATTCGAACAATGGCGCTCCATTCTAAGGCTTAAGGTTTCAAGCCCTTGCAACAACAAGAATGCGCTGTGGGGGGAAAGGGCCGCACCGGTATTACGCAGCGGCACCACGCGGCAACGTCCAATAAAGGCTGCGGCACCAAAGGCTTCGGTATAGACCACCCCATGGTAGGAAGGATCGGCTTGATTGAGCAGGGCAAAACGTTCTTTATTCGCCACCCAATCGAATTTACCCGAGTCGATAATCACGCCGCCAATCGTAGTGCCATGACCGCCAATGTATTTGGTTAAGGAGTGGATCACGATATCGGCGCCATGTTCAAACGGGCGACATAAGACAGGCGTGGCAACCGTGTTATCGACGATTAAAGGCACGCCGTGTTTATGGGCGATTTCGGCTAAACGTTGTAAATCGACAATATTACCAGCCGGGTTACCGATAGACTCACAAAATAACGCCTTGGTTTTGGCATCGATTAAGGCATCGAGCTCTTCAAAGTCATCGAAGGCAGCCATCCGCACTTCAACTCCTTGGCGCGGCAGCGTATGGGCAAACAGATTATAAGTGCCACCATAGAGCTGACTGGTGCTGACAATATTATCGCCAACTTGAGTCAGGGCTTGAATCGCATAGGTAATGGCCGCCATTCCCGAGGCGACTGCGAGCGCACCTATGCCACCTTCAATGGCAGCGAGTCGCTGCTCGAGTACGCTGGTCGTGGGATTCATGATCCGCGTATAGATGTTGCCAGCGACTTTTAAGTCAAATAAATCAGCACCATGTTGGGTGTCATCGAAGGTGTAGGAGGTGGTTTGATAAATAGGTACCGCGGCGGCCTTCGTGGTCGCCTCTGATTCATATCCGTGGTGTAACGCCAGTGATTCAAGTTTCATCTTTGATTCCTTCCCCAATAAATTCCCCAACCTTTGCCACTAACCTAAGACAACCCTAAGGTGAGCACTGCGCAAAATGACACTAAGACAGCACAAGATTTGTGCACCGACCTCAAGCTAACAGATGGCCATCTAGAAGTCTAAATATTTTTAGTGCGCAAGCGAAATGGCTACAACGGCTCACACTTTGGCACATCAATTCGGCATATCAATTCGGATAGTCATAGATGAGTGCTGCTAGATCTTTTACCGCTCGCACTCGTTCGGGTGAACAGTCGTAGGAGGCATTAATACGCATAAAATGGCGAAACTCGGCTTGATTACTAAAGAGATTACCCGGCGCGATGCTGATCCCTCGCTCAAGCGCCCGATAGTAGATCTGGGTCGCATCCATATGGGCAGGCAACGCCAGCCAGAGGAAATAACCGCCTTGCTCAAAGTTAACGCTCACAGACTCAGGCAAGTGAGTGCGCAGCAACTGATACATGGCAAATTTACGATCCGCTAAGGTATGGCGTAAGCGCTTTAAATGGCGATCATATTGTGCCGACTGAATAAAGTCGGCGATCGCCAGTTGCATAGGCGCACTGGTCGAGAGGGTCGACATTAGTTGCAGCCGTTGTAATTGAGGTGCATAGCGCCCCGCAGCGACCCAACCGACTCTATACCCTGCAATCAAGGATTTAGAAAAAGAGCCACAATGCAACACATTGCCTTGGGTATCTAAGGCTTTTATCGGCCTAGGCGCACTCGAACCAACATAAAGCTCCTGATACACATCATCTTCAATCAGGCTAACATTATGCTCACAAAGCAATTGATAAAGCGCCAGTTTTTTCTGTTCCGATAAGCTGCAACCTAAGGGGTTTTGATGCAGGCTCATCAACCAACAGGCTTTGACAGGATAGGTCTTAAGCACTTCGGCCAGCGCCTTAAGATCGATCCCCTCACGGGGATCCGTCGCGACCGCAATCGCCCTCAGCTTAAGGCGTTCAATGGCTTGCATCGCGCCATAAAAAGCTGGCGATTCAATCACAACCCAATCTCCTGCCTGAGTCAGTGCCGTTAAACTCAAATTCAGCGCCTCCATTGCCCCCGAGGTAATCAAGATTTCATCGGGCGAGACGCTCATGCCTAGCTTGGCATAACGTTGGGAAATAGCCTTGCGTAACCCCGCATTGCCGGGGGGAAGATTATCGGCCGCGAACGAAGGCGACATATGCCGAGTCACGTTAACGAGCGAGCGCGCCAAGGCTTGCTGTGGAAATAAACTGGGATCGGGAAACGCCGATCCAAACGGCACTATCCCGGCCTGTTTCGATGCCTGTAACACATTAAAAACAAACTCATTGATATCGACTTTATCGGATAAATAGATCTGTCGCTGAGCCTCAGGATAACGAAAAGCTTCTGGCTGAGGCGCCACTAAATAACCCGATTTTGCCTGCGCTAATATCACGCCTTGGCTTTCGAGCAACTGATAGGCGTTCAACACTGTCATTAAACTGAGACCAGAATCCGCCACGGTTTGCCGTAATGAGGGCAGCTTATCCCCCGCCTGCCAGACGCCCTGGGTTATTCGGTTTTTTAGATCCTGCGCTAGCTGTTGGTACTTTGACATTTGTTATAGTTAATTTAATTAATTTTGTATCTGTTATAGCCAGATTACCCCATGGTCTAATAATGCACAAGCCATCAGCGGCGCCGAACCGAGGCACCGAACGGCTTGCATTAACACATACCTTTGCAACGAGACCGCAATCTCCTGAGGACACTATGTTTGATTTTGATGCCACCGTACTCGCGAGGATCCAATTCGCTTTTACCGTTTCTTTCCACATTATCTTCCCCGCTATCACTATTGGGTTGGCCACCTATTTAGCCGTGTTAGAAGGACTCTGGTTGAAAACAAACAATCAGGTATATCAGCAGCTGTATCAGTTCTGGCTGAAGATATTTGCCATCAACTTCGGCATGGGAGTGGTCTCAGGCATAGTGATGGCCTACCAATTTGGCACCCACTGGAGTGGTTTTTCGGCCTTTGCGGGGAGCGTGACCGGCCCTCTGCTCACCTATGAAGTGCTGACGGCATTTTTCCTCGAGGCGGGTTTTCTCGGAGTGATGCTGTTTGGGCAAAATAAAGTCGGCAAAAAACTACACTTTTTTGCCACTTGTATGGTGGCCACGGGCACTGTGATTTCAACCTTTTGGATCCTCGCCTCCAATAGCTGGATGCACACACCTCAAGGGTTTGAAATCATTGATAACCGAGTCGTCCCCATCGACTGGTGGCAAATAGTGTTTAATCCTTCATTCCCCTACCGTTTAACCCATATGACGGTTGCCGCCTTTCTCTCCTCGGCCTTCTTTGTTGGCGCCTCCGCCGCATGGCATTTACTCAAAGGAAACGATACGCCTGCGATTCGCAAAATGCTCTCCATGGCCATGTGGATGGCATTGATTGTTGCACCACTGCAAGCGGTGATTGGTGACTTTCATGGTTTAAATACCCTTGAATATCAACCTGTAAAAATCGCAGCAATGGAAGGACATTGGCGTAATGAAGGGGATGAGCCCACGCCGCTCATCTTATTCGCCTTGCCCGATATGGATAGCCAAAGCAATCAATTCAGTTTGGAAATTCCGGGATTAGCCAGCCTGATTTTAAAGCATGATTTAACCCAGCAAGTGCCCGCTCTAGCTGAGTTTCCCGCCGAGGATTGGCCCAATGTGCCCTTAGTCTTTTGGAGTTTTAGAGTCATGGTGGGCTTAGGTGTACTGATGATTTTGGCGGGTGTGTGGAGCCTCTACCTAAGACGCAACCAAAAACTATACAGCAATCCACTCTTTTTACGCTTTGTGATGCTCTTAGGTCCCGCGGGATTAATCGCGACCCTCGCGGGCTGGTTTACCACTGAACTCGGCCGCCAACCTTGGGTTATCCAAGGGTTAATGCGCACTCAAGATGCGGTTTCGTCCCATAGTGTGACCCATTTAAGCCTCAGCCTGATGATGTTTGTTATCTGTTACTTCGGCATTTTTGGTGTGGGATATCGCTACATGATGCGGCTCATCAGTAAAGGGCCTGTATCACAAGGGATTGAGCACCATGGATAACAAATCCAGTTTTTTAGCATATCAATTGATTAATCAACCCATTTAAAGGCACAACATGGAATTCGACTTACCCCTGATTTGGTTTGGGATCATCATCTTTTCCACTCTCATGTACATAGTGATGGATGGTTTCGATCTTGGCATCGGCATCTTATTTCCCTTCATCCACAATGAAGACGATAGAGATGTAATGGTCAACACTGTCGCGCCGGTTTGGGATGGTAACGAGACTTGGCTAGTGTTGGGTGGTGCTAGCCTGCTCGGCGCCTTTCCCCTCGCCTACGCCATAGTGCTCGAAGCACTGACCATTCCCTTGCTGATTATGCTGCTCGCCCTGATTTTTCGCGGCGTCGCCTTCGAATTTAGGTTTAAATCCAGCGCCGAGACTAAACCCTTTTGGGACAAAGCCTTTATGTACGGCTCTATCCTTGCCACCTTTGCCCAAGGCGTAGTGCTTGGGGCATTTATCTCAGGTATTTCTGTAGATGGACAAAGGTTTAGCGGTAGTAGCTTCGATTGGTTATCGCCCTTCTCACTCTTCTGCGGCTTTGGGCTGATGCTGGCCTATGCACTGCTAGGCGCGACTTGGTTAGCGAAGAAATGCACAGGTAATCTCAAAACGTCCATGCAGCAGCTCGGCAAAGGACTGACCATATGCCTGCTGATGGTCATAGCTATCGTCAGTTTATGGACGCCCTTTGTGCAACCCAATATCGCCCTACGCTGGTTTAGTCTGCCGAACCTATTCTATTTTGCGCCGGTTCCTGTTTTGGTATTGCTCTGCACTAAGGCACTTATCAGCTCATTAAGTACCGAAGACGACTATCGCCCCTTCTTGCTGACGCTCGCGTTAATATTCTTAGGCTTTAGTGGCTTAGGTATCAGTATCTGGCCACATATTATCCCGCCAACGATTAGTCTCTGGCAGGCGGCTGCGCCCGAGAGCAGCTTAGGCTTTATGCTCATCGGCGCACTGATGATTATCCCACTGATCTTGGCCTACACCTTTTGGAGCTATTACGTATTTCGCGGCAAAGTCACCAAGGATGCGGGCTATCACTAAAACGATCTTATGCAGCCGATATCGACTCGGCTGCCAGCAAAACAATCTAAGGAGATCGATATGACGACTCAAACTTCATCTCTGCCCAAACGGCTCGGCTGGTTACTGTTGATTTGGTGCACCAGCGTCAGTTGCTTACTGCTGGTTTCCCTTTGCCTTAAAATATTATTGCAAGGCACAGGGCTAACGACCTAACCGAGTCATATTCAACCCATTCAATAAATTTATGCGCTAACATATGTTTAAAATTGGCGGTATTTTGAAGCGATAACTTTTATTTAACAGGGAGATTTACGCCAACTCAGTAATACTACTGACCTAAATAAAAACATGAGTTGATTTATTTTTTCAGTTGGCCTATGGTATCGACAGTTTATTAACCATTAATCATCGACACACTGGATGATTAATTTAGTCTTAATTTGATATGGAGATGTAGCACTATGTTTAAAAATGCATTTTCATCCATCACTCTTAAGCGTTCCTCTTTTACGCTGAATAAGCTTCATTATTTAGCCAGCTTCGTGCGCCTTTCACTAAAATTTCCAGTTTAAGCCGAGTGCGACTCGCACTCGGCAGCCCATCTCTCATATTTTAATTTATTGCTTCATTTTTTATTTTGGAGCATTGCTGTTATCTAGCTCATATTTGGGGTAGTTATGTTTTATTCTTTTTTTAGCAACCTATTTCAATCTTTTATGTTGAAAACGGAAACCTATTACCTGCAAAACAGTTTTAATGCCTCATTGCGCCCGATCTCACTGGCGGCGGTGATAGCGAAACTGGATCAACTTAAAAATGAAGAAACCTTAGATAAAGTGACGGTTGGGCGAGAAATTTTACTGATTAATCAACAAGACCAACAGGAATACCGTATCGAACTGGTATACCCACCTAGGCACAAACCCAGAGCGGGTCGCTACTCTGTGATTTCCGATCTCGGCGTGAGTCTACTCGGACGCACTAAGGGAGAATATGCCGAGGTAAATATTTTAGGCAAACCAGTGCTATTTATGGTGAAGGATATCGCCCTAAGCAAGAAATAAAATTAATGGTAAGCACAGTATTATCAGAATAAAGCATGTTCAAATTTCAGTGGCGACATGCTTTTAGGTCGCTATTTGCGGCGGCATCTAGCATAGGCATAAGTAAAAGAGGGAGAATACTATTTTGAAGTCATTAATAGGCCGCGAAATTAATTAAAGCCGATGAGCCAAGGCTTAAACCTCTTGCATATTTACCGAGTATGGCAGCGCTTATGTAAAAACCATCAAGAAGTATAAGTTTATTTATCTGGTTCATACGGCTTTTTCATCATTTTAATTTTCCGACGGGCAAAATTAAATCAACTATCGGTAAGAACGCGGCACTACACTCGATAGTATTACTTTACTGAGTTTAACTTTGCTGAATTCAATTTCAGCTAGGAGTATTTCCCATGAGTAAAGAAAAATCGAAAAAACCGCCGATGAAAACCTTAAAAGAGAAACGTCAGGATAAACGGAATCGACAAAAAAACGCCGATTAATGCCTGTGTAAAAATCCCTTAACTCCTCTCTTTATTAGCTATAGGGCACGGTACCACCGTGCCCTATTTTTATGCCAGTTGACGGCGATATTGCTCGGGTGAGTATTGGGCATATTTTTTAAACATCACTATGTATGGCGATGTTTGGTTGTAGCCTAAAGTCAGAGCAACCTCTTTGATTGCCAATCCCTCACGCAAGAGTTGTAACGAGTAAATAAACTTATGTCGCTGTCGCAGCTCGGTAAAACTCATCCCAAGACAGTCTTGGCAACGCCGAGCAAGGGTGCGCTCTGTGGTATGCAGTTCACTGGCCCAGGTTTTAAGGCTCTTTTGGCTGGCGGGGTCGAGTTCGAGTTGCTGCAGAATAGGTTGCAACAGTTTATCCGTACTCGAAGGTAAAAATTGCGGCTGCGCCTGCCCTAAAATCAACTGATCGATTAACACCTCAACCAGACGTTTATCCGCGTCGCTCTCTGCCACCCGGATTTGCCGCTCCCTTAGGTCGTTGACAATCGCCTGCGCTATGGGCGTGACGGCCAGCAGGCAGGTCTTATCTGGGAAAACAGCCGCTCGACTGGCCACTATATTCATCGAGCAATAATGGATACTGCGGCGAGTGTAGCTCTCATGCTCAATCCTTGCTGGCACCCAAATCGCATATTGGGATGGCGATAAAAACCGCTGCCCTGCGGCATGTAGCTCCATAATTCCACCGCTGATCAACTGCAATTGTCCCCAGGTGTGGCTATGCTTCGGGGTGATGGTATTGGGCAGAAAGGCTTCATAGTTAAAGAAAATATCTGCAACAGGCGCTTGTTCCACCTTGAGCGGATGATAAACGGGACGCATCGCTACTCCGAAAATGGGCTGACTCGATTCGAAACGCAGACAAAGACCTATAAATGATTGTCCGCCGACGAACTGACATTGTCTTATAAACGATATTTATATCATAAAAGATCGAGGATAATAGCAGCCAACCTATGACATCAGGTTTATGCCACTCAGCATTAACCCGTCCTCACGCCAATTAAGACTGACTCATGTTGTATTTATTTCCCCTACTCGCCGTAGTTATTTGGGCGGGCAACGCCATTGTTAACAAACTCTCCTTTGGGATTATCGCCCCTGAAGCCATTGCCTTTTATCGCTGGTTTTTTGCCATGCTAGTGCTAACGCCATTTATGTTAAGACCCGTCTGGAAAAATCGTAGAGCCATAGCACCACTACTCCCCAAATTAGCAACCTTAGCCGCCTTAGGTATGGTGTTAAATCAAAGCCTTGCCTACTTTGCAGCGGCAACCACCACAGCGACGAATATGGCCTTAATCAACTCGCTAGTACCTATGGTGAGCCTGTTCTTGGCCGTACCTTTACTCAAACAAAAACTGACACCCTTAGTCTTTGGTGGCACTTTGATTTCATTATTAGGTTTAGTGTTTATGCTAAGCCACGGGGATATGACCAAGCTTGCCATCGGCGTGACCCAAGGAGATTTACTGTTACTTATCAGTGCCTTTGTGTACGCACTTTATGGTGTGTTGCTCAAACGCTGGCAGCTGCCGATATCCACTTGGCAGTCGGTGTATATTCAAGGCATTATTGCCGTGTTGATGTTAACTCCGCTGCTGTTTAGCGCGCCCAGTGTCGCCATTAGCAGCCAAGCCGCGCCGTTAATCCTCTACGCCGCCCTTGGCGCCTCACTCATCGCACCTTGGGCCTGGATTAATGGCATCAGCAAGTTAGGGGCCGAGCGTACTAGCATTTTCTTCAATTTGATGCCGATCCTCGCAGCCATCTTAGCGGCGATTATCTTGAATGAAACCTTAGCCATTTATCATTACGTTGGAGGCTCTATGGTCATTATGGGTGTAATGTTAGTGCAGATAAAACCTAAGCCTAAAGCCATCTCAACCTTAGCTTGCCCCGAATAAACTGCAAATAGACTCGTCTCTGGATAACCATAGAGGCGAGTCACATCCTTTATGTACACACGCAACCTCGCAAGTTCAACGCAAACTCCTAAATAACTACTAAGCTATTTAATAAGTTACTAATGGAGATGCCCCTATGTTTAACAGTATCCGCGTTAAGTTTTCGCTGATGTTTATCGTTATGGCAACAGCCCTTATTGTGATGGCAATAACCGATGCCATGCAGAGCCGCGCGACTCTTAAGCAAATGCAGGAGTTTAGTCAACTCTTTAACCCGGCAATTTCGGCGATACTCAATGCTGACCGCGATCTTTACCAAGCGCAGCTTAGTGAAGAAGTGTTACTCCGAGAAGGTTTGAACACCGATGAGCGCAAAAGCGAGATAGACAACTGGCAGGAAAACGTCGACCAAGCCCGTGATCGTATGGAGGAATTTAAAAAAATCCTCAAGGATCACCTACAAGTGCTGCAATCAACCAGCGGCTTTGAAGCCCAATTCTCCCTCTGGTATCAAGCCTCATCCGAGGTGATTAACACAGTTAAAAATAATGATTTTGAACGAGCGAGACAACTGCATGAAAGTAAATCTAAAAAAGAGTTTAAAGCCCTAAGAAATATCTACAACGCCGCAGGGGAAGCCGCCGATAACCGCGTCAAAGAGCTGGATTTACAGGCGTCGGAGCAGGCCACCACGCAAACCCAAATATCGGTCAGCATAGCCAGCTTAGTCGCAATTATCGCCCTTTTGATCGCCTATTTTGGTCCCAAAATCATAGTCAACGCCATTCGAGATATAACCAATAGGATCAATGATATTGTCGATGGCGATGGCAACTTAACCCAGAGGATCCCCATCACTCGTCAGGATGAAATTGGCGAACTCGCTAATGCCTTCAACTTATTTGTGGCACAGCTACAACAGATGATTATCGCGATTATTAGCCAAACCAAGGATGTGAACCAAACCGTTGAAAGCCTTGCGACTAAATCTGCCACCACAATCAATATCAGCCACGAGCAGGAGCAATTCGTCAACACCATTGTCACCGCAGTCAATGAGATGAGCGCGGCCGTCAGGGAAGTGGCTAGCAACGCCCAGCACACGGCGAGCGAAATTACTAAGGTGAATGATCAAACTGTAGAAGGAAAAAAAATTCTCACCCAGTCCGTAAATCATATTCAGCAACTCTCTGAATCGGTTAAAAATGCCGTCTCTGTCATTGAAAAACTCTCAGTCAACTCGGCCAATATTGCCTCAGTGCTCGATGTGATCCGCTCCATCGCGGAGCAAACTAACCTGCTCGCCCTTAATGCTGCCATTGAAGCGGCCCGGGCCGGCGAACAGGGCCGCGGTTTTGCCGTGGTCGCCGATGAAGTGCGTACTCTGGCGAGTCGCACCGAAACCTCTACCCAAGATATTCAGCGCATGATTGAAGAGTTGCAACGAGGCGTAAATGATGCGGTTAAGAGTATTGAATCCGGTGCTAGCCTAACCACATCAACAGTCACCCTCGCTAGCCAGACCCAAGAGGCATTAGATGAAATCCTCAACTCCACCTCTAAGGTGAGCGAGATGTCCACACAAACGGCAACGGCAACCGAAGAGCAAACCCATGTAACCGAAGAAATCAATCGTAACTTGACTGAACTCTCTGATAAAACGAGATATTGTAATATGGTTATCCAAGAGACCCAGCAAATCGTCGTCAACACTAAAGCGATTTGCAGCAACCTACAAAAAGAAGTGGCGCGATTTAAAGTCGCTTAACGGGGAAGGGATTAAGTTAACTGGCCAAGCCGAAAAGGTTTGGCCTTTTTATTCTGACTTCAAGCAAAGCGAGTACGAACGACTCAATAGTCACAATAACGGGTTCCAGTCCACAAGACACCTTGCCCTGTAACTTGGAGTCCCACTGCGGATAGACTCAAATCTTCACAAGATGACTGTTAGTTGACTAGCTGCCCACCGAGCAGACGGACTTTATCCTTTGCCACTTCGGCAGAGAGGTAACCAGCCACCTTTGTTAGCGCATCGGCTCTCCATGCAAAGTTGGCTTGGACGCTGACAATTCGCTCATTAGAAGCATCGAAGCTCATCATATCGACATTGCCAGTGGGTAATAGCAGCGCAGGACAACCCAAGCTCAATTGCTGCGAGACTCGCGAGCTAGCAAGAGCCATATTGCGTATAGTCACCTTTTGGCTTAGCCCATTCGAGCCTCGACACAGCGCATCTAAGGAGGCTGAACCAAACACCTTCAAGTCCCCTCCCGCATTGACCCAACCACCGGATACGCCAGCACGGCGTAACTCACTGACCGCCATATCAACCGCGTATCCCTTAGCAATGCCGTCCAAGGTGACAATTAATGGCCTAGCTAAGCGTACTTGGTTACCTCTAATCTCAATATCTCGCCAGTCACCCTGTAAAAGCAGTGGCATGCCTAGGTAACAAGGTAGGGCTCCACGGGACATCATTTCACCGCCGATAGTGCAATTAAACAAGTTGTCACTGGCTCTACCGAACCATTTAGCTAACTTGAATACCCTCAGGCTATCTTGGCTTAGGGGGATCCAGTGTCCTGGTTGGCGGTTTAATAGATTTAACTCACTGTCCTGTTGGTGAAAACTTAACAAACGCCCAATTTGTGCAATACGGGAAAAAGCGGCAGTAATCGCCGCTTGAATGGCTTGCCCATCGAGTGTTGGCCGAGAAGGATCTTCAACAATGGATTCGACGGCAATTTCAACTAAAGTGCCCAGTAATGGCTTAGCTCTACGTATCACTATATTGCTGGCTACGAAATGGATGTGGATGCAGGATCACTGTTTTACTCCATCTCACGGCTAACAGCAATAGTCGCCTCAGCATTGTCAGGCAAGCGTGCCCCCAAAGATCGAATCTTTGCAGAACTGGCAAATACTCACTCACCAGCATTTTGCACCACAGCTTAGCCGTCAAAAAAGAGTAAGTCCTATGCCTAGATGAATTGCGACGAGCGGTGTGTGGGGTCCCCTAAATCATCGAATTTCTATAATAAGTCGGCAGTCCAAAGAACAAATAGCGAAATAGGCCTATATTTCTAGTCAGAACTATGGCGAGGTATTTACTAGCCACGATAACCTAACAATGAATCAAGTAATACGTAATATCATGTTTTTAAAATACAAAAAAATTAATAAATCACGATTTAAACTTCTTTTTAACGAGCAGATCACAGCGGAAGTAAAAACATCCAGACGTCTAGATTGACAGTAAATTGGCAATCCAATATGCTTTGCCACAAGTTGCTAGGATATGATGCCAAAGCGGCATGAAATTTAAGTGAGTTTGACTGCCAAGGACCCCGCGGATAAAACTCTAAGTAAAAGAGAGACAACATTGAGTCATTCAGCACAAACATCTTCACAGAGCAGTCCGGCATCCTTTATTGCCCTGTTGCCATTATTGGTTTTCCTAGGTCTATTTATTGGCGCAGGCGTGTATTTCCAAAGCCAGGGCGTCGACTTTGCCTTCTATCAATTACCCAGTGTTATCGCCATTTTACCTGCAATTATTCTGGCGTTGGTGTTATCAAAACAAAAATTAAATCAATCGATTGATACTTTTATAGCGGGCATCGGCCACAGCAATATTATTGCTATGTGTTTGATTTATTTATTAGCAGGCGCCTTCGCAGCGGTCGCTAAAGCCACAGGTGGCGTCGATGCCACCGTCGCTTTAGGCTTATCCTTGATCCCATCGAACCTGCTGTTACCCGGCTTCTTTGTGATTGCGGCCTTTATCGCCACGGCCATGGGTACGTCTATGGGCACCATAGCCGCCGTTGCACCAATTGCCCTAGGCGTTGCCGACCAAGCCCAAATCGATTACGCCCTGATGGCGGGTGCAGTGATGTCAGGTGCGCTTTTTGGTGACAACTTGTCGATTATTTCCGATACCACCATTGCAGCCACTCGCACCCAAGGCTGTGATATGAAAGATAAATTCCGTGAAAACTTAATATTTGCGATTCCCGCATCTGTGCTCACTTTTATCGCCTTTGTCATTGCAGGCCAAGGACAAGCGGAGCTAGCGCCACAGAATATCGATCTGATTAAGGTCATTCCTTATCTGACCATTTTGATCTTAGCCGTGGCGGGTCTGAACGTATTTGTGGTCCTGACCTTAGGCATCTTATTAGCGGGCGCTACGGGCCTGTTTACTATGGATTACGGTGTGATCCAGTTTGGTAAGGATATCTACGCAGGTTTTAGCAATATGCAGGAGATTTTTATCCTGTCTATGTTGGTTGGTGGTTTAGCCGCACTGATGCAGCAACAAGGAGGCTTGGCCTTTGTTAGCAAACAGATTGAAAAACTGATCGCTCGCTTCTCAAAGGCCCGAGGTGAAGCCTCATGCCGCGCAGCCGAGCTTGGCATGGCTGGCATAGTCGCAGTGACTAATGCTTGTGTGGCAAATAACACGGTTTCCATCGTGGTGACTGGTGATATTGCTAAGGATTTAGCCGAAAAACACGGCGTAAGCCCAAAACGTGCCGCCAGCGTACTCGATATTTTCGCCTGTATTGTCCAAGGCTTAATTCCCTATGGCGCACAGGCCTTGCTGATCGCATCGACCTTTAGTATCACACCGCTAGCCGCTGTGTCCTATGCTTGGTACTGCATGATCCTTGCTGCCGTGGCGATTGCGATTGTGATTTTCCGCAAACGTCATTGATAGATGACACCTGCACTTATCTCGTGTTAAGTAGCAGGTTGAAATAGCTAATTAAGATGCCGATAAGTACAATTAAAGGAGCCGAATTTGGCTCCTTTTCTATTTTTAAATTCACCAGCCTTGGATTGATATGCGCCTCGCAAAATACCTCGCCCAATGTGGCATTGGTTCACGCCGTGAAGCCTGCCGTTTAATTGAGGGCGGGCGCATCACACTCAATGGCCGTATCGCCCACCACACGGATCCTATCCGTTTGGATGGATCATTAAACTGCCTCGACGGCATTGAGCTTGATGGCACACCTATCACTAAAGCCGAAACACTCGCCTATTGGATATTCAACAAAGCCGTGGGCACGGATTGCCGTCTGCAGGAGCAGGATAAAACGAGCCTTATACACCTACTCCCCAAAGCACCAAGACTCTATCCCATCGGCAGGCTCGATAAGGATTCCCGCGGCCTGCTGCTGTTAACTAACGATGGCGAATTAACCCATAAACTGATGCACCCCAGTTTTGCCCACAGCAAAACCTACCATGTGCGCCTCGATAGGCCGTTCGCTGATGATTTTGTTGAGCAAATGGCAAGTGGAGTGAGCTATAAAGACCTAAAAACCCTGCCCTGCCAAGCCCGCCGTCTCAGTTCGGACAGCTTTGAAATCGTGCTGACCCAAGGACTCAATCGACAAATTCGGCGTATGTCCAAGGCACTCGGGTATCGCGTTATCGATCTTGAGCGCATCGCCATAATGACACTGAATTTACGTGAATTAGCATTGGGTGAGTTACAAGAAGGTCAAATGCGGCCATTAACACCACAGGAAATCACCGCACTTAAAACGGCATTGGCGATAGTATAAAAGACTATTGGAATTCTAAATTGAGCCAATAACTGACAATCGTTTAACCCTTTTTCTTGTTAGGATAACGCGAGAACGAGACAATAGTTATTAAGAGACAGAGCACGATGGCAAAAATATGCTTTGAAACGGGAATAGATAGACTTAATTGGACTGTCGATACGCGTATTGACGATGCACTAGAATTTATTCTGACGAATACTGGATCACGGCAAGGTTGCTTATTAGCATTAAAGTCTCACTATTATGCTAAATCCTTGTTGTCATGGTTTAAGGATGGGGATTTAGAGCAACTTCGCCAACATGCCTATACCTCGGCTAAGTTAGATAGACTCTATACTCAGAGGGCCAGCAGCGAGTGGCAAGGTACATTTTGCCACTTTATGGCACTGATAAGTGATCATGAGCCTTTGATAAGCTGGCATAGCCAGTTTATCTCTCCTCTTTACCGTGTAACAGGTGGGAAAGCAGTGCGCAACCGTGTGGGGTGCCCTGAATATCATGCGTTCCAAGCGATTTTAGCGCTTCAAGGTAAATGGGATTTGTTGGGGGAACGTGCAGAATATATTTTAGCCAACCCACCGGGGAAAAAGATGGCAAAGTACCAAATTGACCATGAGTTCTATCTAGCGTTGGCAAAAGGAGATGTACCTGCCATGGAACAGGTATTAAATAGTCTTACGGGCCCGAAAGCTAAAGTGCGCAATTTTGATGGCGCACTGGGATTAACCGAGCATTTAATGTCGTTGTTTGGCTTTATTTACGCCAAAATGGCTTGGCGTGCTGGATATCAGGTACAAGTTGATAGTCCTTATTTGCCTATGGAATGGCTGCCAATATCCCCCCTTACCACATATCGTGATGAATATGATTTTTTAGCTGATTTTGATCTATTTCAGCCTTTTACGAATGAAATGGAGCCTTTTTCGCCAGTGAGTGAAGTGGATAAACGAGTCGATGTTACTGTAGGTTCATCACCCTTTGCCTAATATTGAGAGTTTATATGAGCATATTTGATATTTTTAAAAATAATTCACCAGTAAATGCCGATGGAGATATGCCTGATATCAGTTATCAGATGAATGAATATTCTGCCGATGCTCGTCGTCGTAGTGATATATTTGTCACAGTTGCAAAACAGCAAGGTCTTGAGATATTAGCAGGGCGATTTGGAGGTGAATATAACAATGACATGCTTGCAGCGGGTGAAAAAAACGGACAATTTTTGTTAATGTTAGGTATGAAAATCACGGGCTCTGACGGTGGCATTCAGCTTGATAAGCTGTCAATGGGTTGTTTTCTGCAATTCTCTAAGCCTTGGTTAAATATGGTCGTGTACTCACTGCGCTTATCTGGTACGCAATTAGCTATTGCGGATAAAATTGAAAGCCACGTAAAAGATGGTTCTATTTCACTAGCGGTTGCATTTATCGATATGGAAACAAAGAAGCTCAATATTATTCCGTTAGCTATTCAAGAATAATGATATAGATATAAATTGATCTCTTAAAGAAAGGTTGGAGAACCTGCCATAGTTAAATCTCAGTTCTCATCCTTTAAGCTAACAATTGGAAAACGGGGAAAACGAAGACACCCATCGTTAATAGCGCAGTAATTAACCTCCGGCAATGCTTTGGTTTAGCATGTACCGATACGCCGCCCCATATCGCTGATGAATCGACACCAAAGTTCATTCATAACTCCTTAAGATGATAGGGCGGCATTTTTATCTCCTCTTGATGTCATTAATCTAAGCCTGTTAAAACGAATAATCACGCTCACTCTAGCAATACGGGTGTTAAACTGGCGATACCACTCTCACGTTCCATGTGCAGGACGATAAGATGCTCGCTATTGGCTTTCCATACCGCTATCGTTTCAAGACTTTACCAATAAGATACTGTGATCCCCACTTATCCCCGCGCCGACTCGACGCCTAAAAAGCCGTTTAGCTCCACTGCCAGCGCTAACATTTTTGCGCTATCTCCATATAACCCTCGGTCTGCTTTGTGCGAATCAAGGTGAAAATCACCGCGTAATAAGGTGGTGTTGAGGTTGTCGCAAGTAAGCTCATGATTGACTCTTTAACCGCTGTTAGCGAAACGTCTGGTATGTAACCTTCGTAAAAAATGGCGATAAAAAAGAGCGCCATAAGCGCTCTTTTCAATGTTTATTGTTTTTATCAAATACTTGTAACAAATAATAAACATTACACCTGATGCGCGCGAGCAGGGATTACTTATCAAGCTCGCTATCAAACACGCAAACCTGATTGCGGCCCGTGTTTTTGGCGCGATACATGGCTTTGTCAGCATTGGCGGCCAATTGCTCTAAACAGTAGCCTGAGCTTAAAGTATCGCTGACACCAAAGCTGGCGGTGAGCTTAAAGCTGTGGCCGCTTTCAGAGGTATCCCTGTTTGCCAACGCTTCGCGCACACTTTGCGCCACCAGCTCAGCATCTTGCGCTACGCACTCAGGCAATAACACGCAAAATTCTTCACCACCGATACGGCCAACAATGTCATAATCTCGCACTTGCTCTTGGCAAACGGTTGCGGCAAGTTTTAACGCCCAATCGCCGGTTTTATGCCCCATAATGTCATTGATTCGTTTAAAGCGATCTAAGTCGAACAAGATACAACTGACAGGCGCCCCTAAGGTTTCGGTATGTTTCATCGCGCTACGTGACACTTGGGTAAAATGGCCGCGACTAAATAGCCCAGTCAAACTGTCATATTCGGCCAATTGCTTAAGCCGTTTTTGGTTTTTAAACGAATGATAACCCCAAGTCACTAAGCCTAAAATGACGCTGAACAATACCGCGATCAGCAGTCGATTATTAAAGGTTTCGGCCTGATCTAGCTGTTGCTGCACTGTGAGCAATTTATTCTGCTCATCCAGCAAGCTGATACGATTTTGCTGCTCAATACTTTGATGCTCGGCCAATTGGAACGCCAAGTTTTTGGTTTTCACTTCATCTAAATAGGCTTTATCGGCTTCAGCAAAACGAATATAGGCTTCGAGTGCGGCGGCGGTATCGCCTTGCTGACGATAGATTTCGTATAAAACCCTATTAGCTCTGGCATTCGTTATATTATTTGTTGAAATGACTTTATTTGAGCTGACAATTTCGGCATAGGATTTAGCTGCATCTAGTTGTCCTTGATTCAAATACGCATCGGCCAATAATGAATAATAAGACGCTTTAATAGGTGCATAACCAGAGCTTTCGACAGCCGCTAAATTGGACTCGAGTACCGATAGCGCTTTCTCACTATTCCCCTCGCTTAAATACTGCTCGGCGCGATTACTCCTGATGATGCTGGCCATCACCAGTTCATTATTCCCCTCACACACGGCAATTGCTTCGTCAAAATCGGGGCTGCTTGCAGCTATGCTATGTAACCTAAATTTAGATTCGACTTCGAGTTGAACCGCCATACATTGGCTACGGGGATCGGTAGCGGTATTTTTTAATTGCTGGCTGTATTCCAGCCCTAAGGGATATTGACCTAGGCCGTTATAAAAAACAGCCGCAATTGCCCAGCCATTGGTTTTAAGCTGTGGGTCACTCACCCTTGGCAGCTCAGGTAGGATCTGCGCTAATTGCGTGAGCCCACCATTCCAGTTTTGGCTAAAGGCATAAATATTGACCACAGACAGCCGAGCCCTCAAGGTTAGCTCGGGATCGGCATGTGAGTTAATGAGTGCTTGGTACGCAGCTACTGCCTCGGTGAATTTTCCCGAAAAAGACAACTCATATGCACTTAAATAAGCTAAGTAATCAAGCTCTTGCTGATTCAGCTTGGCTTGCTGTTCACGGACCTCAGTTAATAACTGGCTAAATCTTTGGGGATCGCTCGAGCGTAGACCATCCGCTTCGCTAAGGATCTGATAATAGCTTTGCTCAGCATCGACGGCTGATTCTGTTGAAGTGCTAGCAAATACCCCAAACGGCATAGCCAGCATAATGCTGGCTATGATAACGGCTATAAATTTAGCCATTTACGACCTGTTGGGTAACATCGGTATCGTTTTCTTCCGATTCTTGGCTTTCTTGCTCATCTTCAGCAGGCACCATAAGACAAACGATGTCATGGCGTACTGGCATCAGGCATTTCAGGCCTTCAACGTCACTAGCTTGAATAAGTGTCATTGCCTCTGGCGATAAATTGGCTTCGGCTAATGCCGTTGCTAACGTTGTGGTGTCTTGTAGAGCGGCATCACTGCCTAAGCGGGCTAGAAATTGAATTGCTGAGTTCATTAAAGCTTCCTTTTCGTTTTGATAAATGGCAATACATTGTCCGTATTGCGCTGAGGGGGTAAGTCTATTGCATTCGCGCCAATATTGTTCGCATCAGCGCTCACTGCGGCGTAAGGTTTAGCATAAAATGTCTGCTCACCATTAGGCTTACCTAATGTACTGGCTTTATTTGCAGCCAATTGCTTAAGACGTCTGCGCATATCATGGTTATCTTGCAGTGCCAACGCTGGCGGTATCACTAAGGTAGTATGTAAATGGATTGGCGCATCCAGTAAGGCCTGTAATTCCAGTTTGTCGATTCGCGGCGTTTGCAGCGGCATAGTTGGCGCTTCGTATAAATAGCACTCATGGGTTAACGGATACTCTTTTGCCAGTAGCTCAAGCAATAATTGCCGCTCTTCGCGGCCCGTCACCACAATGCCCATAATGAGATCGCCCGCCAAGCCAATTTGCCATAGCACTAAATAGGCACTGGCATCGACGCGACGTTGGTACAACATAAACTGGGTGGTTTCAAAATGTTGGCAGCCAAACTTGCCGGGATCGATTCCTAAGTCGGCGTACAAACAGTCTTCAGCCGAAATACCGGGGATCATCTGTGCGGTAAAACCTTCGCGTTTTGCCTGTGCTATCGCCTCGTGGGGCGACTTAGCAAATACTCCGGGATGACCGTAAAAAGCCCCGACCACTTTTTTACCTAAACGCACTTGCGCCAGCATTACATCGACCATTTCTTGGTAAGTAATATGGCGGGATTTATCGGCGGCGTAATAGTCTTGCAGACTACGAACATCGTGATGCAGTTCGTTTAACCACAGCTCGACAAAGCCATCGGACATGGCAGAAAACACCACGTCGGCGTTCTCAATATGGCTGCGACTGATAGGACAAAGGTGGGCGCCGAGTGTCATGCCGACACCAACGCAAGTTAAACGACCCGACATGTAAAATATTTGTTAGTTTTATTATTTGCCGAAATTAACATTTTTTATCTCGTTTTGAAACAGTTCAAGCGAATTTAGACGCTGTTAAAAAGCATTCTAAAGTGTCAGCCTTACATTTATGTGGCTGCGGTGGGTTAAAACCCATTTGCCGTAATATACGTTGGGTGATCCGGTTCTCGATGTGATGTTCAGCGCGAATGCGGTGCAGTCCCACTTGTTTTAGCGCGTAATCACACAACACATCCCCAACTTCAACGACTACACCTTTACCGTGAGCCTCTCGACGTAAAATAATACCTAACTCTGCTTGCTCAGGATAAGTGATTGCCGAAAAGCCAACTATGCCCATTGCAGTATTAGCAAGCTTATCTCTAATGACCCAACTCATTATTTTAGGAGGGGTATTCAAAGTCGCAGCCAGTGTTTTTTGAAACGCATTTTGGGCGCGTTCAACCGTTAATGGCTCGGCAATCTTGCTCATCAAACGCGCCGAGGTATACAGCTCAACAAATAGGTCTTCATCGGCATCTGACAGAGGCGTGAGCCAGACTTTACTGGTTTGAAGCGAAATCATATTTACACTGACACCTCATCGGCTACGGCAGCAAAGCGCACTATGCCGGCTTCGCCTTCATCGCGACGAAACACCACGAAATAGGGGTTAAGTAGTGGCAAGCCTAAAATGCTTTGGGCAGGCCATTGCGGTAACTGCCCCATAAATTTAAAACACGCTTTACCGTAAGCTGGAGTGTTGACTTGCCAATAGCTGGTAGGCGGACAGCTAAGAGTGACGCTGTGACCATTTTCAGCTTCAAAATGAAACTCAATATCCGGCCAATCGCTTAAACATAATGCGCTGGCGTCAATGCCTGTTTGCTGCGCCTTAAATCCTTGCTCGAACGGCGCCAGCAGTTCTGCAGCGTTTGGCGCCTGCGCTTTTAGCTGACTCATCAATGCGCTAAATGCCGTTTGCGGCAGTGACACCATAGATGCGCCAGTATCGATAATGGCATTGCTGGAACCACGATTTAAGTGCGCCTCTTCTACAGTGGGCAAATGAATGCGGTCAGCGCCCACTATATTGATGCTGAGTAAATTCACGTTGTAATAGCGGTCATGCACCACTTTGACATCGATAAACTCTCCCTGATAACACTGAGTGTGTTCTTCGCCACCGCCTAATATCAGCCAGCCTTGATTGAGCGGATCTGCATGTAAAGCATGTTGGTCGATATGCTCGCTGGCGTAATGAATGCTAGAGCGGCGTGAGATGAACGCAAACCGATTGGCGCAGCGGCCCGTCTCTTCCATTAAGCTAAAGTAGGTCGGCACATCGTGCTCGATAGCGGTATAGAGCAAGGCCTTAAAATCGGTTAAGTCCTGATGGCAAAGCGGATGATGAGGATCAGGAAAGGGCCAAGGATAGGTCACTGGTGGCTCGACACTGTGGGCTGTCAAATAACGGCCCATATCATAACTTGGGTTAAGCCTATGATAAGCCAAGCCCCAAATGCCATCGGCGTTCAAAAAAGTATGCTCAGCCTCACGGTGTACTAAGGCCACAGGGGTATTATCTAAATGCAGATACGGCGTCGTCACTTTGGTATAAATCACAGCGCCAAGCCAACCGCCTAAACCGTAACAGACTTCTTGAGCTAAGGTCGTTGGCCGCAGATATTCATCGTGCTGGGGTTGATAGCGATTATGGTGCACCACTAAGGTGGAACTACCTGTATCTATGATGAGATTAACTTTCGTGGCCTGACTGCCCAATTTAACACTGGCAGTGTAGCCCCCTTCTGCTAAGACGTTGGTTAACGCCAGTCGACTTTGATGTAAATGGCTAGACATAAAAATAAACATTAAGAAGGGTAAAGGTTAGGAACTTGTTATCACAGACTCGCGCTGTGGTGTCAAGCGTGGCTTGCCAGCAAAGAAAGATTATTACCCAAAGTGATTTTAACTGCTGTTTTATTAAACTGATCAGCGACTCACTACTTGCTAACAAGCTGAATAGTTGAGCTTTTAATCTAATTCTTACCTTAACTGAATTCATTGATAACTTCGTTTTGCATCCGCCGAATCGCCTCGGTATCACTGCTTTTGGGTAATAGCTGATTGTCGATAAACAAGAGCTTTCGCTTGGCAAATTGAGTCCGTTTAAAGGCCGTCTGATGGGGCCAAGGGAGAATGGAGACTCCCATAGTTAATAGCACCTTCGGCTATGATTTGTGTAAGCGTTGAACAAGGAGGTTTATATGCCGCGTCCTAGTAGAACTTAGATAAGCCTTGAACTACCTCTTTAAAATCAGTCCCTATTACCATTTTTGCCTCAGATGTAGTCCTCCTACTTTTGATGCCTGATATTCAAGTCATTTTAGCCAGAGAATGTTGTCGACAAAGCGGAAGTGCATTATGTTGGTGATTAAAAAAGGATGGCCTATTTTTAGTTGATTCAGGAGTGAAACATAGTGAAAATAAACAAAAGCCATGAGCGTTTTCTGACGTTCCTTCAAGAAAAAGAAAGGACTTCAAAAACTTTCACAAAAGCCGAGCTTATTGATGCTACTGGTTGGAAAGAATCGACTTTCAAAACTTACTTAAATAAAGGCCAATTGTCGGATTTTCTGAGCGAAATTTCTTCTGGAGTATACGACGCATCAAATTCATTAAGCCTATCTTTAATCGAATTTTCCAAAAAATTATCTCAAAGCAAACACAGACGTGGACTAGGGCATAATTGTAAATCGAAGCTGGCAAAAGCTTTGTTGAGAAAGTCGCGTGATAATATGCTACTTGCTTTAGAGTTATACAACAGGCCGTCACTTGAAAACAGAATGGATGGTTTTGTGATGTGTTTCTGTACAGCTTGGGAGCAACTGCTAAAAGCTATGATTATTGAACTGAATGGTGAACAAGCAATATTCAGAAAGGAAAAGAAAAATGGCTTGAAAGAGACGATTTCACTTCGTGATTCCATAAACATAATTTTCCAGACGGGTAATAAGGTAAGATCTAACCTAGAAAAAATAGTTTTTTTTAGAGATCAAGCTGTACATTTATTAATGCCTGAGATCCAGGGAATTGCTTCTCGCTTGTTTCAATCTGGCGTACTTAATTACTCATCAAAATTTGAAGATTTTTCTGAACAGCCATTCTTAAGTACGTCACACACAGGAATGATTTCTTTAGTTGGAGATTTTAAATATCCACCTGTGTCAGTTTTACAAACAAACTATGGTGATGTGGCAAATGAAATATTAAATTTGGCTGAAAGTCTGACGGAAGAAGTGCAAGACATAGATGATATAGAATTTGCGATTCCCTTAAATGTAAAGTTAGTGTTTGCAAAAGATGGTGAAGACGGTCAAGTAATTACTCTAGCCAAAGCGGAAGATGGTATGTCTGGGCTAAGAAAAGCCCTGATATTACATAAACCTATAGATAGAGAAAAATCACATCCCTACTTAGAGGGGACTGCTATAAAAAGAGTGAATCAAAGGCTTTCGGAGCAATATTCACCTGAATCACTAGATAAATTTTTAGTTGCTCGTTGCAAAAAATCAGGAAAGCCAACCCTAAATCAACACTGTTTTAGAGCTATGCTTGATAAGATAAAAGTTAAAAATGCAAACAATGAATATCATCATAATAATCCAGAGTTGCATTATTATTCAGAAAATCTTGTTGATTTGTTGGTTGAAAAGATTGGTAATGTTCAAAATTTCGTAGCCAATGCAAAAAGTTGTTATAAGCCACAAAAGATTAGCAAATAAGAATGTCACTTAACAAACCACTGCAGCGGCTCAATTTACGCTGCGCTCTAATTGCACGTTGAGTTGGGCGTTAATCTATACAATTTTTAGCCCGAAACTGACGAGTTAGGATTAAGGCTTTAACTAGGAGATGTCCAAAAGTATGTTGCGTATGTCTTTTAAATCTACAGGTTACGCGAATGTTCGAAAGGTGCGCCATGGTGATTAGCGAGACGACCGTCCGCCCCATGGCCGCTTTTTGGCATCCATGGATGGACTTGAACAACATCCTTGTTTAACGGCCAGTTCGCCATCCATGGCTCTCGTTCATAAGCTTAGAAACCCTAGGTTTCTATTCACCGTGTCGGTGAGCTAATGCCATGGCAAGCCTGTATGAGTGGAAATCAGCGAACACAAAGTTCCTAATGACTGAAGTTACAGGTTTAACTAGACGACTCCCCAGCACTGGCCAACATGTTCCAACCGCAAATCGAGTTACGATGAATCCCCGCTATTAGCTCAAACTCAACCAATTAAAAATTTATATAAAACGGCTTTCTCACCACCAAATTACGCAAAACGGTTTCCAACCTTTGAATACAAAAATAGCGATAAACCCAGTGAGTTTATCGCTATTTTATTATCTTGTTATGGCTGCATTCAAAGAGCGCTAAATTGCGCTTGAATGCTAGTAATCCGAATAACGCTAGGCCGCACCATTGCTAGTGCGGCTATGGATTATTTAACGATTTCCATCTCGGCTAATAAATTGTCTGCATGATCTAAATACTTCATCACCCACAACATATAGCGGCTATCAACATGAATAGAACGGTTAATTTCATTATCAAATGCCCAACCGCCGATAATGCTTTCATACACACCGTCGAACAGCAGGCCGACGAGTTCGGCGCGGCCGTTTAGGGTGGGTGAACCTGAGTTACCGCCCGTTGTGTCTAACGTCGACAGGAAGTTAACCGGTACAGAATCGATGGCTTTCACATAGAAATCACCGTATTGCTTCTGCTTAATTAGCTCTAACTGTTTTTTCGGCGCATCGAATGGGTCAATACCTGTGTCCTTTTGCACTATACCTTCAAGGCGAGTGAATGGCACAGCCACTAAGCCGTCTTTTGGTGAATAGCCTTTCACATGGCCAACCGTGACACGTAGGCTGGAGTTCGCATCGGCATAAACAGGCTTACCTTGCTCTAGGTTGTAGGCAATGATGGCATCCATATACTGAGGACGCACTTTCATCAGCTCGCCATCCAGTTGTTTTTCTTTCTTTTCTTCTGCTATATCTGTGTCATACATAGCGACGGCGAATTGAATGAAAGGATCTTTAGAGGCTTTAAAATCGGCAACGGATTTATCCATCCATGCCAGACGCACGTCTTTTTTGCCTAACTCAGTTTTGGCGTACATTTTATCTAAGGTTTTAGAAAGCTTAGCTTCGCTGAACTTTTTATCGATCCCAAAGGCTTTATCCAATGCAGGTAAACGTTTGTCTTCTGGCAGTGCGGCGTAACGTTTCAGCATATCGAATAACACGGCTTTATCGACGCTTGGCGCATAACGACGGTCGATACGCTCCATGCTGGCTTTAAGGCGTGTCATATCACGTTCTTGGAAGCCCGGTTCACGCTGCATATCCGGCAGTTGCTTCTCGTTCGCGAGGCGGTATAAGCTGCGCGCCGTTGGCAACATAGTCGTACTATCAATGTAACTTAAGATCATGTCGCGTTCTTGATGCACTTTACTCTTAGCAATTAACGCATCTAATTCGGCTAAGGTTTTGCCGTATTTCGCTTCACGGCTGCTGTCTTTAGCTATCCACTCAGCAAGCTTAGCTTCGAGGGCTTTACGGTCCGCAAGCATAGTGGATTTGCCATAAAACTCGATCATCGAGGTGAAGTTTTTCGCGTAGTTTGCAAGGCCTGCAATTTGGCTCTCGTACTTAATACGCTCATCGCTACCCTCGGGCGCAGTTTCTTTAATGATCTCAATAAAGCGCTCGCGCAACATTTTGCCTTCGGGATAAGCCCACTCGAACTGATTTTGCACTTCATTGGCAATACGATATCGGTTGGTGCGACCTGGGTAACCCGCCACCATCACAAAATCGCCATCGCTCACGCCTTTAGCCGATACTTTTAAGAAGCTCTTTGGCTCGTATGGCACGTTGTCGCTGCTAAAATCGGCAGGTTTGCCCGCTTTAGAAACATAGGCGCGATAGAAAGAAAAATCACCGGTGTGACGCGGCCACATCCAGTTATCGACGTCGCCACCGTATTTACCCACGCTGCCCGCTGGGTTATAGACTAAGCGAACATCACGGATTTCCAGTTGCTTGACCAGATAATATTCGAGGCCGCCGTGGAAGCTATACACTTGGCAACGGTACCCCTCATCTTTCTCACACTCTGCCACTAAGGCTTTTTCTTGGCTTTCAACGCCTTGATAGAAGTCGCTACCCACTTTGCCTTCGAGCCCGCCTTTAACGCGCTCGGTCACATTGGTCACATCTTCGGTCACATACACACGTGAACCCGGTGTGGCAGGTAATTCATCGGCGAAGGTCTTAGCTAAAAAACCCTCCTGCAGCAGGTTTTTTTCTGGGGTGGAGTTATATTGAATCGCACCATAGGCACAGTGGTGGTTAGTGACAACCAAGCCTTTTGGCGATACGAATGATGCAGTACAGCCACCAAGGCTGATCACGGCGTTCATTGGGAATTCGGTGAGTTTTGAAATCGATTTGGCATCAATTTCTAGACCTTTTGCTTTAAGCTCATCGGCCATAGCGGGCAGCTGATGGGGCTGCCACATACCTTCGTCAGCCTGAGCGCCAAAACTGGCGGCCACGGCAACTGTGAGTAACCATTTTTTCATTGTGTTAAGTCCGTTTGATGTGAATAAAGCCACGCGCAAGCTGGGCTATGTTCTTGTTTTAATCGTTATGAGTAACAGTGCTAAAACCGAGTACCACTCGCTTTAAACCCTAAAAAGCAAAAAGTCAGGCACTGGGCCTGACTCTATCACATGGGGTACACTCTATAACAGGTTCAGAAAAATTCGCTTACAAAGCAAATACATTCCCCAGAGATTACCCTGCTTCGTTCGCTAAAATAGCGCGATGTAATGTCCATCACAAGGCGACAGCAAGCTGGGCACCAATAATGACAACGCCTAATACACCGGCGGCAAGTAAGGCAATAGAACCGCCAGAGACTTGATACCCTTCAGCTTGCGGTTGACGTTGACGCAGAGCCATTGCAATCGGCAGAAAGATAATCATCACCACCAAAGGCACCGCTGCGAATCCAAGCACAGCGACAAAGCCCTCCGGCAGATACAAGGCACATAGCAAGGGCGGCACAAAGGTGAGTGCCCAGGTCTGAATACGGCCAATAAGGGTATTTTTCGCGCGGGTGAGTTCAGCAACAAAATCATATAGGCTTAAGGTCACTCCAAGAAATGAAGTCACTAGCGCTAAGTCGGCGAATAACGAGATGCATTTGCTGATCCAAGGCGTATGGGCAATTTCCTGCAATGCGGTAACCAGTGATGGTAAAGAGCCGTTAAAACCACTGATCTCAGCCCCACCAACAGTTCCTAAGGTCACTAATAACCAAAAAATGTAGCACGCCAAAGGAATTGTCGAGCCAATCAACAACACCTTGCGTAGGGATACCGCGTCACCATCGAGGTAACGCACTAAGGTAGCGATGCAGACATGGAAGCCAAATGAGGTAAACACAACGGGGATTGCCGCCATCCAACTGCTAGTCATCGACTCGGCAATCGCCCCCGTTGCCATGCTGGCAATACTGACTTCAGGCAGGAGAAATAACACCACAACCACCAGCAGTAAGATCATTAACGAAAACAGGAAGCGGGACACTTTATCGACCCAAGCTACGCCGAGCGCCGCAAAACCGCCGAGAACTAAAGTAAATAGCACGACCGCGAGTTGATTATCCAGCACGATATCGAACATGTTCTTCGCTTTAAGCACTAATAATGAAGAACCGCCAGTAAGATAAGCTGCGGTCAAGGCAAACAATAAACTCAAGAAAGAAGCCCCTTGAATAATTTGCCCCTTTTTACCTAGGAGCTTGCCTGTGATGGCATGCACATTATCACCCACTCCTGAACGTAAATTAATTTCGAGCATTAATAGCGAGGTATATGCAGAAACACCCCAGATAACAACCAACAGTAGAATCGCAGGGATAATCCCCAAAGCGGCGGTCGCTAAAGGTAAGGCTAACATACCTGCGCCAATTGCAGTCCCGGCAACGATGGCGATCGAGCCTAACATTTTTGAATTCACACAATAGTCCTGTTCAATGATTAATTATTATTTTATTTGAGTAAGATTTGAACCGATAAAGCCTTGCGTCTTAAATCGAAATAAGTGACACATCACTTAGAACATCTTCAAAAAGCATCCAATCGGATCTCCATCTAGCAGATCAATTGGCCCCAATAGCTTTTGAATATTGCAACCCAGTAGCCATTGAGGCTAACTAAATCGGTTGCATAAAAGTGGCATGACTTTCAATTGTGATAATCCCAATAACAACATAGGCAAAATAGATAGCTTGGGACATTAACAGAGCCAAACCCAGTGGGCAAGCCAGTTATGAACAAAGATAAGTCGCGCGCTGTACGGTAACAACTGAATAGCACTGTGGTAAACGAAAACATACAAGCCGACAAAGTCACTACCTTTGTTGGAAATGCATGAAATGCCGCATTAGGGGTGAATAGAGGTAAAACGTGTATTTTAATTTTAACCGTCACAAACGCGCAGAATATAGGCTTAAACATATTCGCTGTGTTTAAGCCCAGTCACATAATATTGAGAAAAATGTTAACTCAGCATCTTAATTTACAGCTCGGTCCACGCCATAGTCCAAGAAGCGCCAACACCAGGCTCAAATCCTGTAGCAGAAGCCGACCACTGTATACAATAGCCGCTATAGGGGAATGGCTTACATTGATACACTTTGCCATTTTTAGGCTGTAACACTGTGGTGCCCGCAACGTAACCTTTGACGCCTTCAGGGAAGACAAAATCCGCTTCCGGCGTTGGTGCTTGATCCTTTAAGAAGAGATCAAAGTTCTGCTGAATAACATCACCTTGTTTAGGCTCAGCTTTAACCTGCAAGTGATAATGCCCAGCTTTAGGCGCAACCACGTCTAACACTAAGCTCGCACTGGTATTGTTAACGGTTTGGCTCACAAAACCCGCAGCCGTGCCATCGTGGCTAAATAAATACGCTGACACTAGCATTTCGGTGTTACTGGTCACATCGAAGCTGACCTGCGCCGCGCCGTCGATAATGTGATAATCGTCGGCAAGTGAAGTGACTTCTAAGCTGTTGCCCGGCGCAGGCGCCAGATCGAATCCCACTTCGACACGCTCAATACCTGAAGTTGTCGCGGTAAAAATGTCGTTTTTGCCATACACAGGCTCAATCACACCAGATGCATTTTTTTGTCCCGCTTTTAACTGAGACCGCTGGGCATTAATCGCGCTCGCCAATAGGAAAGGCCAATTTTGTTTATCACCTTGAGTCGCATCGCTAATGGTAATGACTGTTTGCTTAGCCGTTTGCTCACCATTGGCATCAAACACTCTGGTCATCACTTTATCACCGGCCTTGAGATCGAGTGACGGATTAATGTCGCCCACATCGAGCCATTCACCCGGTACGACGGGACCCGAGCCCAAGTTCACATCGATAGCATTGTAGAAACTGTTGGTGGTATCGCCCACTTCCCACACGGCTAAAATGACTTGATAACCGCTGCGACCTTCTGGCACGTAGCAGTCATGGGTCACTAACTTAGGCGGCTGCACCATGCCACCATCGACCACGCAGAATGGCGCTAAGTCAAAGCTCGCACGGCTCAGAGCTTGGTTTTGATCCCAATCTTGGCGGGTTAAATAATAACGCCAATTGCGGGTGACATGATTGGCAGTGAACTGCCAACTGAACTTATTCCAGCCCGCTTTAATATCTGTCTTTGACCAACGGCTGGGACTCTGTTCATCTAAAGGCGAGAAAGCACCATTACCCGCACTCGCCAGTTTGCCATCCGCAGGACCCGATTCAGGAAAACCCGATGGTCCTTCAACGCTTTGCGGTTCCCATTGCACCGCGCCACAGTTGGCATTGTTGCCGGTTTTACAGGCATAGGAGCGTGACTCTGGCGCCACTACATAGCCGTGTGCCTGTGCAGAGAGACTCACAAACGCATTGGCTGCCATCACTGCGGCGGCCAATAAACTCAATTTAGAAACAGGGGAAAAAACAGTAGGATTTGCCACTTTAATGCACTCCATTTGCAGCCCTCTTCGCCAGTATTGGCTTGGGCTTAGGTATAAAAGTGGTATTTGGGCAAACAACAGCATTAAACAGCAGTCGTTTATCTTTCACAGAAATCGAATTCTGCGGCAACTCCGCTATCTTAGTTCACTAAAAAATCCCTTTACAACCTTAGACCGGAAGCTTTGCGTCCTAACTTTTCAATTAGTTTGCCAAATACAGTAGGTGTCATCGAATCACTACGAGTTAATAGTATGTAATCGAGTAGCAATGACCTGGCTAAATTAGCAACAAAAGACAGCGCTGTCAAAAATTAATTCATTTATATTCATATAATTACAGAATGTCGCGCGGTATTATTCTGACACCCGTCAAACATTCATGCCTACTGTAATAAACTCGTGCTTGAAACCGACTTTCACTTAGGTATAATGCCCACCTCGCTTCGGGGGAGTAGCTAACTGGATGTCGAACCATCGTCATCTAGGGTGAACATCAACATACTTGGCCACACGCCATGGTGTTCACAGCAAATCATCGATTTGCCCAGCAAGACCTGAGCACAATGACTGCACCTAGGGGTGGACGGTTTATTGTGCTTATGTCTTAACCACCCCTAAAGGATCACACTTGGAAGCTCTACTCTCCTCAACCTTTACGGTTGCCATTGCCGAAATTGGTGATAAAACTCAATTACTTGCACTATTGCTCGCCGCAAGATTTAAAAATAAAACTGCCATTATTTTAGGTATTTTGCTGTCGACACTATTCAACCATTTTGCCGCAGCTTGGATTGGCCAATGGGCAATTAACTGGGTCAGCCCAGATGTAGCACGTTATTTGGTGGCCGCATCTTTCTTCGCAATTGCCCTTTGGGTGTTAATCCCCGATAAAGTCGATGCCGAAGAGAGCCGTTTCTACAAGATGGGGCCTTTTGTCGCGACCTTTATTCTGTTCTTTATCGCCGAAATGGGCGACAAGACTCAGATCGCGACTGTCGTATTAGCCGCAAAATACGATTCATTAACTATGGTGGTTGCGGGCACGACCTTAGGCATGCTGCTTGCCAATGTACCCGTAGTGATCGCAGGCCATTTCAGTGCCGAAAAATTACCTATGCAATGGATACACCGTGGCTGCGCTGTATTGTTCGCATTCTTAGGCGTTGCAACGCTAGTGTTTTAACGAGTTGATTAAGTTTGGATAAACCAAAGGCCAGTGATAACACTGGCCTTTTTTATAGCGTCTGACTGATTAACTTATAACCCCAGTGCGGTTTTGATCCTTTGGCCGTAATCCGTATCGGCCTTTTGGAAATGTGCCAACATGCGTTGTTGTACATCTAAACTCACCTGACTGAGTGAGCCAGAAATGGTTGCCACTAAGCGTGCTTTCTCATCTTCGCTGAAGATGCGGTACAGATTACCCGCTTGGGTGTAATCATCCTGATTGTAACGGCTGTAACGTGCCGCTTCGCCCTCTAAACGCAGCGGTGGTTCGGCAAAGTTTGCTGGTTCCACCAAGGCATCCGCTGTGCTGTTCGGGCCATAGTTTGCTGACGCGTCACCACCCGTTTGACTACCATGGTAAGGGCATTGTGTGCCCGCCATCGCACCCGCACGTTGATGATGGTTTGCCTTAGCCGCATGTGGGCAGTTTACGGGTAACTGGTTGTAATTCGCCCCGATGCGGTAACGCTGGGCATCGGCATAGGCAAATAAACGTGCCTGCAACATCTTGTCTGGTGAAGCCCCAACCCCAGGAACCAAATTGCTTGGCGCCAATGCCACTTGCTCAACTTCGGCAAAGTAGTTTTGTGGTAAACGGTTCAGCTCTAACACCCCAATCTCAATTAACGGATAGTCGCTATGCGGCCAAACCTTCGTTAAATCAAATGGGTTGATACGATAAGTGTTGGCATCGGCCTCAGGCATGATCTGCACGTTAACAGCCCAACGCGGGAAGTTACCATCGGTGATCGCCACCACCATATCGCGCTGCGATGAATCGGGATCGATCCCTTTTAATTTATCAGCCTGTTCGTTAGTTAAGTTCACCACCCCTTGCTGTGATTTAAAGTGGAACTTCACCCAGAAACGCTCCCCCTTCGCATTCCAGAAAGAGAAGGTATGCGAACCATAACCGTGCATTTGGCGGTAATTGGCCGGAATACCGCGATCCGACATCAAAATGGTCACTTGATGCATAGCTTCAGGGTTTAATGACCAGAAGTCCCACATTGCTTGTGGATCTTTAAGATTAGTCAATGGGTTGCGCTTTTGCGTATGGATAAAATCAGGGAACTTAATCCCGTCACGCAGGAAGAAAGTCGGGGTGTTGTTACCCACAATATCGTGATTACCGCGTGCCGTGTAGAAACGTAAACCAAAACCGCGTGGATCGCGCTCGGCATCGGCAGAGCCCATTTCGCCACCTACGGTCGAGAAACGAATAAAGGTTTCAGTTTGCTTACCAACGCCATTGAAATGGTCGGCAATGGTGTAATCGCTTAAATCTTTGGTCAGGGTAAATGTGCCGTAAACCCCAGTGCCTTTGGCATGCACGATACGCTCAGGGATACGCTCACGGTTGAAATGCGCTAATTTTTCAATTAGATGCCAATCTTGCAGTAATAAAGGACCACGTTCACCTGCTGACAATGAGTTTTGATCGTCGGCGACAGGGGCGCCGTTTTGGCTTGTTAAATATTGTTGGCTCATAGCTTGCTCCTCATTCTTGATTGGTGTTAACCCAAGATTCAATTAAATCGTAAATGGTGGCCATGGCTTATCTCCTTGGCGGACAACGTTTTGTTGATGGAGCAAGAATAGATAATTATCGTTCGAGAATAAAACGATTAAACTAGATTTATGTAATCTATAAAAAGGATTAAGAATGAGTTAGCAAGGCAGGTAAACGATTAGGTGGACTCACAGCCAATGATCCGCTCACATCACTTAAGATGCGGTTGAAAATCCCAATGGCTGCTCGCTGCGATAAAGCGGAGAAAAATGAGGCATTGTCATTAACTGGCGGGTAAGTCGGCTTCGCGGTAAAGCTTAACCAGATAATAAGTGTCAATCAGTACGATAAAAAAGTTAACTAAGGCAACAGGATAAGCCCCTATTGCCACGCCGTAAGCCACAAATAAAGCCGCACCGATGAGGTTCCACCAGCGCAGTTTTTTGATGTTTGACATCATCAATGATATTGCGACGACCACAGACGCTAAATAACCAACCCATTCCCAAATTGTCGCGTTATCCATATCCCATCCTTATTAATATGCTATTGAAATCAAACGATTGACACGCCATTTACACCACAGGAAATAGGCTATTTCATTACATTTAGCGTTTAACAACAGCCGCCGTCATCCGTGAAATACAAGTCAATTCACCGGCGCTGTTATGGATTAACACTTCCCATACCGAACTGCGTTTCCCTAAATGGATGGGTTTAGCCGTGGCAGTTAACACCCCATTACGGGAAGCTCTTAGATGATTGGCATTAATCTCTTGTCCGACACAATAGTACTGCTCAAAATCCACTGCAAAATTGGCCGCATAGCTGGCAACGGTTTCGGCAAGAGCAACATTCGCGCCGCCATGTACTATGCCTAGTGGGTTATGTACCGCAGGACTGGCTGGCATAGTGGCCTTCATATAATCATCGCCAATTTCGCTGATCTCAATCCCTAAGGTCTGCATTAATGTGCCTTTACCGCCCATTCCAGCATCTAAACGTGCGCAATCTTCTAAGGTTACAGGTCTAAACCAAATACTCATTTCAACATCCTAGTAAATAAAACCAATGAGCAGTTTACTGGGAACTGGATGAAGTTCAATAGATTCACAAGAGCTAAATCAAACCAAAATCCATTTAGGTTAACCACCGTTTAGTGATGCAAAAATGGCTAAACCAGACGAGAAAAATGCCCCAAAGGATCACGACACTCGGCATAATAAGACTGCCACTCCCTAGGACAACGGCGGCTTGCTGAATACCGAATACATAACCCATTTGCATTAACACTGCGATAAGTGATGCCAATAATACTTTATAAGATAAGGCTTTTTTCAAAATTAACAACAAACATCCTAGTACCCCGGATACCACTGCAAAGCCAAAAACAAGATCAACCCATCCCGGTGTAGATTCATAGAGCTTGATTTGATCAGGGCTCATCTGCGTCATCGCTTCCGGCGTTATCGTCATTTGAATAACAAATGCCAAGAACCCCATGATATTCCACAATAAACTAAAGGTTGCGACAAAATAAAACCACATGGGTGCTTTCGCACCTTCCATGGGATAAGAAGCCGTGGCGATCATATATTCCCCCCGTTAAGTACAAAGCATAAAAAAGGGATGGTTAACCATCCCTTTGCTCTCAGTTTAGTTCACAAATTTTCTTTGTGATGATCAAACTGTTGAATTAACGGCGACGACGTTGTAAGCCAAACAAGGACATCAGTGCTAAGCCTAAATAGCCCAGTGCACCGCCATCATCCTTAGGTTTAGGTTCTGGCTTAGGGGGTTCAACTGGCGCAGGGTAACTCAGGGCGACAATCACAGGATCGTGATCCGAGGCCGAGAAGGCATTTTCAGATTTAGCTAAATCACCAGAGAATTTCTTGCCGTATTCAAACAGGTTCGATTCCACCGAGTTGATATGCCAATCTTCAATATCCACTAAACGTTTGGCTAGGCTAGCATTGGCTAAAGCGTGGTCTAAGTTACCTAACTCGCCGTTATAGCTGTAGGAATAAGTGCCTGCGCCGTGTGCCTTAGTGTTTAAGTTGATTAGGCCATAACCCTTCTCAATCTTGCTGCCTTGGCGTTCAAACACTCTGCCATCGAGCGTCGTCCAAGAGGCTGTCATGATGTCGCGATCTGACTTGCTCGCATCAAAATCGGTCAGCACACGGATAGGATCTTCCATGCCATAGGCATTCATATCACCGATAACCAGTAAATCGCCCTTCACATCTTTTAGCGCTTCACCCAAGACTTTGGCTGCAGATACACGGAAGGCATTACACTTGCCCTGTTGATCGGCAGGATCTGTCTTATCTTCAAAGTTAGCCCAATCCTCTAAACAGCCTGAGCCTTTCGATTTCAAGTGATTAACGACTACCGTCAGGGATTCGTCATGGATCTTAAAGGTTTGCGCTAAGCTGTGGCGTTGGTAAGCATCGTTACCTGGGTTAGTCTCCGTTTTGCCATCTTTAGTACGAGTCACGCTGCCAGCACTGGCATGTTGCTCGGGAGTATCGATAGCTTGCGCCGCACCCGCTAAGGTCACTTTGCCGCCACGGTATAACATGCCCACAGTGATCGCATCGGAGCCAAAGTACTTGCCGTCATACTTGTCGTCATCGGCGAGCTCAACAAAACTATACGCATTTTCAGGCGTTTGCTTCTCGTTTAACGCATCGACTAAGTTTTTAATCGCGCTCTTTTCGCCAAAGCCATTGTTAGCGATTTCCATCAAACCGACAATATCGGCATTCATAGCGGTAATGGCACTGACAATTTTGGTGCGTTGTAACAGCATTTCCTCTTCGGTCAATGCACCACGGTTGCTACCTGAAGGGTTAGTATCGCCGCCAACGACATCGTTGAAGAAGTTCAATACGTTAAAGCTGGCAACCCGCAGATCGCCCTTAGTTGCTACGCTTGGCGCATCGGTTCTGTCGTCACCACGAATGAAATCCCCCGCGGTAATAGTGTTAGTTGCCACTAAACGATAGGCACCGTAGCTGTAACCAATCACACCCTGCAGGTTAGTCAGTTGGTCACCCACGCGGATATAACCTGTTTCCACATTAAAATCAGGGAAGTATGGAATAACGCCATCAGCAGGTTTGTAATCAGACTCGATAAAGAGTTGGTTAGCTAGGTTAGATTTGACTAAGGCAATCGCTTCGGGAGAAAGCGCGGGATACAGCTGTGTTGACTTCATTAGCGGTTCTTTATAAGACACTAACATGTTGTTGCGACGGCCAGCGTAATCATAGCTGAAGGTACGGCTGATCTTAAGATCGCTGCCCGCATCTAAAGCCACATTCATGCCTTCATAACGCTCTAGTGCTTGCGCTAAGGTTTCGCCATCGGCGACATAGAAAGGCGCGACAACGGGGACTTCTCCCTTAGTACCGACCTCAAATTTCTTGTCGGTTTTTATATCAATTTGGGTTAGACCGAAATATTCCTTCACCTTACCTTGTACGCAGACTTCAACTCCTGGTTGAATCGCTTCAGGCGCAGCTTCACCGAGGAAAACAAACACACCATCAGAGGTATACGGTGAGTTATCACCTTTCACTTCTTGTAGATAAAAACCTTTAAATAAGCTTTCGCCACGGGCAGTCACTACGCCGCGCACTGTGACTTCGGCTTCAGATTCAAATACACCTTCTGGAACGTAGGGGCTAGACTCACCCGCGCCTTGCACTTGATAAATCGGTACTATTTTCGCACCACTGCAGTTAAAAACAGGTACTTCAGGCTCCGCTGGTGTGTCTAACGAACCTAAGCCAGAAAAAGTATCTTTTGGTAATTGTTCCCACTGGACAGAATTGAAGACAGTGTTCGCCACTAATGAGTCAAGTTTACGCTTGAGGGTAACATCCAACCCCCAACCCGCTGGAGTTGGCACGTCACCAATAATATCGACAACGGCGCCATCTTTCACTAAAGCAACCGCATCGCCACCGTTAAAACTTAACGTGCCAGAGAAACTATCGACACCTTGAGCCAGAGTAATAGTACCACTGGAATTTAAAATAACCTTAGTAGATTTAGGCGCAATAGTTTGGCCATCTAAGGCCTGCATATCTAACGCATCTGTTGCACCATCTTTATAACGAACCAGTTTATAACCCGCGAGGTCAATTACCGTATCGCCGCCGTTATACAGTTCAATCGCTTTATTATTTGAGCTACCTTCAACATATTCGGTAATCATCACATCAGCGCTTGCCATCATAGGTAAAGCTGCCGCAACCGCTAAAGAAATAGCCGTTAACTTATTAACATTATCCATATCATCAACCCCATTGTTATAATATTGCCGCTAACTTCTATTAACGTGCGGGCGGATTATTTCAGAGTTGTAAGCGTAAAAAAAGAGGGCAAGATCTCACATTGGCTATGTAACATATTGATGAGTAAATGATTATATGCAGTCAATTGTTCACACTACAGAACAGGCGTATAAAACAAAAGTATTAGTCAAATAAAAACAACCAGTAAGACTAGTACATATAAACTGAATTTCTTCCCGTCAACGAACAAATAATCAACAATATTTAAATGTGATATTTTAATGATATTATTCAGAACGAAGTACCAAATAAAATATAAAAAATCCCATACAAAGCTCAATTGATTTATTTAAAACTTAACTATGTATTCATTATTTTGAAATAAAATAACTCACCGTGTCAGATAAAATCTAAAGGTTAAACATATCTGTGTTACCTGAGGCTTGCTGTATCTACCTTTGCTAAGCACATTAAAACAATCGGCATTTTCAAGACAAAAAAATACCGCTCAACTAGGAGCGGCATTTCAATTGCTGCATCTTATATGCGGCAGTTAATCTCTTACTTTTTAGCAGGTTCAACGGCAGGCTCTGCTTGGGCCTTCTCAACTGATTTCAATTCAACTTCGAAAATCAGTGTTGAGTTAGGTGGAATAGTGCCAGTATCACGGTCACCGTAGGCTAAGTTTGCAGGAATAACAAACTTATACTTAGCGCCCACAGGCATTAATTGCACGCCTTCGGTCCAACCTGGAATAACGCGATTCAGTGGGAACTTAGCCGTTTGACCACGTTTGTATGAACTGTCGAATTCAGTACCGTCGATTAAAGTCCCTACGTAATCCACTTCAACAGTGTCTTCTGCTGCGGGTTTTTCACCAGAACCAGGGGTTAACACTTCGTATTGCAGACCCGATTCAGTAGTGACTACGCCAGGTTTAGCCTTGTTGTCTTCGAGGAACTTTTTACCGTCCTCAACATTTTTCGCGGCAATGGCTTTAGCTTGTTCTTGACGTTTGTCGTTTAACTTCTTGTCTAAACCTTGAAGAATGGTTTGCATTTCTTCTTCGGTTAATTTCAGTTGATCATTCAAACCGTTAGTAAAACCTGTAACGATCAGAGTGCGGTCAACTGGCAGGCCTAATTCTTCTTGCTCTTTGATATGGCCAGACATGTAACGACCGATTGAAGCGCCTACACTATATGCTTCTTTTTGGGCTTCTGTCGTTAATTCAACATTTGCGCTTGTGTTTGTTGCTTTTTCTTCTTGGTTACAAGCAGATAGGCCAATAACAGCCAATGCAACTAACGATAATTTATAAATCGATTTCATTAAAGCTTCCTCAGCATCCTCAAGCGGTTACAATAACCTAAGCGCGACAACTTTATACTAGTTATCTCAGTTATACCAACTAGATTCTTTATGGGTTAACAGTGATTAATCTCACTCTCTCGAGACTAGAGACACCAACTTTAGGAGCAAGTTCATGAAGAAAAATCTACTGCTGGTAATTTGTGCAATTTTTCTGACTGCTTGCCAGCCCAAAGCCGATGATATTAGCGTCCTCACGACTGGACCTAGTTATAGTGCCAGCCTCTCGAGTAATGCTCAATTCGCCTTGGTTGCGACTCAAAGTGAGGGCGTCCAATATTGGGATTTAAGCACCCATACATTAAAATACCAATGGATACATGGCGATATCAATACAGGTGTCACAAGCACCGCCATCTCCCCCAATGGGCTATTTGCCGCTTCATTAAGCCGGGATTCAGTTGCGCTATGGACAATAGCCGACGGTAAATCCATAGGTTGGTGGTCATTGCCCTCATCGGGCGAAAGCGTCGCGGTTGCCGATACTGGCGCCCTCTTAATTGGGCTGAATGATGGAACTGTCATGTCGTTAAATGCGGCCAAAACAGCGTTAATCAAATTTCTAGGTCATAAAGAGCGAGTAAATAGCGTCGCCCTTTCAGCCGATGGTCGCATCGCCTTGACTGGATCTAACGATATGCAGGCCATTCTCTGGCAGGCACAAACCGGACAACCCCTGCACACTTGGACCTTAAGCAGTCGAATCACCAAAGTTGCCCTCAATGATAGTGGCAGCCTAAGTTTTACCAATGGTAGCACTAATGAAGCGAAAATCTGGGACAACACTAGCGGTAAGCTACTCAATCAATTAGAGATTAAACGTCGCCAAATGAACTTCTCTGCGGTACGCTTTATTAAGCAAGACAGCCAGCTATTGACCGGCACCCCCGCCAGAGAGGTGATACTCTGGCAACGAGATACGGGGAAACAAATCGGTAAATGGCAGGTAGCACTCACTAAAAACAGCCAAAACCGAGGAGCCGTTGTATACTCAGTGGCAATTCGAGATACCAATAAAGTCGTTAGTATCAGTAGCCAAGGCTTAGTAGAGACTTGGCAGCAATAGAGGTTAGTCATGCAAGGCGTACAAACACAGATTGAAGAGCTACAAACGAAATTGGCTTTTCAGGAGCTCACGGTCGAAGAGCTAAACCAAGAAGTGATAAAACTGAATCGGCTCGTGGCTCATCAGCAACACCAGATCCAATTATTAGTCGGTAAGTTACAGGCGATAGAGCCGAGTAATATGGCGACTCAAGCAGAAGAAACGCCACCGCCGCATTACTGATTGCAACTGAGTCCGTTAACGAAACTATAGCCAATAAATATCCAGGGAATGCGATGTTTAGAGATGATATGTTAGAAAAAACGCCACCACCATTGGCCATTGCCGTCGTTGGCGATGCCATCTTAAGGCAAGTCGCCATCCAAGTGCGTCGATTCGATACCGAACTCTCTCATTTAGCCAAGCAAATGTCAGTCACCATGGAGGCCGCCAAGGGTGTTGGTATTGCAGCCCCCCAAGTGTATAGCCCTTTAGCCCTGTTTATTATGGCCTCGCGCCCTAACAAGCGTTATCCTGACGCCCCGTATATGGCCCCCCTTGTGGTCGTAAATCCACAAATATTAAGCGTATCGGCTGGCCTCACCGCAGGCGAAGAAGGTTGCCTGTCAGTACCGGGACAAAGATTTAACATTCTTCGACACCAGACGATCGAAGTGCGTTATCAAAATTTACAGGGTGAATGGCAGCAGACTGAATTATCAGGATTTATTGCACGGATCTTCCAACATGAATTCGACCATTTACAAGGCATTACCCTATTAGAGCGTTCACAAATGCCGGAGCAAAAACAGCATATCCATCAAGAAGGCAATCCTCGAGCATGAAAACGACCTTCAGCAATTCTTTGGTAAAATCGGCCATTACCTGCACCTTAATTATCGGCTTCACATTAGGAACCAGCGGTTGTGCCTATAACAGTATTTTTATCAATTATCCCTCGCAAATTGCCCCCATTAAACAAGGGCTAAACACTGCAACCCCCTTGGCAGGCATAGATAAACTGGCGAGCAATATTCAAGGCAACGATGGTTTACTCTACGCCCAAGAAGCGGGCCGTATTGCCCAAGTCGCCGGCGATTTTGCTAGCAGCAAACAATACTATCAACAAGCCGTAGCCGCCTATACCGCCTTTGACGATAAAGCCAAAATCAGCGCCAGCGATGTTGGCGCAACAGCCAGTAGCTTAGTGTTAAACGACAACGCGATTCCCTACCGCGGACCTGGATATGAGCGGATTATGCTGCATCAATATCAAGCACTGAATTACTTGTTCGGTGGGGATTATCAGGGGGCGCTCGTCGAAGTCCGCCGCAGTAACGAGCTGCAAAGCTCTGAACAGGAACGCTATCAAAAGTCGCAAAAGTCAGTACAAGCCATGGCCAATGGCACTGTCGATGCCGAAGTGAGTAAACTCGGCCAGGCGGCTGGCACTGTGACCAGCTCTTTCTTAAATGCCTACAGTTATTACACCACGGGCGTACTGCATGAAGTGCTCGGCGAGCCAAACGATGCCTTTATTGATTACCGCAAAGCGGCACAAATCACCCCTGACAACACCTATCTGCAACAGGATTTAGTCCGCCTTGCCAAACAGCTCGGTATGCCACAGTACGATGAGTTTAAAAAGCGCTGGGGTGATGCCAAGCTCCCCGAGGCGGCTGAGGGCCAAGTTATTTTAATGGTCGAGCGTGGTTTTGTACCCGAGAAGCAAGCACTTACAGTGCCATTTACCATACACGGTAACTGGCAAACCGTTTCGCTGGCGACCTATGGGCCAAACAATACTTTTGTGCAGGAGACCCAAGTACAAGGGTTAGGCACAGTGCTGAAAACCGAACCTATTGCCAATATCGATGCCTTAGCCATTACTGCACTGAAGGAAGATTTACCCGGCACCTTGGTCCGCCAAGTCGCGCGGGTATATGCCAAATCAGAAATGGCCTATCAGGTCGAAAAAAGCGGTAAGCCTGGCAACAATGCCGCCGATATTGGCAGTATAGCCATGCAGATTTTTAACGTTGTCAGCGAACAGGCGGATCGCCGCAGTTGGCTAACACTGCCTAAACAGGCACAAATAGGCAGACGTTATCTCAATCCGGGGGAATATACTTTGCAGTTGGATAAGGCTCCACCAGCCAAAATTGACGTTGCAGCAGGCAAAACCACCTTAGTCTGGGCAATTGATACTGGTAATTACACTCGGATTTATTCAATAATCATCTAGCGGTGAATGTTGGGATAAAACGAGTGTCTTAAGTTTTTACAATCACAAAATGGAACTGACTATGAAACAATTTAAACTGATTTTTGTGCTGGCTGCCGTAATGGGTCTGGCTGCATGTCAATCTAAAGTCGAATATGGTGATGCCACCGAAGTTGAAACCGTCAACGAAAACTTTGGCTCAACGGATCTGCAAGCCATCGCCGCTAAGATGGTGGATAGCATGATGACTTTCCCGCCGATCGTAGCGATGACTGCAAATAATCGTCCGATTTTATTTGTCGATAGCATTAAAAACAAAACCTCAGAACATATTGATACTGAGTCAGTGACAGACTCCATCAGCAATAAGCTGTTACGCTCTGGCAAGTTCCGTTTTATCGATATGACCAAGGTCGATTCGGTGCGTAAGCAGCTGGATTATCAAAACAACACGGGCATGGTTGACCCATCAACTGCCATCAAGTTTGGTCGTCAAATTGGCGCCCAATATATGCTCTATGGCAACCTGTCTAGCATAGTAAAACAAGATGGCAGCACCAAAGATGTTTACTACAAGATGACCATGCGTCTAATGGATTTAGAAACGGGCCTGATCGAATGGTCTGATGAAAAAGAAATCCGTAAGACTAAGTCTAAGTCTTTCTTAGGTATGTAATTACTGCACAGGGAACAAGCAGTGCCCTATCATCCAGTAGAAGCCAGCATCATTGCTGGCTTTTTTTTACATTTTTAACATTGGTTATCCAAGGTAAATAAGGTAGTGTACTGCCCCAAAATACACTGCAATGATGCCACAATTGGGCTCAACCTTAACCTTGGGGTGATGTCAGCACGGCCAGCCCAGTAGGCTAGATTCATGCCGAAATCAGCGCAGAAAAGATAACGAATCGTCGAAGGATTTAAGTTGTGAACTTGTTTAAAGCTAGCCTGATCGCCCTAACCTGCTCTGCATTAATGTCATGTGCCACCCAAAGCACACTCAATACTGGGCCAAGGGATGCCAGCCCTTATATCAGCCAATATCAGGCGAGTCTGCGTTCCCAATTCGTTTCCGACGTTCACTATGCACTGGATTTTCAACTGACGGGCGAAGCCGAGTTCACTGCAAGCACTAAGGTGACCTTCAACTTAAGTGAAGTGCCAAAACAACTGAGCTTAGATTTAAATAAAGCGCAAATAAAACGTTTTATAATCAATGGCACAGCCGTTTATCCTAATTATAATGGCGCCTATATCAGCTTAAATACCCGTTTACTCACCTCGGGTGAAAACACGGTCGAAGTCCTGTTTACCCGCGCCCACAGCACCAATGGTGAAGGCTTACACCGTTTCCAAGATCCCGTCGATGGTAAGGTGTACCTCTATTCCCATTTCGAACCCGCCGCCGCGCAGCAGATGTTTGCCGTATTTGACCAACCCGATATTAAGGCCAACTATCAAATTACAGTAACCGCCCCAAAGGACTGGCAAGTGATCAGTGCGATGCGAGAAACCAATATCACCGCAGTGGGAGCTTTTAATCGCTGGGAGTTTCCACAAACACCTAAATTAAGTCCCTATAACTTCTCGATGCATGCGGGGCCTTACCATATGTGGCAAGATAACTCCGGCCGCTATCCAATGCGCTTATTTGCACGGGAGTCTGTCGCCAGTCAAGTGACACCACAGGACTGGTTTACCTATACAAAACAAGGTTTAACCTTCTTTGATAACTATTTTGGCATCCCCTACCCCTTCAAGAAATATGATCAAATTCTGGTGCCTGATTTTCTCTACGGAGCGATGGAAAATGCCGGGGCAGTGACCTTTGCGGAGGATCATTTCCTCCATAAAGCGGCCATGACGGCAGAACAAAAGCAAAGCCTCGCAGGCGTTATCATGCACGAAATGGCGCATCAATGGTTTGGCGATCTCGTCACGATGAAATGGTGGAACGGCCTCTGGTTAAATGAAAGCTTTGCTTCCTTTATGGGAACACTTGCGACCCAAGAAGCCACCGAATTTACCAATGCCTGGCGCAGTTTTTATGCCCAAGGCAAGCAAAGAGCCTATGAACAGGACAGTTTAGTCACCACTCACCCGATTGAAGTCCCCGTCGCAACGACGCAAAATGCCTTCGATAATATCGATGCGATTACCTATCAAAAGGGAGCCTCGACACTGAAACAACTGCGCCACCTGCTAGGTGATATGGTGTTCCGCCGCGGTGTCAGCAATTACTTAAAACAGTACAGTTATCAAAATGCCGAACTAGACGATTTTATCAATAGCTTAGGCCAGGCGGCTGGGCGCGACTTAAAGGTATGGACTCAGGAATGGCTCTACAGTGCCGGGGTTAACACCATCAAAGCAGAATATCGCTGCGAAGGTAATCGCATCAGCGAGTTTAGCCTATTGCAACTCCCCGCAAGCACAGAGTTACCCACGCTGCGCGAGCAAAAGGTGCAGATAGCCCTATTCACCCAGGGCCGCTTCGATTTAAGAAATGACATCACAGTACCTGTGACTTACAAGGGTGAACGTACCGAAGTCAAACAGCTAGTCGGCGAGCGTTGCCCAGATTTAGTGTATCCAAACTATGATGACTGGGGCTTTGTAAAGGTAGAGTTAGATGACAAGTCCTTTGCTACTGCCAAGCAAGAACTCAGTAACGTGTCCGATCCTTTGCTGCGTTCTATGCTGTGGCAAAGCCTGTGGGATAGCGTACGTGAAGGTAACTTGAGCTTAGATCAATACTTGAGCACAGTGTTTGTCAACGCACCAGCGGAGACGGATTACACTGTCGTAGGTCAAATTATCTCAAGCCTGCTGCGCTCAAAAGAATATTTAGCGCAAATCGCCCCTATCCAGCAAAACTATGCCGAGAATGCGGTGAAAGGGTTAGCGCAAATGAGCCTGAGAAAAACCATGGAAAGCAAAGATGATAGTGACTTTCAGCGTCGTTGGTTTAACGCCTATATACAGCTAGCGAGCGATCGCGATAGTCTGCGCCACCTGGCACAACTTTTAGATGGCACCTCAAAAATAAAAGGCCTAACGCTAGATCAAGATCTACGCTGGACAATCATAACCCAACTCAATCGTTATGATTTTCCTAATGCCCAACAACGCTTAACCAAAGAAGCGACAAAGGATAACTCAGACTCGGGTGAAAAAGCGGCCCTCGCGGCTCAGGTTATCCGTCCTGAAGCGACGGCTAAACGCCGTTGGTTGAGCAAAGTTCATTCAGACACCCTACCATTTGCGAAACAGCGAATTGTAATGGAGCATTTATACCCAGCTGAGCAAAAACTATTAAATGCTGCAACCGCAGAAGAACGTTTAGCCAGCTTAGTGGATATGGATAAAAAGGGACCCGTGTTTATGCGTAGCTATAGCAAAAACTTAATCCCAACTGACTGTAATTACACGAGTATTGCCGCATTGGATAAAGTACTAGATACTCAGACAGGGCTCTCCAATCTCGGGCGCCGAGCCCTGCTCGAAACCCGGCAAGCAGAGCAACGTTGTGTGTTGATCAAGAATAAAATGACTCATTGATTTTTATATAAAAATCACTGTAAGGGGCTCCTAGGAGCCTCTTTTTATACCCATAAGGAAATATCATGCTAAATAATCACGCCTTTAGTTAAGGCCCATGCTTTGGTATAGCAATAGTTTTTTATATAGCAGCTTTGATGGCCATAAAAACACAGAGTAAAACTTGTGTCCTCAAAAACAGGGGATTTCCCTTTCATTAGCATCCCACTTTACCACTACCCATACGCAATAATGGGAAATCATTCAGAGTATTTGAGCGGGATTAAATACTAGCATTATCGGTTTATTCTCAAGATTTAGAATTTTATTTAGTCACTGCATTTGTTAACCATTCCAATAGAACCTATTAATATTTAGTGCCATTCTTTATGGATATCAAACCGTTACTCAAACGGTAAATAATGATGACCTCACCATGTTTTATCACCTATAGCCGCTATACTAAAGTAACTTTAAGCGCCAACGGAATATAGAGGAATAGATAATGCGATCCACTCTCAAAACCCGCTTATTATTAAGCAGTCTCCTGGCCGTACTTATTACCGTTGCGGTTTTGGTAAGCATCTCCAGCTATTTCATCAGAAATAATGCATTAGAAAATACCCAGCATGAAATTGATCAGCTTGCCAATACCTTTGCTCAAGGTATTGGCCTATGGATGCAGGATCGAAAAACCGCCATCACCAGCCTCAAAAAGACCATAGAGGCCGATCCTTCCGTGCAAGTGACCCCATATTTACTCCAGGCCCACAATACTATGGGCTTTGCTCTGACGTATTTCGGTGATGAACAAGGCAATATGTACCGCCAAGATCCATCGCTCAATACCGCAAACTATGACCCTAGGGTACGCCCTTGGTATATGGATGCTAAGGCCGCCAATGCGATGATAATGACGGCCCCCTATGTCAGCGCGACCTTAAAAAAACAAGTCGTCACCATAGCGGAGCCTGTGATGGTATCAGGGCAACTCTTTGGGGTTACAGCGGCAAACTTAACCATAGATCAACTAACCGATGCGGTGCAGCGCCTTCTCGTACCGGGCAAAGGTTACGCCTTAATGGTTGATAGGGCAGGCCTTATCATCAGCCACCCCGATAGCCAACTCAATAACCAACAACTCAATAAAATTGACGGCGATTTCACCACCAGCTGGTTATCCCAACGCACTAATGCCAATAGCATAGAGGAGCGAGATCTCGATGGTACGACGAAATTAGTCTATGTCGCTGCCATCCCCTCAACTGACTGGGCGCTCATTTTCGTTATGGATAAACGGGAGATCATGTCCCAAGCGACTAATTTGGCATGGTGGATGTCCGCCGTTGGTGCCGCTCTGTTGTTCCTGTTTGGTTTGATTCTGGTTGCCATTTTCAAAATCCAATTCAGAGATCTGGAACGTGTAGCCCAAGCGCTCAATGATATTGCCGAGGGGGATGGTGATTTAACGGTACGTATTCATACTGCCAATCAGCACGATGAAATAGGTATGCTGGCCTCAGGTTTTAACCGCTTTGTCGAACGTCTCCACGGTATGATCTCTCGCATGCACAAAATCGCAGGCCAGCTCGAATACCAAGCGAAAGGCAGTAGTGCTTCGGCAACCGATAATAGCCAACGCATTGAAGTACAACAGGATGAAGTGACTATGGTTGCCACTGCTGTTACCGAAATGGCGAGTGCGACAGAGGAGATTGCCAGCAATGCCGAGCACACGGCACAAACGGCGCAAAATGCCGTAGGTCTATCAAATCACGGGCAAAAGCAAGTTATGCAAAGTCAGCAATCCATTCGTAATTTAGCCAATGAAGTGGAAACCGCTGGCCGTATTATCGGTGAACTCAACGAACATTCGCAGAAAATCAACAGCATTCTACTGACCATCAGCGGCATTGCCGAGCAGACCAATCTATTGGCTCTAAACGCAGCTATCGAAGCCGCTCGCGCTGGCGAACAGGGCCGAGGTTTTGCGGTCGTTGCCGACGAAGTGCGGGTATTGTCACAGCGCACCCATTCATCAACCCAAGAAATTCAAGCCATGATCGAGACCCTACAACAAACGGCAGGTAAAGCGGTTAAATCCATGACCCAGAGTCACGAAATGGCTGAAACCAGTGTGGCCGACGCCAATTCGGCCAGTGAGAGTCTATTGCAAATCAGCAAAGCCATTAATGATATTTCGGATATGGCGAGTCAAATTGCTACCGCAGCGGAGGAACAAACCTCAGTCACCAGCGAGATCAACCGCAACACCGAATCCATCCGTGAGGTCTCTGAAAATCTCTCTATCGAAGCCCAAACGTCTATGGTACAGGCTCAGGAACTCGCCCATTTGGCGGCGTCACTGCAGCAAGAGGTCAACCGCTTTAAGCTGTAGTACTGGGCTAACCATCAATTGATTATCAGCCATAAATAAAAATGCCCGATAAGCTGACATTATCGGGCATTTTATTGATGGTAAGTTACATCATTTTTTATTATCAATCAATTGAATTTTGAGGTGAGGTAAAGATTCCACTTGTACCGTTCTTAAACCTTGGTAGCCCATCTCAATACGATTTCCACCATTCTTTTTCGCCTTATACATGGCGGCATCTGCACAGGAAAGTAGTTGTGTCTCATCCAAACCGTGCTCTGGGTATAGGGCAATACCTATACTGGGTAAAATATGGATCTGTTGTTCGGCAAGCTCAAATGGTTGATTTAGCATTTGTAGTATTTTCTGCGCCACTAATAGCGTATTTTGAGCCGAATCCACTCGCTCGAGCAAAATAACAAATTCGTCGCCACCCAAACGCGCCACTGTATCCGATTCCCTCACACAACTGAGAATACGCTGGGCGGTGATTTGCAGTAATAGATCGCCCACACTATGACCATAGGTATCGTTGACCCATTTAAACTTATCTAAATCTAAGTAAAGCAAAGAGAAGTAGCTCGACTCCCTGTTGGCCAGAGTCAATGCTTTCTGAAATCTATCGTAAAACAGCTCGCGGTTTGGCAAATGGGTTAACTGATCGTACAGAGCGATATGTTCTAAACGAGCCAACATCTGCCGACGTTCAATGGCAAAAGCAATTTGAGCCGAAACAAATTCAACGAGCTCACGATCTTGTTGGGTATAGGAGGCTGACCTTGGATCGCTATGCATCACCAGTGCGCCTATCACCCCCTTTTGTAGCTTAAGCGGTACGCCAAGCCAGCTCATATTACAATGATCAAACTCACACTGTGCGGCGCTGTCCTCCCCACTTAACATGATGGGACATAACAGTAAAGACTCGGCACTGTGGATCACTTGCTCGGTGAAAATGTTAAAACTTGTGGTATCGACTTCCGCATACTCTTCGGACAAGACCCGGTAAGGAAAGCTTAATTCATTTAAATCTTGATCATAGAGTGCAATGGCAAAATTAGCCGCGGGTAGGAGTTTCGCCATGATTTGATGAAGGCGACTATAGAGCGCGAGTAAATTCTCAGCGACATGCACAGCCTCGGAGATCGCGTACAGGGCTGACTGCCTACGTTCAGCATTCTTGCTCTTAGTGATATCACGGGCTACGGCGACTCGCTGCTGGTAGGCCTCTGACCATCGTGCGGACCAGAGAATATCCACAATTGAACCATCTTTACGGATGTATCGGTTCTCAAAATCCACCTTAAAACGTCCCGTCATGATCTCCTGCGCCGTCGCAAGGGTGCGCTCTCGATCTTCAGGCAACACCAGATCTAACATCTGCATGCCAATCATTTCTTCAGGGGTATAACCAAAAATGCGCTCGGCACCTGCGCTAACAAACTCAAATCGTCCCGTTTTATCGACGACACAAATCGCATCCAAAAGAAGATCGATAAAATGACTTAGGGATGTGTAACCATCATTATTCACGCGGTTCTCCACTCAAGATCCATTGCAAAAAAAAAGCAATGCAAACGAGTCAACATATGAAAAATCAACATTAGCACTGTACTTAAACTTAATCACTCACAACGTAGTAACTAACAACACAATATACCGTAGATATAGGCTTATCTCGATTCCATTAGGCATGTTAAGCGTACAATAACACACTATTAGAGTAGGATATTTTTCAACCTCTATCCATCACCAACATTGATGAATAGACGTTTCGAGCCAGCTAATTTATCCATGATGATTGAGTATAAAATCGAACTAACACAGGCAATTGCAACAAATTTGACGCCTATATAAGGATATAGGCACAATAGCGCTCAATTATTAGTTGAGTAAATCATACGGGGACTAACCCGCAGCATTGTGAAAGGAATGTCGATTTGAATCCACTCGTACCGCCTTCACACCGTCATGGAAGTCTACGTCTTGGGTTAGCCATGTGGTCGCATCAGCATTGGCAAGGCAGTATTTATGGCCGCGAAACCAAACAGGTCGATCGACTTGCCCGCTATGCCGACATTTTTAATACCGTTGAAGGCAACACCAGTTTCTACGCAACACCGAGCCAACAAACCGTATTGAATTGGCACAGTGCGACCCCAGAGAGTTTTCGTTTTACCTTTAAGCTGCCACAGACCATCACCCACCAAAAACAGCTTTTACTTTGCGGACAAGAACTCAATGATTTTTTTCGAGTAATGGCGCCGCTGATAGAGAAAACGGGAGTTTGGAAAATACAGTTACCCGCTCACTTCGGGCCGGAACAATTGCCTGTACTGAAACAGTTTTTAGACCAAGTTCCCCAGGGACTCAACTACGGTGTAGAAGTGAGACATCCCGCTTTTTTTGCTAAGGGTGATGCAGAACGAGCACTAAATCGACTCCTCATAGGTAAGGGTATCAATCGTATCATTATGGATAGTCGTCCATTGTTTGCCCTACCTCCCAGCAATCAAGCCATCATCGATGCCCATAAGAAAAAACCGCGACTGCCTGTACATCCTATTGCCACAGCGAATACACCCGTAGTACGTTTTATTGGACAAACTGACGTGACAGAGCAAGGACTCATACAGGCAGAAACCGCGGGACTCCCCAAGAATAATGATGTCTTCTTTGCCAATTGGCAGAAGCAATTGCCGCTCTGGCTCATCGAAGGCCGCGAACCCTATCTTTTTATCCACACTCCCGATAATCGAACCGCCCCCGAACTTGCCATTCGCCTATATCAAAAGCTGCGAGAGCAGATTGCAGAGCAAGTTCAACTCTCAGCACTGAGTTTACTCGTTAAAACACCAGAGGAAACCAGCACCCAAATGGGGCTGTTTAGCGAGCCAACATAGCCCACAATGACGCTCGCAGACTTGCCATGGCACAGAAGCAAGCCGAATGCCCACGCACAAAAACGCCAGCTTAAATTAGCTGGCGTTTTAGGTTAGCGACTCACGCTGGCGTTATTGCAGATGACCCGCATTGTGTAATTCGCGATCATCCATCGGTGGTGGAGTCCACTGGTACATCCAAGTCTCAGTGAGTGGCTGTCCATCAACCTCCAAGTACACTCGCAGATTTATCGGCTCGAGACTATCTTCTGGAGGCACAAGATCAAACATGGCACGATAACCGTTGATCGATGCTAGAGGACGGGCAGACTCAATTTCTACACGGCCCTGAGAGGTGCTGATCACCGCCTTCACTTGGGTATCCTTGCCTAACATAGGTAAGGAACCACCAGCAAAATCAATCACAAAACGCTTGCTATAGTACTTACGTTTTTGGCCAACCACACCACCTAGGCCAGTGAAAGTATCCACTACGCGGGCACGTGGTGACTGAACGGGTGGAATTCCGCCCCAGTACATGTTGTAGCTATATAGCAATTCTTGACCGGGCTGGATGGGTTCAGCAGGATTCCAGAAGGCCACTATGTTATCGAAGGTTTCATCTAGGGTTGGGATTTCCACTAACTGTACGGAACCTTTACCCCAGTTCCCCGTTGGTTCGATCCACAGGCTCGGACGTTTTTCATAGAAAACGCCGTCATCCTGGTAATGATCGAAATGACGATCCCGCTGCAGCAAACCAAACCCCTTTGGATTCTCGTCGCTATAGGCATTAAAACGTAAATTGCTTGGGTTAGCTAAAGGACGCCAAATCCATTCACCGTTACCCGTGTGCATGGCAAGGCCATCGGTATCGTGGATCTCTTGACGCCAGTCGTAACCGGTGCGGCGATCATTTTCACCGACCATATACATACTCGTTAGCGGTGCAACCCCTAAACGCTCGATGGCTTTACGTGGATAAATCGCCACATCCACCTTCATTTTTAAACGCTCACCCGGCTCGATATCGAAGCGATAAGCCCCTGTCACACTCGGTGAATCAAGCAAGGCATAAACAGTAGCAATGTTAGAACCTGGTTGTGGCTTCTCTAACCAGAAGTGCGTAAACATCGGAAACTCTTCCGGTTTTGGTAATGCCGTATCCACAGCTAAACCACGGGCTGACAGACCGTACTGCATTTCTTGGCCTACCGCACGGAAATAGCTTGCCCCTAAGAAGGCGACTACATCGCGTTGCCAGTCAGTATTAAACTGCATTCTAAAGCCAGCAAACCCTAGGTCCTTCGGCATCTGACTGCCCTTCACTTTGGATTTGCCATAATCAAACATCGAGGGTGAATATTCGATAAGCTCCGCCTTCCCCCCATCAAGCTCATAGATGTGGACAGGTGTATCAAAATAGAGGCCTAAGTGAAACAGTTCGGCGCGAAACTCTGAATCATCCTCACGCCACATGGCCGCCTTTTTCTTATAATGGAATTGCTGGTAATCGTCCCAGCTCATGCCCTGTAAGCTCTTAGGCAATTCGCCCTTATGGCTGACATAGGATTCTGACGCCAGCGTATGGGCATAGCCTTTTAGCCAAGCGTAGCTAAATGCTTCACCCTCTTGCGGCGTGTTAGCCTTGCCAGCCGCACAGGCTGAGAGACTCAGTAATACGCTGCAGGTCAGCAATACACTGCCAACCATACGTTGTAGGCGGCCGCGGTGAGATTTGGCTTCAACCGACGAAGGTATCAGCCTAGTTCCACGGTTAACATTTCTTTGTTCGGGAAATAAATTGGGTTGCATAAGCAGACTCTGAATTGGTGTAACTTCCTGACACATCTCTGCAAATTTAAGCGTTATTGCAGTGACTGCCCTGTGGAGAACTGTTGATGACAGTGATAAACATACCTCTATCTCCATCAGTTCGCCAGAATCTAACATAATTTCGATACAATGGAATATGGCTCAGTGACAATATTCAATACTGACGCCAGTTTATGAAAATAGTATTAACGTGAACCACATAAAACAGCCCCCAATTCTTTAACTAAAAAGTACTTTAACTAAAAAGCGCTCTGGCTAGAAAGCATGGGCTAATCGAGTACGAACTCCACAAGGGGTTGTGTATCGCCACTCTCTTGGATGTATGCGTTTGTTAGGCGAAACCCGTGGTGTAAAAGTACCCGCTGGGAAGCGATGTTATGGGAAGCCACATGGGCAAAGAGTGGCCTTAAACGAACTAATGGCAAAAACTCACCTAGGGCTTGGGTGGCGACACCCTTACCCCAATACTCCCTGTCAATCCAATATCCTACCAGTGATTGGCCTTCACTTTGCCAATGACCGAGATAACCGACAAGCTTGCCATCGACCACTATCGCCATTGCGAGCACATTTTCCTGTCCGAGAATATTGTGCTGCCAATGGGCAAAAAAGGCTTCGCGATCCCGTGGGGAAAACTGGGCGAGTTGATTCGCTATCGGATCGCATTGGTGCGTATACAACACCTCAAGATCCTGCTCCGTGACCGGACGCAAACTCACCTTGAGGATTGTTGTTGGCGATGTTTCTGGCTTATTGGACATCTGATCTACCATTTTAGGTTGCATTTCATCTGGCTAGAGCATGCCATACTTTACCAACTAAGACTCAAGCAAAAAAATGGGCGTATAACCGAATGCGGCCAACGCCCTAAGAGGCAAAACAAAATAGATAAAATGCTAACTGAACATCAGAGCAAAAACTGGCGCGCCTAACACCATAGCAATACCAATAAAAATCATCGTTAAGCTGGCGATAACGCCCTCCTGTTGTCCAAGCTCCGTTGCCTTAGCCGCGCCAGCACCATGGGCCGATGCCCCCAGTGCAACACCTTTGCCTAGGGAGGTTCGAATGTGCATCAGTTTAAATAAAGGTTCACACACTAACATGCCAATAATCCCAGTGATGAGTACCATCATGGCCGTCAGTTCTGGCACCCCACCAAATGCACCTGTCGCCTCCATCGCAAAGGGAGTTGAAACGGAGCGAACGAATAGACTCCTTGAAAGCTCAACGGGAAGTGGTACCCACTTCACCAACAGCCAACTCGAGATCATGCCGAGGAATAGGCCTGCAACTACCCCCAAACTGAGAGTAAGCGGGTACTGACGGATCAACTTGCGTTCGCGGTAAATCGGCAGCGCAAAGGCGATAGTAGCCGGAGCTAACATGGCCATTAACCAATGGGTATATTCAAAATAGATCGGTAAGGGGATATCTAAGTTAAATACCAATACAGTGATCACCACAGGGGCAAATACTATCGGGGCTAGCCACCAGACCCTATGGCGTTGATATAAACATTTAGCGGCGAAATAACAGCATAGCGTCAGCAATAGGCTGAGCAGTGCTAACCCTGTTTGGGAAAACAGCAATGAGGATAAACCCACAGTGCTTAGATCTAGGTTAGACATCCTAAATGGCCTTAGCATGGCGGCGAGCATGCTTTTTAATATTGAGCTGACGCTCGAAACGAAACACTCTGTCTACCACAAATCCGGTTCCCACCATCACACATACACTGCCTATCACCAACGTAAACAGGATATTGGCGCCATATTGCTCAAATAACCCTTCATACTTAATCACGGATATCACTGGGGGAATAAAAAACAGCAATAACTCCCCGATAAGCCATGCGGCGCCTAATTGCACAGCACTCTCAGGTATAAGTTTAGAGCCAAGCAAAATCAATAAGATACCTAAACCAAGCACGCTACCGGGTATGGGCAAATGCGCCCAAATTGCCACCCAGTGGCAAGCAAAGGACAGTAAACAAAAGAGACCTATTTGGATAAAGAGCAAGGCCCCATAACGGCATCGACGTGTTGCGGCTGGAAATAACATGACGTTCTCGATTAACTCTCAGTTTCTATAGTGGTAGTTTAGGCTTGCCTATTTGATAAAAAAAATGAATATTAAGAATGTAATCCATAAATTTTAAGAATGCTTTTAAGGTGGGTAAACATGGATCTTAAAGTGATCCGTTATTTTATTGAGGTCGTTGATGCGGGCGGTTTTGGTAAAGCAGGGGAAAAAGTACACCTGACTCAGCCAGCCCTCTCAAAAGCCGTGCGGCAATTAGAGGATGAGCTGGATCTTACCTTGCTTGAACGGGGCAAACGCGGTACTCAAGTTAAACTTACCCCCGCAGGGGAAGTGGTCTATCGACACGGTAAAGAGTTGCTCGCAGGAAGACAACGTATGCTTGCCGAACTCACGGCGCAGCGCAGCTTAACCGCTGGTGAACTCAAACTGGGGTTGGCTCCCCTTGGCAGCGCCGAAATTTTTGCCCCCATAATAGCCAAATATCGTCAGCAATATCCGCAAATAGAGATGCACTTGCTCGTCCGTGGCGGCGTTGAGCAAACGATTGCCATTCAAAAAGGGGAAATTGAACTCGCCACAGGGATTATCAACTTCGATGAGGGTTACGATGGCATTCGGGTATTTAACGATCCTATGGTTGTCGTACTACCAAGGGAAAATGCATTAGCTTCCAGAGAGATATTATCGATTGTCGATCTAAAGGATCAGCCTCAGGTCATGTTTGAAACTGAGTATACCCTCTACCAATTAGTGCTCAAGGCCTGCCAACTTGCGGGATTTACTCCCCAGAATATCACCCGTGTCAGCCAAGCCGATTTTGGTATCGCCTTAGTGGCAGCGGGCACGGGGGTGATGATACTGCCGCGCTCAATAGCACGGCGCTATAGTGTCGCTGGGGTCGTCAATATTCCGCTAGCGAGTGACGAACTGCGTTGGGAGTTGTCACTCTTCTGGCGTAGAGATCAAGTGTTATCCTTCGCAGCCAAGGCCATGATTACCTTGGTCGAGAAACACTTAGCCCATAAATGACCCTATGTTACCAAGGGATCACTAAGCTCAAACGCACTAGAGTATCGTTATCCCAAGGTAAAATGGGCAGGTATTCGGGTGAATCCACATCGACCTTGGCATATTGGTCAAGATTGTATTGAGTGTGTTCAACGCTCAACACCCACTGGCTATGCTCTGCCCAGAAATTCGTTTGATAGGTTAGGTCAAACTTATATTGATCCTCAAGCCATGCGTCACCATCATGCCAAGTTTGCGCCGCAGCGCTCATATGTAACTTAGGCGTGATATCCGCGCCAAAACTGCCCATCACAGTGTAGGCTATCCCATCATTGCCAAAATCGCCCCGATCATAACCACGGGTTCTTGGCACATCGTCATCAATCTCCATAAAGTAATACCCCGCCCCCGCTTTTAACTGAGCCTGCGCTCGTTGACCTTGGTAATTGGCAGTTAACCCGGGAAATAACTTAATTTGTTTTTCTACCGAGCTAACCGTATTACGTTTGCCCTGCAAATCCACCTGCCAACCCAGGAAAAACTCGGGTGCGAAACGATAGAGTTCACCTATCGCCGCATAATCAGACTTGAACCAGACTGGAATATGGTCAGGATCTAAGTCATCCACATCCACATCGAGGAAAACATCGATCGAAGCGGAAAGCTGAATATCCGATGCGGTCCTATGTGCAATCAATAAACTCATGTCTGCACCGAATGTGTGAGAGTTCTCCTCCTCCACCACAAAATCGTGGATACCTAAGCTGTAATGCCATTGAGTCTGCTCTTCAGCACTCACCGAGGTTGATAAATTTAATAAAAGAACAAGCGACGCTAAACTAAGATATCTCACATTTTGCTCCCATAATGACCATTCAATCCGACCTAAAGATTAGCCTAATTTATGCGCTAAATACCCATTATTCCTAAAAAATGTGATTAAAAAGCGAATAAAATAATCAGTTTAGCCAAGTGTTTATCGTAAATGGCTCGTTAAATACCTTTTTATTCAATGAATGAATATAAACTGATTTAAATTATTACACTATAACACTGATGTTTACCACCCAAGCCCTCCGACACACAACAAGCTAACTATTTAAAAACAATTCAGTATCAAATCAAGCTATAGCATAAAACGATTTCGAAATAGTCACTAAAACCCCAAAACAAAGTGAATTTATAATCAATTTTAAAGCATAAATATTGACACAACTGGTTCATCTGCCTATAGTCGCCGTCAGCATAACCAAATTGATAAGAGAGTCAGAAATGAAAAAATCCACGTTATTAGGCGGCCTCACCTTGACTGCCACCTTGTTGTTAGCTGGATGTGGAAAAAGCGATGAGGTATTAGTGGTTGGCACCAATGCCGCCTTTCCTCCCTTCGAATATGTTGGCGGCCAAAGTGGCGATGAAATCAAAGGCTTCGATATCGAACTGGCAAAACAAATCGCTAAAGATGCAGGCAAGACGCTGAAAGTCGAAAATATGAAATTCGATTCACTGATCGTCGCGCTCAATTCCGGCAAAATTGACTTTATCGCCTCGGGCATGACGATCACCGCCGAACGTCAAGCAAACGTAAACTTCTCTGACCCTTACTACGAAGCGACTCAAGTCGTATTAGTTAACAAAGATAACGATAGTATTCACACACTTGAAGATATTAAGGGTAAACATTTTGCGGTGCAGTTAGGCACAACAGCTGACATCATGTCGAAAAAATACACGCAAAATATCACCGCCTTTAATACGGGTTTTGAAGCCATCATGGAACTTAAAAATGCCAAGGTGGATTTAGTGCTATTTGACAGCGAACCTGCCGCTAACTACCTGGCTAAAAATCCTGAATTAAAGCTGATTAAACTGGATTTTCCTGCTGAGTTTTATGGCTTCGCCGTGTCGAAAGAGCAACCAGAACTGCTGGCGAGCATCAACAAAACACTGGCTAACATGAAAGCCGACGGCCAATATCAGACGCTCGTTTCAGCCCATATCAAGTGATACCTATGATAGATGCAATCAATACCTCGCTATTTAGCCCCATAGGCGACGATGGCATGATAGGCATACTGCTGATTTTAAATGGTTTGAAGGTCACGCTTATCGTCACTTTTTTTGCCATGTTATTAGGTGCAGTTCTGGGCGTTGGCACCACGCTGATGAAAATGTCATCTAAGTGGTATATCCGCTTCCCAGCGAACCTTTATGTCGGCGTGATCCGTGGCACACCTGTGGTTGTGCAGTTAGTGATCCTTTACTTCATCGTACTTTCAGCCTTAGATGTCGATAAAATCACCGCCGCCATCATCGCCTTTGGCCTAAACAGTGGCGCCTATATTTCGGAGATTATCCGCGCAGGCATTCAAGCCGTAGACAAAGGGCAAACCGAAGCGGCACGCTCACTCGGTTTATCCCAGGCCATGACGATGAAGTCGATCATCTTGCCCCAGGCCATCAAGAATATTCTGCCAGCCCTTGGTAATGAATTTATTGTGCTACTCAAGGAAACCGCGGTCATTGGCTTTATCGGCGGTGTCGACTTAATGCGCGCCGGAGAGATCATCCGTAGTCGCACCTTCGAAGACAGTGTGCCCTTATTTACCTGCGCACTCATCTACCTATTCCTGACCTACAGCTTCACATTCATGCTGTCGAAATTCGAAAAGAGGTTGAAACAAAGTGATTAAGATAACCAACCTGCATAAAAATTTCGGTGATAACCATGTGCTTAAAGGCATAAACGAGCATATTCGCCAAGGTGAAGTGGTCAGTGTCATTGGCCCCAGCGGCAGTGGCAAGAGTACCTTTTTGCGCTGTATCAATCTGCTTGAGCAACCTAGCCAAGGGGATATTGAAATCGAAGGCCAGTCGATAACAGCCAAAGATGCCTGTGTCGATAAACTGCGGCAAAAAGTGGGCATGGTGTTTCAAAACTTTAACCTGTTTCCCCATAAAACTGTCATCCAAAACATTACCTTAGCCCCCATCAGTCTAAAACTGATGACGCCACCTCAGGCCGAAACGAAAGCCCTCGACCTACTGGCACAGGTCGGCTTAAGTGACAAAGCCAATGCTTATCCCGCCAGCTTATCCGGCGGCCAAAAACAAAGGGTCGCCATTGCCCGCGCACTGGCGATGGAACCAGACTTGATGTTATTTGATGAGCCGACATCGGCACTCGATCCCGAAATGGTCGGCGATGTGCTAGATGTGATGAAAGACCTAGCGCTGAAGGGCATGACCATGGTGATTGTCACCCATGAAATGGGCTTTGCGCGCGATGTGTCTGACCGAGTGATCTTTATGGATGGCGGCTATGTGGTCGAATCGAGCCCACCCGATGAGTTATTTACCCATCCCAAAGAAGCCCGCACCCAAGCGTTTTTAAGCAAAGTACTGCGCTAGCTAAAGCGGCTTAAGTTAAATTCATTATTGGAGGCAGGGGCGGATTGTCATCTTGCATATCTCTCTGGCTGACCTTTTTAGCACTAGCGTAACCTGTAGATTTTAAAGACATAGGTAGTACGCTTTGGGACAAAAATACGTAAGTTTAAGGCACTAAAGGTGATTAATAGCATTAGCAAAGTTATGGTAACCAGATTAGTTTACACAGAACCCGCATATTCGTTGGCTGATATCCACTAACGCAGGCTTGCCATGTTGCTCGCTCACCGACACGCAGCAAGTCCCTCCCTGGATGCTCGACCGCCCCGTCCATGGGGCGGACGGTCGTCTCGCCAATCACCATGGCTCACCTGCTTAGCATCGGTGTGGCCTGTAAGTTTTAAAGAAATACGCGGCACGTTTTGGGACAAAACCTTGTTAGATTTTTTACTCTAATACGTTGGTTTCGGATTAATATTTCTATGGGGTAACGCCCGCATTTGTGGCTGGTTTGGGGCGCAGCGGAAAAACAGTCCGGCAACATGCGCTTGTTAGCACTAGAATGGCACATCACTATCAAAACCTAGCGGTGGTAAGGGAGCTTTTGGTTGTAGAAGATCTTCGTTCTGCAACAGAATATCAACTCCCATCTCAGTAATAGAGTACGCATAAAAGTCGTAGCCATCATGCTCGTCGGTTTCCACTGTTTTGCTCAAATACCCCATTCTTTCTAATTTTATCAACGATATTTGTAACGCTGCCTCATTTGTACCGCGGAAATTGTTTGAAATTCTATGAAACGGTAGGCCCACAGGATTTGCGGTATGGCTTTGTAGGCAAGCTGCTAGAAATTTGTAGTCTTGCTCTTTGAGTTCGTAACTTGTGGGATTGGCAATAATCTTTTTGGATTCAGAGAGTCTTTCGTGATTTATTAAACCCAGCCTTTCAACCTCAGATTTAATCAATGAACACGCACGATTAGTCGCTGAAACCAAATCCCCGTCCGATCGATTTGCATCATAATCAGCAGGGGTTACACCTAGCAAATCAGTTGGAAGGTACATTTCTACATCGCGGGGCTTTAATATGAATGAGCGCGATTTACCAATTGCACCAACAAATAACCCCATCTCGAAGATTACGTTATCTCGGACTACATGCTGGCTTCTGCTCCGAATCGTAGATATGTCGTCTGGAGCAAAAATAAAGAGCGCAAAATCTACAAAAGATGATTTCTCTACAAGATCATCAATTGCAGAAGATGAGAGCTTGAAAGTGCCATTCTTCCAGAGAGTAACTTCAAACTCATGATCCAAATTTACATTCACAGCTTCGGCAATAGCTAAACTCTCAACAGATGAAGCAATAAATAATCTTGGCTTTCTCAATTCATTATCTCCATGCTCGGTTGAGTGCTAACGCCTCCAACAAGGGGCGAGCATAGCAAGATCCCGCGCGCGCAGTACGTATTTCTGATTGGGCTTGTTATATGAGTGTTTGGTTGTGCACTGAAACAAACTCTTTAAAACCACCATGGTCAACTTCAAAAAAGGTTTCGAATATCTCACGTTCATGCGCTGTTATTTCAGCTGAAAACCCACAATCTTTAAGCCGATTCGCCCACCAGCTTACATTATCATCGTGAGGGTTCTTCAGTATCTGATAAATGTAAAATGTCTTAACCAATGGGCTCATTTTCTCGATGCTCCCATGTGAACGAATCACAGATTCACAAAAAAGTCGCTGTCTTGTGGTATTCTCTGGGCCCGCACTTGGGTCCGTTCGCATTGCGCCTATACATTCCGTAACCATAGTGTCTTTGATATTGAGGCTGTACCCTATGATTTTCGAAGCTTTCCTGATATTACCTGAGAGAGTACGGTATATAAAGTAAACCCCAATTGCTACTGCAAACAGAATCCATCCCATCCTATTTTCCTTCTCTATTGCCAAAAATCTAGCCATCCATTTTAGATCAATAACATAATGCACTTTGGGTTTGTCTACATCTTGTACGAGCTAAAATTGCTTAAACTAGAGTCATCAAAAGTTAAAGAGCTAAAGCTGAAGCATAAAAATGAGTTAACCCATTAAAAAATTGTAAAATCTAGCTATCAATTTTAGATCAACAACATAATGCACTTTGGGTTTGTCTACAACTTGTACAAGCTAAAATCGCTTAAACTAGAGTCATCAAAAGTTAAAGGGCTAATGATAACGCTGGAGTCACCCAGCATCCTTCCTGTGCCGGAAGCCTACTACAATATAGGGTATGACGGGACATTTTTTGAAAAAAGTGGTAGGTAGTGAAAAGTATTTGCAGGAGGGAAAGTGGATGTTTGAGTTACGTTTAAAAATAGTGTTATTGTTTTTTCTACTGGTACCACCAGTGTTTATTTATTTTGTTTTTATAAAGGATGATCATAAATTCATTAATGTTATGACGGATGTTAGTAAAACCGAAGTCTATCAAGCGATAAAGTTATCCAGATATGGTAAACAGGAAGAGATAATTAGGTTTGCCGATTTTTATGATTGTTTGCAAGCTTATCAGCCATTGTGGAAAAGAAAATTTCCCGAAGGTCATCCGAGCGAAGATTTTTACTTACAAGTTTTCATACCATCTAAGGATCTATTGTTTTTTAATGTAAGAAGTAATGAAGCGTATCACGTGTTTGTAAGAAGTATGGATGAGAATGGTGTTTACCAAGACTCATCTGGCACCCATGCGATTAACTGCAGTATTGATCTAATTGATTTTGTAGATAAATCAGAAGTTTTTTAAGATATTTCAGGACATAACACTTTTTGCGGAATATAGACTCCGAAATGTGGGTTCTGCCAATAAATCTAGCCACCCATTTTAGATTAACGACATAATGCACTTTCGACTTGTCTACAACTTGTACGAGTTAAAATAGCTAAAATAAGAACCATCAACAGTTGCAGGGACTGTATTTAAGACAATAAATTGAGCTAATTCCTTCAAAAATGGTGTATTTCAGACGAAGTAAGTCATCCCAGCACTTGGGAGGTGCTAGACGATAATTATTTTCGAAGTGATGTAAGTTGCTGTCAGTTGCTGTGTAAGTGCTGACTGCTTGCCGCAAAGTGTCGTCGCTTTTCTAAATGTTCGCAGTAACCGGTCAGTTCTTGCAGCGTGCCCACTGGGCCATGAAATAGCTTGCCAAACTCTGTGGTCAATTTAAGCCAATTGCCATGGGGAATATTTAATCTTGTCAGTAACTTAGCGCTATTTTCACTGATAGCACCACGTTTATCATTGCGGATGATTCGACCAGTATCATCAACCAATTCGAGGTAATCCGTTAAGGAAAACGCAATGCCATTGGGCTGGTTTTCGTGTTCATTACCGATTAAAGGCAATAGATTTTTTGGGTGCTCACCTTTTAATGCAGCCCGAATCCGCAGCTGGATACTGGTATGGTTGGATTGTTCTGGCGTATCAGCCAGTTGGACTCTGATGGGACTTCTTTTAATAAAGAGTAATCAGCATAGGCCATACAGGCTAAAAGCTTTGCCTTAATCAACCTAAGCCTTATATCTAAAGCCAGATCATAACTTAGCACTAAGCTCATCCATTGATCTTTGCCGTCAAAACATGATCCCGCCATTGCCCTGCAATCATCAAGTAATCTCGGGCAAAACCTTCCTTTTCAAATCCTAATTGTGCCAAAACTGCAGCACTACGCTTATTTTCAGGCATATAATTTGCCATGATTCGGTGAAGTCCAACGTTCTTAAACATGTAATCTATTCCGGCAGACAAAATTTCAGTCATTAGCCCCTGCCCCTCAAATCTTTGCGAGATAGAATAGCCAAGAAAACAGGCTTGAAAAACACCACGGGTAACACCTGTAAAATTACAAATGCCTATGACTTCCTGTCGGTCTTTTGTCAATGCGACAAACTTGAACTCACTGCCATGACTAAATGCTTGCTCCGCCGCGGTTAATGCATCTTGCCAATACTCAAGCGTTAAATAATGACTTCCACGAATAGGCTCCCAAGGTGCTAAATGCTGTTGATTATCTAGGTAGTACTTCAACAGTAAAGGGGCAGAATTCCTATCTAGAATTTCTATTAAGCTTCTTTGTGTTTCAATAATTTTCATCATTTATCCTGAATCCAGTTTCAAAAATTTTTTGAAACTAATACCTGTCTCGATCACATTGTTTTTTACTTAAACCCGCTTAAAATGCTGTACTACATTTGTATTCCTCGATGATATGGAGCCGTTACATGAGTGATTTAAGTTTTCTCGCGAAAAAGCGTTACACCACTAAGGCATTTGATCCTACTAAGACAATTCCTGCGGATAAAATAGAAGAAATCAAAACCTTACTGCAGTTCAGCCCATCATCGACTAACTCGCAACCTTGGCACTTTGTGCTGGCCAGCACCGCCGAAGGCAAAGCCTTAGTGGCGCAGGCGACTGAAAACTTCGCATTTAATACCCCAAAAAATCCTCAATGCTTCCCATGTAGTTGTACTCTGTACTCGTACCCAATTAGATGAAGCGCACTTACTGCAAGTGCTGGAACAAGAAGCAAAGGATGGTCGCTTTGCCAATGAAGAAGCCAAGCAAGGCCAACATAATGGCCGCTCTTTCTTCGCCAATATGCACAAATATGAGCTGAAAGATGCCCAACATTGGATGGAGAAGCAAGTCTACTTAGCACTCGGCACCTTAATGCTTGGCGCGAGCGTGTTAGATATCGATGCCTGTCCGATTGAAGGTTTCGATGCTACTAAACTGAACCAAGTTTTAGGTCTGCGGGAAAAAGGTCTATGTGCTTCAGTGGTCGTCGCCCTCGGCTATCGCTCGGATAACGATTTCAACGCTCAGCTGCCTAAGTCTCGTTTAGCACAAGAAGTGATCTTCACCGAAATCTAAACCGAACCATAAATAAAATGCCTTTGATTTAACAGTGTTTAAATCGGGGCATTTTGTTTTTTGCATAAAAATGCCGCTTCGCTAGCTCCAAATCATCCCTAAAAACCAACAAAAAGATGGAGTGACTCGCGGATCGATTGCTCTAAAATCCATCTTTACCTACACTTTTGCTCTATGGCATAGTCTATTTTCGCTGATGTTTTATGGACGAAGGTAGGGCTTTAAAATCCACGGTTAGCCACAACCATCTGTTCGATAAGATAAAGTTTATTTTTCATCACTTAAGCTTTGCAAACCATATAGGATGGGACAGTCAGTATGCTACTCGCTAAATCCTCACTCACAGATCAGGCACAATCGGAGCGGTTATCGACCACTAAAGGTGACAACCCTCTTATTTGGCCCCTTCTCTCTGTATTGCAAGCCTCAAATCACAGTTGGAAAATCCACCATCTTGCGACAGAATTACAAAGCAAAGGGCTTATTCACCCCCTCGATGACAATCCAGGTAACGATCTTTTTAAACGCAATTTCCTGCTAATGAATGCCCTGTTTGAATTACAAGAAATACTGCTACCTAAGCAATGGTTACAAGTCAAAGCCATGGAGATCCAAATATTCCGCTTAGTCCCATCTAATGTTAACCTATTGATCATGCAAGATTCTGCCCTGAGGGATTACTACTTTGACTGGAATAATTACGATGCTAGTGAAAATGTAATTCGAGAGTTATTGGAAGCCTTCTGGAGCAGTTATAAGAGTTATATTGGCCTCAATGTGAACTTAATGAACAAGGGCCATGCCCTTAGAGTCTTCGAGTTAGATGAAAGTGCAAGCGCGCGGGATATCCGCAAACAGTGGCGCCGTTTAGCATTAAAATGGCATCCCGATCGGCCAGATGGCGATGCCACACGATTCCGCGAAGTCTGTGAGGCTTGGCAATCCTTAAGAGATATTGCTTAAGATGGTGTCACTAGCGATGCTCGCCCTAGCACAGGGGCTTGCTCCTGCTATCAACTGCACTACCATTCGGCCCTGTAAGGTGCGAAATAGACCCATAGAGAAGTGTGATCCCCTTTGCAGTCCTGTAAATCTCATGGAAACTCCCTTCAGGGATCACACATTTACTCCAATATCCCCACTGTAATTCAGCGATAATTAAGCCTTTCAATTTACTCTGGAACCCTGTGTGAACACGGGCATTTTGGCAAGCGTCACTTCGAGAAGAAACATCCCCAGTTTGTCTAATGCCTAATTTGCCGAGCCGTTAACAGAAGATCTGAATTCAATCTAACCGACTTTGAGGAACATATGATCAAACCATTAACCTTGGCTGTAGCCTTAATTGTCACACCATTAAGCGCGTTTGCCGCCAACTTTGTCGAAGGCACCCATTATACTCAAGTGTCTGATAAGGCCCCCAGCAGCGAGCCCAAACTCACTGAGTTTTACTCATTTTACTGCCATAACTGCTTCAATATGGAAACAAATTATCTACCTGATATTAAAGCCAATTTAAATAAGCAGATTCGCTTTGATAGCAAACATGTTGATTTTATGAATAGCGCAATCGGGACAGAGGTGATGCGCTCACTCTCGGTTATTCAACACGTTGATAATAAAGAGGCGATTACCCATGCCATGTTCACTGCTATCCAAGGTGAAGCAGGTGCAAATGGCCATGATCACAGTGCACCGAATCATGAACACCAAGTGCAAATCAACAGTCGCGACGATATTAAGCAAGTCTTCGCCCAATTCGGCATAGATGCTGCCAAGTATGATGAACTTGCCGATAGCAAAAACACCGATGAAAAACTTGCCCTGTGGCGCGCGCAGCAGGAACAGTTCCGAGTTGAAAGCGTTCCCACATTTATTGTGAATGATAAATATGCAGTCAATTTAAGTAATATCAAAACGTTAGATGAATTAATTGGCGTAATAAATTATCTTGCCGTCGAAAAAGATGCCAAAGCCCCAACAAGCTCGGGTGGCAGTTTAGGCTGGCTGTTCCTCGTATTTGCTGCAATGTTAGGTTTAGGTCGCCAACAGCGTTCTTAAATATTCATGCCATAAAAAAACCAGCATTTCTGCTGGTTTTTTATTATGAAGCTCAGTTTTATTCTGTGGGGGAAATCCACAACGGCATCGTGCCTATGGGAAATTACGCTCAGTGACCGCTTTTGCAGTAACAGTAATGCCCTGCTCATCGGCATAAATGAAAAATGGCGCACCCACATCGTCTGCACTATTGCTCACATCGGGATCATCATTCTGTGCCAAACAAGTGTAGCCTAGGCTGTAATCCCCAGTAACAACAAAACCAAATTCGTAGCCATGCCCAACAACTTGGCCAGTCGCATCAGTAATGTCATTGACGCGGGCGGCGGCAATAGGAGCGATTTCAGTGGCAGTATCGGCCTCAGGACGGAAATCCTTCATCTGCGCTAACCCAGTATTAGCGGGGTATAAGTAGACCGTGGGGGCAAATTCTGAACCGGTAGCAGCCATTTCGCATCCTTCCATCACGGTCGCACCCACTGTCCCCTTAATCGCCCCGACTTCGGATTGATTAAACAACTGAACTGAAGTTGGTTTCAAAGTCCAGTGGTCCTTGTTCCCGTGTGGCCCCTGCAATCCTTTATTTAAATTAAACTCGGCGACAAAGTTATTAACACCTGCCGCGATAGTAAATTTTTGATTGAAAAACAGTCTTCCTGTATCGCTATCCTCCGCACCGACGCCACCACAGGAACCATTACTATTGGTCACTAGCCCGTGCATCGCATCGCCCATAGTCTGCACAAATGAACTGTCCGTATTCGCCACAGTGCTATTTTTCATATAAAGGCACATTTGGTATTCACCAACGGGAATAGACTGACCACTGACTAAGGTTTCTACTGCACTGCCTTGAAACTCCAGCAAATCAACAAATTTGAGTTCACCATTAGGCATAACATTGAATGAATGACTGCCTGTATCATTTTTCAAAACGACTTGTTTAAATGCAATAACGACTGATCTGGCATCGGCGGGATTATCGGAGACGCCTAGACTAAAGGTTCCCATCTGGGGGACGGGATCATCGGAATCTGAGCCGCCACAACCAAACAGTAAACCCGTTAAAACAACAGCAAGAGCACTTTTTTGAATGTTCATAGGATACCTCCATTTAAGATTTCAAAAATAATTCTCAACGCTTCAATAGGCTTAGACTCATTTCTGCAAATAAAAAGACACTGATCTTTAGTAGAACATCTTGAAGAGACAGAGTAAGAGTCAAGCTTAGGGACGCATATGGAATTAAGTCTAAGAGTAAATGTATACCTTGTCGATGAACATGGGCTGAACGTTTAACAGCGTTTAACTACAGACAGAGTATGATTGCTGGGGAACAAACTTAAATATAGGTTCCGAATCATGATGTCTCTACGATAGGCGGAACTCAATCTCGGTGTAACAACGGAAAAAATAAAACAATTCTAGAATCTATTGACGAATAAATTCAATAATATGGGTTGCGGCCAGCACTATATGAATAACCAAAAAGGCGATAAAAGCTTGGGCAAATATTTGGTGATAAGTGCGCCATTCCATTGCCACGGCGGTATCTTGGTAGATAAACCACACTCCCCCCGTCAGCCCAGTTGCGACAAGTAATAACATACCCATGCCTTCCACTGTGCTGAATAACCCTTTACCACCCGCTACGGGGAGCTTACCTCGCGTGATCCCCACAATATCTTGCTTAAGTTGTGCCCAGTCCCCCATCAACCAACCAAAATATAAGTGCCACTTACCCTGTAAGGTATTGCGAACCAGAAATAACCCGCCGAGGAAGGCACAAAAAAGCCCGAGGTAAACATGGAGGTAATCCCAAATACTAGCGTGGCTTCTCAGGCTTCTGCCAATAAAAATCCATGGGCTAGTACACACTAATAAGGTAGAGCAAATCACAATCCAGACATGCAGATGCGCAAGCAAAATAGCCAATACTTTACTGAGCTTAGCGACCAGACTCGGCATTTAATCTCCTTACTTTGCTTGATGAATTTGCTCGGCAAACTCGGCTACTTTCTGCCAATCCGTATATTCAACATTAGTCACAGGATCCGTTGGGCCTTTAGTTAACCACATAATAAAACGGATAATGTTTCTATCTAGAGCGTTATAGCCTTGATAGTTTAAGTTACCACCAAAAACCTGTAACAATTTAGGTCGCCAAGTGGTTTTACTTAAAAAGGCCTGCATGTAAGGGTTCGTTTCGGGCGTATTTTTCTCCGGTTTACGGGCGACTAAACTCACGGAGAAAAAGCCCCCTACTTTTTGGGTTAACAGAGACTGATTTTTTTGAATAAACTCATATAAAACAGAGTTATGCTTACCATGGCGAATACTGGCACCTATGATAATTTTATCGAAGGACTCCATGGCTGGAACCGCCTTTATGTCCGCAATAACAACCGAATTGCCCGCGTCTCTAAGCTGCTGTGCTAGCTGATCCGTGATTTTACGGGTCTGGCCGTGGACACTGGAGAAAATGATCAGAATTTTTTTCACTTTAGTCTCGGTTTATCTCAACAAAAATAAGAAAAAGCGGCCTGAAAGATAATAGGAGGCGGCTTAAATTTATCTCCCAATAGGCAAACAGCCTATTACTCTATCGCATACTAGGTGATTTACTCACCCATTTACATGAAATAGATCACGAGCTTAGCGCCAAACAACTCAGGGATATGTGGTAGTTTTAGCCAGCTCACAAAAAAAAGGCAAACCCTGAGGTTTGCCCATACTGAGATATATTAAACAGGATGAATCGACAAATCATCCTGTCACTCCTTACAAAGACATTAAAAATGCAATGACTTGCTCACGTTCATTTTTAGATAAATTCATAAAGGCAATTTGACTCTTCTCAGCTTCACCACCATGCCACAATACCGCTTCTTCTAGGGTCGCGGCTCGTCCATCATGTAAGAAACCGGCTTGAGGATTGACCGTCTGGGTTAAACCTATGCCCCACAGTGGCCTTGTACGCCATTCGCTTCCCGAGGCTAAAAAGTCTGGTCGACCATCGGCGAGTCCTTCGCCCATGTCGTGTAATAATAAATCGGTAAAGGGATAAATCTTCTGTCCTTTTAAGCTATCACTCATGGCTCGCCCACCAATTTCACCACTCGTTTTAGTGGTATAAGAGGGCACATGACAAGCGGTACAATTAAGCAGAGTGAATAATCTCGCCCCCTCTCTTACATTCGGTTGAGCGACATTCCGCCTTGCAGGAACGGCCAAGGTTTCAGCATAAAAAACGACGGCATCGCTGAACTCGGCTCCGACTTCAGGCGCACCATTTTCATCTGCCCCTGTATCAATAAAACCAGTTCGAGTGAGATAAGCATCGTGTAGCGCCGTTCCTTTGATACTTTCATCGGGGAATAACGGATTAGTTATGCCAATATCGCCACGCATTGCACCTAGGGATTGTACACGCACACTCGGGGTATTCGCCTTCCAACCAAAACGACCTAAGGACACAGGTTCCTGCTCACCCGCTTGTGCCTTCACAGCATCAAAAACATAGTTTGCCTTTGCAGAGATCCCGTCATGATTTGCATCATTTTCATCGACATGTTGCAAAATATCCTCCTGCGCAATCGCTTCGAGCAGACCTAAGCCAAACACTGGCATGCCATTACGCCATCCCATTAACACATCGTCTTGCAAAAGATTTGAGGTCAAATTGGGGCTTTGCTTAGTTTCTCCTGGCGCATCATAGGGGTTTTCCACTTCAAATAGCGGCTTCTTCAATAAGACTTCAGTACCGTCGGGGTAGGTCACTGACTTTGCCTCATAGGATAAGTAAACATCCGCTTGCCCAATAAACTGATTCTGCTGCCAATCAACACGTGCCTGCAGTACGCCTCGATGAAACAGTTGTCCGCCGAAATCAGGTACTGGAATGGGTGCACAATAATCATTACTCGCATCGCCTTTAATACAGACATCCTTGGCAGCCTTACTTATCCGCAAAAAGATGCCCGCATCAGATCCCAGTTTGACTCGAGTCTGGCCTGCGCTGACTTGTGGAGTCGAATTACGTCCATCGCGTTGATGGCATGCATTGCAGTTAGCGTTATTAAATACAGGACCTAAACCATCTAACTCAGGGTGTTCAGCGTTTGGCGCCGTGGTAAAAGAAGTCTCAAAAAACTTATCGCCCACCATATGCAGCGCAAGTTCGGTCGCCGTTAGATTTACCGATGGTGTAGAAAAACCATGTCCAGAATTGCCTGCATCAAAGGTTGTTGTCGCGCCGCCGCTGGCAGTGATATCCGTATATTCAGGATAAACAATGGGTTCAGGTATTGGGGTATCAACATCTTGAGCATCGCCACTGCCACCACAGGCACTCAGCTGTAAACAGCCAATGAAAAAGGCGGGTAATAAAACGAGTCTGTTATTCATCAAAAATCTCACACAAATAAAATGACAAAGCAGCAACTATGCAATTGCATCCTTGCTGCTTAAGACATAACTCACCAAACGGGTTCCGTCGTTTAGCGTCATTTCATGACAATGCCAAGAACCGCTATCGCCTTAGCATTGCTCTGAATATGAAATTAAGATTTCCAACGAGAAAGTAATGGTATGACATCAGACTCAAGTGTGGTTTTCAGCTTAGTCAAGGCATCCACTGCCACTTGAATTCTTGCCCTTCCCGCATCATCTTTAATCGCTTGACGGAAAGGCTGTTGATTGCTGCCAGCAATAGCGCGGATCTTGATAATGGCATCATCGATTTCACTGCTAACACGTGTCGCTAAGTTCGCATCGGCAGCGGCCACGAAGTTAATGATGCCCTGACGATCACTGTTACCGGTAAACTCTCCTTGATATACATTTCGTACCCCAATGATGTTATTGGCAAAGTCATCTAATGAGTTCCAAGAATATTGCGACTCCACCTTTGAAGTATCAGCGGTGGCAAGGGAATCACCAAAGGGATCGGCAATCTTACCGTTACCAACCTCATCGACAATCGCGATCATGCCATTGATCAACTCTTCAACTACAGCCAATTGCGATGAGTAAATAGTATTGCCTGCTACACCGGGATTCTTCAGCAACTCAGCATAGGATTTAGCGGCAGTATCTTGCGGATTGTGGTTTACCTGCCAAGCGTCGTCGAGCTGCTTAGTGTAATCACGGAACACTTCGGCCAATGCAATGAGATACTCACGTTCTTTTGCTGTTAACTGACTGATAGGTTTAGTATTACTATTCACACCATCGCCGAATAATAAGAATTCAATGGTATGAAAACCTTGTACATCATCGTTCCAGCCCTTAATCGTCTCAGCATCAAAACCTGAATTAGAATTTAGCTGTGTTTGTAGATCGGTCGTATTAAGCGGCCAGCTATCAAGATGTGGATCGATACTGAGTGAGTCTACTGGGCCAAAAATATGTGATTCACCTTGCTCCCATGGTAAACGTGCCGCTTTCCACGCAGCTTGAGCAGCGTCTAAATCCGCTTGTGCCGTTGAGTTAGTGAGCTTCTGAGTCGCCAGTAAAAGTGCTTGCGCTTTCGCGGCTAAGTCCGCATAACCAGCCACGATAACGTCATCGGTCAAGTTAATGATCATCTCAGTGGCGGCGTAACTAAAGCGATTATCCGGCGTTGTCGGTGTTGTGGGCGTTGAATCATCCGATCCAGAGCCACCACAGGCAGCTAAGGTACTCATAAGGGCGATGGCTATTGCCGTTTTACGTAATGTCATAGTGCTTAATTTCCTATTTGTTCCATCAAAAGTGAATGTGACTAGAGCGAAAATTGGTAACCCACGCCAAGGGCGAAGAAATTAGTATCGGGAATGCTCGCTACGGCCACTTGTTGTAAGCCTGCTTCCGCTTTAATCACTATCTGGGAGATAGGGAAATAGTTAATGCCGACACTGGTCCAAGTATTTTCAAAACGCTGAGTCGCCGTGCCAGTTTCGACTTCCATCAAAGGATTGGAATAATCTATGTTGGCAAAAACGGTTAACGGAAGAGAGGTGAAATGATTCAAATCGATGCCCGCTTCGACAAAAAAGGCCTGTGACTGCGATCCTAGCTGTGCGAAGTTACCTGGCCTTAAGCCTGGCGTTGTTTTATTGGCTTGGGTAATGGCATCGCTGTCGCTTAAGGTGCCGTAGAGATACTGACCGCGTAAGATCCAAGGACCTTCAACATAAGCCGCGGCGACTGACACTATGCTAACTGTGCCATCCACATTGATTTTATTACTCTTGTGACGATTACCACTGGTATTGCCATAGTAGTAAGCGACACCAACGGCGGAACCTTTTTTAAAGTTGCCGTAATCTAGACGTCCTGCAAATGCTAAATCGTCACCATTAACATGCTCGAATCGTTTTTGATGACCCGATGCAGCCCAATCATAGGTTCTAAAATATTCTGAATTGAGACCACTGATAATTTGGGCCTGATAGTGGAAATCGGCCATTTCACCATATATTCCGATACCGTTTTCATTCCAAACGGCGGGGATCATGGCGGCTTCGCTTCGATGACGCATCACAGTAAGATATTGATTTGGTTTGTGCAGCATACTGGTCAAGCCAATAGGAACATGGATATTACCAAATTTAATCCCAAAGGCTTTAGAGGGACGATAACGCAGCTCGGCCTTTTCAATCATCACCTCACCGCCAGCTTCGACTTCTGTTTCAAATTCACCGAACTCATCAAAACCATCATATTCTAAGGCGACGCCTGTGCCGCCATGTTCATACTCTATTTCGACTTCCATGCTCCAAGCATCGGTAAATTGATAGCCGAACTCAGTGACAACGCGCTCTAAATCGAAACGATTACGGCGCTCTGGTGTGGTGTCTTGGACATTATCAAAGTACTCATCACTGGTATAAACGGCGGTACCGTAGGATTGAAATGAAAACTTGCTAAGTTTATCGGCGGCGGTTTCAACACTATTTACCGTGGTATTGGTCTTAGTTTGATAGTCTGCCTGCTGAACTTGCTGCTGTTTCTGTTGCGCTGCTAATTCCGATAACTGCTGCTTTAATTCTTGTAATTGAGCCTCTTGCCTTGCGATAGCCTGCTCTAAAATCGCAGGGTCCGTCGCTGCCTGTGCGGTGCAATTAACCCCACCTATGAACGCAGTGACCAGGATGGCCAGTGAACTCAACTTTAACTCTGCTCTCATTTCTTTCTCCGCGCTGTGTAACAGCTTCCCCGTAAATGCGCGAACAAAATAGATCAATTGAGAATGATTTGCATTAGAATTTACAAATAAATTTACAAATAAATTACATTAGAATCTGATTGTATACCGGATCTGACGGCCGTATTTTCATTCAAAAAAATCGCGATATTGATTCATAAACCACACATTATTTAAGCGTTAAGTTATCTAGCCTAATTACCAAAAAAGCATTAGCATTTGTAGACTTATCGCCTGAGTCCATATCCATGAAATCCATTCAAACCAAAGATCCTAAAGCACTCTTGCTGTGGATGACCTTTGTAATGTCATTAGTGTTCGCAGTCTGGCAAGCCCTACTCAATAACTTCGTGATTGAAAAAGCGCAATTCACCGGTGCTGAAATTGGTATGCTACAAAGCCTGAGGGAAATACCCGGCTTTCTCGCCTTTACCGCCATCTTTGTACTACTACTAATCCGCGAGCAAGCCTTCGCTCTACTGTCACTGGCACTGTTATGTATTGGTGTGGCCATAACAGGCTTTTTCCCTCAGGTAATGGGGCTATATATCACCACGGTATTGATGTCAGTTGGATTTCACTATTTTGAAACCATAAATCAATCACTCACGCTCCAATGGGTCGATAAAAAAGATGCCGCAGGATTTATGGGTAAAGCACTGGCGTGGCGCTCAGCGGCGGCCCTTGTGGGCTACGGGAGTATCTGGCTGGTGATGACATGGCTTAAGTTGGACTACTGGCATATGTATCTGATTATTGGGATCTTAGGTCTCATTATGGTACTGAGCATGGGCCTCTACTATCCAGAGTTTGAGACCAAAGAGGTTCAACATAAAAAGATTATCCTGCGCAAACGCTACTGGCTGTATTACCTGCTGACCTTCTTTTCGGGGGCAAGGAGGCAGATTTTTATGGTCTTCGCGGGCTTTATGATGGTCGAGAAATTCGGCTATAGCGTCAGTGAAATCACGGCCTTATTTTTGATCAACTATGTGGTAAATTTACTCTTTGCCCCCGCTATCGGTCGTGTTATTGGTCGAATTGGCGAACGTAATGCACTTGCTGTGGAATATATTGGGCTCTTTTTTGTCTTCGTCAGTTACGCGTTAGTCGAGCAGCCCCATATGGCTGCAGCGCTGTATGTTATCGATCATTTGTTGTTTGCCATGGCGATTGCCATGAAGACCTACTTCCAAAAAATCGCCGACAGTAAGGACATCGCAGCAACCATGTCAGTCAGTTTTACCATTAACCATATCGCCGCGGTCATCATTCCCGTACTCCTAGGCTTATTATGGTTAACGGACCCTGCTCTTGTCTTTTATATTGGTGCAGGTTTTGCCGTATGTTCCTTAATATTGGCGCTCAATGTTCCGCGCCATCCTGAACCCGGTAACGAAACCTTATGGTCTTGGTCAGGCAAAAATGCGAAAACCATTGCCAAAGTTGCCGAATAAAGCGACATAATAGCTGAACAGCGAATAAGCTAGGTGAGATATTCCCTCGAAATACTTAGCCCAATGCCTAGGCCAAGTTAGAGATTGAAACTAAAGGTACAACTTAAGGTGCGAGCACACCAAGCCCTCACCTTCACCCCTAATGCAGGCTCAAGGATTAACCCGATGAAGGATTCAGATATTTTAATGTTGGCAGAAGAAGGCGAGTCAACATCCGAGGTATCCGCTCGCAAAAAGGCCCTGCTTCTCGGACGCCAATTAGGCTTAGCCAGTGAGCAAGATTATCGCCCTGCAAATGCTTCCATTGCAGAGCGGGCACAGCATAGGGCACGTAAACTATCGAGCCAATACCAGGCCAATGTTGAAACTATCTTTGCCCTTGCTTTGAGCTATACCCCATCGGATGTAACGGGTGTAGATCTCGATCCCGACTGGAGCCACCAGTTCTTTCTAATGGCGGAGCAAATCCATAACCGTAGGATGCAAGACTTATGGGCACGGATACTATCGAGCGAGATAGTCAATCCCGGTAACTTCAGTCTGCGCACCTTAGCGCTACTCAAGCAACTGACCCACAGGGAAGCACAAATTCTAGAAAAAGCCCTCGGTATGGCTGCAAAGGTTAATAACGAACAACGGCTAAAACTGATCAGTGGCTATCGGCTATCCGGTGGGATTGGGCAATACTTTAGAAAAACGACTTCGGTCAATTTAGGCTTATCCCAGTTTGGTCTGCCCTACTCCAGCATTCTGACCTTAGTCGATGCGGGGATACTGCACAGCAGCGAGTTCGAAACTGGCTTACTCAACAATAAAACGCCCATCCAATTTGCCCTGCAGGGCATACAAATGAAACTCACGCCTAAGAGTGGCAACCTGCTTTTTAGCTATTATCGCTTCACGCCGATTGGTGATGAACTCGCCCAACTCGTGCAACCTAAGCCAGATCAAGAATACCTTAAGGCCCTACAACTCTTGTTTGCTAAGGATTTTAAGATCGAGTAGTGATATAACCATTTATATAATTGACTAATCAAAATACTTGCTTGAATTAACCCCATCTGTCGCAAATACTCTATGTATAAAAAATGCTCGTTTTATTTGCTGAGTAAATAAGGATGCGAAGGGCATCTCAAGGATGGAGATAATGATTAGCCAAGAACAAGATGTCTTTTTTTTAGACGAACAGCCTTCACCACAACACCTCGAAAATCAAAAAATAGTCAAAATACTCGCGGTGGACGATGACACAAACTTTCAACGTTCAACCGCCTTTGCGTTATCTACCCTTAAAGTATTAGATTGTAAAATTGAGCTAACACAAACCTTTAGCTATGCAGAAGCTTGCCAAGTGTTAGCGGAGGAAATTGATTTTGCGATCGCCTTAGTCGATGTGATGATGGAAACCGAAGATGCAGGTCTACGTTTGGTGCGTGCCATTCGGGAAGTGCTCGGCAACGAAAAAATCCGCATCATTCTGCTTACGGGTCAGCCAGGTATGGCCCCGATTTTCGATGTAATGCGTGATTACGACATCAACGACTATTGGACTAAATCCGAGCTATCGGCCGATAGACTGCAAACTATCCTCACCACCAGCCTGCGCTCATATCAACAAATTAGCAGTATTGCCAATGCTAAGCGTGGCTTACAACTGATTGCCGAGTCCAGCGGCGCACTCTACACCTCACGCAATATCAAAGAACTCTCAGGCAAGATGTTGCGTCAGTTATCTACCTTATTAAACCTGCCCCATGGTGGCATTGTCTGCGTAAAATCGACAAATGAATTAACCGAACAAGGTATTTCCCACCAAATCATTGCCGCATCAGGTGAGTTTGAACCGTATTTTGGCTATTCATTACAACAACTTGAGCAACAACACATACGGGCGCAACTTGAACTTTGCCTGAGCCGCAGGGAATCTCGTATTGAAAATGACTTTACTTGCCTCTTTTTTCCTGACGAACTTGCAGGCGCGGATTACTCGGTTTATTTAGCCACAGGTAGGCCACTGGATATTACGGAAATAGAAATGATCCGCGTGTTTAGCATGAATATTTGTGGCGGCCTGCACAGTGTGTCACTAATGAGTCAGCTAGATAAGATTGCCTTTGAGGATCCGCTACTTAAGATACCCAATCGCAACGTGTTGATCCGCACCCTAGAAGGTGTACTCACAGAGAATATTCGTGAAAAATTTAATTTATTGCTCATAGATATTGATAAGTTTTCCGACTTTAATCATGTATTTGGTTCGTCCCAAGGCAACGAGATGCTCAAACACGTTGCCTCTTGTTTGCGCGAACACTTTGATGCTTGTGTATTAGTCGCCCGCCTCAAAGATGATATTTTTGCGGTGCTCGGCCCCAAAACGTTAGTGACCTCTGACATTATTAGCCGACTCTTTACCCAACCCTATCAACAGGGAAAATCGAAGATCACGGTCAATATTAGCACTGTGACACTGCCGCTAGAATTAGCCGATGGCACTGCGGTTGACGCCATAACGCAAGCCAATATGGCCATGAAAAACGCAAAAAAAATCGGTATTAGACAACACGTGACTTACCAACAAATCAATGACGATAATGTGGCCTATCACTTCGAACTCTTACAATCGCTGCAACACAGTATTACCTGTAATGACATCCATATTGCACTACAGCCGCAAGTCTGCATCAAAACGGGTGAAGTCGTCGGGGTTGAAGCGCTGGCTCGCTGGACCTTACCAAATGGTCAAAATGTGCCGCCGTTGGATTTTATCCCCATCGCCGAAGCGACAGGTTTGATCACCCAACTCGGTGAGCAACTATTTGTGCAATCTTGCCAAGCGCTATCTGTGCTCAACAAGGCCGGATATAACCATTTACGTATAGGAGTCAATTTATCGGCCATGCAGCTTGAACAGGAAAACATAGTCGATATTTTAAAGCAGCACATTGCCGACGCACACATGCCACCAGGTCAGATAGAAGTTGAAGTCACTGAATCGATTGCGATGCAGAATTTCGAAACCATCCGCAAGCAATTAAATGAATTACGCTCGATAGATATTAAGGTAGCCATTGACGATTTTGGTACCGGATTTTCCTCATTAGCCTATCTCAGCAAGCTGACCTTCGACCGCATTAAGATTGATAAATCCTTCATCGACAATATCACCTTCGATGATGGCGCAGCCGCGATAGTCGATAGCATTATCTTGCTGGGACAACGCTTTAACATGAATGTGATTGCCGAAGGTGTCGAGACAATGGAACAAGTGAAATGGCTAAGCAACCGCGGTTGCCATGATGCGCAAGGCTACTTTTATGCTAAACCCATGCTACTGCCGGAGTTATTAACTTGGCTTCAAAACTATCAAAAAACACCACTATGATAGCCCCCTCACACGTGGCTCACCCCTCTTTTGGGGGCTATTGGCTCAGATTCATGCTGCCGTGGTTATTGTTGGTGCCCATACTCACGACATTGCTCTATCAAAAGCGCCATGAAGATGCCATGGCGCCCCTATACCAAGAGGCGAACACCCTGTTAGCCGATGCGGCTAAAACAATTGCCTACCATTTGGGGAATATTAGGCGCGACGCCCTATTTCTCGCTAAATATCAAACACTCCTCGATGCGGCGGCGGGAAGTGTGCAAGATCTGACTCAGGTCGAACATTTCTTCGAAAGCTTTAGTGCCGCATCGCAAAACTACGATCAAGTGCGTTGGCTCGATAACGATGCCTTCGAGAAAGTAAGAGTGAATCTTATTCAAGGCCATCCGCAAGTGGTTGCTAAGCCATTATTGCAATCAAAGGCCGACCGTTATTACTCCATCCAAAGTTTAAGCTTACCACCCGATAATTTTTACATATCCCCCTTAGACTTGAATGTCGAAAAGGGGAAAATAGAAACCCCAATCAAGCCAGTGTTGAGAGTCACTACTCCAGTGTTTTTACCTTCGGGCGAGCGCCAAGGGTTTATTGCCCTCAACTTTCTCGCCCAATCAATGTTGGACGCTATTGCCAAGATTACGGCTAACAGCAATACAGAGCTTTCACTGCTCAATAAAGAGGGGTACTGGCTACTCTCACCAAACCCAGAACTCACCTGGGGATTTATGTTTAATCGCCCCGATTTAACCTTAGCTAAGCTCAATCCCGATGCTTGGCAACAAATCACCCAACATGGCGAAGGTGCCTTTATCACCCCCGAAGGCCTCTGGGATTATGAAACCGTCCAAGACGCAACGAATACTTCCGACCAAGATTGGAAACTCGTGATACGGATCCCCAACGATCAACTCTCAAAGATTAATCGACGCAGCCTGTTAGAAGCGCTCAGCCTAGGAGTTTTATTGCTGTTACTTGGTGGTGGCATTTGTTGGCGCGCTGCAAAGTCCATGCGGGAGCGGGACAACTTAAATCAAGAGTTAACCGCACAACAGCAAAAACTCACCCAATCCAATACGGCGTTAGCCGAGTCGTTACAACACTTACACGACACACAGAAACAACTGATTGAGACAGGAAAACTCTCATCCTTAGGCATGATGGTGGCGGGCGTAGCCCATGAGCTGAATACCCCAGTCGGCGCAGCACAGGTCACGCTATCGAGTATGATAAATGAATGTACTAAGCTACAAACCGCCTTCGAAACGGGTCTTAAGCGCTCCGAACTCGACACCTACTTTATCCACTTCCACGAGGGTGCAGATATAGTGCAAGCCAACTTAAGCAGAGCCGCGACCTTAGTCAGTAGCTTCAAACGCTTAGCCGTCGATAGAACAAGGGAAGAGCGCCGTAATTTTAAGCTCACGAGTCTAGTTCAGGACATGCTGCATACCTCGTGGTTACGGATGAAGAAACAATCCCATGAGCTCGAAATCGACATTGCCCCCAATATAGAACTGAACAGTTACCCAGGCGCGCTCGGACAATCCCTTGAAAACCTCGTCACCAATGCGATAACCCATGCCTTCGAAAGTGCGGTAAATGGCCAGATAAAAATCTCGGCGCAGATGATAAAAGACCAGATGGTCGAAATCACAATATCAGATAACGGTACAGGGATGAGTGAGGAAACGATGAAACAAATCTTCGATCCCTTCTTCACCACTCGCAGGGGCAATGGCGGAACAGGGCTGGGTTTACACTTAACCTATCAACTCGTCAGCCAACTTCTTGGCGGAAAAATCACGGTTAGCAGCACATTAGGTAAAGGCAGCGTTTTCTGTCTGACAATCCCCGTCATAGCCCCAGAAGCCGCCGAGCTGAATCTGAATTAATCGGTAATACGCAGAGGCGACTGAGAACCAGATGCTGTCGAATATGATGAGACTTAGTGTTTGAACACGGTACTTGAATATCAGCATTGAACATAGCTAACTCATTACACCCATAACAAAACAGGAACCCAAGGCTCCTGTTTTTTATGACAATTCAATCACTCGCTAGGGCATGACTTGTTATAACTAGGCGAGCGCTTTGGCCTTATCGGCATTGATAACATTGATTGCCGTCAGATAATCGATTAAGGCGCGCACTTGAGTCGCTAAATCGCCTTTGCTGGTATCTATGGTCAATTCTGCCGCCAATGGTGCTTCATAGGGTGATGAGATACCCGTGAAATTGCTGATCTCACCACTGCGCGCTTTCACATATAAACCCTTAGGGTCACGCTGCTCGCACACACTTAATGGCGTAGACACATGCACTTCGATGAACTGCCCTGCGGGGAAGCGGGCACGAATGCTATCGCGCTCCTCACGGGTCGGGGAAATAAAGGCCGATAACACCACAAGCCCTGCATCCACCATCAACTTGGCCACTTCGCCCACACGGCGTAGGTTCTCGTCACGGTCTTCAACGGTAAACCCTAAGTCTTTACACAGGCCATGGCGCACATTATCGCCATCGAGCAAATAAGTGTGGAATCCCGCCTCAAATAACGCCCGCTCTAATGCACCGGCCAGTGTCGATTTACCCGCGCCAGAAAGTCCGGTAAACCAGAGTAATACAGGATTTTGCCCCTTTTGTTCGGCTCGCGCTGCTTGATCTACAGGATGTTGATGCCACACAATATTTGTCATAAAAACTCCTCAATCCCCATGCTGTCAAACGGCTTGCACAAGGGCAATAAACTCAAGCTAATCACTAAAATGGAAAGATGATCGGCACCATAAATATCACTATCAGGGAATACAGCACAGATAACGGTAATCCTAGGCGGATGAAGTCACTGAAGCGATAATTACCCGCATTAAATACCATCAAATTGGTTTGATAGCCGTAGGGCGAAATAAAGCTCGCGCTGGCACCAAAGACGACGGCCATAATAAAGGGTCTTGCATCGACACCGTAATTAAGTGCAATCGCATAGGCGATAGGAAAGGCCAGCGCCGCTGCCGCATTATTAGTGATCAGTTCAGTCAACAACAAGGTCATCAAATACACACCGACAAAGGCGCCAAACACCCCATAACCGTTGATAACCGAGAGTAAACCTTGGGCTAAACTGTCCGCAAGACCAGTGCTCATCATCAAGTTCGCGAGACCCAATGCACTCCCCACTATCACCACCAATTCCAATGGGAAACGGCGTTTCAGTTCAGAGAGGGTGACAGCGCCGATGGCAAAATAACTGAGCAACAGGAGCACTAACCCCTTAGCCAAGGGTAATACGCCAGTGACACTCAAGGCGATCGTTGCCGCAAAGCCGAGCAATACCCAACGACCACGACGACTGTCTAAACGCACATTTAAATCGAGACCACTGATCGCGGCAAACTCTGAGCTGAGTTTCGCACTGGTGCGAAAACCATCCCCAGGCGTCAGTAGTAACACATCACCGGGTTGCAGGATAATGTCGCCGAGCCCGCCTTTCAGCGGATGATGCCCACGGCGAATTGCCATCACGGCCGCATCAAACTGCTCACGAAAACGCGATTCTTTCAACGAACTGCCGACTAAATTGGATGATGGCGCGAGCACAGCTTCGATCAGGTTTTGCCCCTTGGCTTGATGCTTACCAAACCAATCTAAACCATCGAATTGATGCAATAACTCAACCGATTCCACCGCGCCACTGAATCTTAATACATCGTCCGCTTGCAGCACTAACTGGGGCGGAACAGGGCAAATACAAATGCCGCTGCGTTCTAATTCAACCAGATATAACTTCTTCAGTGCCCTGAGTTTGTTATCGACCACACTGCGGCCAACTAAGGACGAACCTTTAGCCACGTGGGCTTCGAGCAAATAAGGCAGCGTCTCTTCATCCGATTCTTCCCGTCTGTCGGGCAGAATATTCGCCAGTAGGATCAGTAACAACATACCAGCGATGACGATCACAACAGCGACAGGCGTGAACTCGAAAAAACCTAAGGCGGGTAAACCCGCGTTTTCCACAAAGGAGTTCACGATCAAGTTGGTCGAGGTACCAATCAGTGTCAGTGTGCCGCCTAAAATCGCCGCATAATTTAACGGCAACAATAACTTAGCGGGTGCATGCACCTGATTACGGCGCACAACACCGATAAGCGATGCCACGACCGCAGTATTATTGGTAAAAGACGACAGCAACGCCGTCGAAAACCCAAGCTTTGTCAGTGTTATAGGTAAAGAACTATTGCCTATGACTTGGCTCAACTTTCCCAGCAAGGACGTCTTTTCTAACGCCGTTGCAGCCAGCACCAATAGGACAAGCGTGACTAAGCCAATATTTGTAAAGCTTGTTAATGCAGTATCGAGCGCAACCATGCCCAGCAGATAACAGAGCAAATATGCAAATAAAAACAATACTGCTGGGTTGATTCGGCCGCTAACTAAGCCAGCCACTAAGCCAAACAAAATCATCGCTAATAGCCACAGATCAGTCACGAATTAAGCTCCAAGCTTTGTGATATCAATGGCTTGCCAATGTGGGAAATGTTTACGCACTAAGGCATTAAACTCAACCTCAAAGGCACTGAATTGTGAAGGCACTTGCTTGCTCACATGCTGACCCGATACCACCATAACCGCGGCAACCGTCGCATTAGTGAGGCGATCGATTAAGATCATCCCACCCGTATCACGCACTAACGAATAGGCATCGAATACTATGTCTTCGGTCAGTTCTAAGGTCACGCGGGCAATGGCATTTAGCCCAAGTGTGTCCGTCGCGCTGCGTGCTAAGGTGTTAACGTCAACCACATATTCAATTGCCGTAACAGAAGCTTGCGTCTTCTTACCCGCCACTTTGATATCGTATAACTGACCGAGTTGTAATGGTTTTTCATCCATCCACACTATGTCGGCGCTGATCACGTTAGCCACGGCGGGGGCTGAGTCGGGTTTGGCCAGTAAATCGCCGCGTGAAATATCAATTTCATCCTCGAGCGTAATAGTCACAGCTTGACCAGCAACGGCCTCCTCTAGGTCGCCATCGAAGGTGACAATACGATCAACCTTACTGCGTTTGCCCGATGGTAAGGCCACCAACTCGTCACCAACCTTGATGATACCCGAGGCTAACGTGCCCGCAAAACCGCGGAAATCTAAGTTAGGACGCGACACATATTGCACCGGGAAACGCACGGGCAATGCGCTAAGTTCACGTTGAGTATCAATAGTTTCTAGCAGTTCGAGTAGAGTACCGCCTTGATACCAAGGGCTTTGGGTACTGCGCTCAACCACGTTATCACCATTAAGCGCCGATAACGGCACAAAGTGGATATCAAGGTTACCGAAATCTTTGACAAAATCAGTAAAATCGGCACGAATGCGGTTGAAAACTTGCTCGTCAAACCCAAGCAAATCCATCTTGTTGACGGCAACAACGAAGTGACGAATGCCAAGTAATGAAGCGATAAATGCATGGCGCTTGGTCTGAGTCTGCACACCATAGCGGGCATCGACTAAGATCACCGCTAAATCACAGGTCGAAGCGCCCGTTGCCATATTGCGGGTGTACTGTTCATGGCCAGGGGTATCGGCGATGATGAACTTACGCTTATCACTTGAAAAGTAGCGGTAAGCGACATCGATAGTGATGCCTTGTTCGCGCTCGGCTTGCAGACCATCCACCAGCAAAGCTAAGTCGATAGCTTCACCTGTGGTGCCCATCTTAGCGCTGTCGCTCTTTAGGCTCGCTAATTGGTCTTCATAAATTTGAGCGCTGTCGTGTAACAGACGGCCGATTAAGGTGCTTTTACCGTCATCGACACTGCCACAGGTTAAAAAGCGCAGCAGACCTTTATGTTGCTGCTGAACTAAATATTCTTTCACCCCATGGAGGCTGATTTCTGCCGCCATACGATTGGTTTTATTGACTGCTTTATCCATCGTTATTTCACTCTTGATCTGTTTAGCTAAAGGGCACGCTGCACTAGCGCCACCTTCGCGAAATAGGGTTAACCTGAGGCCTGATTAGAAGTAGCCTTGGCGCTTCTTCTGCTCCATGGAGGCACTTTGATCTGAGTCGATCAATCGGCCTTGGCGTTCGCTTGAACGGGTTAACAGCATTTCTTCAATAATCTTCTCTAGGCTATCGGCCTCGGAATGCATGGCCGCCGTGAGTGGGTAACAACCTAAGGTTCTGAAACGTACCACTTCTTCTTTTATCTGCTCGCCTTCAGCTAACTGCATCCGCTCATCATCGGCTAAGATCAACTGACCGCCACGCTCAACCACTGGGCGTTTAGCAGCAAAGTATAAAGGTACTAACTCTATGTTTTCTTGATAGATATACTGCCAAATATCCAATTCTGTCCAGTTAGATAAGGGGAACACGCGAATACTTTCGCCCTTGTTTACCGCGCCGTTATAGGTACGCCACAGTTCAGGGCGTTGGTTTTTAGGGTCCCATCTGTGGTGACGGTCGCGAAAGGAATACACCCGCTCTTTGGCGCGAGATTTTTCTTCGTCGCGGCGAGCACCACCGAAGGCCGCATCGAAACCATATTGGTTAAGAGCTTGTTTTAAGCCTTGGGTTTTCATGATATCAGTGTGTTTAGCACTGCCATGGTCGAAGGGATTAATCCCCTGGGCTAAACCTTCTGGATTGATATGAGTCAGTAACTCGAAGCCAAATTTCTTTGCCTGCGCATCACGAAAGGCGATCATCTCTTTGAATTTCCAGCCCGTATCGACATGCAGTAACGGGAATGGGATCTTGCCCGGATAAAAGGCTTTACGCGCTAAATGCAACATAACGGAAGAATCTTTCCCGATGGAATACAACATCACAGGATTATCGAATTCGGCTGCAACTTCACGAATGATCTGGATGCTCTCAGCTTCCAGTTGTTGTAAGTGGCTTAATTCACGCCCGGCCATACTATTCTCCGTTTACCTTAAATTTGCTGCATTGACACAGCGTGGTTACTTAATTTGTTAATTTGTCGATACTTTTGCAGTATAGGTCAGTTCATGTTGGCATTGAGCACCATCGATGGCTTCTGGTTTGAACCAATTGAGAGTCTCTGAGAGTGCAACGACTTCACCTATGATCATCAAAGCTGGCATTTGTAATTCGGGGTCGGCCGCGAGCCGTTCAAGCTCACCTAAACGGCCGATAAAACGACGTTGTTCATTAGTCGTTGCTTTAGAAACGATCGCCACTGGTGTTTCAGGGCTTCGACCCGCATCGACGAGACCTTGGCGAATAATGCCAGCGTTAAGTATGCCCATATACACGACTAAAGTATTGTTAGGATTAGCATAACCCTGCCAATCCATAGGGCGGCTTTCTAACTGACAATGGCCAGTGATAAAAGTGACACCTTGGGCATGGTCTCTGTGGGTCAAGGGGATACCCGCATAGGCCGAAGTGCCACTGGCGGCAGTAATACCGGGGACGACTTCAAACTCAACCCCTGCCTCGACTAAGGTTTGCAGCTCCTCACCACCACGACCGAAGATAAAAGGATCACCACCTTTAAGGCGTACCACATTCTTACGGGTATAAGCTTTGGTGACAAGTAGCTGATTAATATCATCTTGGGCAGCACTGTGTTTACCTGCACGCTTACCGACAGCAATCTTTTCAGCATCTCTGGGAATAAGATCAAGGATATCTTGACTGACTAAAGCATCGTATAACACAGCATCGGCAGCTTTAAGAACGCGCCACGCCTTTAGCGTTAGCAGCTCAACATCTCCGGGGCCTGCCCCCACCAGCCATACTTTGCCTTTCGCCGTTTGGCCCGGTAAAGATAAAACTTCCATCACATACCCCAAGATTACTTTAGTCTGGTAGAAATATAGCGCCTCTTATATTCCATAATAAATAGATAATTATTAGTTTTTATATCTTTTAGATATAACAATGTGCTTAGTGACAAAAATGAGCACAAAAAAGTGTCAAACAGATGCAATAAATCGACGATAAAAATATAATAACCAACTAAATTTATTAGACTTTTAAATCAGAACGTTTATATTTTGGCGCGATAGGGGCATACAGGGACTGCTGTTCTGGCACTATGTTATTGCCAAACATTCTACTTAAATCCCAGATTATTTGAGCTAAATCTACATTTAAGCGAGTGAAATGCAACCATAGGTTCCTGCATTTTAGTAACAGTGAATGCATTAACTAGTGCTAAGCTGGGAAATTGATTGTAGAAAGCATAAGACTGACAGATATATCAAGGAGAGCGGATGTTCCCATTTCATAAAGCTATCGCATTAGTAGGGCTATTTGGTTGTGTGGGACTACATGCCGAACAGTCCCTAATTAAAGACAGAGTAAAAGATGAACTTGCAACATCAGAGCTTCCCTTTGTCATCACGCCACATAAAGTCAATTACATATTGCCTGTCACCTACAATCCCGATCCTAATATGGCGCCCTTTACAGAAGATGCGATCGAAAATGATTACACCTTGGATGATTTTGAAGCTAAGTTTCAGATAAGTTTCAAATTTCCTATTTGGTACAATATCTTTGGTGACAATGGTCATCTCTTTTTTGCTTATACCAACCAATCCTATTGGCAAGTGTATAACAAGGATATCTCATCACCTTTTCGCGAAACTAACCACGAACCCGAAGTCTTTATGCTGTTTAATAACGATTGGAAAATCGGTAGCGTGACCAATTCCTTTTGGGGCTTTGGTGCAGTGCATCAATCGAATGGTAAATCAGGACCGCTTTCTCGCAGCTGGAATCGACTCTATGGCACTATGATTTTCGATGCAGGCCCACTCGCCTTCTCAACCAAAGTCTGGTGGCGGATTCCGGAAGATGAAAAAACCGATCCGCATCAAGCCCGCGGTGACGATAATCCCAATATTGATGACTACATAGGCAGAGCTGAGTTTATTGGTGTCTATGGTATCGATGAACATAGATTCACCTTAACCCTTAAAACAAACCTAGAAGATATCGACAGAGGCTCAGCAGAACTGACGTGGAGTTATCCGATTATAGGTAACCTACGCTTTTATACTCAATATTTTAACGGATATGGTGAGAGCCTGATCGACTACAACTCCCATAACCAACGTATTGGGATCGGAGTTTCACTCAATGATATTCTTTAAGATGACAGCGTACAAAAATCAGCCATAATTCTATGCCGACTCAACCAGTACCATGGATGAATATGAGTTTTAGCTACCGCAGCATAGTCACATTATTCACAGCCATTATCATCGCAAGCTTAATTAAGCTCGCGTTGTTTGCTATGCCTGACGAAGCACCTAGCCCTGAATTAAGTGCGCAGGATATACGTCAGGATCTCTATGCATTACTCGACCAAATTGAGCAACACTCGGCATTTTATGCCTTAAATCCACCTAAAAATACCGAGCAACTCACCCATATGGCAACGCTCATTGCCGAGCAATATCAAGACATCACTCCCAATGACAGATTTGCCGCAGAGGTGACTAAGTTACTCAATACCATGAAAGATCCTGGCTCCCAAGTCAGTAATTTTGAAGATAAGAGTGGTGACTTACCCTTAAATCTCAGGCCAATAAACGAGCAATGGCTCGCATTAGATACTAAAAATAGCCCGATTAATCCTGATTTCCCCTTTATTACCCATATTGATGGGTTGCCTTTGAACAAATGGGTCACGGCGAGTCAAGCCTACCTTCCTGAGCCAGCAAAAGAGAGCCAAGAGATGCAATTGCCTTGGCTTAAAAAACTCAATTTATTGCGGGAGGATTTAGGACTCAGTCTCAAGCCCTATGTGCTGATCACTTTAACTAATGACGAGTTACAAACCCAGCAAGTGACCTTAGCCTTATTCCCCAAATATCAACCTAATCACGAAGTTGTAACGACCAATACTGAGACCTCTGAACTCACTGCTAGCGGGCTCTTAACTCAGTTTGCCCAATTAAAATCGGAAATATCGCCAAAAGCAGCTTACCCACTAGAAACCATCAACACCAACACAGCGAGGTTAAGAATCGACGATCTCTATGCCTTCGAACAGGACAAGGCACAACAACAAGCGCTCATTCAAGGCATGGAACAGCCGCTACTGATTGTCGATCTGCGGGAAGCCCATGGTTTTAGCCCTAAATTGCTCAGTATGCTATCCCACTATCAGGATGCTTCCCTAGATAGTCGGCCACTTCGCCAAATAATGGGGTTTGCCCATTATCGCCGCTCGCCAGAGTTTAGAAACGATTACCTGCTGCCCCTCAATTTTAAGCCCTTAGAGGCGCTCGATTTTAGCTTACCAAAGTTGAAAATGCTGACTCGACACTTACCTGAAATAGATGAGAGCAAGTTTAGTCCTTGGTATGTTCGCACTAAACCCGATGTTCTCCCTTATGGAAGTAATCGCCTTGCATTACTGGTAAGCCCGCGTTGCCGACAGGAATGTGAATGGATAGCTTACCGGACTAAAGCTTGGTCGAGGGTGAATTTGATCGGGGAGAAAACTTCGGGAGATTTTGCAAGACAATACCATTTTACTCTGCCAAATAGTGGCTTAGATATACGTTTTAGCAGCTCGCTCACCTATGATGCCAAGGGACTACTGCTATCGGGAAATGGCACTGAACCCGATATTTGGTTACCTCAAAATAGTGATATTGAATGGCAGGGCTTAGTGAGTTTAGTTAAATCAGCCCCCCCTAAGCCAGACAGTTCTTTTAGATTGCAACCTAGGCTTGCCCAGACCCATTAGCCATAAAAAAGCCAGCACTAGGCTGGCTTTTTTATGGCAGGTATCGGCTTACTTGTTATCGCCAGCCTTAGCATTCATCACCGAGCCGAAGACTAACCCTTGCTTATTGACATCGAAACTCATTTGAACGCGCATGTTGTAATCCTTCAACATTTGGAATTCTTCAGGGATGGGTTCGCCACTCATTTCTAACAGTGTCAGCACAGGAGTAAATATTTTTCCGTAATCCGCCGACATGCTATAGAGGCCATTTGCCGCGATTTTTTCGACCGCTAACTTATTGGCCTGGGCTAAACCTTTATCTCCACTGTAAATCACTAAGTGTTGGCCTTTAATCGCCAGCATTGGCTTGATACCCAATTCGGGTGGCAACATAAATACTGGCGATAAATCCGTTGCCTCTCCATTTTCGGCCAACTGCACTTCGGCAAGCATAGGTGCGAAGGGTTTAACCATATTAAATAACATCGATGGATTATCGGCGCTGAGGCTCACTAAAGCATCTAAGCTTTCTAACTTAGGCTCTTGATCCTGCGAACTCATTTTATAATCGAATAATGAAACACTCATGCCCTTCACGCCATTTGCCATGCCCGTAAACATGCCAAGCATTGCTGGGCTCTGCTGACTCAATTCGGCTTGTAACTCAGCCAGTGGGGCACAGGTTAACATCGGCTTTTGTAGATCGTCCCAAATCGCCGTGAGTGAAGGCGCGACTTCATTAACATCGAGGCCCAATCCCATAGAGAAGATAGTACTATCGATATCGGCTAAGTGAGCAGGAATGAAACCACGCATTTTTTGCATGGCCGCAAGAATCGGCTGATTCTTAGTTTCAATCACAAAAGAGGCTGCCATATGGCTTTCTTTTTCTGTCACAGAAAACGCGGTTAAACCCGCAACTGTGCGTGGCCAGTTTGCGGCAATGGCCGTTAATTCGGTGCGACATTCAGGTGTTCTAATTTGCGCTAATGGATCTTCACCGGCGTTTTCATTAGCAAAAAACTTCGTCAACTGCTTAGATAACATATTGCTATCGGCTGAGGTCAACGCCTTTACAATTTCCACATGGTTGATAAAGCTGATGCTATCTTCCGTAAAACCATGGGTCTTAATGATCTCTTGCAGTATGCCGGAAGAGGCGAGCGATTGTGGCGCTTTCTTCAATCCAAGCGCCATTTCTAACAATTCCGGCTCAGTCACCGAAGTGCTGAAAGTCACGGTTAAAATCCCGTCCCTATGGGCGAATAAGAGATCTGCTTTTTCAGTCGAATCCACATCGGATAAGGCGTAAGCGCGATAATCTACGCCACCAATTTGACGCACCTCATGGGTTACAGCACTGTCCTTTTCGGCTTTATCCAGCACAGCCCAAAAAGCGGCGGCTTGATTCATCTCTATTTTAAAAACAGGCAAAGCACCGAGAGTATAGAAATATGATTTCACTTCATCGGCTAAACCGAAGGTTTTTAGTAATACGGCAGGTTCTTTAATACCCTCCATATACTGCTGATAGAGGCTCACAAAGAACTTGCCCATCGGGCTATCGAGTTCACCCAATTCTGCGAGGGCATCCGTTGGATATTGCTGGTAATTGCCAGAAATCGACTGTAGGTACGCTTTTAACGGAAATGGCTTTAACTGCCCAGAAAACACGGGCGTATCTGCAGGCACATAATCTAGCAAAGGATTGGCTGAGGCACTCAAGCTTGCTCCATGCTGTGTGTACCAATAAGCCCCTGCACCCGCTGCAATTATCGCTGCAGCAATGACCATCTTTTTCATCTAAAAAACTCCATTTTATGACAATTCAATTTTATGAAAACAATACCTAAAGTACCCTAGGTATTTGAATTACATATCCCTTACGCAGATAATGTAAAATCAGAAAACTAAGGTGTAAAATTTGCCCGACAATTTAACATTAAACCGATACAGAAGCGAACAGGCTAGGCACTCAAACCATTAACGCCTATTAATACTAACCTTTATTTAACTCGGTCATAAAAGTTCCCTAAGCCGCCGGTGGTTAAGTCAGGCATTTATAAAAAACTCACCATACTCAGCCGAGGCCTATTCCGCCCCATGGACTTTTTTAAGGGTAATATCACCGAGCTGGCGCATTTGCTTGCGGATCCAAGCCGAACGCTGCTGCACATAGGGCGATGGCGGTGACACTTTATAACGCCAAGGGTTGGGCAACACCGCCGCCAGTAAAGAAGCCTCATAACGGTTTAGTTTGACCGCACTCTTACCAAAATAATGCTTAGATGCGGCTTCGGCCCCGTAAATTCCAGGGCCAAATTCGACAATATTTAAATACACCTCAAGGATGCGGGACTTATCCCAAATCAGCTCCATTAGCAGAGTAAACCAAGCCTCTATTCCCTTACGTAAAAAGCTGCGGCTCGACCACATAAACAGATTCTTTGCCGCCTGCTGACTCAAGGTGCTGGCGCCCCGCACTTTATTTCCTTTTTGGTTGTATTCGAGTGCTGAGCTTATTGCAGCAAGATCAAAACCACTATGGTTAGCAAACTTCTGATCCTCGGCGGCAATCACGGCTAATTGCAACTCGGAGGAAATTTGCTCAAGCTCGCGCCACTGATGCCGCACCTCGGAAATAGCAGCCGGTGGAAATAAGGCACGTTCAATGCGCCAAGTCCACATAGGAGGGTCGACAAAACGAAATAACACAACGATCAGAATTGAACTTAGCCATAGCCAAAATATTATTTTGCCTATCCAAGCAAACAATCGCTTAAAGCCTCGCTTTCCCGATTTAGGCGCAGGAGGATTTACTTTGCCAGTAGCGGGACGATTGACATGATCGCGCATCGCATACAAAGGTGCGCTCATTCAAATATACCCATTGGGGTGAATTCATTATTTTTCTTATTAATCATATATTTTGTGATAGTTATCTTACAATTTATAGCAAGGTATGCATCGACACTCAGGTCAGTATCTTGTCATAAATTAAGCAATAAACCGAGCAAAAACAGCAATAGGAACAAAAGATTAAGGGATGGTGCCAACATGATTGAAGCGGGCTAAACTCAACCTCGGCAGCTTTGACGACAGCTGACCGAGGTGAAGATGACTGATTAACGAGTGCTAGCAAGTCAATCAAACTGCTTGATACTCGCGAGTGCGAGCGAGGTCCTTTGGAACATTTACTGCATTCAGCCTCGTTATATTGTTATACGACAAACTAAGCCCATAAATAACAACATTCAACAACTTAACATCGCAAAATACCGATTAAATCGAATTTTTACAGTAAATTCCCCCAAGACTATCTACGGGAACTTCGAAATATAGCTCAAACTGGATTAATGTGCATAACTCTGTGAGTAAAAATGTACAATATTTTTTAAGGCAATAAAAATACATTAGTTAACTATATGAAAATCAAATTTATCTCACTTTGATGACGACAAAATGACAGCTAGGGTGATGCAACCATTCACTCGCTTAAAAATCATGCAACAATCAAATGCTAAAACTACAAACAAAAACACCCCGAACAGAATCGAGGTGTTTATTATTTAAATCAATAAGATAACTAGATTTCGTAGTGCAGACCGCACTCACGTTTTAGCCCATTAAAGCGAGTTTCTTCTTCAGTCATCCCTAATTCGAGTGGTTTGCTCGAATGGGTATCCCCCACAGAAACATAGCCTTGGTCCCAAAGTGGATGGTACGGCAAGTCAAATTGAGTCAAATATAGATGCACATCTTTATTCGACCACTCGATAATCGGCAATAACTTAAAGCGAGTACCATGAATCGCCAGTATCGGCAACGCCTCACGGGTGCTGGCTTGGCTACGTCTCAGCCCAGCAAACCAAGTGCCGACTTCAAGCTCGGCTAAGGCCCGTTGCATAGGCTCAACTTTGTTTAAACGGTTGTATTGCTCCAACCCGTCTAACCCTTGTTCCCACAACTTACCAAAGCGTGCCTCTTGCCATGCCGATGTCATCGCCGCTTGGTACACTTTTAGATTCAGCGATAAACGCTCGGTCAGCTCATCGATAAACTGATAGGTCTCAGGGAACAAATAACCCGTATCCGTGAGGATAACCGGAATATTCGCCTGTGCCTGACTCACCATATGCAGCATTACGGCGGCTTGAATACCAAAGCTTGAGGACAGTGCATGGTTACCGGGCAAATAAGTTAAGCCCCATAGTACTCGCTCCTGTGCGCTCAATCCGGCTAAGAACTGATTTATGCGCTCAAGCTCTATCGCTTGCTCTGCCTTGGGCGCACTCAATAGCGCCGTTAACTCGGCCGTGCTGACCACAGTCGGTACTGCATCACTGTTTTTTTGCTCAAGATCAGCCATGAAAATCCTTAGCGGCATCGATTACCGCCTTCACTACGCCCACACGGACGGTGAAGTTACCAAAGGTTTCGCCAGCATCACGCTCAACTGCGTAGCGGCCAAACAGGGCATCCAACTCGGCGAGAATTTCCGCCTCTTGGATATTTTCTCTGTGCATCTTGTTCAGTCGAGTCCCTTCAAAGCTTGCACCTAAGTACAAGTTATAGCGACCGGGCGCCTTACCCACAAGGCCAATTTCAGCGGCAAATGGACGGGCACAGCCGTTAGGACAACCCGTCATCCGCACCACAATCGCTTGCTCACTGATGCCGTGTTTTGCCTGCAGTGCATCGATATGATCGATAAACTCAGGGAAATAACGCTCGGCTTCCGCCATCGCTAATGGACACGTCGGCAAGGCCACACAGGCAATAGAATGACCGCGGGTTTGTGTCAACACTTGGCCAAGTAACCCGTGTTTACGGGCTAAGCCTTCAATCGTGGCCTTATCTTCTGCCGCGACACCTGCGATGATCATGTTTTGATTCGAGGTCATGCGGAAATCGCCTTTGTGGATCTTAGCAATTTCACGCAGCCCGGTTTGCAGGGTTTGCCCCGGTAGATCTTTAATGCGACCGCTTTCGATAAATAAGGTTAAATGCCACTTACCGTCAACGCCTTCGACCCAACCATAACGATCGCCGCGATCGCCGATCACGACCTCACGCTTAGGTTCAAACTTCACCCCAGCACGCAGTTCGACTTCGGCTTTAAACTTCTCATAGCCATGGTCGACGATAGTGTACTTAAGGCGTGAACGTTTACGGTTAGAGCGATTTCCCCAGTCGCGTTGCACTGTCATCACGGCTTCGGCAAACTTCATCACATCTTCAGTTTTGATAAAACCAAAGTCGTCCGCCAGGCGTGGGAAAGTTTCTACTTCGCCATGGGTCGAGCCCATGCCGCCGCCCGCAGTTAAGTTAAAGCCAACCAGCTCGCCGTTTTCGGCCACGGCGATAAAGCCTAAATCGTTAGTGTAAACGTCAACATCGTTATCGGGAGGAACCGCAACTGCCATTTTGAACTTACGTGGCAGATAAGTTTTGCCATACACAGGTTCGACGATTTCATCTTCGGTCGTGAGTAACTTTTCTTCATCTAACCAAATTTCGGCATAGGCACGAGTGTGTGGCAGCAGATGGTCAGACAGTTGTTTCGCCACCGCATAAGCTTGCTCATGCAGTTTCGATTCCACCGGATTGGGGTTACACATCACGTTACGGTTAACGTCACCACAGGCGGCAATTGAATCCAGTGCTTCACGATCTAAGTCTTGAATAATGGTCTTCAAGTTACGCTTAGGAATACCGTGGTATTGAAAGGTTTGGCGGGTCGTCAAACGAATGCTGTTCGAGCTGGTTAAGGTCGAGGCAATTTTGTCCACACCTAACCACTGCTGTGGAGTACAGATACCGCCAGGTACACGGGCACGCAACATAAAGCTATATAAGGGCTCGAGTTTTTGCTCTTTACGTTCGTTACGTAAATCGCGGTCATCCTGCTGGTAAAAGCCATGAAACTTGATTAGCTGCTGATCGCCGTCGCTAAAACTGCCCGTTACCGAAGAATCTAAACCTTCTTTAATTGTCCCGCGCAGGTAATCACTGTCGGTCTTTAGGTATTCGTTTAATGCTAACTTTTGCTCACTCATGGCAACGGCCTCTTAAATTCATTTTGCTACTGCACAGCTTATGGCGTGCAGTTTTGGCTATTCTTATGCGTTTCTTATATGCGCATCTGATTGAGATTAATACACGTCTTTTTGGTAACGTTTATCGCTGCGCAGTGTTTCAAAATAGGCTTCTGCCGCTTCGCTATTTAAACCACCGACTTCAACAGCCACCTCAATCAAAGCTTGGTGAACATCTTTTGCCATACGTTCGGCATCACCACAAATGTAGAGATGCGCACCGTTTTGCAACCATTGCCACAGGGCTTGGCCTTGCTCTTTAATGCGGTGCTGCACATATATTTTATGGGCTTGATCGCGCGAGAACGCCACGTCGATACGGCTGAGATCGCCATTTTTCAAATACTGTTGCCACTCGGTTTGATACAAGAAATCCTGCTCAAAGTGTGGGTTACCGAAGAATAACCAGCTATCGCCTTGGATCCCTTGTGCCACACGTTCCTGCATAAAGGCACGGAACGGCGCAACACCTGTACCAGGACCGATCATGATCACTGGTGTTTCTGGGTTTTCGGGTAAACGGAAATGCTTGTTCGACTCAACATAAACTTTAACTTGAGTGCCTTCCTGCGCCGAGGCTAAGAAGTGTGACGCACCGCCAAAACGAGCTGCGCCGTGACGCTCATCTTCCACTAAGGCCACTGTTAAGTGAACTTCAGTTTCGACTTCACTTTGACTTGAGGCGATAGAGTAGAGTCTTGGGGTTAATGGCCGCAGTAACTCAAGCAGCTTTGTCGCATTCAAAGTCACAGGGGTTGCTAATGGATATAGGGTAATTAAGTCCGCCAACTGATGCTTAAGAATAAACTGACGCACTTGCTCTTTATCTTCGCTCAATGCCAGCAGAACTTCATTGCCACTCAGTTCAGCCCAAGCTTTGACTAATCCAGGGTATAACTGGGTCAATTCTTTCTTATCGACTAAGGCCTGCTTAAGGGTCAATGGCTCAGCCCCAACAACCACTTGCTCATCGGCCGAGAGTGACAAAGCCGTTAAAATCTCCCCAACTAAGGCTTCATCATTGCTAAACCAAACACCGAGGGCGTCACCCGCTTGATAGCTTAAACCTGAATCCCCTAAGTCAATTTCAACATGGCGCACATCTCGGTCTGAACCACGGCCGGTAATTTTCTGGCTGACTAACACTTCGGCGCTATAGGGGTTTTGCTTAGTAAATTCGCTTTCAGCCGATACTTTAGCCGTGCCAATTGAGACCACGCTCGCAGAAGATGTTTGGATTAAAGGCTTAACGGCCTCCAATACATCGGCATGCCACTGACCCGCGGCCGCTTCATAATCAACATCGCATTCAATCAAAGGTAATAATGACTTAGCGCCCAGAGCCGCTAGGCGGGCATTAAAATCCTTACCCGTTTGGCAGAAGAACTCATAGCTAGAATCCCCCAACGCCAGCACTGAGTAGTGTAGATTGTCTAACTTAGGTGCGCGTTTCGATGCTAAAAACTTATGTAATTCAATCGCATCATCCGGCGCTTCACCTTCACCATGGGTACTGACCACCAGCAAGAGCACAGTTTCTTGCTTAAGTTGGCGAACATTGTATTCGCCCATAGAGGCCAGATTGACCGCATAACCTTGCGCCTGTGCCTTATCGGCGAGCGCTTTGGCGATACCACGACCATTACCAGTTTGGCTGCCATAGAGAATCGTCACAGTCTGCGCGGTTTGAGCGTCAGCCACTGGCGCTAGCTGGCCTGCATTGGCCGTTGCGGCAAGATAGCCACTCACCCAAGCCAGTTGCACAGCACTTAACTCAGAAGTGAGTTGTTTTAGCTTATCGACTTGCCCTTGAGACAATGGCGAAGCCAGCGATGAAAGTTCTTTTAACAACATGAGACGGCCCTATGACAGTGTAATGTCCATCAGCTTATCGCGGTTTAAGAAAAGCAAAAAAGAATAAAATTTGATTTTTAATTCCATTTTGGAATATACAAAGTGCAAAATTTAGGCTACAAAAGTGTGCACTGGTTAAAAGTTTTTGATCCGACCAGTATAGAAACGACCAGCTTGAGCAATATGCGCTTGTGTCAAACCAAAGTATTGCCACAATGGTGAAGAGCCTGCTGTACAGTGACCTTTTGTTGCTCGCAGAGAAGTTTGTTTTAAAAGCACAAATTTCATGCCCAGATTTAATGCGCTAACTTACCGCGATTGAATAGACGAGTTAATTCTTACTGCGACCTAGCCCTACCTAGGTTTAGCTCAGGGGAAGCGCTCAGGCGGAACGATTATACAAACCATCAGGGAGTAATCATGCAAATTGGAATACCGAGAGAGAGTCTCGCCGGTGAGACTCGGGTCGCCGCGACCCCAGCCACCGTCGAGCAGCTTAGAAAACTCGGCTTTGAAGTTGTTATTGAGGCCAATGCAGGTCTACTGTCAAGCTTCGATGATGCGGCCTTTGAAGCTGCTGGCGCGAAAGTGACAACTGACGTTTGGCAAGCGGAGCTGATTTTTAAGGTCAATGCCCCAAGCGATGCCGAAATTGACCAAATTAAAGAGGGTACTACCTTAGTCAGCTTTATTTGGCCTGCGCAAAACCCTGAGTTGGTTGAGAAACTATCTCAACACAAGATCAACGTGATGGCGATGGACATGGTGCCACGCATCTCCCGTGCCCAGTCACTCGATGCCCTCTCCTCTATGGCCAACATTGGTGGATATCGCGCCGTTGTTGAAGCCGCGCATCAATTTGGCCGTTTCTTTACCGGTCAAATTACCGCTGCTGGTAAAGTGCCGCCCGCTAAAGTGTTAGTGATTGGTGCTGGTGTAGCAGGCCTTGCCGCTATTGGTACAGCTGGATCGCTTGGTGCCATAGTGCGCGCCTTCGATACCCGCTTAGAAGTGGCCGAGCAAATTGAATCTATGGGCGGCCAGTTCCTTAAACTCGACTTCACCAACGAAGATGGCAGTTCATCGGACGGTTATGCTAAAACCATGTCGGATGAATTTATCGCCGCCGAAATGGCGCTGTTTGCAGAGCAAGCCAAAGAAGTCGATATCATCATCACCACGGCGCTAATCCCAGGTCGTCCCGCGCCTAAGCTTATCACCAAAGAAATGGTCGATAGCATGAAGTCCGGCTCTGTGATCGTCGATTTAGCCGCTGCGACTGGCGGTAACTGTGAATACACCCAATCGGGTGAGCTGTTTGTCACCCCGAACGGCGTCAAAGTAATTGGTTATACCGACCTTCCCGGTCGTCTACCAGCACAATCATCACAGCTTTATGGCACTAACTTAGTCAATCTGATGAAGTTAATGTGTAAAGACAAAGACGGCACAGCCAGCATCAACTTCGATGATGTGGTCATGCGCAATATGACTGTGATTAAAGAAGGTGAAGTGACCTTCCCGCCGCCACCGATTTCGGTTTCAGCGGCGCCGGCAAAACCTGCCGCGAAAATCGCGCCTAAAGACACCACCCCGAAAGCGCCATCTAAGCTCAAATACGTGCTCGCCGCCTTAGGCATCGCCGGATTTGCTGCCGTGGCATCGGTTGCTCCGCCAGAGTTCCTGTCCCATTTCACGGTATTCTTGCTTGCCTGCGTCGTCGGCTATTATGTGGTGTGGAACGTATCCCACTCACTACATACACCTTTGATGTCAGTCACTAACGCGATTTCGGGCATTATCGTGGTCGGCGCCCTACTGCAAATCGGTCAGGGTTCAACTTTGGTCACCGTACTGGCGTTTATCGCCGTGCTGATCGCCAGTATTAACATCTTCGGTGGCTTTACCGTCACTCAGCGCATGCTGAAGATGTTCCGTAAGGATTAAGGGGGTTTAACGTGTCTCAAGGACTGGTAACAGCAGCTTACATTATTGCCGCCATTCTCTTCATCTTCAGTCTCGCGGGACTGTCAAAGCAAGAGACGGCAAAACACGGCAACATTTTCGGTATCACAGGTATGGCGATTGCCCTACTGGCAACCATTTTTAATCCAGACACTAGCGGTGTCGCATGGATTTTAGTCGCCATGGTGATCGGTGGTGCCATTGGTGTCCGTTTAGCCCTGAAAGTCGAAATGACTGAAATGCCTGAACTGGTCGCCGTACTTCACAGTTTTGTGGGTATGGCCGCAGTATTGGTGGGTTTTAACAGCTTTATCGACTTACATCCAGAGCAAGTGTCGCAAGTGGTCGTCGCTGTGGGCGGGGATATCAACACTACCCTAGCTGCGGTGCATGATGCCCTAAGCGAAGCGGCCAAGGCCGCCAGCAAAGAACATCTCACAGGCGCCATGCTTAACATTCACTTGGTCGAAGTCTTCCTCGGGATCTTTATCGGCGCAGTGACCTTCACGGGTTCTATCGTTGCCTTTGGTAAACTGCGAGGGCTGATTTCATCGAAACCTTTGATGCTGCCACATCGTCATAAACTTAACCTTGTTGCGGTATTAGTATCTTTTGCCCTGTTAGTGTACTTCGTACAAACGGGCGGCAGTATGCCAGCACTACTGTTGATGACTTTGATTGCCTTCGCCTTTGGCTGGCATTTAGTGGCCTCCATTGGCGGCGCAGATATGCCAGTGGTAGTGTCTATGCTGAACTCCTACTCAGGTTGGGCAGCGGCGGCAGCGGGCTTTATGCTGTCAAACGACCTCTTGATTGTCGTTGGCGCATTAGTGGGTTCATCGGGTGCAATTCTGTCTTACATTATGTGTAAGGCGATGAATCGCTCGTTTATTTCGGTCATTGCAGGTGGTTTTGGCACCGATGGTGTGGCCTCATCTGGCGATGAAGAAATGGGCGAATACCGCGAGACCAACGCCGAAGATGTGGCGGATATGCTGAAAAACGCGACTTCTGTGATCATCACCCCAGGCTACGGTATGGCAGTGGCGCAGGCGCAATATCCTGTGGCTGAAATTACCCAAAAACTGCGAGATCGCGGCGTGAAAGTCCGTTTCGGTATCCACCCCGTTGCCGGCCGTTTACCCGGCCATATGAACGTACTGCTCGCTGAAGCGAAGGTCCCCTACGATATCGTGCTCGAAATGGACGAAATCAACGAAGACTTTAATGACACAGACGTAGTGCTGGTCATTGGCGCGAACGATACGGTTAACCCCGCGGCGATGGAAGATCCAGGTAGCCCCATCGCGGGCATGCCAGTGCTCGAAGTGTGGAAAGCACAAAACGTCATCGGCTTTAAACGCTCGATGAACACAGGTTATGCCGGCGTGCAAAACCCACTGTTCTTCAAAGAAAATACCCAAATGCTGTTTGGGGATGCAAAAGCCAGTGTCGAAGCGATTTTAAAGGCGCTTTAACCTCGGGCTAGCTGGTGTCAGCTAGATTAACTAAAGGGAGCCAATGGCTCCCTTTGTTTTGCTATTAAACTTCGGGTCAATTCCCATAAAAAAAGGAACCTTAAGGCTCCTTTTTATGTCAATCGGTGTTTTATGCAGCTTTTGCCACATCAAAATTGGATAACAACATCACAGCTGTACGGCCTAATAAGTGGTTGATCGTGCGATCTCCCGTTAAACCTAACTCAGCAATCGCTTGTTGACGTGCCGTGCTCACCGCTCTGAAGAGCGTAATATCATTATTTGCACCACCGCAAAGACTAAAAAACAGTCTCAATACTGCGCGGTAATGTTCTTCTTGCATCGCCTGCATCCACGATGTTTCTAATGCCTCTTGGCTTGAAAACTCGAGTGCAGCGACAAATAGATTGCCAATGCGGCTATCTAAACGAACCAGAAAATCACTCTTGCGCGGAAAATGATGACTAATACCTGTACGGCTAATACCCGTTGCTTCAGATAGCGTGGTATAAGACATAGTCTCAAAACCAATAGTCAAAATTTGCCTTAACGCTTCATCCATAATCTGATTAATGGTTTGCTCAGTTTGTACTCGCGAGCGCTTAGCCATAGTAAAGTCTCCCATTCTTCTTTTTCTGGGGAGAGAGCTTACCAAAGCATCTCAGGGATTACTGCTGTTCAAGCCCGTCAAACAAGTGTATTTCGCTTTTGTTCAGCTAAGGTTCAGTTTTAAACAGGGAACTTTATCGATTTAATTTACATATCTATAACATTGCATTTTGAAGCAACCAGTCATGGGATTTCTCTCGTCCCATTAACAAATCAAAGGTGGGCTTTAAATAGTGGCCAAGTTCTGCTTTTCGCCAAAAGAGATATTCAGGAAGGGGTTGTAAGACACTTCCACCAAAAGTGCGTTGCATTAAACTCGAATATTCACCTAAGGTGCGAGGATCTATTTGTGTTACTGTGGGGTAAAAATCGGCCAAAAAGTCACGATATTGATTGTAATGTGCAACTTGCAATACCTCATAACCATTTAACATTTGCATCATCACAGGCGCGCTCCAGTGAGACATATGTTTAGGGTTTGTTAATGCAGCAAGGTTTCGCCTATGATATTGCTGCCATGCAAGATGGTAACTGCCCTTTTCCCTCGCTATACGCCAAATCAAGTAGATATCGGCTAACCATTCATGTTGGTAAGTGGTTAAGTTTTCAGGCAATAAACTGCCTTGCAGGGCAAGATTCTCAAGATGCCCCAGTTCGTGCCAGAGGGTCAGTTGGGCCTGTTCTTGCAAATCTAACTGATAGGTCACCCGATCAATATTGGCGAATTGAACCTCTGGTGTTTCTCGCTCATTAATCAGTATTAAACCGGATAAATGACTATCAGCTACCGGCATAACCATAGCGCTGCGCAGACCGAGGTCATGCTTAAATTGTGCAGGAGTGCTAGGTAATTGGAGCCGTACAGATGCGGGGAGTATTTCGAGGCATTCCTTTAATTCGGCTAAAGGACAGATTAAAGCCTGCTTATCGGCGATAGGCACCCAAGACAGGCTAGTCATCAAGGTCAGTGTAATAAGGCTCACTGATTCGCCATGATATTTTGAATAATCGCCGTCGTTGAAATACCGTCCTCAAAGCCCAGCACTTGCACTCGACCACCTGCGGCCATCACTTCTGCGCCGCCGGCGATATCCTCAATCCTATAATCGCCCCCTTTACCAACAGATCCGGCAACAATCTGGCAATGATCCGCTGTGGGGTATCTTCACTAAAAGGCACAACCCAATCGACCGAGGCTAAGCCCGCTAACACGGCCATACGACGATCGACTTGATTGACTGGACGCCCCTCGCCCTTAAGACGTTTAACCGAGGCATCGTCATTGACAGCCACAATCAAACGATCCCCCAATGCCTTGGCCTGTTTAAGGTAGCTCACGTGGCCCGCATGCAAAATATCGAAGCAGCCATTGGTCATCACCACGCGCTCACCACGCAGTTTAGCTTGCTCCAAGGCATAGGCGAGTTGGTCTTCACTCACCACACCAAAACCGGATTCGCCATGATGCAGTGCAAGGGCTTCAATAAGCTCAATGCGGCTCACGGTAGAAGTGCCCAGTTTACCAACGACCACACCAGCGGCGGTATTGGCTATCGCACAAGCTTGCGGTAAATCGGCGCCCGCCGCTAATGAGGTTGCTAAGGCCGAAATCACAGTATCACCCGCCCCCGTCACGTCATAAACCTCACGGGCAACGGTAGGAATATGCAACTCAGGCGCATTGGCGGTCACTAAGGTCATGCCCTTTTCAGAACGAGTCACCAAAATGGCATCAAAATGATGTTGTTTGAGTAAGCCTCGGGCTTTTTCCAGCAGATCCGCTTCAGAGGTCACAGTGCCCACAACTGCTTCAAACTCGCTCATATTCGGGGTAATCAATGACGCGCCATGGTAACGGCCAAAGTCACTGCCCTTAGGGTCGACTAACACCATCACACCCTTAGCGCGCGCTAAGGCAATAAAGTCACGCGGCTGATCGATAGCGCCCTTGGCGTAGTCAGATAACACCACCACATCGACGGAATCGAGTAAGGCTTCGGATTGCTTAAGTAAGCGAACACTGTCAGCCTTATCGAAGGCTTCTTCGAAGTCGAGGCGGATCAACTGCTGGTTGCGTGATAATACCCGCAACTTAGTGATGGTAGGCTTGTCTGCAATGCTTAACCATTGGGGTTCAACCCCTAAGGTTTGCACGCCGAGCGTTAAGGCATGGGCAGTATCGTCTTGGCCGACAAGCCCGGCAAGTTGGACTTGACCACCTAAGGTCGCGATATTGAGCGCCACGTTGGCCGCGCCGCCGGGTCTGTCTTCGACTTGATTAATCTTCACCACAGGCACGGGGGCTTCGGGGGAAATGCGTCCCGTAGGGCCAACCCAATAGCGGTCTAACATCACATCGCCGACGACTAACACTCTGGCTTTTTCAAATGCTGGCAGAGAAACCTTCATAGTGCTCTTATCTTTTGCAGAAATTAAACCGTGATTGTACCTAATTTTCGACAAAAATTGAGTTAGAATAAGCAGTAATTTTCAAAAGTAGTGAGTATTTTCGTGGTCGAGAAAGCCGAGTTTTCATCTTCGTTATACCATCCTAAACATTGGCCCATGTGGTTTGGCGTATTATTAATGCGTTTAACCCAACTCTTGCCCCTGTCTTGGCAGATGAAATTAGGTAAATGGATAGGCCGTTTAGTCATGGCAGTTGCGGGGAGTCGCACCCATACTGCTCGCCGCAATTTAACGCTATGTTTTCCTGACATGCCAGAGAGTGAGCGAGAACAACTGCTTACCCGTAACTTCGAAGAAACAGGCAAAGCCATTTTCGATACCATCAATGCGTGGTGGTGGTCCGATGCCAAAGTGCAGCAGCATATGCACATCACAGGCAAAGAACAGGTACAAAACACCCTAAATGCCGGCCACGGTGTCATCCTCTTTGCCGTGCATTGTTTACCATTGGAAATGGGCGCCCGTATTTTTGGTCAGTTCCAGCCCGGCGTTGGCGTTTACCGCCCGCACAATAATCCCGTGATGGAATACCTACAGGTGAAGGGGCGTTTACGTTCAAACAAAGGTCTAGTCTCTAAGCGGGATCTGCGCCAAATGGTGCGCTGTCTGCGTAATCCCGATGTGATTTGGTACACCGCCGATCAAGACTTTGGTCGCTCTAGTGCGGTATTTATTCCCTTTTACGCCATGCCAGATGCCGCCACAATCACAGGGGCGACCACACTTGCCAAACTAGGCAAAGCTAAGGTTTTGCCCTTCTTTGTCGAGCGTACCGAAGGCGATAGGGGCTATCAAATCGAAATTATGCCGCCGCTGGAGGATTTCCCCTGGGGAGGATGAACTAAGCGACGCCATTCGCGGCAACCGGATTATCGAATCCATTATCGATAAAAACCGCGCCCAATATATGTGGTTACATCGCCGTTTTAAGACCCGCCCCGACCCAAAGGACAAATCTTTATATCAATAAGCTCAATCAGCTTTTGAATATAAAAATGCCAGCAAATAAGCTGGCATTTTTTATGGTGACTTTCGATAGTAAAGACCATCTAGCACATAGGATTAGAGTGCATTCTCGGTCGGTAAACGAATACCGACGTTAGTGACTTTGCCTTCATACAGCCCCGCCACCACCCAATGCAACGATTGCCATTGGAACTGATCACCCAGCACAGGATTGACGCCAAGCTGTGATACCACAAGATCTGCGACCGTCATATCGTCGGTGAGATTATCTAAGCTCAAACCATAAATGGGTGCCAAATCGGTCAGTTTGACGTCGGTTTCGATAAAAAAATCACCAAAGAAACGCGGTACATCTTTCGTTTCAGGCGCTTGACTAAAGAGAGTGCTCAGGGCCTCAAGACTGCGTTCCTGCCCAAGAACACACAGAATATCCCCAGCCTCTAATTTGGTGCTACCCGAGGGATGCAATAATGTGTCGCCACGAAATACGGCTGCGATCCGTGTCCCATCCGGCATAGATAAGCGCTTTAGAGGCTCACCGATACACCACTTACTTTCACTCAAACGATATACAAAGACTTCCCACTCACTGCTCGGGTAAATCTCAACCCCCGAACGTGAAATGGGCAACGGCTTTTGGGGCAGTTCAACCTTGGCTAAACGAGCCGCAGTGGTAAGTGAAGCCCCTTGAACTAATAGCGACACTAGTACCACGAAAAAAGCCAAGTTGAAGTACAACTGCGCCTCAGGCAGGCCCGCCATCATAGGAAATACCGCCAAAATGATGGGCACAGCACCGCGCAGACCGACCCAGGAAATAAACCAGCGATCGCGACGACTAAAAACTCTTAAAGGGCAAAAGACTCAGCCACACGGCCAGCGGCCTAGCAAAGAGGATCATCCCAAATGCTAAAGCAAAACCTGGGAGTAAAATATCAAATAAATCAGAGGGGGTGAGTAACAGCCCTAGCACGAGGAACATGCCAATTTGGCAGACCCAGGTCATACCGTCGAGCACGTTTAAGATGGAATGGCGGCCACGGGTCGGTTTATTACCGAGGAACAAACCCACCAGATAAATCGATAAAATGCCACTCCCCCCAAGTTTGTTAGATGCCGCATAAATAATCAGCCCACCACTTAAGACTAAAATTGAATACAGCCCCTCGGCGAGCTTACTTAAATTGACTAATTTCCACAGTAGCCAACCGCCACCGAGTCCTAAACAAATGCCCAAGCCGAACTGTTTAATAAAGCTGATCAACATAAAGCTGACCGACAGTTCGGCACCGACATTGGCGAGAATCGCAATCAGCGTCACAGTTAAGAATACCGCCATGGGATCGTTACTACCGGATTCAATTTCCAGTGTCGCCCCCACCCGCTCGTTGAGGCTGCGCCCTTTAAGTAAGGAGAATACCGCCGCGGCATCGGTTGAACCGACAATGGCCCCCACCAATAAACCTTGCAACCAATGTAAATCAAACAACCATGCCGCCATGATGCCAGTGATACTCGTGGTAATAGCGACGCCAAAGGTCGCCAGGGATAATGCCGGCCACAACGCCACCCTAAAGCTTGCCACCCTTGTACGCATACCACCATCGAGCAGAATTATCGCTAGGGCTAAGTTACTGACAAGGTAGGCGGTCGAATAGTCATCGAACAGGATCCCACCAGGGCCATCTTCACCGGCTAGAATACCTACAGCGAGGAAAATCAATAAAATAGGGATCCCGAGGCGGGAAGACATGGGGCTGAGCAAAACACTCACTGCAGTAAGTAAGGCACCGATCAGAAAAAAACTATTGATGGAATTTGCATCCATACATGCCTCCTTAAATACCGCTTGTTTAGCTATCCGATAGACAAATCACCGAGGTTAAAAATAACTCAACTGACAATTTTTGAGTTTTTATATTAGCATAAAAAATACAAAACATTGGAGCATTAAATATTAAATTTCAATCATCTACGGCAAGACATCACCAATGGTAACCTTAGATCAACTTCCATATAAAAACCCGTAAAAACTTAAAAATCCACAAACAATCAAACATTAACATTAATTTATATAAAAACGATAATTATCATATAATTAAAAAAACAACATCCAACACAAATTCTATAGTTAAAACTAAAATAACGGCAATAACTTTCTATAAATACACTATATCATTCAAAACCAACCTTAAAGCCGATTAAACCTAGTATTAGGCTTAAAAATGTTAGAGGGCTTTGACATTCTTAGATTAATTTTTGTTGTAAAAAAAACCATTAAACACCAACACTCCCGAGGTAAACAGACCGCGATAATTGTTTTATCGACATCTGTTTATTATTCATTGTCATAAAAACAATTAATGTCATTTTGACAAAAATAAACAGTATCAAAAAGACAATAAAAACAAACACAAAATAAAAATATTCCTTTGTTTTCAACGACAAAAAACTTGGCACATTTTGCGCAATAGCCAACAAAAGGTATCAAAATGACGTTGCATTAAGGGGACTTATGAGCAAACAAAAACTCACCGCCATCGCACTATTATTAGTGTTGATTGCTTCATTTACTGTACTACTGAGTGTAGGCAGTGAAATTTATCGGGAAAAACCACCCATACCCACAGCCTTTATCGATGTTAATGGCCAAGTTGTTTTTAGCGAAAATGATATAGAACAGGGCCAATTAGTATGGCGCTCAATGGGTGGCCATCAACTCGGATCAATTTGGGGACATGGCTCCTATGTTGCCCCCGATTGGACAGCAGACTGGTTACACAGGGAAGCCGAAGCTTGGCTCGACCTGCGCGCCGAGCAACAATACCAGACGCCGTTCACCCAATTGAACTCCCAAGAAAAAGCCGGGCTTGAGCAAGCCTTAAGGGATGATTTACGCCATAACAGTGTCGAACCACAGGCCGATGGCACTAGCCTGATTAAACTATCCTCCACACGGGTAGAGGCGATCAGCAGGGTTACTCAACATTATTTATCCTTGTTTGGTGATGATCCTAAGCTCAGTTCACTGCGCGAACAATACGCCATGAAAGAAGGCACAGTGCCCGATCTTGCCCGCCGTGAACAACTCAATGCTTTCCTCTTTTGGGGCGCTTGGGCTGCAATCACTGAACGCCCCGATGCACCCTATACTTACACCAATAACTGGCCCTTTGATCCCCAACTTGGCAATACTCCCACCTCGGATAATATTGTCTGGTCAATACTCAGTATCGTGACCCTGATAGCGGGTATTGGCGGGTTGCTCTGGCACCATGCCAGCGGTAAGCATGAAAGTCTGCCTAAACCATCGGAACAAGATCCGCTGTTTTTTACTAAACCTACCGCTTCACAAAAGGCCGTCGGCAAATACTTCATCACAGCTGTAGGTCTATTTTTACTGCAAATTTTACTCGGGGGCATTACCGCTCACTATGCGGTGGAAGGCCAAGAATTTTACGGTTTCCCCCTTTCCGAGATACTTCCCTACTCGGTGACTCGTACCTGGCACACACAATTGGCGGTATTTTGGATCGCCACGGCTTGGTTAGGCACAGGTTTATATATTGCCCCCGCATTATCGGGCTATGAACCCAAATATCAACGTCTAGGCGTTAACGTACTTTGGGTAGCCTTAGTGGTCGTAGTGCTAGGTTCGATGGCGGGTGAATGGATTGGGGTGCAGCAGTATTTCGACCTCGATATGAACTTTCTCTTTGGCCATCAAGGTTATGAGTACATAGACTTAGGCCGAGTATGGCAGGTCCTACTCCTCGTGGGATTACTAATTTGGCTCGCGTTAGTCACCGCCGCCATCAAACCCGCCCTCAAGGTACAAGGCGAAATGCGCCCCGTCATCTGGGTACTGTATGCCTCCTGCGTGGCCATTGGTTTGTTCTATGGTGCTGGCCTCTTTATGGGCAAACACTCCAATTTAGCCATCGCCGAATATTGGCGTTGGTGGGTAGTACACTTGTGGGTTGAAGGCTTCTTCGAAACCTTTGCAACCGCGGTCATTGCGCTGATGTTAGTTCGCTTAGGCCTGATCCGCGGCCGCAGCGCCAACGGTGCAGTGCTATTTACTACGGTGATCTTCTTGACGGGTGGCTTAATTGGCACCTTACACCACCTCTACTTTACGGGCACACCCACCTCGGTTATCGCTTGGGGTGCTATTTTCTCAGCCTTAGAAGTCGTGCCTTTAGCCATCATAGGTTTTGAGGCGATGGAAACCTACCGCCTGCGCAAGGCCAGTCCATGGATGCAAAGATACCACTGGGCCATTATGTTCTTTGTGGCCACCGCATTTTGGAACTTAGTCGGTGCTGGCATGCTGGGATTTTTAATCAACCCACCGATTTCGCTCTATTATATCCAAGGGTTAAATACCACAGCCACCCATGGTCATGCGGCCTTCATGGGTGTATATGGAATGCTAGGCATGGGCTTAATGCTCTTCTGCCTGCGCGGCCTAACTGGCAATATGCAGTGGAATAATAAAATGCTTAAAGGGGCCTTCTGGAGTCTGAATATTGGACTGGCTGCCATGGTGTTTATGTCATTGTTGCCCGTTGGTATTACACAATTTTTTGCCGTCATCGACCATGGTTATTGGTACGCCCGTTCGCCTGAGGTTATTCATAGCCCACTGGTTGAACGGCTGGTATGGATGCGTATGTTTGGGGATGTGATCTTCAGTGTTGGGGGCCTATTGATGGGAGCCTTCTTGGTCGATTTAATCAGAAGAGCCCTGAATAAATCACCCAAGCTACAGGAGGAACTATTACAGCCCAATAACTAAATACGCTCGACTAAAACCATTCTAGTCCCTTCCAAGGTGTCGTCACTGGCACCTTGGATTCCTAATTTATAGGACCAAGAGCCATGGATAATCGATCGCTTCTGCCCATGCCTGGCACAGGTTTACTGCTAGTGGTGTCTAAACTACATGTGTCAATATAACAATCAATGGTATAAATCAGGGTAACTTAGCCGTTGCTGGAGTTTTTATGACCCTTAGTCAAACCGATCTCACCCGTATCGCCCTCGATATCACCTCTGGTTTAGCCCATAGGGATCGCTTTTCACGTTTACTCAACACTGTGAGGCAAAACCTACACTGTGATGCAGCAGCCCTACTCACCTTCCACGGTCAATATTTTACGCCGCTTGCCATCGATGGCTTGAATGATGATGTGCTCGGCAGACGTTTTATCCTCAATGAACACCCAAGGCTTGAGGCCATTGCCAGAGCGGGGGATATAGTGCGTTTCCCCGCTGACAGTGAACTTGCCGATCCCTACGATGGTTTGATCCCCAATAAAACTGGAGCGCTAAAAGTCCATGCCTGTATCGGGCTCCCTTTATTTGCCGATGAACGCCTTATCGGCGCAGTCACTATCGACGCCTTTAATCCCCTGCAATTCGATCAGTTCAGCAATGCCGAACTACGTAGTTTAAGTGCCATCGCCGCCGCATCCCTAAGCAATGCCCTGCTCGTTGAAAAACTCGAACGCATGGCGCTAAGCAGCCATTCGACCAATGCGCAGGAGAATAGCCCTAACCTGAGTTACGATGCCGAAATCATTGGCCACTCGCCCTTGATGCAAAGTCTAAATCGAGAGATTGAAGTCGTTGCCCATAGTGACCTTAATGTGCTGATCTTAGGCGAGACAGGCACAGGCAAAGAGTTAGTCGCACAGGCAATACATCAAAAATCCGCCAGGGCAAACAAAGCGTTAGTCTACCTAAATTGCGCGGCACTCCCAGAGTCGGTTGCCGAGAGTGAACTCTTTGGCCATATCAAAGGCGCTTTTACCGGGGCAATAAGTCATCGCAGTGGCAAGTTTGAAATGGCCGACAAGGGGACACTCTTTCTAGACGAGATTGGTGAGTTGCCCCTCACGCTACAGGCCAAATTGCTGCGGGTTTTGCAATATGGTGACCTGCAAAAAGTGGGTGATGACCGCAGCCTTAAGGTCGATGTACGCATCATTGCGGCAACCAATAAAGTCCTCAAAACAGAAGTGCTCGCCGGCCGCTTTAGGGCAGATCTCTACCATAGGCTAAGTGTCTTTCCCTTACTGGTACCGCCACTGCGGGAGCGCGAACAGGACATCACGCTATTAAGCGGTTTCTTTGCCGAACGCTATAGGCAAAAACTCGGAATGAAACGACTCAACTTCAGCCCCAGCAGCTTAATGTTGCTCAATCAATATACTTGGCCAGGCAATGTGCGCGAGTTAGAACACGCTATCCATAGGGCGACTGTCCTCGCCCGCGTATCCGCAGAGGACGGCAGTTGTACCATAGAACCCCAACATTTGGATTTGCCCCTTAAACTCAGCCCCTTAGAAATGGGTCAATCGGCCATTAATCCAGCGGTCGATGGAACAGGTTCCCTGCGGGAGTTTGTCACCTTAACCCTAGCAACTGACACATTTCAGAGTGACTACATCAAACAGGTATTTAGGGCACAAAATGGCAATTGGGCTGCCACAGCCAGAGCCCTAGGACTCGACCCAGGCAATCTTCATCGCCTAGCAAAACGTTTAAAGCTAAAATAAGGCATAAATACGCTTTATGAACCATATTTCAGTTGAAATAATGTTCAAAATAAGGAAGGATGCGAGCTTCGCGCGCCAGTGCATTTTGTCCGTCAAATTGCCACTCTATTTTCGATAGGGAAAGCAGCGCTAAACACGCTTTTTTATTAACAGGAATCGTAGTATCCGCTTATGAGTATGCTTCGCACCACAGCTCTATTACTGACTTTGGCTTTCCCAAGTCTCTCCGCTTTAGCAACGGAATATCCCCTACCGTCTCCAAAGAGTCGGTTAGTTGGCGAAAACCAGTATTACACAGTACCGGAGGGCAAACACACCCTCGAAGATATCGCCGCCCAATTCCAACTCGGCCTGAGTAACTTGCTGGAAGCGAACCCAGGTGTCGATCCTTTTCTGCCAACACCCGGTAGCAAGCTATTAATTCCTCAGCAGTTAATTCTGCCAAATGCACCGCGCGAAGGCATAGTGATCAACGTCGCTGAGATGCGCTTATACTACTATCCCAAGGGCAAGAAAACCGTTGAAGTCTTACCCATTGGCATAGGCCAAATTGGTAAAGACACACCCGAAAATTGGGTGACCAGCGTACAACGTAAACGCGCCAATCCAACCTGGACACCTACACCACGCATCCGCAAAGAATACGCCGCTAAGGGCGAAATCCTGCCGGCGGTATGGCCAGCTGGCCCAGATAACCCAATGGGGCTGTATGCCCTGTATATCGGCAACTTATATGCGATTCACGGGACTAATGCGAGTTTCGGTATAGGTTTACGAGTCAGCCAAGGCTGCGTGCGTTTACGCCACGATGATATCGAGCATTTGTTCAAGAATGTGCCAGTGGGAACCCGCGTACAATTTGTGAACCAGCCGATTAAAGTCACCGAGGAGCCTGACGGCAAGCGTTACTTAGCCGTGCATCAACCGCTGTCGCGCACTGTGGCTGAATTTGAATCTACAGAGCCCGTCTCTATATCCCTGCCAAAGGATGTCGCTAAATTTATCGCTAAGGCCGATACCGATTCTTCAGTGATCAAGAAGCTGCTTGACGAGCGCACTGGTGTGCCAACGATTATCAATCAGTAATATTGCACAGATAAAAAAATACCCGCTATTCGCGGGTATTTTTTTACTTATAAACTGGCTTTTCAATCACATAATGGCGCACAAAGGGCCAAAAAGTGTGTCATAGCCGCACTATTGGCCAATACCCTTTGATCGAAGTTTTGCAGCGCTGGGGTTTCAGTACAGGCACCGACACGGGCGCCACTACGCACTAAACATGCCTCGAAGGATGTGTCGAAGTGATTGAAAATCAAGCCATCTTTTACTGGGCAGCCGTCAATCTCACCGTCCATAGCAATCGGGAAATATCCGCCTAAGGTGTCCCGTAAATCGAGGCTAAAACGCCCGGGGACTTGGCTTGGCTCGAATGAATACACATAGGCTTCACGACTCAGAACATCTTCATGGCAGGTTAAAATGCCATCACGGCTCGCGGCAATCAGCAGCTGTGCGTGTTCCAATAACAACTTGCCCTCAACCGAGGTTGTTTCATTCGCCTTAGGTTTACCATTTTCAAACACAAACCCACGGTTAGGGTTTTCACCAAACTTATTGAATCTATGACCACGACTAAATCCAGTGGGATTGACTAGGGGCAATAAGCTTAAATTCACTCGCTCGAATAATTCGGGAGAAGCCTCGCTTAAAAAATGCAGTAAACCCCATGGGCCAGCGGACTCTTCGCCATGGAAACCGGCGCTGATCAGTAATGAAGGTAAGCCTGACTTAGCGGCGGGGGATTGATACAAACTGATGCTGTATTTACTCACCTCACCCAATTTCTTCTCAACCATGCCCAAACGGGACATTTCCTGTTCAAGCAACAGATAAAAATTGTCAATATCAGTGCTTTCACAGTTAAAAATATCACTTTTCCACTGAAAGGATTCGAACGGGGATCTGCTAACCATATCTTGTACTTATGCCAGAAAAAGAACTGTGCCATCATAGCAGTTCTTTTCAAAAACTGAATGCTATTCAACTGATTTAGATAAAATCCGACGAGCCACAAATGCAGTCGTCAAAAACACAGCCCCATAGGATAACGGTAGCTACACTATTGAGACGGGATATGAAATGAAAACCCAAGTCAGCTTCTATATTGCCTTTATGGCCAGTATTTTCAGCCCAGCGCTTAAGGCCCAATGCCATGTCGTTGGCACAGAACCCCTGTACCAACTAGAGTCACTCATCGAAACCTATACCTTAGCCAATGGGCTAAAAGTACGTTTATTGCCATTAGAAGATAAACAAACCCTAACCATCGCCAGCCAATTCAATGTTGGCTCCAGAAACGAAGCCAAGGGCCAAAGCGGTTACGCCCATTTGTTTGAGCATATGCTATTCAAGGGCAGCGAAAACGCCCCCGGTGACACCTATGCCCAGCAATTTAGCGCCCTTGGGGCACGTTTTAACGCCAGCACCCATTTTGATTACACGAATTATTTTGTGACTCTGCCTAGCCAAGCATTAGCACGGGGCTTATATCTCGAAGCAGACCGTTTTATTCGCCCAAGCTTGAATGCAACGACAGTTAAAAATCAGCAGGAAACCGTACTGCAGGAAATGGCTCAAACCATAGATAATCAACCCTATGTCCGTAGTGCAATGGAATTTTTGCTCGCGCAGGTCGAAGGCACTGCCTATGGCCACGGAGTCATTGGTAGCCGCGAAGATATCACCCAGGCCACACCCGAGAGTTTAACCACCTTCCACCATGCCTATTATCGCCCCGATGCCATGCAACTGTCCCTAGTGGGCAAACTGAGTCCTGAGGTCAAAACCCTTATCGCGCAAAATTTTGGCTCTTGGCCACAACCCACTCAAGCGATTCCCCCGTTTAGTGCACTGAACATCACTCCCAAACCCGTACATGCCGAGCTTATCGATGAACGTGGCCCTTGGCCCGGCTTACTGCTGGCTTGGCATACCGTAGGTAAAGACCACCCAGATGCCGCAGCGATTCGTTTACTTGAGGCCCATTTACTTCAAAATACCGCCAGTGCCTTGGCAAAATCAGCCAACATAATCCCGACCAAATGCTCAGTTATTCCCTACCCTTTGAATTAGAAAATCACGGGATTGCCAATATTGTGTTGGTTCCTCGGGCACGGACCTCACTCGATGACTTAACCCAAAAAGTATTGGGGCTTGTCGCACAAACACAGCAAGATGCTCTAGATGAAACAAGTCTCTGCACACTTAAACAAGTGTGGTTAAACAATCGATTAGAGCAACTCAGTGACACTCAAACCTTAGCGACACTGCTGTCGGCTACCCCAGCACAAGATACAGATCATCCATTGACCGCACAGTGGCAGCGCGTCAACGCAGTCACTGCCGAGGATATACAAAGAGTCGCAAAACAATATTTTAATCAAGATTATGTAAGAATCGACCTGCTGCCGCCTTGGTATATTCGCTGGAGTAAAACCCTGCTGGAATGGTTACCTAGTGATATGAGCGACAGCTTAGAGGATGCGATATTATGATGGTTCCGACGTTAAACATTCACACTCAGCTAAGGTGGCGACTCGGGTTAATGTGCTGTGCTGCGGTTTTATTACTTAGCGCCTGTCAGCAAACGCACCTTGTCTTTACCCCAACCAAGCCGCCAAGTTTAGCGAGTTTTGAAACGCCCGCCTCCCTATCCTCCGCTTTACCTAAGAGTGGTATTATCATCCCCACTGCGGGTAGCACTTTTACGGATGAAGTCCCTGCACAATTAGATTTGCCCTATCAGTTACACAGAGAAGTCTCGACTCAGCGCCATAACCATCTGAATCACAGAGTCAGTTTAGCCGCAGTGAGTCCGCACATTCCCTTTGATAATCCTGATATTTTGCAGATTGCCTTTCAGGAAAAAGCCCGTGCACTCGCCATTAGCCGGGCAGATCCCTGCCTTGAGAGCTTCAATATTCGCGTCACCTTGCACAGCATTAATTTAAGCCTCGTCTGCCCCGACGAGGTTAACCATCTCTACGATTTGCTACTGCAATTTTGGCAGCCAGATACCTTCGATGGCGCGGCAACGGCCGCCGTCGACGTTGATAATATTCGCCGCCAACTTAAGCTTAATAAGCACTTAAACGCTTTTAGTGGCGCCGAGATAGATAAAGTGTGGCGCGATAAACTGCTCGGGCCTGAACATCCCTACAATCGAGTGCTCAATAATGATGCACTGTTCGACTCACTCAGCCTAAAACAACTGCAGCAAATCCAGCATCAGGCGGCAATGCAGGCGCAATGGCATCTGTTTCTACCCGGCTCACAGGCAAAACATGCCGAATTTGACCTTCAAGCCAGCATTAAATCGTGGCCAACATTGGATAAATCGTTGCCAGAGGCGGATAAGTCCAAGACGGCAAAACCTAAACAAACCAAGAAAATTTACCTTATCGATGCACCGGGTAGCGTGCAGACCCAAGTCCGCCTAGGCTATGCCATAGATAGTGCATTAGGTGATATGTCAGCAACCAGCCAACTCAGTTCACAGGACGTCGCCTTAAGTTGCCGTAGTTTGGCCGCACTGATGGGGCGCAGTTTCTCGGGTAGACTCTATTATGATTTGCGGGAAAAACGCGGCCTCACCTACGGCATCTACGGTCAATGTGCCAATGCACCGCTGTCCAGCAGCATCAAGTTTTACGGCAGCACAGCCATAGAACATACGGGCGCTTTTGTGGTGGGCATAATAGATCACCTCGCGCTCGTTAAGACACAAAGTGCCAGCCAAGGCGAAGTCGATGCACTTAAAACCTATATGATCGGTGAGGATTTACTCAGCCAAGACAACAGCATTCAGCGTGAAAGCCAATATATACACCAACTTGCCACTGGGTTAACTCAAGGTGAAGTACAGCAGCTCAATGCAGAGTTGCAGGCTCTGACGCCCGAAAGGCTGCAGCAATTAGCAAACACCGCTTTTAGTGGTGATCCTTTGATTATTTTACGGGGGGACATCGACAGAATCATCCCCGACTTAAAATCTAAGCTGCCAGAATGGCTGCTTGAAAGGGTCAAAGTGGACTAGCGCCTAATGCAGAAAGCCCACAATCCCAACTTATGGTAGCAACGTTCGGGGCGGTCGATGGGCTCATAACTTCGGTCCGCCGCCAACTCATTGCATTCCAGTAAAAACGCTAGATAACGCCGGGCGGTAGAACGGCTAACCCCAAGTTGATCAGCCACCCTCTGCGCCGTGAGTTTATCCTGCGCCTTAGTATCGAACGCTTCACGGATTTTCTGTAGGGTAATTGGCGCCCTTTGGCAACCGAGCAGCAGCCTTAGGTGCCACTGGTATAAAGGCATCGACCACAGATGCTCTTCCACGGCAGAAAGTTTAAGTTGGCGGCTCACGAACCAGCTCGAAAAACAACTAAACGTCCCTAATACCCATAGATCAGAGATTCAAGAAGAGATTCGAGATCAGAGCTTAGAAATTAGAGCTTATTGCCTGCATTCTCGCTGATAGGTGCAGCACCATTATCACCCTGCGCCATCTGCGCATGACCTTGTTCCATTTGCTGTAAATCTTCCATCGCCGCATCCTGCGACATAGCCAGCGATTCGGGAACGGCTGTGGCTAACGCCGTCGTATTGTTGGCCACAGTATCTGGCGCAATCGTTTGTTCCGTGAGTAATGGATTGACACCGTTTTCGGCATCCATCCCCTGAGTCACGGGAAACACTTCAGTTTTAAGCGTGCTATCACCCACATTTGGTAACCACTCACGTAATTGCTCGGGTCCAAAACTGAAACCTAGCACCATGACAACCGTTGCTGCTGCAACATACAGCCAAGGACGAATTGCACGATGATCACCTCTTAGAGAACCGCTTTCGCTGGCATATAAATGCGCATCCGAGCGTTGAGTCGATGGCGCTTGCAGCATGTCTGCCAAGGCATCCAGCTCAGGGCCTTTAATGCGCTGGCCAATAAACTGGCCACCTTCGTAAATCTCCATCTGATGGCTGGCAACTTCACCTTCAACCACGCCAGAACTGGTAATAGTCAACTTATTACAACAGACTCGACCACTAAATACACCGCAAACTCGCAGCTCATCACAGCTAACTTCACCGGCGATCTCACCACCGTGCTCGATCTTAATTTGTCCCGCAGAGCCAATCTTACCCTGCAATTTACCCGCAACTAATGCCGTGCAGCCTAACTGAATGTCGCCCTCAATCGAGGTTTGCGCACTGATAAAAGTAATGCCATTGCCTTTGCTAGCCATTGGATTCATTCCATATCATTATTTTTGTGAAAAAGATGTTAAGGTAAAACTCCCCAAGAATAAAGCACTGGTTCCGTTTAATATTTGACCTAACCCACAGAGCGGGATTTAAGTCACGTCAATGACTATGCTACCCTGAGCGCCTTGCAATATGGCTCCTGAGTAACAGGATGCCCCATATACTGTGAGCACTTATATCGCGCCCAATCAAACCCAGAGTGCACAGCACCGACGCAGCGAACACCCAAAAACACCTTGTCAACGAGACCCAGATATGGCTCACTCAAACTCCGCTAGCTCGCAATCAATAACCCCAATGATGACGCCCCTCGAGGTGTACCGCGCCAAAGTGAGCGAAAATCTGATTGACGATCCCGCGCAGCAACAGGCGGTGTTGGCGCTCGATATGTTATTTAAACAGATGATGCCACAGCCCAATTCAACGCTCCTCACCCATAACGACACACAACCCATCAAGGGTCTGTATCTCTGGGGCGATGTCGGTCGGGGCAAAACCTTCCTAATGGACTTATTCTTCGATTGTTTGCCGAGTGAAGGTAAATTAAGGCTGCATTTCCATCGATTTATGGCGCGGATCCACCAAGCATTGCGGGAACATTCGGGGCAACGAGACCCCTTAAAACTGATTGCGAACAATCTCGCACAAGAATGTAAGGTGCTCTGTTTCGATGAGTTTTTTGTATCAGACATTGGCGATGCCATGATACTCTCAGGCCTATTTCAACAGCTATTTGAACAAGGTGTCGTACTCGTCGCCACGTCGAATATTCCCATCGACCGCCTATACGAACATGGGCTCGCTAGACACAAATTTTTGCCCTGTATTGCGCTGCTACAAAAACACACGCAAATGCTTCACCTCAATGGTAGTCAAGATCATCGAATGAACACTTTAGTTGATGAGGTATCGGAGGAGGCATTGGCCTCAACATCCCAGCATATAGCTCCCATAGGTGTACTTGATTTCGATAGCATATTCAGCACATTAACCCAAAATGCTCCCAGCATAGGCCAGACCCACATTCGCATCTGTCAGCGTGACATTCCCATTGTCCGTGCGACGCTTAGCAGTGAGCAGCCATCGGTCGCTTGGTTTGATTTTAATGCCCTGTGTGATGGTCCAAGATCCCAGTTGGACTACATCGAAATTGCAAGTAAATTTAATATCTTAATGTTGAGTAATGTGCCCAGACTCGGCGGCGAAGTGAAAGGTTGGATCCGCGCCCGCGGCACGGAAGATGGCACAGGTGAAAACCAAGCCGTAACCACGGGGGAGCGTAAACTCTCCTACGCCGCCAATGATGATCCAGCTCGGCGTTTTATCAGTCTTATCGATGAGTTATACGATCAAAACGTAACCCTATATTTGAGTTGTGAAGTACCACTTAAAGAACTCTATCAAGGCGGCGCCCTCAGCTTTGAGTTTCGCCGCACCTATAGCCGCTTAATTGAAATGAGCCGCAACGCTTAACATTTTTGTAGTTAACGCCCTAACAATAACTTGGCCAAATTCAGCAATAAGAAAAGGAGACCTTAATTGCTTTGGGACAAAAGCGTGATAGGTTGGTAGATCTCATTCGTGAGGTTCGGACTAAAATTTCTATGGGTTAACGCCCGCGTATGGGGCAATTGTGAGTGCTTTGACTGCTGGCAGCCAGCGAATAATTGTCCCTGACCAGCTTGCTGGGCACTTGTTAGGCATCTTTGCTTGGCCTAAATGCGAGCTCGGGATAAATAAGGTAAGCAAAGAAAAAACCGAGACCAGCTGAACTAAAAAATGACAGCATAAAAAGTACACTATCGGGACCACCAATTATCAAATAGTAGGTAAAGCCAGATAACCCTGTACACAAACCAAACGCAATGATAGCAAAGATTGTATTTATATATTTTCCAACTGTTTTATAAAAGCCAGGCATCGGCAATGGTAACAACCTGTTAAATAGCGCCAAGATTGGAGGCCCAAATAAGCCGAACAAAATTACTGGTAGTAAGTCGACCTCTCCTAACCACTGCTGTCCTTCGTTAGTAAAAATCACCACTCCCTGTATAAGGCCAATAAGACCTCCAACTACAATTCCAATCCAATCACTTTTTAAAAGTTCGAATTTCATATAGATGCCTAACGCATTACTAATGGGCTGCCGCAGCGCAGCGTAGGCAGTCCCGTGGAGGCCATGCTTTTTATGGCCGGAACGAAATTAAGTAACTTGTTAGGCATCAATTTCGCTTGTTTTATTTTTAGTGTTTTCAAAAATTATGAATCCAATGATTGTCCCTACTGGAAAAAATGGCATTAGCAAAAATCCGGTTACCCTTGAAACGATGCGAGCAATTTCCTTTTTCTTTTGACATCCGTAAGCAATTGAAAAATGAAATGCCGGGAAGAAAAAAGTCACTATTGGTAAGTAAAATTTACCTGACTCCGTTAACGTATCAGAACTAAAAGTGGAAATACCGAAAAGTACGAAGCTAACCACACCAAGAGAAACGTGGATTTTTACGAGGGTCTTAAAATTTGCCAAAGTTACGTCCTTGTTGCCTAACGCCTTGCTAACCGGCGGATGTGACTTTGCAAATGTGTGGTAGAGTTTTGCGCAGCAAAACCACACATTTGCAAAGGCGCAGCCGTCCAGTGAACGAAGTGAACGGGGTTGAGCAACTTGTTAGCCGTGCATACAGAACTCTGCAATTTCTTGTGCCTTCTCTATTGATATACCATTCTTGAAATCATCATAAAGATCATTATCAACCTCATGAAGAATTATATAGGGCCTTTGTTTATGTGATTGTGGATAAACATCGCAGGCTAGAGCATAGGTTTTTTTATAATAGGGTAAATAATTACAAAGCCAACCGAAATAAACAGAATCAATTTCTGATTGGTTATAAGTTTCGATGTAATCGTCATAACTTTTTTTACTGAGTGAAACCCAGACGCCCCATAGAAAACCATCTTCGATGCCATGAATAGGAATCTCTAATGTGACACGAATAAAATAATGTACGCCGTCTTCATCTTCGTAGTGGCATAAATCATCACCAAGATGCCCCTTAGAACGAATTTCTGTAGATTGTTCAAGAAATGGGTCTGGTGCTTTCATTCCAAAACTTGGTGATCCTTCATGTCTTTTTCCGCAACATGAACAAATAAAGCTAAATATTCCAGCCATTGTTGATTCCTAATTTCGGCTAACATTTTATTAGTGCGCATGCGCATTTACCTTGTTGGACCAGTGAAAACGCGCACAGTTAACTAGCTGTATGCAAAGAACTTATCAGCTTTCTATCAAATACACCACCTGGGAAAACGCGCATGCGCGTTTTCCAAACCTATTAACTAATTTGGTTAAACAATATGTAGTTGATTTTAAATAGTTTTTATAATTTCAGATTGGAAAAACGCGCAAAATAATGGGTTTAAAACGCGAAAAGCTACTTAAATTTGAATATGACTGTATACCCATGGCTCTTCTCTGAACTGTTAGAGCAAGTAGTTCGTCAATTTTCGATTCACTAAATGAATGCTAGCAAGCTTTGGGGCAAAAGCCCTTAACAACTATGCCCTAAATAATCTGGATTGCCTGCCAGAAAACTCAGATCATTCAATTCTGGCGGCTCGCATTGAGCCGTATTTTGAAGCTTAGTGACATACTGAAACTCGAGAGTTAAAAAGACGCGAATATAACAATGGAGTCCATTTGACTCGTGTCGATAATAGGCGGCAAAAGAATTGGGCTGTCCATGCCGATGATATAAATCAACTAAGTTTTTTTGCAATTTGATTAGCTGATAGTCAGCTAATAGCGCATCGCCAAGATTTATTGAAACCCAATTTGTCATTTTTCATCCCCTATAGGATGAGCAGCAAGGTGAAATCCCCTTCTCCCCCCTAAAACAAAGTCAGTCTAAATAATGGCTCCTACATACGACCCATCATAGGTTACCTTCCTATAAATAGAACTACAATTCAGGACATATAGTTAACGGTGAGTGCGATGCTCACAAGCCCCTTCTGGGACTAAAGATCCCCAGACAAACGGATTGTCGCCCTTATCTATTTAAGCAAAATCCCCCTAGGACTTATCGCCGTGGTGGGCCGCTTTATCTTGGTACATAGCTTTATCGGCGGAATCGAACAGATCCTCTAAGCTCACATCTGAATCCGGCGTCCAATGGGCAACGCCAATACTGGTTGCAATCTTATGCTGCAGAGGATGTCGTTGATTATATTGCTCAAGTAACAGTTTAAAACGGTTTATGGCGAGGTTAACCGTCTCCCTGTGTACAAAACTTAACAGCACCACAAACTCATCACCGCCGAGGCGTGCTATCACATCCGACTCCCTAAAGGCAGACATTAAAATATGGGCAAAATCATATAACACTTGATCCCCTCTACGGTGGCCAAAGTTGTCGTTCACTTCTTTAAAAAAGTCTAGATCGAAGAAGACCAAGGCCGCTTCTGCATTGGTACGACGACAACTCGCTAGGGATTGATGCGCCAATAATTCAAAACCACGACGATTAGAAATAGCCGTGAGTGGGTCTAAGGTATTTTGGGCAATGGAGAGTAACTCAGCCTCCACCATCTGGCCTAAATCCGTCAAGGTTTCAATATCTTCAGCACTAAACGTCCGCGGAACAGTATCGATTAGACACAGGGTTCCCACCCGAAATTGATCGTGAATAGTTAAGGGGTACCCAGCATAAAACCGAATATGCGGCTGTTCAGTCACCAGTGGATTATCACTAAAGCGAGGATCCTTGAGCGTGTCATTAACAATGAAAATACCCTCATGGTTAATGGCATGGGCGCAGAAAGAAATATCCCTTGAGGTTTCAGTGACTTCTAATCCTTGGCGGGACTTAAACCATTGACGGTTTGCATCGACAAGGGTAACGACACAATAGGGTAAGGAAAAAATCCGTCGAGTGAGCCGAGTAATACGATCGAAACGTTCTTCGGCATCGGTATCTAACACATTGAGTGAACGCAATGTGGCTAAACGTTGTAGCTCATTCTCAGGGATTAGCGGTAATTGCATGGCGCTCTCTGCTTGCTGCTCTTATTAAACTTTAGACCAAGTTAATGGGAACGTCTTGCAGATTAGCGCCAACATTCAGTACCGCATTTAGTGGACATCATTCAATGGCAACAATATTGGCCTAAACGGGTTAGGGAGGTAAAGGCGAAACTAATCGAGCACGGTTCGATAAATGTTAAGCACTCGCTCGGCATGTTCCTCCACCCCAGTATAAGGCAGTTGTCCCGGTTTTTGCTGCAATGTAAGTCGATGATTTTCATCCCTTAACCAACAATAACTTTGGGTTAAATGCTGGGCGCTCATCATAGGTAGAAGCTCAAGCTCGGCCAATACACCGAAAATACGTACATTGTCGGACCAAATTGACAATTCGGGATATTCATGGGCATTGGCCAGTACTAAATACTGGGCAATAAACTCAATATCGGCGATGCCACCAGGACTCTGCTTTAAATCGAATGTCCCCTCACTAACTTTAAGCAAGTGATCGCGCATCTTTTGGCGCATCTCGCGCACCGCTTTTTTAAGCTCACCTTTATCCCTCGGTTTTTCCAGCACCGAGGCTCGGATACGGCTGAATTTCACCGCCAGACTATTATCCCCAAAAACAAAGCGCGAACGCACTAAGGCTTGATGCTCCCAAGTCCAAGCCTCATCGGCTTGGTATTCACCAAAACGGGTGATTTCACTCACCATCAAACCCGATGCCCCCGACGGGCGTAATCGCATATCCACCTCATACAACTCGCCCGAGGTAGTACGAGTCGAAAATAAATGCAGAATTCGCTGCGCCAGTTTCAGATAAAAATGTCCGACCTCGATGGGCCTGTCGCCATTGGTTAGGCTGTTGGCCATGCTAGCATGTGCTTCATACAGGAACACCAGATCGAGATCCGAACCATACCCCAGTTCGATCCCCCCTAACTTGCCGTAGCCAATGACGGCAAAACCAGTATCATTGCCCTCAAGATAAGTGGGAACACCGTGACGCTGAGCGACCTGTTGCCATGCCTGCATCACCACTTGCTCAATAATCGCTTCGGCTAAAAAGGTTAAGTGATCGCTCACCTGCATCACAGGAAGAACCCCCGTCACATCGGCTGCGGCAATCTTAAGCTGTTGCGATAGCTTAAATTGACGCAGCGCTTCCATCTGCTGTTCCATATCATCTTCAGGCACCCGCAGCAGATACTGGCGCAGTTCACTGGGGTAGTCATCCAGCGAGGTCGTATCATATAAGTGTGCTGGATCGATAAGTTCATCGAGCAACATGGGAAACTTAGCCAATTGGGCGGCAATCCAAGGACTGGCGCAACATAGACTGACCAACTGCTGGCGCGCACCGGGATTCTCACACAGCAATTCAAGGTAGGTTGTGCGCGTTAAAATCTGCTCAAGTACCTTAGACACGGGCTCAAAGGCCGCCGATGGACTCGGTTGATTAAGCAATTCTTCTAGCAATCTTGGCATTAACTTATCGAGGGTTTCTCGGCCTCGGGGGCCGATGGAACGCTTAGTCACAGTTTCACGCCAGCGACTGAGCAAAGGCCATAACTGTGGATCTTCGATATGTTGCTCTGCTAGCAGGGCAACGGCATGGTCATCCTGTTGCACATTCCACAGTTGCATCGTCCAATGCTCGGCTTTTTCTTCACCTTCTTCCCCCCTACGGTCGCTTTAAAGTGGCGATGAATTTTCGCCATCGCGGCCTCAATATGGGTACGAAGGTCGGTTTCATTGGCCATATCGAGCACATAACACAATCTCGCCCAATCGAGCGGGTTATTCGGCAATGTTTGAGTCTGTTTATCATCGATAGCTTGCAGTAGGTTTTCGACTCGACGTAGCAGCAAATAACTGTGCTTAAGCTCATCTACCGCCAGATACTCAAATTGCCCAAGGCTATACAGAGTGTCCATAGCGCCAAATAAACTCTGCTGGCGCAGAGAGGGCTCGCGGCCACCGCGGATCAGCTGAAAGCTCTGCACCACGAACTCCACCTCACGTATTCCCCCGGCACCGAGTTTAATATTGTCGGTCAATTGGCGACGACGCACCTCTTGGGCGATAAGTTGTTTCATTTTTCGCAGGGATTCAATCGCCGAAAAATCGATATAGCGGCGATACACAAAGGGCCTGAGCATAGAATGCAATTCATCACTGAAGTGGCTCCAAGGTCCGAGTGCTCGGGCCTTGACCATGGCATATCGCTCCCAATCGCGGCCTTGTTCTTGGTAATAATCCTCAAGACCGCTAAAACTCACCACCAGCGGGCCACTCTCGCCATAGGGACGCAGACGCATATCCACACGAAAGACAAACCCATCGACACTAATTTGATCGAGCAGATTAACCAATCGCTGCCCCATACGGATAAAAAATTGTTGATTATCAAGGTTACGGCGGCCACCGACGGTTTCACCATGTTCGGGGAAGGTAAAAATCAAATCGATATCAGAGGAGAAATTAAGCTCACGGCCACCCAATTTTCCCATACCTAAGATCAACAATGGCTGTGGATTGCCCGCCTTATCCATTGGCGTGCCATACTGAGTACACATATCCCTGTAGAGCCAATCACGGGCACAAATCACTAAGGCCTCGGCAAGGACCGATAAATCGAGGAGGGATTCTTCTAGCGTCGCGTAATCTAAAAAATCACGCCAAGCCAAACGCACCATTTGATAGTTACGAAAGCGTCGCAGCACAGATTTAGCCATCTCTTCGGATGTGGCACTGGCAAGCTTTGCATGCAATTCAGTATCAAAGTATTGACGTTCAATCAGCTGCAAGTCGCCAGCAAACAGTGACCTTATCCATTCGGGGTGACGGCTCAACTGCGCCGCCACATAATCACTGAGCCCAAGCACAGCTTTTAACTCTTGCTGCTGGTTGGGTGTCAGTTGCGAGAGCCCTTCGGACCACACTTCCTCTAACCGCTGCCAATGGCGCTCTGCCGTTTGAGTGATCAGAATAGACAATGACTTATTACTGTCTTTTTGCATGGTCATAATAATCCCTAACAAATTTAACTATCGACATATTATGTCGCAAATGATATAGAATGGCGTCACATCAGCTTTGATGAAACTTGCAGTGTCCTAGTCGCAGGATGACAAAATACGAAAAAGACTTCCTTTCTTCCGTGGCATTTAAGGGTACTATAACCTGCACGGCAGGCATATTGGGTAAGTGGATTATTATTGTCTGCAAGTATTTGAGTTTTATTTCAACACTTTTGGAGAAAACATGGCAGGAATGCTAATGCGTGTTCTCGCATCGATACTCTGTTTAGCCGTCATGCTATCGCTCACGGGATGTGGCGATGATAGGCCGGCAAAAATTGAAAAGTATCAACAACTCACAGAGCAACGCCTCACCACATTGAGCACCATGCTTGATGATGGACAATTGCGTAACGCCAATCTGTTAAACCAGTACAGCACACTGTTAAAACAGCAAAAACCCGATTTCGCTCCCCTTCTCGACGAATTAGCCAAGGATGCAGGCACCCAAGGGCCTATGTATTCCTCCCTAAAACGTCGTTTGGAAGAGTCCAAAAATTCAGCAAACTTTGCCGATTTGGATCAACAATTAGCCGAAGCCGAGAACCTCTATCAGGCAGCTGATCCTAGTTTGTATAACGATATGTTGTCCGATCCCGTGAACGTGGTCGCCGATATGTCCGAGGGCAAGCTCGCCCGGGTGAATGCGATTAGCCGCGAAGCCGCCGCACTCGCCAATAGTGCCGAAGATTTTGGCCCAGGTAGTCAATTGGTCGGCAATCCATCCTATGGTAGCTGGCAAACCGACTCGAACGGTATGTCGTTTTGGGCCTGGTATGGCATGTACTCGATGTTTTCGAATGTCTTCAACCGCCCAATTTATTACGACAGGTGGTCCGGCAATCGCGGATATAGCTATTACAATGATGTAGGCCGCTATCGCTATACGTCACCCAAACAAGCGAATGCCCAGGCTAAAACCTTCGAGCAAACTAAAAAACGTTTCGACTCCCAAGGTAAGCGCTTCGATAGCCCCTACGCTAAACCGCGTACCGGAGCTACGGCGCTCTCCCGTGAAAGCACCAGTGCACCTAAAGCCAATACCACCAGTGCCAGTAAAAGTTCGAGCAGCAAGTTTCGTTCAAACTATTCTAAAGACAGCAGCTTTCGCAATTCCAGTAATCGCACGACCCGCAGTGTGCGCCGGGGCAAGTAACTAAGGATTTCCAATGACACTATTTCAGGATTTCGGTATCACACCAGAGCTAGCCACCATACTGGCAATCGACCTCACAATTGCGGTTATCTTGCTGACATTAATGCGTTATTTGCAAGGCTGGAGCGTCAGAGTCAACAGCCGTAACGAATTAGCAGAGCGAGATAACTTTGCCTTTGGCATCAGCACCGCGGGCGCCGTTGCCGCGCTCGGCATAGTACTGACAGGGGCTATCACGGGCGCTGCGGCACATTCTTACCTAACCGAGGCTATCGGCATGAGCGCCTATGGTTTATTCGGCTTAGTGCTGATTAAATTAGGCCGTTTCCTCCACGATAAGATTGCCTTAAATGAGTTCGATAAGAACGAGCAAATCGTCAAAGGGAATGTGTCCATCGCGATTGTCGATGCCAGCGTTGCCATAGCGACAGCCATTATCATCCGCTCCGTGCTGCTATGGGCGGAAGATTTAACCTTAGACACTTTTATCGCTATCTTCAGCGCCTTTGCTATCTCACAGCTTATGTTGGTGTTACTGACTCGCTGGCGCGAACATCGCTTCGCCAGTCGCAATCAAGACTCCTCAATGCAACAGGCTTTGGTGCAGGGCCATACTGCACTGGCCATACGTCATGCGGGTTATATGATTGCTATGGCGCTCAGTTTCAATGCCGCCAGCCACTTTATCATTTATAATCCAACGGCTTATGTCACGAACGTGATCGGCTGGCTAGTGTTCTCAGTGATCATGTTAATCGCACTGACCTTGTTGCTGTTTATTGTGAAAAAACTGGTACTCGCCAGCATCGATTTAGCCGATGAGGTCGAGAGGCAACACAATATCGGTATCGCTGCGGTAGAAATGGCGATCAGTATCGCTATCGCACTTATCCTTACGGCACTGATGGCCTGATTAAATGCAAGAAACTCGCTCAACCTCCTTAGCGGCTAAACCCAGCCACCTAGGTTGGTTCGATGATGCCCTATTATTGGGCATTATGGCCGTATTAGCAGGGTGCGGCCTAATCTATGAATATCTGTTATCCCACTACGCGGGGCGCATTTTAGGGGCGTTGGAAGCCGCCATCTATACGATGATCGGCTTGATGATAGTCTCCATGGGCTTAGGAGCCTTTGCCGCCCGTAAGATCCGCGATGCCTTTACTGGCTTTGTCATTTTAGAACTCACTGTCGCACTCTGTGGTTCATTGGCCATTCTGATCACCGCGGCTGTGATTGGTTTTGGCCAGCAGTTACCCATGCTGATCGCCAGCACCTTAGGCTTACCACCGGATCAACTCCCCGAAGGCGGTGTGATTGGTCAACTACAGAAACTCAGCGAATATTTACCCTATGTATGGGGTGTGTTACTAGGCCTGATGATTGGCATGGAAATCCCACTGATCGCTAGGGTTCGCCAGTCCCTTTCGGACGAACATTTGCTCCACAATGCGGGGACTATTTACGGCGCCGATTATATAGGTGCGGGCATAGGAGCCGCCATTTGGGTGGGCTTCATGCTCGCCATTGATATTCAACTCGCCGCGGCCTTAACTGCCAGTTTCAATTTGCTCGCGGGTTTTGTGTTTATCTGGCGATTCTGGCCTAAAATCCGCCGTCCTAAACTTCTGTTAACTGGGCACCTTATGGTCACAGGAGTCTTACTTGTACTCGCAACTCAAGGCCCGCAATGGGAACGACACTTCAATAATTTGCTCTATAAAGATAAAGTTATTTACAGTAAAGCGACTCGGTTTCAACAACTTACCTTTACTGAGCGACTACGCGGGAACGGTCTGCCACCCATTTATGCTTTATATATTAATGGCCGGTTGCAGTTTTCCAGTATTGATGAACATATTTACCATGCATTTCTTGTGCACCCAACGCTCGCGGCCAGTGCCCGTCATAACAAAGTGTTGATTATCGGCGGTGGCGATGGGCTTGGCTTAAAGCAAGTGCTTCAGTGGGAACCGGAGCAAGTAACACTGCTCGATCTTGATGCGGCGCTAGTACAACTCTTTAAATCCACCGATACCGCTATGCCCGACAGATTGAGCCGCGCCATGTTGGCACTTAATGGTGATGCCTTTAACGATCCCCGCGTCACAGTAATCCATGATGATGCCTTTAATGGCGTCGATAAACTGATTGCAACGGGTGTGAAATACGATGCCATTATTGTGGATCTGCCCGATCCGAGTCACCCCGATCTTAATAAACTCTACTCGGACTATTTCTACCGTAAATTAAAGGAACTAATGAGCAATGATGGCGCTCTGACAGTACAGTCAACCTCGCCTTACCATGCCCAAACAGCATTTATCTCGGTCGCAAAAACCTTGGCATTAGCGGGATTTGACGTCAAACAATACCATCATAATGTGCCCAGTTTTGGTGAATGGGGTTGGAGTATTGCAACATTAAGCGGCAAAGATGCCCAGCATAGGCTAGCCGAGCTTAACGCTCTGCCTGTAAAGGATGATTGGTTGACCTTAGGTTTAGTGAACGGTGCCTTTGAGTTTCCGGCTAACTTTTACCGGGATGCCGCCAATATCAAACCTAATGAACTCGGCTCGTTGCAGTTGTATCACTACCATCTACAGGCTTGGTCCGAAACCCAAGGACTGGAACTTTTTTAACGGATAAAGATAGTGCTTGACATATTATGTCTTGATGCTATCTTTGAACACAGACATAATATGTCAATAAGGACAAATATGAATATCCATACCCTTGCCAATCACCTCAACAGTCTTGGCAATAATAGCCAAACCGGCTTTCAGTTCGATTGTTATCCTATTGATGGCGAAGTCGAAGTATTGCAAGTGAATGTGGTTGGTCGTGAAGAAATCCCGGTATTCGTATCGGTGACGGATAACCAGATTCTTTGCATCAGTTACCTGTGGGGCGAGAACGAAGTAAACCAAGAACGTCGCAGTGAAATGTTTGAAACCATGCTAGAACTCAACATTCCAATGCCTCTGTCAGCCTTTGCGAAAATTGATGACAAATACGTGGTTTACGGTGCGCTATCACTGCAATCTAGCATGCTCGAAATCGAGCAAGAATTAGCAGTTTTATCCGATAACTGCTTAGAAGTTATCGATGAAATGGTCGACTATCTGAAATAAGGAGCCACAAAATGGGCATTCTGAATAAAATTTTGACAGCGTTTCGCGGTGGTGCCACCGAAGTTGGCCAGAGCATCGTTGATGCAAACTCAACCCGTATTTTCGAACAGGAAATCCGTGACGCCGAAAAACATTTAACCAACGCTAAGCGCGAACTGACAGATGTCATGGCAAAAGAAATGCAAGCCAGTCGTGAAATCGATCGCCTAAAACGTTCCATTGCCGAGCACGAAGGCTATGCAACCCAAGCACTTGATAAGGGCAATGAAACCTTAGCAATTGAAGTTGCAGAAAAAATTGCCGAGCTTGATCAGCAATTAGCCGAGCAGCAAAGCGCCAACGACAGCTTCAGTGCCCATGCACTGCGTCTGAAGGATTTAGTGAAGAAGACCGAACGCCAACTGTCTGATTATCAGCGCCAGTTAAGCATGGTTAAAACCACTGAGAGCGTGCAAAAAGCCACGGCAACCATTACCGACTCTTTCGCTTCAAGCAACTCTAAACTGCTGAATGCTAAAGATTCATTAGAACGTATCAAGGCACGTCAGCAACAGTTTGACGACAGATTAAAAGCCGCTGAAACCTTAGCCGAAGAAAACAGTGATAAGTCACTGCAAGCTAAGTTAGCCGAAGCAGGGATAGGCGAGCAAAAGTCTAATGCTAATGCCGTGCTTGACCGTATCAAAGCACGTAAAAGCTAAGTAATGTGTGACCGAATGCCGAGCTTCAGTGGGATCATCACCCCCTATTGAGCTCGGCATTTTTTTGCTTTATTCGCAATTGAACCTCAGCCCGTGATATTTCGCAGCCTATGGCTAACTATGCGGCATTGGGATCCACCGCACACGGGCACCGCCAGTAGGAGTAACTATGGGATTTTTCAACAGTATTTTTGGCAAAAAAGCACCCCCACTGCGCGAGCTTAATCACCCCTCCCAGCTCAATGTGGGCGATATGATCTCCATCGATAACAGCTTTGCTTTACCCACACAATTGCGCGGTCAGCAGCTTAAGGTCGAAGCCGTTAACACCTATGAGTTTGAACGCCGCCAGCAGGCAGAATGGGTGCTCAAGGGCCATGGTAGCGAGACGATTTATTTAAGCATTGAAGAGGACGATGAAACCTACCTCGCCTTTTCCTTAAAAATTTCTCGCTCTCAGGTGGAACAGATTTTTGATTTGGAGCAATTTAGCACGCTATTTGATGAGCCTGGCCATGCAACGCTACTAACTCAGGAATTACCGGCAGATACCACCAATCAACTTGAGCAATGGTTAGGGAAAAAATACCATCAAGTGACTTTTGCCGCCTTTGGTTACTTTCACCGCGAAGATTATCGCAATCTTAAGCCACCCCAAGATGCCAATGGTGCCACGGGTGAACCCTTTGAATATTATCTTTTACTTGATGATGACGAGAGTCGCGCGCTGGAAGTTGAAGTCTACGAAGGTGGCGATACCGATGTAGTATTAACGCTATATAGACCAATCACAGACATTAGAGATTACTGGCCTAGCAAGTAGTGGCTAGAATAAGATAAAGTGCGAAACTCGCACTTTATCAAGCGAAATACAATCGCAGAGTCCAGTCTCGCTATAGTTAGTGACATAAATGGTTGATAGCAACAGGTAATACGTAATGAGTAAAACGAAAAATCCACTTCCAGAGCAATGGTTGAAGAATCAACAGGCTGCCAAGGCGACACAAGTGGCATTCGATCTCGATGAAAAATTTCAATACTCTATCCGTAAAGCGGCACTGGATGCGGGTGTGAGTCCTTCGGATCAAATCCGTACCATTTTAGGTCTTAGCGTATCAAAACGCCCGACTCGTCCACGCTTAACCGTATCCCTCAATGCCGAAGATTATGTACAACTCGCCGAAAAATATGGCCTCAGTGCCGATGCGCAATTGGAAATTAAGCGTCGTGTTCTCGATGATTTAGTCCACTTCGTCGATAAAAAATGAGTCTCGACAAGGTCTGGCTATGGTCAATACTTAGCGTAGTTAACACCTAAGTGATAACCCATCATTTATCACGAAGTTAATTTACTCGTAGGGTAAAGTCTTTTACCTTAGATATTCGCCGCACAAAACGGGATCATGTGAAGCATGACTGATAAAACACCTTGGTCACTCCGTACGCTTGGAGGCCCTTCTCCCTTCGAGTTAGCGATGATGTTGTTATCATTGCTATCTGTGATCATAGTGCTGATCATGACCTTTGGTCGCCTCGATGGTGAAACCAATCGGTTATTGTTTTTTATTGATACGACCATTTGTTTGATTTTCATGGCTAATTTTTTTATTGGCCTGTTTCGTGCCCGAGATAAAACCTTTTACCTACGCCATCATTGGATTGATTTTATTGCCAGCATTCCGGCAATTGAAGCCCTACGTATCGCCCGTGTGTTCCAGATCCTAAGGGTTATCCGTCTGATCCGCATGAGCCGTTCCCTACTCTTACCACTGATAAAACAGCGTAAACAAACCACCTTAGCTAGCCTATTGGTCGCCATGGTGACTATCCTCACGTTTGCCTCAATCATTATTTTGATCGTCGAAAGCGGTACCGAAGGCGCTAATATTCAAACCGCCGAACAAGCCATTTGGTGGGCCTTAGTCACTATCTCAACCGTAGGTTATGGGGATTACTACCCTGTCAGTACCGCGGGTCATATCGTCGGCGGCATCGTTATCGTTAGCGGCGTCAGCTTCTTCGGGGTGATTTCGGGCTATATGGCATCGGTATTTGTCGCGCCCGATGAAACCGAGAGACAGGAACGCCAAGACGCCCATAAGGCCGAAATCAAGTCAGAGTTAGAAATCGCGTTGGCGAGGATGGAGGCTAGTCAGCAACAAATGGAGCTGAATCAAGCGCAAATGCTGGCGAAAATTGCCGAGCTAAAGCAGGCATTAGAAGATAAAAAACACGAGAGCCCACTCCATGGGCCCTAATCGTCACAATGAACTACCAATAGATTGTTTGCTGCAGTGCATTTTGTCTGGATGATTCCATGGCGAACAATAGGCTTTGCTGTTTTTCCTCAAGCCATTCACTTAAATCAATCCCCAGTTGCTGAGCCGTCCTGTTTAAGGTGCGATAGCATGCTAAGGTTTTGATCCCAAGCACTATATCCTGCCAAGGAGCACGAAAAGCATCACGGGATTTAGCCTCATATAAAGCGCCATAGGCTTGACCCACTTGAATGCCTTCATCCAATAGCCTTACACATCCTAAGTAATCATCGCACCCCATAGTTTTATCTAGAGGCATAGCATCGAGGATCGCCTGCCAAGAGGCTTGCTGAGCCCTATCGGCATGTTGCTGTAACCCCAGTTCGTCATTTAAAGGAATATTGCCCGCGCTGATATTGAGTAGAATATCGACTATCGCCAGTTGCAGTTGACCATATTCCACTTGTCGCCAAAGAGAAGGTAGCTGCTCGGTGAGATTAAGTTCATCAAACTGAGCACGCAGTTGCCGTGTTAATCTGCTACTTTCAGCAAGCCTATTCACTAAGCCCTTTAGGCTACCAAGCAAAGTCGTAAGTGTCTGAGCTTCTTCTATAAAACCTAACTGATGTTCAATATCCATAAACCGCTGTGCCAAAGTGGCATCGAGCAAATCAAACTGGGTTAAGGTCATTCGCAGTAAACGGATACAGGCCCGCATCCGCCACCAAAGTGCGATACAAGCTTCGTTATCTGTCGCCTCAATTATCATGCCTTCAAGCAGTTGCCAACGTTCGAGTGCAGTCTCGAGTAACACCTGACAGGTGGCTGTGAGTTCTTGTTGATGGGGTTGGTGTAGATTCATGTCCATCGGCGTTGGCAGAGATAGGAATTCGAGCGCACTGAGTGCTAAGGGCTTTTGTTTACCCGCTAATCTGTACCCGCGCTGTGCTTTACTGGCTTTACCTAAACGCACGGGAATGGTATTCGCCACTTGCATCGCGAGCGTTAACAGTGCTTGAGTGTCACCACTGAGCAATTCAAACTCTAGCTCGCATAGGGCTTCATGCTGGCCATTAGCGGTAATCTCCCCGGTATCTAATGCGACTTCTATCACACTTTGGTCAATTTCAACATGCCAAGCGCGGCGATAAAAATCAGTGTGAAAGACACAACTCAACTGAGCTTGAACTGCGGCAATATCTGCAGCCACGGGCCAAATTGTGGCTGGGAATAGGCTTAAATCTGGGCTATCTGCTTGAATGGTTACATTATATTCAGGCCGGGAATGTATCCCACCGACAACTTGTCCAGCCGTTTTTATGGTCTGTTCTTTATGCTCATCGTAACCACGCACCCGCAATCCCATGTCCCAATGGCGTAACTGGAGGTCGGGAGTATCAAAATAACCATTTGCTAAACGACGCTGACCTTGAGGTACAGAGCTATCGAGGCTATCTAACTTATTTATCAGGGATTCTTGGTATTGCGGTAGAAAAAACAGCTTTAATTCAATCTCAGCATTCATTGCACGATCGCTCACTTTGTCATCAAACATTCACCCATGTGTCATCTTTAATTCATAATGTCACAAATGTGTCATAAAAATCCCTTAGGATTTGGTTTTGAAGTTGGTATAGAACCCGTTAGAATATAGCTGTGATTTTTTCTCAAAAAACACAGTTTCAATACGCGGACGCATAGGTTAACATGCGCCCGCTTTTTCCAATCATGGAACAATCTAAATAGGTAAACGGCAATGCCAGTAAACTCTATTTTGGGCGTGTTTGCAAAATCGCCAATTAAGCCTCTTCAAGAGCACATGGACAAGGTCTACGATTGCGCATCGTTACTGGTCCCCTTTTTCGAAGCCACTATCACAGGTAACTGGGATAATGCAGTTCAACTACGTAAGCAAATCAGTTTAGCCGAAAAGCAAGGTGATTCACTCAAACGTGAAATTCGTCTCACTCTGCCAAGCGGTTTGTTTATGCCGGTAGAACGTACTGATTTATTGGAACTATTAACTCAACAAGATAAAATCGCTAACAAAGCAAAAGATATCTCTGGTCGTGTTATCGGACGTCAATTGCTTATCCCTCAGGTCATGCAAGTGCCTTTTATTGCCTATCTACAACGCTGTATTGATGCGGTAGGTCTTGCACAACAAGTCATTAACGAGCTAGAAGATCTGTTAGAAACGGGTTTCCGCGGTCGTGAAGTCGACTTAGTGGCCAAAATGATCAACGAGCTCGATATCATCGAAGAAGATACTGACGATCTACAAATTCAGTTACGCCGTCAGCTGTTCGCCCTGGAGTCAGAATTGAATCCTGTCGATGTGATGTTCCTCTACAAAACGATTGAATGGGTCGGTGGTCTTGCGGATCTCGCCGAACGCGTCGGGTCACGTCTTGAGCTTATGCTGGCTCGCGTTTAATAAATAAGGTTATCAAGGTATCAATATGGTTGATGCAGGTATTGAGGTGGCTAACGTCTTAGTCACCAACGGCCCGTGGCTTATTGCCGTTGCGGCCGCATTTGGTTTTCTCATGGCTTGGGGTATTGGTGCGAATGACGTCGCCAATGCGATGGGAACCTCTGTAGGTTCAAATGCAATCACAATTAAACAAGCGATTATTATCGCTATGATTTTTGAATTTGCAGGCGCTTATTTAGCGGGTGGCGAAGTCACCAGTACAATCCGTAACGGGATTATTGATCCTAGCTATTTCACTGCGACGCCAGAATTACTGGTTTACGGTATGATTGGCTCATTGTTAGCCGCAGGGATTTGGTTAGTCGTAGCATCAGCCTTAGGCTGGCCAGTGTCTACGACTCACTCTATTGTGGGAGCGATTATCGGCTTCGCCGCAGTGGGTGTTGGTAGTGAATCTGTTTCATGGGATAAAGTCGGCGGTATCGTAGGTTCTTGGGTGATTACCCCAGCTATTTCGGGTTTTATTGCTTTTACCATATTCCAGAGCACGCAAAAGTTAATCTTCAATACCGATGATCCATTGAGCAACGCGAAACGCTATGTACCTTTTTACATGGCATTTGCGGGTTTTATCATGGCATTAGTCACTATTTTGAAGGGCTTAAGCCATGTCGGTATCAATATTAAAGGTGTTGATGCTTATATGCTCGCGGGTGTAGTCGCATTAGCCGTAGGTATTTTCGGCAAAATCGCAATTTCGCGTTTGAAAATGAGTGACAAAACCAATCGCCAAACCATGTTTGCCAACGTAGAGAAAGTGTTTGCGATTCTCATGGTCGTCACCGCCTGTTGTATGGCTTTCGCCCACGGTTCAAACGACGTTGCCAACGCCATTGGTCCATTAGCGGCTGTGGTCTCTGTGGTAAGCAGTGGCGGTGAAATTGCCTCTAAATCCGCTTTAGTCTGGTGGATTTTACCCTTAGGCGCCGTAGGTATCGTCATGGGGCTGGCGATTTTCGGTAAGCGCGTGATGCAAACTATTGGTAAGAACATTACTCACTTAACCCCGAGCCGTGGCTTTGCGGCCGAATTAGCGGCGGCGTCTACCGTGGTTATCGCCTCGGGTACAGGCTTACCTATCTCTACAACTCAAACCTTAGTCGGTGCGGTATTAGGTGTCGGTATGGCCCGTGGTATCGCGGCGATTAACATCGGCGTAGTGCGCAATATCGTTGTCTCTTGGGTGGTCACCTTACCTGCGGGTGCGGGTTTATCCATCATCTTCTTCTTTATGATTAAAGGCATCTTTAACTAAGAAGAATGAGGGCTCCTATGGCACGTTCGCCATAAAAAAGCATGACAATACAGGAATAGCAGGCATGGATGCGGCAAAGTTGAGGGAAGTCTATGACTTCCCTCTTGCATTGCAGGCCTCAAATCCCTAGCATGTGGTCACTATTTCGTTGATGAGAATACAAAAGTGTTAAGACTCCTGACTCTGGTGGGAATGATGTTACTGTCTTCCAACCTGCTGGCCGAAGGCCAATCCCGCTACATCTCGGATAACGTGTTTCTTTATATTCTCAATGGCCCAGGTACTGATTTTCGTATTTTGGGTTCGATTGAAGCGGGTCAACCTATTACGTTCCTAGGCGAAACTCAGGGCGATTATTCAAAAATAATCGATCACAAAGGTCGCGAAGGTTGGGTGCCGACCAACCTAATCAGTTCAAGCCCAAGTTTTCGTGAGCAAGTGTCAACCTTGACAAATGAGCTCAACGAAGCAAAAGCGAAACTGGCAGAAGTATTAAGTTCTACGGATAACCATACCGATGAAGTCGCTGAGCTCAAAGCTAAGTTAAACGAAGCCGAAACCATGCTGAGCAAAACCACGCAGGAGCGTGATAGTCTCAAAGTGGCCGTTGACCGTAGTGCACAGGAGGCTCAATTTGCCCTATGGCGCGAAGGCGGGCTGATCGCTGCTGCCGGATTAATTATTGGGGTTATTTTGGTTTACTTGCCTAGACCACAACGCCGTAACAAGAAACGCTGGATGTAATAATTTTAGGGTTACAGCAAGATTTATTCCTTTAAAAAGCCAGTGTTTTCAAACGCTGGCTTTTTTGTCAATCAAGCGTTACATCCGCTAATTGACACCCGAGTTAAACATTCTTCACATTCTTCCACGCTAGAGTGTTGCCCGTCACATTTTGGTTGTATAATCTGCGCGCGAAAACCTTCATATTGTATACAAAATATCAAATGCGTTTCGCGCCCCCCATTTTTGTTTCAACAATAACGCCTAGATAATTGGCCAAGATGGAAGCGATTACTATGTTCAAAGCGAGTGAAGTGCTGGCAGGCCGATACGATTCTGCCAATCTCGACGAACTGTTCAGAGCCGTCACCGACAACTACATTGTCGATGAAGAACAATACTTGTCAGAGTTAATCAAACTAGTACCCTCCAGTGATGAAGCCATAGAGCGCGTCACTCGTCGTGCCCACGAACTGGTCAATAAGGTTCGTCAATTCGAGAAAAAAGGTCTAATGGTCGGCATCGACGCCTTCCTCCAACAGTACAGCTTAGAAACACAGGAAGGCATTATCCTGATGTGTTTAGCCGAAGCCCTGTTACGTATTCCCGATGCCGCCACCGCCGACGCACTGATTGAAGACAAACTGTCAGGTGCTAAGTGGGATGAGCATATGAGCAAGAGTGACTCTGTGCTCGTGAACGCATCGACCTGGGGCCTAATGCTCACGGGTAAAATCGTTAAGCTGGATAAAAAAATCGATGGTACCCCAAGCAACCTATTAAACCGTTTAGTCAACCGTTTAGGTGAACCCGTTATCCGCCAAGCCATGATGGCGGCGATGAAGATCATGGGTAAGCAATTCGTACTGGGTCGCACCATGAAAGAGGCCCTAAAGAACAGTGAGGATAAACGTAAACTGGGTTATACCCATTCCTACGACATGCTGGGCGAAGCGGCATTAACCCGTAAAGATGCCGAGAAATACTATACCGATTACGCCAATGCAATCACTGAGTTAGGTGCTCAAAACTATAACGAAAACGAGTCACCTCGCCCAACGATCTCAATCAAATTATCGGCGCTGCACCCGCGTTACGAAGTCGCTAACGAAGACCGTGTGTTGACAGAACTGTACGACACCGTCATCCGCCTAATTAAACTCGCGCGCAGCTTAAATATCGGTATTTCTATCGATGCAGAAGAAGTTGATCGCCTCGAATTATCACTAAAACTATTTCAAAAACTGTTTAATGCCGAAGCCACTAAAGGCTGGGGATTACTCGGTATCGTGGTTCAAGCTTACTCTAAGCGCGCCCTGCCCGTATTGGTATGGTTAACACGTCTGGCGAAAGATCAAGGGGATGAAATCCCAGTCCGCTTAGTTAAAGGCGCCTATTGGGATAGCGAACTGAAATGGGCACAGCAAGCTGGCGAAGCCGCTTACCCACTCTACACTCGCAAAGCCGGTACTGACGTTTCTTACTTAGCCTGCGCCCGTTACTTATTATCAGACGCCACTCGCGGTGCGATTTACCCGCAATTTGCCAGCCATAACGCGCAAACCGTTGCGGCGATTTCCGATATGGCGGGCGATCGTAACCACGAGTTCCAACGCCTACACGGCATGGGACAAGAGCTATACGACACCATTCTGTCGGAAGCTGGCGCGAAAGCGGTGCGTATCTATGCGCCTATCGGTGCCCATAAGGATCTGCTGCCCTACTTAGTTCGCCGTCTACTGGAAAACGGGGCTAATACTTCGTTCGTCCACAAACTGGTGGATCCAAAAACGCCTATCGAGTCACTAGTGGTTCACCCACTGAAAACCCTGACAGGCTACAAAACCCTGGCTAACAACAAAATCGTTTTACCTACCGATATCTTCGGTAGCGATCGCAAAAATTCCAAGGGATTAAACATGAACATCATTTCCGAATCTGAGCCATTCTTCGCTGCCTTAGACAAATTCAAATCGACTCAGTGGCAAGCGGGTCCTCTGGTGAATGGTAAAACCTTAACCGGTGAACACAAGACCATAGTTAGCCCATTCGATACCACCCAAACCGTGGGTCAGGTCGCCTTTGCAGACAAAGCGGCCATAGAACAAGCACTGGCATCCGCTGAAGCGGCATTTACGTCATGGGCACGTACTCCAGTTGAAACCCGAGCCTCTGCACTGCAAAAGTTGGCCGATTTATTAGAGGAAAACCGCGAAGAATTGATCGCCCTGTGTACCCGTGAAGCAGGCAAGAGCATTCAAGACGGTATCGACGAAGTACGTGAAGCCGTCGACTTCTGCCGCTACTACGCAGTACAGGCCAAAAAGATGATGGCAAAGCCTGAACTGCTTCCAGGCCCAACGGGTGAGCTAAATGAACTGTTCCTCCAGGGCCGCGGTGTATTCGTCTGTATCAGCCCATGGAACTTCCCATTGGCGATTTTCCTCGGCCAAGTGTCTGCAGCATTAGCGGCGGGTAACACTGTTATCGCAAAACCCGCGGAGCAAACCTCAATTATTGGTTACCGTGCGGTGCAACTTGCTCACCAAGCAGGTATTCCTGTTGAGGTTCTACAATTCCTACCAGGTACTGGTGCAACTGTCGGCGCAGCCATTACGGCCGATGAGCGTATCGGTGGCGTGTGCTTTACCGGTTCGACTGGTACAGCAAAACTGATTAACCGCACACTCGCCAACCGTGAAGGCGCGATCATTCCGTTAATCGCCGAAACTGGCGGTCAAAATGCTATGGTGGTTGACTCTACCTCTCAACCAGAGCAAGTGGTTAACGATGTGGTTTCATCGTCATTTACCAGTGCAGGCCAACGCTGCTCGGCACTGCGCGTGCTCTTCCTGCAAGAAGATATTGCCGATCGCGTGATCGAAGTACTGCAAGGCGCAATGGATGAGCTAGTCATTGGTAACCCAAGCTCAGTGAAAACCGACGTAGGCCCAGTGATTGACGCCACCGCTAAGGCAAACCTTGATGCCCATATCGACCATATCAAGCAAGTCGGTAAGCTTATCAAGCAAATGCCACTACCTGCTGGCACTGAAAACGGCCACTTCGTTTCGCCAACCGCAGTTGAAATCGATTCGATTAAAGTGCTTGAGAAAGAACACTTTGGCCCAATCCTGCATGTGATCCGTTATAAAGCCGCCGATCTTGGCAAAGTTATCGATGAGATCAACAGCACAGGCTTTGGTTTAACTTTAGGTATCCACAGCCGTAACGAAGGCCATGCCTTAGAAGTGGCAGATAAAGTGAATGTCGGTAACGTCTACATCAACCGTAACCAAATCGGTGCCGTAGTTGGCGTACAGCCTTTCGGCGGTCAAGGTCTGTCTGGCACTGGCCCTAAAGCCGGTGGTCCACACTACTTAACCCGTTTTGTGACTGAAAAGACTCGCACCAACAATATCACCGCCATCGGTGGTAACGCGACCCTGCTGTCACTGGGTGATAGCGAAGAATAATATCGCTCACTAGTGAGTATTAAACAAAAGCCAGACTGAGTCTGGCTTTTTTATTGGGCAGCGAATGCTTATCCCCAAATTCAATTCGAGAAATAATCACTGGTATCATTGGTTCCCCCATCATTTTTTAGGGATAGCTTTTAGAGAACTGAACATTGTGGAAGTCTTAGCTTTTCAGTTATGTAATCATTAAGCAGTGTCATTCCAGTGACTCGCCGTAAATATATCCCTATAGGCTCGACGGCGGCATCTGCAATGCATGGAAGTGTAAATGCCGCGTTTACATGGATGTGAAAGAGCGGCCATGCCGCCAACGGCCACTTACATGACAATGCTTAACTCCCATCTAACCATCTAATAAATTTAAAAATTTTCTTTTTCAATTATATTTTTCGAAAATTTTACAATGAATGGTTCATTAAATATTCGCCGAGCTCACACTATTTTCTTCAACGCCCTGCAGTCACTTAGCAGGGGATCGGTGAACTTCCGTGACAGCAGAGTTAACTTCTCACATTGAAAGAGTTATGCATGCCCTATCTCTTGGCTCTAATTCGATGGGTAACTAAATTTATTGATCACCTCATGTTGCATCCGCTGAATTAACTCAACATCGCAGCTTTTGGGTAACAGAGGATTGTCGATATACAAGAGTTTTCGCTTTGAAAATTGTGTACGTTTAAACGCCATTTTATGAGGAGGAAACTCATAAAAAAGCGCATCAAATGAGCCATCTTGCTGCGCTTGTCGCAGGCCATACTCTAAGCGCTCGGCAAGTGCTGTATTAGCTTTAGACACAAAAAATATACAGCAGTTGGATATACCAGACCTAAATGTTCGTCGGCCTCAATATTTAGTTCAGGGCGTCTATCAAGCTCGCTATATATCTCAGTCACCGCCCGTGGAAAATAGTTACCTTGGTATTTATCGAGCACGTTATACAGATCGCCTTCGGCCACATCACTACGCACATCTAACCGATTCACCCGCATTATGGCGGTATCGGGCCAGTCTCGACCGAGTAACGCCTTCCACTTGGCTAACTGTTTAACGTTTGATACGGCACTAAACATATCGTGATCGGCGCGATTAATCGCCATTAATCGAATACCGTACATGCCTTTGGTGAGAGGCACCCGCACAGGGAGCATATCGGCTTCACGCGCGTAGGAGGTCATAGTCCAAAATACGCTAATACTGCCTTTATCGAGTTCGCGCAATTGGCGTTTTTGAGAAATATCCACATTGACAGGATTTAACTGATAAGCGCCAAAGCGTTCGATAGACTTTTCGAGCGCCAATTTAAGCAAAGAACTGAAGTAAACGTTATTAGGGTTACGTTTAAGATCACTGGCATCAACATAGGTCACTATCATTGGTGCAGGATCTTGATGAGCGACAGTCGCTTGTGCATCACTGTTATTCTTTTTAGCGCCATCATCCTCGCTAGCAACAGCGATTAGGGATGGCATCAAAACAGACACAAAGATTAAAGTTGCAATAGATAGCTTCATTAATGTCTCGCTTTAGCTGTACGAGCTTGCTTATCCAAATACATAGCTTGATCGGCGCGGTGAAGTAACTCTGAAATGGTGCTGGCGTCGTTAGGATAAGTTGCTACCCCAAGACTTAAGCTGATTTCAAGTTGCACCTCATTGTAATGAAAAGGCTCACGGCAAACCTGTGATTCAAGTTTCTCACGAATATGGTTAATTTCCATTTCGCTACTCAAGCGCGGTAATATCAATAGAAACTCATCGCCGCCGAGCCTAGCAACAGTGTCTGAGGCGCGAAGCGTTTGCTTTAATCGTAAAGCCACTTCAATCAAAAAGGCATCGCCCACGCTATGACCATATGTGTCGTTAATCTGCTTAAATCGATTTAAGTCAATGTTAATAACAGTAAAGTTTCCGCCATTGCTTCTGGCTTGCGATAACTGTTCCAGCACTAGCATGGCATAACGGCGGTTAGGGAGTTTTGTTAATACATCCAGCAAGGAGACACGATGCGCGATGCGATACGCTTTGAAAATAAACATAAAACTTAACATAAACAATAACGCAATCCCGTAACCAGTGATCCTTACAACATTGTCACTAAGAAAGCTTTTCAATGACCTTGGTTGCCTGTTTTCGGTCAGTTTCATTGCCATAAACCAGCTACCATTAACCAAATTAATGGTTTCACTCACTAAGGGATTATCAAACACACTGGCATCGCCCAAAAACACCGCACCATTTGGCCCAGAGGCATTTAAACCTCGGATAGCGAGCTGCACATTGTTAGGGATATCATTAACCCCTGAATCCGCAAATAAGGCAACAATGTCTATCACTACACTGCAGTGTCCCCAATAGTCAGTATTTTCAGGCGGATCGAAAAACAGCGGCATTCGACCGATAATAGCTTGCCCGCCTTGCTCTAAGATTAAGGGCCCAGAAATAGTAACACTTTGTGATTGCCGCGCCCGCTCAATCTCTTGCCACTGTTCGGCGTGCTCTCGAAAGTCGAGCCCCATCGCTCGCTCGTTACCTTTGAGGGGATAAATAAACGATATAACATCGTTAGGTGAAACACCTAAATTTTTGATATGTTTTGTTTTTTAACTAATTGTTTAGCCACTTCCTCCCATTGAGGAAACGTAGTGTTGGGAGCAAAGGTAATCAAGGTTGCCAAGCTATCGATAAGAAAAATTTCCGCATTAACATTTGCCTCAATATTGGCACGGATCAAGGATAAACGTTGGGATAAATCTTGGTACTCGGCAGCATCTTTATCGCGATGATAACTTTGTTGCAGGTACTCTACTGTGACAAAACTTAATCCGCTATACACCAAAATGAAAACTGCTATAACGATCTTCATCTTGGCAGTTTCCATCGCCTTCATAATGTTCCACACACTTTTTAAACTTAACTAAGCATAACCTGAAACTGAGCAAAATGAGATATTTACCACAGATTTATCTTCAAGGGTTGGTGTTGCTTTCCCTCAAAGTTATGCTTGTTTTACTAGGCAACGATATTTGTCTTTGTTCTTACTTACAATTTTATAAAACAGACAAAAAGATGGGAAAAAGATGGGACAGGCATAACTCTTTTAGGGCTAACCGCCGACACTGAAATCACAGAAGTTCACCATCCCCCCCGGAGTTGCCGCAGGGCATTTGCGGTCGTTGCGTGAGCAAGCCATAGTCGTTCTCGTGCATCTGATCCATAGGGAAATGGAAAATGTCAGTATGATGTATGGAACATCATTGACCATGCACTTCACGACATTCAGGCATCCTGCCTATCAGATGCCGAGTCGAATCAGATCACCAGATGACGCTAATGTTAGATAGGTGAGCCAAGGCGATTTTCGGAGACGACCGTCCGCCCCATGGACGGGGCGGCCGAGCATCCACGGACGGACTTGAACAACATCCTTGTTTAACGGCCAGTTCGCCGTCCATGGCTCTAGTTCATAAGCTCAGAACCCCTAGGTTTCTATTCACCGTGTCGGTGAGCAAATGCCATGGCGAACCGCTGTCGGAGGATGTCTGGACGCGCAAAGCTATACTACTTCGCTTTACTCCCTCAGCACTCTGACCCAAGGTACTACCCCAACGCACTTTTCTAACTAACTTACCTCACGAGAATTTTTCCCCAAATAAGTCTGAGCTAAAGAGGGATTTCAACATCAATGTGAGCGGCTTCAAATTGTGAATAGGATGGATTTCAAAGTGATACTAGGGGATTGCGCCTAAGAGATAAAAACCTTCATAATCACTATTCAATCAATCGATTTTTTACTTTCTCAAAGTCACTTTCTCAAGGCAACTATGACATTCTCCCTATTAGATATTTCTGCATTGGTGTGGTTTATCGTTTCTTGGGCTGGCTATACCGCCTTTGCCCGTCGTAAGGCGAAGAATACCGACTGTATTGCCCGGGGGCTGCATAAGCATAGAATTTACTGGATGCTTGAGGTGATGACCCGCGGTGTGCGCGTGGGTGATGCGGCGCTACTGGCAAACCTTGAGCGCAATATTGCCTTTTTCGCCTCGACCACACTGTTTGTGCTCGCGGGGGTGCTGACCTTATTTGCCCAGGTCGAGCGCCTCGAGGCGGTTATAGCCACTATTCCCTATGCGACGCCACCCAATCATTCACTAGTGCAAGTGAAGTTAGCCCTATTGGTGGTGATCTTTGTGATGGCCTTCTTCCAGTTTACTTGGTCGATGCGCCAATACGGCTTTGTCAATGTGATGATAGGCGCAGGGCCATTGGACGCGGATAGCTCAAATGAGAATCTCAAAGCCTATGCAAGACAAATGGCCACGGTACAAGACCAAGCGGCTCACACCTATAACTATGGTCTGCGGGCTTATTATTTCTCGATGGCAGTCCTGTGTTGGTTTGTCCATCCCATCCTCTTTATTGCGGCTAGCCTCTTTGTGGTGATAACCCTATACCGCCGTGAATTTAAATCCCGCGCCGTTTTGGCGATCACAGCGGCCAAAGCACACTTAGGTATCGAATATCAAACCCGTGAAGCTAAACGCAAACAAGCCTAATCCCCCCGTTAAGACTGCAGTCTCTTGGGATTGCAGTCTCATTCTTGTTCTATACTCATCTAGTTAAATTCCAGCCAACACTTGGGAGCTTGCTATGAGTGATCATTTACTCAGCTTAGATGAAGTTTGTAAGTTGCTCGATAAATCCCCCGCCACCATTAAACGTTACGCGCGGGAAAATTTACTTAGCAGTATTAAAGAGGGGGAAGAATTACGTTTCCCCGAGGATGAAGTAAAACGTTATTTAGCCTTTTCACAACGCTTAGGCTAGTTCAAGCTAATAGCCTAGCTATCTCGCAATACTACCAATCAGTTAAATTTATCTGGATACCTGACCAAAAGGACTTGGTGCCACTTTAGCTTAGCAGTTTAAGCCTTTAGGGTTTCCTGCAGTTGGCGATAGGATAAAAACTCCCGCTGTGATTCATTTAAACCCAGCTCAGCGGCAAGCGCCAGTAACTGCAACTCATAAACGGGCAACATAGCCTCATCGTCTGTCATAATCGCCAACTCGGCAAAGTCCCCTAACCCCTCGAGACTGTCTAAGGTTAAATGGAACTTCCCCAGAAAATACACGCTACGTCGCTTGTTGATCTCGAACACGCATTGATAGCCTAATGTCCCAAGCATGCTCTTGGCCTTAGCCACATCGCTAATATTTACCGCTTCGCAGCGATCCTTTTCGGGGCCTTTAACAATCCACAGCATAATGCCGGAAGGCTGCATCTCACGGATACATAAGCTCTTATTCTCAGATTTTAAAGACGCTGATGGCGAGTCAAAGTAACAATCATGCTCAAGGTTATCCTCGAGCATCACCTCGGGGGATTTGGCATGTAACCGTGCCCAAAACGTGTCGCGATCGGTCAATCGATATTTAAGCTCCACCTCAAACTTGCCGTTAAAATGGGCATTGATTTGCGGCGCAAGCTCTGTGGGCATTAAGTTATTCATCAAATATTTTTCACTCTTATTAACAGTCTAGATCAGCCCAAGCGACGATAGAGTGCCTGATAGGCTGGACACGCTTGAAGTAACTGCTGATGATCTCCCGACGCCATAATCTTGCCGCCATCCAGCAGGTGAATTTGGTCCATTTTAGCCATAGCGGTTAAACGATGGCTAATCATAAGCATTGTTTTATCCTTAGCAAATTCAAACAGTAAACTTAAAATCTCCCGTTCGGTACGCTTATCTAGCCCTTCGGTTGGCTCATCCAGTAGTAACAACGGCGCATCGCGCAGCAAAGCCCTTGCCACCCCGATACGGCGCTGCTCACCCCCGGATAATTGTCGGCCACCTTCGCCAATCCACATATCCAGTGGTTTGTCTTCTGTGAGTAAGGTCCCCAAGCCCACTCGCTTAAGCACATCAATAAAGCGCTCATCGTGGGCAGTGCGCTTTTGACCTTGAACCACTGGCAGTGCGAGGGCCAGATTCTCCCTAAGGGTGCCCGCAAACAAATAAATCCGCTGGCTCACCACGGTCATAGACTCCCGCAACGCGCGCTCGCTGTATTCAGTGATTAACAGTCCATCGAGGCGAATGTGCCCCTGCTGCGCCAGCCATTCGCGGGTAATAAGGGCCAGTAGACTCGATTTACCACACCCAGTAGGGCCAAGCAGGGCAACCTTCTGCCCCGCCTTTATCTCGAGTGATAATCCCCGCAGCACGGTTTGATTTTCACTATAGGCAAAATGAATGTCTTCGAGGCGCAGGGCACCCGTTGTCGCCCTAAGGGAATGATCCGCCGAAAATAAGATGTCGGATGCTTGCTCCGTGATCCCATTAATTCGCGTTGCCGCAAGCACACAACCCGATAAATGCTGAAATGCCCCCGCAATCGGCATCATCATCTCAACGCAGGCCATAGTCGCAAACACCATAAGTGCAAACATAGGCCCGGGCGGCTCGGCATCGCCCACCCTATTTGCCGCAAGATACAGCATAATGATCAGGGCCGACCCCGTGGCGAGGATCAGCATGGCTTGGCTAAGCGCGGTGATCTTGGCCATCGCACTTTGACTGCGATAGAGTGCGGCTTCGGCATCGCTCAGTTTTTGCCTGTATCGGTCATTCGCCCCGAAGAGGCTAAGTTCAGCTTGACCTTGAATGATATCCAGCAATTGCACCCGGTACCGACGCTTAGTCTCTAGCATGCTGCGGCTCGGCCCATGGCCAAGACGATAAAATAACAAGGGCATCACTAACCAAACGGTGACGAGGAATAAACACAGGCTCAAGGCAAGCTTGGCATCAAACCAAGCGAGAAACAGGTACAAAAACCCCGTCATCAACAGCGATGCCGCCATAGGCGTCATGAGTCGCAGGTACAAATGGTCGAGAGTATCAATATCGGCCACTAACCGATTGAGCATATCGCCGCGGCGTAAGCCCTGTAAATCCTTGGCACTTAATGGAAAAAGCTTTCGCCACGCCCATACCCGTAACTCGGTCAGCAGCTTAAAAGTCGCCTCGTGGGTCGCTAAACGCTCGCCATAACGGCTAGCTGTACGGGCGATGGATAAAAAGCGTACCCCGCCCGCGGGGGTGAAAAAGTTAAAGGACTGCGCCGTGACTATTGTCAAACCTGCGACAGCCGTAGCGGAAAGAAACCAGCCAGAAAGTGACAGCAAACCTATGCCAGCCATCAGGGTGATCAGAGTTAACACTAACCCTAGGGACATCATTAGCCATTGGCGGGAGAACAAACGGATAAAGGGGATTAGCACTTTCATTGCGCTTCTCCTTTGCTACCATCGCTATCTGAGCAACGCTCAACCAGAGTCACAGCTAAAGTGCTATCAGGTTGCAAACTGTCTTCCTCCACCTGCGATGGTACTAGCAGTTCAATATCCACCACCGATGCCACATTTTCCCTTAGCATGGTTTGGAATAATCCAGGGCTGTTGGATAGGGTCATAAAATCCCCCCGCTGCACTATCTCGCCCTTATCCAGCACTAGAATGGTATCCATTTGATCTAGCAAGTCTAATCTATGGGTTACCATCAGGCACATGCTGTCTTTCATGGCCACATTTAGGGCAGAACTCACCAGTTGTTCACTCTGGCTATCTAAGCTAGCGGTGGGCTCATCGAGGACAAATAAACGCGCCTCCTGCCCTAAAGCCCGTGCAAGGGCGATGCGCTGGGCTTGGCCTACGGATAATCCTGAGGATTGTTCGCCAACGGCGGACGCTAAGCCCTGTGGTTGCACCTTAAAAAAGTCTTTGATATTGGCCGCCTCTAGCCAGTGCCAAATTTGATCATCGGTCATTGAAGGATTGGCTAAGGCCACGTTTTCCCGCACTGTGCCATGGAATAATTGCGGCTCTTGCCCAAGCCAAGCCAACTGCTGACGCCAATGGGCTAAATCGAGTGAAGCCAATTCATGGCCGTTAATCTGTAGGCTGCCTCGGTAGGGTAAGAAACCTAAAAAGGCGTTGAGTAAGCTGCTCTTACCCGCACCGCTCGGGCCCACTAAGGCCAAATGCTGGCCCTGTTTGAGGGTAAAACTTAAGGGGCCTAATAGCCGAGCGCCATCGAGGCTGAACACCTCAAGATCCTGCGCACACAAGCTGTCTAACTCCCCGATCTGCACTTTCCCCACGGTTGCAGGCTCAGGATGCTCGAGTAGTATCAATAGTGCTTCAGCGGCGCCTATGGCCTGCGCCTTAGCATGATAATGGGCGCCCATATCCCGCAGCGGTTGATAAAACTCCGGGGCTAAGATCAAAATAAATAGTCCCGTAAATAAGCTAAAGGGAATACCCCCCATTTCAGGACTGGTACTCGAACTGATAGTGGCATGTGCACCATAGTAGCCAAAATCCAAGTGACCTAAGTAATTGAATCCAAAATAAACGGCTAACACGGCAATCGATACAGCTGCAAAAAATTCCAGCACCGCCGAACTTAAAAATGCCATACGCAGCACCGCCATAGTGCGACTGCGAAACTCCTCAGAAGCATCGGCGATCACCTTAAGCTCGGCATCACCACGGTGGAATAGCTTTAGGGTGCTCAGACCTTTTAATCTATCCATAAAATGGCCACTTAACCTAGCTAACGCATTGAAGTTTTTACGATTAGCATCGGCTGCTCCCATACCCACCAAGATCATAAATAAGGGAATGAGGGGCGCTGTCAGCAACAGGATCAATCCCGCCGCCCAGTTAATTGGGAATACCGCCGCAAGGATCAGGATCGGGATAAAAGTTGCTAGGGCGATTTGAGGTAAATATCGAGCGTAAAAGTCTTGTAAATCTTCAACTTGCTCTAGCACTATGCTGGCCCAACTACCCGCGGGTTTGCCCTTAATAAAGGCTGGACCAAGCCGAGTCAGTTTATCTAAAACTTGGCGGCGAATATGCTCACGCAGTCGTTTCCCGGCCTCAAAACTTGCCCTTTCACGGCCATAGGCAAGTAATGATCGCAGCAAGATTAAGCCAATCAAGGCGATAAAATGGGGAATGTAACTACTGGCATTGGTTGCAACGTACGGCGCTGCATCGGCAAGGGGGAGAAGTTTATTGCCGATAATCACACCATCGAGAATAGTGGCAATCATAAAAGCCTGTGCCACCATGGCGAGAGCACTTAGCATCCCTAGCCATATCGATAATTTCAGGAACCTGCCGCAGGCTTTTTTTTGCGCCTTAAGCCACACAAGAAGGGATTTTTCTAACGACTTATCCATGGTGCTCCAACAAAAAAATAGCTCAATTGATCGTCAAAATGCACGCTAGCAACACTCAATACAAGAAACTTGCAAGGGGCTCAAAGTTTCGATAGGGACGCAGTATCGCAGGCATCTCAGGCAGATGAAACCCCATCACGGGCTTTTGCTAACAGACTCACAAAAATGAGACAAAGATCAATAAATTCCTATGGTAATGGAACTTAAGGTGGACAATCTTGGGGCTGAATTTTAAGTAACCAATCTGTTTTATTGCTGGGCACCGTATTTCACTAACACATGCCAGAGCAATTTAAGTTCGTGGGCGACCTGGGCACGGTTACCACGGTCACGCCAATGCTGCGGGAAATGATATAGATCCCTTGTTGCCACCCCAAGTTGATAGGCATTTACCTGTTCATCTATCGCTATACGGCTCGCCAGCGATGGCATAGTCGGTCCTCGAAAATCGCTGGGGATCTGCGCAGTATGTAGTTTAAATCCCTGATGAAATTGCAGCTCAATGCCATATCTATTGCACATTTTAGCGAGGGTTTCACCCATATCCGTGCCCTTAAAACTGGCGTCGGCTACTAATATGGCAATATCTTCATCGAGGGCAACATCCCCATGGATCTGTGCCTCAATATAATGGTCAAGATTGCTCGATAGGGGACGGTCGAAGCGAGAATGCACGGAAGCATTAAGCTGATGTCCTAAATAATGGATAATATTCAGCGGTTTAAAATCTATTTTACCCAAAGCATAGTGGCGCTCAAAACTCTCGGTCAACAATGCTGCGAGAATATCGTCGAAGCATGCCAGCGTACCCTTTTCTTTGGGATTGCGATAAGAATCGAGATAGGTAAAGGTCGAACGCGCCATCACATGGGGATGGGTCAGTAGATAGCAGCTACCAAAACGCGGCGCGGGGCCATCCTGCCACATGCCGAGATCTAAGGCGCCATATTTAGGCCGGGATTTAGTCCCTTTGTAGACATTTCCAAACAGTTGATTTTCCCAGTGATCCCTTGGTCCACCTAATTCAGGTGATAACTGCCCATTGGAGATATGGGTTTCAAACTGGCTACGATATTGGCCATCGCGCAGCAAACCTTCGGCCACTGTGAGCCCACGGCTATCGATTCTATCGGGATGAAAATGCAGTGCAATACGGCCACAACTCAAGAGCTGCTTGAGGGCAAGTTGCATCTCATGCATGGGAATGTTTGACATCAGCTGCACGTTTTTAATGACGGCAACTGCCTGTTCACTTCGTCCACGAGCAAGGCGTTCAATATGCTGTATCGCTGTCATAATCCACCTGTAATGAGGTGCATAATCATCTCTTGGAGTTTTATCCTAAAAAAGAAATCGGTCCGTAAGCAAGTGCAAATCGCTTTCCATCCATTCGCATCTTAGCTAATGCCGGTTTTTCAACTTAAAAATAAAACCATGGCAACCCGATGATAATTTTACTCCAAGTGCAATGACTTAAAAGCAAACAAATAAACATAAGCGTGATCTTTCGCTAATTCATGAACAAGATACTGACAGGCAGATAAATTAGCTATCGCTAAATGCCGCTACACTTAAGAGTGACAGATTTACAGGATAGACCAAGGCTGCCCTAATACTGCCGATAAAACCATAAGCAAGGGAGGTAGACTTTATTCGATGGCACTTAAGGGCCCGATCCTGTAAGCTGCACGCCCGCCAGCGTACCTGGCCATTGACCACAAATGCAGCACAGTGTTGCCACAAGAGACCTATCTATGAGTTTTACCTCCCTGGGCCTATCCGCCCCGATACTTAAAGCCGTCGCCGAACAAGGCTACGACACACCTTCGCCCATCCAAGCACAAGCGATTCCTGCCGTGCTTCAAGGCCAAGATGTGATGGCGGCAGCCCAAACAGGAACAGGTAAAACGGCAGGTTTTACCTTGCCTCTGCTCGAATTACTCAGCAAAGGCCAAAGGGCTCAGGCGGGTCAAGTGCGCACCTTAGTGCTGACCCCTACCCGCGAGTTAGCCGCACAGGTTGCTGAAAGTGTTGAGACCTATGGTAAATATCTGCCACTTCGCTCGGCGGTCGTATTTGGGGGGGTACCCATCAATCCACAAATCGCTAAGCTGCGCCACGGTGTCGATGTGTTAGTCGCTACGCCGGGTCGATTGATGGATCTGTACAATCAAAAGGCGGTGAAGTTCAACCAGCTTGAAATCTTAGTGTTAGATGAAGCGGATCGCATGCTCGATATGGGCTTTATACGTGATATTCGCAAGATCCTCGCCATATTGCCTAAGCAGCGCCAGAACCTGATGTTCTCGGCCACATTCTCAGACGAAATTCGTCAACTTGCTAAGGGCTTAGTCAATAATCCGGTTGAAATATCAGTCACACCACGCAACGCGGCGGCCACGACGGTAAAACAATGGGTTTGCCCCGTCGATAAAAGCCAAAAATCGGCGCTATTAATTCAACTGATTAAACAACAGGATTGGCAACAGGTGCTAGTCTTCTCGCGCACTAAACACGGCGCCAACCGCTTAGCCAAAAATCTCGAAGAAGCTGGTATTAAAGCGGCGGCCATCCATGGGAATAAAAGCCAAACCGCTCGCACTAAGGCCCTAGCCGATTTTAAAACTGGCCAAGTTCGCGTATTAGTCGCGACCGATATTGCCGCCCGCGGTTTAGATATTGATCAACTACCTCAAGTGGTTAACTTCGACTTACCCAATGTGCCTGAGGATTATGTGCATCGTATCGGCCGCACAGGACGCGCGGGCGCTTCTGGGCAAGCCGTGTCATTAGTCAGCAGTGAAGAAATTAAACTGCTCAACGATATCGAGCGTTTAATTAACCGCGTACTCGACCGTGAAATGGTGGAAGGTTTCAGTCCGGTACATGCCTTGCCAGAGTCACGCTTGAATGCGAGTGGCAAAAATAACACAGTGAAAACCATCCCCAGCCGTCGCAATCACCGAAGTGCGGGTAAGCCAGCCCCAAGAACGGGTTCTGGCCGTGATACTCCAAAAACCGAAGGCAATAAAGACAATAGCCAACGCCAACAAAGAGCCTCTACGCCCAAAAACCACGAACATAAAGATGGTCAGCGCAGTGGCGAGGTCGCACGCGGCCATCAACCTAAGGATAAAAATCCAAGGCACGTCAAGCCATGGGGATGATTTAACGGGATCCCTTTAGCTCCGATAAACATGAGTTCCGATAAACATCAAGGGCCAGAATCCATAGATTTGGCCCTTGATGCACTTAATGCAATAGATCAATTCAGCAAGTTGCCGCGAATGGCTCAAATCGCTAATACTTGCATTCAGATTTAAGATCACAGAAGATCCCTTGGCCTTTTCATTGCCCCTAGCCTTATCCATGACTCAATCTGCAGCGCCAACGCCTAACCCAACATCGTCCCAAGCTACTGCCAATGCCGTTTTAGAGCCTAAGGTAGTTGTTGCATCATCACAGGCTGAAGCGCTTAACACTCAGATCCGATCGCAATTTCCCATTTTAAATCAAATGCTCGATGGGTATCCGCTCTGCTATCTCGATACGGCAGCCACCAGCCAAAAACCGCAAAGCGTGCTGGATGTCATGGCGCACTTCTATGGCAATGACAACGCTAATGTGCATAGGGCAGCACATCAGTTATCGGCGCGCTCGACGGTAAACTATGAAAAGGTGCGCGATCAATTACAGCAATTTTTAAAGGCAAAACGCCGTGAAGAAATCATCTTCACCCATGGCACGACCGAATCTGTTAACTTAGTCGCCTTTGGGCTCACGGCGCAGCTTACTGCGGGTGATCTGATATTAATCGACACCGCCGCCCACCACGCCAATATAGTGCCTTGGCAGGAACTGGCCAAACGTACAGGGGCGGTGATAAAGCCCATTCCACTCGATCATGACTGCCGTTTGGATATCAATGCCTATCGAGCCTTGCTCGCGTTAAAGCCCAAAATAGTTGCCCTTTGTCATGTTTCCAATGCCCTAGGCACAGTCAACCCCGTGGCGCAATTAGTGCAATTGGCTAAGGCAGAAGGGGCCATCACCTTAGTCGATGGTGCGCAGGCCATCGCCCATTTCCCCATAGATGTCACCCAAATCGATTGTGATTTTTATGTCTTTTCGGGTCATAAAATGTATGGTCCAACTGGCGTTGGCGTACTCTATGGCCGGTTTGAATATTTAGATAGGCTCACGCCCCTACTCACGGGCGGCGAGATGATAAAAACAGTCAGCTTCGATATCACAGAGTTTGGTCGTCTGCCGAATCGCTTAGAAGCGGGCACGCCGCCGATTGCTGAGGTGATAGGTTTAGGTGCCGCGGTGACGTTTCTCCAAACCGAACTCACGCCCCAAGTTCAAGCCAATGAGGCCGAGCTACTTAATTATTTACAAAACCAATTGCGTGCCCTCGGTGAAGTGCATTTATACGGTGCCTTCGATGACAATATCGGTGTTGTCGCCTTTAATCTTGCCGATGAACATCATCAAGATGTCGGGATTTTATTAGATCAACAAGGGGTTGCCGTGCGCTGCGGCCACCACTGCGCCATGCCATTAATGCAAAGCTTAAACCTTAAGGGCTGTTGCCGTGCCTCTATTGGCATCTACACTAATAAAGCCGATATCGACCGTTTTATTAGTGCACTCACTTCGGTAAAAGCGCTATTGCTGTGATTGATAAGGGTTAAATCGACTATAGATCAATCTGCAAGTTCGTAAAATCAGGATTAACTATGACAACTCAACCAATGCCACTCGAGGCCGACTTCCACTATCCAGTACAAGATGCAGAGACCCTTATGGCGCGTTTCACGCAGGCGGCAAATTGGCAGGAAAGATACCGCCAAATTATGTTGCTCGGCAAAGATTTACCTAGCTTAAGCAGTGAGTTTCGCCTCGAGGCGGCAAAGGTACAGGGCTGTGAAAGTGATGCCTGGCTCTATCATCTAGCTCAAGCGGGTAAACATTACTATTTAGCCGATAGTGACGCCCGCATCGTCAAGGGATTGATTGGCTTATTGCTCGGCGCCTATCAGGGTAAAACTGCGCAGGAAATTCAGGATTTTGACCCCAATGCCTATTTCAAGCAATTGGGGCTAGAAGGCCAATTGAGCCCTTCCCGTACTAACGGTCTTAATGCACTTGCAAGGGCAATCAAAGACTGCGCCCAATAACCAAAAGAGATTCCAATTTACAACCTAGATAACGAAAAAAGGGATTTAATCAAAGACTTCAACCACCTTTATAGGGTATAAAGAAGTTACATTTGCGTTAATAGATAGGAACCGAGCATGCCCAACAAGGCAGTCAATCACCCACGTCGAACCCTGCTTAAAGGCCTTGGCGCAGCAACACTATTAAGCCAAATGGTCAGTTTTCCAAGCTTAGCCGCGGCTCCTAGGCGGCTCTATATCGATGGTTTATCGTTTCTTCCCGATGACTTAGGTGATGTAACCGCCTCTAAACTCGATGCCTATCTTTGCGATATCTCCGCCATTGAAACCATAGAACAAGCCGACGGTACTCAAAACTACAAACGCACCTATAAGGCCTGTATGGAGAGCATCAAGCGGGCCGCCAAGCGGGTAAGCGAACATCCGGATATTTTGCTGCAAGGTCTGACGGGGCGCGATATCCAGCTAGCGAGGGAGAGCCAACGAACGGCGGTCTTTTTTCAAATTCAAGGCGCAGATTGTGTCGAAGATGATAGCGATGCCAACCAATGGGCACGCCTCGATGAATTTCATCAGCAAGGGCTGCGGGCATTGCAACTCACTCACCACTATGGCAATACCTTCGCCGGCGGAGCCTTAGACAATGATGCTAGCGGTGAACTCAATAAACCGCTCACCGCCCACGGACGAGCACTGATTGCCAAACTTAACCATGCCAATATCCTCGTCGATGTGAGTCACTCCAGTGCTCAAACCGCCTTAGATGTCGCTAAGATCACAAAGTCACCCATAGTGCAAAGCCACGGCGCGGCTCGCGGTATAGTCAATCATGCCCGTTGCTCACCCGATGAAGTGATCCGCGCCATTGCCAATACAGGTGGAGTGTTTGGGGTATTTATGATGAGCTTTTGGCTGACCAATAACCCCGTGCCCACGATCGATGACTACATTCGCCAACTGGAATATGTGATGCGAGTCGGAGGGGTGGAATGTGTCGCCATCGCTAACGATTTTCCGCTACGTGGTCAAGAAAGCCTGCTGGCGCTCAATAATGATAACGCCCAAGGTATTAAAGAGTATCAAGAATGGTGGTACAGCCTAAGGGCCAAAAAAGTATTAGGCTTCGATGCAGAGCCTAAGCATGTGGTCATCCCAGAGCTGAACCATATCGACCGTATGAGCCGCATCGACGACGCCCTCGCCAAAGCGCGCTTTAAGGCCACCGACCGCGACCGCTTTATGGGCGGTAACTGGCAAAGAGTGCTCAATAACGTACTAGTATAAATGCCATTGTTATATCAAACGGCTTGATTTACTTTATCGATAAATTTACTGGCTTATCTGCTCGCTTCAGTCTTGGATATTCTATGCTGACCACACTCGCCATTTTCAATTATCGTTCTCTGCGTGAAATCGTCTTGCCCCTAGGGCAACTCAATTTGATCACTGGGGCGAATGGCAGTGGTAAATCGAATCTATACAAGGCGCTACGTTTACTGGCACATACGGCGCAAGGCGGCGTTGTTAATGCCTTAGCCCAGGAAGGCGGACTCGACTCCAGCTTTTGGGCGGGGCCCGAAAACTTCACCAAAAGCATGTTAGCGGGCAACACAGCCATTGAAGCCACCGTCAGGCAAGCGCCAAAACGCTTAAAGCTCGGCTTTGCCGGCGAGGACTTTAGTTATCTTATCGAACTGGGTTTACCTAAACCCGACGCCACTACGCTATTCGGGTTAGATCCTCAAATCAAGCGCGAAGCCATTTGGAACGGGCCTAAGTATCGCCCCTCCACAGTGCTGGTTGAACGCCGCGGTCCTATGGTGAAGAGTCGCAGTGCCGACGGACAAGGCTGGATAACCTTAGGCGCCCACCTGCAAACAGGCGACAGTATTTTTACCGAGCTTGCCGATCCCGAGCGAAGCCCTGAAGTGCTCAAGCTTCGCGACAGTATCCGCGCGTGGCGCTTTTACGATCACTTCAGAACCGATGCGCAGGCGCCAGCCCGTCGACCACAGCTGGGCACGGCCACGCCAGTATTGCACCACGATGGCCGTGATTTAGCCTCGGCAATTCAAACCATTTTTGAGATTGGTGATAAAGCGGCCTTCGATCATGCGGTGAGCGATGCCTTCCCCGGTGCTAAGGTTCGAATCGAGCCTCAAGCGGGAGGCATTTTAGTGATCGCATTCCATCAACATGGCCTATTAAGGCCACTCTATGCCAGTGAATTGTCGGACGGCACCTTGCGTTATTTACTACTAATCGCCGCCCTGCTCACCCCAAGACCGCCAGAGCTTATGGTGTTAAACGAACCAGAAACTAGTCTGCATCCGGATTTATTGCCCGCACTCGCCCGTTTAATCGCTAAGGTATCAGAGGAGTGTCAGCTGTGGGTGGTGTCCCACGCCAATCGGCTTATCAATGCATTAAGCCAATTTGAACACTGCAATACCTTGGCCCTAGACAAAACCTTAGGACAGACGCAGATCCAAGGCCAAGACTTGCTCAATACGCCCAGCTGGCTATGGCAAAATCGGTAATCGATAATGTTAACGAGCTAACTTATAGGGCAAATGGCCTGCCCTTATCAATCGTAAAATACGGCGAGCCAGAGAGTTTCACTATGGGTCGAGGTTGAAGCAACGCGGTGTTTTTGATGGGGTAAAATAGTTAAATAATCCCCTGGGGTTAATACCACCAGCTCCCCCCGTTCAAATGCTAAGGTCGCCTCCCCCTTAAGTAACATTACAAACTCATGTTGGGTTTGGTCGTACCATTGCCCGGCAGGGGTCGATTGCCCATGGGAGATAATGCGCTCGATAGTCACATTATGATTCCCCGCCAATTTTTCAAACACCTCCGCCGATAGATCCGCGGGCAAGTCACTAAAAAAATTGTGAACCATTTTAATCCTTATCTTGTTCCAATATATGGGCTATTTCATCCCATATATTAACTAATAGAACATTGAGAAATAAAACCATAAACCGCTATGATATGCGCATTGAAAACTCACCGACAGTGAGTATCCCTCAGATAAGCTTCTTGTTTTACATATGGATATGGAGATTTCGCCCGATGTCGTTGTTTCGCGCACTCAAAGCTAAGCTGTTTAATTCTCGAGAAAATCACCACGATGCCAAGGACAGTAAACCTTTAAATCCCCCACAAGATCAACAACCAGCATCGCCCAGCAACGCTGCGGATTTTCAGCGACATTTCAGTTTAAGCATCAATGCGACCGAAGCGGATGCAACATCACGGCAAGAGAGCGCCACTAGCGGCATGGTTACCTACCACTACCATGCACCGCAAACCATCGAACTCCTCGGTTGGGAGCGGGAAAACGAGTCATGCACCTTCCATGAAACCCAATTTGATCGACTTGAGATAACTCGTAAAACCAATGCATTAGAAAAGCATTTCTGGTTAGCTAAAGAGAAAGTCTGCAGTATTATCCCTAAAAACACCCAAGGCTCTGATCCACAGGCTGCAACAACATTGTGGCAGGTAGAATTCAATAATATCGATGCCTTAGTGATAAGTCACTTCACGATAGACACCCATCAGATAGTGCAAGGCGATATTCAAGACTACGCTAGCCTCACAGGAAAACTGCATCGCACTTTCCACCAAATAGACACAGAACAAGGCCTTAGGATCTTAAGAATTGTCACTCAAGCCCCCGATCTCACCCAAGCCGTAGACTCAAACTATTTCGGTGAGCGTGAGGGGGTGACCCGCCAGTTCGATGCCCTTGGCACATTGTTGTTTGAGGGACATTTCATCAATGATCAGCAACTTGGGCAACAAACTTGGTATGACCATGATGGCAGAATAAATCAAAGGGAAGAGCGCCATCCCAATGGCATGTTTATCAGCCACTACTATGAGAATGGCCAGCTCAAAGAAACCGCAGAACTTGATAGTGATGGCCGCTATATCAACACCTTAACCCGTTACTATCCTTCAGGCCAAGTGCAGCTTATCCGCCCTTTGTTGATCGATATGCTCCATGGTATCGAAAAACAATATTACCAGGATGGTTCGCTAGAAGCGGAAAGACACTACGACCAAGGCCGTGAATATCAAGCCACTTGGTATTATGCTAATGGCGTAATTAAGCAAAAAATGTCTGCCGATCATTCTGGCAAAGTCATTGAAGAGTTTTACGACACAGGCAAACCCGCATGGCGTGAATCATTTAATCCGAGCGGCAAATTACATGGCGAAAGTTTAAAATGGCACCCCAATGGTCAACTCCAAGAACAGAACTATTTTGAGAACGGCAAAGAGCAAGGCACTGCCCTCTGGTACCATGAGAATGGCCAGCTCGCCCTAGAAATTGACTTAGAAAATGGGTTAAGGGAAGGCCAATTTAGAAGCTACTTTCCGAGTGGGGTGCTTTCGGCTGAAGGCCAATATAAAAACAATCTTTCGATAGCCCCCTTTATCGAATACTACGAAAACCAGCAAATCCAGATGTATTTACCCCACTCGGCGGGAAATCGAGACGGCACCGCTCGCTGGTTTTATGAAGACGGCACTATTCGTGCTATTTCGGTATATGAAGTCCGTGATGGTCAAGGCTTCCTTAAGGAATCGAGCTTCTATAATGAGCAGGGCATTCTCACCTCATATCAGCACCATTCCAACACCCGCTGTGGTTATATTCTTGAGAATAATCAAAGGGAATATTACCAAGAAGGCATAGCTGACACCCGTATCGAATACTATGAAAATGGGGCGATTCGTTGGTTATTAACCCGAACCTTGGGCGATATCTTCAGCTCTAAAACCCTATCCCCAGAAGGCGCGATACTCGAAACGGGCACGCTCAAGATCGTTGACGATAGCTATACAGACATAGGCCATTGGCAAAGATTTAATGTCCAAGGCCAAGTGAACCGTGAAGTCTGGCTAGATGATCAAGGTCTGCTCATTGAAAACCGTCACTACTTTGATGCTAATGGCAATGGATCTGAGTCAACCCTAGGCATCGATCAGGCAGGAAAAGCCGTTCTCTCCTATCAGCTCAAATTTGATCCCACGAGCAAACTCTATGGAATGAAACGTTACCACCCCAATGGCCACCTTGCCGAAGAGGGAAATCTGAACATCCAAGGACAAGAAAAATTCTGGGTAGGTATTCATAATCAATACGATGAGCAAGGTCAGCTTAAGCTCTCAGAAACCTACACTATGGCAGGAGAGCCAATAGAACATACAACTAATTCTAGCTCGATTATGTTTAACTAGTTTTGAGTATTTAGGGCGGTAAAATTAAGGCAAGCCTATATAAAATAAGGCTTGCCTTAGAACGCTGTAGAAAAATAATAAACAGAAAACTAAAGTGCAAAAGTGGCGATAGTTTTTTGAATACCGACAACATCGGTGCCGCGTTTAAGCTCTTTGACTAACGGCTCACTCTGCCCTGAGATCCAAATTTTAAGCTCTGCATCCATATCGAAGTGGCCTGTGGTTTCCACTTCAAAATGGGTAATAGATTTATAGGGCACTGAATGATAAGTGACTTTTTTACCCGTCATACCCTGTTTATCAATTAAGATCAGGCGTTTATTGGTAAAAATAAACAGATCGCGGATCACTTTATAGGCAAGTTTGAGTTCTTCCTGGATCCCCATAATCGGCCTTAATTCCTCGGCAAGTTCCTGTAAATCCACCTCGGAGGCATTGCCCAGTAAACCGTCTAATAATCCCATATTTACATCCCTTATTATTAATTTTATTTTCAATAAGATATCCGCTCATTACCCCCTGTGCAACACAAGTTAATGGGCGGACATAAACGGGGCTTTAAAGATCACTTTAACGCTGATTTACCGTTAAATGCGAACTCATGCCCAGATCATCTACAGCTCAAAGCCGCTATTTAGAGATGCTTCTGGCCACGAACTTGGCGGTTTTCACCCACCACCATCATTTCACATTTTGGACAATCAAAGACCAACTTAAGCACATCGTTGCCGATTTCAAGCACCATAGGATCGGCTTTGATACCTGGCACTTCTTTAGGACAAAGATTGAAGTTAAACCTGAGACAATGCTTAGTGATCATCAAAGGCACATCTTCGGTGACACCGTTTTTCTCATAGGTATCTTGAATTTCAATCACACCGTGGCGTTGATAAAAACTCTTGGCCTTTTCATTGGCTACGTTACCTAAGTAACTCAAATGTTTAACCGGATAGACCGCATCTTGATTATATTTCCACGGTTTAGGACGCTGATACCCTGCTACACGGGCAAGCTCGAGTGCAGCGACTGCATCACGACGTAAACCATTCAACACCGATGCAGGTAGGAACCATGGCTTAGCGGTTTCAATACTGATTTGGCGGGCAACAAAATCTGTGCTGCCCAGCTTTGCAAGTTGTGTACGGATAGCCTGCAAGGTTTTTTCGGCATCGGTTGCGGGCGTCTTTTCAACTTCAAGTTCAACCGTTGCGCTCAAGCCATACACATCCGTTAAAGTCAGCGCCACCCCCGCTGCGGTATCGATTAAGCGCATATCCACGCCAATGATCCGCTTAGATGATTCCTTAGATAATAAGGTTTCAAAGGCTTGATTGTGGTTACGGTATAAGGTCATACCGACTTTTAAATCCTTTGGCACCTGCAATACATGGAGTTTGTACCCTTCGGCGCGGTTAACCCGCAGGCCTTGGAGTTTGTCATCGGATTGTTTTGCCATCGCATAATTTGGCGGAAAGTAGGCTAAACCGTCGCCATTATTGAAGGTATGGGTTGAGCTGACTTGAATAAAATCTTTACCAATGGCAACCACTTGGCCCACATCCTGACCAATATACTTAGGCGAGCGGAAATCCTTGATCCCTTGGCTACGCTCATGGACAAAATAATCTGTGCTGCCACGGTTAAAGGTTTTCTCAGGATCTGGGGTAAAAGTATGTTCGCAGCGACCGTGGGACGACGCCACAAATTCGGGACGGCGGGCAATGATCGCATCTAATTTTTGACGATAATGGGCGGTGACGTTTTTAACGTAGCTTAAATCCTTGAGGCGGCCTTCAATCTTAAATGAACGAATACCCGCATCGATTAAGGCTTCGAGGTTATCGGTCTGGTTATTGTCCTTGAGGGACAATAAATGCTCATTCTGCGCTAACACATCCCCCGCTCGAGTTTTTAAATTCCCCGGCAAACGGCACATTTGTGAGCACTCACCGCGGTTTGCGCTGCGATTACTAAAGGCATGGCTCAAGTTACATAAACCACTAAAAGCCACACAAAGTGCACCGTGGATAAAGAATTCCAGCTGCATATTAGTGTGCGCCGCCACTTCACGAATTTGGCTTAGGCCAAGCTCACGGGCGAGCACCACCTGGGAGAAGCCAACTTGCTCTAAGAAGGCAACCTTTTCAGGGTTACGGTTATCCATTTGGGTACTGGCATGCAAGGCAATAGGCGGCAAATTGAGTTGTAACACGCCCATATCCTGTACAATCAGTGCATCGGCGCCGGCTTCGTACACTTCCCAAATCAGTTTTTCAGCCGCATCCAGCTCATTGTCCATCAGGATAGTATTGAGCGCCACAAACACTTGAGCATGGTATTGATGGGCATAGGCACACAGGCGAGCGATATCTTCAACACTGTTACCAGCCGTTGCCCGCGCCCCAAACGCAGGACCACCAATATATACCGCATCCGCACCGTGGCGAATGGCTTCGATACCATAATCGGCATTCTTTGCTGGCGCCAATAACTCAAGGCGGTTATGGACGTGAGAAAGATTCTCTGGTGTGTAAATTTCTGGCTGGCTCATGGCTTCACAGGCTCAAAATAATCGGTAACGAAAAGGACGGGAGTATAGCAAGAACTGAAAAACACCTCTATCAGCAAATCATCAACTAATGCGCTTTAGTTCACTCTCGCGCAGGCATCTTTCAAGGCCGCACTTGCACCCTCAAGCCTAGCAGGGTATCTTTGCCGCGCATTGACGAATAGGCACTATGATGACTGATTTTATTTACCAACCACCGACCACACCTTGGCTCGATATTCTTTATCAAGATAAAGACATTATCGTTATCAACAAACCCTCGGGATTACTGTCGGTGCCCGGTCGAGATCCCGCCCACTATGACAGTGTCTATGCCCGTGTAAAAGCCGAGCATCCCCACTGCCAAATCGTTCATCGCCTCGATATGGCCACTTCGGGCGTGATAGTCGTCGCCCTGATCCGCAGTGCCGAGCGTGAGCTAAAACGTCAATTCCACGACAGAGAAACCAGCAAAACCTATATCGCGCGGGTGGCAGGCCACATTAAGCACCACACTGGCAGCGTCGATTACCCACTGATCTGTGACTGGCCAAATCGCCCTAAACAGAAGGTCGATCATCTGCTCGGTAAACCCTCATTGACGCACTATGAAGTGTTAAGCCGAGCCAAACGCTCAACCTTAGTCAAACTCACCCCCATCACCGGCCGCTCACATCAATTAAGAGTTCATATGATGGCGATAGGGCACCCAATCCTAGGGGACGGTTTCTATGCCGATCCGCTCGCTAAATCCTTAGCCCCTCGTCTTCTGCTACATGCAGCAGAACTCACGATTAAGCACCCATATACAGGCGTCAGTATGACTTTTAGCGCCGAAGCGCCATTTTGTGAGCCACTGGGCGAACAATGATCACTAAAATTAACGGATAACCGCAAAAGCAGTAGCAATTCCCCATAAAAAAACGTAACTTTATGACAATTCATTATGTTATAGAGAGTTTGTTTATGGAAACCGCATTTCAACGTGATCAGCTTGATAATCATATACTCGAAGCCCTAATGCAGGATGCGCGTACCCCCTTTGCCGAACTCGCTAAACGTTTCGCAGTGAGTGCAGGCACTATCCATGTTCGGGTAGAAAAAATGAAACAAGCGGGCATAATCACAGGCGCACAGATTACAGTTAATCCTAAGGCACTGGGCTATGATGTTTGCTGCTTTATCGGCATCAATCTAAAAAGCGCGGGTGATTACCCCGCCGCAATCGCCAAACTCAATGCCCTCGAAGAAGTGGTCGAAGCCTATTACACCACAGGCAACTACAGCATCTTTGTAAAGGTAATGTGCCAATCCATCGATGGCCTGCAGCACGTACTCATCAATCGCATTCAATCCATCGATGAAATCCAATCGACTGAAACACTCATCAGCCTGCAAAACCCGATTGTCAGGGCTGTTAAGCCTTAAATGGAAATGTGCTAAGTTATTACAATCAGAATAAAATACTGTAAAATGTGATATAAGTCTTTTTTCAACCAAAAGTGTTAACCATAAAACATTTTTGTGTTACAACTTCATTGCTAACGCCAATAGAGCGCAGCATTACTATAACAATTAATTAACGGGCGCGATTTACAAAGTGCTTGTACATTTATTGACAAGGAAGAAGTTGTGAAGACAAAACTATCGATTGCTATATCTGCTGCCCTACTATCAAGTGCGGCCATTGCTGGTACAACAGCTCAATACAATACGACCAACCAAACCACAGATAAGTATGCTGGTCTCAGCGTTTCAAAAAATGGAAACAATGAGCAAAAGCAAGCTGTTGCTTGGATGATCAAACTTAAATCGCCTTCACTTGCCCAACAAAGTCAGCAGAAGGGTTTTAACCAACAATCAGTAATGAGCAACATTGAAAGCTCACAGGCCAATGTTAGAAATGCGATTCAAAGTATGGATGCTGACATTAAAATTGTCGCAACCACCTCAAAATTAGTGAATTCTATTGTTGTTCAAGGTGATCGTAAAAAACTTGTCTCTTTACTTAAAAATCCTGAAGTTGCAGATATTTTACCTATCTATGACTACAAACTAGATGTCGCAGATAGCGCTGAATATATAAAAGCCAAAGCAGTCATTGAGGCAGGTGTTGCCTCGGGTAAAGGCCAAAAAGTTGCAGTTTTGGATACTGGTGTTGACTACACTCATAAAGCCCTCGGCGGTTCTGGTTTAGTTGCAGATTACCAAGCGGCCGTTGCGGCAAAGAGTGAACAACCAAACTGGCCACAAGGTAAAATCATTGGTGGTTGGGACTTCGTTAATAACGATCCAAATCCAATTGATGCTACCACCAACCACGGTACACATGTCAGCCATTCTGTGGTTGGCACAGCTCCTGATGTAGAACTACTCGTTTATTCAGTTTGTAATTCTGGTTGTTCTGGTATTGCACAATTAAATGCCCTGGAAGCTTCAATGGATCCTAACGGTGATGGCGATATTGGCGACCGCGTGGATACAGTAAACATGTCATTAGGCGGTGACTTTGGTGATACTGACGGCGGTGCCGTTCAAGTGATGATTGATGAGATGGTTCAGCTGGGTGTGAACCTAGTTATTTCTGCGGGAAATGATGGCCCAACACCTTTTGTGGTCGGAGGTCCTAGTACGACGAACAGCGCACTATCTGTAGGTGCAATGACACACCCAACGACAAAAGTCGGTAAAGTAGAAGCACTGATTGCGGGTAATTCAGTCACGGCTGTTGCTGCAGGTTTTAATAAGTCGAATGTTTATAGCTTCACTAATACAACAGCTCCGCTTGTCTATCCCGCAGCTAATAAGAATGGTTGCGCAGCCTATACAGAAGATTTAACTGGCAAAACCGTATTAATTGATCGTGGTACTTGCGGCTTCGTTGTTAAGGTATTAAATGCACAATTGAAAGGCGCGTCATTTGTTATCGTCGCCAATAACGCCGCTAACGCTGGTGCCATTGTCATGGGTGGCACGGACAATAATATCACCATACCTTCGGTAATGGTTTCTAAAGAAGATGGTGATGTAATCAAAACGGCCCTAACAGCTGGAGATGTACCATTTAACATTTCATCAACTGAAGTCACTACTGCAGGTGCAATAGCAACCTTTACTTCACGTGGACCATCAATTGCAGGCACTTTAAAGCCAGAAATTACAGCTCCAGGCACAGATATTCTGACCGCTCACCCTGGTTACGGAGATGAATTAACGCCAATTAGTGGTACTTCATTCTCCAGCCCTATCACAGCTGGTGCAGTCAGCATCATCCGTGAAGCTTTACCCCATCGCAATGCATTTGAAGTTAAAGCTACGATAATGAACGCAGCTAACTTAGATATAACGCTTGAGCCAAAAGAAATTAACCCAGATACTGAATTAGCACCGATTAGTTATATTGGTTCAGGACTGGTCGATGTTGAGAAAGCGATAAATCTTCCTGTCGCAGCTTGGAACAAAGAAACAAACCAAGCAGCACTCGCTTTTGGTTTGCTTGCTCTTAATAAAACAACCACTATGACTAAAACAGTCACAGTTAAAAACTTCTCAACGGCTGAAAAAACTTACACATTAAAAGTCGATCAACGTTTCCAGAATGACTTAGATTCCGGTGCACTCAGCTTTGCGTTACCAACAAGCGTGACCATTCCTGCTGGGCAAACTATTGATTTTGATGTTACAGCGACCATTGACCCCACCAAACTGCCTGAATGGTCACTAACTTCATCATATGAACTTGATGGCACTGCAGCAGATGCTTCTACTGCGCTGACATTGTCTGAGTATGATGGTGCGATCCAGTTTATGGATGGCGAAGAAAAAGCACTGCATTTGGTTTATCATATTTTGCCAAAAGCTGCAGCGGCAATTTCAGTCGCAACTGAAGCAACTGAAGCGGGCCTAGTTCGTACACTAACCAACATTGGTGCTACGTCCATCACAGATCCATTCACAGCACCGTTAATTGCAACAAGCCCAGTTGATGCATCAAAGCGTCACGATTTACTCAATGCATCAAGTGAACTCTTATTAAGTAGTTCATGTGACGCAGGTATTGCCATCTATAACACGCTACAAATGCGCGATCCTATCGTTCATGCCTTAACTGCAAGTTACAATGTTGACTATGACCTCAATAATGATGGTGTTTGGGACTATACCGCAGCAACAGTAAACTTAAACTGGTTTGACGATGCGTACCCAAGATCGATTTACGGTTTAGTCTCTCCATACGGCACATCAGACGGATTTTTAGAGCCCGTTTTCCATGTTACTGGCAATGACTTTTTAACCAGTAAAGTGTGCTTTGAAGATGTAGGTTTGACCGAAACCGACTTAGGAAAAACGATTAAAGTTCGCTATCGTGTCGAAGATAGCGACTGGGCTCCAACGCCATCAGGGGATGAGGACAGCACTGTTGCGACACTCGTTCTTGACGCTTCAGGAACATCAGCAATGTTAGTCGATTCTGATGGTAAAGAAGTGACTGAGTTGAAGCCAGGAGCAAGTGCTCTTTTAGAAGCTGAAGTCGGCGATGATGTGAAGGGCTTTATGTTCCTCTCCGATTCGGGATCTATGTCAGTTGTAGCCAATACAACCGATGAGGGTAACTCAGCTCCAACAGTAGCAGATACAACTCTGACAGTAGATAAAGGCACAGCTGCAGGCACAGTGTTAGGCCAAATAACGGCTACAGACCCTGATATGCTGACCAGCCCATTCTCAGAGTTTGTGACACTCAGCTCCAATAGCAGTATGGTACTAGTTGCTAAAGACGGTACAGTCAGATTGAGTGACGATGCTGTTATTAACCAACAAAGTGGCACTATTGAGCTTGAAGTCGCTGCCATAGATACTATGGGCAATACTTCTACGCCAGCTAAGATAACTGTCTTAATCAACAATACTAAGCCAACAGTGGCGCCTACAGGGATGATAAGTACAGAAGGCTTTGTTGTAACGGCCCAGGCAAATGGTAAAGATGCTGATAAAGATGTTTTAACTTATAACTGGGTACAGACTGGCGGAACTAAAGTTGCGTTTACTAACGGTGGAAACGCAATAAGCTTCGCTGCTCCTAGTGGCGATCATGTGTTAACTTTCTCAGTGACAGCTTCGGATGGAAAACTAGAAAGTGATGCAGGCACGGCAACTATTACTGTGAATGCTAAAGAAGCAGAATCATCTGGTGGTGGTGCTCTTGGTTGGTTAACAGCCCTGTTATTACCATTAGCGGCAATGCGTCGCCGTATGAAGTAATAATCTACGGACATGAAGAAGGGAGCCTAATGGCTCCCTTCTTATTTGGTTATCAACCTACCTACTAAGTTCGCAATCCTATTCCTCGGGAGATCAGGTAATAAGCAACGCCCCATAGCGCGGCACAGAAACCCACCATAATGGCGATGGATAAGGGAATGCTAATATCGGCAAACCCTAAAAATCCATAGCGGAATACGTTGATCATATACACAACGGGGTTAAGGGATGAAACGCCCTGCCAGAAGGATGGCAAGAGTGACAGGGAATAAAACACGCCGCCAAGATAGGTTAATGGTGTGAGCACAAAAGTCGGTATGATGCTGATATCGTCGAAACTTTTGGCAAATACAGCATTGATAAGGCCACCCAATGAGAATAACACTGAAGTCAAAAAGACCGTCATCACCACTAAGCCAGCATGGTGCAGGCTAATATCGACAAAGAACATCGCCACTAGTGTCACTATTAACCCCACACACAAGCCTCGGGCGACACCACCGCCAACATAGCCCGCAATCATCACATAATGGGGCACAGGGGCAACCATCAGTTCTTCTAGGTTACGCTGAAACTTAGCGCTGTAAAAGGAACTGGCTACGTTAGAGTAAGAGTTAGTGATCACCGACATCATAATCAAACCAGGGGCAATAAACTCCATGTAGGACACACCGCCCATTTCCCCTATTCTGCTGCCGACCAAATTACCAAAAATCAAAAAATACAAGGTCATAGTGATCGCTGGTGGTACTAAAGTCTGGATCCAAATCCTTGTAAACCGATTAATTTCTTTAGTTAAAATACTTTTAAAGGCGATAAAGTAGAGCTGTTTCATGCCTTGGCCCCCGGCGTTTTTTTCACTAATTCAACAAAGAGTTCTTCTAAGCGATTCGACTTATTGCGCATCGATAACACTTCCACATTGGCGGCGGTTAACTGGCTAAAAACATCATTCAGATTATGCTCTTTGACTACATCCACCTCTAAGGTATGGGGATCGGTTAAACGGCAGACCATGCCATTGAGCGAAGGTGCCACGGGTATATCCCGGCGTAGATCGAGGATAAAGGTTTCCATATTAAGCTTACTGAGCAGCGCTTTCATACTCGTGCATTCAACCAGTATCCCCTTATCGATAATACCAATGTTACGGCAGAGCATTTCGGCTTCTTCGAGGTAATGGGTTGTGAGGATGATAGTCACGCCCTGCTGATTGATTTGCTTGAGAAACGCCCACATAGAGCGACGTAGTTCTATATCCACTCCAGCCGTCGGTTCATCTAAAATCAGTAACTTAGGTTCGTGCATCAGGGCTCGGGCAATCATTAAACGCCGTTTCATACCGCCAGATAACTCCCGCGACTGGCTGTTGCGTTTTTCCCATAAATCCAATTGACTTAAATATTTTTGCGCACGCTCAAGGGCCACAGTTTTTGGCACACCATAGTAGCCAGCCTGGTTCACCACAATTTGCAATACGGTTTCAAACTGATTGAAGTTGAACTCCTGCGGCACTAAACCGATGCAAAGCTTGGCGTGTTCGAGCTGCTTATCTATATCATAACCAAAGACTTTTACCGTCCCTTCACTCTTTTGTACTAAAGAGCTGATAATCCCAATTGTGGTGGATTTTCCTGCCCCATTTGGGCCGAGTAAGGCAAAAAAGTCCCCCTGCTTAACCTCAAGACTGATGCCTTTTACCGCTTCGACACCGCCTTTATAGGTTTTTTTAAGTCCTTCGAGTACCAGAGCATGGGCTGTATTGGCCATAGTAATTCCTGATCTTTCAATAGCGAGAGTTATAAGATGGTGGCAAAAAAACCAAATGCAATACGTTAACAGGGTTAAAAGTGAAAGCTAGGGCTAATCAGTTGAACGGTAAGCGCTAAAATTTATTAAACAGGCTTAATTGACTAATGCTGTTAACCTTGATTATCTAACCTGAATAGCCCAGCAGCCCATCAGCTGGGTAAATAAAAGAAAACTCCCACACTGGGCGGGAGTTTTGTTCAAGACCGAATGGGGCCTTAACTAGAGCGGTACCACTTTAGCAATGTAAGGCAAATTACGATACTGCTCGGCGTAATCGATACCGTAGCCAACAATAAACTCATCGGGAATGGTAAAACCGATAAAATCCACTTTTACATCCACTTCACGGCGCTCGGGTTTATCGAGTAGCGTACACAGGGCTAGACTCTTAGGTTCACGCAGCAAAAGCATTTCACGTACTTTGCTTAAGGTATTACCCGAGTCAATCAGATCTTCCACAATCAATACGTCTCGACCCGCGATATCCGATTGCACATCTTTCAGCACTTTCACGTCCCGTGAACTGGTCATAGCATTGCCATAACTGGAAACCGACATAAAATCGATTTCAACATGGCCTTTAATACGGCGACACAAATCCGCCATAAAGACCACTGAGCCCTTAAGCAGCCCCACCATCAGCAGTCGTTCGCTGTGGGCATAATGGGCATTAATAAGCTCGGCCATTTGATCCAATTTTTGGCTGATCTCCTCTGCAGAGATCATCACTTCGGTGGTGTGTTTCATATTAATCTCAATTGTCGATGTCGCGGTCAGTTATCTTGGTGTAACCCCAGCGACTCGTTAATGCATGGTCAACGCCCAAATGATCTAAGATCCGAGCGACCATGAAGTCTACCAGATCTTCTACCGATTTGGGATTGTGATAAAAACCAGGCGCGGCAGGCATAATAGTCACACCGAGGCGAGAAAGGTTAAGCATATGCTCTAAGTGGATGGAATTAAAGGGAGTTTCCCTAGGAACAAGAATAAGCTGCCCACGTTCTTTGATGACGACATCCGCCGCCCTCTCGAGCAGATTATTGCTCATTCCCGTTGCAACCGCCGCTAACGTCCCGGTGGAACAAGGGCAAATCACCATTTGCTTAGGTGCAGCACTGCCCGAGGCTGGTGGTGAAAACCATTCATCCTTACCGAGCACCGCCAGCTCGCCCGCTATCGTAACGTTTCTTTGGGCAAGCAGTTCCAGCAATTGTGCTTTGGCTTTATCGCTATTGGCGCTAAGCTGCAACCCATGCTCAGTAGCAAGCACGACGCGAGCAGCACTGGAGATAATCAAAAACACTTGATAACCTGAGGCCAACAAACATTCGAGTAGCTTCAACCCATAGGGGGCGCCAGAGGCACCTGTCCAAGCTAAGCTGATGGCCTTAGTGGACTTTACATAGTCCATAGTATTAAACCTGCGCCATCAATTGTGGACTCACTTCGAGGGCAGCCAAGAGCTTTTTATGTAGGCCACCAAACCCGCCGTTGCTCATCACCACTATGGTATCTCCCGCTTTTGCCGTACTCGCAACTCTAGCGACCACATCATCAATCTGGTGCAACACAGTGACAGGGATCACCGCGGCTTCCATGGCTTCTTTCATATTCCAGTCGATGGTATCAGCTTGATATAAAAAAGCTTCATCGGCCTGCATCATAGAATAGGCCAGAGTGTCTTTATGCACTCCGCTCTTCATCGTATTTGAGCGCGGTTCTAACACCACAGTAATTTTGCTCTGGCCAACCTTAGCGCGCATGCCCTTTAAGGTTGTCGCAATTGCCGTTGGGTGGTGGGCAAAATCATCGTACACACTGACGCCATTGACTGTCCCTAACAATTCGAGACGACGCTTAGGCGGGACAAACTTTGCCAACGCCGCAATGGCAGCACTCGGCTTTACGCCCACATGGCGAGCCGCAGCAATGGCCATAATGGCATTTTCGATATTGTGCTGTCCGATCAGATCCCACTCGAGCACCCCCTGGGACTCTCCATCGAAAAAGACCTCAAATTGATGGCAGTCATCACTGAGGGCTTTACCATACCAACCCGTTGCCGATTCACCGCCATGGAAGGTTTCCTGCTCGCTCCAGCAACCCATATCGATAGTTTGTTTCACCGCCTGAGAATCGGCTGGCCAGAGGATTTTTCCTTCACCCGGAACGGTGCGGATAAGGTGATTAAACTGTTTTTGAATGGCGGCAAGATCGGCAAAAATATCGGCGTGGTCAAACTCAAGGTTATTAATGACTAAGGTACGTGGATGATAGTGCACGAATTTGGAGCGCTTATCGAAGAAGGCACTGTCGTACTCATCTGCCTCAACCACAAAGAAAGCGGATTGACCTAAGCGGGCAGAAACCCCGAAATTTTGCGGAACACCACCGATTAAAAAACCAGGCTCATAGCCACAATCTTCTAAAATCCATGCCAACATACTCGAGGTAGAAGTCTTACCATGGGTACCAGAAACCGCTAAAACCCAACGTTCAGGTAAAATATGGTCGGCTAAAAACTGCGGGCCAGAGGTATAAGGTATGCCAAGATTCAGTACGGCTTCGACACAGGGATTACCACGACTCATGGCATTGCCAATGACGATTAAGTCAGGATAGTGGCCCGCATCACCCAATTGGCTTGGGTCAAAACCTTGAATAAGTTCAATGCCTTGCTCTTCAAGCTGTGTACTCATTGGAGGATAGACATTAGCGTCTGAGCCCGTCACTCTATGCCCTTTTGCCCTAGCTAATAGTGCTAAGCCGCCCATGAAGGTTCCGCAAATTCCTAAAATATGTACGTGCATACCGCTCGCTCTGATGTTTTTGAATTCAGGGCTATTCTAATCCATCACAGGACAGATTGGCAGGTTAGGAGCGAGGAAAAGCGGCTCAATGGCAAAAGAACTACGGGGGGCAAGGATATTTTACAATTCAATCATTATTCCCCAACAGATCCGAATCACTTGGCTTGTACACTGGCATAAAGTTTAGCATGTTGACTACGGTGACGATTAAACAGGAACTGACGTAGCGCCTCACGCTCTTCAGCTTCTGCTTGAAATTTCACTATGGCTAACCCCTTCTCACTGCGGATGGGCTCGATATCCACTCGCAGAGTCTCACCATCGGGAAGCTGCAATTGCAAATCTTTACTCCCGAGCAATTGGGCGAATTGTTGCTGTGACTTAGCTCGAATAGCCATCCCCGAACTCGATAGGGATACCACAGACCATTGCTCACCTTGATCATGGTCGAATACCCACACATCTTCGGCCTGAGCCAAACGCCAGCTACGTTCTACTCCCGATGCATCTAATACTTCGGGCACACCTAATGTCGGTTGTAGTTGTCCAAAATCATCCACTTTCATGCACAGGGGGAACCAGAGTTTATAGGGGCCGACTTCAGCTAATAAGGTCAATTTGGCCTTACCTAAAATGGAGGCAATCACCTGCGGAACCTCAGTCGATACAGTCAACACATGGTTGACCATAGGCTCCTGGGGAAAGGAATCTTGGCTCAATCCACTATCAAGTCGCGTAGGGGTAAATAACTCCCTAAAACAAGCTAATTCCTCTAGCGATAAATGGGGCTCATCCACCATACGACCATCACCTAAAACGAGAGACTTATACAAAAAACTACCACCAAAGCCCGACACTGTACATTTTTTGTTCTTCACACAAAAAGAACCATAGCCTAACGATGCAAATACCATTACACCATTAGCCATTTAGACTATTTATTGATAGCGCGATTGTCGTTTGATGGCTGAACTTATGTATAACTGAACTTTGCCGTAGCAGAATTTAGTCGTCGTGCTTAGCACTGCTCGCCACTGGAGGAGCAAATAGGATCTGCAACCTCTGCTTAGGGCTTAACCCCTTCGTCGTCACCTCAGTGAACATGTCTCGCCATTCGCTAAAAGTGACTTTTAGAGGATTAAAGCTGTTTATCGGCTTAGTGATACCGTAAATCACAGTATCAACCTCAGGCTCAAAAGTACCGAAGAGTTTGTCCCAAATGATCAAAATTCCTGCATAGTTTTTATCGATATATTGTGGGTTGCGACCATGGTGAACCCTATGGTGTGATGGTGTGTTGAAGATCCACTCCAAAGGGCCAAGTGATTTAACGGCTTGGGTATGCACAAAAAACTGTAAGCCAAGATTGAGTAACACCACAAAAACCACCCAGTTAGGATCAAAACCAACTATGACCAAGGGTAACCAGAAGACCCACATACCGGCAAAGGGGTACATTAAACTCTGGCGAAACGCAGTGCTAAAATTCATATTTTCAGAGCTATGGTGGACGACATGTGCCGCCCACATCCAACGCACTCTGTGGCTCGCACGGTGAAACCAGTAATAGCAAAAATCCTGCGCGACCATTAAGCCAATAAAACTGAGGGGCCCCATTTCAATATCAAAGAGCCTCCAACCAAAGACAGCAAGATATAGCTTAGCGATCAGCAAGCCGGTAAGCAGATCGGCGCCTTGATGCATGGCCGCAAGGCTAAAATTACAGAGTACTTCAGGACCGCGATAACCCGCACTCAAGGGCAGTTTTTTTTGCCTATCGCCCAAATACCATTCAAGCAAAATACACACGAAAAAAATCGGTGCTAACACTATTAACAACACTTCGGGGTGCTGAATTAACGCGGCGATGTCCATATGATTTTTCCTATTTTTATTATTTATTACCAACGAGCGTAATGATCTTCGGTTAAGCCAAGCACGTTATTCAACGAATGGCGTCGTCCTTGGTTATCGATAATAGTGCCGCTAAAGTGGCCGATATATTGACGGAAATTGCTCTTTAGTAGGATAAAATTGCGTTTTTCGCTACGACAGTTCCTTGCTGAAAACTGCAATTCGACTTGCCCATCATGGCTATAGATACGCCACACTTCAGCCCCTTTGCTAGCATGACGGTCAAATTCAAAGTGAACTGCCCCAAGTAAATGTCGCTCACCATTGATCCAGAAGACATTTTCATTGGCGCCGGTTTCATTCACTCCCGCGGCGAGGTTAAGCCCCATGATACCACCCTCGATTTGGGCACTAATCGAAGCCCAGCGCCAACTGGTATCACGGCGCATAAAACCCGCCGAAAAATCATACCCGGCTAAAGCTTGATTGAGTGGTTGTGGTTCTTGTTCAACAGTCAAACTACCTTTAACGGTTAGACCATTGTGTTTCTGCGTATAAGTCCAGCCGTTGTAACCCGTTGGACTACACATCGCCATAGGTAAACTGAGTGGCGCAGGGAGCAACCTAAGATCGGCTTGAATATGCTGGGTGTCGAGGAGCAAGCGCCACCCTCCTTGAACTATCTCAAAACTGAGCCCAGCGCCTTTACGGCCAATACGGCTATTACCATTGGCGGGAGAAGGGGTCATCTGATAGCCAAGCCTTAAGGGTTTTAGCCAGTTCTGTTGGGTTAGTCGATTGTTTTTTATGTCATATATATAGCAAAAAGCACTGCCAAGATAGGCAATATCGGCCAGTGCTACGCCAATCACGTATCGGGGCGTAACCAAGGAAACAAACTGGAATTGTTTGTAGTCAAAGCGTCTTGCCCAGGCTGAAGCGGGTCTATCCATAGTGTCAAAATAGGCAAAATTGGCAACACCTAAGGACTTAACTATGCCATCGAAATGGCCGAAATGAGGGACACCTTTAGTATTAATTAAACTGTCAGGAGCAATTTGAGTGGTGATGGGTAACATGACTTCGCCTTGCGCTTGCAAAAGTAATTGGGGAGCATTGATGCTCTCTAATTGAACGTCGAATTTTTACTCTAACCTGTCCCCCTTTGCATTAAAAGAGTGCAACATCAAAATGTTGTAACTTTGTTATAGAATGTTATGCCATTTAATTTTTGCACACTTAAAATATAAGCTAAAAAAACACCTTTAAAGACGCTTAAAGCTAATCTTAGAAGCGATAGCTCATACCAAAACTGACGCCTTGCAATTGCAACTCGTCCATCGGCACATATTGATATTCGAAATTAAGACCTAAACCGGATTTAAAGCGGTATTGCCATCCCGTTGCACCATAAAACCCCATATCATTGGAGTCTCTCTCCTGATCCCCGACTTCATAGCTCACCTGGCTATAAGCAGTACCAACCTTAGCGTAAAGACTGTTACCACTCGACAGTGCATATTCGCCGTACACGGCTCCCCGAACACCTTTATAGCTCAGATTTTTAATGTCACCTATGATATCGACAAACGCGCTAACGACCCCACCCGTCCCCGCAAAATAGCCAGCTTCAATGCCAAAATGTTCATTTAACATATAGCGATAATAAAGGTCGCTCGTAAAACTATCACCCGCATCATAATCACCACTTTTTGCTTTAAGCTCTTGACTACCATAACCTAAACTTCCCCCCAAAATATGCGGGGACTCACTTGCATCGGCATTAAGGCTAAACATACCCATATTCATTCCTAGGGCTAGCCCCCCCAATAATAAGTAACATGTTTTCATCTTTAGGCTGTCCATTTATGTCGTTATAAAAGCTTGCATAATACTCCTCCCCGCTGTATCGCAACTGAACCTAAACACTCAAGAAAGAGCTCCGTGGCATCAAAAGTGATTTCTGGTATGCTGTAGCCACTTTTATTTGCACGAGAGATCCCATGAAACGGCTATTACTGACTTTAACTTTCCCCCTGCTATTCGTGGGTTGCGCAAGCCAAAATCCAACCCATATGGCTTTCAGTCCCCAAGTACCCGATGTCAGCCAACAAACATCCAGACCTATTCTGATATCACTCGACACCATTGATACCCGCAATGTCGACTATGTGGCACGTTTTATCGAAGAAGGGACAAAAACTCGCTTAGTGGGCCCGAGTGAACAGCCTAAATTATTGCTCGATGAAGTATTTCGTAATGGGTTTACACAAGCGGGTTACCAAATCGATCCTAGTGCGACGAATTCAGTGCAAATTCAATTAGAAGAATTGCAAATGGATGTCACTAAAAAGACTTTTGGCTATGAGGCAAAACACAGTGTGTTGATTGCCGTGCAAGCCAAAAACTCAACCCAAGAACTGGTTAAACGTTACAAGGCAAAAGGCATGTTAAAAGGCCCTTTAACACCCGATTTTGCCACCCTAGAACTGGATATGAATAAGCTTCTTGGTCAGCTCACCGGGGAAATTTTAAACGACCCTGAACTCAACCAGTTTTTACAGCAATAACAGTAATGCTTAGCAATTAATAAGGAAATCAAAATGCTTCGTTGGATATCTGCACTCTTTCTCCTATGCGCTAGCCACAGCAGCTGGGCCATCGACATTCAGCCCGACACTCTCTACCCCCAAGTCGAGTTTGATACCAGTTTAGGCAAGATAGTGGTCGAACTAGATAGAACCCGCGCGCCCATTACCGTAGATAACTTTTTAACTTACGTTGTCAAAGGCGAATACGACAACACCATTTTCCACCGCGTGATCAGTGACTTTGTGGTGCAAGGTGGTGGGCTTAATACCAAGTTAGAAGAGCTACCTGCCGGCAAGCCAATCGTTAACGAATCGGGTAATGGCTTAACCAACAGCATGGGTACTATTGCCATGGCTCGAGATAATGAGCCCCATTCGGCAACTCGCCAGTTTTACTTCAACGTGGCAGACAACACTAAACTCGACCCATCGAAGCGCCGCTGGGGTTATGCTGTTTTTGGCGAAATCATCGAAGGAAAAACCGTATTAGAGGCTATGGCTGTGGTCGAAACGGCGACCAATGCCAAACTCAATTGGCCCGATGTCCCAGTCACCCCCATTATCTTGAAAACAGCAAAATTACTCCCGAAAAAATAATCCAAAAAATTCGAGCAAAAGCGCTAATTCTACACCTATACTCAGGAGGCAATAGAAAGGAGGCAACGATGACGGTGGTAGAATTCATCGATAATAAAGCGCCCCAACTTGCGCTGTATGGAAAAGCTTTTTTGAGCGACGAACTCGATTTCCATGAAGTCCAGCTCTATCTATGGGATACCCTTGAGGAATGGCAACAGCTAGTCCCGACAGGCGAAGCGCAAACGGAAACGGAAAAAGTGTTTTGGCATGTGCTCCACAGTTTTAACAAGTGGCCAGACTGGATGATCCGCGGCAATCATTATCTGCGTAAACACATTGATGACTGCTGTGATTTCCTCAGTTTAGGGGGCCGAATGCCAGCGGGTTGTATCGGTATTCGACCTTAGTGCTCAAATCACATTGCCCTAAAAAGACTCAGCTTGCTGAGTCTTTTTTTATGCTAAGTGACACAGCGCAGGCCACATTCAACCAAGAAGTATTAGCACTGACTAGATGAAAGCCATCGAGAGTCGAAAGTTAGTCCTTGAACCCAATAGCACCTTGCCCGTAAGCTAGGCGGATTCGATTCTTCGGCTTATGCATATGTCCGCATCTGGTTTTATTCAACGTACTCTCAATACTTTAAGCGTTTACAACCATAAGCGCGTTTTGATCTTGCTATTGCTTGGTTTTTCCGCAGGCCTGCCTTTAATGCTCGTGTTTTCAACCTTGTCCTTTTGGTTACGCGAGGCGGGTGTCGATCGAACGTCTATCGGCTATTTCAGCTGGATAGCCTTAGCCTATGCCTTTAAATGGGCTTGGTCGCCTTTAGTCGACCGACTCTCGCTGCCTTTGCTCACCCGCTTTTTAGGACGGCGGCGCAGCTGGATGTTATTTGCCCAGCTGCTATTGGTTGTCGCTATTCTCGGTATGTCCTTTAGTGATCCCTTAAAAGATCTCGAACGTCTCGCAATTTTTGCACTGATGGTTGCCTTTGCTTCGGCAACCCAAGATATCGTAATCGATGCCTTTCGGATTGAATCCGCCCCTGAGAACATGCAAGCCGCATTAGCCGCCGCCTATCAAGTGGGCTACCGCAGCGCCATGATAGTCGCCACCGCAGGTGCACTCACCATAGCGGCCTGGGTTGAACCCGGTAACACTGAATACAACTTACTGGCGTGGCAAACATCCTACTTAGTGATGGCGGGGTTAATGTCGATAGGGATATTAACCACCCTCTTTAGCCGCGAGCCCAAGGTTGACACCCGCGCCGCCGATGCGACAGAACTCGCGTTAAAACAACGTCTAAGCGCCAGTTACCCCAAACCCATTGCTGCCAGTATTTCATGGATTTATACCGCCAGTGTGTTGCCCTTTATCGATTTTTTTAAACGCTATGGTCGCAGTGCAATCCTTATTCTGTTGCTGATTTCCTGCTACCGGATCTCAGATATTGTGATGGGGATTATGGCGAACGTCTTCTATGTCGACATGGGATTCACTAAGGAAGAAATTGCCTATCTCAGTAAAATTTACGGTTTGATCATGACCTTAGTCGGCGCCGCCTTTGGTGGTGTACTATTAGCACGCTTTGGTACTATGAAAATTCTCTTTCTCGGCGCTTTGCTGGTTGCCGTCACTAATCTGTTATTCGCTTGGCAGGCGGTTATTGGCTATGACGTGCCCTTTTTAACCTTTGCGATTTCGGTCGACAACTTTAGCGCAGGGATAGCCACGGCGGCATTTATTGCCTATCTATCTAGCTTAACGAGTAATGGTTACAGTGCGACCCAGTATGCTCTACTGTCATCTATTATGTTGTTATTCCCGAAGTTTATTGCTGGTTTCTCCGGCGCCTATGTCGATGCTTTTGGCTATGTGAACTTTTTTGTCGCCGCCAGTGTGATCGGGTTTCCCGTGTTGTTTTTGATTGCCTTAGTCAATAAGTATGCACCGCACCCAAGCACCTCGTTAATGGATGACGCAGAGGGCAACATTAATAAATCAGAGACTTAGCAGCACCATATCCCCTAACAAAAAGCCCCCAATGCTTAGCATTGGGGGCTTTTTTATGCCGGAGTTAAGCCTGCATCAAGCAGAGTTAATCGCGGAAGTTATTGAATTGAAAAGGTTGGCCCAATTCTGATTGGCGCATCAACGCCATTACCGCTTGCAAATCATCACGGGCCTTACCCGTTACCCGTACAGTGTCACCTTGGATAGAGGATTGCACTTTAAGCTTACTGTCTTTAATCATCTTAACGACTTTTTTAGCAATATCGGTTTCAATACCCTGCTTAAAACGCACCTTCAGGGAGAAGGTTTTACCGCTATGGACAGACTTTTCATCCACATCCATCGCAGAGGGTTCGACATTTCGCTTGCTCAGCTGGGTACGCAAAATATCCACGAGTTGTTTGCATTGGAAGTCGTCTTCCGCCGTTAGCGTCACAACATGGTCTTTATATTCGATGCTGGCATCTTTACCGCGAAAATCAAATCGACTGCTGAGCTCACGGCGAGAATTATCGACCGCATTACGTAACTCAACTTCGTCCACTTCGGACACAATATCAAATGAAGGCATGGTTGCCGCCCCTTAGGTGATGATAAATGCCGATAGTTTACCGACTCCCCACAACAAGTTGAAGGTTAACTTCACCCTCAACAAGATAAAACTCGGGTTATGGGTGACTTTGACTGCGCATTTTCCTATTATTGCCCCACTCGAAGATAATAAAACCGTATTTGTGATAACTAAAAACACCCTATTCAGACTGGCTTTAGCCGTAGCCGTTGTTGTGATCAGTTATCTGGTGTTTTCCAGACCGACCTATTCGCAAAGCATCCCTAATCTCGATAAGATTGGCCATCTTGGCAGCTTCTTCTGCCTGTCTTATCTTACCTATCTAGCCTTTCGACCTAGATGGTATTGGTTATCCTTGGTGCTTGCTGGTTATGCCATCTTGATTGAATTGGTACAATCCCGTTTACCCTACCGCAGTGCTTCTATGGGTGATGTGCTCGCCGATTTTATGGGAATCGGATCGTTTTACTTTTGCCTTTGGGCCTATGGCAAATATTTCCGCGCCGCACAGTTGCGGGAAGATTAATTCAAACGTTGTAAACTGGCATTGATACAAAAACCTAAAGGCTACGAATATGACGAAGACAGTGGATCTGAATGACGTTGTGGATATTGCCATTTTAGGTGCAGGGGCCGTTGGGCAGCTGATCTGTCACCAACTGGTTACCGCAGGCATGAATGTCGGTTTTATTGGTCGCAATGCCCTCCGTCCTAGCCAGCAGACGCTCAGCTTCACGCCATTAGTTTCAGCTAATAACTGTCAACAGCAGCCCCAAGAAATTCACTATTCGGTGCCTATCTTCGCTGCCGATGCGCTCGACAATATCCGCCTAGTGATTGTCTGCGTTAAAGCCTATCAAGTACTCGATGCGCTCGCCCCCTTACTCAAGCATCTGCCCAGCCAATGCCATATTTTACTGCTACATAATGGTATGGGTCCCCATTTAGCCCTAGCACCTCTGATTGATGGGCAAGCAGGTGGCAGAGGGCTAAGCCTAGGAACAACGTCCCAGGGGGTGTTACGCCAAACCCGTTGGCAGATTAAGCAAACCGGACAGGGGCTAACTCAATTTGGTCATTTTGCTGGGCTTCCCCTCGACGAGCATTACCGTCGTGCCCTGTTACATGCCATTCCCGGCAGTGAATGGGTAGACGCTATTATTCCTTGCCTGTGGCAAAAGCTCGCGGTCAATGCCACCATCAACCCCTTAACCGCCATTCATAACTGCAATAATGGCACACTTGCCCAACCTAAGTTTTACGACACCATTAGCAATATACTCGATGAGTTAGTGAATGTAGCGACCCATGATGGCATCAGCCTCGATAGACACTATGTACAGGAAAGGGTTTACCGCGTTATCGAACTCACGGCGGCAAACTATTCTTCTATGCACCAAGATATTGCACACCAAAGGCGAACAGAAATAGATCAAATCAATGGTTATATCTGTGAGCGAGCGAAAGCGCACAATTTAAGTGCACCAGCCAATACAAAAGTATGGGGATTAGTTAAACAGCTAGAGGCTGAACATCACCGAGGAATATCATAGCCAATCCATTGTTTACAAAAGTCTATTGAACATATTTTGAAAATAATCACACCGATGTTACCCCATATTTAAACACGACTCACTCATTGATACCGCCGATGCACAGGCATAAGTCAAAGCCCGCATGATTGCACCAACAAAACGCACCAAATAAGAGCATCACCACCCCCGTTTGCACCCACTTAAGGCAAAAACTCAGGCCATTTAGGTGCGTATAAATGTTAACACTATGATAATAAAAACTTTATGGTTATGGCCTAATTCCTGCTTAACCATTCAACTTGAGCCTAATGTCTGTTGGAGAATAAAGTTGAAACTGGTCAGCGCTATTATTAAGCCCTTCAAATTAGACGATGTACGCGAAGCCCTTACTCAACTTGGCGTCCATGGTATGACAGTCACCGAAGTCCGCGGGTTTGGCCGCCAAAAGGGGCACTCCGAACTCTATCGCGGCGCCGAATATGCCGTCGATTTTTTACCTAAGATGAAGCTTGAAATTGCGATTCATGCCGAGCAGGAAGAAGCGGTGATCGAAGCCATTGTCGCCGCTGCGCATACGGGTAAAGTGGGCGATGGCAAGATTTTTGTGACGGCCCTCGAGCAAGTTGTACGTATTCGTACCTCGGAAGATGGAGCGGATGCAATATGATCTTATCCCCACTAAGGCTCGGCTTCAAAGCACTGCTGACACTCTTTATCTGCACCTTTACCACTGTTGCCTTAGCCGATGATGCGCAAGTCAATGGTGCCAATACGGCATGGATCTTAAGCTCTTCGGCCCTAGTATTACTGATGACACTTCCAGGACTAGCCCTCTTTTACGGCGGTCTCGTTCGTAGTAAGAACGTGTTATCCATCCTAATGCAGTGTTTTTCCATTGCAGCTATCGCCTCTGTGCTCTGGTTTATCATTGGCTATTCCATTGCCTTCGATGCAGGTAATGGTTTTATCGGCGGCGTCAGTAAAGCCTTCTTAGCGGGGATTGGCCGCGATAGTTTAAGCGGTGATATTCCCGAGCCCCTGTTTATGCTGTTTCAGATGACCTTTGCTATCATCACCCCAGCCTTGATCATCGGCGGGTTTGCCGAACGGATGAAGTTTTCGGCTGTGCTACTTTTTTCGAGCACTTGGTTACTTCTCGTCTATGCGCCCATTACCCATTGGGTTTGGGGAGGTGGCTGGCTAGCTCAGCTAGGACTCTACGACTTTGCAGGCGGAACCGTTGTACATATCACGGCAGGGGTTGCGGCGTTGGTGGCAGCTAAAGTGCTGGGACCACGCAAGGGATTTTTAAATTCGGCCATTATGCCCCACAACCTCACCATGACAGTCACAGGCGCGGGTATGCTGTGGGTCGGCTGGTTCGGTTTTAATGGTGGCAGCGCACTCGGTGCCAATGGTACAGCGGCCATGGCGATTCTTGCGACTCACCTAGCAGCCTCCATGGGCGCCATGACATGGGCGACAATCGAGTGGCTTAAATTTGGCAAACCCAGTGCCCTTGGCATAGTCACAGGAATGGTGGCGGGTTTAGGCACTATCACCCCAGCCTCGGGTTATGTTGGCCCAGCTGGCGCCCTATTGATCGGCTTACTCGGTGGAGTCGTGTGTTTCTATTCAACTGTGTATATCAAGCAGAAGCTTAAAATTGATGACTCATTAGATGTCTTCCCCGTCCATGGTGTCGGCGGCATACTGGGTACACTATTGGCGGGGATCTTTAGTTCGCCACAGTTAGGCGTCTTTAGCGGTTACGGCTTTGCCGCAGTGAATGACACTATGATTGACCAACTTGGCGTACAAATTATAGGCGTTACCGCAACATTCACTTATACCGCCGTAGTGACTTGGCTGTTGTTTGTGATTATCCGCAAACTGCTAGGTGGGCTTAGGGTGAGTACTGAGCAAGAAGTTAACGGCCTAGACTTATCCGAGCACGAAGAAACGGGGTACAGCCTGTAATAAAGCGGGGGGCATACCAAAGTGCCCCCGTACTATTGCATATCAACGCGGCACTAGTTGAGCCGCTCTGCCGCTAACCACAGTTTTAAATCTTCTAGTTTCATTGGCTTAGCAAAGAGATATCCCTGTAGGAAATGCACTTGGCGGCAGGTCAAATAATCCGCCTGTTCCTGAGTTTCAACCCCTTCAGCCACTACAACATAATTCATCTTATGGGAGAGTTCGATAATAGTATCGAGCACATGGGAAGTCACCGACTCATGTCCTATGGTATCGATAAAACATTTATCAATTTTTAAGTAATCTAGCGGCATGGTTTGCAGCAAAGATAGAGTGGTTTGCCCTGTCCCAAAGTCATCGATTGCCACGAGAATGCCCAATTGCCTTAGCCCTTCGATGCGTTGGCAAATATCAGCGGTCAGCAACTGCCGCTCGGTGATCTCAATCAGAGGCTTAACACCAATACGGGTGAGTGAGTCACGCAAGTGTACAAACTTAGCTTCGATATCATCTTGAGTAAAATGTTCTGGGGCTACGTTGAAGCCAATTCTAAAACCAGCTTCCACTTCCATATTGGCAAAATCTGCCAGTGCCCGCTCAAAGATATAATTAGTAAGAGGAACAATAAGTTGATTTTCCTCTGCAATGTGAATAAACAAATCTGGCCGCACTAAGCCCATTTGTGGATGTTGCCAGCGCACTAACGCCTCGACCCCTTTTGCCTTACCATCCTCGGTGCTTATCACTGGTTGGTAAACGAGAAAGAACTCTTCGTTCTCGAGCCCACTACGAATATCGTCTACCAATGAACGGCGGCCATGTTTACGCCAGAGCAACAACCCTGATAGCAAGACGAAGATAAAGATAACGGGCAGTGACACCCAAAAATAAATCCAAAAGAAATGCCTAAAGAATGCATTGGACAACTCCAATATGACGAGAAATTCCTTATCATCGGCCAATACACTGACGATTTCACCATCCCCGAAGTGAGGCACGCTGGGTAATGTAGCCCCATGCATGCCAAGCACAACAGTGCTAACGGGACGAGGAAAGACTTCGGGTTGAATAAAACTATCAATAAGATACTGTCCTTCAAGTACCACAATGGCACCCCGGCGGGTTTGTACATCCTTAGAGATAACGATAATGGCAGGAACTCCTGGTCGAGCCGGGGTTTCGGGCACAATATAGCGGGCAGAGTCCTTAAGTTGATACTCAGGTAAGAGCGAATTAAGTGGTAGCTCAATGTCCCCGGTCATTGAAGAGCAATAAAATGCTTTGTCGTTAAATAAAAGCACGCCACGATAATAGGGTCTAAACCTCATATACTCGCTGAGTTTGCCACAGTCACCTTCCTTGAGGGTCATGGCAAATTCACTTATGCCGTCCGACTGCAGCAATAACTCATCAAGACGCTCTAAATTAAAGTTTCCCACTTCCCGCGCTTTATCATGCACAACATAGCGAGTGATGGCATAACTTATCCCCAAGGACAGAAAAATGGGCAGCGACAGCAATAATCCCCATTGCTTGAATGTTAGGTTAAAAGTGGAGAGTAATTGACGCATGTTTTTTTGTATAAAGTTTAAACGGGTCAGCATCCTAGCAAATCCCTTATTATATTGCTGTAACAATATGTAGTTTAACCGTGAATCTTGCAAATGTTCAAAACAAAATTAAAGACGTTCAACATGACTAAAATCAGGATAGAAACAATTTATCTTAATCAATTATGGTTGAATGAATTGCATTAAAAAGCCGATATACCATGCAAATAAAGAAGCCCAAGTGTAGCCCCAAACAGCCATCAATACCGCTGCGGAAGCTAATCTTGGATGAAAAGCACTAGCGATAACGGGTGCAGAAGCTGCACCACCAATATTACATTGACTCGCAACCGCTAAATACATGATAGGTAAACGAAAAAATACGGTAAAAATCAGTAAAATAATAATATGTATAGAAAACCAAATAAGTCCTATACAAACGTAGTAAGGAGCAGCACCCAATGCACTAACATCAAAATTCAACCCCATCAACATAATCATAATGTAGATAAAAAAAAGAGCAACCTTACGTGTTTCCTTAACTAAGACATGTCTTGCATTTGTTAAAGAGAATAATAGTCCTAAAAAGGTAGCTATTAACACTGACCAAAAAAAATCAGAAGTAAGATTGTATTTGAACAAATATGGAAAATAGTAAGCCGTGGTGTTGGCGAGTATGGATGACAGATCTTTACTAAAGAACATCACCATAAAAAAAGTCAAACCCAATATCAGTGTCCAATAATACCTTTCCCATTTATCTATGACTTTATACTCAACATCAGAACAAAATGTCGGCCTATAACTTTTATCAGCTTTAAGAAAATCATCGATTTTATCCTGACGTTCTGCAATAAAAAGTAATATAACCATCCATATACTGGAAAAAATAATATTAATAGCCATCATTACTGCAAATATTGCATCACCAACATGATGAATTTCTTTTATTGCTAATTGATTAGCTGTTCCACCAAGCCAGTTTGCCATCAAGGTTGACATGCCTTTCCATGCAGCATTATCTCCCTGCCAAGCAAGCTCATACGGAAAAAATATAGAACCAAGCCATAGACTCAATGGCCCACCAATGCAGATACTCACAGCGCCTAACACAAACATACCTAGTAGTTTTTTGCCTACTAAGCTTAAAGCGAAAAAATCTGTACTTAAGATCAATAAAAATAAACAACTTGGCATAAAGTGTGTTTTTGCCATGTCACTAAGTTGACTATTACTAGCATTAATAATATTTGACGAGCTAAAAATAGCAGGCAAAGCATAACACACTAACATTAAAGGAAAAATTTTATAAAATTTTTTAAAAAATTTATCGATGATGCATGTGTATAAAAAACACTCCATAGTAAAAGCGCTAAAAAAACTCCTATTTCAAGATCTGATGACAGCAAATTTGTTCACCTACTAGAATAATTAGCACAGAGGGTTATATGGCTGCTTACTAAAAGCTAAAAAACTCATGCTCAGTGCAGACAATTCTTCTCCTTCACGCTGAATTGACCAATAAGTTCTTTTATAGTCCCATCCATCCACAGACAATAAAATAAGATCCTTTCTAGCTAATTCAGCATCGATTGCTAACATAGGCAGTACACTCAAACCTATACCAGTTCCAATAGCCCTTTTAATTGCTCCTATTGTTGACATGCATATTTCATCACGAACATGAATATTTAAACTTTTTAGTAATTGAATTGCACGAATTCGAGAAAGCGATGCCTCATGGTCGAATATCCATAATTGTTCACTAAGCCATGCCTTCGTATTTACATCACTAGCCGCAGGATGAGTTGCACCACTCACAAGACAAAGATTATCTTGCAACCAGTGCTCACAAATGAGATTCTTACTCGCGGGTTTTGCATCAATAAAGCCTAAGTCAAGCTCCCTTTCTGAAACCATTTTTTCAATGACTAAGCTATTATCAATGACTAGTTTTATTTTTACATCTGGATATTGACTCTTAAATAAAGGGATTTTTTTTGATAACACGTAGTTACCAGCAGTTTTGCTGCTTCCAATTGTCAAAGTTCCCTTAATCCCATGTTCGGGAAATGAAAATATATTTTCTAATTCCTTTCCTTTACATAGCATTTCATTTGCATAGGGTAATATGATTTCTCCATGCGCATTCACAACCAAACCACCAGCTATACGCTCAAATAGCCTACACCCTAAAGAGCTCTCTAATTCTTTAAGTGCCATACTTACTGCGGGAGTTGACATATGAAGCACTTTTGCCGCTTTTGAGATCTGCCTCTCAGAATGTATGGCTTTAAAGATCATTAGCTGCCTTAGTGTTATCCGCATCATATACTCCGTGGGATAAAATCAATTTATTAGCAGTATCATAGTTCAAAACCCTCACAAGTAAACATGATAAGTATCTAATTTTCATAAAGCGGCCATTTAGGCCGCTTTATGTAGTGATTAAAACAGATATTTTGTAGATACAAAAACAAGGGTATCGTCAAACTCAGTATGTCCTTTGGCATCGGTATAATCACCATCAAAATAGGAAATACCTACCCCAAATGTCAAATCCTTCTGAGCCTTAAAGTCAACACCTAACGAATATTGACTTGCATCACTTTCTTTCAACGTTTTTAGATCTGCTCCAGCATTTTTTGTAACTTTACCAAGCCCAGCATCATCTTTTAAATATTGAAGCTTTATATCATATTTATCAATTGGAACACTCATACTTAATAGATAAGAGTTTCCTTTAATATTGTCATAAAGACTAGATTCTGAATGTTGGTACATAGCACCCAATTTTACCGATGCAATGGAAAGACCTCCGACCAATCTCGTTGCCTCTAGCAGATTCAAACCATCTGCATAAGCAATTGAAACATAGTGATTATTTTTCTTAAGTGATGCATCGCCTAAGGTTAAGCTAACTGCATAATTATTTTGTTCATCAGATAGTTCTGGATTTTTTTTATTAAAATCTTTATCAAAAACATAACTGACACCCATGGTCACACCAGCAACTTTAGCACTATTCAATGTTACTGAATCACCTAATCTATCGTTACCCGCAATGATCATATTCATATCGCTTGAGGTAATATTAAATAAATCCACTTTTCCTTCAGCACTTTTGAAGACAGTATCATTTCGTCCAAACACAGCTGACCCATAATTAGTTTTAAAACCTAAGTAAGAGTTTCTAGGTTTAAAAATATTGGTATCATCGTTATCAAAACTTTCTATCCCTGCTTCAAACTTATATAACAAACTAAAATTATCATATACACCATATTCTCCTTTAACGCCTAAATACGATGCATAATTTTCAAGGGAAAAACCATCAACCTTTTCATTACCAGAAAGACCATTACTTGAGTTTGTAACACCAAGCCATAATCGTCCATAAAAGTCTAGTGGTTCAGATACAACTTGAGTAGAACAAATTAAAATTGCACCAAGACAAGTATATTTAACAGCTTTCATTGAAATCACCTTTTTAGAATATAAAAACAATGCCATATTAGTGATTTAATTCAACACATCTCAGCCTTAGATCACAACTAACCAACAAATTCACAAGGTTAAATATAACTTAAAACCAATTAAATTATATTTAACAACATCGATTCATTGCGCAACATCACTATTTCAGGATGAAATATAACTATCATGATATAAAACTGATAAATACACACCTGGAGAAATGTATGAAAATAAAATATTTGAGCATATTTATATGTTCAATTCTAACGGCTTCATCATGGGCTGCTACGGATAATAAAAATGATTTAGCCTCTTTTCATAAAAGTATCGATGGCTGCAAAACCTGTCATGCAACACCTAACAAGGTAAGTGATAGTGAAACTTTTGAAAATCAACAATGTAAATCCTGTCATGGTGATTATGCAAAACTAGCAAACCCTAAACTAGAAATCGATCCACACTCTTCACATTTAGGTGATATTAACTGTACCTCTTGTCATAAAGGACATGAACAGCCAAAGCTATATTGTAACGAATGCCATTCATTTGAAGGGCTCGACATGCCTTTTAATAAAGCAAAAGCCAAAGAGCCGTGGGATAAGGGTTGGGATAATGAGGCAATAAATAAAGCAATTGCTGCGGGCCCTAAAGAAACAACGGATGTGATTGTTGTTGGGGCTGGTAGTGCCGGATTTAATGCAGCAATAGCAGCCAAAAAAGCGGGTGCCAACGTTATATTGCTCGATAAAGCACCGTTTAGTGGTGGAAATTCGATGCTCGCCGCTGGTGGATATAATGCCGTGGGTACTGTTCAGCAAAAAGACCACAAGGTTGAAGATAAAATCGAATGGTTTGTTGAAGACACTATGAAAGGCGGACGGTATGCGAACGATCCTAAATTGGTGCAAATATTAGCGGAGCAATCAGCTGATGGCATTAAATGGCTAGAATCTTTGGGCGCCAATATGGACGATTTGAAACGTTCAGGCGGCGCTAGAGTCGATAGAACACATCGACCATCTGGAGGCTTAAGTGTCGGTCCACATATTATCGATGTACTTAGAAAAGCATCTGTAAATGAAGGTGTTGATACAAGACTCAACTCTAAAGTCGTCAAACTGGTTATTGATGAAGACCAAAAAATTGTCGGCGTTGTCGTCCACGGTAAACACTCCGGCCATTATATGGTTGCTGCAAAATCAGTTGTTCTTGCGACGGGAGGATATGGTTTTAACAAAGAAATGGTCGCATTTTATCGCCCAACATTTAAAGGTATGACGAGTTCAAACAATATCACTTCAACAGGTGATGGTATTGAACTTGCCAAGGCAATCGGTGCGAGTATGACAGATATTGATTGGGTACAAGCTCATCCGACTGTGGGAAAAGATAGCCGCATTTTAATCTCGGAAACCGTTCGGGGTGTAGGTGCTATTATGGTCAATAAAGATGGCAATCGTTTTATCAGCGAATTAACTACTCGCGATAAAGCATCCGATGCCATTCTCAAACAACCTGAACAATATGCTTGGTTAGTCTTCGATAATGAGCTTTATAAAAAAGCAAAAATGGTTCAAGGATATGACCATTTAAATATGCTGGAAAAAGCAAATACGGTTTCTGAACTTGCAAAAATCACAGGTATGAAAGAAAACGCATTAGAAAAAACGATTTCAAACTACAATCGCTATTTTAAACAAGGTAAGGATGAAGATTTTGCTCGCGAACAAATGCCATTACCACTAGAAAAGGCCCCTTTTTATGCCGTAAAAGTGGCTCCCGGTATTCACCATACTATGGGTGGTGTCGCAATTGATACCAAAGCCGAGGTGCTGAATATTCAAAGTAAACCGTTGGTTGGCTTATTTGCAGCAGGCGAAGTCACAGGTGGTGTGCATGGATATAATCGCTTAGGTGGTAATGCCGTCGCTGACACCGTAATTTTTGGCAAAATTGCGGGTACAAATGCAGCAAAACACGCACTAAACCAAAAATAGTGGTGATATTAAAATGAGAGACCAACAGGTCTCTCATTTTATCTGTACTTATATGTATTACCTTAGATGTATTCTTAAGATCTTATTTGAGTAAATACATCTTATCCTTCGTCTTTTTCATCGTAAATATTGGCAATTTACTTTATTGCCCGAGCATTAAAAACTCCCCTGCTATTTTTGAGAGGTTATTCAACCTCTCTTTTTTTATGCTTACTTACTAGTGTCAATGGGTTCGAATGATTTAACCAGATCATCAATCGCTTTCATTTGCTTTAGATAATTTTCTAACTGATGCAAAGGTAAGGCACAGGGGCCATCACACTTCGCATTATCGGGATCGGGGTGGGCTTCAATAAATAGGCCAGCCAGCCCCAAAGCCATACCGCTACGGGCTAATTCAGTCGCCTGTGCACGACGGCCACCCGCGGAATCGCTACGACCACCGGGGCGTTGCAGCGCATGGGTCGCATCGAAAATCACCGGATAGCCAGATTGCTTCATCTCATCCATACCTAGCATATCAACGACTAAGTTGTTGTAGCCAAAACATGAGCCACGTTCACAGAGGATGATTTCGTCGTTACCCGCTTCGTTAAATTTAGTAATGATATGGCGCATTTCATGGGGTGCTAAAAACTGCGGCTTTTTCACGTTAATAATGGCACCCGTCTTCGCCATGGCCACAACCAGATCCGTTTGACGGGCAAGGAAGGCGGGCAGCTGGATAATGTCGACCACTTCGGCAACAGGCGCACACTGGTAGGTTTCGTGCACATCGGTGATCAGTGGCAGATTGAAGGTTTTCTTGATTTCTTCAAAAATCTTTAACCCTTCTTCCATGCCAGGACCACGGTAGGAGTTAATAGAAGAGCGATTCGCCTTATCGAAGGATGCCTTAAATACATAGGGGATCCCCAATTTTTGGGTCACTTCGGCATAGGTTTCAGCAATCGACATAGCGAGATCGCGAGACTCAAGCACGTTCATGCCACCAAACAACACAAAAGGTTTATCGTTTGCAATTTCGATTGAACCTAAGTTTATGATTTTATTACTCATCGCAACTTCTCTCTAAAATGCTGGAACCTTGCCAGCGGTGAATAGGAGCTAAGGCGGCTATACCGCAACTAACTGTAAAATTTGACCACAAATCCATGCCATATAAGTACCTAACACATAACCAAATACGGCTAACAATACGCCCACGGGGGCTAATGCGGGGTGAAATGCCGCAGCAACGACAGGTGCCGATGCCGCACCACCGACGTTAGCTTGGCTGCCCACTGCCATGTAAAACAAAGGAGCCTTAATCAGTTTAGCCACCAATAACATAAAGCCTGCATGCACTATCATCCAAAGAATGCCCACCAAAAAGTACAACGGTGTGTCGAGCACTTTACTGACATCCATATGCAAACCTATGGTCGCCACCAGAATATAGAGGAATGCCGATGCGACCTTCGATGCCCCTGCCGCTTCTAAGTGACGCACAGGACTGAATGACATGGCTAAACCTATCGTTGTCACTATCACCACTAACCAGAAGAACTTAGAGGTAAAACTGTAATCCTCAGTCCAAGGATAGTTGGCCTCAAAAAATGGCCCTAGAAAATCCGCGGCAATATGGGCGACACCCGTAATGCCAAACCCCACAGCGACAATGAGCATCAAATCCCGTAGGTTAGGAATTCGCGCATTTTCAGCATGATATTTTTCAACTTTGTTTTTTAAGGTCTCGATAGCGGAGGTATCGGCACCGGTCTTTGCATCTATCTCTTTGGCTTTCGATGCCATAAACAGCAATACCGCCATCCAAATATTGGCCACAATCACATCGACTGTCACCATCACAGAGAAAATATTGCCGCCTACTTCATAGATTTCTTTCATCGCTGCTTGGTTTGCACCGCCGCCAATCCAGCTCCCCGCGAGGGTCGTCATGCCGCGCCACACCGCATCGGGGCCATCGACACCAATGAGGGAAGGTTCAATTATTGACACCAGCAGCAACGCAATGGGTCCACCGATAACTATCCCGATGGTTCCCGTTAGAAACATGATCACAGCCTTAGGACCAAGACCTAAGATGGCTTTTAAATCAACGCTTAAAATTAGTAAAACTAAACAAGCAGGCAAGAGATAGCGTGACGCGACAAAGTACAACTGCGATGTATCACCATCTATCACCCCAAAGGTATTTAACAGTGACGGCAAGAAATAACACAATAATAATGCCGGAATAAAACGGTAAAACTTTTGCCAGAAAGGATGACGACTGCTGCTGGTATAAAAAACAAAACCTAATATTGTGGCGAGTATCCCGAGCGCCACCGCGTCATTAGTAACTAATGCTGTGCCTGTCATGCTAATGTCTCCCTGTTTGGTACAGTTTATTGTATTTATGGTTATAACTGCATGTTGCAGCCCTGAGTCAAACTTCCCATCTGCCCAGTGTTATTTTTGTATTGAATTCAACAAATAAGAAAGAGCCCCGAAAGGCTCTCCTTTTAATGATAGATCTCGGCGTGCTCGTTTAACTCTTTGAGCTGCATCTTCACAATTTCGATTACCGGATCGTGCGGGCTGTTATCGACAAAATGCTGCAAATCGGCGGCAGCCACATTGATACAGCCGAGTTGCTGGGCGATAAATGCACGCTCTCGATTGAGGTGCACATCATCGGGATGCCATTGCAATAACAAGCTACAACATTCCATTGCCGCCTCAAATTGATGGGAAACGATGCAACCAGCCTTAAGCTCGTGCAACATGCGGGAAATCAGCTTTTTCACCGATACCGCCTTTAAATAGCTTGGTTTTAACTCGGCCGCATTACCTAACTCCCCGCGGACTAACACATGTACTTGATGCCTTGTCAGCTCATTGCCCGTCAAAGGGTCGAGATAGCGCACCTCACCCGCAATCTTGCTTCTGAGTACTGTGTTACCCGGCAATAACAGGGGTTCAAGTTCTAGATCGAGCTGTTTTGCTAGTAATATCAATAGAGTAGCAAGCGTAGTGCTATTGCCTTGTTTACTAATAAGGCAAGTGCCTAAGTCCGCCGCCTCAACACTGAAGTAATTGTCCCGAACACAAAAACCGAGATCGTGATAAAACCAGTGCAGTAGCGCATTTAACCGCTGCCGCTGATCAACCAAGTAGTGACTTAATACGGCTCCCGCCAATTCAAACCAGGCCCATTGCGCCGCTTTAAGGTTTGAAAAGCCAAGGTGAGCACCTAAATCCAATGCCGACTCGGGCAATGAAATGCCATCTTGCAGAGTGTATTTACCCATTAACCCAATAATACCGCTTGTTTAAAATGCGCCAATTTTGCTGCGTAAACTAACCAACCTAAAGCGCCGAGGAAAGCGAATACTTTGAAAAGTTTGTTTCTATTCGCTTTTATCGCAATCACACCTAGGGCAATATAAGCCACAACTGCACCAATTTTTTCGGTCAACCAAGGATCCACGAAGGGATATTGCTTGATCATAAAACACAAGGTTAAGCCCGAAAGCAGTAAGAAAGTGTCGATCACATGGGGAGCGATCTTGACCAATTTCTTATCCATCAGTGCAGACTGACGTAAATGCAGCACAAAACGAACGATAAAAAACAGCACACTTAGGGCAATTAAGGTTAAATGCAGATGCTTAACCGCGGGATATAGACTGTAAAAAGTTTCCATTGTGATACTTATGGCCAGTGACAAAGGCGCTAGTTTACCCTAATCGTTACGCTAGACCAATGCCTAACGCTTTAGATTAACGTACTCAATTCAATTCATAAATTGATGGGAAATAATGATGAATTTACTGCTAATTGACGATGAATCGACCGACTTTGCCGAGGCGGTAAGACAAAAAATCGTGGCCTTTAATCAAGTACAATGGCAAGGACTCAGCCGTAAAAACCTCGGGCTGAAATTGCAGGACTCAGAGGGAAAACTGTTAGCGGGCATTAGCGGAAAAACCTTCGGCAACTGGTTTTTGATTGATTATCTCTGGGTCGATGAATCCCTAAGACACCAAAAAATCGGTTCACGGTTATTGCTGGAGGCTGAAGCCAAGGCAAAGGCTCGTGGCTGCCAGTTTGCCCTACTCGACACCTTAGATTTTCAAGCTAAACCCTTCTACGAACGCCACGGCTACCATGTGCAATGGATACAACAAGCCTATCCCGAAACGGGCAGCAAATTCTATATGGTAAAAGTGTTATGATGTTTACCTCCAGCGGCCATATTCAGTGCTTTGGTCATCCCCTCGGTCATCCTGTCATCTCCACACTGCTGGAACCTTAGGTGACTTACAGCGCCAAACGTAGCAAGCCATAGCGGGAATATCGCGCAACCTTACAGACAGTCAACTAGACTTAAACTGTATATACAGCGAGATATTGTCATGTGTTCTTGGTTATTCAGAGGTTTGCTGTCTAGGTTGTCCGTGATGGCACTGTCCTTTATTATTTTGTCCCCTCTTACACTGGTCATTGGGTCAGCATTAGCAGCTCCCCCTGCCAGCCAGCCCAGTGCGGTTCAGATCCCTGTACTCGAAATCAACGGCGCCATAGGCCCAGCCATGAGCGATTACCTTCTCAGTGAAATAAACCTCGCCAACGAAGTCAGTAAGCCACCACTCATCATGCTGGTCATGGATACCCCTGGAGGGCTGAGTTCCAGCCTGAGGGACATCAACCAACGCATCCTAAGTTCCACAATCCCCATCGCCTGCTTGGTTTATCCCAGCGGTGCACGGGCAGCCAGTGCAGGCACCTATATTCTCTATGCCTGCCATATCGCCGCCATGGCACCTGCAACCACACTTGGCGCGGCCACGCCAGTGAAGATAAGCATTACAGGGGACAAAGATGATAACGACGATAACCCCAAGAGCGATGCCATGGAGCAGAAAGTGCTCAACGATGCAATTGCCTACATACGCTCCCTTGCACAGCTGCGCGGCCGTAATGCCCAGTGGGCCGAGCTCGCAGTGAAAGAAGCGGCGACGCTAACGGCAGAGGAGGCACTGGAAAAACAAGTGATCGATGTGCTGGCTGCAACTCCTCTGGAATTGCTTAAACGCCTCGAGGGGCACAGAGTCAAGATAGGTGAACAGCAACAACAACTGCACCTTGCCCAGGCTCGACTGGAATTTCGTCAGCCGGATTGGCGCAATAGGTTCATCGGTACTATTACCAATCCTAATATTGCCTACATCTTAATGCTCATAGGTGTCTATGGCCTGTTACTGGAGTTTTACAGCCCAGGAATTGGGATTGCCGGAATAACAGGAGCCATCGCACTCTTGATTGCCCTATATGCCTTCCAGATGTTGCCACTTAACTATGCGGGCCTAGGCCTGCTCCTGCTCGGCATTGGCCTGCTAGTTGTCGAATCACTGCAGCCAAGTTTCGGGATCTTTGGTTTTGGTGGCATAGTCGCCTTTATTATCGGCTCAGTATTCCTTATCGATACCGAGCAGCCGGAATTGAAACTCGATCCCCTGCTTATCACGGGAGTGGCAACTGTGTCCGGTATCTTTGTTCTGGTTATCTTGGGTTACCTCTGGCGCGCCCAAGGCAACCGAATAGTCAGTGGTCAGGAAGCCATTATTGGCGCCTACGCCATAGTGGAGCATGATTTCGACGGCCATGGTTTTGTCGAACTCGCAGGAGAACGCTGGGCTGCCGTGAGTCAACAGCCTTTGAAACAGGGCGAGTCTGTGGTGGTAGTCCAGATGGACGGACTAACACTCACGGTTGCCGCCGAACAACCTAAGGAGACCTATGATGGATCCCATCTCTAACGCGGGCACTCTTCTCTTCGGAGCCTTGATTCTATTGACTCTGGTCCTGATCATCAGCACCTTTCGCATCCTCAGGGAGTACGAGCGAGGAGTGATATTCCTGCTTGGGCGATTCTATAAGGTCAAAGGGCCAGGACTCATCATAGTCGTCCCTTTTATTCAACAAATTGTCCGAGTCGATCTACGAACTGTGGTGATGGATGTGCCGAGCCAGGATGTGATCAGCCGCGACAACGTGTCAGTCAAAGTCAATGCAGTGCTTTATTTCAGGGTTGTCGATGCCCAGAAGGCCATCATCAATGTTGAAGATTACCTACAGGCCACCTCACAACTGGCGCAGACGACGCTGAGATCTGTACTAGGGCAACATGAATTGGATGAAATGCTGGCCAATCGGGATATGCTCAATGCCGATATTCAGGGGATTTTAGATGCTAGAACAGATGGTTGGGGGATCAAAGTCTCAAATGTCGAGATCAAGCACGTCGATCTCAATGAAACCATGATCCGTGCCATCGCCCGCCAAGCGGAAGCAGAGAGGGTACGTAGGGCCAAGGTGATTCATGCATCCGGGGAGATGGAGGCGGCGGAGAAACTGGTCGAGGCGGCGAGCAAGCTCGCCACTGAGCCCAACGCCATACTGCTGCGTTATTTACAGACACTGACTGAAATTGCAGCAGAAAACAATTCCACCATACTCTTTCCTATGCCTATGGATCTCTTGGACGGTGTTATGAAAAATATCACTCCCAATAAACGCAAGGAGACATGATTTGCAGGCTTTTTCAAATAGAACCCAGATGCTCGGAAACTAACGGAATTAAACATTGACAGGGAGATTGACTGTTGGCGGCTTGGTCGCGCTTTCATATCCATATGATCGCGGTGTTTGTACTTCCATTTACAGCAAATACCGCCATCGAGACTATAGGGACACATCTTCTAAAAGACACAGTTGGTGTGTCACTGGAATGGGTAATGCTTAATAGAATGACTAAAAAGTTAACATACTCTCTACGGCGAAATTGGTTAGCTTAAGCAAACTTAAGACAACCCAAAGCTGAATCGTCACTCAATAAGGGCGAATTACTCCGCCCATTTACCCATAGTACATCTATCGTTGCTACCAAAATCCCGCACTGTGGCGACATTCTCATAGCCTAACTCGATAAGCTTTGCCCTGAGTTTGACCGCCTGTTCAAAACCGTGTTCGAGCAGGATATAACCGTTAGGTTTTAAATAATCCCGGGCGGTTTTGGCGATATAGTAGAGATCGGCAAAGCCTTCCTCGGCGGCGGTTAATGCACTCTGTGGCTCGAAGCGTACATCGCCTTGGTGCAAATGCTCATCCGCTTCATCGATATAGGGCGGGTTTGAGACAATTAAGTCAAAATCCCGCGACTTTACCGCACTAAACCAATCGCTCTGGAGGATTTCAACCTGCGGCAGCTTTAAGTTTTCGCGGTTGGCAATCGCCAGTGCCACGGCATCATCAACTTTATCGACCGCAGTGATTTCCCATGACTCACGCTCAGATGCGAGCGCCAGTGCAATAGCGCCCGTGCCTGTGCCTAAATCGAGCACTTTAGCATAGGTCGATAGGGGCAAATTTAAAGCCGTTTCAACCAAAATTTCCGTGTCTGGCCGAGGGATCAAGGTCGTGTCATTCACGATAAAGGGCAGCGACCAAAACTCACGCTCCCCGACAATATGCGCAACTGGTACGCCTTTCTGGCGTTTTTGCACCATTTGTACAAAGCGTTTCCACTGATCAACCGTCAAGGCTTTTTCCGGCCAAGTATATAAATAAGCACGGCTTTTATTGAGGCTATACAGGAGTAAAACCTCTGCATCCAAATGGGCGGATTCAGAGGTTGGCGCTAACTGCACATAAGCCCATTGTAGGGCTTCGGCTATGCTAGATTGTTGTGACAAAATTACCCCTGCTCATCGGCCAGTGCGGCCAACAGATCGGCCTGATGCTCTTGCATCAAGGGGGCTAGAATCGCGTCTAAGTCCCCTTCCATCACTTCATTTAAGCGATACAAAGTTAAGTTGATACGATGTTCACTCACCCGGCCTTGGGGGAAGTTGTAGGTACGCACGCGCTCGGAGCGATCACCACTGGCGACTAGGCTACGGCGGGTCGATTCTTCGGCACTGCGACGCTTTTCATCTTCAACCGCTTGAATACGGGCGGCCAAAACGCTCATGGCCTGGGCACGGTTCTTATGTTGTGAGCGTTGATCTTGGCATTCCACCACAATCCCTGTCGGAATATGGGTAATACGAATCGCAGAATCGGTTTTGTTAACGTGCTGACCACCGGCGCCCGATGAACGGAAAGTATCGACCTTCAGATCCGCAGGGTTAATAGAAATGGCTTCTGCTTCAGGCACTTCATGCATGACGACCACAGTCACCGCCGAGGTATGTACACGACCTTGGGATTCAGTTTCAGGCACACGTTGTACGCGGTGACCACCGGATTCAAACTTGAGTTTACCGTAGGCACCATCACCACTGACTTTAACAATGATCTCTTTAAAGCCACCGTGTTCGCCTTCGTTGCTGCTCATGATCTCTAACTGCCAACGATTTGCTTCGGCATAACGGCTATACATACGGAACAGATCGCCCGCAAAAATCGCCGCTTCATCGCCACCCGCACCGGCGCGGATTTCAATAAAGGCATTAGTATCATCGTTGGGATCTTTTGGCAGCAGTAGGATCTGCAGCTCAGCTTCGAGTCGTTCAAGCTGTGCTTTGGCGGCCTTCATTTCTTCTTGGGCCATCTCGCGCATTTCGGCGTCATCTTCTTCCAACATTTCCTTGGCGGAGTCGAGATCGGCCTGTGCTTGCTGGTAAGCTTTAAAGCCTGCAACCACTTCTTCTAGCTGAGAATATTCTTTGGATAATGCGCGAAACCTGTCTTGATCTGCGATAACCGACGCATCACCAAGCAAAGCCAATACTTCTTCATTGCGCTCGAGCAAGCCTTCCAGCTTGCGGATAACGGATTCCTTCATTTAACTCGCTAACCTTAGTTTTTATCTAATCCAAGCGCTGTTCTTAACTGACCTAGTGTATTCAAATCCCCCTGACGGCTCGCCGTCGTGAGGGCTTGGGTGGGTGCGTGGATAAGTTTGTTCGTCAGGCGATTGGCTAGTTCAATCAATACCTGCTCAGTGTCGCCCCCCTGGGCTAATTTATTCAGGGCGCGCTCCACTAACTCATCTTTTATCGCCATGCTCTGATTGCGATACTCACGAATACTGTCGACCGACTCTAAAGAACGCACCCAATCCATAAACAGGTAAGATTGTTCTTCAGTAATTAATTCAGCTTGCTCGGCGGCCTCCTTACGGGAAGCCATATTCTGTTCAATAATGCTATGCAGGTCGTCCACTGTATACAGAAACGCGTCATCCAAATCGGCGACTTCCGGTTCAATATCCCGGGGAACTGCTATATCAACCAATAACATAGGTTGATGGCGACGCTGCTTTAGCGCTTTTTCGACCATGCCTTTGCCTAGGATAGGCAAGGGGCTGGCGGTAGAGGATATCACGATATCGGCTTTAGGGAGAAAATCTGGTATCTGTGCCAGTGTAATTGCGGTCGCACCAAATTCTTCGCACATGCCTTGAGCGCGTTCTAGAGTCCGGTTTGCCACCACCATGGAGGCCACACCATTGTCTTTTAAATGCTTGGCCACCAGCTCAATGGTTTCACCCGCACCGATAAGCAATACCTTAGTGGTCGACAGTGATGAGAAGATATGTTTCGCCATGCTCACGGCGGCAAAGGCCACAGACACGGCGGCGGCGCCAATTTCAGTTTCGGTACGCACTTTTTTAGCGACCGAAAAAGTATTTTGGAATAAGCGATCTATGGTTAAAGCGACCGTGCCAGCTTCTTTAGCTTTAGCGAAGGCTTGTTTCACCTGTCCCAGAATTTGCGGCTCACCTAAAATTAACGAGTCGAGCCCAGAGGCGACGCGCATCAAATGTTTGACCGCGATTTGACCGTGATAATTGTATAGGCAAGGCGCCACATCCTTATGATCTAGGCCATGATATTCCTCAAGCCATTCGATGATATCGGCTTCATCGCCATTGTTGCAATACAACTCAGTGCGATTACAGGTCGAGACAATAACGGCTTCACCCGAGCGTGTACGACTGGCCAGACTCTTCATGGCATCATGAATTTTGTCCGGAGAGAAGGCGACTTTCTCACGCAGGTCTACCGTGGCTGTTTTATGGTTAATACCGATTGCTACAAGGCTCATCTGACTCTTTCTAGATTCTTGGCGACTCTCTTAATAAGGGCATTCTACTGAATTGGCCCAACTAAAAACAGAATACGCTTAACAAAACCGAATAAAGGTCTAACTTCTTACCTAAATTTTCTATCAATCTAGCTAAGTAAGGGTTGTCTTTGTGAGGCAACCCTAAGTGACCACCGATGGAAATTTTACGAATGGCATTGGTATTCTTTCCAAGCCCTCGTATCATAAGGACTTTGATATATCAGTCATAGATGAATAATTTGAAGCGTCTCACAAAATCCATTTTCTCTTATATCGCCTTGAGTGCCCTACTCTTTTTAGCTGGTTGTCAAACGCGGCCTCCCTTGGACGACTTAAGCCCCATCACAGTCAGTGATGTCAGGGAAGCCAAAGCTTGGGAGCTTCAGGGTAAACTCGCCATCAAAACCCCCGATGATAAGCTCAGCGCCAACCTTTATTGGCGCCATACTGAAGAGCACGACAAGCTAACCCTGACAACCATGTTAGGCACGACAGTATTGACCCTAGAAGCGACCCCTAACGCGGCCCATTTACACATCGATGGTAAAGACTTTAAAGACGATAACGCCCAGCACCTACTCGAGCGCGTCAGCGGCTGGTCAATCCCTTTAGCCGATTTACCTTTATGGATCACAGGCCAAGTTGGCCCCAATGATCAAGTCATCGAAAGCGATAGCCAAGACAAACCTAAACAGCTGACCAATGCTCAAACGCCACCGCCTTGGCTGGTCACATTTTTACGTTGGCAATCCCAGAGTGGCACCAGCGTGCCTCATCAATTAAAGCTTGAACGCGGCGATTTGCAACTAAAAATACAACTAAATCAATGGCAATCACTCGGAAAAGCCGCAGTGATACTCGGAGAAAAACCTTAAAATGTCGGACACCATTTCCCGTCATTGGCCCGCGCCAGCCAAGCTTAACTTATTTTTACATATCACAGGCCGCCGCAGCGACGGTTACCATGAATTACAGACCTTGTTTCAGTTTATCGATTGCTGTGACATGCTGGATTTCAAGGTGACCGATAGTGATGAACTGATTTTGCACTCCAATATGTCGACTGTTGTTGCAGATAGCGATAACTTAATTCTGCGAGCCGCAAAATCATTGCAACAAGTGACAGGTTTTAAAGGTGGGGCTGAAATCTGGTTAGATAAACGTCTGCCTATGGGGGGTGGTTTAGGCGGTGGCTCCTCCGATGCTGCGACCACGTTAGTGGCCTTAAACAAGTTGTGGAACACTCAATTATCGACCGAAGAATTAGCCAAAATTGGGTTGAAACTTGGTGCCGATATTCCTGTTTTTATTCATGGTTTCGCTGCTTTTGCCGAAGGCGTAGGTGAACGCTTACAAGCGGTAAATCCGAGTGAGCCTTGGTATTTAGTTATCGCACCCGACGCCCACGTTTCTACCGCCTCCGTATTCCAAGATCCCCTGTTACCACGCAATACACCAAAACTTGCCATCGACACTTTGCTAGGCCAACCCTGGGCAAATGATTGTCAAAAACTGGTCGTTTCTAAATACCCTCAAGTTGCCAAGGCCTTAGGCTGGCTGCTAGAATATGCGCCGTCGAGAATGACCGGAACAGGCGCATGCGTGTTTGGGGAATTTACACAACAGCAACAAGCTCTCGCAGCCTTGGCGAAGTTACCGTCTGATATGCAAGGTTTTGTTGCAAAAGGGATGAATATTTCGCCGCTCATCTCGCGGCTCAATCATCCATAAACTACATTCTTCTAGGGTAGCTCATATACGATAACGCCTCGGGTCCTCCCGTCCCTATATCGTCGTTTCCCTAGCCACTAAAATATAAAGCAAACGCCTGAGGTTCATACAGTGCCCGACATCAAGCTCTTTGCTGGGAACGCCACCCCCAGTCTCGCTAAGAAGATAGCCGATCGTCTATTTTGCAAACTCGGAGACGCAGTGGTTGGTCGTTTCAGCGATGGTGAAATCAGTGTCCAAATTAACGAAAATGTACGTGGAGCCGATGTGTTCATCATCCAATCCACCTGTGCGCCGACCAACGACAATCTGATGGAACTCATCGTGATGGTTGATGCTCTACGCCGTGCATCTGCTGGCCGTATCACAGCCGTTATTCCTTATTTTGGTTATGCACGTCAAGACCGTCGCGTTCGTAGCGCCCGTGTGCCTATCACTGCAAAAGTGGTTGCCGATTTTCTGTCAAGCGTCGGTGTTGACCGCGTTCTGACCTGTGATCTGCATGCTGAACAAATCCAAGGTTTCTTCGATGTTCCCGTTGATAACGTATTCGGTAGCCCAGTGCTACTGGAAGATATGTTAGCTAAGAAACTCGATAATCCTGTGGTGGTTTCACCGGATATTGGTGGCGTTGTTCGTGCTCGTGCGGTTGCCAAACTGCTCGATGACTCAGATCTGGCGATTATTGATAAACGTCGCCCACAGGCGAACGTTGCCCAAGTAATGCATATTATCGGTGATGTTCAAGGCCGTGACTGCATTATCGTTGACGATATGATCGACACAGGCGGCACTCTGTGTAAAGCGGCTGAAGCCCTAAAAGAACATGGTGCAAATCGCGTATTTGCCTACGCAACTCACCCAGTGTTCTCTGGCAAAGCGGCTGAAAATATCGAAAACTCAGTGATCGATGAAGTGATAGTCACTGACACTGTGCCTTTAAGCCCTGAAATGCTTAAAGTGGCTAAAGTGACTCAGTTAACTATGTCTGCAGTACTGGCTGAAGCCATTCGCCGTGTCAGCAACGAAGAGTCTATCTCTGCGATGTTTAGCCACTAATTTAGCTGGCTGGTGACGGTAAAAAACGCACTCAATTGAGTGCGTTTTTTGTTTGTACTAGATTTTAAAATTACTGACGGCGCGATGCAGATATTCGGCCTGTGCTTTAAGCTCGTCCGATGCCGATGCGTTGGCATCCGCTGCTTGGGAAGACTCCTGTGCAATATCCCGAATCACCACCACATTCTTATTCACCTCGGCAGCCACCATGCTCTGTTCTTCAATGGCGGCAGCTATCTGCGTACTCATATCCATAATATTACGCACATCGGTATTAATCAGTTTAAGTAATTCGCCCGCGGCTGCGGCCTGTTCGGCACTCTCTGCGCCTTGTTTTTGGCTAGCGTCCATCAATTGCACGATTGAGCGGGTACGACTTTGCAAGGTTTGAATAATATTGGCAATTTCCTGTGTCGATGATTGAGTGCGCATCGCTAGGCTTCGCACCTCATCGGCCACCACAGCAAAACCACGACCTTGTTCACCGGCGCGCGCGGCCTCAATCGCCGCATTCAGCGCGAGGAGATTAGTTTGCTCGGCAATACCACGGATCACATCGAGCACGCTGCCGATAGTCTCACTGTCGTGCTCTAGTTCATCCACCACAGACGCACTACCATTGATTTGCTGCGCCAGTTGCTCAATTTTATGAATGGTCTGCTCAACCTCAGTTTGCCCCATTTGGGCATTGTCATGGGTTTTACCCGCCTTAAGGGCGGCAAGCTCAGTGGTCTTGGCAATTTCATCAATAGTCGCACCCATTTCGGTAATCGCCGTTGCCACCATATCGGTTTCATTAAGCTGCTGCGTTACCCCTTCAGATGCTCGGATGGCATTCTCTGAGACACGCTTGCAGGAGGTGTTAATCGTGGCGACAGACTCGATAACTTGTTCGATAAGTTGCTGAAAACTATCGACCATACTATTGAAATGCTGTGCAATTTCTCCAAGTTCATCCTGAGTAGAGGCATCGCATCTTAGGGTGAGATCTTTGCTGACTTCAATACGGGAAATCACCTGAGTGATACGTTCGACAGGGTTGATAATGCTGCGAATAATCAAATAGGTTATGACGCTAAGCAGCACAGCTATCAGTATAAACACCATAATGCCAATATTGACACTACCACTCTCAGCCCCATCAATGGCTTCAAGCGCAAGGGTATGAAGCTCATAGGCGCTTGATTCGGTTAACCTATTGGCCGCGATCAATTGCGCCATAGTGCCATCTTTTTCATTGAGCCCGAGCTGCTGCTCCTTGCTCACTAAGCTTTTGAAGTCCTTTTGATATTGGTTAATCAAGGTCGCTATTTTCGCTTGGGTAGCACTATCGAGGCTCGATGCCTGCAAATTGCTATTAAACACAGCAATATTGGCATCGAAGGTATCGACATAACTTAGCTCTCGACGCAGCATAAAATCCTTTTCATTACGCCTTAATTGCAGCATTGCGACTTCTAAGGATAATTGCTCGTACTCCTTTAACAGAGATTCGACATTATGCACCGCGGTTCTGAGGGTGCCATAGAGCCCGGTTTTAGGCGTTAACCCTATTTCTTGCTGCAACTTTACAACCTCATTAAAAGCAGATTGATACTGGTTTAAATTGTGATCAAAGCTTTCTAGCGAACCAGTAGAGACAGCATATTCTTTAAACGTTTGCTCTAATACAGGAATGATTTTATCGATTTGAGAATGCACTTCCTTATGCTTTTCAACATACTGCAAATCTTTGCGGACGAAGAAATCCTTCTCATTTTTACGCAGCATCAAAACGTCTCGTTCTAACTCGAGCACACTTTGGGCCGCATGGGAGAGTTCCGAATTAACTGAATTGGAGTAGAGTTGCAACCCAAACATCCCAACTAATGCCGAGATGGAGACAACTGCGCTGAGTAACAACTTCGAGCGGATTAACATAAAAAGTCCCTAATAAATATAATGTCTCTTAAAAAGATAGCTGGGAGTTAGACCTTTAGTAGTAAAAGTTTCCCGGTACATCAAATGTTCATATTTTATGCAATAACCCTTGCCGATTTATGCCCCCCTCCTTGCCCCTATATCTCCCCGCATAGAGAGCCCAATTCATTTATTTCTATTCGATTAGGTTACTATGTAGCATTGAACGTTTTTGGACACATCATTCACAATAGTATTTGGTATAAAACATTTTACTTCATAAACTTAGCACTCATGTTTTCGACGAACTTTACTATATTAGCGAAACGTCAACATGTCCTAAAATGGGAAAAATAAATATTTTTTAAAATGCTCCAAACCTTTTGACCTTTCCACAACGTCAAAACTACAACAAATAACCATAACGACAGGAAAGTACAGTGACGGCAGGGATACTCCCACTCAATAGCACAGTGTCGGACTTTGATCTTGTGACCTTAGCAGGGCAAGGCGATCGCTCAGCATTTAAGCAACTGTACTTAAACCATCATCAGCGTATTTATGCGCTCTCTCTACGTCTGTGTGGCCAGGCGGCCCAGGCCGAAGAAGTCACCCAAGAGTGTTTTATTCTTGTATGGCAAAAATTGCCTCAGTTTCGAGGAGATAGCCAGTTTTCAACCTGGTTACACAGTATTTGTGTGAATCAGGCCCTAAGCAGTATTCGCAAGCAAAAATCCTTTTGGGCGCGTTTTATACCGCTGGAAAATGACAATGAGTTCCCAGGCAAAGATGAAGACTATCAAGGATTAGATAAATTGATCCTTAGGCTGCCGGAACGGGCTCGTATCGTGTTCGTCCTCTGTGCCATAGAAGGATATCAACACGAGGAAATTGCCGGCTTACTCGGCATTGCCGTCGGCACCAGTAAGACGCAATACCACAGAGCGAAGCAATTACTACAGGAGATGCTGTAATGACGTTAACGCCGCGTTCCCGTGAAGAACAACTCGAGCAATTGATCGCCAAGACGCCTAGAGACTTAGCTCCAGAGCGAGACCTTTGGTCGACGATCGAAAAACGTATGGATAAGCCATTAAGCCCCAAAGTGAATGTCCCTAAACACGGCCACCCACTGTGGCCGCAGTGGGCCATGGCGGCGACGATATTGCTGGCGGTATTCTTCGGCTACCAATACCAAGGAATAGCCCCCACAGCACTGGTCACGGCGCAACATTCGCCTAAGGACAGTGACAAGGCTTTGCAAACCCTATTAACGCAAATAGCCACCATGCACCAAGAACAAGTCGATGCACTCGAACACACACCCAATGCGCTTATATGGCAGACCCGTCATTTAAGCACTCCGCTGGAACAAGGATTAGCAGAGCTTAGGCGCGCAGGTGAGCAGATTTATCAAGCATTACAAGCGAATCCAACCGATAAACAACTATGGCAGCTCTGGCTTTGGGTGCAGCAGCGTGAACTCGAACTGCTACAGCAAGGCCAAAAACTTCCCATCAAAAACTCAACACAAGGAAACACCCTATGAGCAACGTTAACCTGACCAAGACCAGTCTATTGGTTTCAACCTTCTTTCTCGGTTTAATGGGCACTGTATGCGCCGCCGAGAGTGTGGACAAACAATTGAGTATTGGCTCTGGAACTCAACTGCAAATCAAGATCCAACGTGGTGAAGTACAGATCCAAAGTTGGGATAAGAATGAGGTGAGCGTAACCGGAACCCTCGATGAACTGAGCGAAGGTTTTATCTTTGAGCAAAAAGGCAATAGTCTGAATATTGAGGATAAAATGCCACAACGTTATAACGGCAACGATAATGACGGCTCAAAGCTGACGATTAAGGTCCCCAAAACGGTCAAACTCAGTGCCGACACTATCTCGGCAAATCTGCAGATAACCCAGACGCAAGGTGAACTGGATTTAAATACCGTCAGTGGCAACATCATCGCCGATGCTCTTAGCGGTAATCCATCGCTGCACACTGTATCAGGGGATATCACCACCCAAGGATTAGATGGTAAAATCCTGTTAGACACTGTATCCGGTAAAATTAACGACACTGAAAGCAAAGGTGAAATCAAGTACCGCCTCGTGAGTGGCGATCTTAACAGCCAAACGCTAGCTGAAAAGGTCAAAGTAGAACAAGTGTCAGGTGAAGTAGCCGCCAACGTTAGTGCCGCAAAAGATATCACGCTCAGAACCGTGAGCGGCGACAGCCAAATATCATTGGCAAAGACCTTCGATAGAGCGAACCTCGAAAGCGTCAGTGGCGATATCACAGTCACCTTCGCGGCCATGCCCGATGCCAGTTTTGATTTAAACGGGGGTCCAGGTGGAAAAATTAAAAATGGCCTAAGCCAGGATGTACCACAAAAGCAAAAATACGTATCAAATGAATCCCTCAGCTTCCAGACTGGCACAGGCAGTGCGGATGTCAGGATGAACACCGTCAGCGGTAACCTGAGTCTAAAGCAAGGTTAATCACAGCTTAGAAACATAAATGCCGCCCAAACTTGGGCGGCATTTTTTATGGCTCACTTCAGCTTCAGATTGAAGCAATCTCTTCGGAGGTTAAGTAACGCCACTCGCCTAGGGCTAAATCCGGGTCTAACTCAATTTGCCCAATACTCTCACGGTGTAAACCAACGACATGATTTCCCACCGCGGCAAACATCCGCTTCACTTGATGATATTTACCTTCGGTGATGGTTAAGCGTACGCATTGCGGTTCAATGATCTCAAGCACCGCCGGTTTAGTCAGTCCCTCTTCATTTCGAAGCTCAACACCCACAGCAAAAACCTCGATTAAGCTCGCATCGACAGGTTCGGCTAATTGCACTAGATAGCGCTTACCACAGTCTTTTTTCGGAGAGGTGATTCGGTGCGACCACTGGCCATCACTCGTGATCAGCACTAGCCCGGTGGTATCAGCATCTAAGCGACCAGCAATATGCAATGTTTCAGGTTTTGCCAAATCCAACAGACTCAAGACAGAGGGGTAGGTTTCATCGATCGTTGAGCAAATGGTATCGACGGGTTTATTCAGCATCAAATAACGTTCGCCCACTAGGGCAATAGGCTCGCCTTCGAGGCAGATCTGCATGCCCTCAGTCACCTTAAAGCCCGAGTCTTTGACAACAACGCCATCGCAACTAACATCACCCCGGTGCAAAGCTTTTTTGGCCAGTGATCGAGTCAGCGAGGTACTTTCACAGATAAATTTGTCTAAACGCACTTCATTACTCAACTTATTAAATGAAAACTGCCATATTATGGGGCCGAGCATAACAAAGGGCAAAGAATTGCTGCTCGGCACCCGATGTGTTTCTATTTAGCCCTTACGCATTGACAGCCGTCGCGATAGGGAAAATGAAATGACTGAATTCCAAAAGATGATCACAGGCCAAGAATATGATTGCCTTGCCAGTGAACTATTGAGTTTAAGAGCGCAACAGCAGCGACTGAATAGACAATTAAATCAAACTATTGACCAAGAAAATACAGAATACAGCCAACTCTGTCAGCAACTTATTCCCCATAAATCACCCACTGCGATTATCTCCACGCCTATTTTTATCAGTTACGGCATCAATCTCACCCTTGCCGACAAAGTGTTTATCAATGTGAATGTCACCTTACAGGATAATGCGCCCATTTCTATTGGCGAACAGAGCATGGTCGGCCCCAATGCGCAGTTTTATACCTCGAGTCATCCACTCGATGCCGAGCTACGTTGTTCAGGTTTAGAAACCGCGAGAGCAATTAAGATCGGTAAACGGGTATGGATTGGCGGTGGCGCGATCATAATGCCAGGTGTCACTATTGGTGATGACGCCATCATAGGCGCAGGTGCCCTAGTCACAAAAAATGTAGCGGCCAAAACTGTGGTCGCAGGTAACCCCGCAAAGCCGATCAGGCAGCTCATTTGATCGCGTGTAAAAAAGAGAAAACTAAGTACTCGCTTACCTGAAAAGGCTTGCATACGGTAATGTTACCGTTAATGAGGTTAAGACTGTAACTGGTAACCTTTAGTTACATATGACCCAAGATAAATCTGCGATAAAAAGGGTAATCACCTTGTTTAGATTCCCATTAAAGCATTAACATACATCCCATTGCACCTGAAGCAATCCCAGTTTTTACCAATAAAAATCCCAATTATGGGCACTATAATAAACTCGAAGGAAACGACATGAGAAAAGTACTCATTGGGGGACTATGTGCCTCACTTATTGCAGGACTGACTGCCTGTAATGACAAATCTGCTGATGTGAAAACCCCAGAAGCAGAAATCAGTAAAACTGCCACTGCCGCCGCGGTCTCTAAAGCCTTAGGCTCGGGGATTGAATTTGCAAACTTTGATAAATCCATTCGCCCACAGGACGACTTTTATGAATATGTAAACGGCGATTGGTTGAAGAAAGCCGAGATCCCAGCGGATCGCACTAGCATTGGCGCTTTCTATGACTTACGTGAAAAGTCACGTGACGATGTAAAAGCCATTATAGAAGAAGTGGCGGCAACGCCGAATCTGGCAGCGGGCACAGACGAACAGAAAGTAGCCGATTTATATCGCTCATTTATGGACACTGCCACACTCAACAAACTGGGTGTGACACCAATCCAAGGTGAATTTGATGCAATTAATGCTCTAAAGGACAAGAATGAACTCGTGAAATACTTCGCCCACAGCCAAATCGCTGGGGCGGGGACTCCAATGGCATTTTATATCGATATCGATGCCAAGAATTCGAGCCGCTATGCCACCCACCTATGGCAATACGGTTTAAGCCTGCCGGAAAAAGACTACTACTTTAACGAATCAGAGCGCTTCGTTAATATCCGTAAGGCTTATGTAGCCCACATCGAAAAAATGTTTACCTTGGCAGGTCTTGCTAATCCTAAGGCTAGCGCAGAATCTATCCTAGCCCTAGAAACCGCCATTGCCGCTAAGCACTGGGATGTCGTAGAAACCCGCGACAGTACTAAGACATACAACCTATACCAAGTAAAAGATCTGGCGACCTTAGCACCGGATATCGATTGGACTGGTTACTTAGCCGCTTTAGGTGCCGATAAGCAAACCGATATTATCGTTAATCAGCCTAGCTATATCCAAGGCCTAAACGAAATCATCAAGACAACGGATCTCGCCACCTGGAAAACCTACATGCAGTGGCAGGTATTGACCCACGCCGCCAGCAACTTAAGCGAAGAACTCGATAACGAAAACTTTGCCTTTTTCGCAAAAACCTTAAACGGACAAGAGGAACAAGAGCCTCGCTGGAAGCGCGGTGTGGCCGCTGTCAACGGTGTTTTAGGCGAAGTGGTCGGCAAAGTGTATGTGAAGCGTCATTTTACGCCTGAAGCCAAAGAACGTATGCAAGTACTGGTTGAAAATCTGCGTGGCGCTTACGGCGACAGCATCAAAGATTTAACCTGGATGAGCGACAGCACTAAAGTGGCTGCGGCGGATAAGTTAGCGAAATTTAACCCCAAAATTGGTTACCCCAACAAATGGGAAGATTACAGTAAGCTGACCATCAAAGCCGATGACCTGATCGGTAACGCTATGCGTGCCAGTGAAGTTGAACACGCTAAGTCTCTGGCTAAGTTAGGCGCACCGATCGATAAAGATGAGTGGCACATGACGCCACAAACGGTCAATGCTTACTACAATCCAACCATGAACGAAATCGTGTTCCCTGCCGCTATTCTGCAGCCCCCTTTCTTCAACATGGCAGCGGATGATGCAGTTAACTATGGTGGTATTGGCGCCGTGATCGGCCACGAAATGGGCCACGGCTTCGACGACCAAGGTGCCAAGTTCGATGGCGAAGGCAATATGCGTGACTGGTGGACGGCGCAGGACTTAACAGAGTTCTCAGCCCGCGGCCAAGCGCTGATCGCCCAGTATGACGGTTACTATGTGTTTGACGATCTGCATGTCAATGGTGGTTTGACCTTAGGTGAGAACATCGGTGACTTATCAGGCGTGACTATCGCTTACCGCGCATACAAGAAGTCATTGAACGGTAAAGAAGCACCAGTAATCGACGGTTTAACTGGCGATCAACGTTTCTTCATCGGCTTCACCCAAATTTGGCGCGCCAAAGCCAAGGAAGAAGCACTGCGTAACCGCGTTGCGACCGATCCACACTCGCCAGCGGAATTCCGCGCCTTAGGTGCATTATCTAACATGCCTGAGTTTTACACTACCTATGATGTAAAACCCGGTGATACTATGTATATCGCCCCAGAAAAACGCGTAAAAATTTGGTAAGCCAAATTAAATCATAGCTCTGCCACTTGGCTGAGCCACAAAATGGCGCTACCTGTAACGGGTGGCGCCATTTTTATTGGCCTAGGTAAAAGAGATAAGCCTAAGCCGAACATGAATAAAGCTTCATCATTGATTCAGCTCTAATTAAGCCATAGCAGCCTAAGGTGGTCACTGTGATGTGTATCACTTCAATAAGGAAGTAGGCCGTTATGAATAAGTTATTTCGTACCTTTTTTATTTTTCTACTCTTATTATCGACCCGCGCCGCAGTAGCCAATCCCCTCGATATCAATGATGCTAAAGCTGAATCTGGTAATTACAGTGCAAGACAGACACATAGCCATGATTTAGAAGGTCTCTATGCAATTAGCAGTCAAACCTTCGATACGCCACGCCAAGCTTCGAGCGACTTAGCAAATTTATACGCTAGCGCCCACTATGCCCAAGCGGAGTTAAGCCAATTACTGCAGAATGTTGCCACACAGTCAGGCTCACAGGTCATTATTCCCCCAGTTAAAAGTTACCCACGCGCCGCACAAAAAGTGGCGACGAAATTTAAGGGTGATGCCAGCCTGCTCACCGATCTTGCCAGAGCCAGCATAGTCACAGATAGCATTCAAGAGCTGATGCAGGCTTATCACATACTGACTGAACAAACCCAAGTCGTTAAACAGAAAAACCGTTTTGCCGAACCTAAGGCCTCAGGCTACCGCGACCTAAACCTACTGGTACGTTTACCCAGCACAGGTATGATTGCCGAAGTTCAGTTACACCTTAAGGATATTGCCCAGATAAAAAGTGGCCCAGAGCACCAGGTTTATGAAAAAGTGCAATTGATTGAAGCTACCGCAATCAAGCAACAACGCCCTTTAAGTGAGTTTGAATTAGCGCAAATCGCCCAATTACGCCAAGAATCACATAAGCTCTACCATAGGACGTGGCTTAACTATAAACGTGTCGATGAAGCCAGTTTATTACGAGTCGCTGTGGCTTAAGCAACCTATTTCACTCTTGCGCGGGTTATCTGCAAAGATACCAGCGCTTTTTTTAACTAAAAGTCATAATCCATTCCGAGTCCATTCAAAAACAGACCGACAGTCCACCATTGACACAGCTTAAATCTAACACCCTAGGCACTCTGAAATTCGCATATAAGGGGTGCTTGGGTATATAATCCCGCGCCATAGCCCAGTCACAGCCCAATGCCACAGTCAGGAAAGCCATGCACGATATTATTGAGCAGCTCCAAGAACGCAGTGAAACCGTGCCCGTGCCACTCGAATTACCCACATTCGAGCAATTGGTCGAAGTGGAAGAACAGATTTTGATCTCGCTGCCGCGGGAGTTAAAGGAATATCTGCTCTATGCCAGCGATGTCATTTATGGCGCCATAGAACCCGTCACTGTGGCTGATCCCTATTCCCACACCTATTTACCCGAAGTGACCTGCTATGCTTGGTCAATCGGTATGCCAAGGGACATGATTGCCATCTGTCAGCTAGGTGATGATTTTTACTGCATCGACCAAGATGGCCAAGTACATTTTTGGAAGGATGGCGACTTTGCCGATATCTATTGGGAATCCTTCTGGGAGTGGGTCGAAGATATTTGGTTAAAAATTAAATACTAAATTTATTGATATCGAACTTGAGAATCGCATTATGTCTAAAAATATTGGCTTGAATGCCATCGAAATGAGCTACCTACGCCAATCACTTAGCCTTAGTGTGGCGCAAGTGGGCCAACTCACCCATCACAGCGAAGCCGAAGTGTTATCCTGGGAAAACGGCGAGTCGCCCGTGCCAGAACTGGCCCAGAAAAAGCTATTAGAAATTGACGACATTATCGAGATGCAAGTGCTCAATACCACCGATGGTATCGAAGCCCTATTTAAAAAAGAACCTAAACGTCGACTCGCCTTTGTGGTCTATCCGACCCAAGGGATTTACACCCAATATAACCCCGAGTTTTTAAGTTCATTGCCTTTTACTGAGCTGTACAACACGGCAGCTTGGCGCATCAAGAAAGAGTGCAAACTGGTCCTTGAAGTCGACGTCAGCCTAGTTGCCTTAAATGTGGAAGCCTATAAAGCTTACCGTGAGCAACATGGCTTGAGTGAAAGCCGTGAAAGCCGCGCTAAATGGGCGGCAACTCAGCTCTAATGCCACACTTGCTTAACGGGGCCATTATCGAGGGCAGGTTCACTCACCTGCCCTTTTTACTGTCCCAAATCAACGCTAGCTACGGATTAATCGTGAGCATGGGCGACAACCGCATCCATTTTCTGCAACGCCGACTTACGCGAAGGCCGAGCGGCTAATCTATCTCGATAGGCCGCCAATTTAGGCGGAATTTGTTGCTCGAATAGGGTACCCCACATCAAGGTATGGGCAAGGAGAATATCGGCGACCGATAATGTATCACCGAGTAAAAACGTGGTGTCTGGCAGCATGTTTTCAGCTAAAGCTACCGCCTTATCAAACTCCCAAACGGCACAGGGCATGATCTGCGGATGGCGCTGCGCTTCAGGTAAGGCAAATTTATGCTTACCTAAGGTCCACAGTGGCTGCTCAAGCTCAGTGATAATAAAGCTAATCCATTGATGATGCAGACCGGATGCCGCGCTGCCTACTGGCGGCAAGAGTTTGCCAAATTTTTCAGCCAAATACAGACAGATGGCGGCAGATTCAGACAATACCAGCTCATCATCCGTTAACACTGGCACTTTACCACAGGGGTTAAGTGCTAAAAATGCCTCACTGTGGTGCTCACCCTTATTCATGTCGACAAAGGAGAACTCCCAGTCAACGCCTAATTCTTCTAATACCCAAGCAACCCGTAATGCGCGGCTACGCGGTGTGCCATATAAAGTGATCATTGCAACGTCCTTTTAGTTCGGTTAATTCGTGTCCTAACGAAGATACACTGAGTTTGCATTAGTGCAAATCTGCCCATAAAAAAACGGCGCTTAATGCGCCGTTATGATTTAATGACATTCATGGCTATTGAGTTAGCCAAGTGGACTTCAATTAGAAATTCATCGTCAGTTTAGTGTAGATATAACGTCCCATTGGGTTATGAACGGAAATCACATAACCATAAAGATCAGTATCACCGTCACCGATAGCAAATGGTGGCTCTTCATCGAACACGTTATTCACGCCTAGTGTCAGCTTGAACATTTCATTAAAGCGATAAGATCCTGACATATCGACTAATATCTGTGCATCAATCGTACGAGACGTATTGTTTTCGAAATCCAACACACCATCAAAATCGCTATCAGGCGTATCTTCAAACTCACCGATATAGCTCAGGTTAATGTTGGCGGCAAAGTTATCCATGGTCCAATTACTGGTGAGTAACCAACGATGTTGTGGAAACTTATACTCGCCAGTGTAATCGAGACCATCTTTTTCGAAGTTATGTAAGTAGCTGTACTCTAGGCCAAACTTCAAATCACCAAAATTATCGAATTCGAGTCCGTAGTGGGTTGAAATATCCACACCCTGCACATCCTGCGAGCTTAAGTTAATAAAGCTTGAGTGGATAATGCTAATCGGGCCTAAGGTTTGACCCGCTTGTGGCGCTAAACGCTCGCACACTGTACTATTTTGGTCATTACAGTTAGCGGTATAGATATCGCCCAATGGCTGCTTATCAATCTTGTTATCTTGAGTGATGCTATAGACATCAAAACCTATATCAAACTTCTGGCTTGGCGCCCAGATCATACCCAAGTTCCAAGTTTCAGATTCTTCAGCATCCAACTCTGAGTTACCTTGGAACTCAGTGTTGTAATCCAATGCTTCACAATCAACGCCGTCGGCGGCGCAGCGGTAAGTGTCGATAAAGAAACTACTTTCACGTGAAGGGCCTAAACCAATTTGCGCCAATGATGGAGCACGGAATCCCGTAGACCAAGAACCACGGGTGGTGAGTTCGTCGGTAACCCCCCATTGGAAGGCGATTTTAGGGTTTGTGGTTGAGCCAAAATCGCTGTAGTGGTCATAACGGCCAGCCAGCTGTAATTCAAAGCTATCGGTAACAGGAATCGAAAACTCCACATAACCCGCATATTGATCGCGAGATGCGGCGGCCGATACGGCTTCAGTACCAAAAATCAAGCCACGTTGGAACTGTTCATCCGGTACGTCACTCACGCTTTCTTCACGGTACTCAACTCCCGCCGCCATCATAATATCGCGATCGGCCAGAGTGAATGCTTGACCAGAGATATTAGCCGCATAGGAGGTCATGGTGGATAAACCTTGACGCACTAGGCTAGTGGTAATGGCATCAATCACTTCCTGAGAATTCATGGTGCCACCGAATGGATTGTAACGACCAGCGTCAATCTCGGCTTGCAGATAATCGGTTCTTACCCAACCTTGGCTACGATCGCCAGTTTGAGTGGACTCACTGCGACCACGTTGTACTGAGGCTTCCCAATCCCAATCTTTTACTGTGCCACGTAAACCAGCCACTAAACGTAGGGTATCAGATTCAATATCCCAACGGCGCGCACCCGCATCTACGGTACGGAAACGACCAATTTCAATATCTTTACCCCAAGGGTTATTAGGGTGTGTTCCCGGTACAGTCAAACCAGCATCTTCATCGAGTGGCGTCGGCGCACCACCCGCTTCCGATGTGTTGTGCTGGGCGGCTAATTCAAGGAAGGCGGTTAAATCATCATTAAAATGGTAATCAAATTGACCGATAGCGCCGATACGTTCAGCCGCTGGAGCCACTAAGTTATACGGGCCGTAATCAAATAGACAGCTACCGCTAGCTGTTGCACGGTCAGCAGGGCAAGCAGGGTCAATTGTTTTCACCCCATCGACATAGAAATAACCTGGAAAACCGCGTGAAGAACGGAAATCTTCACCGCCGTAAGGACTCTGATCGGCGCTGCCGAAACGGCCTAAATCGGTCGCCGAAAGTGTTCCGTTTTTAAAGTAATCGAGGATAACAGAGGCGCTGCCCTTCTCTGATTTCACACCCCAAACTAAGTTAGCCGTGGTTTCATCGTAACCCGTGCCCGAGGTCTCACCGTAGCCAACGTTAACTTCAATACCTTCGATGTCTTTCTTTAGGACTATGTTCACCACACCCGCAATCGCATCAGAACCATAAATCGCCGAGGCACCATCCTTAAGGATATCGATACGTTCGATAGCTGAAACCGGGATATTGTTAATATCGACGAAGGAATTAGTAATGCCTTCAGCAAAAGCGCTCGCCGCAACGCGGCGGCCGTTAATGAGCACCAGTGTTGCATCGGGGCCTAAGCCACGCAAACTGATAGATGCGCCACCGTTGGCGGTAGAATCTTGGCTGTTTCCTCGGGTAGAGAAGGCCCCAGCGCCGTTAGCAGGCATACGTTCGAGCAATTGCTGCAGGTTATCAAAGCCCATATTTGCGATATCATCTTTGCTGATCGACTGAATGGGAGAAGGCCCTTCGATATCGGTTCGCTTAATACGAGAGCCTGTTACTTCAATGCGTTCAACTTTTTCTGCACCGTTATCAGCCGCATTGGCAACAGTTGGTGCAAATGCCATGGCAATCGCAATTGCACAAGCACTGGGTAGAATTTGAGGTCTTTTCATACACATTCCCTAGTATCATTGTTTTTATTAAAATTATACTTACCTAATTGAAACCTAAATTTAACAATAACAAGGTAATGGGTTATAGGCCAAAGTCAATGGGGGACTGAAAAAAGTTAAACTTTTGTTACATATTTAAATAATGTATTTTCCCAGTAAGATATTCCAAGATAGCGATGCGTGCACACATTGGACTGAAGAGATACCTATGGAAGACAAGATCATTTATGAAGCAGAATTTGAGGACAATTTAGGCTGGTATTGGTTACTCTCAGGGGCGGCCTATTTCAGCCTAAGCATTATAGGTATTCCTTTGTTATTACTATGGTTTCCAATTGGATTATGGGGAACACGTCGTTATATTAGCAATATGAGCGCACGCTTAACGAACAATAAGCTTATCGTGTGCAGGGGAATATTAACTCGCACCGAAAACACGGTTCCCTTAGATAAAATTACCGATATGGCGCTGATCCAAGGCCCCATAATGCGACTCATGGGTCTGCATAAATTAACCGTTGAAACGGCGGGCCAATCGGGATCAGGGGCATTGATTAGCTTAGTTGGTGTCGTCGATGCACCAAAGTTTAGAACCTTAGTGCTAACACAAAAAGAACGTCTGATCCCCCAAGCTTCCCAGGCTAACTCTCCCTTAGCCACCCATGATCCGCTCATCCACAATGTGGCAGAAATCACCGCGAGCTTAAAACGGATTGAGACCCTACTCGGTCAAAAACTCGGTGGCTAGCGCAGAATAATAATTAAATCAACATATAACTGAATGATATTAAAAGAAATAATATTTACCCAATGATATTTCCATCCAATAGGCAATCAATATTAGATAACGACATGACCCAATCTTCAATAACCGCTCCCGTACCCCATTGGTCCACCCGACTTGCCCTAGGCCTCAGGGCCATGGGCCCCGGCGTGTTGATGGCCGCAGCTGCCATTGGCGCATCCCACTTAGTTGCATCAACCCGTGCAGGAGCCGAATTTGGCTGGCAACTCGCTTGGGTTATTTTAGGGGTGAATTTATTGAAGTATCCCTTCTTTGCCGCAGGAGCACGTTACACCGCCGCCACAGGGGAAAGTTTGCTGCACGGTTACTTGAAACAAGGCCGTGGCTATCTTTGGCTGTTTACTGGACTCAATGTGATTGCCGCCATCGCCAGCACGGCCGGCGTTTGCATGCTAACGGCTGCCATGCTGACGCAATTTATCCCGCTGCCGATTGATTGGTTGGCCCTGTTAGTTTTAATTAGTTCATTGATTTTACTTATTTTTGGTCACTATCGACTGCTAGACAGGCTGACTAAGCTCATTATGTTCGCCCTTACGCTCACCACATTAATTGCCGCCACATTGGCGTGGGATCATACCCAGCCATTAGCAAATGACTTTATATCCCCCTCCCCTTGGCAATGGGCCTATATGGGTTTTCTTGTCGCTATGATGGGGTGGATGCCAGCCCCCATTGAGGTCAGTGCCTGGAACTCACTCTGGTTACTCGAAAAACAAAAACCGAAAATGTGACTAAATCCCAAGCTCTACTGGATTTCAATCTGGGCTATATAGTTACCGCATTCCTCGCCGTCGTATTCCTCGCACTTGGCGCATTAGTGATGCACGGCAGTGGTGAGCACTTTTCCGATTCAGGCGCACAATTTGCTAATCAATTGATCAACCTTTACAGCCAAGTGATGGGCGGCGAGAGTCGTTATCTTATTGGTATAGTAGCCTTTTTATGCATATTCAGTACAACTGTCACCGTTATCGATGGCTATAGTCGTACCTTAGATATGGGATGGCGGTTATTGACTCGCCCCACATCGTTCGATAAAAGCAGTGACCAAGGCCTCACAGTGATAATGCTTGCAGTGAGCACCCTTGGCTTATTACTGATCCTGTTCTTTAAGGGAGCATTACTGCCCCTGCTCGAATTTGTGATGATTTTGGCCTTTATGACCACAGTCGTTTTTGCGTGGCTAAACTACCGCTTAATGATCAGTAAACAGCTCCCCGAAGCCGACAGATACGGCATTAAGATGAAGCTGTTATCTTGGTTTGGTTTAAGCTATTTGCTTATTTTTGCAGTGCTTTTTATTTACTGGTACCTGGCAGTGAAAGTTTAGTTTTACTGATTTGAGCATGAGTCTTCTGCTAGGGCTCATGCCGCACAGCCGTAAAATCATCTGCACTAGACTTTCCTGCTTTTCTGTTGCTTTAAGTATATAATGTCGGCTCTTAAACCAGACAGCGCAGCCGCGCCAAGAGATGACCATGATTAACAATGATATTTTGCGCCGTTTGCGCTTCGTGTTTGATTTCAGCAATGCAAAAATGATTAAAATTTTTGCCAAAGCAGGAAGAGAAGTGCCCGTCGAAGAGATGATTAATCTTCTGCGTAAAGAAGAGGAAGAAGGTTATAAGGCTTGCAACGACACGACACTATGTCAGTTTTTAGATGGCCTTATCATAGAGAAGCGTGGTTTACGTGAAGGTGCTGAAATTCCAAAGCCAGTTTCACGCTTAAACAATAACTTAATCTTCAAAAAGTTACGTGTTGCCCTCGAAATGCGTGAAGAAGATATAGTGGCAACCCTAGAACTTGCCGAAGTGCAAATGTCAAAATCAGAACTAAGCGCCCTCTTTAGAAACCCTGAACATAAGAACTTCAAAGAGTGTGGCGACCAAATTCTGCGTAACTTTATCCGTGGTTTATCACTCAAGTACCGCGGCGTGTAACGTACAGTTTCGTCGCTAAAATAAAACGCAGCCTAGGCTGCGTTTTTTGTCTATACCCTTCACCCACCAAAGGCCTAAAACCATAAAAAGTCACAGCCAATTGCTATACAACATCTCGTTTTAAACAATGCCTCTCGGCTGTGGTGCAAAAAAAACCACAAATACCTCACGACACGGGCAACAAAGATCACATTTCATGATAACCTTACGTGACTTACAGCACGTATCGAACCACTTAAACAATAACTCAAAGGTTACCCATGGACGATAATAAACGCCCCCTCTATCTTCCGTTTGCAGGACCTGCCATTCTTGAAGCCCCCTTAATTAACAAGGGCAGTGCATTTTCTGAAGAAGAGCGTATTTTCTTTAACCTCGAAGGCCTAGTACCCTACGCCATTGAAACAATTGAAGAACAGGCGTCACGCGCCTACGATCAGTTCAGAAGTTTCAATAACGATCTCGATAAGCACATCTATCTGCGCAACATTCAAGACACCAACGAAACCCTGTTTTATCGTTTAGTGCAAAATCACATCAGTGAAATGATGCCAATCATCTACACCCCGACGGTAGGTTTGGCCTGTGAGCGCTTCTCGAAAAACTATCGCCGTAACCGTGGTTTGTTCATCTCCTACCCGAATAAAGACAGGATCGATGACATCCTCAATAACTCGACACGCCAAAAAGTGAAGATCATCGTCGTGACCGACGGTGAGCGTATCTTAGGTTTAGGCGATCAAGGGATTGGTGGCATGGGGATCCCGATTGGTAAATTGTCACTCTATACTAGCTGCGGTGGGATCAGCCCCGCTTACACCCTTCCCATCACCTTAGACGTAGGTACAGATAATCCACAACTGCTGGAAGATCCTATGTACATGGGTTGGCGACATCCCCGTATTGGCGGCGAAGAATATGCCGAGTTTATCGAAGCCTTTATGCAGGCAGTGCATGTCCGCTGGCCTGATACCCTGATCCAATTTGAAGACTTCGCCCAAAAGAATGCGATGCCAATCCTTGAGCGTTATAAGGATCGCTACTGCTGCTTTAACGATGATATCCAAGGCACCGCCGCGGTAACTGTGGGCTCCTTACTCGCCGCCTGTAAAGCAGCGGGCACTGAGCTGAATCAACAACGCATTGCCTTCTTAGGTGCGGGCAGTGCGGGTTGTGGTATCGCCGAGGCCATAGTGGCACAGATGGTATCTGAAGGTATCAGCGATGAACAAGCACGCAGCCAAGTCTGCATGGTTGACCGTTGGGGTTTGCTGCTCGATAACATGCCTAACCTGTTGCCCTTCCAGCAAAAACTGGCACAAAAATGTACCGACATTAGCAACTGGAATAACTTTAGTGACAATATTTCACTGCTCGATGTCGTAAACAACGCTAAACCCACAGTGCTGATTGGCGTGTCTGGCGCGCCGGGTCTTTTCACCGAGGAAATTATCCGCGCTATGCACAGCCACTGTGCGCGGCCGATTATCTTCCCGCTGTCTAACCCGACTAGCCGCGTCGAAGCGACACCAAAAGACATTTTACATTGGACTTCAGGCCAAGCCTTAGTGGCAACGGGTAGCCCATTTGAGCCTGTGGTTGTCGATGGCGAAACCTATGAAATCGCCCAGTGTAACAACAGCTTTATCTTCCCAGGCATTGGTTTAGGTGTGCTTGCCTCTGGTGCACGCCATGTGTCCGATGCCATGTTGATGGCATCGAGCCGCGCACTAGCCGAATGTTCACCCTTAGCCATTAACGGTAACGGTCCATTACTGCCAAAATTAGAAGATATCCACACTGTCAGTAAACATATCGCCTTTGCCGTCGGCAAGGTCGCTATTGAACAGGGTTTATCCTTACCTGCAAGTGATGAGCTACTTAAGCAGGCGATTGAAGATAACTTCTGGAAACCAGAATATCGTCGCTATAAGCGCACATCATTCTAATTTCAGACATTCATCCAAACAAAAAGCCCGTCAATCGACGGGCTTTTTTACTACTCTAGCTGCACAGCTTAAGACGCCATTACCTGTTTAAAGCTATTGAGCATAGAACGATCGGTACGGGCCTTTTTCAGTTTACGCAGGCTTTCCTTGAGCGACTCATCGGCCAAACGGGTAAATATCCCGTTATATTCCTTCTCGTTAATCGCCTCATCGGTATCCGCCTGCTCGGAAATCTCCTGCGCGACTCGGCTTAATTGCAGCCAAGCATTGGCAATATAAAAGCCATGGAACTCAGCTTGTGATATGAGATTACGCGCACTGGCGGGCAACGCATCCCAGGCTTGGCTAAATTTAGCTTCTCTGTCTTCTAACAGCTCGGCACATAATCCTTGGTAAGCCGCTAATAGGCTCTCAGGTAATTTCGCCATAGGTAAGACTTTGTTGGCAACATTGTAGGAGATCTGCTCGGCAATCTCACGATAAGCGGCTGATAATTCGCTCATAAACACTCTCTAATCTTGACTAATGACAGTGGCTAAAACCGGCCACTAATATACACACCGTACGTCCCATTACCCGCTAAGGGCGTCACTGTAATCCCTTTATAGGGGTCAGTAAAATACCAACCCGCTAATGCTCCAATGGCGGCGCCAGCGAGAACATCTTCTAAGTAATGTTGATCACTCGCCACTCGGGTATAGCCCACGTAGGATGCAGCGATATAGGCGGGTAAGCCATATTGCCAACCATAACGCTGCTGAATAAAGGTCGCCGCCATAAAGCTATCCGAGGTGTGACCCGATGGAAAAGAGTCATCACCACTGTCATCGGGCCGGTCTTTACTCACCCCATATTTTAGGCCTTCGACCACTAAGCGGCTCGATACCGCCGCCTGTATCAATTGCCAACTGCCATCGTAGCCGTCCTCATAGAATAAGGTGGCCCCCATTGCCGTTGCTGGCAGCATTAAATGCAGTACATCGCCCGAAGTTTCTAAATCTGAGCTGGCCCAGCTGGTGCCACTGACAATGACTAACAGTGCACAGAATAAATTTTTCAATGATGATTCCTTTTCGGGTATATTCCAAGGCGACGTTTATACCTTGATAGTCATTGGAATGCAAAATTGTACTCGTTTTATACCCAAACAACCTGAAACTCGTATCTTCAGGTAGCTTGGATATATATCAATCGTGACGAAAGAGACTATGCTAAGATGATGATTAGCTATTGATTTCAACGCGGATAGGAATTATTCATATTGTCGCATCCAGTACGCTATTTATCACTCCTTTTGCTACTACTCTTTACACAACACTTTGCTGTGGCCGAAGAAAAAACTCGGGTTGATAAAATATTCGAAAAGCATGACCGAGGTGAAACTATGACACCTGAAGCGGTCAAAGAGGATATTGCGCAATTAAGCAAACTGATCCCCGCCGATGATGTTGTTCGAACCGAAAAATTGCAGTTGTTAAAATGCTGGAACCAGGCCTCAGCAACTGAGCAGGACATTAAATTAGCACTTGCCTATACCTCTCATGTCCTTGCCCATATTCCCCCAGGCGCCAGCCCTCACTATGTCACAGACTTAACCCTTTGCCACGCTTGGTATGTGCAGTTAAGTGGTGATATGAAGGGCGCGATGGAAGGCTACGATCTTAGCGTGAAACGCGCCTATGAGCATGAAGATCTAAAACTGATTGCCGACTCACGTAGCCTCCGTGGCGCTCTATATTCTTATATTGGCGATTTTTCTTCGGCATTAGACGATCTAGTGACAGCGCAGGATCTGTACGAATCCTTGAATTTAACTGGTTGGGCCAATTTCAACCTTGCCGATATAGCCACCAGCTTTAGACGCTATGGCGATCCTAAGAGCGCTATACGTTATTACAATAAACTTAAAAATATTTACTCAAAAAACAATAATCAAGGTCAAGCTATCCTTGTCATCTCCGATATTGGCTTAGCCTTGGATGAACTCGGTGAGCACCAGCAAGCGATAGCACAATTTCTGATAAGCTACCGCTATTATAAGGAACATCAACAGACGATTGCAGCCGCTATTGTCGCAACAAATATTGCGTATAGCTTAATTAAGCTCAATCGCCTCGATGAGGCCGAGCGTTATTTGACCGAAGCAGGGGCGGTAATCACCGAAAAAGAACCCATTGATTACAGTTTTATGAAACTGTTTATGGGGGAAATCAAATTTCAGCGGGGTCACTATGACGATGCCCTCATCGATCTCGCCAAAGGAGAAACTGCCTTTCGTTCTCTTCAGAATGACCGAGGACTGGTTCAACTCTTGCAATTAAAGAGTGAAATATATGCCGCCATGGATAATTTACCCGCGGCGTACCGTGCATTACAGGAATTGATGGCCCTAACAAAAAAAGTGGATGGTAATTCACTCGACCTACAAACTACTGAATTAAAAGTTAAATTCGATACCAGCCGCATAAAATTAGAAAACGAAAGGCTAATTGAAAACCAAACACTTAAGGAGCAAGAACTTGCCTTACTCGAACAGAATAGGTCATTGCAATACATAGTGTTACTGCTAACAGCCTGCATACTCGTCATAGTCTCTATCTTTGCCTATAAACAGGTAAATCGAAATCGCCAGCTGCAAGTGGTTGCCCTAACCGATTATCTGACCCAATTGCCTAATCGGCGGCATATTTATGCTCAAGCAGCCAAGTATTTCCAACGAGCATTAAGACAGCAGCACCCATTCTCGGTGATTATTTTCGATGCGGATCATTTCAAGAAAATCAACGATAACTTTGGCCATGAAATTGGCGATCGTGCACTGATCACTATCGCCAATGCGGGTCAAGCACTAACGGGAAATAAAGACCATCTAGGTCGTATCGGTGGTGAAGAGTTTTTGATCCTACTACCCAATACCGATGCTAAACGAGCCTGGGAACTTGCCCATCAACTGCAAAGCAAAATCACCGAACTCAGCCATCAAGAATTACCCAATGAACTCGCATTAACGGTGAGCGCCGGGGTCGCCACCCTAGAGGAAAAATCGCATGATAGAGATTTTGCAAGTTTGCTGAAGCGGGCAGACAAGGCCCTGTATGCCGCTAAAAATGCGGGGAGAAACTGCGTAAAATCAGCGCCCTCAGAGACTTAAACTAGGTATTTTTATGCCAAAAAATTTGGTGTTCTAAAGGGGGTGGTAAAGCCCCAAACCAATTTTGATATAAACGGCTGAACTCCCCAGAATCCTTCATTTTTTCAAGCTCTGCCTGCCAGCTTAAAACGAGATCTGCCGCAGTACCTTTAGAAAAGGCGAGATACAGCTTGATTTCGGAAACCACATACACTTGCTGTACATCCGCTTCCTTCGCACCTATTTCCTCTAATAGATGTTTAACGGCGAGATCGGCCTGACACCAAAAACGCACACGGGAAAACAATAACTGCTTGGCAGACTGCTGGGGAAAACTGGCGATGAGCAGGTTATTAACCCCAGATAGTGCTAACAACTGGGCACCAGCGGACTCACGGTACACCCCCACAAGCCCGGCAGTCTCGACCTCGGCTAAATGATTAATCGTTATCGGATCGTCAGCTCTGGCATATAAAGCAATCTTACTGGTTGCTATTGGTCCAATAAAATCAAATAGTCTCTCACGCTCATCCCCTATAGATGCCGCAAACAGCAACACATTGGGCGAGGTACTAGCAATCGAATAAGCCCGAGCCCAAGGAAGTACTTCAATTTTCTCTTGCTGCCCTAACCTAGTCTGTATCAGGTTAACCAACTCCACCCCAAAACCTTGGGGAATGCCATTTTGCTCATAGCTCACAGGGGGCCAAGCCTCGGTGACCAATTTCAATTTTTCCCCGGCCACACATTCACCGCTGAGAAACAAGAGCAGCAGGCTCATCATCAAGCTGTAACTTAAGGATAACGCTCTCAACATAGGGTTACCAAAATGGCAAAAATGACTCTAATCATAGATTCAATACCAATGCATACTGAAAGGGAACGCTTACTTCACCGTTACAGATGAAAATCGTGCTCAACGGAGGAAAAGTGTTATCATAGAATTATCAAATCTAGCGCATTTTTCCAATTCATTCATGTCCCTTGTTACCAATAACAGATCCAATCAACCCAATGTCCGCGAACTCGCTAGGCTCGCTCTGCAGATAAAGGCATGGGGTAAAGCACTCGGATTTGCACAGGTAGGCATTTGTGACACTGACCTTACAGCACAAGAAAGCCAACTCCAAGCTTGGTTAGATAAAGGTTATCACGGCGAAATGGCCTATATGGCAAACCACGGATTGATGCGCGCGCGTCCCCAAGAATTGCACCCAGGTACAGTAAGGGTGATAACGGTACGCATGGACTATTTACCCCCAGAAGCGGGCTTTGCGACTCACCTCACCGACCCCAATCTCGGTTATATCTCCCGTTATGCGGGAGGGCGCGACTATCATAAGTTAATCCGTGCTCGACTTAAAAAGCTTGGGGACCAGATCAGCGCAGAATTAATTAACCTCGGTTTCGATGCTGCCGATTTTCGTCCCTTTGTCGATTCTGCCCCCATACTCGAACGACCTTTAGCCGAAAAAGCCGGGATTGGCTGGACGGGTAAGCACTCACTCATACTCAACCATGACGCGGGCAGTTGGTTCTTTTTGGGGGAACTACTGATCAATCTTCCCCTTCCAGTGGATATTCCCATTGCGGAAGGCTGCAATACTTGTGTCGCCTGTATGACCTCCTGCCCGACGGGAGCGATTGTCGAGCCCTATGTGGTTGACGGTCGACGTTGTATTTCCTATCTGACAATAGAACTGCAGGGAGCGATCCCAGAGGAGTTGCGGCCACTGATGGGCAATCGTATCTACGGTTGTGATGATTGCCAACTCGTGTGCCCCATCAATCGTCAAGCGCCACTCACAGTCGAAACTGACTTTCACATTCGCCCACAACTAAAACAGCCCGACCTTCTAGGCCTATTTGCGTGGAGTGAGGCCGAGTTTCTCAAACACACTGAGGGCAGCGCCATTCGCCGGATTGGCCATAAGCGCTGGTTGAGAAATATCGCCGTTGCACTGGGTAATGCCCCGGCAAATCCCGCCATCATTGCCGCGCTAAAGGCACGCAATGACAGCGAAGATATTGATGACATAGTACGTGAGCATATCCAATGGGCACTCAAGGCCCAGCAATTGCGCCTGACGGATAGCGAGGCAACAGCACAACAAAAAGCCCGCCGTAAAACCGATCGCATAGTGCGTATTATTGAGAAAGGCTTACCGCGGGATGCCTGAATCCCCCATTCATTTGAATAGAATCCAATCTTGACCTAGATATTTTCCCATTTAGACGCTGTATAACAAATACTTACCTTAGGGTGGATCTAAAGTGCCATTGCAAACCAAGTAGGAATTACGCAAGTTCTCACTATGACGAACTTGGAATGCCCCCTATGCTCAGATATAAACCCTTAGCCATCAAAGCACTCGCCCTCTCAATGTGCATGGCATCAATATTTTCGCTTCAGACCCAAGCTGAGACAACTTCATATCAAGCCCTTACAGAATTTGGTGATAACCCAGGGAATCTGAGCGCTTCCTATCTAATCCCCAACCACAACGCCACCGCCCCTGAGCTGAACACGCTTATCGTACTACTTCACGGCTGTGTACAAGACGGGGTTGAACTGGCCAACAATAGCGGCTTAACCGACCTCGCCAGAGAGAAGAAATTTAGCTTATTAGTGCCACAACAGAGTTTCGAGAACAATGTAAAGCGTTGTTATAACTGGTTTTCAGCGCAAGATACTCAAGTAGACAGCGGTGAAATGCTATCGCTGAAAAACATGATAGCCCAAGCGCAATCCCAATCTGGCGCCAAACGCGTCTATGTTATTGGCCTATCTGCTGGCGGTGCGATGGCCAGCGCCGCCCTAGTCAATTATCCCGATTTATTCACCGCAGGCGCGGTGATTGCAGGTCTGCCTTACCCCTGCGCCGATAACCTGACCAAAGCCATTTCCTGCATGAAAAAGGGCCCCGCCGAATCGGTTGAAGAGCTGGTGAGTTTTGCCAAGCAAGTCCATCCCAACCAGCAACACTGGCCCGCGTTAACCGTATGGACAGGACAAAACGATGTGGTGGTGAACCCTGAAAACGCCAAACAACTCTCGGCGCAGTGGGTCGTACTGACCCAAGCGAATAAAACACCAAGAGTCGAACACTATGCCGACTATAGTGTTAACACTTGGTCTGATACGAGTGGCAATAGCCTTATTTCATTAATCGAAATAAATAATATGGGCCATGGAATTGCTGTCAATCCGGATATTAAAAATGGTGGAATGGTTGGAGATTTTTTACTAAAAGCCCCCATTAGCAGCATGTCAGAAATAATCAATCTTTGGGGAATATAGGGTTTATATAATAAATAAACCCCGCGTATCGATATTCAAAATATCGGTATAAAAATAATAAGTTAAAAACACATACTACTATAGTACCGATTTAAATTTTAAATAATTACTATAGAGTCAATGTGAATCAAAAAAAATAGTAGTAAGTACCAACCTTTAAAAATAAATACTACAACGGGAAATCTGTATGAAACAGAATACTATCAAAATGAGTTGCATTGCTTTAGCTATCTCATCTGCATTGGCAGCACAATATGCTGTTGCTGAGGATGAAAATAGCACTGGGGAGAAGCAAGCCACCTTAGAACACATTGAAGTGACAGCCCGTAAAACGGTTGAGAGCCTTCAAAACGTGCCTGTTGCAGTGACCTCGGTCAGCGCAACGGACTTGGCCGAAAACGGTATCAGTGTGATGACTGAAATCCAGCAATTTTCGCCCAATACCACGCTGCAAGCCAGCCGTGGTACCAGTTCAACCCTCACGGCTTTTATCCGCGGTGTCGGCCAAGAAGATCCACTCTGGGGCTATGAACCCGGCGTCGGCATCTATATCGACGATGTGTATATCGCCCGTCCACAGGGCGCGGTACTCGATATCCTCGATGTACAACGCATCGAAGTACTGCGCGGCCCACAGGGGACGCTTTATGGTAAAAATACCATCGGCGGCGCAGTGAAATATGTCACTAAGAAAATGAGCGGCGATGCCGAGCTGAGCTTAAATGCCACCGTCGGCAGCTATAACCAAAAAGACTTTAAGATCGCCGGTCAATATCCCTTGGTCGATAATAAACTCTACTTTGGCTTTGCCTTAGCCAGCCTAAACCGCGATGGTTATGGTGATTTCGTCGTGTCGGCGCTACCAGACCAAGACACTGAAAACTATAATAAAGATGTTATGGCGGGTCGAGCGAGTCTGGAATACACACCAACAGACAATCTGTTTATGCGGTTATCCTATGATAAAACCCAAGACGACTCTAATGCCAAGGGTGGCTATCGTTTACTGCCGAGTTTGCTGACAGATGCCCCCGTGCCAGACAGCAAATATGATTCCTACACCAGTATGCCGACCTGGAACAAGGTTGAAACCGAAGGTTGGGGACTGACGATCGAATACGGCTTGAACGATGACTGGACGCTAAAATCCGTCACTTCATCCCGAGAAAGCGATTCGTCCACCAACATCGATTTTGACAATACCAGCCTGCGCATTTTTGACGTGCCCGCTATTTATGATGATGAACAGTTCAGCCAAGAATTCCAAGCCAACTACGATGGTGAAAACCTCAAACTCGTCTCCGGTTTATATTATTTTACCGGTGATTCCTGCGGCGTGTTCGATGCCATTCTTGAAGAAGCCTTTAAAGCCTATGGCGGTCTGACCCGTGAAGTCAGCGGTTGTAACAACAGCGAAAGTTATGCGGCCTATGCACAAGGTTCCTACGATATCACCGAACAACTATCCCTAACCTTAGGTGCGCGTTTTACCCGCGAGACCAAGGAGGCTACAGTCTATAACGGTGTGATTTTCGACAGTATTTATCCAGAAACTGGCTGGTATCCAGGCTATGTTCGTGATGAAGACCAAATTGCCACCAGCATACCTAAAGTACTCGACGATGAAGAAACCTGGTCGCGTTTCACCCCTAGAGTCGGCTTAGAGTATCAACTCACCGATGATATGATGCTCTTTACCAGTTACTCACAGGGCTTTAAGTCAGGTACCTTTAACCCAAGGGCGACGGGGCCTGAACCCGCTGTTGATCCAGAAACGGTTGATTCCTATGAACTGGGTGTAAAAAGTGAGTGGAATGACAATCTGCGTATCAACGCCACCGCTTTCTACTTGAACCATAAGGACAGGCAATTTGTAACCGTATTACCCGGCGAAGATGCAGCCGATCTTAACCAACGTTTAGGCAATATTGGTAAATCAACCGCGACGGGTCTCGAACTCGAAGTGGAATACGCTGCGACTAAATCATTGAATCTGTTTGCGACTCTGGGTTTAATCGACGCCAGCTTCGAGGAAGTGATCTCCTATGATGCCGAGGGTAATCGCATCGACATTAGTGATACCTACACTATCACCAACACCCCTGATACCACGGCAAACGTTGGATTTAGCTACAATATCGACACGGATATCGGCAGCTTTGTGGCCAACGGTAACTACTACTATCGCAGCGATTATGACTTAGCCGTAGTAGATAACCTGTTGAGTCAAGACGGTTATGGCCTGCTGAATCTCGGCTTAAACTGGTACAGCAACGACGGCCACTGGTACGCTGGCTTACATTGGAAAAACGTCACCGACGAAGAATATCTGGTCGGTAACTATGCCTTCGTGACACCCGATGGTAACGGTGGCTATATTCCAGGATTAGGCGGTGACAATACATTAATTGGCTATTATGGTGATCCTGAGACAATCTCCCTCACGATTGGCTATAATTTCTAGAATAATATTTCACATTAAACCAATAATAACCGACTCCCATGAGTCGGTTATTAGTTTAAATATCAAAAAAGATTGTCTAGCATTAATTTTTTATAGGATTAAACTGAGTTTAAAACTTTAAGGGAACAGGTTATGTCTCAGATAAAAGTAGCGATTGCAGATGATCATCCATTATTTCGTGCAGCATTAACTCAGGCTGTTCTCAAAAATGTTAATAGTGTTGAGGTATTAGAAGCCGAAAACTTTCAAGATTTAATTTCAGTTGTTGAGAATAATCCTGACATTGAGATTATTTTTCTCGACTTACATATGCCAGGGAACGATGGTTTTACTGGCTTAACCCTGCTACAAAATCATTTTCCCGATATAGTGGTAATTATGGTCTCTTCTGACGATCAGCTAGAGATCATTCGTAAGGCCATTAACTTGGGGGCCAGTGCCTTTATTCCTAAATCCGCCAACTTAACTCAGATATCGACCGCCATTGCCACAGTGTTAGAAGGGGAAGTCTGGCTACCCGAACATACAGATATCAATGCCGATCAGCAAACCGCCGCCGAGTACCAACGCTTAGCAAAACAGCTCGCTCAGTTAACCCCCCAGCAATATACCGTGCTCGCCAGCATTGCCAATGGTCGCTTAAACAAACAAATCGCCTATGATCTCGATATCAAAGAAACCACGGTCAAAAAGCATGTGTCGGCCATACTCGTTAAACTCGAGGTGTACAACCGTACTCAGGCGGGATTGGTATTCCAGCAATTGATGCTCACGACAAACGAAAATCAACCCGTCACCGTCTAACCACTGTTAGCAATCCATTTTATGATAACTGTTTAATTATCCGCTTTAAGGCAATGGCTTTCACCGGTTTACGTACAAAACTAAACTGTGCGCTGCTGGTATGCTGGCGTACGGACTCAGATGGATCCGCCGAGCAGATAATGCAGGTCGGACGCTGTAGGCTAAACTTAGGGCTGTCGAGCAATGTTTGCACCAGATCCACACCATTTTGCTCATTATCCAAATGATAATCGGCAATAATCAGTTTCGGTTGCACCTGCTGCGCCAATTGCTGCTCGGCACTGACTTTGTCCCTTGCGGTGAGCACATGGCAACCCCAACCGAGGAGCAAGGATGAAATAGCCTTGAGCATCAACTCATCGTTATCGATTACCAGTATGCAGATATTAAAGCTGCCGCTAGTCAGTTCTTCTTCGCTATGAAGCTTCACAACATTTGTCGGCTTTTTCTGCTCCCAAACCCGCGGCACTTCGACGCTAAAGCAGGTACCTCTACCCACCTCGGAATGCAGATATATGTTTATGCCAAGCAACTTAGCGATTCGATCGCAAATGGCGAGCCCAAGACCTAAACCCGGGATTTCCCGTGTCAGCTCTAGGCGTTCAAACTCCGCAAAAATCGCCTGCTGCTTATCCTTCGGGATCCCAGGACCATTGTCCCACACTTGGATAAGCAGGCTCTGCTTAAGCCTTCTGACACCCAATAGCACCTTAGGTACAAATACTGATTCATTTAATTTTGTCACAGTACTATCCAAGCGAGAGTTCTGCAGAGCATGACCCCGTCGATTAACCATCCCCGCAGGGGAATAATGGAAAGCATTAGAGAGAAAGTTTTGAATAATGCGCCGCAGCAAACGTTGATCGCTCTGCACAAAACAGGAGGTGAACTGATAGGAAAAATCTATCTCTTGCTCGGTTGATAATACTTTAAATTCATTGACTAAGGTCGAGAGCAGATCATCGATCGCAAAATGGCTCAATTCGGTTTTAAGATGACTACTATCGAGGCGAGAAATTTCCACTAAATCGGACAGTAGGCTCTCAACCACATTTAAGGAGGCTTCGATATGGGTGGCCAAGTCCTTAAGCTCGGTGGAAGTGACCCGCTGTTTTAGCATTTCAGTGAACAGGGTTAAGGCATTAAAGGGCTGCATTAAATCGTGGCTCGCCGCCGCTAAAAAGCGTGTCTTGCTGCTGTTAGCGGCCTCCGCCTCTGCCTTGGCTTTTGCGAGTTCACGGGTGCGGCTTTCGACGCGCTTTTCGAGGGTTTCATTGGCCAGTTGCAAGGCTTTTTCGGCCTGAATATGGGCGGTGATGTCGGTAAAGGTACTGACAAAACCGCCCCCCGGCATGGCCTGACCGCGGATCTCCAGCACTTTACCATCGAGCATAGTGCGCAGAAAATGATGCGGGCTGCCGCTACGCATATGGGTGAGGCGCTTCTCCACCAACTCATGGGCCTCATCCCCCACAATAATGCCGCGCTCGATATTAAATCTAAGCAGCTTTTCTATCGGTATGCCCGCTTTGACATAATTCTTAGGATAATCAAGTAATTCTATATATCGCTTGTTCCATGCCACTAGACGCATATCGGCATCGACCACACTAATACCCTGCTCGATGTTTTCCACCCCCGATTGCAATAACTCACGGTTAAACTCAAAGATCTGGTTTGCCTCGTCGACAATGCTGACCACATCTTCTAACGGCACTTGCTGCGAGCGTGACGCGGCATTCATCACCATTCGAGTCGAGGCTGAACCTAATACTCCCGACAGCTTAAGACGGGTGTAATCCACCAGTTCCTCGCGGCGAGCTTGTAGTTGTAATTCTGAGCCTAAGGCTTTAGCGCGCACGAGCAAGACATCGGCTTCTTCCTTATTGATAAAACGATGCAGCAGGCTGGCCAGATCCTCAACCGATAAATGCCTTTCCAATGCCACCTGTTTGCGGTTAACAAACACATCGGCCTGTAGGACTTCCCCCACACTCTGATCTTTCATTAGGGAAATCAGTACAAAGCAACCCATATTCACCAGCAGGCTATAAAACAGGCCATGGCTGATATTATCTAGCCCACCCAGACCAAAGAGTGCCGTCGGCGTTAACCATGGGAGATGCCATAGCCCCTGAGTTACCCAAACTGCATCGGGGAAGGTTGCGGGCAGCAGCAAGGTATACAGCCAGACGATACTGCCCATCAACATGCCCCAAAATGCGCCTTGGGTCGTTGCTCGGCGCCAGTAAAGTGCACCAACTGCGGCGGGGAAAAATTGTGACAACAGCACGAAAGACAAGAGCCCAATACTGGCCAAATGATTCTGCTGATCGATATAACGTTCAAATGCAAAGGCCGACAACAGAATCGCCGCTATCGATATCCGCCGTAAATTGAGCAATATCCCTGAAAGCTGCGGCGTCTGCTGTGAGCTAAATTTCGGTAATCTGAGCAGTAGCGGGGTCAAAATCTCTGTCGAAATCATGGTACTGAGTACAATCGCGGCCACAATCACCATGGCTGTTGCCGCAGCCAACCCACCGATGTAAACCAGAATCCCCAACCAAGCTTGTTGATAAAACAGTGGTAAGGTCAGCACATAAGTATCGGCATCGACACTGCCACCGGGAAAACTCAACTGCCCCGCGAGGGCAATCGGCAACACAAAGGCATTAATCAGCAGCAAATAGAGGGGCACCATCCAACGGGCGGCTTTTAACTCCTTGGCATGGTGATTTTCAATCATCATCATGTGGAATTCCTGCGGTAGGGCATAGATGGTAATGGCCCCAAGGAGAATTTGCGACAGCACAAAATAGGCCGAATTTCCCCCAGTGCTTGGCGGCAAATGCTGACTCTGGGTGAGTAAATCACTAAAGCCATCAAACACATAGAAAGTCGCAAATATTCCTACTGTCGTGAGCGCAAACAGCTTAACCACAGAGCTAAAGGCAATCGCCAGTACTAACCCTTGGTTATGTTTACTCGCCGAAAGCTGGCGAGTACCAAATAAAATACTAAAAATAATCAATACGATAGTAACAATAAAGGCGGTACTTATCCCAGATTGGAACGTCCCTGTTAATAGATCGAAACTGGTACTGATGGCCCTTAACTGCAAAGCGATATAGGGAATAGTGCCGAATAAAGAGACCATGGCGACGCTGGCGGCGATTTTGGGTGAGCGGTCGAAGCGGCAGGCAATAAAGTCGGCAATGGAAGTCAAGTTTTGGCTTTTGATGATCTGCAAGGTTCGCATCAGCATGGGCCAGGCCAACACTAAACAAATAATCGAACCTATATAGATGGGCGCTAACCAAGCCCCAGTGGTCGCCGCTTGTCCTACCGTGCCGTAAAAGGCCCATGAGGTACAACAAACGCCCAAGGACAAGCTATACACCCACGGCCTCTTACGCCATTGATCTATCGCCTGATTTTGCCCCCATTGGGCAACGATAAACAGCACTGCCAAGTAAGCAATCGATATAACACTGATCCACCATGTATCAACAGACAGCCAAGCCAGCAAGATATTCCCCAATTAAGATGCTTAAACACCCTGCCAAACTACACCAGACAAACAAATTGTTAAAGAGTTGATAACAGTGCGGTGCACTAAGGTAGTACTTATTTATCAACCCCCATCGGCTAACCTAGCCCCAATGTTGACTGGAGGTTTTAAACAAGTACGCCTATGAAAATAACCCATAAATATCTAGTAGAAGGCCTGGTTTTTACCAGTTATGTATTATTTGCTATGGCATGGGTTGGCGGCACCGCGAGTATGAATAACATCATGGCTTCAATGCATATTGAGAGCTATGCCTCCGCCAGTTTACTGAGCGGCGCAGTCACCTTAGCCAAAATTGTCGGCACCTTTGGCGCGGCCTATCTCACCTTAAAATTTGGCGTTAAGTATGCTTTTTTAGTCGCAGCGCTGTTGATTGTGACCGGCATAATGACACCCTACGCCCCTAACTACGAACTGCTCCTTCTCAGCCGCTTTTTAATGGGCCTAGGTGGCGCCTTTATGATTGTGTATTTCAATCCCATAGTGATGCATTGGTTCGCCCCAGAAGAGCGTCCAGTGATCAATGGGTTAAACGCAGTGGCCTTTAATATGGGCACGGCAATTGTGCTGTGGGGCATGCCAAGCATCAATGCCATTAGCGGTGGCTGGCAACAAAGCCTGTTGCTCTTCTCATTGATCAGTCTAGTGTTGGCCTTACTGTGGTTACTGGTACAGTTTGACCATGTACAAAGCAGCAATGGGATAAAGACAGATAACCAAACCATTTACACTTATCTCGATGGCCTAAAAGATCCCTTTAACTGGGCCTATGCCCTTACCTATTCAGGCTTACTGTCTTTCTATATTTGCCTGTTTACTTTTTATCCCCAAGCGGGTATCAGCCAAAGTAAGTGGGTGATTGGCTTTGGGATTATTGGCACCATAGCTGGTATTCTCTACAGCCGTAAACAGCCATTAAGACTGCCCATTATTCGCCTTAGCGGTGTACTGATTTTTATCACAGTATTAGGGTTGTCCTTCGGCTCGGTGTCTTGGCTACAGAGCCTATGTGCCATAGTACTAGGCTTTTTTATCTTTTTGCCCGTGACCGCCCTAGTCTCCATTCCCCATGAATTGCCAAAGATGACGAGTCAAAAAATCACCGTGATTTTCAGCCTGTTTTGGTCAATCAGCTATTTGATTTCCACCTTAGTGTTGTGGCTGTTTGGCAAGCTAGTGGATATCAATAACGGCAGTTACTTCGCCTCCTTTGTGCTGATCACCCTGTTAAGCACCACCGTTTTTATCGGCAGTTATTTCCTCCCAGAAACCGGACAAGCTAAGGAGTAAGCATGCAAGTCTCCCCCCGTGGTACCGCCTCAGTTAAGCTGACGGATTTTCTTGCGTTAGCTAACCAGAATATCGCCCTCGCGAAACAGCAAAATATTCAATACAACCCGCAGTTGCTGCGGGAAAACTTGAATAAACTCACGGCACTGATGAGTGCCAAACCCGAGGTGAGTTATATCGCCGATAAGGCCTGGCAACTTGGGGAGCGGGAAATCTGCTGCCGCGTTTATAGCCCTGTGCCGACACAAGCTCTGCCCGTGCTATTACATTTCCACGGCGGTGGCCATATGTGCGGCAGCGTAGAACTCTATGATCCTATCTGTCGCCACCTTGCCAGCATCGGCCAGTGTGTAGTGATTAGCGTGGAATATCGCCTCGCGCCCGAATACCCATATCCCGCGGGGCTTGAGGACTGTGACTATGCCCTGCGCCACTATCAAAGCGTGCTCGATGAAGTGCTGTATCAGGAAGGCGTAAGCATTATGGGCGACAGTGCCGGCGGTGCGCTGTGCACCAGTCTCAGCCAGCGCAGTCTAACCGACAGCACGCTTAACATCGCCAAGCAAATCTTGGTGTATCCCAGTGTGGATTACACTATGGCGAGCCCTTCCTACCAGAGCAATGGCACAGGCTTTTTACTCGAGACCCCGAGGGTACAGTGGTACTTCGAGCAGTATTTTCAAGCCGCTGCCAAGGATGCAGAGTTAGTCAAACGAGCCTCCCCCTTGCATGGCGAGATCAACGCCAAGCTGCCTAGCACCTTGATATTTACCGCGGGCTGCGATCCACTGCGTGATGAAGGTATTGCCTATGCTAATGCCTTAAACGCCGCAGGCGTGCAGGTTCAGCACCATCAATTTGAGGATATGATCCACGCCTATATGCTACTTCAAGATTTAGTGACTGAAGAATGTCTGACAACCTATCGGATGATTGCTATGTTTTTAGCAGAGTCCACCCCCATTACAGCTAAATAGTTCACTCGCTAAAACACTTGCTTTTAAAGCACCTACGGCAAAATACGTCCTCGTAGGTGCTTTATTTTTTTGATTATACAGTTCTAGGGCTTACCACTATCGGGGGTGTCTTGTAATTCAGCTTGGTAAAACGCCTTCTAACTGTATGACTAAACTCATTTCTCTCACTCAGTGATAACCTAATTAGGACAACTGCCAACGACATAGTAATTGGCGGCTGTATTGGCCAAAGTGCTGCTATAGAAAGTATTATAAAGCCCCATCAACTGACCCGAACCCAGAGCATAGGCATAACCACCACTGGTTGTCGCGCGGCCCGCCACCACATGGGCATAGTTTGTCGCCGTGACTTGGGTACATTGGTAAGTATCGCCATTGGGCGTCGTATCGCAGGCATTGCCGATACCATCACCATCGTTATCGGCCTGATCCGCATTGGCCACATTGGGGCAGTTATCGACACTGTCGCTAATACCATCATTGTCGCTATCTGTTGGCTCTGTGGTGCCGCCCGTGCTGCCAGTACATGCCTGCTGAGGCCCGGCGCAACTAGTATTGCCATCGGCAACCCATTGGCATTGGGATGTGCCCACCGCATATTCGCGCATGGTAAATTGCCCAGTGCCGAAGGCGAGATAACAGGCGGAATAGCCTACGCCCCAAGTGATATGACCCAGATTAATATGGGTGTTGTAATCCCCAGTCACGCCCGCATCGATAGTGAAGTTAATACTGTCTTGGCTGGAGAGTTGCGTGCTATCCACCGCAATCACGGTCGCAAGGTTAGCACCGCCAGGTAAGCTGCAACCCTGAGCACTATATTGAGTGCCATTAATGCTCGCGCTGACTTGCTGACCAGAGCTAAATCCAACGGTTACCGAGGCTAAATCTTGGTTCACATCGACAACCGAGCCCGTCACCGACGCGCATTGCCCAGAAACACTCACTTGGATATTGCTCAGCTGCGGCGCGGCATTCGCAGGCTCAGGCCCAACACGTACGGTTAACTCCACCGGTGCACTGAGCGCCGCCAGATTATCACTCGCCTGCACCACCAGCTTGTACAGACCATCACTTAAGCTTTGGCTAGAGAGTTGAAAACTACCGTCGGTGTTTATGCTTGTGGTGCTCACACTACCAATTAAGGTTTGGCTCGCACCATCGAGCAGATAAATACTTAATCCCACCTGCGCCACGCTACCATCGCTATCACTGGCAATACCGCTTATATCAAGCACGCCAGCATTATCCACCGCGGTCACATTCGCTAGTGTGGGCAAGGCATTACGGTTTACCCTCTGGTTATTGTCGGCGAAGAATTTCCCCAAATAACTGGCAAAGTTAATGCTGTCATCGGCCACATAATCCCCCGACGCGCCCGCCCCACCGGACCATGAGTGATCTAGGCCGTCAAACCACAGCATAGCCACCCGCTTGTTGCTCCACAGGGTTTCCGATGCAGTATGCCCTGCCCCTTCGGATAAGGCATTGGTTCCGCTTAACTTAGTCACACCGTAAACCGTTGCAAAACCATCGGCATTCTGCTGGTTATAGCAAGTGTTGACCGTAGTGTCGGCCTTGCCATGGCCAATTACGGCTAACTGAGTCCCCAAATAACTCTTGTAGCTACCCGCGTAGGATTCGCAGCGTGATTTAAAGGTAGATGTCGATACGGTTTCACAGGTCGAGATCGCCCCATTCGAGCTCGTGCCTATGCTTGGCCCAGCGCTCGATGCTACCCCTGCAAATACATCGGGTGCCACGCAGGCGGTTTGCATTGCCATCGCCGCCCCCGAGGAGAGCCCAGCAATATACACCTGAGTCGGGTCGATATGACGGTTTGCATCACCCGACAGGGCACTCGCCAAATTAATCAGATTTTTATAATCCCCCGATGTTCGATTAATGCTGCCCTGCCAATAGGACCAACAGCTGTAGCCCGCCTTATTCATCGCATCGGGTACGGCAATCACCATACCGTGGGCTTCGGCGGCCTGCTCAAGATTGGCCGTGAGATAGTTGTTGATGGGTTGCACGCAGCCATGCAGCACTAACATCAATGCCTTACCGTCACCCACCTTAGCGTCAGAATCTGGAGTATAGATATGTACTTTGTTAAAACCACCAATGGCCACATTCTGTTGCCAACTTCCTGCGTACGTCAGAGATGAAAAAAGCCCAATTACAAGGAGTAGAAATTGGGCGACGAGACACGATTTATTCCATTTCATTGTTATCACCTTTAAGGTTATTTTTGTTTGAAAATAGACATCAAACTAAACCTAGGTGAATCACCTTAAAACGGATATGGGTCTTTAGCAGTAGACGCTAATATAAAACTAATTCTCTGAGTAACAATATTATTGCGCCGTCCAGGCACCGTCCATGGCCAGCGAGGCGCCCGTAATCCCCCTTGCGGCGCTTCCACATAAAAACAGCACAAACTCCCCAATCTGACGCGGGTCGAGCATCTCTGGCAGCGGTTGTTTTGCCGTAACGAGCTGATACTTGGCCTCGTCATAACTTAAGCCCTTATTGCTGGCAATCGCTTCAATCTGCTTATTGATCAGCGGTGTATCGACCCAACCAGGGCAAATAGCATTGACGGTAATGCCCTGCTCGGCGCACTCGATAGCCGCCACCTTGGTTAAGCCGACAATCCCGTGTTTGGCTGCGCAGTAGGCCGCCTTGTTGACCGAGGCCACTAAGCCATGTACCGAGGCGATATTGATAATTCGGCCCCAACGCTTTTCGGCCATCGCAGGCACTACCTTTTGAATGGTATGGAAGGCCGAGGACAGATTAATGGCAATAATGTCGTTCCATTTATCAATCGGGAAATGAGCGACATTTTCGGTGTGTTGAATGCCGGCGTTATTCACCAAAATATCAATGCTACCCAATGCCTTAACACCCGCGTCCATAAAGGCATGGATGCTTTCGGGATCCCGTAGATCGGCGTTACTGAAGAAGGTATGAATGTGATATTGTTCGGCAAACTCCGCCGCGAGGCGCTGCCCTTCTGCCTCTGGCATTAACCCGTGCAGGATCAGATGACAACCTTGCTCCGCCAGCACATGGGCCGTCGCTAAACCAATACCACTGGTGGAGCCGGTGATCAGCCCTACCTTGCCCTTTAAGCTTGAGTGTTCAACCGCCATATTGCTTATCTCCCGATGCTTCAAAATCCAGTCACAGTCCTTTACCCATGCCTGAACACAGGCAAGGCGGGGCACATCCCCAATGCCCCAGACTCAATGCCACTAGAATATGGCAATTGGCCGCAGTTTTATTTGGCACCTTAGTACCATAGGAGCGCCCGAAAAATTGGGTAATAGTAAGCACCACACTTTCAGCAAGCGTAAGAGAGCACTCCATGTCTGGATTGAATAAGGTGGTTACCAGCTACGCCGATGCGTTAGCGGGACTCGAAGATGGGATGACCATTATTGCGGGCGGCTTTGGCCTTTGCGGTATTCCTGAAAATCTAATCAAAGAAATCAAACACAAGGGCACCAAAAATCTGACCGTCGTCTCCAATAACTGCGGCACAACGGAATACGGGCTGGGGATCTTACTGCTCGATAAACAGATCAAAAAAATGATCGCCTCCTATGTTGGCGAGAATGCCAACTTCGAGGCGCAGATGATGTCTGGCGAGCTAGAAGTCGAACTCACGCCACAGGGCACGCTGGCCGAGAAGATGCGCGCGGCGGGCGCCGGCATTCCGGCTTTTTATACCGCGACCGGCTATGGCACGGACGTGGCAATGGGTAAAGAAGTCAAAGAATTCAATGGTCGCCATTATATTCTCGAAGAATCCATCACAGGCGACTTTGCCCTAGTCAAAGCCTGGAAGGCCGACACCTTCGGCAATTTAGTCTTTCGCAGAACCGCCCGTAACTTCAATCCGCTTGCCGCCACCGCGGGCAAGATAACCGTGGTGGAGGTGGAGGAAATTGTCGAGCCGGGTCAATTAGATCCCGATGAAATCCATACGCCCGGCATCTATGTCGACAGGCTTATCCAAGGCTGCTTCGAGAAGCGTATCGAGCAACTGACTACCCGCCCCTCCAGCAAATAGGATTTGGTTATGGCACTTTCAAGAGAACAACTCGCCCAGCGCGTCGCCCAAGAACTCAAAGATGGCTATTACGTGAATCTCGGCATTGGTATCCCCACACTGGTGGCCAACTATATTCCCGAAGGCATTGAAGTGATGCTGCAATCCGAAAACGGCCTCCTAGGGATGGGCCCTTTCCCCACCTTGGAAGAGGTCGATGCCGACTTGATCAATGCCGGCAAGCAGACTGTGACTATGGCAAGGGGCGCCGCCATCTTCGACTCGGCCGAATCCTTTGCGATGATCCGCGGCGGTCATGTGGATCTCACCGTATTAGGTGCCTTTGAGGTCGACACTCAGGGCAATATCGCCTCCTATATGATCCCGGGCAAACTGATTAAGGGCATGGGCGGCGCCATGGATCTTGTCGCCGGCGCCGATAATATTATCGTGACCATGACCCATGCATCCAAGCACGGTGAATCTAAACTATTAACCGAGTGTACCCTGCCGCTAACGGGTAAGGGCTGCATCAAAAAAGTGCTGACAGACTTGGCCTTTATCGAAATCAAAGAAGGCAAATTTCATCTACTCGAACGTGCGCCCGGCGTGAGTGTGGAGGAGATCATTAAGCTCACCGCAGGCGAACTTGTAGTGCCTGAGCATGTCCCCGAGATGATGTTTAACGAATAAGCACCATTTATCCGTAGGTTCAAGTGCACGTTCAACACATGCCTTTTCAAATAGCCAATAACAAAACAGGGATACCTAGGTATCCCTGTTTTTACGCAATGCCCTAACACGTTCATTGCGTGGGTATCACAACCTCTTAACCAAGGCGGCGACGCAGTTCACGGGTCGCATCGACCATGTTCTTCAGCGCAGGTTCCACCTCATCCCAGGTACGGGTCTTAAGGCCGCAGTCGGGGTTAACCCACAGTTGACGCACTGGCACTTTTTGCGCCGCTTTTTCGATTAGGTACACCATGGCCTCAACACTTGGGGTATTAGGCGAGTGGATATCGTAAACGCCTGGACCAATTTCATTGGGATATTCAAAATCTTCAAAGGCATTGAGCAGCTCCATCCGTGAACGCGAAGTCTCGATGGTGATAACGTCCGCATCCATGGCAGCAATGGCGGCAATAGTATCGTTAAACTCGCTGTAGCACATATGGGTGTGGATTTGGGTTTCATCCACAACACCCGCCGCACTCAGTTTAAAGGCATTGACCGCCCAATCTAAGTAAGCTTGCCACTCGCTTTGTTTTAATGGCAGACCTTCGCGGAAGGCTGGCTCATCAATTTGAATAATGCCAATGCCCGCATTTTGTAAATCCACCACTTCATCACGAATAGCCAGCGCCAATTGGGTGGCAATGGTATCGCGGCTAATATCTTCACGGGCAAACGACCAATGTAGAATCGTCACCGGACCCGTTAACATGCCCTTGACGGGTTTGTCCGTCAGGCTTTGGGCGAATTCGGCCCAATCTACCGTCATAGCCTTAGGGCGGCTCACATCACCATAAATCAATGGCGGCTTAACGCAGCGAGAACCATAACTCTGCACCCAACCATTTTTGGTAAAGCCCACGCCTTCGAGCTGCTCGCCGAAATATTCGACCATGTCATTACGCTCGGCCTCACCGTGAACCAGTACATCGATACCGAGCTTGAGCTGACGGTCGATGGTATCGCGGGTCACTTGCTGCAACTGCTCGGTATATTGGGCATCGCTTAACTCACCTTTGCGCCAGCGGCTACGTAGGCCTCGGATGGCGGGGGTTTGCGGGAACGAACCAATAGTGGTCGTTGGCAGCAATGGCAAACGATACTTACGCTGCTGCACCGCTTGGCGCTCAGTAAACTCGCTCACACGTTCATAATCGGCTTGGGTGAGCGCAGCCACACGGGCGATCACATTGTTATCCGCCGCCAGTGCCTTGGCTTCACGGCGTGCCAAACAGGTTTGCACTATCTCTTTTGCCGCCTCAGACTCAGGTGCCTGCAATAGTTGGCGCACATTGGCCAGTTCCAACAGCTTTTGCTTAGCAAACGCGAGCTGCTGACGTAGCGCCGGCGCGAGCGTTGTCTCGACCTCTAAATCCACCGGGCTGTGAAGCAATGAACATGAGGTGCCTATCCATAGGCGCGAGCCGTCTTGTGAGTATAAGTCTCTAGCAACACTGCCGATACGCTCGACAATCTGATCTACCTCTGCCGCCCACACGTTGCGGCCATTAACTACGCCTGCTGACAGAATTTGCTCTGGCCTTAAGGCATTGGCAAACAAAGCCAATTGCTCGGGTGCAGTCACTAAATCTAAATGCAGCCCCGCCACCGGCAGCGCAGAAACCAGCACCTGATGATGACTGATGCTACCATAGTAGCTAGTGAGTAAAATCTTCACTTGAGCCGTTTTAAGCGCTTGATAAGCTTCGCTAATCGCCGCTTGCCACTCGGCGGTTAATTCGAGCGCCAGAATCGGCTCCTCAAGCTGCACCCAAGTCACACCCTGCGCGGCAAAACGCGCAAGAATGTCGGCATAGGCCTTTAACAGATTTGGCAATAAACTGAGTTTATCGAAATCCTGGCCAACGGTTTTTGCCAGATACAAGTAACTCACAGGGCCTAATAACACGGGCTTGGCCTGATAACCCAGCGCCTGCGCCTCGGTCACTTCATCAAAAAACTGCTCATAGGCGATAGAAAACACTTGGTCTTGCTTAAGCTCTGGCACTAAGTAATGGTAGTTAGTGTTGAAATATTTAGTCATTTCCGAGGCTGGCGCATCGGTGCCCGTTGGCGCACGGCCACGGGCAACGCGGAATAAGGTATCGAGATCGATAGCGCCCTCGCCACGGTGGCGATCTGGAATGGCATTTAGGGTCGCACTCAGGGTTAATACTTGATCGTAAAAGGCAAAATCACCCACTGGCACTTGCTCAATCCCCGCGGCCACTTGCCATTGCCAATGGGTGCGGCGTAACTCCTTAGCCACCTCATGCAACTCAGCTTGAGTGCTCTCACCACGCCAGTATTTTTCGAGGGCAAACTTCAGTTCACGACGACGCCCGATACGGGGAAAACCAAGACTGTTTAATTGCATACCATATCTTCCTTTATTTGAGATAAGCCATATTCGGCACTTGCACCCAGCTGATGGTGTTTTCTTGGCAACTTTTCGCATTTAAGCCTAGATAAATCACAATGGGCGTCTGGACGTCTAGAAGTTTATTGTGATAGTCTCTATGCCAGCAACCGAATTGATTTCAAGCACAACATGAGCGAAATTCACTTGGAGTGATCATGATCGAACTAAGACATCTGCGAACCTTAATGGCACTGAAGGAAAGTGGCAGCCTAGCGGGCGCAGCCAAAAAACGTTTTGTCACTCAATCGGCTCTCTCCCATCAAATTAAGGAGTTAGAGCAACGAATTAACTCGCCCATTTTTGTGCGTAAAAGCAAACCCCTCTCCTTTACCCAGGAAGGCGCACGCCTGTTGCACCTCGCCGAAGAGATTTTGCCTAAGGTGTTAGAGACGGAGACAGATCTGAAAAACGGGCTGGAGACCGAAATCAATCAACTCAGGGTGGGGATTGAATGCCACAGCTGTTTTCGCTGGTTAATGCCGGTGATGGAGCAATTTAGGCACGATCATCCGCAGGCTGAATTAGATCTGTCGAGTCGACATCTATTCGATTCGCTCAATGCCTTAGAAATGGGTGAACTCGATATAGTGCTGACTTCAGATCCCGTGCCGGGGCACTCGCTCGCCTATCAGCATTTATTTGATTTTGAAGTGAAGTTAGTGGTTGCCAAGGATCATCCCTTAGCCACAGAAGCCTATGTCACGCCAAAGCAATTGGCACGCTTACCGATCATCAGCTACCCCGTGCCACTGGCGCGTTTAGATATTTACCGCCACTTCTTAGAGCCCGCTGGCGTGGAAGCGGGCGAGCAAAAGACCTGTGATTTGACCATGATGCTATTGCAACGTATCGCCTGTAAGGACGGTATCGCCGCCCTGCCCAATTGGTCAATCAATGAGGGGCATGGTTTGAGTCTAGCTTCTGTCAAACTTGGCCAAGAGGGGTTAAAGCGTCCCTTATTTGGTGCCTATCGTCGCCACAGCGCGAACTCGGCATTAGTGCAAAACTGGCTGCAATTGGTGGCAAGCGAAGGCTTAGCTCGCCAGCAGAAATCTAACTAAAATTTTGAAACTGAAATAACAAAGCCTGCAAACGCAGGCTTTGTTTTTATTAGCAGATCTTAGAGTGGATTAAGCAATAAGCCGCGCATTGACAATACACGGCGCAGAATTAACCCAGGAGAATTCGGATTACGGGTCTGGCGTAAATTATGGGCGATCATAAACTCTTGGCGTAGATCCTGATCGAGATCTAAGGCCTCAAAGGCTTCGATGGTTAAGGTTTGCTGCTGGTTATCAATCAAAGACTTAATCACGCTTAGCGGAAAAGACTCCTCCGAACTGGCATTCAGATAGGCAAAGGCCGTTAGCGCAATAATCTGGCCAAACACGCTAAACAACGCCAGAGTTTGCACTTCATCGGGATCGACATCCATACCTTTCATTTCGACTAGACTGTCAACCGCATCGGCAGCGATACTTTCGGTTAATTTCCAATAACCTTGCACTAGCTTCTTATAGGGTTGGGGTAATTCATCGAGGCGTTCTTTCAGATAGAAAGTAAAGGCATAGCGATAGATATTGACTTGGCCTAAACGGATCAAGGCATCTTTTAAGGAACGTGATTTAGGATTCACTACACCAGAGGCCTGCGCCGAATTACTACGCATTAACATATGCGCCGACAATGCGGGATCGCTCGAAATAATATCGATCACATTACGAATATCCCCTTCGGCAAGGATTGCCTTTTTCAGCGGAATAAGAATTCCTCGGCGACCAATCACTTGCTCTTCATTCGCTATGATGGCTCTCACTTGAGTAAAAACCTGTTGCTCAAGATCTGTCATAAGACACTTTACACCTGTTAATTAGCTATAAGATGATTCGAATACCGCTCACATCATACCCAAACTACAAAGAATTTCAGCCCTAAGTCACAGAATAATTGTGACAATCCTTTAGAGCGGGGAATTCACAGCACAAGCTGTGGCTTTCCCCTCATAAATATAGGGTTAAGTGACAAAGAATACACCCTGAATATTGATTTTTCTCTGTGGCAGGCGCCATAAATAACAAAGCCAGAACAAGTCTGGCTTTTAAGGAGAAATTTTAGTCTAAAAAATGAGACATGGGACTTAGAAACGATAGCCCACAGTAAAGCGAATATCACGGCCTCGGCCAGAGTAATAGCCATCATATGTTCCACCAGCATAATAGCCGGCACTGACATAATCCTTATCAAATAGGTTATCGATACGTAGGCTGGCAAGCCAAGCGTCACGGTTATAGTTAAGGGCTAAATTGCCGAGCACATAACTGGCAAGTTTATCGCCTTCATTGCCGTTATCGCCTTCGATAAAACGCTCACCCGTGTAAATCGCCTCGGCAAACACTTGGAAATGCTCGGCAAAATCCATACTGGCATAACCGCGCCCCGTGTGTTTTGCCACCCAAGACAGCGCTTTGCCATCATTGATACCGTCGGTAAATTCGGCATCGATATAGTTATATTCCAGCCCTAACTGCAGTGCTTGAGTCACCTGCCAATCCCAATCGGCACTCGCACCATAACGGCGTGAAGCATCGGCATTAACGTTAGCGCCTTGGAAATTTCCACCATCAGGCATTTCGGCGCTAGGATCGAAGACGATTTCATCTTCTAAATCGAGGCGGTATAAGCTGACGCGCAGGCTTTGGCTGGCAACAGTCCAGTCCCAACCCGCCTCATAGGAGCGGCCCGTCTGTGGCTTTAGGCCATACACATCTTTCGGGGTGTAGGCTTGTTCATCGACCTTAGCGAAACGGAAGTTTTCATCGCCACGCAGATAGAATCTTTGCTCGGCGCTAGGGCGGTAGTTCAGGCCTAACTCGAATGCGGTCGCGTCTTCATCTAAATCGATACCGTTAGGATAAACATTGCCATCGACTAACTCGTCGGTCACCCGCGCATAACGCCCTCCCACCACATAACTTAAGGTGTGGCTTAATGGCACTGTGGCTTGCAGGTAAGCACTTTGTGTTTCCTGCACGTTGCTGCGCGCCATAGAGTCAAATTCGGCCTTACCGCGGCTGAGATCTAAACCTGTGACTAGGTTTAACTCACCTTGACGGGTGCTGTAATTCGCTAACGCTTTAGGGCTAAACATTAACAGTGAGCGAGTGTTATGGCTCTGTCCCCAGTTCAATGATGAGACTAAGGTATCGCTGTAATCTAAATCCGCCGCCAAGGCCCAGTTTTGGTTAAGCTGATGCTGATAACCGCTGCGCGCCGCAGTCGTCATCTCATGGACATATTGATTGATATTGAAAGACTGGCGTGGGTCTTTGTTGAACAGATCTTTGGTCAACGCCCCAGGGTTTTCACGGTCATCATCGTAGTAGCTGGTTTCAACGAAGAAGGAGTCGGTGGCGGTTTTATATTGAATGCGGCCAAGAATAGAGCCGGTTTCATTGGCATTATGCTGGCGATAGTTGTCACCTTGGTTGTAACTCCCCGTCAGGAAATAGCGCCAATCCTTGTTGATCGCACCAGACACATCACCACGACCTTCGTAGGTATTAAAACTACCGCCGGATAATTGCACGCTGCCGCCGGTATTTTCAGGGGACTTAGTGACAATGTTAATCACCCCACCCACGGCTTGATCGCCGTAGAGCACGCCCGCACTGCCGGATAAAATCTCAATACGTTCAACAAGATTTAAGGGAATCGCATTCAGGCTAGGGGCGGCGATATCGATATTATTTAAACGGCGGCCATCGAGTAAAATCAGCGTGTTATTAACGGCAGTGCTAGCGCTAAAGCCACGCATCGCAAAACTAGTACCGATATTATTATCGGAAATTTGGATCCCGCTTTGACCGCGTAAAACCTCGGTCACACTGGTGGCGCCACTCATCTCAATGGCCGTAGCGTCAATCACATTCACATTGGCGGCAATATTTAACGGGGTTTTATCTGAGCGGCCGATCACGACCAGGTGTTCGTCGACTTTGGCTGTGCTGGTTTCATCGGCAGCAACGGCGGGCGCGATAACAGAAAAACTGCAAAGGCTGCCAATCAGCAGCGCGATTTTGGTTGGATGTGTTCCCATTTTACCTTTAACTCCAGAAGGAAAACGGGGCATTGGCGCCACGATACCGTTGCTCCAGTATAAATACGGACAGTACTATCGCATTTTGAGATCTGCCCACCGAAATCTCAAAAACACCTTTAGGGCCGGTCTCCGGACTTAGGCTATATTAATCCAATCAATATAAGGACTAACACGAAACTGACCTTTACACATTGAGCCGATAGGGTTCATCTTGAACACAGGTATCCAATGCGGCCGTTTCTCACCATTTACCGTTGCGGGGGCAGTGCCAGAATTTCACTGGCTTCCCGATTATCTCGCGGCCTTAAGCACGCAAGCACCTCAGAAGGTTGACTAAAAATCTGCTTCCGCTCTCCAATCAAGCTAGATCAGCATAGTTTGAGAGCGGTGTTGTTCAGCACCATTAGGCACTGAGCGGGCGCATTATAGACGTCTATACGGATGAAAGTCCATGACTCTCACACTAAGGACGTCAGCTACTTCAATGAAAAGGGCCCTAGGGCGGAGATAAAGTCTGCACTATTGGCCGCCTGCAGTGGTGGTTTATCCGCAGAAAAAACGTCGCCACGCATCGACTTATGCAGTAAGTACAGGTCTTTCTCACCATTAACAACGGTATAGTAGCCAATCTCTCCCTGGGGGTTCGAAGTGTAGGCCTCAGGATTAAACTGAGTCGCACCGTGGACATTGACCATGGCCGTACAACCTAAGATGGCATGGAATCCCTCGTGTCCGTCCACTTCGGTATTACCTAACTTTTGGTACACGACTTCCCCCTCACAGGAGGATTGATAGGTGGCGGCCATCGCATCTAAAAACTGTTCAGGATTAACACTCTGGGCCATATCCCGAAAGCCCTGCACACAAAACAGTGTACTCCACTGATTTAGCGCTTCCAGCTCCGGCACAAACTCCGCCATAAATACACCGGCACGCTCTTCGTAATGGGCTTGTTTCCAACCACTTGGGAGATTAAATCCTAGCTGCTGACCAAAGACAGGCAATACATGGTTATGGGGGGCATAACCCTCACCTCGAGGCATATCTGAGGTCGCTTGTACCGACTCAGACCCCATTAAACTACAGAGCAGCAATACACTTATGCCTTGAAGCACACCCACCCGAGCACCCAATGCTAATTTCATATTTATCATCCTTGTATCGCTAAATCTAAGCGAATTATGAAATTGAATAGAAAACATCCTGTATTCTAGCGAAGAATCTAGAAGGAAAATAGTTAAAAACACACGCCAAATACAACTTTAGCAGCAATAAGCTCCGCAGCACCCCCAATAACAGGGGAATATGCCACTTACCCGCGCGGTGACGGTAAATCCATCAAACTAAAATACTACTTAATCAAATGACCAATTGATTTTACGCTGCGGCCTTTCCTTGCTTAAAATGGCCTGACGTTGCTCCGGGGTTTCACATTGGGCAACAGGCGTAAAATCCAGCGGCTTAATCACCAAGGAATCGGCAGGTTGTACTAGCGACTCGTCGAACATCGCCTGATTCATCGACCAAGAGACCCATTCTCCCTTTTCACCGATCCCCACAAAACCATCATTTGCCTGCGCTAACCAAGTGAGGCGCGGGATACGTTCAATCAACTGCTCGACATTTTTCAGGTTTGCCCGGTAACCGACGGGCACGACTTTGCCATCGGGACGCGTGAACACGAAGGAGGCTGGACCTAAGGTAATTTTGCTGCCTTCCTGCCAATATTTATCAAGAATGGCTTGGGCATCATGGAACCCAAACATATAAGCGTAATCAGTATCATCGGCCACAATTTGCGGCACGGCCTTGTCGCGTAGTAACAAGAAACCAGGGCCAACGCTGATAATCTCCTTTACTCCTGTGATATCGGTTTTTTTAATCCAATCGACGCCACAGTTAATGCCATCCCCCCAGAAATGCGCGTCCCCCATTGGGCTTAGAATCGCGAAGGCGCAATTGTTTGCAGTGATACTCGCCACATCCTTAAGAGCACTGCGGATAGGATAGGCGTCACTGCGCCAACCCCAACTCACTACAGTGCCGTCCTTTTTCAAGGCGGCATAGGTGTTTTGAAAATATTCGATCTTCACAACATCCGTCAGTTGTGGGAGCAACTTTTTCATATTGGTCGAACTTTCAATCTGCCCCCAAACCACAGCGCTGCCCTCTTTTTTAAGGGCGACAAAACTGCGACCTCTAGCAAAGATATCGACCACATCCACCAATTGATCCTGCACATGTAAGCTATTGCCGCCGTAGGGGCCATAACCCCAAGTGTACACTTTACCCTTGGCATCTAGGGCGGCAATGGCCTCTTGGTTGGCAAATAACTTGGTAATATTGGTCATCCGGTTTTGTAGGGCTTTATCTAAGCTGAATTTCCCAGCATTACCCCAGTACACTACAGTGCCATCTTGGCGCAGCGCGACAAAACCGTCCTTAACCGGGACGATTTGCTTCACTTGCTTAAGTTGTTCTGTCACTTCACGGCTATCACCGCCAGCATAACTGTCGCCCCAGGTGATCACCTCAGCGGATTGTGTTAACGCCGCGAAGGCCGAACTGTTGGTAACCACAGTCTTGACGGCGGGTAAATCACAGGGAATATGCCGATATTGCGGACTCGGTTTTTCCTTAAATTGGATCAGTTTGCCATTATCAAACTGCAATAAGGATTCCTTATCATTTTCGAATACGGTTAAGGGTTTAGGCTGACTACAAGCCGTTAATTGCAGGGCGAACAAGGCCGCCACTAATGCCAAAGGTCGAGGTATAGAATAAGACTGCATAACTTATTTCCCTGTCGTTGCTGAATATGTTGCGCCACTTTGCCTGATAAGGACTCGAGGATCGGCTTAAGTTTGTGCTGAAAACCATATCTTAAGGTAGCTTGGGTATGTAAACGGGGAACACAGTACTTCGAGCCTCCCTAAGACACGCGCTGGCGTGCTAGGGTCTAACTTACTGCGATGAATCAACACGCCAGAACTTCCTTATCATTCCATGATTTTAAAGTATTAGATGTCTATCTTAGTAACCACTTAAGCGTGACTATTGTAACAGCCTATTGATAAAAATCGGAAAAAGCTCACACTTTGCCCCCCAGAACCAAGTGTAGGCTAGCAGCCGATAGCCAGCGTGCTATTCTAAGCCTCCATTTCAGCTGTTTACAGGAGTAACAGTATGAGTCGCCCGATTATTTTAGATTGCGATCCCGGCCATGACGATGCCATTGCACTCATCTTAGCCCTCGCCCATCCAGAGCTGAACCCGCTTGCCGTGACCACCAGCGCCGGTAACCAAACGCCGGATAAAACCCTCAATAATGCCCTGCGGATCTTAACCCTGTTAAATCGCGGTGATATTCCTGTCGCAGGCGGCGCGGTTAAACCACTCGCGCGGGAGCTGATGATTGCCGATAACGTTCACGGTGAAACGGGGCTCGATGGTCCTGCGCTGCCACAACCCAGTTTTGCGCCACAAACACTCAATGCCGTCGAGCTGATGGCCGAGAAAATTCGCCAAAGTGATAAGCCAGTGACGCTTGTACCAACGGGGCCACTGACCAATATTGCGCTGCTGCTGGCAAGCCACCCTGAATTACATGTCAAAATCGAACGTATCGTCCTGATGGGTGGCGCCGCAGGTGTCGGCAATTGGACGCCTGCCGCCGAGTTTAATATTTTTGTCGACCCCGAAGCCGCCGATATTGTCTTTAAATCTGGGATCCCCATTACCATGTGCGGCCTCGATGTCACCCATCAGGCACAAATTATGGATGAAGATATCGAACGTATTCGCGCCATTTCTAACCCTATCGCTAAGTGTGTCGCCGAGTTGCTGGATTTCTTTATGATTTACCACAGGGATCCTAAATGGGGCTTTGTTGGCGCGCCATTGCACGACCCCTGCACTATCGCCTGGCTGCTTAAACCCGAATTATTTGACGCCCAAGACTGCTGGGTTGGGATCGAGACCCAAAGCGAGTTAACGCTTGGGATGACTGTGGTCGATCGCTATCAACTCACGGACAAGCCCGCCAATGCGACCGTCCTGTTTGGACTCAACAGGCAAGGCTTTGTCGATTTACTGGTGGACAGCTTAAATGTCTATGATGCAACTTATCTCAATCGCAGATGAAAACGACAGTGAGTCCTCTATGAGTCAGATACTCGTTATCGGCAGTGCTAATGCCGACCATGTGATGAAATTTGAATACCTTCCTGCGCCGGGACAAACCCTGATGAGCCGCGAGTATCGACTAGAACACGGCGGCAAAGGTGCCAATCAAGCCGTGGCCTGTGCACGTTTAAGCCATCCCCATTCACAAATCGATTTTATCTGCCACTTAGGCCAAGACAGTGTCGGTAATGAAATGTGCGCAAGCTGGCTCAAGGATGGGATTAGAATCGATGGGATCTCCCAAATCGCCAATATGAACACGGGCACGGCGATGATTTTTGTCGCCGATAATGGGGAAAACTCCATCGGGATCGCCGCTGGCGCCAATGCAAACCTCACGCCCATTGAGCTAGACAAACATTACGCGCTGTTTGCCAATGCCCAATTCATGCTGATCCAACTCGAAACGCCGATGGAGACGGTGAGCCACGCGTTGCAAACCGCCAAACGTCTTGGCATAACGACAGTGCTCAATCCCGCGCCCGTCGTCAGTTCGGAACTGGATTACCTCAAATGGGTGGACATTATTACCCCGAATGAAACCGAGGCCGAAGCGCTGACGGGCATTGAGGTCAATAACGAAGAAGATGCCAAACTCGCCGCCCAGCTGCTACATCAACAGGGCGTGACGACTGTGGTGATTACCTTAGGCAGCAAAGGTGCATTTATCAGCAGTGCGGGCTTTACCGGATTAATCCCAGCCCTTGCAGTGCGAGCCATAGACACAGTCGCCGCGGGCGACACCTTCAATGGTGCACTGGTTGTTGGCTTAAGTGAAGGCATGTCGATTGCCGCCGCGGTGGGTTTTGCCAATACCGCCTCAGCGATTACCGTCACCCGCGAAGGCGCCCAGCGCGCCATTCCCTATAGGCAGGAACTGTCAACTCTAGCACCTAGCAAGATTTCGCCGCTAACGATGTAGCAATCAATAACGATGCAGCTTTCAACCTAAAGTTGCATATACATAATTTACATACCGAATTCATTCCCATTTAATAAAGATTCTCTATGCTGGCAGGCGCACGGTCGAGCCAAAATGGCTCGGCTACCCTTGTTCAAAATAAGGAAGTATCAGATGAAAGCGAAAAGCACCACTTTCCGTAATATGACTAGCGCTAGCCTACTCGGCCTAGGATTATTCGTCGCCAGCCAGGCGAGTGCTAACGAATGTGAACTCAAGATTGCTGCAACAGACGCGATGCAATTTGACACTAAAGAGCTGTCTGTTCCTGCAACGTGTAAAGAAGTGACACTCACGCTAACGCACGCCGGTACCCTGCCAAAAGCGGCCATGGGCCACAACTGGGTACTAACTAAAGCCGCTGATATGTCTGCCGTTGCCACCGATGGTATGAGTGCGGGTGCCGATGCAGCCTATGTAAAAGCCGATGACAGTCGCGTTATCGCTCACACTGCTTTAGTGGGTGGTGGCGAATCGACCTCAGTGACTTTTAGCACTGCGGGCATGAGCGCGACGGAAGCTTATCAATTTTTCTGCAGTTTCCCTGGCCATTGGGCAATTATGCAGGGCAGCTTTAAGCTAAAAGCCTAATGGAATTACTCGAGTAGATATTCCGTTTGAAGACTGAAAACAAAAAACCTCCAATGGAGGTTTTTTGTTTGATAAACAGTAACAGCTCACGACTATTCTTCGTCGAAATCGTCTTCGTCATCAAAATCATCGGCATCGGTTGCCGCTTCAGCCGCTAATGCAGCCGCCAATTTTGCCTTAGCCTGTTTTTCTGAGCGACGCTTATTGCGCTCGGCTAATGTACCTAAAAACACTTGTAACTCGGCCTGACCCCAAGCTTGCGCCTCGGCTTCGGTTGCAAAGCCATCATGACTTTTAGACACAACCGTTTTAGTTGAAGTCATGCGACGGGTTATTTCAGTTTTCCAACCGTTGTCGCCCTGTGCCACGCGAAAATCGTATTTTTTGCCCTTGCTCATTCTGCTCTATTTCCTAAATGATGCTTGTCACGTTTGTCTTATCAAGCGAACCAAACGCTCATCATAAAACAAAAGGAGCGCAGTTTACTTGATTTCGGCGAAGAAAGATCGTTCGAGTGAAAATATTCATGCTCGCTTAGGGGAGTAGATCCTCCAGCGCCATTTACCGTGGCCTAAAGCCGCTTTATCACATCCGCCAAACACTTCGCCACCTATGTCAGTTTATCTCAATATGGCGCGATAGCTAATGTCAAAAATAATCGTCTCGTTGACGGTATATATTCTTGTTTATGTCATAAAAATAGGCTCATTCAGTCACATTAACACTTTAGAGTTTTTGATGAATATTAGTAAGTTATACCATTACTTAAAGGTAAATCTGATGAGACTACGCCCTACTTCGTCGTACCCACTCGGCCTGTTAATCGCTTTGAGCGCTTTATTAGCCGGTTGTAATAGTGACGATAACAACACAGAAGCAACCCCACCCGCAGCCATACCCGTTCCTGCACAAGTCGGTGAGAGACCTCTATTTCTCGTGCGCCAAATGCAAGACAGCACACTTAAAACCCGCTTGGAACAATGCAGCAGCGACCATTTTTACCGCAGCGAGTTTGCTATCGGCCACCGTGGCGCACCAATGCAATTTCCTGAGCATACGAAGGAATCTTACCAGGCGGCCATTGACTCGGGCGCGGGTATACTCGAGTGCGATGTGACCTTTACCGCCGATAAAGCCTTAGTTTGCCGCCACTCCCAGTGCGATCTTGCCAGCACGACCAACATTTTAGCCGTACCAGAACTGGCCAATAAATGCTCGGCCCCCTTCACTCCTGCCGATCCGGCCAATGGCGTCAATGCTTCGGCGACCTGCTGCACTAGCGATATCACCTTGGCCGAATTTAAAACCTTGAGGGGCAAGATGGAGGGAGAAAATCCTAAGGCGACAACCGTTGAGGAATTTATGAATGCGACGCCTAGGTGGCGCACCGACCTCTATGCGGGTAACGGAACCTTGATGACCCATGCCGAAAGCATTGAAATGTTTAAAAAAGCTGGCGTGAAGATGACACCAGAACTAAAGGCCGCAAGCGTGTCTATGCCCTTCGATGGCTTTACGCAGCAGGATTACGCCCAAAAAATGTTGGATGAATATACCGCGGCGGGCGTCGATGCTTCGCAAGTATTCCCCCAGTCATTTATCCTAGAGGACATCAAATACTGGGTGGCCAACGCGCCTGAATTTGCTAAACAGGCGGTATATCTCGATGATAGATACGATTATAACAGCGGTTTTGATCCACAAAACTCGGCCACTTGGTCGCCATCAATGGCGGATTTAAAGGCCCAAGGCGTGGAAATTATTGCGCCGCCACTCTGGGTATTAGTCACCTTAGATGCGGATAAGAAAATTATCCCTTCGGAATATGCTAAGGCAGCCAAAGCTGCGGGGCTAAAAATCATCACTTGGTCGCTGGAGCGTTCGGGATTATTGAAAAATGGCGGCGGTTGGTACTATCAAAGCATCACAGATGCCATAGATAACGAAGGCGATACCTATGAATTGCTCGATGTGTTAGCTAAGGATGTGGGTGTGATTGGGGTGTTCTCCGACTGGCCAGCGACGGTCACTTACTATGCAAACTGCATGGATCTATAGGCCATAAAAGCAAAAAAGCGTTAGCGGAATACCGTTAACGCTTTTTTAAGTCATTTATTTTTACTTAAAAAGATGCTGAATATTTTTTAAATCGCCCTTACCTTCGGCAATTTCTTCAGGGGTTAAGCCCGTCACTTCGTGTGGGAACACTAACCAGTCTTCAGAGGCATGGATATAGTAATCTGGCTTTAAAGGCACTGCGGTATTTTTAGGCTTGTAGTAAGGGCAAGCGATACGAATATCCTGTGGCATATTTAAGCGCATCAGTTGGCTTAATTTTTCCTTTAATGCGTGGATACTACGACCAGAATCAAACACATCATCCACAATCAGCAGCGCATCGCTGGCATTGGCATTTTCAACAATGTAGTGCAAACCATGCACTTTGATTTCTTTGTTTTGTTTGTCGGTGCCGATACCGTAGTAGGAAGAAGTGCGCACAGAAATATGGTCGGTTTCGACTTGTTTAAAATCGAAAAATTCTTGAACTGCGATCCCGATTGGAGCGCCGCCACGCCAAATTCCGACGATAAACTGTGGACGAAAACCACTCTCGTACACTTGCGAAGCTAATAGAAATGAATCTTCCAGCAGTTGCTGTGCGGTAACAAAATACTTTTCTGACATGACACCGTCCCCATCGTGATAATTATTTTTAGGTGACTAAAGCGAATGCTTTTACCTAGTAGATCTGTTCGGCGTCCAAAACACGAGAACAGCATTCTCTTCACAAGAGTCCTAGCAAGTGTAGGCAACCGCCGAATTTTGGGAGCGAATTTTATACCAAAAAAAACCACAGTGCTGCAGTAATAGTAACAACTTGCGGGGTAGCAGCCGATTATTTTGCATTTTAAGGACAAAATGAACAAAAAAGGCCACCCTAAGGTGGCCAAGAAGGAGCAATGCAAAGTATGGACTAGACGATAGCAGTAATTTTATGCTCGCCAGCTTTGGTCTTGGCGCTATAACTACGGGCGGTGACGGCTTGGAAATCCTTAGACAAAATGGTGTCCACATAATGCCAATCGCTGCGCACCTCCTCCGTGGTGAAAGTGAGCGTCATAAAACCGCGATCCTTAAGGTTGGCATACTTAAGATCGGCGACTAACTCCACAATCGCCGCTTCTGTCGCTGGAATTTGCTCCGCCGGCAGGTTTAAGTAATATTCGAGCCCAGGAGAAGAGACTGAACTGGTCGCAAACTCAACCCCGACAGTGTCACCATTGACATCATTGAGTTCATTTGCCCAGGCATTATGGGTATCGCCAGCGATCACCACTAGATTGTGATTTTTCGATTTGGCCGTGCCTAAAATCACCTCACGCTCATAGGCGTAACCATCCCAAGCATCTAAATTGTATGGAATTGAAGGTAATTGCAGTAGGGCAATGACCTCGGGCGTTAACAGGGCTTGATTGGCTTGCAGATATTGCAGCTCTTGGGCGGTAAGAGTGGGATCTCCCGCCGCCGCACGCGCGGCTAACTTAGCTAATGCCCCTAACATGGCAAATTGAGGAATGCTCAGTTGCTGGGTCGCAATCGCCGCTGGCAAGGACATCTTACCCATTAAGATCTGTTGCCCTAAAACCTGCCATTTACCCGTTGCCTGTAACAGAGTGCCCTGCAGCCATAATAGCTGAGTCAAACCAAGCAAGGTACGCGAGGTCGAAGTCACATCGGCAAGGAAACGCTCGCCATCGAATGCCCCTGTGGTGGCATCCATATAATCGGCATAATCGAGCTGTTTATCACGGGCCAATACGCGGGTATCGAGCATATGCAAGTCAACCAGATTACCGTAACTGAAGCTGCGGTAAATCTCTTCATGGTTACCTTCGCGCCATGGGCGAATAGGTAGCCACTCGAAGTATGCCTGCAGTGCCGCTTCTTTACGGACGGTGAAATCCCCTTCACCTTCATTATGGTTCTCGGCGCCATCGTGCCAGGTATCGTTGGCCACTTCGTGGTCATCCCATACGGTAATAAAGGGCACTTTGGCGTGTAACTTTTGCAGACTCGCATCACCATGGTACTGGCCATAACGGGTGCGGTAGTCACTCAAAGTCAGTAACTCATTGGCGGGTAAGACTTCACGGCCAAGCTCTGCGGCGTGTTCACTGGCATAACCGCCGCGGGCATATTCATAGATATAATCCCCAAGATGCACCACAGCATCTAAGTCATCCTGCGCCGCCGCTAACTCGTAGACGTTAAAATAACCGGCAGGGAAATTAGCACAGGACATCACGGCCAACTTCACAGAACTCACATCCCCCTCAGGTAGCGTGCGGGTTTTACCCACTTCGGAGGTTTTACCGCCCGTCATAAAGCGGTAGAAGTAGTTTTGCCCCGCGCGTAAACCTCGGGCATCAATCTTGACCGTATAATCACGGTTCGCGTTAGTGACCATCTCCCCAGTGGTCACTAATTGGGCAAAGACCGCATCCGTTGCCACTTGCCAACTCACTTTCACATCACCCTCGGATTCAGGCGTAACACGAGTCCAGAGGATCACCGCATCGGGGGCAGGATCGCCACTGGCCACCCCATGTAAAAACTGCGCTGGTACAGATTTATCATCATCACTGTCACTACAGCCCATTAGGCCGTAGGAGATCACTGCAACACCAACACCTTTGGCCGACATAGCCAAAAAATCACGACGAGTCACGGTACGATTCATTATTATTATTCCCTTGTTAGATTTCGCTTCACTGGTATGAGGTCTAATGAGACCCAGATTGTGAGACATCACTGTTACACATTTGTGACATCTTTGTCAGCCTTTTATGATTTCTTTTAATTCAAAAACTTATACTGGACATCGTACTTTATTTATCCAGAGCTGGCACAGTGGAAGCGGAAACTGCTACCATCGAAAAGGTGAAGGGTGAGTCAAATAGTTCTGCCCATATTACGGCAATCTAGCCAGCAAATGAGCGATGCAAGAAAGGAATTTATATGATGAAAGTCAGCGATATTATGAGCCCGAGCGTAATTTGCATTAGCGATGGTGCCAGCTTGAAAGATGCCCATCATCTTATGCAAACCCGCGGCGTGCGCCACTTACCTGTGATATCCGAAATTGATGGCACTCTGGTTGGCGTACTCACCCATAAAAAAATGATCGCCAGCGTCTTGTCTATGCTGAACAAATACGGCCAAGGGGCGCTCGACCGCAAGGAACGCTACACCCCCATTGCCACGGTAATGGACAAAGAGTTTCAACACTTAACCGCCGATGAGCCTTTGACTGCCGTGGTGGAATATTTTATTGAAAACAAACTCGGTTGTTTGCCCGTCGTCGATGCCGATAAAAAAGTGCTTGGTATCGTCACCTCATCGGACTTTATTAAGCTGTGCCGTACCCTGTTGCAGCAGCAAGCCTAAACTTCTCAAGCAAAAAACGCAGCGACTAACTAGATAGTGGCTGCGCTTGCGCTTCACACTTATCACTGCACTTCCGCCGCGGGTGGAATTCGGGTAAAGCGTTGCCAGCGGAGTGATCGCCAGCGGTGCACCATGATCAGACCCCGAATCCACTCATCGGCGGCGACCGCAAGCCAAGCGGCGAGCACCCCGTAGCCTAAGTGCAGGCCAAATAACCAAGCAAATAAGACCCCTATGCCCCACATGCTGAAGAGACCAACCCGCACGGGGAATGCCACATCACCCGCACCTTTTAAGGCCGAGATAATCACCAGATTAAACACCCGCCCCGTTTCGAGGGCGATAGAACCCGCCAGCAATAATGCCGTTAGCTGGATGACATCCTCATTTTCACTCAGCCAACCGACGATAGTGAATCGCTGCCAATAGAAGACTAATACGATGACGAGTGAGGCGACAAAGCCCACTAGGCAGTAACGCTGCACTCGAGTGGTGATTTCCTCAAACCATTGTTTGCCAACATAGTATCCGGTCTGAATTTGTGTCGCCTGCCCGAGTGCCACCGCAAAACAATAGATAAAACGACTGATGTTCAACCCATAGGTGTAGGCCGTGAGCGATAGGGTACCCATCTGGCTAATAAAATAGATGATGGTCATCTGCGCCATATTGTAGGACAGCATTTCGCCAGCATTGAGCAGGCCAATACGCATCACGCTCCAATAGGTACTGTGGGGTAATAGCTTAAGTCGCAGCATCGGCAGTGGGATCTTTTTACTGCGGATCACCACCAGCATAATCAAGGCACCGATAATTTGGCTGGTCACAGTGGAAATCGCCACGCCTGTTACCCCATAAACGGGTATGCCAAAGGGAGAAAACAGGGCGATATAGTTACCAATAACATTCAGCAAGCCAGTGCTAGAGGTGACTAACATGGCCGAGCGGGTAAAACCATAGCTACGCAAAATGGCGGCAAAGGCAATGTTCATCACTAAACCTATGCTCAAGCTGCCACAAATGACTAAATAATCGTAGGCAAAGCCCGCCACATGGGGCTCGAGGGCAAATAAATGGATAATGCCCCTAGCGCCAAAAAACATCGATAGACCCATTAGCAGGGCAAGGGCCAGACTCAGGACGACACTCGCCACCCCAACATCGGTTGCCTGTTGTACTTTGCCGGCACCATTGTTCTGGCTGATCAAAATGCTGGCACCCGTACTCACCATCATGGACATCACCATCATAAAGAACATCAGTTGAGTGGTGAGCCCCACCGCCGCAACCGCATTATCGGAATAATGGCTGAGCATAAAAATATCGCTGATCCCAAGTAAGGATTGCAGCAAAGTTTCGACAAAAATCGGCCAAGTGAGGGCCACAATGCCCATGCGTTGCTGTAATGTTTTAGGAACTTTTGCCACGAAAAATCCTACCTTAGGGAAGAGGGTCACGACGCCGCTAGCCATCGTTCTAATCGAGTATTTTGTTACCTTTAGCGATTTAGCTCAATCAGCAAATATTTATTGCAACCGTATTCATTGCGACTACACGCATTGATAGGACCCACTTGGCACTGCCATTCACTGAGTCCCAAGCCGTCTAACAGACGGCTCCGATGGCATTATGGTACCCAATAAACATTTTCTAACCGAGGCGCTATCCATTTTATCCTATGCTAGCTACACTCCGGCTACTACGCTATATAGCCTAGTTTGGCTGTACTAATTGATCCTAGGGGGAAAAATGGCCCAACTCTATTTAGAAGACGGTATCAAACAGTTGGTCAGCGAGTTTATCGCTGCAGGGTGCCCATCGGTGCGGGAACAGACCATAGAAGAACGGCGCCAAGGATATATCAATAGCACAATATTAGCTGGTGAGATTGAAGAGGTGTTTGAAGTTCAACCGGTTTCAATCGATGGCGTAGAATTGACCCTCTTCAAACCCTCGGCGGCAAAGGATTTACCCGTGGTGATTTACTACCATGGCGGCTGTTTTGTCAGTGGGGGTTGAGACCCACAATCAACAACTGCGTAAACTCGCCAATGATGCGGGCGCATTAGTGATTGCTGCTCACTATCGCCTCGCACCAGAACATGTGTACCCTGCCGCCCATGATGACGCCTTCCATGCCGCCAATGTAGTGCATCAACATTGCCACCTATGGGGTGGCAATAACGCCAATATCACCCTGATGGGTGACAGTGCGGGGGGACATTTAGCCCTAGTCACTTGCCTGCGTTTAAAAGCAAAGGGACAATGGTTGCCGCAAAAACAAGTGCTTATCTATCCAATGCTGGATGCGACCGCCAAGAGCCAGAGCTATAGCGACAATGGCGAAAAATTCATAATCACCCGCGATACTTTGCTCACAGGGTTCGATATGTACCTCGATTGGCACCCCAGAACCGATGTCGAAGCCAGTCCACTGCGTAGCGATGATCTAGCGGGCTTGCCCGAAACCCATATCATTACGGCGGAATTTGATCCGCTCGTCGATGAAGGTGAGCAGCTGTTTCGCAATCTGTTAGATGCCGGCGTAAATGCCCACTGCCGCCGTTATCTTGGGGTGATCCATGGTTTCTTCCAACTCTCGGGAGTGAGCCGCTCCGCTCGGGATGCCATGGTACAAGTAGCCAATATTGTAAAAACACCCTAGCGCTATCTTTGATGGTTAACGTATGAGTAAAAAAGGCTTTCTATCCAGATAGAAAGCCTTTTTTAATGCCTTTGACCCGTCCTAAATAGCGTTGACACTTTTCAATCTTTATTTGGAGAGTGTAATGAAATCAACAACCAAACGAACTCAACGGGATTATTCCCTCGCTTTT